>NZ_FNOR01000010.1 GCF_900107095.1 Collimonas sp. OK242
GGGATGCCGGTCAGGCGGTCGCCGTTCTTGTCAGCATGATTGACGGTGCTGATGGTGGCATCGATCAGGCCATATACGGTGACATTGGATTGTGCGGATGCTGTATTGATACAGCCCATTGTCCCCAGAACAGCTAACGCTAATAGCGATTTTTTCATTTTTATCTCCTGGCACTTATATGTTGAATTCATCGGTCAATCTCGATTGACCGTCAAAAGATAATAATCCCAAGTTTGCGAACCGCCGTCGGCATATATGCATTTGTTGCTTTTTTGGTACAGTTGAAGAGTTTGAATTTTCGTCCTGAAAATGAGGTGCGCACTTTGTTTGTTGTCGTAGGAATTCGCGACAACATAGGAAATGACTGTTGACGTATCCAAAATTCGCCTGAAGCCGCATGAAATCACCATTGCTGTGAGTTTTTGCACTGCGTTTCGGCACATAAGCTTCGACATCGCGAAGGACGCACGCAGACGGAAAAATCCCTGCTGGCCCTGTCAACTTATAGAGGTGCACAATCGTTCCTGCCTTGACACGCATTTGCATTAATCGTCAGACCCAGGTCCAAAATTCTGTCGGCAGCCGGACCTTGCATATGCTTGCCGTCTCCGGCAAGGAGCGGTACGGCATCACTCAGGTAGTTCTCGATACTTGATGGCGTATTGAAGATGCGATCACATTCACCCACACGGAGTTGGAAAAATTGACTTTCACATTCAAAAGCATCAGTAGTTTTATCGGCGTGGCGATAGTGATCACGCTTGGTACTGCTTCCGCAAGAGCAGATTCCTTTGCGCATCCTGGCGCCTTGCATACCCAGGCTGATCTTGAGCGGATGAAAACCAAAGTTGCGCAAAGCGCACAGCCTTGGCTTGATGGATGGAATGTTCTTATCAAGAATCCTCATGCATCGCTAAACTGGACGCCGCATCCTGTTGATGTCGTTTACCGAGGCAAAGACGGTGCCGGTCATCCAGAGAATTACCGTGCGCTATTTAACGATGCTGCGGCAGCCTATGCGCTTGCTTTGCGCTGGAAGATCAGCGGCGACGATGCCTATGCCGACAAGGCTGCTTCCATCCTGGACGCTTGGTCGGCAACGCTGACCGGGATAAGCGGGAGCTCAGACAAATTCCTGGCGTCTGGAATATATGGTTATCAGCTGGCCAATGCGGCAGAAATCCTGCGCACATACAAGAAATGGCCCGAGGATAATTTCAATCGTTTCAAAACGACGATGCTGAACGTTTTTTATTCGATGAACCATGATTTCCTGGTGAGGCATAACGGCGCAAAAATAGACCACTATTGGGCCAACTGGGATCTCGCCAACATGGACTCCATGATTGCCATCGGCATACTCACTGACCGCAGAGACATATATAACGAGGCGATCGAATACTTCAAGCATGGCGGAGGCAATGGCGCCATCAATCACCTGGTATGGAAAATATATCCGGATGGGCTAGGGCAGACGCAGGAGAGCGGGCGTGACCAGGGCCACAATACGCTGAACGTTTCCTTGCTGGGTGCGTTTTGCCAGATGGCGTGGAATCAGCACGACGACCTTTTCGGTTATGAAGACAGCCGCGTCCTGAAAGGTATTGAATACATTGCCAAATACAATCTAGGCGAGGACGTTCTTTACACACCGTATCGCAACAGCGACGTGACCCAGGAAGTCATTTCCAGTGCTGGTCGTGGTGATAGTCGTCCGGTCTGGGAATTGTTCTACAACCACTATGTGGTTCTCAAGGGGCAAGATGCGCCGTTTACAAAGGCGTTCGCGGAGAAAGTGCGCCCTGAAGGCGGCGGTGGCAATTACGGACCAAACAGCGGCGGCTTCGATCAGCTCGGTTACGGCACTCTGACTTATACGTTGAGATGAGTCGGAATACGCTCCGCAAAAATTATAATATCCACGTAATCATTGGAATTTAAGCCGCAATTCTGATGATGCTTGCGGAGCGGAAATCGGCTGCAAAGCCACGTCACAAATAGAAAACTAGAGAATCTTGGGGAGCAGGTCAAACCATCTTCAGGTCAAATGCGAGTAACGCCGTCCACCAACATTTTTAAATCAAAAGCTTAAAAATATGGTGGTGTCATGAGCTACAACGATCACCGAACTGGAATAGATTGCTCCGGCATTGCGATACACTCCGGAATCAATCGTCATCAATGACGCCGACTATGAGAAGTTCTCAGAGGATCATAAATATTCGAGTGCAAAGCTTCTCACATATTTCATCGAACGCCCTCTTATTTTCATCGGATATCGCTCAGTTGTATATCGTGAGGTACCGTGATTCCGTTGACCTACCACCGTCCACACGATGCCAATACCGTTCAATCCGAGCCAAACATAGATGGCATACCGAATGGCATACCAGAACATCCAGAAAAACAAAAACCCCTTAAACATCAAGGGGTTAGTGAATATATCTGGCGGAGAGGGTGGGATTCGAACCCACGGTACGATTTAACGTACGCTTGATTTCGAGTCAAGTACATTCGACCACTCTGCCACCTCTCCGGTTTCGGTCGACTTGCTGTGTTTAATGCAGCAAAGCGCAAGATTATAGCAGACTCTTTTTGACTATGGAATGTCTTTTTATTTTTACCATTCCAGAGTAAACACCTGCCCTTCCCTCCCGCCAAATATTCCCGTCAAATCAAATACTTATACGCTCAACTTGGTGATGCCGCCCATGTACGGATGCAGCACTGCCGGGATTTCCACGCTGCCGTCTGCCTGCTGGTAATTCTCCAGCAATGCCACCAGCGTGCGTCCGACTGCCAGGCCGGAACCATTGAGTGTGTGCACCAGCTCAGTCTTGCCTTGCGCATTGCGGAAACGCGCTTGCAGGCGGCGCGCCTGGAATGCTTCGAAGTTGGAGACCGACGAAATTTCACGGTAGGTGTTTTGCGCCGGCAGCCATACTTCCAGGTCGTAGGTCTTGGCTGCGCCGAAACCGATGTCGCCGGTGCACAAGGACACCACGCGATACGGCAGGCCGAGCTTCTTCAAGATGTTTTCGGCGTGGCCGACCATTTCTTCCAGTACTTCATAGGATTTTTCCGGATGCACGATTTGCACCATTTCGACCTTGTCGAACTGGTGCTGGCGAATCATGCCGCGCGTGTCGCGGCCGTAGCTGCCGGCTTCGGAACGGAAACACGGCGAATGCGCGGCCATCTTGATCGGCAGCGTTTCGCCGGCAACGATTTCATCGCGCACGATGTTGGTCAACGGTACTTCGGCCGTCGGGATCAGGTACAGCGCGGCATGGTCGGCGCCCTGCTCGCCTTCCTGGCCGCCCTTTTTTACCGCAAACAGATCTTCTTCGAACTTCGGCAACTGGCCGGTGCCGCGCAGCGAATCGGCGTTCACGATGTAGGGTGTGTAGCATTCGGTGTAGCCGTGTTCAGCGCCGTGGATGTCCAGCATGAACTGGCCCAGAGCGCGGTGCAGGCGGGCAATGCCGCCCTTGAGGACGACAAACCGCGAGCCGGTGATCTTGGCGGCGACGTCGAAATCCAGGCCCAAGGCCGCACCGACATCAACGTGGTCGCGCACTTCAAAATCGAAGCTGCGCGGCGTGCCGACTTTGCGCACTTCGACATTGCCAGCCTCATCGGAGCCGACCGGAACCGTTTCGTGCGGGATATTCGGCACTGACAGCAAGAACGCGCTGACCTGTTCCTGCACCTGGTCCAGCCGGGTTGCCGATGCTTTCAGTTCATCGCCGATACCTGCCACTTCAGCCATCACGGCCGCAGCGTCTTCGCCCTTGCTTTTCAGCATGCCGATTTGCTTGGATAGCGAGTTGCGCTGGCCTTGCAATTCTTCAGTACGGGTCTGGATTTGCTTGCGCTCGGCCTCCAGCGCATTGAAGCCGTTGACGTCTAACTGGAATTTGCGCGCGGCCAGACGGGCGGCGACGGTGGCAATGTCTTTGCGAAGAAGTTGGATGTCGATCATGGACTTGGTATATATGGGGGAAGGAACAAGCTGCCATTGTACCAAGCCGCGCCAGTCCCCGGCCAGCCAATCTCAGCGACGGCAATTATCACAAAAGAAACAATGTGGGAATTGATGCGGCATTCACCGGCGATTTTACTTGCCCAGATCGACTTTGCTGAAGTCATGCAAGGCGAACGCCGACATCTTGAAACCGATCACCTGCTTACGTATCGGCGTGTGCGTCAGCGAGTGCGCAAGCGGTATCCATGGCGCTTCTTCATGCACTATCAGCTGCGCCTGTTCGTACAGCTTGCCGCGCTCGGCCTGGTTCCTGCTGAGCTTGGCTTTCTGGACCAGGGCCTCGAAACCTGTATTGCACCAGCGCGCCGTATTGCCGCCGCTGCGCACGGCTTCGCAGCCCAGCAAAGTTGCAAAGAAATTATCGGGATCGCCGTTGTCGCCTGACCAGCCGAACATCATCGCTTGCTGCACCCCTTGCTTGCTGCGTTTCAGGTACTCGGTCCATTCGTAGGTGGCGAGAGTGGCCTTGACGCCGATCTTTGCCCAGTCGGCCTGGATCAGTTCGGCCATGCGCTTGCCGTCCGGATTGTAGGGGCGCGTCACCGGCAGGTACCAGAGTTCGACTGCTACGCCGTTGGGATAGCCGGCCTTGGCCAGCAAGGCCTTGGCCTTGACCGGATCATAGCCATAGTCCTGGATCTTGTCGTTGTAGCCCCAGAGCGTAGGCGGAATCGGATTCCTGGCGATCTGGCCGGCGCCTTGATACACCGTCCTGAGTATCGTCTGCTTGTCGGTGGCCAGGTTCAGGGCCTGGCGCAGCAGTTTGTTGTCGAATGGCTTTTTCTCTACATTGAAGGAGATATAACCGACGTTCAAACCTTCCTTGGTCAACAGGGTGATCGCCGGATCGGCTTTCATCAATTCGATATCGGCCGGCTTGGGAAACGCCATCACCTGGCATTCGTTGGCCTTGAGCTTGGCGTACCGCACCGAGGCGTCCGGCGTGATGGCAAAGATCAGGTTGTCCAGTTTCGGCCGGCCATCCCAATAGGCATCGAAAGCCTTGTAGCGGATCACCGCGTCTTTTTGGTAGGACACCAACTGGAACGGACCGGTGCCGACAGGTTCGCGGTCGATCACATCGGGCGTGCCTGCCGCTTTCATCTTGTCGGCATATTCGACGGAAAGGATAGAGGCGAAGTCCATGCCCAGGTTGGCGATGAACGGTGCTTCCGGATGCTTCAGCTTGAAGAGCACGGTGTAGGCATCGACTTTGCTGATCTTGTCGACGATCTTGTCCATGCCCATGTCGAGGAAGTAACTGAAGCTGGCGCCGGTAGCCAGCTGATGGAACGGATGGCTGGCGTCCGCCATGCGATTGAATGAAAACAGCACGTCGTCGGCATTGAAATCGCGGCTTGGCTTGAACCTTGCGCTGCTGTGGAACTTGACGCCTTTGCGCAGCTTGAAGGTATAGCTCAGGCCGTCGTCGGACACCGTCCACGACTCCGCCAGGGCCGGGATGATCTTGGTGGTGCCCAATTCGAAGGCGACCAGGCGGTTGTACAAAGGCACCGAGGAAGCATCGAAGGTAGTGCCGGTGGTAAACAGCTGCGGGTTGAAACCCTCCGGACTGCCTTCCGAGCAAAACACCAGGGTCTTGGCCGCAAATGCCATACTGGCGGCGCCGCACAGCAGCGCGGCCATGCCGATTGCGGCGGCCAGTTTCAGTTTCGAGCCCTGCTGCTTTCCCTTTACCATGCCATTTCCTGTCACTGAATTTCTTCCACCCGGTGGCAAGCTACCAGGCTACCGTCAAATTCGCGCAAGGCCGGCACTTCCTGCCGGCAGCGCTCGATTGCATAAGGGCAGCGATTATTAAAACTGCAGCCCGGCGGCGGCGCCAGCGGCGACGGCAGCTCTCCCGGCAACATCATCTTTTGCTGGCGCTGGGCCGGATCGATGCGCGGGGTGCTGGCCAGCAGCGCCTTGGTATAGGGATGCAGCGGCCGGCTGAATACTTGCTGCTTGCTGCCGTGCTCCACCGTTTTACCGAGATACATCACCAGCACGTCGTCGGCGATATGCTCGACTACCGACAGGTTATGCGAAATAAACAGATAGGCGACACCGCTGGCTTGCTGCAAATCCATCAGCAGATTCAGCACCTGGGCCTGGATCGATACGTCAAGAGCGGAAACCGGCTCATCGGCGACGATCACCTTGGGGTCCAGCATCAGGGCGCGCGCTATCGCCACGCGTTGGCGCTGGCCGCCGGAGAACATGTGCGGGTAACGGCTGTAATGTTCCGGCCGCAAGCCGACCTTGGCCATCATCGCTTGCGCCTTGTCGGCGCGTTCCTTGCTGCCGAGCTGGGTATTGACGATCAGCGGCTCTTCCAGCATCTGCCCGACTTTCTTGCGCGGATTCAAGCTGGCGTAGGGGTTTTGAAACACCATCTGCACCAGCGGCCGCACCCGTTTCAGGGTAGCGTGATCGGCGTCGGCAATATTGGCGCCGTCCATCCACAACTCGCCGCCGGTAGGCGGTTCGATCATCGTGATCTGGCGCGCCAGGGTGGATTTGCCGCAGCCGGACTCGCCCACCACTGCCAGCGTTTTACCTGGCTGCAAGACGAACGAGATGCCGTCCAGTGCGCGTGCAGTGGCCTTTGGCTTAAACAGGCCTTGCGATACGCTGTAATGCTTGACCAGGTTTTTTGCTTCGAGCAAAACGACCGGCTTGGCGATTTCGCTCATGTTCGAATTCATCATCATACGATCCCGCTGCGTAATATTGCTTCCTGCATAGGTTCAGGTGTTTTTCTGGATATCTCCGACCAGCCCTTAGTCGGCCGACCGTCCCGGTCTAGCGGGAAATGGCAGCGCACCTGTTCTTGCGCCTCTCCCAGCAACTCCGGCCGCACCTGCCCGCAACGGTCTTGCGCATACGCACAGCGCGGGCTGAGCAAGCAGCCAGTGGGGCGATCGTACTGGCCCGGCACCACGCCAGGGATGGTTTGCAAACGTGCACGGCCGATATTGTGCTCCGGCAGCGCCGCCAACAGCGCCTGGGTGTAGGGATGTTTGGGAGCGTTGAAAATATCCGGCACGCGGCCGGTCTCCACCACCTGCCCTGCGTACATCACCACCACCCGCTGCGCGGTCTGGGCGACGACGCTCAGATCGTGGGTAATCAGCATCAAGGCCATGCCGCGGTCGCGCTGCAGTTGCAGCAGCAACTCCAGCATTTGCGCCTGCACCGTGACGTCCAGCGCCGTGGTCGGCTCGTCCGCAATCAGCAAACGCGGATTGCAGGCGATCGCGATGGCGACCATGACGCGCTGGCTCATGCCGCCGGAAAGCTGATGCGGATAAGCATCCAGGCGCCGTTCCGGATCCGGAATGTCGACCTGCTTGAGCAGCGCCAGCGCTTTGGCGCGTAATTCTTTCTTGGAGCCGCCCTGATGCACGCGCAGGGTTTCAATCAATTGATAGGCGACCGTAAAAGACGGATTGAGGCTGGTCATCGGATCCTGGAAGATCATGGCGATGTCTTTGCCAAGCATGCTGCGCCGTTCTTTTTCAGGCATTTTCAGCAGGTCGCGGCCGTCAAACGCCATGCGTTCGCCTTTGACGCGGCCCGGGTAATCGATCAGTCCCATCAACGCCAGCGAAGTGACGCTCTTGCCGGAGCCGGATTCGCCGACGATGCCGACCACTTCGCCAGCTTCGATACTCAGGTCCAGGCCATCGACTGCGGTAAAGGGCGATGCTGCCGAGCCGAACTCGACCCGCAGCTGCTTAATTTCTAGGAGTGCCATGTTGAATCTCGCCTTATCGTTTCAGTTTGGGGTCGAGCGCATCGCGCAAGCCGTCGCCCATCAGGTTGAACGCCAGGACCGAGATCAGAATCGCCAGGCCGGGGAACGCCACCACCCACCAGGCGCTCTGGATGAATTCCATGGCGCTGGCCAGCATCGAGCCCCACTCTGGTGTAGGCGGTTGCGCGCCCATGCCGAGAAAGCCAAGTGCCGCAGCATCCAGGATGGCGGAAGAGAAACCGAGCGTGGCTTGTACGATCAAGGGCGCCAGGCAGTTTGGCAGCACGCAATTGAACATGATGCGCAAGGTGCCGGCGCCGGCGATGCGCGAGGCGCTGACGTAATCGCGCGACATCTCGCCGATGACCGCGGCGCGCGTCTGCCGCGCATAGTGCGGCAGCATCACGACGGCAATCGCGTACATCGCATTCATCAGGCCAGGCCCCAGGATGGCAACCACGGCGATGGCCAGCAACAAGCTCGGCAATGCCAGCATGATGTCCATCAAACGCATGATGGCGATTTCAACCATGCCACGGAAATAGCCGGCCAGCAGGCCGAGCAACACGCCGGTGGTTAGCGATAGCGAGATGGAAACCAGGCCGATCAGCAGCGACAGGCGAACCCCATGGATCAGGCGTGACAGCATATCGCGCCCGACCGGATCCGTGCCGAGCAGGAACTGGCTGCTGCCGCCTGCCTGCCATACCGGCGGCACCAGGGTCGATTGGCGGAACTGTTCGATCGGCGAATGCGGTGCGATGACGTCGGCAAACAAGGCTGCCAACACCATCGCGATGATGACGGCGAGGCCGATGACGGCGCCGCGGTTCTGGCTGAAATAGCCCCAGAATTCGCGCAGCGGATGCGGCGGCGCGTTGACGGCCGCCTTCGGCGAAGAGTTAGTTTGCGGCGCACTAACGGGCGGTACATTGACGTTGTTCATGAGCGATGGCGAATACGTGGATTGATCACGCCGTACAGCAAGTCGACGGCCAGATTGACGAGAATGATGATGGTCGCCGACATCAGGATACCGCCCTGCACCACCGGATAGTCGCGCCGCTGAATCGCCGCCACCAGCCATTTGCCGATGCCGGGCCAGGAAAAGATGGTTTCGGTCAGGATCGCGCCGGCCAGCAAGGTGCCGACTTGCAGGCCGACCACCGTAACTACGGGAATCAAGGCATTGCGCAGAGCGTGCACACCCACCACCCGCCACGGCGAGAGGCCTTTGGCGCGTGCGGTGCGTACATAATCTTCACGCAAGACTTCCAGCATGGCGGAGCGCGTCATGCGCGCAATCACCGCCAGCGGAATGGTGCCGAGCGCGATAGTAGGAAGAATCAGGTGCGACAGCGCAGATTTAAAAGCGCCGCTATCGTCCGACAACAAGCTGTCGATCAGCATGAAGCCGGTAACCGGCGGCACGTCAAACAGGATCTCGATGCGGCCCGAGACCGGGGTCCAGCCCAAGGTCACGGAAAACAGCAGGATCAGCAACAGCGCCCACCAGAAGACCGGCATTGAATAACCGGTCAGGGATGCGCCCATCACCGAATAATCGAATACGGTATTGCGCTTCAAGGCGGCCAGTATGCCGGCCGGCATACCGATGGCCAGGGCAAACAGTATCGCGCAAAAAGACAGCTCCAGCGTCGCCGGGAACAATGTCTTGAATTCACTCAGCACGGAGGTATGCGTCATGATCGACATACCCAGGTCGCCCTTGAACACGTTACCGAGATAGTTAAAGTACTGCATGTAAATCGGCTGATCGAGACCAAGCTCGTGCGCCATTTGCGCGTAACGGGCCGGGTCCATGCCGCGCTCGCCGGTCATGGCTTCGACGGCGTTGCCGGGGATAAGGTGTATCAATAAAAACACCAGCAGCGTGATGCCGAGAAAGGTCGGAATGACCAAACCGACACGGCGCAGGAGAAATCCAAACATTGGCGTTACCTGTTCGATGAAAAATGACAGCAATCGCGTTGTTGCCGATTGTTGTCGTTTGCTAACGTTAAATTTAAGCCGCTCCTACGCCATGGTGGGAGCGGCTTCATATCGGAACAAAAACCAGGCCGTGGCTTACTTGGCCAGATCAACCTTCTCAAAGTGATGATGGGCAAACACGGCCATCTTGAAGCCGATCACTTCCTTGCGTACCGGCGTAAAACGGACCGAATGGGCCAGGTCTATCCATGGCGCTTCTTCATGCAAGATCACCTGCGCCTGCTCATACAGCTTGGCGCGCTCATCCTGCTTCGGCGTCAGCTTGGCCTTTTGGATCAGCGCTTCGTAATCCTTGTTGCACCAGCGCGCGGTATTGCCGCCGCCCTTTACACCTTCACAACCCAGCAACGGCGCGAAGAAATTATCCGGATCGCCATTGTCGCCGGACCAGCCGAACATCATCGAGTGCTGATCGCCCTGCTTGCTGCGCTTCAGGTATTCAGTCCATTCGTAGGTGGTGAGCTTGGTCTTGACGCCGATTTTTGCCCAGTCAGCCTGGATCAGCTCGGCCATGCGCTTGCCATCCGGATTGTATGGACGGGTGACCGGCAGGTACCACATTTCGACTTCAACGCCGTTCGGATAGCCGGCTTTAGCCAGCAATTCCTTGGCCTTGACCGGATCGTAGGTGTAATCCTTGATCTTGTCGTTGTAGCCCCAGAGGGTTGGCGGGATCGGATTTTTTGCTGCGAGCCCCGCGCCTTGATAGACGGTCTTGAGGATGGTTTGCTTGTCCACCGCCATGTTCAGCGCCTGGCGCACCAGCTTGTTATCGAACGGCTTTTTCTCGACATTGAACGAGATGTAACCGATGTTCAAACCTTCCTTGGTCATCATCTTGATGGATGGATCCGCTTTCATCAATTCGATGTCAGCCGGTTTCGGGAACGCCATTACCTGGCATTCATTCGCCTTGAGCTTGGCATAACGCACCGAAGCATCGGGGGTGATGGCGTAGATCAGGCTATCCAGCTTTGGCCGGCCGCCCCAATAAGCATCGAAGGCCTTGTAGCGGATCACGGCGTCCTTTTGGTAAGACACGAACTGGAACGGCCCGGTGCCGACAGGTTCGCGGTCGATCACTTCAGGGGTGCCCGCCTTCTTCATGTTGTCGGCATATTCGGCCGACAGGATAGAGGCGAAATCCATGCCCAGGTTAGCGATGAACGGCGCTTCCGGATGTTTCAGCTTGAAGACCACGGTGCTGTCATCGACTTTTTCCACCTTGTCGATGATCTTGTCCATGCCCATGTCCAGGTAGTAACCGAAGCTCTGGCCGGCGGCAAGCTTGTGATACGGATGATTGGCGTCGCCCATGCGGTTGAACGAGAACAGCACGTCGTCGGCGTTGAAATCGCGGGTCGGCTTGAACTTGGCGCTGCTATGGAACTTGACGCCTTTACGCAGCTTGAAAGTGTAAGTCAGGCCGTCATCGGACACAGTCCACGATTCGGCCAGGCCTGGAATCGGCTTGGTGGTGCCCAGTTCGAATTCGACCAGGCGGTTGTACATCGGCACCGACGATGCATCGAAAGTGGTGCCGGTAGTGTACAGCTGCGGATTAAAGCCTTCCGGGCTGCCTTCCGAACAGAATACCAGCGTCTTGGCCGCTGCCGCATAACCGGCAGTGGCGCACAGGACGGCGAGCAAGGCAGCCTTGGCAATCAATTTTCTTTTCATCACGGGTCTCTTTCTTAAGGTTATGGTGAAGGTGGTGTGTTTAACAACATTTCACATCGAGAACACAAGTTGCAATGTACAACGCATTTCACTAAGGTTTCAAACCTTCTTTAAGCCGCCATCAAGGCTTCAATTTCGGCACAGGTTTTAGGAATCGCCGGACCCAATACGCGCGCTCCGGAACTGGTCACCAGCACATCATCTTCAATCCGGATGCCGCCAAAATCCATGTGCTCGACAAACTTCTCATAGTTGATCAGACTATTGTGGCGCGCCTCTGCCCGCCAGCGCTGAATCAAGGCCGGAATAAAATACATGCCCGGCTCGACCGTCACCACCATGCCTGCGCGCAAAGGCTTGGCCAGGCGCAGATTGCGCAGGCCAAACAGTTCGCTGCGGCTGACGCTGGCGTCGTAACCGACACGGGTTTCACCCAAGCCTTCCATATCATGCACGTCCAGCCCCATCTGGTGGCCGAGACCGTGCGGGAAACAGATGGCGTAGGCGCCTGATTCAACCACCTGCTCCGGACTGCCGTTAAAAAATCCCAGTTTGGCCATGGCTGCAACCATATGGCCGGCGGCCAGCTTGTGCACTTCGAGATAGGAAATACCCGGCCGCATGGCGTCAATGGCCAGCTGCTGCGCGGCCAGCACGATTTCATACAAGCTGCGCTGGCGTTCGCTGAAACGGCCGCCAACCGGAAACGTGCGCGTGATATCGCTGGCATAACCCAAGGCGCTGGAAGCACCGGAATCGTTCACCACCAGATCGCCCGCCTGCAAAAGATTCTTGTGATCGCGGTTGTGCAAGATCTCGCCGCTGCGCGAAAAAATCATCGGATAGGCGTTTTGCAAATCATGGCTGCGCATGATGCCCTCCATGGCCGCCACCACCTGGTATTCATAGGTGTGGGCCTTGGCCTGCTGCATGGCGGCGACATGCATGTCGCGCGTGACGCTCAGCGCGTTTTCTATTTCTGCGATTTCTTCGTCGCCCTTGATTTCACGCAGCGCGATCACGGCAGCCATCAGGCTTTCGGAGGCACCGGCCTTGCATTGCTGCGGGGTGCAGTCCAGCAGGCTGGCCAGCTCCAGTACGGTTTCGCCGCGATAAGGCGGCAGGTAATGGATCGTGCGTCCTTGGCGGCGCGCCTGCGCCAGCAGCTCAGCCAATTGTTGATATGGCTGCACGGTTGCAATGCCGGCCGACTCGGCGCGCTGCGCAAAACCGGTTTGCGGCCCGACCCAGATCACGTCGTCCAGGCCTGGATCGTCGCCGAACAGGATCTCGCTATCGGCGTCGATATCGATCAGCGCCGCCAGATCCGGCTGGTTCAAGCCGAAAAAATAGGAAAACGATGAGTCCTGGCGAAACCAGTAATGGTTATGCAGGTAGTTCATGGAGACGTCGGTATTCCCCGGCAACAGCAGCAAGCCGGAGGAAAATCTCTGCTTCAGCTGGCGCCGGCGCTGCGCGTAGAGCGCTGGCTCAAACATGGTAACCTCGATCGCAACCCCGCGCCCGGCCAGCGCCGAATGCGGCAACTTTAAATATGTCTTGATACATCGCTACTCCATTTCGCTGTCGCTACCGACATCATTGTTCAGTCTCACACAAAGCGCCGGCAATCATGGCCTTTTGCAAGTGCAAAAATCATGCCACAAGCAGCCCGCGCTCAAGAAAATTCGGTCCCGCGCGATAATAATTGCTCCCGTTCCTGCTCCTGGGATGCCGGCGATTGCGGTCCGTCGAACAGCGCCACGGTGCCGACCCAGATCACCTCGGCCACCTGATTCTCATGCGGCAGGGATTCAATACTGTGAGGAATATTCGCGTCGAAATGCAAGCTGTCGCCGACATTCAGCACATAACTGTCTTTACCTACCGTGTAGCCGACTTGCCCGCTGAGCACGAAGATCATTTCATCGCCTTCGTGCGACACCATTTCCGATTTGTAGCCGGATGGCATGGTGAATTTCACCGAATGCACCTGGCTGCCGGGAAATACCGTCGATAAGCGCTCATATTTAACGCGTCCGCTGGCGACCGAATACGGCTGCCGCTGGCTGTGATAGGTATCCGGCCGCAATTGCACGGGTTGTTTGATCAGGTCGCCAATCGCCACGCCCAGCGCTTTGGCGATCACCACCAAGGACGTGATCGAGGGACTGGTCTGGCCGCGCTCAAGCTGCGAGATGAATCCCGCGGTCAATCCGGTTTCGGTCGCGACTTGCACCAGCGTCTTCTTGATGGCATGGCGCCGCGCGCGGATCGATTTCCCCAGCTGTGGCATTTCCATTGTTTCTGTCTCCGGCCCGTATCTGGTATTTTTTTATTACTTCCAAATCGATCAAGGCGATCCTGGCCGCGTTAATTCAAGAGTAATTTTTTTGATATTTGACATTACCACTGCGGTTAGCACTGCGGCTTCGCTAGTCAGGCGTCGGAAATTATAGTCACACTAAAATTTGAGTCAAGGATATTTTTCAGATTAGCTTAGCTGGCCTGAATCAAGGACGGGCCTCAATCTTGCTTGGAAATGCGGGCTGGCAAATGCATTTTCGGGTGACTTTAGGTCTCAAACCGAGTATTTTCGATACGTCCATGATGCATTTTTCTTACTTTTCCTGACCAACCCTCATTCAAGAAGACACACATGCCTATCAATCGTCGGAATTTCATCGCTCAAACCATTGCTATCGGCTCATTGGTCGCAGTCGGCCCTGTATTTTCCCAAGAACCTGAGTCAACCGCTGCCCGCATTAAACGCACGGGCAAGCTACGTTTGGGGGCAATCAACGGCGCCTCGCCGTATTTCACAAAGGACCTGGCGACCGGCGAGTGGCGCGGCTTCATGGTCGACCTGGGGCGCGATCTTGCCAAATATCTCAAAGCCGAGGTTGAGTGGGTTGAAACAACCTGGGGCAATGCGGTACTGGACGTGCAGACCAACAAAATCGATTGCCAGCTTGGCATGGCACCCTCTCCTGCGCGGCGCGAAGTGGTTGATTTTTCCGGTCCGATTTTCCAGAACTACAATACGGTAGTCGCCAGAAAGGGATTCAATTTTGAACGGTGGGAACAGCTCAACACGCCTAGCGTCAAGGTGGCGGTGGATGTCGGCTCGAGCCACGATCAGCTGGTGACCCGGATATTGCCGAAGGCGACCATATTGCGATTTGAAACCTCCGCCGCCGCCACCATGGCGCTGCAATCAGGCCGCGTCGATTGCCAGGTGCTGGTGATTCTGCTGTCGACCGCATTGCTTACCAAGCTGCCGAACATCGGCCATATCGTCTACCCGTCTCCCGACGAAACCAACCCGACCAATGTCGGGATTCGCAAACAGACCGACCAGACCTTCATCCAGTCCGTGAATGCCTGGCTGGACCAAGCCAGGGCCTCGGGAAAAGTGAAAAGCACCATCCTCTCCAATATGCAAGCCCTGGTCGGCGTGCCGCCAACCGCATTTCCACCCCAGGTTCACTTTTAAGTTGTGAGGCAGGCATGTATCAGTGGGATTTCCATACGCTTTGGCAGTACAGGAACATCATTTTCACAGGCTTTGGCTACACCGTCGGCTACACCATCATCGTCGTCATACTGGGGCTGCTGGTCGGCCTGATTGCCGGCCTCTGCCGGCTTTCGCCGAAGGCATACATAGCCGGACCATTCCGGGCTTACGTCGAACTGTTCAGATGTACGCCGGTGCTGGTGCAGCTGATCTGGTTTTACTACGCCCTGCCGATATTGACCGGCATCGAACTGACGCCAGGCATGGCGGCAGTGCTGTCATTGACCTTATATGGCGGCGCCTTCTATTCCGAAATCATCCGCGGCGGCGTGATTTCCATCGACCCCGGGCAAACCGAAGCCGGCATGGCATTAGGCATGACGCATTTCCAGCTGATGCGACGCGTAGTGCTGCCTCAGGCATTCAAACGGATGACGCCGCCGCTGGTCAGCCAATCCATCATGCAGCTGAAAAACACCTCGCTGCTATCGGTTCTGGCGGTGCCGGACCTGCTCTATCAAGGGCAAATCATCGCCCACGATACCTATCGGCCGCTGGAAATCTATTCGCTGATTGCGATTCTGTATTTTGCGATTTTGCTGCCTGCAACGATTTTGGCAAAGCGGCTCGAAGTAAAAATGTCTGATGGCCGGGGAAGCTAGCAATGGGTAGCGCAATGAAGTGTGAAATGATTTCAATCCACAATCTCAAGAAATGTTTTGGCGACAACGTCGTACTAAAAGATATTTCCCTGCAGGTCGGCAAAGGCTCTGTGGTAGCGATGATCGGGCCGTCAGGCTCCGGCAAGTCGACTTTGCTACGCTGCATCAACCTGCTGACGATACCGGACGCCGGCATCGTCAATGTCGGCGGCCAGTCGATCACGTTCGACGGCAAAAACACGACATTGCCGAAAGCCCGGGATTTGGCGAAATTCCGTTCCAAGACTGGCATGGTTTTTCAGCACTTCAATCTTTTCCCGCATATGACCGTCCGGCAGAACGTCATGGAAGGCATGGTCACGGTGCTGAAAACGCCTAAGCACGAGGCCCGGATTGCCGCCGACGCCCTGCTGCAACGGGTAGGATTGAGCGATCGCGCAGACGCCTATCCCAGCATGCTGTCGGGCGGGCAGAAGCAGCGCGTCGCCATCGCCAGGGCGCTGGCCATGAAGCCTGATGTGATGCTGTTCGACGAGGCCACTTCTGCACTGGATCCTGAACTGGTGGGCGAAGTGCTGAACGTCATACGCTCGCTGGCATCGGACGGCATGACCATGATCCTGGTCACCCATGAAATAGCGTTTGCAAGAGAGGTCGCCGATCAGGTGATTTTCATGCGGGACGGCGTCGTGGTCGAATCCGGGCCGCCGGCCCTCGTCATCGACAACCCGGAGAAAGAAGCTACGCGCAGCTTCCTGTCACGCTTCAAGAATAGCGGGCAGTAGCTTGCTACGAATAAGCGGCACGCGACACATCTTCAAAAAAAAGGGAAACAGCTTGAATTCAAATGCCAGCCAGCCCGCGGCCTTGCGCGTGGTAGTCATTGGTGCAGGGATTGTCGGCGCCGCCTGCGCCATCGAGTTGCTGCGCGACGGCCACCATGTCACGCTGATTGACGCGGGCGAACCCGGCGGGACGCAGGCCGCCAGCTACGGTAACGCGGCATGGCTCAGTCCGGCTTCGGTGGTGCCGGTTTCGATGCCAGGCTTGTGGAAAAAAATACCCGGCTATCTGTTCGATAAAAACAGTCCGCTGACAATCCGCTGGAGCGCACTGCCATCGCTATTGCCGTGGCTGGTCAGGTTCATCTGGGCAGGAGCCAGCGTGGCCCGCGTCGAAGCCACCGCAAGCGCGCTGTCTGCCCTGCTCCGCGACGCGCCTGCACGGCATCGCGCATTGGCCAAAGAAGCCGGCGTAGCGGAACTGATTGTGAGCAGCGGGCTGCTTTACGCCTATCCTGACCGTGCCGCTTTCGAGGCGGAGGCGCTAGCCTGGCGCTTGCGGCGCGACAATGGCGTCAGCTGGAAGGAAATGGATGCGCAGGCAATCCGCGCACTGGTCCCCGAGCTTGACCGCAGATATCAATTCGCGATTCTGGTGGAGCAAGGCGCTCACTGCGCTGACCCGGGAGCCTATGTTGCAGCGCTGGTGCGCCATGCGCTAGCGCAAGGCGCTACCCTGCAGCGCGCCAAGGCTTCGGGGTTTGACCTGCAAAACGGCCGCTTGCGGGCCGTCGTTACCGACATCGGCGAACTCGTCTGCGACCGCGCTGTCATCGCCGCGGGCATCCACTCGAAAATCCTGGCCAGATCGGCAGGCGACAAGATCGTCATGGAGAGCGAACGCGGATATCATGTCGTCATCGAAAATCCAACGATCAAACTGGCTGTGCCGGTCATGCCGGCCGACGCCAAGACCGGCAACACATCGACATTAGCGGGCCTGCGCATTGCCGGACAGGTGGAACTGACCAGTATGCAGGCCGCACCAGACTGGACGCGGGCTGAAACCCTGTTGCGTCACGCTGTCGCGACCTATCCAGCGCTTGCAGCATCAATCAAGACCGCCGTGATCCAGCGCTGGATGGGCCATCGGCCGTCAACCACCGATGGCCGGCCAGTGCTGGGGCCGGCGTCCGGCTGCCAGGACGTGATCCACGCTTTTGGGCATGGCCATATCGGCCTGGCGTCGGGACCGGTTTCCGGCCGGCTGGTAGCTGATCTCATCTGCGGCCGGCCCACTGTCATCGATCCGGCGCCTTATACGGTAAAACGCTTCTTGTGACTTCAGGTCCGGGCTTAAACTTACGTCAAATTCAGGAGCAAACATGATCATTCGCGGCGGACGCGCCATATATGGAGAGAGTGTCGGCATTCTGGTGCTGGACACGAAATTCCCGAGAATTCCCGGTGATATCGGCAATGCCACCACGTTTGATTTTCCGGTGCGCTATAAGGTCGTGTCCGGCGCAATGCCGGAGCAGATCGTTGCGGCGCCCGACCGGGCGCGCGCGCTGCTGCCGGCATTTATCGAAGCTGCGAAAGAACTGGAAAACGATGGCGTGCGCGCCATCACCACTACCTGCGGCTTCCTTACCGTAGTCCAGGATGAAATTGCCGAGGCGGTGAACGTGCCCGTGATGACATCGAGTCTGTTCCTGGTCCCGCTGCTGCGGCGCATGCTCGGGCCCAAGCGCACGATCGGCATAGTCACCGCCGATGCGCACAGCCTGTCCGCCGGCCATTTGCGCGCTGCGGGTATCGATCCCGGCTGGCGGCTATTGGTAAGAGGCATGGAATCGTGCGCGTCTTTCAAAACCATCCTGGGCACAACGGACACCGCCGCCAATCCCGGCTATTCCCTGGACGTCGAGCAAACCAGGCGGGAAGTTGCGGACGTATGCCAGGCAATGCTGGCCGAAGCACCTGATTTGGGCGCATTCCTGTTCGAATGCACCAATTTGCAACCCTACGCGCCGGCAGTGCAAGCCGCCACCGGGCTGCCCATCTTCGGCATCTATCACGTCGTCAACCTGCTTCACTCAGCCGCGGTAGCGCCCGGCTTTTCACACGGCTACCTGTGACATCGCATCAGGCGATCACTTGCCGCTGTTGGCGTCGTCGTCGAGACTTCGCAAGAATTGCATTTTCTCGGCAATCTTGGATTCCACTCCGCGCGGCACCGGCTGATACCAGCCGGGATCGCCGATGCCATCGGGCAGATAGGTTTCGCCAGCCGCATAGGCGTGCGGCTCGTTATGCGCATAGCGATACTCGTGGCCGTAGCCGAGCTCCTTCATCAGCTTGGTCGGCGCATTTCTCAGGTGCACCGGCACCTCTCTCGACTTGTCATTCCGGACAAACGCCATGGCTTGATTGAAGGCGTTGTAACCGGCATTGCTTTTCGCTGCAATGGCCAGATAAATCACCGCCTGCCCTAACGCCAGCTCACCTTCGGGCGAACCTAGCCGCTCGTAGGTCGCAGCGGCATCGGTCGCAATCTGCATCGCGCGCGGATCGGCCAGGCCGATATCTTCCCAGGCCATGCGGATAATCCGGCGCGACAGGTATTTGGGATCGGCGCCGCCGTCCAGCATGCGGCACAACCAGTACAGCGCGCCATCGGGGCTGGAGCCGCGCACCGATTTGTGCAAGGCCGAGATCTGATCGTAAAAATTATCGCCGCCCTTGTCGAAGCGGCGCGCATTCAAAGTCAGCGCATTTTGCAGGAACTCGGCGGTAATTTGCGTCACACCCGACGCCTTGATGGCGCTGCCGCTCTGCTCCAGCAAATTGAGCAATCGACGCGCATCGCCGTCGGCATAGCCGATCAGGGTATCGACGGCGGCATCGTCAAACTGAAGGTGCGACAACATCCGTTCCTGCGCGCGCGCCAGCAACTGCTTCAACTCATCTTCGCTCAGCGCCTGCAACACATACACTTGCGCCCGCGACAGCAAAGCGGAGTTGACTTCAAACGAAGGATTTTCGGTGGTGGCGCCAATGAAAGTCACCAGACCCGATTCTGCATAAGGCAACAAGGCATCTTGCTGCGATTTGTTGAAACGATGAATTTCATCGACGAACAAGATCGTATGTTTACCCTGCGCCAGGTATTGCTGCGCCTGTTCCATCGCCGCCCGGATATCCTTGACGCCCGAAAACACTGCCGACAACGGGATGAATTCGCAGTCGAAGGCATTCGCAGTCAAACGCGCCAGCGTGGTCTTGCCAACGCCCGGCGGCCCCCACAAGATCATGGAGTGCGGCTTGCCCGATTCAAACGCCAGCCGCAACGGCTTGCCTGCACCCAGCAAATGGCTCTGCCCGATCACCTCGTCCAGAGTCGCCGGACGCAGGGCTTCAGCCAATGGTGGAGTGGGTTCTACTTTGAAGAGATCGGACATAGGGATGATTCGGTGAAAAATGTTCTTTGTTTGAAAAATGAAAAGCGATAAAACATCTTATCGGCAACGCAATAAACCCGTTCGCGGCGGTTATCGACGGACTTCAGCGGATCTCGGCGCAAAGATGGCGATCATGAGAGAATCGCTGTCGATTTTGCCCAGAAACCACTCTCCGCCAAACCATGCCCTTTGTCGTCACCGATTCCTGCATCCGTTGCAAATACACCGACTGCGTCGATGTCTGCCCTATGGACTGCTTTCGACAAGGGCCGAATTTCCTGGTGATCGTTGCGGACAACTGCATTGACTGCTCGATGTGCGTGCCGGAATGTCCGGTCGGCGCGATCTATAACGAAAGCGACCTGCCCGACGAGCAACGCCATTTCATCGAAATCAACGCCCGCCTGGCAGCTCATCCCGACTGGAAACCGATCACCCGCTCGCAGGCGCCGTTGCCCGACCATGAAACCTGGCGCGAAGTCGCCAACAAGCTGGAATTCCTGAAGCTGGCGTAGGGCGGGCACTCGTGCCCACCCTACTCGATTCAATTACTGATTCAAAACGTCCGCACCCTTGGGCACGACGAACTTGAACTGCCCGGCCGACAGCGGCGGATTCTTGACGAAATTCTTGAATGTCAGTAACGATACCTGGCCAAATGAATCGCGCAATTCCATCGCCTGCGGCAATCCGTCCTTCAAGCCGATGCCGATATGATCGAAAGTGGTGTCCTTGGCCTTGGGCGTCGCTTCCAGCCACTCCATGCCATCCTTGGACTGGCCTTCTTTCAGCACAAAATTTTTCTCCAGGTCGTTGCTGCCGAATAAAATCGCTGCCGGCGACGAACCTAACGCATTGCCCAGGCTCTTGGTGGTGACCTGGTTCAGATCCTTGTCATAGATATACAGCTTGTCGCCGTCGGCTTGCAAGATCTGTTCGTACGGCTTCTGATAAGTCCAGATGAACTTGCCCGGCCGCGCGAAGATAAAAATGCCGCTGGAAGTACTGGTGACCTTCGGCGCCTTGCCGGCGTCGATTTTCACCAGTTGCTGCGAGAACTCGCCTTTGGCCGATTGCGTGCTGCTGACGAAGGACTTGAACTGTTCCAGCGCGCTGGCGCCGGCCAGCGACGGCAGCATGGCCATGGTCAAAGACAGGCCGACTATCAAACGCCCCGATTTGAATCTCGCAAACATATTGCTTTTGTTGCCGCCGATGATGCCGGCGGTAATTTTCTTTTGCATGTCTTTACTCCGTATTGCTATTACCAGCCGGCACCAGGATTTCCCGGTTGCCGTTGGATTGCATGGTTGAAACCAGCCCGCTTGTTTCCATTTGCTCCAGCAAGCGCGCCGCACGGTTGTAGCCGATGCGCAGATGACGCTGCACCAGCGAAATCGAGGCGCGCCGGTTCTTCAGCACCACCGCCACTGCCTGGTCATACAGCTCGTCGCCTTCGGTGCCGCCGGCAGCTGCACCGCCGACCGCGCCGTCGCCGCCATCTTCCAGCACGCCGCCTTCGAGTATCCCTTCGATGTAATTCGGTTCGCCTTGCTCCTTCAGGTAATCAACTACCCGATGCACTTCCTCATCCGAGACAAACGCGCCATGCACCCGGATCGGCAAGCCGGTGCCCGGCGGCATGTACAGCATGTCGCCCATGCCGAGCAACGCTTCCGCTCCCATCTGGTCGAGAATGGTGCGCGAATCGATCTTGCTGCTGACCTGGAACGCGATCCGGGTCGGCACATTGGCCTTGATCAGGCCGGTGATCACGTCTACAGATGGGCGCTGCGTCGCGAGAATCAAGTGGATGCCGGCAGCGCGCGCTTTTTGGGCGATGCGCGCGATCAGTTCTTCCACCTTCTTGCCGACTACCATCATCAGGTCGGCCAGCTCGTCGATGATGACCACGATGGTCGGCAATTTTTCCAGCGGTTCCGGCGCGTCCGGCGTCAGGCTGAACGGATTCGGGATTTTTTCTTCACGCTTGTCGGCGTCGCTGATCTTCTGGTTGTAACCGGTCAGGTTACGCACGCCCATTTTCGACATCAGCTTGTAGCGGCGCTCCATTTCGTTGACCGCCCAGTTCAGTGCATGGCCGGCCTGGCGCATGTCGGTCACCACCGGCGCCAGCAGATGCGGAATGCCCTCATAGATCGACAGCTCCAGCATTTTCGGATCGATCAGGATCAGGCGCACCTGGTTCGGATCTGATTTGTAGAGCAGGGACAGGATGGTGGCGTTGATGCCCACCGATTTACCCGAACCGGTAGTACCGGCCACCAGCAAGTGCGGCATCTTGGCCAGGTCCGCCACTACCGGATGGCCGGCGATATCCTTGCCGAGCGCGATGGTGAGGCTGGAGACGCCGTCGTTATATACCTTGGAACCGAGAATCTCGGTCAGGCGCACAATTTGACGTTTAGGGTTAGGCAACTCCAGGCCCATGAACATTTTGCCGGGAATCACTTCGACCACGCGGATCGAGGTCAGCGACAAGGAACGCGCCAGGTCGCGCGCCAGGCCGACAATCTGGCTGCCCTTGACGCCGGTGGCGGGTTCGATTTCGTAGCGGGTAATCACCGGCCCCGGATAGGCGGCCACCACCTTGACCTGCACCCCGAAATCGGAAAGTTTTTTCTCGATCAGGCGGCTGGTGAATTCCAGCGTTTCGACACTGACGGTCTGCTGTGCCGGCGGCGCTTCATCCAGCAGCGACAGCGGCGGCAGATTGGTGTCCGGCAGATCCGTGAACAAGGCGCTTTGCTTTTCTTTCTCGACCCTTTCCGATTTTGGCACCGCAACGATTTGCGGCTCTATCCTGATCGGCGGCGCCACCACGATCTTGGCGCGTTCCTGGACCACCACCTCTTCACGCTTGACGGCAGCGACCTGACCCGCTTTGCGGTCTTCGCGCGCCACATAGAAGTCCCTCAGCCACAGCACGCCGTTTTCAATGCCGGCGCCGATGCGCTCGGCCACTGTCAGCCAGGAAACATGGAAAAACAGGCTGATGCCCAGCGCAATCAGCAATAGCAAGAACAAAGTGGAGCCGGTAAAGCCCAGTGCGGTTTGCGCGCCGCTGCCGATCAATTGACCCAGGACGCCGCCTGGCGCGCGCGGCAGCTGCATGTGCAGCGTCGCCATGCGGGTGTATTCGATGCCCATGCTGCCGATCAGGATCAAGACGAAGCCGGCGCCGCGGATCAAGCCTTCCTGATGATGTTCCGGCTCGGCTGCCTTATCCACCAGGAAACGCTGCGAAATGCGCTTGTAGCCTTGCCACAAGGTGCGCAACAGCAGCGCGCACCACCACCATGCGGAAGCGCCGAACACGAACAACATGAGATCGGACAGCCAGGCGCCGATCCGGCCGCCCCAATTGTGCAGATGCGGCACCACATTGGCGTGCGACCAGCCGGGGTCGGATTTCGAGTAACTGGCGAAAATGATAATCAGATAGGCCGTAATGACTGCATAGGCGATCCAGCGCGCTTCATACAACAGCCGCACCAGACGGCTCGGCAGCGGCTGCGCTTCCTGCGGCTTGGTATTGCGGGTATAGGCTTGGCTTGTTCTAGTCATAAATCCGGTGAGTGTTGCTACGTTGTTATTTCTCGGTGCTTACTGAATGCTTACTGAATGGTCACTGATTGCTGCTTAGCATGTAATCGCAAGTTGAAATTATGCACCCAATACCTATATATATAACCAGTGTTTGATGTTTCCATTTGCAACATAGGCGAAACAGCCGGCTAGTCGGGCATGGAATTTTGATGCACCGCACACGTGTAGACTATAATCTTACCGAGTTTTTGCACCCGATTTGATGATCTTGACAATATTTATCCGCTTATTTGTCTGCGGCTCGCGGCCATAAATCCACTTTCATGATCTATTACTTGATATCTGTTACCTGAGGGCACACATGACCACCACCAAACCCGCCAAGCACGCCCATGTCTTGATTCTCGGCTCCGGACCTGCCGGCTACAGCGCCGCAGTCTACGCCGCCCGCGCCAACCTGAAACCGGTGCTGATTACCGGCGTCGAACAAGGCGGGCAACTGATGACCACTACCGACGTCGAGAACTGGCCCGGCGATCCGCACGGCGTGCAAGGTCCGGAACTGATGCAACGCCTGCTCAAACACGCAGAAGAATTCAATACAGAAATCATTTTCGACCATATCCATACCACCAAGTTATCGGAAAAACCATTTCGCCTGATCGGCGACTCCGGTGAATACACCTGCGACGCCCTGATCATCGCCACCGGCGCTTCGGCGCAATACCTCGGCTTGCCGTCGGAAGAAGCCTTCATGGGCAAAGGCGTGTCCGCCTGCGCCACCTGCGACGGCTTCTTCTACCGCGGCCAGGAAGTCGCCGTGGTCGGCGGCGGCAATACCGCGGTCGAAGAAGCGCTGTACCTGTCCAACATCGCCAGCAAGGTCACCCTGATCCATCGCCGCGACAAGTTCCGCGCCGAGCCGATCCTGGTGGACCGCCTCAATGCCAAAGTGGCCGAGGGCAAGATCGAGATCAAGTACAACGCCACGCTGGATGAAGTCACCGGCGACGCCAGCGGCGTCACCGGCATCAACGTCAAGTCGACCGCCGACGGCAGCATCTCGCCGATCAAGCTGCACGGCGTGTTCATCGCCATCGGCCACAAGCCGAACACCGGGATTTTCGATGGTCAGCTGGTAATGCACAATGGCTACATCAAGACCAAGACCGGTCTCGAAGGCATGGCCACCGCCACCAGCGTGCCAGGCGTGTTTGCCGCCGGCGACGTCCAGGATCACGTCTACCGCCAAGCCATCACCAGCGCCGGCACCGGCTGCATGGCGGCGCTGGATGCACAGCGCTTCCTGGAAGACTAAAGCGTTACACTGTTAATCGGGATCAGGGTTTTTCATTGTTTCGATTCTGATCATGCGATTCTGATCCCGCGCTTCTAATCCCGCGCTTCTAATCCCGATTAACAGTCCTGCAAAACTCGTAGAACCACACATCATGGCCGGCCCGATCAAGGACTTCAACGCCCTCAAGTCAATGCGCAAGGAACTCAAGGCGCAGGACGAAGCACGCCAGGCCGCTGCGGCCGAACGCCAGCGCCGCGAACAGGAAGCACTGCGCGACGCCGATATCTTTCGCAGCAGCATCGGCAACGTCAAGCCATTGACCGTACCGCCCAAATTCACTCCCAGCGTGCCGCGCCCGCTACCGATCGCGCGCCAGCACTTGGCGGACGAACAAGCTGCGCTGCAAGAATCGCTGTCAGACGACTTCACCATCGAAACCCTGTTGCACAGCGACGAATCGCTCAGCTTTGCCCGCAACGGCATCGGTCCCGACGTCATGCGCAAGCTGCGGCGCGGCCACTGGACCATCCAGCAACAGCTCGACCTGCACGGCTTGCGGCGCGACGAAGCACGCGAAGCCCTGGCCGAATTCCTGCGCCTGGCTGCCAAGCGCGGCTGGCGCTGCGTCCGCATCATCCATGGCAAGGGACTCGGCTCGGTCAACAAGGAACCGGTGCTGAAATCCAAAGTCCGCAACTGGCTGGTACAGAAGGAAGAAGTACTGGCCTTCTGCCAGGCCACCGCCGCCGAAGGCGGTTCCGGCGCCTTGCTGGTGCTGCTCAGGGGCCAGGCCGCCTCATGACAACCCTCTGCCTCCTCCCGCTAAAACAAACCCAGCTGACCTGACAGCCGGTCTTTTTCCGGCGGCGCATACGGCCGCCGGAAGCGGCTCGCATCCAGCGTCGCAAACGACCCGCGCTGCGCCATGCCGAATCTGATCAAGGCTTTTTCAAAACGCTGCCGCAACAGATCCGCCCACACGCCCTCGCCGCGCATGCGAGTGGCAAAATCGGCGTCGTAATCGGCGCCGCCGCGCATCTCGCGGATGCGATTCATCACCCGTTTGGCGCGCTCGGGAAAATGCGCGTTGAGCCAGTTCTGGAACAAGGGATTCACCTCCCACGGCAAGCGCAATACGATGTAACTGGCGCGCACCGCACCCGCTTCGGCCGCCGCCTCTATCACGCGTTCCAGATCGGGCTCGGTGATAAACGGGATCATTGGCGCGATGCTGACGCTGACCGGGATGCCCGCCTCGGCCAGCGTGCGGATGGTGCGCAAGCGCCGCGCCGGCGCGGCGGCGCGCGGCTCCAGGGTGCGGGCGACGGCAGGATCAAGCGTGGTGATGGTGACTGCCGCCACCGCCTGCCGTTTGGCCGCCATGCTGGCCAATAGATCGATATCGCGCTCTATCAGCGATGATTTGGTAATCAAGGCGAGCGGATGTTCGCAATCGTGCAGCACTTGCAAGATGCGCCTGGTCAGTTTCAATTCACGCTCGCAAGGCTGATAGGCGTCGGTGTTGATGCCAAGCGCAATCGATTCCGGGACATAAGAAGGCTTGGCCAGCTCCCGCAGCAATACTTCAGGCGCATTGACCTTGGCAAAAATCCGGCTCTCGAAATCCAGCCCGGGCGACAAACCCAGGTAGCTATGCGAAGGCCGGGCGAAACAGTAAATGCAGCCGTGCTCACATCCGCGATAGGGGTTCAAGGACACATTGAACGGCAAATCCGGCGAAGCATTACGGCTCAGGATGGTCTTTGCCTGCTCTTCCGTGACAATAGTCCGCAGCGCTGCCGGCTCAAGCTGGCCGTCCTCGGCAGCCCAGCCATCGTCAAAATCCTCGCGCTGCGCAACTTCGTAGCGGCCCTGCATATTGTTGGTCGCGCCACGGCCCTTGGGCGGCACCTTATGCGCTACGCCAGACGCCTGAAAATGGATCACCTGGGATGGAGGCTGCTTTTGATAATCTGACATCGCAATACCATTTACTGTATATATATACAGTATATTACTGCAAATCCTGCCGTTTGCAACAGTAGACTATCAACTCCTTTTGGGTCCATGAAATAGGCAAGCGGATCTGCTGGGATGTGTGATGCGAGCTGTGTATAATGATAATCAAATTATCATAAATGCGATGCATGAAATTCTGTAAATACGAATGGCGAGTAGCTAATGGACAAACTGGACAAAAACATCCAGACAATCAAATTTTTCAGGGAACGCATCCCGACATTCACCTGCGTTCCGGGGTGTCACGATTGCTGCGGCCCTGTGTTGGCGTCCACCGTTGAAATGGCGAGACTGCCGCGCAAGAGCGAACCAGAGCAGGATGCCGCGCTTGCCGCATTAAGCTGCCCGCATCTGGGCGCCGCTGGCTGCCAGGTATATGAGGAGCGCCCGTTGATTTGCCGGCTGTTCGGCACCACGCCCAGGCTGGCCTGCCCGAACGGCAAGCGGCCCGAGGTCATGGTCGCCCCCGCTATTGAAGAACGGGTCTACCGCTATTTCGAGCAAGCACGCCATGTACTGGTTTGACATCCCTGTTTTTACCCGATGACGTTGAAGATACGACCATGCTTTTAGAAAACATCCGCGAACTTTCAGCGTTTTCCGGCGACGGCAGACCTTACATCTATAAAAACGCCCATTCTGTCTCCCTGCAGTTCGACAATACCGCGGTACAGAGCGAGATGTACGTGACAGCGCCCGACGCACTCCTGCTGGGCTACACGGTGACGATGATGGGTTTCCTGCTATTCAAGCAAAGCCCCGAGACGATTGCCATGATCGGGCTGGGCGGCGGCTCTCTGGTTAAATATTGTTATCGCAACCTGCCCCAGGCATCGATCGTGGTCGCTGAGAACAACCCTGAAGTAATCGCATTAAAGGATCATTTCCACATTCCTGAAGATGGCCGCCGATTGCAGATTCGCTGCCAGGACGGGCGCGACCTGGTACGGCATGCCGACGGCGATTACGAGATCCTGCTGGTGGATGGATTCGACCACACGGGACAACCGCCGCAGTTATGCAGCCAGGCCTTTTACGATGATTGCTATCAGGCGCTGGCGCCGGACGGCATCATGGTCGTCAATTTGCTGGGCAGCAGAGCAGACATGACGCACTACCTCGACCGCATCCACCGCAGCTTTGACGGCGCAGTGGTCGCAGTCGACGCCCTGGAATCCAACAACATGATTGTATTCGCATGCAAAGGGCGACTGCTGGACATATCGGATCAGGCCGTCATGAGCAGGCTGAAAGATCTGGAGCCGCGCCATGCGCTGATGCTACGCATGACCGCACAAAACATATTACGGCAGCGCAGAAATGATAAATTGATCGCGGCGCTGCACCTCTCCGCTGAACAGCTGCGCGCGGGATAGGGATACGCTTAACACTACATGAACAATCCCAATCCCTTTGAATTGCTGCTCCATCAAAGTGGAGGAAAGCCCTTTGTGTTCGACAACGACGACATGCGCACGCTGCATTTCGACGAAAAATATATACAAAGCGCAATGTCGATTTCTGCGCCTGACAAGCTGTTGCTGAGTTATACGCGGGCCATGATGGGTTTCCTGTTATTTCAGGCAGCGCCAAAACACATCTTGATGGTCGGCTTAGGCGGCGGATCGCTGCTCAAGTATTGTTACCGACATTTACCGTCAACCCGCATCACCGTGCTGGAGCTGCACGCCGAAGTCATTGCGCTGCGCAACGAATTCATGATTCCTGCCGATGACCAGCGCCTGCAAATCATCCACGCAGACGCCGCGGCATACATGCAAGCCCAGCAGGAAAATATCGCTGATGTCATCATGCTGGATGGTTTTTCCGCCGATGGCGCCGCACCTGAATTAAGTACCAGCGATTTCTATGCCGCCTGCCTGCGCAGCCTCATTCCGCAAGGCGTCCTGGTATCCAATTTATGGGATCATCCAGCTTCCCTGGTTGCCGCTCTTGCCCAGGCAACGATGGATACGGATTGGCGTATATGGTGGTGCAGGACCGATGACAGCCACAACTACGTCGCCTTTTTCGTCAAAGGAAATGATCCAGCCATATTTCGGCCGGTGGTGCTCAGTCGAGCCCGGAAATTGGATCAGCGCTTCGATCTAAAGCTATCTGAGCTGGTACCTTCATTCCAGCTCGCCAATCAATTTTGACGAAAAACATAATCAATCCCCTGATCTAGAGCCTGTTAACATTCAATTTGGGAGATGCGTTCAAAACGCCCATACCGCCGGACGTTTGCCCAGAAAGGCATCGATCCCCTCGCCCGCATCGTGTTCCATCGTGTTGCGCGCCATGACGTCGCTGGCGTAATCGTAGGCATCGCTCACGGTCATCTGCTGCTGCCGGTAGAACATCGATTTTCCGTGACGCACCGCGACCGGGCTTTTTGCCATGATTTCAGCCACTTTGCCTGCTATCGCTGCGTCGAGCTGGTCTTCTGCAACCGCGTCATTGATCAAGCCCCAGTCCTTGGCGGTTGCAGCGTCGATGAAACGTCCCGTGATCAACATGTCGAAGGCGCGCTTCGATGAAATATTGCGGGACAAGGCGACCGCCGGGGTTGCGCAAAACAAGCCGACGTTGATGCCCGAGACGGCAAACCGCGCGCTGTCTGAGGCGATCGCCAAATCGCAGCTGGCAACCAGTTGGCAGCCTGCGGCGGTGGCGATGCCATGCACCCGTGCAATCACCGGCACAGGCAGCGCCTGGATACTCTGCATTAAGCGGCTACAGCGGATAAACAAGGCTTTGTAATAGGCGAGATCCGGATGACTACGCATTTCGCGCAAATCGTGGCCCGCGCAGAACGCCTTGCCGGCGCCAGCCAGGACCACGCAACGAATGCCGGGATCGCCGGCAATCACGTCCAGTTCATGCTGCAAGGCATCCAGCAGCACCTCGGACAAGGCATTGAACTGCAGGGGCCGGTTCATGCGCAGTGTCACGGCACCGTTGCAATTTTCTTTCTGCAGCAAGATTTCAGTCGCATTGCCTTGATCCATTGAGATGCTCCCGAGCCAACGGCCAGATTCAGTGGTTTATACCCTTTTTATACCCTGATGCATTTTACGCCCTTGATCGACACTTCTACCCGCCGGTCAAGTCTTCCGCAATCCGGACGTAGGGTTTGGCATGACGCCAGCCAGCGTCACGGATTTCATTGCCGGCATGGACCAGCTCTACTTCGCCACATTGTGCCCTCGGCTCACCTCACCTGCTTTGTGGGCTGCCGCACAGATAAGGCAGTTCTGACTCTCCATACTGATAGCTCTTCTATCGCCTGCAAGCGCAGAAGCCGTCTCCGCATCGGCTTGTAAGTGTTTTATCCTCATTCGCGGGAGGAGGTATTGCCATCGACCAATCAATCATTTGGTATCTGATCGTCGGCACCCTGCTGCTGTCGATGAGTTTGATGGCCTCGCTACTGGATCGCCTGCCGTTCAGCCCGGCGATGTTCTACCTGCCTGTCGGCTATGTTCTGGGGCCAGCAGTGAGCGGCTTGATCAATATCTCACTCGTCCAGCATGCCGAATTGCTGACGACGCTGGCCAAGATGGCATTGCTGCTATCGCTGTTCACGGTTGGCCTGAAGCTGCGCCTGCCGTTTCGCGATAGCATCTGGCGCCTGCCGCTGCGGCTGGGTGTGCTGGCGATGCTTGTCACGATCCCGCTGGTGGCGCTGGTAGGCATGTTCATGTTCAACTTGCCCTTGGGCGCAGCAATCCTGCTGGGCGGCATCCTGGCGCCGACCGATCCGGTCTTGGCATCCGATGTACAGATAAAAGACGTCGGCGACCGCGATCGTATCCGCTACAGCCTGACCGGTGAAGGCGGCTTGAACGATGGCACCGCCTTTCCCTTTGTCATGCTCGGCTTGTCCTTGCTCAGCGTGCCGTCGGCAGCCGCCTATATCAATACTAATGCGATGCTGCATGTGGCCTGGGGCATTGCGGCCGGACTGGTCGGCGGCTGGTTCACGGGATGGCTGATCGGGCGCCTGGTGGTCGGTTTGCGGCGGCGTTTTCGGCTGGCGCTGGGCATGGAAGAATTCCTCGGTATCGGCTTGATCGCGCTGGCCTACGGCGTGACAGAGGCGATCCACGGTATTGGTTTTCTGGCGGTGTTTGCGGCTGGCCTGGCGATGCGCCGCATCGAGTCGACCAATAGCGGCCTGCAAGAGGTGGATCCAGATCAGCAGCAGACCTTGGTGCATATCGCTCCTGCGAGTCAAAAAGAAGAAGTTGCAACCCATCCGGCGAAAGCGTCGGCATATATGACAGAAACGGTACTCGGTTTTAATCAGCAGCTGGAACAGTTTGCCGAATTCGTGATGGTGACCCTGACCGGCATCCTGTTATCGCATATCGGATTTTCCACGCCAGGAGCATTGCTTGCGTTATTGCTGTTTTTTGTCATTCGGCCACTCTCGGTTGCGCTCGCATTGATAGGCGCCAGAGTCTCGCCTCTGCAGCGGCGCCTGATGGCGTGGTTTGGCATCAAGGGCATCGGTTCCCTGTATTACCTGGTGTTTGCGTTGCAATACCCATGGCTGGCGCCCGCCGGCTACCGATCGTCAGCGTTGGCGCCGCACATCAGTTCTATGGTGCTGACGGTGGTGGCGATGTCGATCGTGATGCATGGCATTTCCTCGACACCGCTGATGGATATGTATCAACGCCGCCGGCGGCGCCAAAGCAATCGCTCAGCTTGAAACCGTCGATACCGGTGTCCCACGCTTCCAATAAGAAAAACGTCCGAGAGCATGCGGAAAATGCGTTACTGTTTTTTTTACAGGCAACGATGCGGATAAACTGAAGATACCGGGAAAGCCGGTCGGGTGAGCCTGGCGCCGCGGTCAGTCATCCATTACATCGAAGGACCGCGGCCAAGATAGAGAATGACGGGAGGGAAAAACAGTAACGATCAGTGCGCTACAAAAATTGCATCAGACTGCATCAGGACCGGTTTCGCCGGTGCGGATACGGATCACTTGTTCGATATTACGCACGAAGATCTTGCCGTCGCCGATCTTGCCGGTGCGCGCCGCTTTGATGATGGCATCGACTGCACGTTCGGTCAGGGCATCGTCGATCACCAGTTCGACTTTCACTTTTGGCAGGAAATCGACCACGTATTCGGCGCCGCGGTACAGCTCGGTATGGCCTTTCTGACGGCCGAAGCCTTTTACTTCAGTCACGGTCAGGCCGGTGACGCCAACTTCGGCAAGGGCTTCACGCACCTCGTCCAGCTTGAAGGGTTTGATAACGGCGGTAATTTGCTTCATGACAACTCCTTTAGGCATTAAACATAAATCTTTGCAGCGCTGTACCTGAAATATAAGGGCACAGCATGGTTAAAGCTCAACCTGTAAGGGTATAGGAAAAACTCGGTTTGTCTATAACCGTAAAACAATATCTGCGACTAAATCTACAGCAACCCGCTACAACAAGCCGCTTTCTCCCCATTTTTGGGCAGAGAAACGATCAGTCGGGAATATTCGCCAGGTCGTTCAGCCACACAGTCGCTTCCGCATCGCTGGGCGCACGCCAATCGCCGCGCGGCGATAACGATCCGCCGCTGCCGACTTTAGGCGCGTTCGGCACGCAGGAACGCTTGAACTGGCTGGTCCTGAAAAAGCGGTCGAGGAAAATTGCCAGGTTGCGCTTGATCGCCGCCAGATCGTACTGGTTCCGCACTATCTGCGCGTCATGAGGCCAGCTGCCTTTGGTCTTGTCTTGCCAGGCTGAAAACGCCAGGAAAGCAACTTTCGACGGCGCGAAGCCATAGCGCAGGATGTAATACAGGTTAAAGTCCTGCAACTCATACGGGCCGATGACGTTTTCCGTGATCTGCTCAGGCTTGCCGCTGGCCTTGCCTGGCACCAGCTCCGGGCTGATTTCGGTACTCAGCACGTTCAGCAGCACATCGGAACCCTGGCCGCCGATGGCGCCGGTCTCGGCCACCCAGCGCACCAGATGGCTGATCAAGGTCTTCGGCACGCTGGCGTTGACGTTGTAATGCGACATGTGATCGCCGACGCCGTAAGTGCACCAGCCCAAGGCCAGCTCGCTCAGGTCGCCGGTGCCGATGACAATCGCGTGATTGAAATTCGCCAGCCGGAACAGATGATTGGTGCGCTCGCCGGCCTGGACGTTTTCGAAAGTGATGTCGAACTGGTCCTGGCCCGCAGCATAAGGATGGCCCAGATCTTTCAACATTTGCAGGCAGCTGGGGCGGATGTCGATTTCCGCCGCCGTGCAGCCAACCAGCTGCATCAGCTGCCTCGCCTGCAGCAGGGTGCGGTCGCTGGTGGCAAAACCGGGCATGGTGTAAGCCAGGATATTCGAACGCGGCAGATTCAAACGGTCCATCGCTTTGGCGCAGACCAGCAACGCATGGGTCGAATCCAGGCCGCCCGAAACGCCGATCACCACCTTCGATATCTTGCTGGCCGACAGCCGCTGCACCAGCGCTTGCACCTGGATGTTGTAGACCTCGGTGCAACGTTCGTCGCGGCGCTTGGTATCGGCCGGGACATAGGGGAAACGCTCGACCGTGCGCGCCAGCGGCAACGCCTTGTCCAACGGCAGCGCCAGTTCGAAGCGCAGCACCTCGAATTTGGCCACTTCCCCGGCGTGGCGCCGGACCGACTGCCCGAAAGTAGTCTGGCGCATCCGTTCGCGCGCCAGCCGCTCGAGGTCGACATCGGCAAAAATGACATGCGAATGATCCAGGAAGCGCTCGGATTCTGCCAGCAGTTCGCCGTTTTCATAAATCAGGCCGTGGCCGTCCCAGGCCAGGTCGGTCGACGACTCGCCCTTGCCGGCCGAGGTATACAAATACGCCGACAGGCAGCGCGCGGATTGCTGCGCCACCAGTTGATGGCGATAGCCGGCTTTCCCTACCACCACATTCGAGGCGGAAAGATTGACCAGGACGCTGGCGCCGGCCAGCGCCGCAAACGACGATGGCGGAATCGGCACCCACACATCTTCGCAAATCTCGACATGGAATCTCAGGAGCGGCAGGTTGCTCACCTCGAACAGCAAGCCGCTACCGAACGGAATGCTGGCGCCCAACAATTGAAACTGGCGAGTTGCGGTATTTTCAGCGGGGCTGAATTGGCGCATCTCATAAAACTCGCCGTAGTTTGGCAAATAACTCTTGGGCACGATGCCCTGGATCCGGCCGCCGGCAATCACCACCGCGCAATTGAACAGTTGATGCTCGACGCGTAAAGGCAGGCCGACGATCATGGCCAGCGACAGCGTGGCCGAAGCCTCCACTATTGTGGCCAAAGCGGCTTCGCAGGCATCCAGCAAAGCACGTTGGTGAAACAGGTCGTCGCAAGTGTAGGCGGACAAACCCAGCTCCGGAAACGCCACCAGCACAGCGCCCTGCTGCTCCGCCTGCCTGGCCAGCGCGATAGTCTCGGCGGCGTTAAAAGCGGGGTCGGCTATCCGGCAATTCGGGATGGCGACTGCGACGCGCGCAAAATCATGGGAGTAAAGGTTCAGAAACTTATTTGTTGTCATCATTCTTCCTGCGCTCTGCTTGATATGCTAATTATCGCATGCTAATGCCTTGCCCCTGAGAGCGGGCGGCAGAGCGTCGGCGACGATGCTAAACTGCACTCTTTCGCCACCCACATTCACGGCTCGCCAAGTCCTTGATTAACAAGACTACAACCCAGACCACAACCAAGACTACCACGCGCATCATCTCGTCCCTGAGCGAGGTCGGCCAGGCAGCATGGGACGAATTGCTCGGTTTGCAAGCCGACGCCAATCCTTTCCTCTCCTTCGCCTTTCTGCATGCCTTGCACGAAAGCGGCAGCGCCTCGGAAAAATCAGGCTGGCAAGCGCAATACCTGACCCTGTGGGATGAAGCTGACGGTCGGCCGCGGCTGATTGCCGCCCTGCCCCTGTATGTCAAATTTCACTCGTATGGCGAATACGTGTTCGACTGGGCCTGGGCCGATGCCTATGAACGCAACGGCCTGGCATATTATCCAAAACTGCTGTCGGCGATTCCATTCACGCCGGTAACCGGCGGCCGCCTGCTGGCGCGCGATCAACCGGCGCGGGCAGCGCTGATCGATGTATTGAAGTCGTTGCGGAAAGATACGCAGACCTCCTCCACCCACATCCTGTACCCGCCCGCCGCGCAAGCCGAGGCCCTGCAACAAGCCGGTTTCCTGCTGCGCAGCGGCGTGCAATTCCATTGGCTGAACCCGGGTTATCGCGATTTCACTGAATTTCTCGATACGCTGGAGCGCAAGAAGCGCAAGAATATCCTGGCCGAGCGGCGCAAGGTAGCCGATGCCGGGGTGCGCTTGCGCCGGGTACGCGGGCAAGACGCCACCGAAGCGGACTGGATATTTTTCAACCGCTGCTATGCGCAAACCTATGCGACGCACCGCTCCACGCCCTACCTGAACCTGGATTTCTTCCTCAGGATAGGGGCCAGCATGCCGCACAACATCCTGCTGATCGTTGCCGAACGCGACGGCCGGCCAATTGCATCGTCGCTGCTGATCTATACCGATCAAACTTTATACGGCCGCTACTGGGGCGCGCTGGAGTTCGTCCCTTGCCTGCACTTTGAAACCGCTTATTACCAGCCTCTGGAATTCTGCATCGAACAGAAAATCGCCTGCTTTGAAGGCGGCGCCCAAGGCGAACACAAAATGGCGCGCGGCTTTTTACCGCAAAAAACCTGGTCGGCGCATTGGCTGGCGCACCCGGCCTTCGCCGATGCGGTAGCCAATTTCCTGGAACGCGAGGCTGACGGCATCGATAGCTATATGGATGAGTTGAATGATCGCAATCCGTTTCGATCGGCGCCGTTTTAGCGGTCCGACCACACACAAAGAACAGCCATGCAACCCACCCACATCTTGCTAGCCTTGTTGACCGTCACGATCTGGGGGCTGAATTTTGTCGTGATCAAGATCGGCCTGGCAGGCTTGCCGCCGCTGCTGTTTTCGGCGCTGCGCTTCGTGTTCGCCGCACTGCCGCTGGTGTTTTTCATCAAGCGGCCGGCGATTCCCTGGCGTTCCCTGATCGGGTTCGGCCTGTTCCAGTTCGCGCTGCAGTTTTCCTTGCTGTTCTCGGGCATGCAGCTGGGCATCGGCGCCGGCCTGGCTTCGCTGGTGATCCAGCTGCAAGCGTTTTTCACGATCGGCCTGGCGGTGCTGCTGCTGGGCGAACGCCCGCTGCTGACGCAATTGCTCGGAGCGCTGGTGGCGCTGGCCGGGATTGTGCTGGTCGCCACCCATCTGGAAGCGAAAGCCACCGTGATCGGCTTCCTGCTGGTCATTGGCGCCGGCCTCAGCTGGGCCAGCGCCAATATCGTCACCAAGAGAATCGGCAAAGTCAATCCGCTGGCGCTGATGGCGTGGGGTGCGCTGATTGCATCGCCGCCTTTGCTGCTGGCCTCAGCCGTGCTCGAAGGCCCTGCCGCCTGGCACAACGCCTTTACGCATTTTGGCTGGGTCTCGGTGGCCGCGGTGTTTTATCAATCCTATCCCAACACCATCGTCGGCTACGGCATCTGGACCATCCTGATGCGCAAATACCCGGCCGCCACGGTGGCGCCGTTTTCGCTGCTGGTGCCGCTGGTGGGCATGCTGAGCGCAGCCGTCATGCTGGATGAAGCGCTGCAATGGTGGAAAATCGTTGCCGGCTTGCTGGTGCTTGGCGGTCTTGCCTTGAATTTGTTTGGCGGTCGACTGATGCTGCTAGTGAAAACGAGCAGACAATAAAAAACCGCAAAAAAAAGCGCACCGAAGTGCGCTTTTTGACAAACCCGTGCAACCGTACTAATTACGCTGCGATGGATTTCTTGTATGCCTCGACACCAGCCAGGATTTCCTTGCGCGCTTCATCGGGACCGAACCAGCCGTCGATCTTGACCCATTTGCCCTTTTCCAGATCCTTGTAGTGCTCGAAGAAATGCTGGATCTGCTTCAAGCGCAGTTCATTCATGTCTTCCGGCTTTTGCCAGTGGGTGTAGATGCTCAGCACCTTGTCTACCGGCACCGCCAGCAGCTTGGCGTCCTGGCCGGCTTCATCCGACATCTTCAACACGCCGACCGGGCGGCAGCGCACAACCACGCCTGGGAACAGCGGGAACGGGGTGATCACCAACACGTCGACCGGATCGCCGTCTTCCGACAGGGTTTGCGGGATATAGCCGTAGTTGCAAGGGTAATGCATTGCAGTACCCATGAAGCGGTCAACAAAAATCGCGCCGGATTCCTTGTCGACTTCGTACTTGATCGGATCGGCATTCATCGGGATTTCGATGATGACGTTGAAATCGTTTGGCAAATCGCGCCCGGCCGATACTTGATTCAGACTCATGGTGTGCTCTCGTCAATAATTGAAAAATTTGCTGCGAAATCCTCTTAGCCCGAAATTATAACGGTTCAACGTCCTATCGTGCGATGCAACATCGACTTAGTTGCAGCTAAGTTGTCACTTCCTTACAGCTTCGTTGCTGCACCACCATCAATCCACCCAAATAAATGACCATAAAGCAACAATCTTGCAAATATTCCTGTTTTGACTTATATTTCAGTAATTACTGAAAATTCAAAACATGATGTCAACTACTCCAGCCGCCAATACCCCAGGCGCAAGCAATCCGCTTATCCCTCTTACACCGCTAACCCAGCGCTTCATCTCGCATTTCGGCGAGATGGGCAGCCGCTGGGGCATCAATCGCACGGTCGGCCAGATCTATGCCCTGCTGTATGTGCTTGGCCAGCCCTTGAACGCTGACCAGATTGCGGATTACCTGACTTTTTCGCGCTCGAACGTCAGCATGGGCTTGAAAGAATTGCAATCCTGGCGCCTGGTCAAGCTATTGCACCAGCCGGGCGACCGCCGTGAATACTTCGAGCCGCCCAAGGATATCTGGGATATTTTCAAGACCTTGCTTGAGGAGCGCCGCCGGCGTGAGATAGAGCCGACTTTGTCGATGCTGCGCGACGCCTTGCTGGAGAGTCCCGCCAACGACATTGATAAACAGGCACAACAGCGGATGCGCGAGATGTACAATCTGATCGAATTATCCAGTTCCTGGTTCGACGATGTGCAACGCTTGTCTCCGGAAACCCTGGCGTCGCTGATGAAGATGGGATCCAAGGTCAAGAAATTGCTGGACGTGCGCGACAAGTTCCGCGGCACATCAAGCAGCAGCAAAACCCATGGCGATCACCCTGACGTGCAACTGACAGTCCAGTTAAAGGATTAGACGCATGCAGTCTTTCTATCCAAAAAAAAGATTCACGCGCTTGCCGCTTGCAGCCGAGATCACGCTGATCCTGATCGTCAAGATCGCCCTGCTGGCATTGCTGTGGAAAGCCTTCTTCTCTGAGCCGCAAACCAAGAAAATGCGCATGCCGACCGAACAGGTCGAGCAGCATTTCCTGAGCCAGCCACCTGCCGCACTCCCTTCTCACCTTTCACCTACGGAGACCCGCCAATGATACCCATTGATGAAGTCGTCGCCTTATCTCGCCTGCAGTTCGCAGCGACTGCGATGTTCCATTTCCTGTTCGTACCGCTCACGCTGGGGCTGGCATGGATCCTGGTCATCATGGAGTCGGTCTATGTGATGACCGGCAGCCCGATCTACAAAGACATGACCCGCTTCTGGGGCAAATTGTTCGGGATTAACTTCGCGATGGGGATCGCCACCGGCATCACGCTGGAATTCCAGTTCGGCACCAACTGGTCTTATTACTCGCACTACGTCGGTGATATCTTCGGCACGCCGCTGGCGATCGAGGGGATGATGGCCTTCTTCCTCGAATCGACTTTCGTCGGCCTGTTCTTCTTCGGCTGGGATCGCTTGTCGCGGGTCCAGCATTTGCTGATCACTTTCCTGGTGGCGCTGGGCTCCAGCCTGTCGGCGCTGTGGATCCTGATCGCCAACGGCTGGATGAACAATCCGGTCGGCGCCGAATTCAATTATGAAACCATGCGCATGGAGCTGACCAGCATCGTCGACGTCATCTTCAATCCGGTAGCCCAGGTCAAATTCGTCCACACGCTGTCGGCCGGCTACGTCGCCTCCTCGCTGTTCGTGCTCGGCATCTCCGCCTACTATCTGTTGAAAGGGCGCGACACCGCGTTTGCCCTGCGTTCGTTTGCGATCGCCGCCGGCTTCGGCCTGGCGTCGACCTTGTCAGTGATCGTCCTCGGCGACGAATCCGGTTATACCGCCGGCGAAGTCAACAAAGTCAAGCTGGCGGCGATGGAAGCCGAATGGCATACCGAAGCGGCGCCGGCCGGCATCACCGTGTTCGGCTGGCCGAACGAGAAAGAGCAGCGCACCGATTACGCCTTCAAGATCCCCTACGTGCTGGGCTTGATCGGCACCCGTTCGGCGGACAAGCAGATCACCGGCATCCACGATCTGAAACAAGAGCATGAAGTGCGCATCCGCAACGGCATGCTGGCATACGCCGCCCTGACCCGTCTCAAAGACGGCGACAAATCGCCGGCAGCGGTCGCCGATTTCGACCAGCTGAAACGCGATCTCGGCTACGGACTGCTGTTGAAGAAATACACGCCGAAGGTGGTCGACGCCACACAAGAACAAATTGCGATGGCGGTCAATGACACCTTCCCGAAAATCGCGCCGATGTTCTGGTCATTCCGGCTGATGGTCGGGCTGGGGCTCCTGTTCCTGTTCATATTCTCTTGCTCGTTCTATTTCCTGATCCGCAAGCAATTGGCGAAACAGCGCTGGCTGCTGCGCCTGGCGGTGTACAGCATTCCGCTGCCGTGGGTAGCGATCGAACTGGGCTGGCTGCTGGCCGAATACGGCCGCCAGCCATGGACCATCTCGGGCGTGTTGCCGACCCATTTGTCGGCATCGACCTTGCAGCCAGGCAGCTTGTATTTCAGCCTGGCCGGCTTCCTCGGCTTCTACACCTTCCTGTTCGTCATTGAAATGATATTGATGGTGAAGTACGCCAGACGCGGCCCGAGCAGCCTGCATACCGGCAAGTATCACTGGGAGCAGCCGGATCAGCCAAGCGCCGGCACCGGTCACGTCAGCCACGACAGCACAGCCAAGGCATAAGGGGAACATGATGATCTTTGACTACGAAACATTGAAAATAATCTGGTGGGGCTTTGTCGGCGTACTGCTGATCGGCTTCGCGCTGACCGACGGCTTCGATTTCGGCGTCGGCATGCTGCTGCCGTTCATCGGCAAGACCGACGGCGAGCGCCGCGTCATCATCAATTCGATAGGCAGCACCTGGGAAGGCAATCAAACCTGGTTCATCACTGCCGGCGGCGCCATTTTCGCCGCCTGGCCGCTAGTGTATGGCGCTGCGTTTTCGGGCTTTTATGTGGCGCTGATGCTGCTGCTGTTCTCGCTATTCTTCCGCCCGGTAGGCTTCGATTACCGCAGCAAGGTGGCAGCCCCCCGCTGGCGCAATGCCTGGGACTGGGGCCTGTTCGCCGGCGGTTTCGTGCCGCCGCTGATTTTCGGCGTGGCGTTCGGCAACCTGTTCCTCGGCGTGCCTTTCCATTATGACGACACCATGCGGGTTGAATATACCGGTAACTTCTTTCAGCTGTTGAATCCTTTCGGGCTGCTGGCCGGTTTGCTCAGCGTCGCCATGCTGCTGATGCATGGCGCCGCTTACCTGCAAGTCAAGACCGATGCGCTGATCGCGCAACGCGCCCGCAGCGTGGCCAAGGTTGCAGGCCTGGCGACGATACTGCTGTTCGTGGCTGGCGGCTTCTGGGTAGCGCTCGGGATCCACGGTTATCGCATCACCGGCATGCCGGACCCGAACAGCGCCTTCATGCCTATCGTCAAAACCGTCACCACTGTCAACGGCGCCTGGTTCGACAACTATGCGCGCTGGCCCGCCATTTGGGCCTTGCCGATCATTGCCGTCGCCGGCGCCTTGCTGTGCGTAGTATTCAGCGCCGCCAACAAGGCAATGGCGGCATTCCTGTCCAGCGGCCTCAGCGTGACCGGCATCATTCTGACGGCGGGCGCCTCTTTGTTCCCGTTCATCATGCCCTCCTCGCTCGCCCCCAACAGCAGCCTCACAATCTGGGATGCGGTATCGAGCCACAAGACGCTGGGCATCATGTTCTGGGTAGTGCTCATCATGCTGCCGATCATCATGCTGTACACCGGCTGGGTGTACCGAGTCATGCGCGGCAAGGTCACCTTGCAGCATATTGAAGACAACGAGCACACTGCTTACTAATCGACGCATACGCAGAACAGGAGAGACTTATGTGGTATTTCGCATGGATATTGGGAGTCGGCCTGGCGCTGGCTTTCGGCATCATCAACGTCATGTGGCTGGAAGCCAACTATGCTTTCGGCAGCCGCGATGAAGAAACCACCCGCGAGCGGTTTGAAAGTGCCGCGGCCGAGCATGAAGCCCGGGCACGCAAGAAATGAACGGCGCAGCGGTTGCGGTGATACCGAGCGTCGGCTGCCGCTCGTTATTGCCTGGCCATGATTTTGTCGATGCTTACCAGGTCCGGGCTGACATCGCCGGCCTGGACGCCCGGCAGGCTGCCGACGCCATCATCAAGAATCCACCGCGCTGGATTAAACAATTGATGGCGACCCGCAACCGGCTGGTCAGGCTGTTTCAATTGAAAACCGTTGAAATGGGTGTCGATGATCCGCTTGCCTCGCAGCGTACGGTTGGCGGCTTTCCTGTCGTCGCGCATTCAGCGCAGGAAGTGGTGCTGGGATTCGACGATAAGCATCTGGATTTCAGGATCAGCGTCACGGTTGCGCCAGGCAAGGGCTCCGGCACCCAGGTGACCGTCGCTACGGTGGTCAAGACCAACAATCTGTTGGGAAGAGTCTACCTGGCGGCGGTCATGCCTTTTCACCGGGCGATAGTCCGTCACTTGCTGGAAAACGCCAGCTTCGGCCCGGCCGTTTAGGCGCTTTGCGCTTCGCCTTCTGCCGCAACCACGGCTTCGACTCCAGCCACGGCCGTTACCTCCTCCGCACTGCCACCTTCGGCGTCGCCGGCGCTGATGGCGATGGCCACCTGCTCCAGCTTGGTAACCGCCACATTCAGCGAGTCATTGATCTGCGCCTGGGTGTGCTCGGGCATGGTTTCCGCTATTTGCGCCACAGCCCCTGCCAAATCGATTACTGCCAGCGTCAGATTGGCAATCAGGTCGCGCACATCGGTCATCTTTCATCATCCAGTATCATACGGGGACGGCATTATTACATTACGGGCCGAATGCAAAACCGCCTGACAATAAAAAAACTCACTACTGCTGGAATTTGAATCTTGAACCATCGCAAAACACAAACATCGTTGGCCTTATTTTGCAAAGTCGTCGACAACTATGGCGACATCGGAATCTGCTGGCGTCTGGCCCGTCAACTGGAACAGGAACATGGCGTTGCCGTGACCTTGTGGGTCGACGATTTGCGTAGTTTTCAACGAATGTGCCCGGAAGTCGCGGTTGACTGCGACGTACAACGGATCGGTAGCGTGACGGTACGCCATTGGCGCGATCAAGACGGCGTATTCACGGCCGACGACGTGGCCGACATCGTGATTGAATTTTTTGCTTGCGACATCCCGCCTGCTTATATTGCGGCGATGGCGGAGCGCACACCGCATCCGGTGTGGCTGAACCTGGAAGGCCTCAGCGCGGAAGAATGGGTGGAAGGTTGCCATGCGCTGCCGTCGCCGCAAGCGCGATCTTTGACAAAATATTTCTTCTTTCCCGGCTTCACCGGAAAAACCGGCGGCCTGCTGCGTGAATCAGGGTTGGCGCAACAGCGTCAGGCATTTCAACAAGATGCAGCTGCGATGGCAGCTTTTCTCAGCCGATTCGGCGTCACGCCGGCAGAGATGGCAGCGCTGAAGGTCTCCTTGTTTTGCTATCCGCAAGCGCCGGTTGCGGCGCTATTTGATACCTGGCAAAGCAGCGATAAAGCGATTACCTGCCTGGTGCCGGAAGGCGTTGCCGTCGATGCGGTCGAAAAATTCCTTGGGCGAACCGCACAAGCCGGAACCAGCGCCAGCCGCGGCGCATTGACCGTGCGGGTGCTGCCTTTTATTCCCCAGCCTGACTACGACAAGCTATTGTGGGCTTGCGACCTCAATTTTGTACGAGGAGAAGATTCCTTCGTGCGCGCGCAATGGGCCGGCAAACCGTTTATCTGGCACATCTATCCGCAAGACGAAGACTTGCATCACGTCAAATTGAATGCATTCTTGCAACGCTATACGGCCACAACGGAGAACCTGAGCGAATTCTCTTTGAGCTGGAATGAAGCCACGAAAAAAGCGGTGAATTGGCGCTCGCTATGGGCTTTATTTGAAGCCGACATGCCAAAAATTGCCATCATGGCCACAGATTGGCAGCATCAAATGCTGGCAAACGGTGACTTGACCTCCAATTTGCTGAAGTTTGCCGAAACAGTTCGGTAAGCGATATTCAAAAATGGGTTAAAATATACGGCTAATTTTTGATGCATTTAAAAATTCAATCATACGTGGGCTTGCGGCGCTTTTTGCCAGTGGGCTACAGATGATTTTTATGTAACCTACTTTTTTACCTATATTCGCTATGAAACCAGCAAAAGAAATTCGTGTCGGCAATATCATCATGGTTGACAGTAAGCCTATGATCGTTTTGCGCTCTGATGTCAACGGTTCGAGCCGCACGGGCTTCACCTACAAATGGAAGATGAAGAATCTTCTGACCAACAGCCCACAGGAAAACGTTTTCCGTGGCGATGACAAGTTTGACGTGGTTGTGCTCGACAAGAAGCCTGTTACCTATTCGTATTTCGCCGATCCCTTGTTTGTGTTCATGGATGCAGACTACGAACAGTATGAAATCGAAGAAGAAAACCTGGGTGATGCATTGCACTACCTGAAAGACGGCATGGAATGCGAAGCCGTGTTTTACGACGGCAAGGCAATTTCGGTCGAACTGCCAACCACTATCGTGCGCCAGGTCGTCTACTCGGAGCCGGCGGTTAAAGGCAACACTTCGGGCAACGTCTTGAAAGAAGCCAAGATTGAAAATGCGATTGAAGCAAATCAGCACATCGTCATGGTGCCATTGTTCGTCAGCTCGGACGACTTGATCGAAATCGACACGCGCACCAACGAGTTCAAGAAGCGCGGTTAATACCGGGGGTACTTACCCTTCCGCTTGCAAAAAACGCTGCCGATTATCCGCAGCGTTTTTTTTCGCCTGTCGCATGACAGGCGGCTGCATCAATATTCAAATATCAAGATTCAAATTTGACCAGCAGCAGACGCAACAATCCCGCCAGTTGCTCCCGATCCGCAGCTGCCAATTCAGCCAGCAAGCGATGTTCATTGGCGACATGCGTCGCTACCGCCTTCTCGATCAACTCCAGGCCGTTTGGCGTCAGGCTGATCAACACGCTGCGCCTGTCATCCGGATTGTGCCCGCGCTCGACCAGGCCGGCGCGCTCGAGGTGATCGATGCGATTGGTCATGGTGCCGGAAGTAATCATCAGCGATTGCAGCAAGGCGTTGGGCGACAGCCGATACGGCTGGCCGGCACGGCGCAAAGCGGCCAGCACGTCAAATGACCAGTTGGTAAGACCGAACTGATCCAGTCCCTCATTCACCCCGCGCTCCAGATAATGGGCCAGCCGGCCGATACGGCCGATTATGCCCATGGGCGAGCTGTCCAGATCCGGCCGCTCGCGCTGCCATTGCTCAAGAATTTTATCGACTTTATCCATTGCCATTCAAATAATCCATTTTTGAAACCATTTTTGAAAACGCTTCCGAAACTGCCTCGGAAACCGCTTTTGAAAGCGCTTTTGAAAGATTAATAAGATCAAAGTCGATATCTTGACATCAAGAGAAGTTGATGTAAAATGTATTTATCTTGATATAAAGATAGTCCATATAAAGAATAATTACATGAAGAAAATAAATTCCACCCTAAATGACACTTTGCTCACCGCGATCGCTCCCGCGATCTGGGGTAGCACTTATCTGGTCACCACCCAGTTGCTGCCTGCCGGCCATCCGCTGATGCTGGCAATGCTGCGCGCGCTACCGGTCGGCTTGCTGCTTCTGTTGTGGCTACGAAAACTGCCAAGCGGAATCTGGTGGCTGCGCGTGTTTGTACTCGGCGCCTTGAACTTCACCGTGTTCTGGTCGTTGCTGTTTGTTTCCGCCTATCGCTTGCCGGGCGGCGTTGCGGCGACAGTCGGTGCGATCCAGCCGTTGATGGTGCTGATGTTTTCCTGGCTGCTGTTCAGTCAGGCGCCACGCCGCCTGGCCCTGATCGCGGGCGCGGCAGGTATCGCCGGGGTAGCTCTGCTGGTGCTTACTCCTTCCGCCGAACTGGATGCCATCGGTATCGGCGCCGGCCTGTTGGGCGCAGTGTCCATGGCAATCGGCACCGCACTCAGCAAGCGCTGGGCCGCACCGGTAGCGCCGCTGACGTTCACTGCCTGGCAATTGACTGCCGGCGGTTTGCTGTTGCTAGCTCTGGCGCTGTGGCTGGAACCGCCGCTGCCCGCGCTCAGTACGCAGAATATCGTCGGTTTCGTCTATCTGGGCCTGATCGGCGCCGGCTTGACCTATTGGCTCTGGTTCCGCGGCCTGCAAAAACTGCAGCCGGCGGCAGCCGCTTCACTCGGCTTGCTGAGTCCGGTGACCGCCACTTTACTCGGCTGGCTGATACTCGACCAACAGCTGTCGCCGCTGCAAATATTCGGCGCAGCGATCATCCTTGTCAGCGTCTGGCTTGGCCAATGGTCAGCGCGCCCTGCTGCCGAAAAAAAACAGCCAGCGGTGCAAACCGTTGGCTGCCGCAATCCTGGCCAGGCAGGTTGCTAGCCTGGCCGTCGCCTGTAATTATTGACTTAATATCTCGCCCAGCTTCTTGTGATTGAAGCCGAAACTGGAAATCACCGCCAGACCGGCCAGCGCCAGGGCGCCGCCCAGCCACAAGGTGGACGAGAGGCCGAGCGAATCGACCACCACGCCGCCGGTGGATGAGCCCACGGCGATCGCTACCTGCACAATGCTGACGAACAGAGCGGAACCGGCTTCCGGCAGATCCGGCGAAGACAGTTGCAGCCAGATGCTAAGGCATAAGGGAATAGCGCCGAATGCCACGCCCCACGCTAATATCATCACCACTACCCCGGCTTGGGACGCGTGCAACGACGGCAGCGCCAGCAAGGACACCATCAGTATCGCCACCACGGCAAACAAGGAAAGCTGCAAATTGCGGCTGACGGTGGTCGAGATCACAAAATTCGACACGAAGCCGACAAAGCCGAAGCCCAGCAATACCGAAGTAATCGCAGGCAAGCTGAATCCTGCGCTTTGCACCAGGAACGGCGTGACATAGGTGTAGGCTGAAAAGTGAGCGCCAAACACCAGCGCCACCATCAGCAAACTTTTACGGGTATTGGCGCGGCTCAGCAAAGCGCGCAGATCGCTCAGGCGTATCGCCGCTTTCGACGGCAGCGAGGGCAACAGCAGTGCTTGCGCAGCCAGCGCCACGGCAGCCAGCACGCCGGTGGCGACAAACGACGCGCGCCAGGAAGCCAAGGTGCTGATGAAGGTGCCGAGCGGTACGCCTATCACCGTGGCGAAGGTAACCCCGGTCAGTATCATCGCGGTCGCCTTGGCCGCGTGCTGCTCTTGCACCAGCCGCGCTGAAGTTGCCAGCGCCAGCGTCCAGAAACCGCCAAGGGCCGCGCCCAGCAGCGCCCGCCCCAACAGCATCGTGCCGAAGCCGGGAGCCATCGCCGACACAAGGTTGGAAGCCAACAGCAAGACCGACAAAGCCAGCAAGATCAAACGGCGGTTGATGCGCCCCGCTCCCAGCATCAGGGCAGGAGCGGAGATCGCTGCGATGACCCCGGGCGTGGTCACCATCAAGCCAGCCGTGCCGGGCGAGACGCCAAGGTCGCGGGCGATTTGCGGCAGCAGGCCGACCGGCAGGAATTCAGTCGTCACAAAAGCAAAAGCGCCTATCGCCACCGCCACCACCGACAACCAGGATCGCAACGGCGATGGCGCGCTGCTGGCACGGATGCGCGGATCGGGCAGGTCGAGCAGACTGTCGTTTTGCGCGCTGATCGCCGCTAGATTTTTTTCCATGTGAAACTCCTGTGTTGTCTGGCCTCGATTAAACTGTATTATTTATAACTACAGTTTAAAATATAAAAACGGGATCAAAGTCGATCCCGCCATCGAATTAACTATCTTTAATATTTATACAGTTAATTATAAAAAAAACACTACATCCCGGCCTGAGCCTTACCTTTAGCTTTAGTTTTGTCGGCGATCTTGTTGACCAGCTCGCACAATTTTCTGCCCTTCAAAATCTCCAGCAAGGCGCCCTCCACTTCCGACACTACCGGCTCAAGCACCCTATCCATGCCGCAGCTAACCGGACAGCAAAGGTCTTTCGAGCGCGTATTGTGCTTCAGCACCGGCCCCTCCTCCACTGCCAGATAGATCTCGGCCAGGTTGATTGCCGAGGCCGGCCGCGCCAGCTGCACGCCGCCACCCTTGCCTTCCTTGGTCACTACCAGGCCGGCCTTGCTCAACTTGCGCAACAGCTCTCGCACAAAAACCGGATTAGTATTGACGCTGGCAGCAATGGCGGTGGAGGGGAAATACACTTCCCCTCCCCTGGTAGCGTATTCAACGCTGACTAAAATATGTGCCGCCACGGCAAATCGACTGGACTTCATACTGTCACTATATTCAATACAGATAATTCGGTCAACTAATTTTCCTGCATAAGCTTATGTAGATAGAGTCGGCCGGCAGATGTCACAATGAACGCATATTCCGCAATTCCTATGGAGATTCAATGCCTAAATACCTGGACCGGGCGGCCATCGTCAAGCTGGAGGATTTGCCGAATATCGGCAAGGCGGGAGCCGCCGATTTACGCTGCATCGGCATTCAGCAGCCTGAACAGTTGATTGGTAAATCGCCATTGCAGATGTACCAAGCGCTTTGCGCCAAGACCGGCGCCAGGCATGACCCATGCGTGATCGATGTTTTCATGTCGGTGGTGCGTTACATGGAAGGCGCCGAGCCGCTGCCATGGTGGTCGTACACGGCCGAGCGGAAACGCCTGCTCAAGTCCGGATAACTAAGGCCCCATCTTGCCACCGCATTCGGACAAGGTGTTTCCTCAGATGTCGTCGATGACAAATGACAAGTGGCGCCAGCGCCACAGCGGTGATGCCCGGCAGCGCGCCTCAATCAAAATAAAAAGCACAAACCTGTGCCGAAACGGCAATTGGCGCCGCCATGCTATTCCTATACTTCCTCAAACTTTCAAAAATTATTGACCGGATCCGGCGTGAAACATGCTGCGGGCGTGACCCGCAGATCAGTTACCGCCTCCGATCCAGTCAGTGTTGAAAATCAAAATAGCGCCTCATCGTGCATTTTTTGCATCCGATGAGAAGCGCAATAACAATAATTCCGGAGCCATCGCATGTCATCACAACTACGAACGTCGACTATCGGCAGCTTGCCGATCAGCAAACCGCATAATCCCTGGAAAGAAATTTGTGCGGCCAGCATCGGCAACGCGCTCGAATTTTACGATTTGCTGATCTACGGCTATTTCGCGATTGTGATCGGCAAGCTGTTCTTCCCGGCAGCCGATGAAACCACTTCTTTGTTGCTGAGCGTCGGCACCTTCGGGATTTCATTCGTCATGCGTCCGCTCGGAGCCATCGTTCTAGGCTCGTATGCCGACCGCGCCGGACGCAAAGCATCGCTGACGGCGTCCATCTTCATCATGATGATCGGCACGGCAATGATTGTGTTTGCCCCGACCTATGCGCAAATCGGCATTGCGTCGCCGCTGATCGTGATCGTGGCGCGTATGCTGCAAGGCTTTTCCACCGGCGGCGAATTCGGCGCAGCAACCGCATTCATGGTCGAACATGCCGATTCCAAACGCAGGGGCTTCTTCGCCAGCTGGCAATTGTCGACTCAGGGACTGGCAACGGTGCTGGCGGCCGGAGTCAGTGCGCTTCTCAGCTATACGCTGGCAGATAGTCAATTGAATGACTGGGGCTGGCGGCTCGCATTCGGCATCGGTTTGCTGATCGGACCGGTAGGCCTGTATATACGCAGCCAGATCGACGAGACGCCTGAATTCAAGAAAGTTGCTGCCGCCAGGCCGGAGCAATCGCCGTTGAAAGTAGTGCTGGTACGTGACCGCATCAATCTGCTGCTAGGTATTGGGGTGGTCTCGGGCGCCACCGCATTCAACTACGTTCACAAATTGTACATGCCGACTTACGCACTGAAACAACTGCATATTCCTGCGACCTCTTCATTTCTGAGTGCGATGGTGACCGGTCTGGTCCTGATGATCAGCGCGCCGGTGTTTGGTGCGCTGTCGGATCGCTACGGGCGTTTCCGCGTCCTGTCGATTGCGATGCTGACGATAGCATGTACTTCCTATCCCCTGTTCCTGCTATTGACGACCTGGCCGACAGTCGGCACCTTGATGCTGGTCCAGGGCCTGGTAGGCCTGCTGATCGCGGCATGCCTCGGACCGATACCTGCAATGCTGTCGGATATCTTTCCGACCAGCACCCGCGGCACCGGACTCGCCCTCAGCTATAACTTTTCGGTCACCTTATTTGGCGGCTTTGCGCCGTTGATCGTCACCTGGATGATCGCTTTCAGCGGGAGCAAGCTGGCGCCCAGTTTTTATGTGATGGCAACGGCTTTGATCAGCATTGTGGCGGTGCTGGCGCTCGGTCGCCGGATGGCGCAGAGCAAGCGCGGGCCGGTCTGAAACCTGGCGCATCGCCTTTCAGCTCAATAGATCTATTTGGCTTTTCGAACAGGAGTAACGTTAATGAAAACCTTGGAACAGATTCGTGCAAAGTTGCAGGAATATCCGATCGAGGTGATTTTTCCCGATATCGCGGAATGGCAAACCGGTAATACCGGCGTCGATTACATCCATACTTTCGACAGCGGCGTGGCCGGCCCGCATGCCATGATCCTGGCGCTAACCCACGGCAACGAAGTCAGCGGCGCCATCGCCGTGGACAGGTTCCTGCGATCGGGCTTGCGTCCGCTTAAAGGCCGCCTCACATCGGCGTGCCGGAGCACGTGATGGTCGACGCCGGCCATGCCAACGGCAAGCGGCTGCGCGGCTATGGCGCCTTCGGCGATCCGGCCAGTCCGAAGAATGCCCTGCTGATCGAGACCGGGCAGCATTTTTCAGTTCGCAGCAGGGACGTAGCCCTGGATGCCGCAGCTCGCTTCCTGAACAAGACCGGCGTCGTCGCTGCGACAGATTTAACGGATTTCATGCAGCATGCCAAACCTGCGGCGCAGAAGGTTCTCCAGGTGACGCAAGCGGTGCTGGCAGACACGATGGTTCTCGAATTCGCGCAGGATTTCCGGGGACTGGAATTGATTGAGCACGCCGGCGCCGTCATCGCGCATGATGGCGACAGGGAGCTTGTCACGCCTTATGACGATTGCGTGATCGTCATGCCGTCGCTACGTCATCTCGGTCCTGGCGTCACCGTGATGCGTTTGGCTCGCGTACTTGACAGCTGGTAATGAAAACGCTGCGCCTTGCCGCGATGATCGTGCACGGCAAGGGCGTAGCGCCCGCTCAAAACTCAGTTCATTGCGCTCATTCGGCCTTCGCCAGCATATTGAAAATGCTGGAAAAATCCAGCCCGCCGGCGCCGCTCTTGCTGTGGATGTCGTACAGGTTGCGCGCCAGTGCGCCCAGCGGCACGCTGCTGCCGGTGGAGAGGGAGTTTTCCACCGCCAGTCCCAGGTCCTTGAGCATCAGATCGACGCCGAAACCGCCACTGTAGCCCTTGGATGCCGGCGCATTCTCCATCACGCCGGGACAAGGGTTATACACCTCCAGCGCCCAGTTGCGGCCTGAACTTTTCGCCATGATTTCCGACAGCACCTTAGGGTCCATGCCGTTCGCCATGCCCAGCCTGATCGCTTCGGACGTGCCTATCATCAGAATCCCCAGCAGCATGTTATTGCATACCTTGACGGTTTGACCGCTGCCGTTGTCGCCGGCATGGAAAATCGCCTTGCCCATCTTTTCCAGATAAGGCTTGGCCAAAGCAAAACCTTGATCCGAGCCGCCGACCATGAAGGTCAGCGTGCCGGCGGCGGCGCCGGCAGTGCCACCCGAGACTGGCGCATCGAGCATGGTAAAACCTTTATCGCGCGCCGCAGCCGCCACCTTGCGGGCAGCGTCGGGAGCAATGGTCGAGCAATCGATCAACAGGGCATCCGGCGCAGCTTGCGCCAGGATGCCGCTGGCGCCGAGATAAGCCCCTTCGACGTGGCGGCTGGCCGGCAGCATCGTGATGATGACCTTGGCGGCGCCAAGTGCTGCCGCCAGATCCTTGCCAGTGCTGCCGCCGCCGGCGACGAACTGCTCGACGCTGGCGGCCACCAGATCATGGCCGCTGACCTGGCAGCCGGCCTTCACCAGGTTCAGCGCCATCGGCAAACCCATGTGGCCGAGGCCGATAAAAACGATTTCGCTACTCATAAGAAAATCTCCTGAAGTTCATCTTTAACCCGATCTGCACTCCGGCATCACTTCATGGAAATCGTCGTATTGATTTCGCCGCCGTCCGCATCCGGTGCAAACCAGCGCGCAGTCACGGTCTTGGTCTGGGTCCAGAACTGCACCGCCTGCTTGCCGTTAGGGCCAAGGTCGCCCAGCTTGGAGGCACGCGAACCGGTAAAGCTGAAATACGCCACCGGCACCGGAATCGGCACGTTGATGCCGACCTGGCCAACATCGATCTCGTTCTGGAACTTGCGTGCGGCCCAGCCGGATGAAGTGAAGATCGAAGTACCGTTACCGTTCGGATTGGCGTTAATGAAAGCAATCGCTTCGTCCAGCGTTTCCAGCTCGACTATGCACATGGCCGGTCCGAAAATCTCTTGCGTATAGATATCCATCTTGGCGGTGACGCCGGCAAAAATGGTCGGGCCGACAAAATTGCCATCGGGATAACCGGCCACCTGGCAGTTGCGGCCATCCAGCAGCAGCTGCGCGCCCTGCTCCACGCCGGTTCCAATCAGGCGCTCGGTACGTGCCTTGGCAGCCTTCGACACCATCGGCCCGAGGTCGGCCTTGCGATCACTGCCCGGGCCGATTTTCAGGCCGCGTGAACGCTCGACGATTTCCGGCAGCCAGGAACGCGCCTTGCCGACCAGCAGCACCATCGAGTTGGCCATGCAACGCTGCCCGGCCGCGCCAAACGCCGCTCCCAGCAAATTGTTGATCGCCTGATCCTTGTTAGCATCAGGCAGCACGATGCAATGGTTTTTCGCTCCCATCATGCATTGCGCACGCTTGCCAGCCTCGCTGGCGCGGCGGTAAATATGGGTGCCGACGCCGGTCGAACCAATGAAGGAAATCGCCTTGATGTCTGGATGATCGCACAGCATGTTGGCGACATCGGGGCCGCCATGCACCACGTTCAGCACGCCCGGCGGCAAGCCGGCCTGCTGCGCCAGCTCTACCAGGAACAGCGAGGATGAAGGATCTTGCTCGGATGGTTTGAGGATAAAGGTATTGCCGCAGGCTACCGCCACCGGGAACATGAAGCACGGCAGCATCACCGGGAAATTGAACGCCGTGATGCCGGCGCCGACGCCGAGCGGCTGGTTGATGGTGTAGACATCTACGCCGGTAGCGGCATTTTCCGCCAGCTCGCCCAGTTGCAGCGAAGTGATGGAGCAGGCGTGCTCGACCACTTCCAGGCCACGCATGACTTCGCCCTCGGCATCCGGCAAGGTCTTGCCGTGCTCACGGGTAATCAGCTCGGCCAGCGGCGCCATGTTTTCGCGCAACAGCTGCTGGAACTTGAGCATGATGCGCATGCGCTGCGCCAGCGAAGTGTTGCGCCAGCTGGCAAACGCTTGCTTGGCATTGGCCACCGCATGATCAACTTCTGCCTTGGTGGCGAACGGCACCCGCGCCACTACTTCCTGAGTTGCCGGATTGAGAACGTCGCGCCATTCGGTGCTGGTGGACTGGACAGTTTTGCCGCCAATGTACAGGGGAACGTTAGGGATGTTGGTGATGGGCATGATGACTTCCTTCAACAATGACAATTGCAATTAAAAGATAAACGGTGTTCTTGCCGGTGCTATCTACAGCATAGAACACCCTGCTGGGTTTGCCTTACTTCACCAAAGGACAGGAAGCATCCATCGGTTTGAAAGCCTGCTGCGCCGGAATCGTCGACAGCAGCTTCAGGTAATCCCATGGCGCTTTCGATTCGGCCGGCGTTTTAACCTGGTACAGATACATGTCATGGATCACGCGGCCATCCGGACGGATAGAGGCATTGCGCATGACGGCGTCATGGATAGGGATTTCACGCATTTTCTGGGTCACCACTTTCCAATCGTGCGATTTGGTGGCGGCCGCCGCTTTCAGGTAGTGATAGACGCTGGAATAGACGCCGGCATGCACCATGGTCGGCTTATTGCCTTTATAGAGCGTTTCGAAACGCTTGGAAAAAGCGCGCGTATCGTTATCGTAATCCCAGTAGAAACCGTCGGTATAGATCAAGCCTTGCGCATCGTTCAGGCCGAGCGCATGCACATCCGACAAGAACACCAGCAGCGCAGCCAGACGCTGGTTCTTGCTGCCGATGCCGAACGAACGCGCCTGCTTGATCGCATTGACGGTATCCTGGCCGCCATTGGCCAGGCCGATTACCTGCGCCTTCGAACTCTGCGCCTGCAGCAGGAACGATGACAGATCGCTGGCGTTCAAGGGATGGCGAATCGATCCGACCACTGTGCCGCCCAGGCTTTTGACGACATCGCCGGCATCTTTCTCCAGCGACTGGCCGAAGGCGTAATCGACGGTAACGAAGTACCAGGATTTCTGCCCCATCTTGGTTAATGCGGCAGCGGCCCCGGCTGCTTGCGAGTAAGTATCGAACATCCAATGGAAGCCGCCAGGCGCGCATTCCGCATTGGTCAACACGGTAGTTGCGGGGCCGCTGTACATGGCGATGCCGCCCTTGTCGCGGATCAGGCGCTGCACCGCCAGCGACACTGAAGAATTGGTCAGGTCGGCGATGGCGTCGACCTTGTCGCGGTCTAGCCATTCGCGTGCCTTGGAGGCGCCGATGTCAGCCTTGTTCTGATGATCTGCAGTAAGCAATTCGATTTTCATGCCCTTGCATTCAGCCTTCATGCAATCCTCGATCGCCATCTTGGCCGCCACCACCGAGCCCGGCCCGCCCATCGCCGAATACGGCCCTGACATGTCGGTCAGGATACCGACCTTATATACATCGCTATCCTGGGCCGAGGCGTGGCTTGCGGCCAGCAAACCCGTTAACGAAAAGATCACGGCCGAACATCGTGCAAGCAGCTGGTGGCGCTTTGTCAACATCGTTGTCTCCTGTTTTGCCGGATGCGCATGCAATGCCCACCCTGCAATCGATTTTTATAAAATTTTCTGTAAGGACATTCTGCATGTGCATTATTATTGAAACAATAGGAAATATTCCACAATGGCTTTGCATTTATGCACAGCACGGAGAGATAGATGAAATCGACAAACGCCATGCTGGACTGGGATAACCTGCGCGTCTTCCTGGAGCTGACGCGCAGCCAGGGGCTGGTCGAAGCGGCAAAAAAACTCGGCGTCGACCACTCGACCGTCTCGCGCCGCATGCGCCGCTTTGAAGAACAAGTCGGCAGCCAGCTGTTCGAGCGCAACAATCAGGGCTACACGCTGACCGCCGAAGGCCACCGCCTGATCGAATATGCGGAACGGGTTGAGAGTACGGTGTATGCCGCCGCGGAAGAATTGAGCGGCCACAACCGCCTGCTGTCGGGACAAGTCCGGCTCGGCGCCACCGAAGGTTTCGGCACTTTTGTGCTGGCGCCGCATCTGGCGCATTTTTGCGCGCGGCATCCGCACATCACCGTCGACCTGCTGCCGGTGCCGCGCTTCGTCAACCTGTCCAAACGCGAGGCCGACATCGGCGTCACCATCGAACGTCCGCAAAGCGGCAATTACGTGGTCACCAAGCTGACCGATTACCTGCTGAAGCTGTACGCCACGCCATCTTACCTGGCAAATCACGCGCCGATCGAGACGGTGCAGGATTTGAGCAGCCATGCGTTCATCGGCTACGTTGACGATCTGGTGTTCAGCGAAGAGCTGCGCTACAAGGATAATGTCGCGCCGGCGGCATTCCGCGCCTTTCGCAGCACCAGCGTGATTGCCCAATACACTGCAGCCCGCAGCGGCCAGGGGCTGGCGATCCTGCCCTGCTTTCTGGCCCAGCAAAGCGAGGACCTGGTGCCGGTGCTGGACGGCCAGGTCGACATTCAACGTGCGTTCTGGCTGGTGGCTGCCACCGAAACCCGCAACGTGGCGCGGGTTGCCGCATTGTGGCGTTACCTGCGTGAAGTGATTGAACCTAACCGCGCTTTCCTGATGGGAGAGTCACGGCAAATGATCTACTCGGATACATCCGATACAATTACCCACGCTTGATTTCACCGCGACCAAACTCTCAAAACCGCCATCCCGACTCGCTATGATACTGACCGGCCCGGAACTCGCTCAAACGCTAGAACAAGCCGAGGCGACGCATTTGAGCCGGCAAGTTGCCGCCTGCCGCCGGTTGCGCGGATACCAGCAATCCCGCGTCATCGCCATCTGCGGCGGCGTCGCTGCGGTGACAGATCCGGTGTTCGGACGCAAACTCAATCACGTCACCGGTCTGGGTATGGGAGCGGCGGTGAACGCCGATGAACTGGCGCAACTGGAAAGCATCTATGCCGCGCAGGGATTGGAGACGCAAATCGATGTCTGCCCTCACACCGACGGCAGCACGCTTGCGGTCCTGAGCGAACGTGGATACTCCGTCAACGCTTTCAGCAACACTTACGTGCGCCAACTGAGGCCGATGGAGGCCTACGCTCAGGCACATGGCGAGAGCGGGATCGAAATAATCACCGACAGAGCTTTAGTCGAAGCCACGTTTGTCGGCAACTCGGTTGCCGGATTTTCCGTGCAAGCGGTCAATCGTCCTGCGGTTTTACTGGAAACACTGGCGCAGATAGCGCTGCAGCGTAGCGATACGTTTCTTTTTGCCGCAACCATAGATGGCAAGGTAGCCGCTACTGCCGGCATGAGCCTGATCGAGACAGCCTCGGGATTGCTTGCGCATTTGTACATCGCCAGCACGCTGCCGGCGTATCGAGGGCGCGGGATTCAACTGGCGCTCCTGAGGGCCAGGCTGACGGCGGCCCGCGACGCCGGCTGCAGGCTCGCCGGCGTCACCGCCAGACCGGCCAACACCAGTGCGCGCAACACTGAACGCGCCGGCTTTAGCCTGGCTTACACCAAATCGACCTTTATCAAGACTCGTTGATTTCTACCGCAATGCCCTCAGACTGCACCGTGATCGCACCTGGCTCAAAGGTTTTTCCGTTTAAGCGCAGCTCGTCGCTGGTAAACGTATAGATCGGATAATCCTTCAATACCTGTTCCGCCACGGCGGCGCCGATCTGGCTCAGCTGCGGCTTGTATTGCGCCGGCACGCCGTTGAAATCGATACTATCGACCGTCGGGTTATCCAGCAGGATAGCGCGGGTCGCTTTGTCATATCTCAAACCGCTACTCAAAGTAATCGCGCCATTCAACGGCGCCGCCAGCAGCAGCGGACTAAGCACGCTCACATTCACCCGCGTAAGCACACGGTTTTGCGCCGGATTGAGGGTCAGGCGCGGATTCTTCAGGCCGACATTGAACACCTCCGCATAGCGCAGCTGCTGCGGAAACTTGCTGTCGATAGCGGTCTGCAGTTGTTTTTGCGAAAACGTATATTCATTGGACCAGATGTTGTAACCAGCCCAGGCGGTAGTGGCAACAAGCAGCGCGCCCATGGCCAATAGGGACTTCATCAGTTTGCGTCGTTCCATATGCTTTATTTCCTGTCGCTTGCAGGCTGCGGCGATTACAGTTGCCCACAGACCAACAGCTGTTGAATTACTCAAGCTTGTAGTATAGATGGATATCTTCAGGTTCAAGCCGAACCAGTTCAGGACCAGGTTTATGCAACAACTTGCAGCCAAGCCGCAAGTAGAGGAATCCATAGTGTTACGCGAGTGCGTGGCGGATAGTTGGATTTCTTCTGCGCCCATTTCCCTGGCACGCTCTTGAATGGCCGGTTTCCACACTTTGGAAGACCGGACTCCCCAAGCGGACATTCAACCATCTACTTCTCTCTTCAAGACATTAGCCTTTTGTACGGCAATGGCCGTCAAGAAGTTTGCTGTGCCAAGATCGCCGACAACAGGCCTGGAAAGCGACTTTCAATGTCCGCACGTCGCAGTGTGTTCATATGATTCGTGCCGCTGCTCTCCGTGAACACCAAGCCAGCTTCACGCAACACCTTGAAATGATGAGAGACAGTGGACTTGGGACGTCCTCCGTCCAGCTCACCGCAGGTGGCAGCCTCAACGCGAGCAAGATGCCGAACGATGTCGAGCCGAATAGAGTCGCTCAATGCGTACAGCACGCGTTCGAGGGAAAACTCACTAGCGGCAGGATGTTTGAATGGGCGCATGAGCAGCATCATACACTTTGGATTATAATTATTCCATTGTTCGTACATATTCGAACTAACGAATAAATACTCCACTTTCGTAAAGGTCATCCATGTCTGCCCTGTTTCAATCATTCAAGCTTAAAGGCGTTACCCTGCGCAATCGTATTGCTGTCCCGCCAATGTGCCAGTACATGGCGGTCGATGGACGAATCAATGACTGGCATCAGTCGCACTACGTAAATATGGCGCGTGGCGGTGCCGGACTTGTCATCGTTGAAGCAACTGCCGTTGCTCCCGAAGGACGCATCACACCGGGTTGTAGCGGCATCTGGAACGATGATTTGGCACAAGCGTTTGTTCCTGTTGTGCAGGCCATCAAGGCAGCGGGCTCAGTACCTGGAATTCAAATTGCTCACGCGGGCAGAAAGGCGAGCGCCAACCGCCCTTGGGAAGGAGACGACCATATCGCTGAGAACGATGAGCGTGGCTGGCAGACGATTGCTCCCTCAGCAATTGCGTACGGAAAAGGCTTGCCCAAGCTCCCCCGTGCGATGACATTGGATGACATCGCACGCGTGCGTCAGAACTTTGTCGACGCAGCCAAGCGGGCGCGTGATGTCGGGTTTGAATGGCTGGAACTCCATTTCGCGCATGGCTATCTGGCACAGAGCTTCTTTTCCGCACATTCGAATCATCGTGGCGACATCTATGGCGGAAGCGTCGAGAACCGCGCCCGCTTCCTGCTCGAGACATTGAAGGCAGTACGTGAAGTGTGGCCGGAAAATCTGCCGCTAACTGTACGCTTTGGTGTTATTGAATACGATGGACGCGACGAGGAAACACTGCTCGAGTCGATTGGCCTTGTGCGCGATTTCAAAGCTGCTGGCATGGACATGATTAGCGTCAGCATCGGTTTTACAATTGCTGAAACCTCGATTCCGTGGGGGCCGGCTTTCTTGGGAGCGATTACTGAACGCGTTCGTCGCGAAGCGGACGTGCCTGTATCTTCAGCATGGGGCTTCGGCACACCGGAGATTGCCGAGCGCGTCGTCAAAGAGCAGCAACTCGACGTCGTCATGGTGGGAAGAAGCCATTTGGCCAATCCCCATTGGACCTATTCCGCTGCAAAGGAGCTGGGCGTTGAGCGTGCATCGTGGACGCTGCCGGCACCATACGCGCACTGGCTCGAACGTTATTAAATGAAAATGGCGAACCAGGGTTCGCCATTTCCTTATCCACTGGTGGCGCATGATTTACTCGTCATACGTTCAAAGCGGAGGACGATTCAATCCAACCCATCGCTGCACGGAGGGTCTTTCCCACTGACGCGCAGCGTAATCGATTAACTTGGCCGGTACCCGATCGCCATTCAGAATGAGGCGATTTAGCATTAACGCCAGATCCAAATCGGCGATGCACCACGTCCCGCATAGATTTTCTGTGTCGCCAGAAAGCAAAGCCTCAGCCGCAGAAAACAACTTCTGGACCGCTGCATCGGCTGCAGGGCTGAGCACTGCTCCAGGCGATCGGTAGAATACGACCTCCGTCGAGCGCTCCTGCCTAATGGGCATCAGGTCACTGCGGAGCCAGGCTTGCACCTGGCGTGCCCTCGCTCGAAGATATCTATCTTGCGGATATACCGGCGTTTCCGGAAAGGCATCGTCGAGATATTCAGTTATTGCCGACGACTCCGACAAAGTAAAGTCCCCATGCGTCAGCGTGGGCACGCGCTGCGTCAACGACTTGGCTGCATAGCTTGCCTCACGATTAGCATTACTCCCGAGATCCACGGTCGAAAGGTCAAACGGCAATCGCTTTTCGTCAAGAGCGACAAAAACCGACATGGCGTAGGGGCTGGCAAACTGAGCATCGGTATAGAGACGAAGACGGCTTTCCTGCAAGGTATTCTCCTCGGTGGTTGGGTTCGTGCGGAACCTTGATGATATTTGGCGAGCGACCGCTTTCGGCGGTCAATGCGGAGGACTGCTTCTGGCCGAGTTCCGTCGGCCGAACAGATACAGTCACCGCCCACTAGAGACTAATTATAGATAAGCCATTCAGTAGCGTAGCTCGAATGGCAGAACCCGGCGAGCGTACTCATTTGAGAATGAAGGATGTTTTGAGTGGCAGCACCGTATTTCTGAGGTTGTCTTTAAATGAGGCGCGAACCGTCCACGTACCGGCAGGGAAGCGGCCGATGCACGATCCGGGCATGCCACCGTGCGTTGGGTCTTTCGCTGCACGACCATCGCCGGGGTAAAATCTGATTGCCATGCGTGACATCGCGAACACTTAAATCGACGAGATCGCAGCCGCGCAACTTGCTATCGATTGCGAGCTTGAACGTCGCCAGGTCCCGAATCTGCCGGCTGTTTCGAAGGTGAATTCGGATTGCCGGAATCAGCCATGCGCCTTCTTTCGATGCCGTTGCTTAATGCCCCCCCTCTCGACATCAGGTTAAATGCCCCAACGACCTCGCACGACGATCCGCCTGGCCGTCATCGAACTTGAATTGCCCCATCACGCAGCCTAGAATAATTTATCCCTTGCCGCTGCGAGCTGCGGTGACAAGCCCGTGTTCGTATAGCGGCAATGGAGGTTCGTATGAGCTATCACCTGGAAGGTCGCCTGCTCGAGGTTTGCAATTGCAATGTCCTGTGCCCCTGCTGGATCGGCGAGGACCCTGACAACGGCACCTGCGACACTATCGTCGCGTGGCGCATAGACAGGGGAACAGTCGACGGCGTCGATGTGGGCGGCAACACCATCGCCGCCGTGGCGCACGTACCCGGCAATATTCTGCTAGGCAACTGGACTGCGGCGATCTATGTCGACGACCAGGCCACCAAGGCGCAGGAAGAGGCACTGCTGAAGGTCTACACCGGCCAGGCCGGCGGGCCGGTCGCCGAACTCGCCAAGCTGATCGGCGAGGTCGTGTCGGTAGAGCGGGCGCCGATACGTTTCACCGTGATTGCCGGTAAGGGCGAACTTCAGATCGGCAAGGATTACTATGCCGAACTTGAGCCCTATCTAGGTGCGACTGGCGGCCAGACCACCCTCTCCGACACCGTGTTCTCGACGGTGCCGGGAGCGCCGGTGTTTGTCGGCAAGGCTCCGACCTATCGATCCAAGAACGCTGCCCTTGGTATCGATCTAAGCATCAAGAACCACAACGCCTTGCAGAGCACCTTCGTCTTCGACGCATGAGCGCTTCGGCTGGTTCGCTGCCGCCCAGTAACTCCCGCCGCCATCGCGTGTTCCTGCCGCTCCTGGCTGCATTGATTGCGCTCGCGTGGCTGTCGCTATGGGCATGGGGGCGCAGTCCGTACGGCCGCTATCTCGAACATGGCGACTGGACTGCATCAGGACCGGCGGCGTTTCTGTGCCGTATCGTTCCCGCCGGCGCAGTGGTCCTGCCCATGCTGCTATACGCCGCCGCGTGGATACTCATGACGGCGGCCATGATGCTGCCGACCACCTTGCCGTTGTTTAACACGTTCGACCGGCTGACGGCCCAGCGTCCGGACCATGGGCGTCTCCTGACGCTGCTCGGCCTGGGATACATGACGGTGTGGGGGGCATTCGGGCTCCTGGCGCACGCACTGCATGGCGCCATACTGTCGCTGCTTGCCAGTGTGCCCACCTTGGCTTGGCATGGCTGGATGATCGGCGCCGCGACAATTGCGTTGGCCGGCGCCTTTCAGTTCAGCAAGCTCAAGTACCGATGCCTGGAAAAATGCCGTACGCCCTTGAGTTTCGTTATCCAACATTGGCGCGGGCAGGCGCAGGCGCGGCACGCGTTTGCGCTTGGCGTGCAGCACGGCCTGTTCTGTGTCGGATGCTGCTGGGCGCTGATGCTGTTGATGTTTGCGTTCGGCGCTGGCAGCCTTGGCTGGATGCTCGTGCTTGCGGCCGTGATGGCGATCGAAAAGAATGTGCGCTGGGGGCAGCGTATCAGCACGCCGCTCGGCCTCGCGCTGCTGTCCTGGGCTGTGGTCCTGGTGGCGATCCATGCATAAGGAGCGCAACGGCCTGCCCGGCTTGCAGGCGATCTTCCTTACAGCGGCCGCGATGCTCGCCTTCGCGGCCAATTCTCTGTTATGCCGGCTAGCGCTGCAGCAAAGGGGCATCGATCCGGCCAGTTTCGCCAGCATCAGACTGGTTTCCGGAGCGATCACGCTCGCCGTCATCGTGCGCTTCAGGGCGGCACGGCTTGCGCCCGGCCGTGCCGACTGGCTCGCTGCGGCCATGCTGTTTGCTTATGTCGCGTTCTTCTCGTTCGCGTATCTAACCTTGCCCGCAGGCACTGGCGCATTGATACTGTTCGGTGCGGTTCAACTGACCATGTTCATCGCAGGCTTGCGCTCGGGCGAGATGTTCGGACCGATCGCATGGTTAGGTCTCGCACTGGCTGTCACGGGGCTGGTCTACCTTGTGTCGCCCGGTATCGCTGCGCCGCCGCCCATCGGTGCTGCGTTGATGGCGGCCGCAGGCCTGGCGTGGGGCGTGTACTCGCTGCGCGGCCGTGGCGTGCTCGACCCGCTGGCGGCCACCGCGGGCAACTTCGCGCGGGCGGCGCCATTGGCCCTCGTGTTGAGCTTGCTGTCCGTCGCCAATGCTTACGCGGATGCGGCGGGGGTTGCACTGGCCATCGCCTCTGGCGCACTCACGTCCGGCATCGGGTACGTCATCTGGTATGCCGCGCTGAGCAAGCTTTCCGCCATGCGCGCAGCCACGGTACAGTTGTCGGTGCCGCTCATCGCCGCATTTGGCGGCGTGGCGTTCCTATCGGAGGCGATCACACCGCGCCTGGCTGCTGCCTCCGTGGCGATCCTTGGCGGCATCGCGTTGGTGCTGAGCAGCAGGTCGCACAAGCCGCGCCCGTAGCGTCTATCGTGGATCTGGCGCACCGTGCTCTCAGCGCAAAGAATATGGCTTGTGCACCTAAGAACCCCAATCGGGGAGCGCCTGGTTGTGGAAAGATCGCGCGTCGCTTAAAAGGCGGGGATTCAAGCGGCCGATGCATACGGACCTGTGGCTGAGCAGATTCTGCAGGTCATTGCACCGTCGACGACGCCCGGGCGGTGGCTCTCAGCGCAGTATTTTCGTCCGTCAATTTACTGCTATAGTGCCATGTTGCCATCATCGACCTGCCCCCTCCCCCCTTCAATCGACAATTCCACGAGAGCCCCATGAAGAAAAAACACCTGATAATGCTGCTTGTCGCCTTGGGCTGCACCGCTTCCGCCGCTTCCTTTGCTCAGACCGCCCAGGCTGACCAGGCCCTGCTACAGGCCGCGCAAAAGCGCAAGGACGTCATGGTCAAGGACCTGGCTACGCTGGTCAACATCGATTCCGGCACCGACGACGCCAAGGGGCTGACGCAGGTCGAAACCGTGCTGGCCCAGCGCCTGAAGGAAGTCGGCGCCAGCGTCGAGATCGTCGCCGCGCCGCCGGCCGCAGGCAAGATGGTGATCGGCAAGTTGCAAGGCACAGGCACCAAGAACATCATGCTGATGATCCATTACGACACCGTGTTCGGCGTCGGCGAAGCTGCCAAGCGCCCGTTCAAGATCAGCGGCAACAAGGCCTTCGGTCCGGGCGTGGCCGATGCCAAGGGCGGTGCGCTGTTAATCGTCTATGCGCTGGATATCGCGCGCGAACGGGGCTTCAAGGATTACAAGACGCTCACCGTGCTGTTCAATCCGGACGAAGAAAAAAGCTCGCTCGGTTCGCGCGGCATGATCGGCAAACTATCTTCCGGCCAAGACTACGTGCTGGTGTTTGAACCGCCTGAAGCCGACGTGGTGACGGTGGCCACCAACGGCATCGCTTACGTCCATCTCGACGTCAAGGGCCGCGCATCGCACGCCGGCTCGGCGCCGGAAGCCGGCCGCAACGCCGCCGTCGAATTGTCCAACCAGATTATCCAGCTCAAGGACCTGGGCAGCACGGCCAAGGGCACGACCGTCAACTGGACCGTGATCCAGGCCGGCGACCGCGTCAATATCATTCCTGAAAAAGCCAGCGCCACGGCCGACATGCGCATGTCCGACGTCAGCGAGATCCAGCGCGTGCAGGCCGATGCCGACAAGATCATCCGGAACAAGCTGATCCCCGAAACCGAGGTCAGCGTCAAGGTGGAAAACCGCCGTCCGCCGTTCAGCAAGAACGCCGACAGCGATCATCTGGCCGCCACCGCCGACAGCATCTACAAGGAACTCGGCAAGTCGATCACACCGGTCTCCATGCGCTACGGCACCGACGCCGGCTTCGCCTACAATCCCAAGACCGGCAAACCGGTGGTGCTGGACGGCATGGGTATCGTCGGCGACCGCATCCACTCGTCGGACGAATGGGCCGATCTGGACAGCGTGGTGCCGCGCCTATACCTGACGGTGCGCATGATGGAAGCGATGGGCAAAGGGAAATAGACAGTCGGCAACCGGCCATTCGGAATCGATGATGCTGAAGCGTACCGAGTTACGCTTCCGTCCATCCGGCATGATGGGCTCGTGCCGGACAATGCCCTCTTGTTTTGCACCGATGCGTAGAATCGCGGCGCGCGATTTTTCGTTAAGTTCGTCCGTAGTGAATTGCACGCGGACGAACTGCATGAGCTCGAATGCGCAAGTCAAAAGAAGGTACTTCGCTTAGATCGCATCACTAACTCTTTTGCCTATCAACCCAAGCATTGACGACGCGCTCCAAAATAGTGAGCGGTAATGCGCCGTGCGACAGTATCTCATTGTGGAATTTCTTTAGATCGAAATTGGGACCCAAGGTCTGTTTTGCGTGTTCTCTTAGCGCAAGAATTTTCAACATGCCCGCCTTGTATGCGAGCGCCTGTCCCGGATTGACAAAATAGCGCTCAACCTCTGCCGTGACGTCGCCTTCGGACATGCCGGTATTGTCGACCATGTAGCGGATCGCTTGCTCGCGAGTCCAGTGCTTGTAGTGAATCCCGGTATCGACCACCAGGCGTGAGGCGCGCATCATTTCGTCCCGCAGGCGGCCAAGGTTGTCGAGCGGATCGCTTTCGAAGCCGAGTTCACCGGCCAACCGTTCCGCGTACAACGCCCATCCTTCGACGTAGGCCGTGAACGGGATTACCGTGCGGAAGAATGGAACATCCTGTAACTCTTGCGCAATCGAGATCTGGAAATGGTGGCCTGGAATTCCTTCGTGGTACGCCAGTGTGCGCATCGCGAATTTCGGTGTTTCGCCGGGAACGCGCATGTTGGCGTAGAACACGCCTGGGCGTGAACCGTCCAGGGAGCCCGGCTGATAATACGCGCCGGGCGCTGTCGCCTGCGAGAATTCCGGCACAGCCTTTACTTCAACCCCGAGTTTAGGCCGGATGTCGAATGCGGACCCCAGACCCTGGTTGACCTCGTCGAGTATCGCCTGATATCGCGCCAGCATCGCCAGCTTTCCTTCAGGACTATTGGCATATTGCTGTTGCGGGTCGCGCGCCAGGTGCTGCACGCGCGCACCTATGGTGCCGTCAGTTAGATTCTGACCCTTTAACAAGGTATCCATTTCCGCGCCGACGCGGGCGACTTCCGCCAGGCCAAGCCGGTGGACTTGCTGCGGCGTCATATCGGTAGTTGTATGCATGCGCACACACCACGCGTAGTAACTGTCGCCATCCGGCAAGTGCCACGCACCGTAATTACCCTGGGCCTTCGGCTCCAGAGCGGCGAAGTAATCGATTAGTTTTCGATAAGCAGGGTAGACGCTATGCTGGATTGCTTGGTCGGCCTGCGCCAATAATTGTGCGCGGGTCGCGGCATCAAGCCGCTCCGCAGGAATCTTGTCCAGCTTGTCCTTGAAGCTGACAAACAAGGTATTCTCCGCGGATGGTTTGGCGATGAATCCCTTCATTTGTACGATGACTTTGTCCACGGTGAATTGGGGCGGCACTATGCCTTTGCTCTCACGCAGCTTCAGGCTTTCCAGCAATTGATCGAACTTGCGCGGGAACTTGTTCAGGCGTGCGATGTAGCTGTCCGCCTCGCGTTTGCTCGTCACCTGATGAATCTGCACCATGAAATCCGGCAGCCCGCTTTGCATACCTTGCATCTGGTTGACCGGAAAATCGTAGTCGCGGAAGCGCTCGCCATCTACCTGTATTTGCAGGAAGTAAGCCAGAGTGTCGTATGACAATTGACCCTCGCGGTCCAAGCCGGACCTGTCGTAGCTCTTCAGCGTCGCCAGGCTGCTTTTCAATTCATCTAGACTTTTCGTTTCGTGTGCCGGCGACACATCATCCAGATCCGAGCTATAGAAATCCGCCCAGCCCGGCACGATGCGCAGCGACGACAGCAGCTCGGGACTGTCCAGTGCAAACGACGCAAACACGCGGCCGTAGAACCAATCGATTTTCAAGGGCTTAAAATACCAGGTTTGGAACAGCATGATTGCCGCCAACAGAAAAATAGACATCAACCCTGCAAATAGCCACTTTGCTGCACGCTTCATCTGGAGTCTCCGGAAGTGTTCTTCGATGGCGGACGAGGACAGCCGCTCATGCGGTCCTCGATATGTGAAAGTCATCTACAGCGCTGGGTTTTACTGTCGCTTTGGCCGCGCTGTGAATAGCGGTAAATATTGCCACAAAACAATTGTCTGAGCAATATCGAAGTCCCTGATTACCGCCGGCAGCAATGGTTTAGGCGTTGCCTTCGCCCGGGCCAAGCATTTACTATCCAAAACGGACTATCGATCAGCCATAAGGCCATCCAATGCCGTGTAGCGAGAATGGCGAAGTTTCGTTAGCCTAAGAGAGAACGACAAACTTGCCTAACGCCTCGTTGCGCTCCATCAACTGATGGGCCTGAGACACCTCGGAAAATGTGAAAATACGCGACGGGCGCCAGTGCTTCAGCCAACGCACAGTTTGATATCATCACCTGATGTGTGGTCTTTGGCGCAGTCTTTGGCGGCATGTCGATTTAGACTATTCCCGTTCGACTAGATATCAAGAAATCCCTGAATCCTGCGACTCGACGATCTCTTCTTGTGGAGTCCATCATCTTTGGAAAGACCTGATATGACTGAACATTCCATCTCTACCGCAAACGGGCATCCCGACCGGCGCGGGCTAGCGCTAATCGTGCTGTGCCTGGGAGTACTGATGATCGTGCTCGACACCACGATCGTCAATGTGGCGCTGCCATCGATCAAGACGGATTTGCGGTTTTCCGACACCTCGCTGGCCTGGGTAGTGAACGCCTATATGCTGACTTTCGGCGGCTTCTTGCTACTGGGCGGCCGGCTGGGGGATTTGTACGGGCACCGGCGGCTGTTCCTGCTGGGTATCGCGCTATTTACATTGGCGTCCCTGGCTTGCGGCCTCTCCACCACGCAAGGCTTCCTGCTGGCGGCACGCGCTGTACAGGGGCTGGCCGGGGCCGTGGTGACAGCGGTGGCGCTGTCGCTGATCATGGATCTTTTCACTGAGCCGGCCGAGCGCGCCAAGGCAATGGGTGTCTACGGTTTTGTCTGCGCCGGCGGCGGCAGTCTCGGCGCGATGCTGGGCGGGCTGCTGACTGACAGCCTGAGCTGGCATTGGATTTTTCTGGTCAATCTGCCGATCGGCGGCGCCGTGATCGCGCTCTCGTTGCGATTGCTGCCGGCGCTGCACAGCCAGAAGCAATCCCGGCATCTGGATGTGTTCGGCGCCATCACTGTTACCGCCGCGTTGATGCTCGCCGTGTATGCGATCGTGAATGGCAACGAAGCCGGCTGGGCCGCGCCGCGCACGCTGAGCCAACTCGCCGTTGCAGCCGCATTGCTGGCGGCGTTCCTGGTGATCGAGACGCGGGTGCGGGCGCCGCTGATGCCGTTGCGGCTGTTCCAGTTGCGTAATGTCGCCGTCGCCAATATGGTGGGCGTGCTGTGGGCTGCGGCGATGTTCGCCTGGTTCTTTCTCTCCGCGCTCTATCTGCAACTGGTACTCGGCTACACGCCGCTGCAAGTCGGCCTGGCTTTCCTCCCGGCCAATCTGATCATGGCGCTCTTTTCGCTGGGGATCTCGGCCAAGCTGGTGATGCGTTTCGGTATTCGGCGGCCGCTGGCGGCGGGCTTGTTGCTGGCGGTATGGGGGCTGCTGCTGTTTGCCCGCGCACCGGTCGACGGCCGTTTTGTTGCCGACGTATTGCCCGGCATGGTCCTGCTCGGCCTGGGCGCGGGAATTGCGTTCAATCCGGTGCTGCTGGCCGCAATGAGCGATGTCGCGCCATCCGAATCCGGACTCGCCTCGGGCGTGGTCAACACCTCTTTCATGATGGGCGGCGCGCTCGGCCTTGCGGTACTCGCCAGCCTGGCGGCGTTGCATACCGAAAATCTGCTGGCTGCCGGCACGCAGCCGCTGGCCGCGCTCAACAGCGGTTATCAGGCAGCTTTCCTGGCGGGAGCCTGCTTTGCCGGTTCGGGAGCCGTACTTGGCGCCCTGCTCTTGCGTACCAGGACAATGGAGGGCGCCGTACCTGCCTGATCCGCAATCTCCCTGGTGTTATCTATTCTGTCGGGACAAGCCTATGTTTGAGAAAGAAATAGAGGAAGAAGCAGACACAAAACTGATCAGCAAGGCCGAGTACGATGCGATCGTGGCTGAATTCGATCTCATGTGGAATCGCACAACGACGCCGCAGGAACAGTCGCGCATGGAACGCATGATCCGGTTGATCGATGCCTTCGAAAATAGCCGGAATAGCCGTCGCAAAAATTAATCTGCATTCGGGATTAGAATGCACGGCAAGACACCGACGTCGCGTACGCCACGTACGCCACATACGTCACCTGCACTCATACTGATCGGACGGCTCATGCAAAATGTCATTTCCATAGTGAATCTCTCCAAGATCTACGCCTCCGGCTTCCGGGCGCTCAACAACATCAATCTCGACATCCGCCGTGGCGAAATCCTGGCATTGCTAGGACCGAACGGCGCCGGCAAAACCACCCTGATCAGCTGCATCTGCGGGATCCTGAACATCTCCGAGGGATCGGTACGGGTGGATGGCCACGACATCGTCAAGAATTTCCGCCCTGCCCGATCGCTGATCGGCCTGGTGCCGCAAGAACTGACCACCGATGCCTTCGAAACGGTATGGGCTACTGTATCCTTCAGCCGCGGACTGTTCGGCAAGCCGGCCAATCCTGCCTACATCGAGAAAGTGCTCAGGGATTTATCGTTGTGGGACAAGAAGGACAACAAGATCATGACGCTGTCCGGCGGCATGAAGCGTCGCGTGCTGATCGCCAAGGCCTTGTCGCATGAGCCGCAGATCCTGTTTCTCGACGAGCCGACCGCAGGCGTCGACGTCAACTTGCGGCATGACATGTGGGAACTGGTCCGTTCGTTAAGGGACAGCGGCGTAACCATCATCCTGACCACCCACTACATCGACGAGGCCGAAGACATGGCCGACAGGATAGGCGTGATCAACAAGGGCGAGATCATCTTGATTGAGGAAAAAAAGGAACTCATGCGCAAGCTCGGCAAAAAATTGCTGACGCTGCAGCTGGAGCAACCGCTAGACTGTATTCCACCCGAGCTTGCGGCCTTCAGCCTGAGCTTGTCCAGCGACGGCAGCCAGCTGGTCTATACCTACGAAAACGACGGCGAACGCGTCACCATCATTTCGCTGTTGAATGCCCTCAGCGAAGAAGGCATCCAGTTCAAGGATATCCAGACCACCCAGAGTTCGCTTGAAAATATTTTCGTCAACCTGATCAAGGACGAGCAATGAATTTCCATGCAATCCGCGCAATATACATGTTCGAAATGGCGCGCACCGGGCGCACCCTGCTGCAAAGCATCGTCGCCCCGGTGATCTCGACCTCGCTGTATTTTGTCGTTTTCGGCGCCGCCATAGGTTCGCGCATCGCCCAGATCGACGGTGTCAGCTACGGCGCATTTATCGTCCCCGGACTGGTCATGCTGTCGCTGCTCACGCAAAGCATCTCGAATGCCTCTTTCGGCATCTATTTCCCCAAATTCACCGGCACCGTTTATGAACTGCTGTCGGCGCCGGTTTCGTACCGGGAGATCGTGATGAGTTATGTCGGCGCCGCCGCCACCAAATCGATACTGCTCGGCCTGATCATCCTGGCGACCGCGGGACTGTTCGTGCCGCTGCATATCGCGCATCCGTTCTGGATGATCCTGTTCCTGGTGCTGACGGCCGTGACCTTCAGCCTGTTCGGTTTCATCATCGGCATCTGGGCCGACAATTTCGAAAAGCTCCAGCTGGTGCCGTTGCTGATCATCACGCCGCTAACTTTTCTCGGCGGCAGCTTCTACTCGATCAAGATGCTGCCGCCGGTCTGGCACGCGATCAGCCTGTTCAACCCGGTGGTTTACCTGATCAGCGGCTTCCGCTGGAGCTTCTACGACAATGCCGATGTGAGCATCACGATCAGCCTGACGATGACCATCGTGTTTCTGGCGGTCTTCCTGGCGATCGTGGCCTGGATCTTCAAGACCGGGTATCGGCTCAAGTACTAGAAAATCAATCTCAATTCACATATCTATTCACAAAACGATCCATCGACTTTGAAAGCAACCATGCCTGCAGCAAGCCCTCTTTCCATAGTTCAAGCACAGCTTGACGCCTATAACGCCAAAGACATCGACGCCCTGCTGACGACCTACGCAACGGATGCCGAGCAGTACCAGCTGCATGGCGAGATGCTCGCACGCGGGCATGAACAAATGCGAGCCCGCTTCCTGGCCCGGTTCGCCGAACCGGATCTGCACGCCGCCCTGATTTCACGTACGATCATGGAAAACGTGGTGATTGACCATGAAGTCGTGACCCGCAATTTTGCTGAGGGCGTGGGCAGCGTCGACATGCTTTGTGTATACGAAATTGCGGATGGCCGCATCCAGAAAGCTTCGTTTGCAGTTGGCAAGACCAAATTGAATACGCTACCCCATGCCAAGGCTTAGGTGAATCTCGGTTAATGATTGACGATTGACGATTATTCAGGTGCCGGTGACGCGGATGGGGAAGAATATCCGGACCGAGGAAACACCTGCCCTATGAATCGACAGGATATGCGCAACAGATTTTCGAGCCTCCAGCTGTCCCTGTATCTGATCGCTGCGGCGGTCTTGCTGGTGGGATTATTATCCGCCGGCTTGATCTATCGTACGTCCGCGGAACAGGAGAACCGCGCCGCCAGCTACCAGATCATAGGCGGGAACGCCTATCCAGTCGCAGCAGACGATTCGAAGGCTTATCTTCGTGACATGGAACTGTATGGTGGAACAGCGGGAATATTGATCGCTGATTTCAATCGATGGCTGGGCAGCCTGTGGCATGGCAAGCGGCTGGCGTACGTGCTAGCCATCTTTTCAGTTGGCATAGCTTATATCTGCTTCTCTGTGGCGCGCGGCCAGATGCCCGATCAACCGGAAAACCCGGACAGATAAAGCGCAGGAGTGACGTTTCAGGCCATGTCCCGCGCCCTGCGATCCAGCTTATCGCCGAGCGGCTCGCCGCAACCGAGATCAACTACGCGCAGATCGATAAGGAGCGGCAACGGCTCGCAAAATGCTGCGTTTCAGCGTCCAATATTCGTTATCATGTTCAAAGGTTAGCAAAGCTTAGCTGGCAACCAACCCAATAATCAACCCCAAGAAAGAAATCACCCGGCTCCGCTGGGTTATGATGCGCAGTTATTTCCTACAGAGTGAGCCCTCCATGTACAGTCTATCCTCCCAATCGCCCGCGCGGGGCTGGTCGTTCTGGTGGAAACCAGCCTTGTTCGTACTGGTGGCCGTGGTTGGCCTGTATTACGTCAAATGGTCGCCCTACTACCTCAAATCGTTCCTGGCAGCGGACAAGCACAGCATAGGCGCGTCCATCCTCGACGATCAGCAGGGATCGCCCGTCACCGCGGCGCTGACCTATGCCAAGGTATATTTCCTGGCAATCTGGAAAGCCGCGGTACTGGCGGTGATCCTGGGCTCGCTGCTGCAAGTGCTGATCCCGCGCGACTGGCTGCTGCGCCTGTTCGGCCGTCCCGGCTTTAATTCGGTCTTGCGCGGCGGCTTGTTCGCTCTGCCTGGCATGATGTGTTCTTGCTGCGCCGCTCCGGTGGTCGCGGGGATGCGCCGCCAGCAAGTCTCGGTGGGTGCGGCGCTGGCCTTCTGGATCGCCAATCCGGTGCTTAACCCGGCCACGCTGGTATTCATGGGTTTCGTGCTGGGCTGGGGCTTCACCGCCCTGCGCCTGGTGGCAGGCCTGGTGCTGGTGTTGGGCGTCTCACTGATTGCGCAGCGCGTGTCCCGCCCCGAGCAAACGCCTGAACCCGCGCAGGAAGCAGTGGCCGAGGCCGCAGCGCCTGATTCGCAAAATTTCCTGGGACGTTGGTCGCGCAGTTTATGGCAGCTGTTCTGGAGCACCATCCCGGTGTATATCCTGGCGGTACTGGCGCTGGGTGCGGCCCGGGTCTGGCTGTTCCCCCATGTCGATGGCGCCATGGGCAGCAGCCTGCTCTGGCTGGTGCCGCTTGCCGTCGCTGGGACACTATTCGTGATTCCCACTGCAGCCGAAATTCCTATCGTGCAAACCATGATGTCGCTGGGCCTGGGCACGGCGCCGGCAGTGGCGTTGCTGATGACCTTGCCAAGCATCAGCCTGCCGTCGCTGCTGATGCTGCGTAAAAGTTTCGATGCCAGGGTATTGCTTACCGTCGCGTTGCTGACGATACTGGTCGGCGTGGTCAGCGGGCTGGTGGGCGCGTTGCTGCTTTAAGCGCCGGCCTTGCCGGCAATCGAAACCCAACGAACTTTGTTGACCGTGCTGCACCCCGACAATGCACACCTGCTGCTCGCCTACCAACTAGCGAACAAGGACCATTTGGCGCCATGGGAACCCGCGAAGGACAGCAACTTTTATACCCCGGAATCCTGCCGCGGGCGCGCTGAAAAGGCGCATCGTTCATTTCTGGACGGCACTTCCCTGAATTTCATTGCAGTTGACAGAAGCTCGCAAAAGATGGTTGCCGGTTGTAATTTTACGAATATCGTAAGAGGCCCTCTGCTGGGCGCCAACATGGGCTATTCAGTCGCCAAAGAATTTGAAGGCCGGGGCCAATGCGAGAGATTGCCGCGACGGGAATACGTTACATATTCGATGTGATTGGCCTGCATCGCATCATGGCAAACCATGTACCTGCTAACGTGAGAAGCGAGATTTCGCTTTTGATCGACGACGGTCTGTCGTGACCGGCTGCACCCAGCCAATAGTGGACATTCGCTAGATGCTTCGTTACAACCTTGCGGCGCACTTTATCCATAAGATTTTCTATGTTGCGACCAAAATTATTCTCGCTTGCCTACACTTCGCCAAAAGCGGATATTGTCGTTTTACAAAATTGCTAGTTGACCTGCCAAGGTTGCTCTTTGCAAAAAAAATAGCTATTGCACAGAGAGCCTCGGCCAACATTCCATTTCCTAAATAACGGCCTCTAGAATTCGGCGCTGTCGCTGGAATGAAAAGATCGTTGCCCTAGAAATATTAATTGGTAAAACATACATGAAGTTATATTTTTCTATTTCTATCATTCTCGCAACCATCATGTCCACCCACTCCGTATTGGCTGCCGATAAGGCACCTGCGAGCAAGGAGACGCAGGTTTTCCAAAGAATTGCGATTCAGGGAACAGATCGCGAAATGGGCCTGGGAATTTCCGAATTCCCTCCCAATGCTGAAAAGCCACGACACATGGCAACTGGCCCCGAAGTCTGCTACGTGCTTGAGGGTGACATAGTATTAAAAGTGAATGGCAAGCCTACGCAACACATTCACGCAGGCGGGACTTTTCAAATAGCAGCGAATGCGGTCCACGTCACCAAAGCCGGACCGATGGGGGCGAAAGTCATTGCAACCTGGGTCTACGTACCTGGAAAACAGTTCAACATTCCGGCTCCAAACTGATCTTGCATCCCTTGACTTCACTCTTGTGCCAAGCATCGAGAAACTTCTTGTGACGTGAAATTATTTCGGGGAACGGACAAGTGGAGAGTTATTGCTCAACGTGTCTAACAAATTATGAACACATTAAAACTACTATCTTTTTCAGTATATTTACTCGCTGCAAGCAGCAATGCAGCAAGCACTGTCGATCAATCCAAGATCACAGATACTGTAGATGCGGCTATCCAGCCACTGATGCAGAAGTATAGTATTCCCGGTATGGCAATCGCAGTGACCATCAATGGCCATAATTATTTCTACAACTATGGTGTAACGTCAAAAGAAACGCAGCAGCGCGTTACCAACAAGACGCTTTTTGAGATCGGGTCGTTCAGCAAAACATTTACGGCGACGCTGGCGTCTTACGCTCAAGTCAATGGAGATCTGTCACTCTCTGATAGCCCGAGCAAATATTTTCCTTTCTTGCGCGGCAGTAGCTTTGACAATATCAGCCTGCTGAATCTGGGTACGCATACTGCGGGTGGCCTTCCGCTGCAAGCTCCGGACAATATATATAATACCGATCAGTTAATGGATTATTTTAAGCATTGGGAACCTATCCACGTTGCTGGCACATACAGAAAGTATTCAAATCTAAGTATCGGGATGCTTGGCATGATTGCGGCCAAAAGTATGGATATGTCTTTTGAGGACGCGCTTGAAAAGAAATTATTTCCAGAACTTGGCATGACGCATAGTTACATCAATGTGCCAGCCGATCAGATGAAAGATTACGCGCAAGGTTACACCGCAAAGGATGTACCAGTCAGGTTGAATCCCGGGATTCTGGCGTCCGAAGCATACGGCGTGAAATCAGGCTCGGCGGACTTGATCCGATTTATTAACGATAACATCCAGGCGAGTAGGCTCGGTGAAAAATTTCAACGTGCGATCACGGACACTCACACAGGATATTTCAGGTCAGGCGAATTTACGCAAGATTTGATTTGGGAGCAATACCCTTATCCTGTAGAGTTGAAACAACTGCTGTCCGGTAACGATCCTAGTGTTATCTATCAAGAAGCCGTCGCAAGCAAACTAAGCCCGCCGCTGCCACCGCAAGCGGACGTTCTGATCAACAAAACCGGTTCAACGAACGGCTTTTCCACCTATGCAGCCTTTATTCCATCTAAAAAAATTGGCATTGTGATCCTGGCCAATAAATCCTATCCCATCGATCAAAGAGTGACTGCCGCGTATCAAATACTCACACAACTGGATAACCAGGGCGCATCAAAAAAATAGTCGTCAGCCGGAGAGTTTCACGCTTTCGTCAATTGGTGCGCCGAGCAAATTAGTGGTGCGATGGTCAGGCCAAGGTTCCTCACGAAACGCCTCGTCACCTGAGGCGTATGCCGGGGAAAAATTAAATGTTTACGGTAGGTGTTGAGCGTCCGGTTTGGAGCAACTCGAAGGCCAGCAAAGGGTCGCAACCTGTCTTTTACGAATGGATCAGTTTGGCCAAGACCTGTTATAGAACGCCGGAGCCAAACAAGGTGTTTAGCCATCCTGAATCACGGCAACGGCAACGATGGCAAAGCGGACACTCGTTCGCTTTGCCCATATTGCTCGGCTGTTTGAGACGTTTCCGGCAAGTCGCCTTGGCGATATCTAAAAACAATGTTCCGGGGCCGGAAAGGACTTGTCTTTCACTGCCTTGATATAGGCGCGGATCGCGCCTTCAATGCTCGACTGTCCTTCCATGAAATTACGCACGAAGCGAACCTTCTTGCCGGGAAAGACATCCAGCATGTCGTGCATCACAAGCACTTGTCCCGAGCAATCCGGGCCGGCGCCAATGCCGATGGTCGGAATGGCCAGCATCTCCGTCACTTCCTTGCCCAGCGCGGCCGGAATGGCTTCAAGCAAGAGCAACGTTGCGCCCGCCGCCTGGAGCGCCATCGCATCGGCTTTCAGCCGCTCCGCACTTTCTGCCGTTTTTCCCTGCACCTTGAATCCGCCCAGTTGATGCACGGCCTGCGGTGTCAGGCCGAGATGGGCGAATACCGGTATGCCACGCTCGGTGAGGAATGTCACGGTGTCGGCCAGCCAGGCGCCGCCTTCAAGCTTGACCATCTGCGCACCTGCCTGCATCAGTTTCACTGCATTGTCGAATGCCGACTGCGGTGTGGCATAGCTGCCAAATGGCATGTCCGCGGCCAGCAGCGCGCTCCGGTTTCCGCGCGCGGCACATGCGGTGTGATACATAATATCCGCAATCGTCACCGGCAATGTCGTGCTGTGTCCCTGCAAGACATTGCCGAGCGAGTCGCCCACCAGCAGCAAATCGACGCCGCGGTGGTCCATCAGTGACGCAAAGCTGGCGTCGTAGCAGGTCAGCGTCGCAATCTTTGCGCCGGCACCGCGCATGGCCGATAGTGATTGCACGGTGACCGCTTTGCTGCGCATGGCGCCTTCGCTTTCCTGCAGATATCCCGACATAGCCATTCCTTAATGTTCAATAATTCGTACTTGCCGCGTCTTGCCCGATGCTCAAGAGCGCAAAGGGGAATGATGATAACCGAAAAGGCCTGGGTTTTCGTAGGTCGCACGCAGCGCGGCGCTCGGAGTTATCATACCGGCTCAGCCGAATCCGCTTACTTGCCGGACATGGCTTTCCTTATGCATAATGGCTGCATGAATATTCGGTCCGCCTAATAACCGTTAAGCGTCATGCACGATCCCGTCAAGAGGCCATTTTCCGATGAGTGACATTCAAGAACGCATCGCAGTCAGCTTCAAATCGCAAGGCCTTATGGCGACCCTCGGTGCGAAGCTTGTCTCGGTCGCAGATGGCGAGGTGCAAATAGAATTGCCATTCTCCACGCAGCTTTCCCAACAGCACGGCTATGTTCACGCCGGCGCAATCACAAGTATTGTTGACAGCGCATGCGGGTACGCAGCGTTGACCAAGGCGCCGCTCGAGAGCGAGGTTGTCACAGCCGAGTTCAAGATCAACTTCGTGCGGCCTGCGATCGGCGAACGATTCTTAGCCGTCGGAAAAGTACAGACTTCAGGCAAGCTACTCACGGTCTGTACAGGAGAAGTCCGAGCCTTATCGGGAACCGTCTGGAAAGTGATTGCCATCATGCAGGCAACGATCGTCAACGTCCGTGCCTGACACCTGGCCGCATCTCAATTTCTCGCACACAGAATAATGAGCGATCTGAACGCTGTAGCAATTTCCTCTGATTCGGACGTCGACGGCACTGCCGTCCGTCGCCGCTCCCTGCTGGCGGCCTGCAGCGCCCATGCAGTACATGATGGCCTGACCGACCTCATCTACGTACTGCTGCCTATCTGGCAGGCGCAATTTTCCATCAGTTACGCGCTGGTGGGACTGCTGCGCGGATCCTATTCCGGCATGATGGCCGGCTGCCAGCTGCTAGCCAGCCGGCTGGCAAAACGCTGGGGGCGAGAACGCATGCTGGTGGGAGGAACGGCGCTGGCCGGCATCGCCTACCTGATTGCCGGTCAGGCCGGAAGTCTGACGGTACTGCTGATTGCGCTGTTGCTGGGTGGTCTGGGAGCCAGTACTCAGCACCCGCTGGCGTCCTCGTTGATCACCGATACGCATGAGGCCGGCGGCGGCGTCAAAGAGGCGCTGGCACAGTACAACTTTGCCGGCGACATCGGCAAGACGCTGATACCGGGTCTGGTGGGCCTGTTGCTGGTGGTCGCGAGCTGGCAGGCCAGCGTTACGCTGATGGGCTTGCTCGGACTGGCCGCAGCCGGTCTGCTGCGGTGGCTTATTCCGGTACGGGACGAACAGGTATCCAGCAAGGGGAAAGCCGCCAAGGTAATAACCGGCACCGGTTCGGCCAGCGGACTGCGTGCGCTGCTGCTGACCGGCACCCTCGACAGCGCGGTGCGGATGGGATTTCTCACCTTCCTGCCATTCTTATTGAAAAGCAAAGGCGCCGGCACGGCAGGCATCGGCCTCGCGCTGTCGCTCTTGTTTGTCGGCGGCGCGTTCGGCAAATTGTTTTGCGGTTATCTGGGGGCGCGCATCGGCATGATGAAAACGGTGTGGATCACGGAATCCGCCACATCTCTATTGATCTTGCTGGCGGTATGGTTACCGCTGTTCGGAATGATGGCGATGCTGCCGCTGCTGGGGCTGGCTTTGAACGGGACGTCTTCGGTACTGTACGGCGTGGTGCCGGAATTGGCCAAAGCGGGAAAACGCGAGCAAGCTTTTGCGCTGTTCTATACCTGCACCATAGGTGGTGGTGCGTTGTCACCGGTGCTGTTTGGTCGGCTGGGCGACATTGCAGGAGTCTCCACTGCGTTGATAACCCTGGCGGCGATCCTGCTGTTCACATTGCCGTTATCGTGGCGGGTACAGAAAGAGATCGGCGCCTGATTGCCGTGCATTCGCATCAAAGCGGGCACAAATCAAATGCCATAGGCTCCCATGCAAACACTAGTCATTCCGATATTGATGACGCAAACCAGCCGGTCAGGCGCCTCAGGTGTATGCTTATGAGGTAAATCCTGATTTGTTGCTTTTCACGGAAATCGAGTACGGTACAAAATGGTATCGAGACACCGGACACGCAGGCGGCATGCCGGTCCCCGAGCTTCAACCGGGGCGGAGTTATTCCGCAGTAGCCGGAGTTACCCAGCAAAACTGCGCCCCATATCAACATTAGTCATCGCATCGATGGGAAAGGCGAAGGAATTATGGCTGCGAACACAATTCGACTTCATCGCATACTCCGGGCAAGCCCCGAGAGAATCTACCGAGCGTTTCTCGATGCCGACGCGATGGCTAAATGGCTGCCGCCAAATGGTTTCACTGGCAAGGTCCACCATATTGATGCCAAAGTCGGCGGCACCTACAAAATGTCGTTTACGAACTTCGCCACGAGAGACAGTCATTCCTTTGGCGGAGAGTATCTCGAGCTGATACCCAACGAACGGATTCGGCATACGGATAAATTCGACGATCCTAATTTGCCGGGGGAAATGCAGACGACAGTTTCTTTACTGAAGGTCTCCTGCGGCACTGAGGTAAACATTGTGCAAGAAGGCATACCGGAAGCCATTCCACTTGAGGCTTGCTATCTCGGGTGGCAGCAATCGCTCACTCTTCTTGCGCAATTGGTTGAGGCTGAGATTGCCGAGCAATAAGTTGGCAAGCCAATGCCTGACCTTCAAGTGAACTGGACAGCCAAAAGCCGTTCAGCCCCGGCTGCCAGTTGCGCCCAACCGACGATAGCCGGAAAGGTTGATGGGGCGACGAGCCGCCGTAGCACACGTCCGTCTTCGTGCAGACGCATCACCCGCGGGCGGCGTATCTATTATTCGACAGTATCTGCGCGCCAGCCTGATTGACGAACTACATCTCGCCATCGGACCTGTCTTACCCGGATCAGGTGAGCATCTCTTGAATGGCATCGATATGCATGCCTTGGGCTATGACTGCACGAGCCACGTGGCGGGCGAACGTGCGGCTCACGTCTTTCTGCGCAAACGGCCGCGATTCGGTCGGGCATATCATCAGCAGCTTCTCAACTCACGTATCAGGCAGGTCTGTGTGAGGACAGCGTTGGCAACATCCATTATTTCACCTGTCGTAATTAAGGCTTGACCTCAAGTCCACTTCAACTTGTATTCTGGCGCGTAACCCAACTTGGCACATCGCTCAAGCCCTTACGTTGGCAGCATGTTAATTTACACATCAATAATTCAAGGAGCCGACATGGAAGCAAGTTTTTGGCATCAAAAATGGGAACGAGGCGATATTAAGTTTCATGAAAATGAGACAAACCCGTTACTAATACAACATTTCGGAAAATTGAATCTGGCCAATGGCAGTCGTGTATTCCTGCCGTTGTGTGGCAAGACACGCGATATCGCATGGCTGCTTGCCGGCGGTTATCGCATCGCTGGCGCAGAATTGAGCGAACTTGCCATTAGCGATTTATTTAAAGAACTTGGCTTGGAGCCGACCATATCCAAAGTCGGGAAATTGACACGCTACAGTGCTAAAGATATCGACATATTAGTTGGCGATATCTTTGATATATCAACAGAATACCTTGGCCCCGTCAGCGCGATATACGATCGCGCCGCTCTAGTCGCCCTGCCCGCTCGCACGCGGGAGCAATATACGTCGCACCTGATGAAAATAACCGGCGCAGCGCCGCAGTTGCTGATCTCTTATGAATACAGCCAACTGCTGATGGATGGCCCGCCGTTTTCAGTTACCGAGGACGAAGTAAAGCAACACTATGGCGCTGCTTACCAAGTGAAATCTGTCGAACGCAAGAATGTCGCGGGCGGATTGAAGGGGAAAGTTGCGTCGACGGAGTCCGCTTGGCTGCTCCAAAAAACCGGTAAATAATACGGTGGGGCGCAATCCATGGCGTGTTGCGTCCACCGGTTGCATCCCGGTCGAAAACCGACAGTCCGTAGTCGGCCACTACGGGTCAGATATACCGCCGCCAGAAAGCCAGCGGCCGCACTCGCCCGAATTGTTCCAGTGTTATATTTCAACATTCTGCTGTTCAAGCTAAATTCAAAAGGAATACGATCATGGCAAACATCGCTTTTCTCGGCACCGGATTGCTCGGAAGCGCATTCGCGGAAGCCGCCTCAAAACGAGGTGATTCGGTCACTGCATGGAATCGCTCCCAGGACAAGGTTCTGGCCCTCGCGCAGTTCGGCGTCAAGGCAGCGTCAACACCCGCCGAAGCGGTACGATCTGCTTCAAGAGTGCATATCGTGCTGAAAGACGACGCGGTGGTCGAGGAAGTTATTGCGGCGGCGCGTAGCGGGCTTTCCCCTGACGCGATCCTGATCGATCACACCACGACATTGCCGGCGCTCACTGCCGAACGTGCCGAACGCTTGCGCGCGGCCGGAGTGAAGTATCTGCACTGCCCTGTTTTTATGGGGCCGGCGGCCGCCCGCGGTGCCCAGGGCTCGATGATGGTCGCAGGACCGAAGGCGCTGTTTGAATCCGTCCAGGCGGATCTCGCCAAAATGACAGGGCGTCTCGAATACATGGGCGAGCGCGCCGACCTTGCCGCGGCCAACAAATTGTTTGGAAATGCCATGATCATCGGCCTCTCCGCGGTGATGGCTGACATCCTTACCCTGGCGCAGGCGAGCGGCGTTAACGGTGAGGACGCCGTCAAGTTGCTGGGGCTGTTTGATTTGAATACGATGGTGGCGGGCCGGGGGCTGAACATGGCAAAGGGTAACTTCACCCCGAGTTTCGAGTTGGCGATGGCGCGCAAGGATGTTCGGCTGATGCTTGAAACTGCAGCTAATCGGCCGCTGGCGGCATTGCCATCGATTGCAGCCAGGATGGACCAGCTGATTGCAGCAGGACATGGCGCCGAGGACGCCAGCATCATCGGTCTCGACGCGGTGCCGCGGCCTTGAGCGCTTAGGCCGCTCACGAAGATATGTGCGGCGAACTATTGTCCGCTGCGAGCCTCCGCCAGCGCAATGGCCAGGTGCTGCACCTTCTTTTTCAACTGATCGCGCTCTTCGCTGAGTTCTGCGACCAATGAGGTCAAACGATGAATTTCGATTTGATCGGGCGTGGCGTCGCTCGGCGGCGGATCCAGTTCCGGCTTGGGCGGCAGCCGGGCCTCGCGCACTTGCCTTGCTGCCTGGCGCAGCTCCTTCTTGCCGCCGGCAACAGCCGCTATCTGCTTCTCGCTAGGCAAGGAAGCTAAGGCGGCGGCCGCATTAATGGAAATGATGCCCGACTTTACGGCGCCAACCAGTTCAGGCGCAGCCGTCTTCTGGATTTTTTCGATTTGCCCCAGGGTCGCGCTGCTCATCCTGGCCGCACGCGCGACGACCTCCCGGGTCCATGGCGGCTCACTTTCGGCCTGAACGGCGGCATCGGCGCCGGCCGGCTCTGCGGGCGAACGCTGGGCTTGCGCCTGCGCCTGGCGCGCCGCTACGATCTCTTTCTTGCGCAGCGCCAGCACACCGCGCTGAAAATCCGACACGCTGCGCCGCCCGAGGTGATTGTCGATCATCCACAGATGCACATCTTCCATCGATTGAAACGTGGGGTTCTGCATGGTCTTGAAAGGGATTTCGTGTTTCTGGCAGATACCGTAGCGGTTGTGTCCATCCACCAGAAGGTCGCCCCACAACACCAATGCATCACGGCAGCCTTCGGACAGCAGGCTGCGCTCCAGAGCAATGAATTCGTCTTCGGTCAACGGGTCGATATAGGCGCGGAGGTCTTCGTTGATGGTAATGGTGGTGGTCATGGATCAGAAGAAATAAAATGAGAGCACAGGTAGTGTACGCACCGCTGCCGTTTTACGCTACGTGACAACCCTGCATTTTTAATAAATCGTGAGGCCCAGAAAAATCTCAATTGGGTCAAGTGAGGGCGCGCTTTCACAATGAGGTTTACTCTATAGCCAATTCCCGGGATACTGAAAAAACAAGCAAAAAGAAAAGGTATGGACATTCTTTCATTTGATTCGCTGACCGCCTATTGGTCCACCCCCGAGGTCGGGGCCAATATCCTCATATTTTTCAACTTGCTGGGGGCCTTGTTCCTCGGGGCGCTGGTCGGCTATGAACGCGCCTATCATGGCCGTGCCGCCGGCATGCGCACTTACGGCCTGGTATGCATGGCTTCTGCCGGACTGACTGTATTCGCCGGATATCCGGCGCTCTGGTATGGCGGCCATGCCGGCCTGCCGCTCAATCCGGATCCGACTCGGGTAGTGCAAGGCATAGTCACTGGCATCGGCTTTCTTGGCGCCGGCGTAATCATGAAAGAAGGCCTGAATATCAGGGGACTTACCACGGCGGCGTCGATCTGGGCGGCATCGGCGATTGGGGTCCTGGTGGGCGTCGGCTTTTACATAGCGGCGATATCCCTGACGCTGCTGTCTGCCATCTGCATGGTGTGGGTAGCCAAGCTTGAATATTGGCTGCCGTCGCGGGCGGGCGTTGCCATCCTGGTTGAGTTCGAAAAGGGTTTTGTCCCGCACGAGGACGCGCTGCGCAAGATCGCCTTGCAGCATGGCTACGAGATCGTCAAAGACTCCTTGTCCATCAGCTCGCACGACAAGCATGCAAAATGGCATTTCATCGCTTTCGCCATCGATAGCAAGAAAGGCTCGTCAGTTTCAGAACTGGCGCGCATGATGAATTCTTACGAAGGCGTGGAGAATTTTGATTTGACCCACTGCCGCAACTGAGTTGCGACTCCGGCCTCTGACCGATCATGAAGTGGGCCGATTACGCCGAACTTTGGGGCACGGATCACGACGAAGTGAAGCAGGCATGCAATTACCTGATCAGCGTCACCGGCACATGGGTGAGATGGATCACTTTGTTCATGATCGAACCCAGAATCAGGTTGCCCAAGGCCCCCCTGCCGTGGGTGCCCATGACAATACAGTCGCACTTCTCTTCCTGAGCATAAGCAACGATGCTTTTCGCAATGGAGCCAATACGGGTGCTAGCGATGTAAGGAACATCTGCCTCTTCGAGTATCCGTTTTACGGGCTGCAATACCTCATCGGCCGCCGCAGCTTCAATCTTCCTGATTTTTTCGAGAGGCAAATAAGCCTGGATTTTGCCATCAAGATGTTCTTGCACATTCAGCAAATGGATCTGTGCAGTAGCGCCGCTCTTGACCATTGAGCTTGCATACTGCACTGCCCGTAACGCATAGTCTGAGCCGTCAACCGGAATCAGTATTTTTTGCATTTCGCACCTCGGTCACAAAAATTTTGACGGTGTGATCACATCAACAATCGTGGCTACCGGCAAGCTGGGAAATACCCATGATTCATTTAGCCCATACTTCTATGGCTATCTTGTAAGGAAGATTAGCAGCTCCCAAGTAAATATTCCGTAAATAATTAAATTGATGGTGTAGACGAAACCTAAAAAAAGAGGATTTGCTATGTGGAACGCTACCAGACAAAAGGCAGCAAGCGGTAGCGAACCTTCCGGCAATAGTCTGCATACCCTGCCAAATTCTTTTGCAAGAATTTTTCCTCATCAAGAAGCCGCCATATAAGCGCCGGCAGGAACAACATCAGCCCGCACAAGCCCCACCACGAGCCGAGCGCAAGCGGCATGCCTGCAAGCAGAGGGAGCGCTCCGGCATACATGGGATGCCGTACCAGCGCGTACGGTCCCGTCGAAATGACCTTCTGGCCTGCGGCTATCTGAATCGTGGAGGCGGCGTAGGTATTTGCCTTGAGCACCAGGAAGATCAGGAGAAAGCTGAACAGGATGAGTGCGTCTGCCGCCAGCGATATATATGCCGGCACCGGCGACCATCCGAAGCGGTGATCGAATGCGGGAAAAACAAACAAGGCGATAAATCCTGTTATTGCAAACAACATCAGGATCTTTTGAAGCGGTTCTTTTTCTGCCGTCGGCCCCGCGCTCATGCGCCGTTCCAGGAGCTTTGGGTCGTTCATCGCCAGGTATACCGTGATGGCGGCCGAGGCTCCCACAAAGACGGCCATGAACAACCATCCCTGCCAGTAGTCGATAGTCCCGGCGGACATAAAAAGAAGTGCCGCCATGACGATGCTGCCAAGCAAGCTGGCTCGAAACGCGCGAAAGTTTAGCCTATTCATTCTGCAACAGTTCAATCCGGCCTGCCCCACTGGGCAGAAGTACTATCGTTATGGATTGCCCCGCAGTGATATTCAACATAAGAACTCACTACCGCAGCCACTATCAAGGCGACAGCTATGGCACTCCAAAGTGTAGATTTCATATCCGCCGCTCTTTCATCCGCTCGGATTTACCATATTACGCTTCCTGGCTAACTACGCGCTGCATGTCGCAGCAAACAGTCATGCCCCTATCCGGTCAATATCAAAATTGCTTTGCGAAGCTATCCGTGGCACGATCCAACACTATCGACTTTGTGTATTGATACCCTCCTCTACAATTGATAGCCTGGCAATCCATATGACCATACTGACCACGCAGCGCCTGCGCCTTGAACCATTCAACGACTCGCATCTGGCAGGGCTCAATGCGGTTAGCCGCGATCCGGAAGTGATGCGCTACATTACCGGAAAACCGGAGACGCTTGAGAACACTGCTGCGGCGATTGCGCGCGTCAAGACACGCTGGGCCGAATGGGGATTTTCATGGTGGAGTTTTATCGAGCTTGAGACTGAACAAATCATCGGCTCCGGTTGCATTCAATATTTAGGAGGAGATACTGCGAATTCATTGGAAATCGGCTGGCGTCTGCGGCAGGACAAATGGCGTCAAGGCCTTGCTTCCGAAGCGGCGCGCAGGATGGCGGCGTTCGCTTTTGAGACGGTTGGCGGCGATCGTTTATGCGCGGTGTGCCATCAGGAGAACGCCAGCTCGGCTCGCGTCATGCAACGCCTGGGGATGCGATTTCAAGGTATCGAAAGATGGAATGAAATGGATACCGCCGTCTACGCCATGACGCGCAGCGAATGGGAATCCGGCCATGGACAGGCTTGAAGCAATGCGCCTCTTCACCCAGATCGTTGATCTGGGCAGTTTCACCAAGGCCGCAGGATTGCTGGAAATGCCACGGGCAACCGCCACCCACGCCATGCAGGAGCTGGAACAGCGGCTGGGAGTACGGCTGTTGGAGCGGACCACGCGCAAGGTCAAGCCGACGCTCGATGGCCGCGGATTTTATGAGCGATGCTGCCGGATCCTGGCGGACGTGGAAGATGCCGAAGCCTCGCTCGACCTTGGCTCGGCGAATCCGACCGGCGTGCTGCGCCTGGGCTTGCACGGCACGCACGCAACCCAGATCATCCTGCCGCGTTTGGCTGAATTTCGGCAGCGTTATCCGCGCCTGGACATAGCGATCAGCAGCGGCGACCGGCTGGTCGATCTGGTCGGCGAAGGCATCGACTGCGTGGTGCGGATCGGCGTGCCGAAGGATTCCTCGCTGGTGGCGAAACGGCTCGCCTCGTTACCGGAAATCATCTGCGCCAGCCCGGAATACCTGGCGCGCTGCGGTACTCCCCTGGTCCCGGCAGACCTTGGCGCCCATCAAGCGGTCGGCTTTTTCACGCGCAATCATGATATTCAATACCCCTTCACTCTGCTGCAAGGCGGTCAGGTAAAGGAGTACAAAGCCGGCAGCTGGATAGCAGTCGACAGCGCCGATAGCTACACCCATTGCGCGTTACTGGGATTCGGTCTGATCCAGGTGCCGCGCTTCCGGGTAGAACAGTACTTGCAGACAGGCCAGCTGGTAGCGGTACTCAACGATCAAACCTGCCCCGAGCTGCCTGTGATGGCGCTATACCCATCCCACAACCAGCTGTCGCCCAGGGTCAAGGTGTTCGTCGAATGGGTGTCCAAAGTCTACGCCGAACATTTTGCCTGCTAGAGTCGGTGCAGTATACTGTCTTACTTTACGACTACTGCCATCCCGAAGGACGATATCATGAACGCTTTGCCACCATGCCCAAAATGCAATTCCGAATTTACCTATGAAGACGGCGGCCTCTTCATCTGCCCCGAGTGCGCCCATGAATGGCCGGCGCAGGCTGCTGCGGAATCAGGCGCAGACAGCGCCAAGGTTTATCGCGACGCAGTGGGTAACATATTGCAGGATGGCGATACCGTCACCGTGATCAAAGACCTGAAATTGAAAGGTTCCGGCGGCGTAGTCAAAGTGGGCACCAAGGTAAAGAATATCCGCCTGGTCGACAGCGATCACGATATCGACTGCAAAATCGATGGTTTCGGCGCCATGAGCCTGAAATCGGAGTTCGTCAAGAAGGTATAGCCGTGCGGGGGGCGGTAGCCCCGCCCCCAACAGATAACCGGGTTTTCGAGCCGTCCAACAAAGCGTCGCCTGCCCTCCATGCCCAGACACAATCCAGCACTGCATCGCATACGAAAAGCCCCCATGACCGCGCAGCGCCTGCGGCTTCTCATCCTCGGCGCAATCGTACTGGCAGCGGCACTGGGCTGGGCCCTGGTGATCATGCTCAAACCCGCGATCCAGCGCACGATTGTCATCACTGCCGGCGCCGACAAAGGCATCTATAACGGTTTTGCAGCGCGCTACGCGCCGCTCTTGAAGCGCGAAGGCATTACCCTGGACATCCGTGGTTCCTCCGGCTCGGTGGAAAACTATCAACGGCTGAAAGACCCCGACAGCGAATACGAAGTAGGTTTTATCCAGTCCGGCACCACGACCCCGACGGAAAACGACAGTCTGCAGACCATCGCGGCCGTTTCCTATGAACCGATCTGGGTGTTTTATCGCGGCGACGCCGTCATCACCCGGCTGGCGCAACTGAGCGGCAAGCGGATATCCATCGGCGTGCCGGGCAGCGGCCTGCTGAAAGTCGCGCGGGTTCTGCTGGGTCACAGCGGTATCAGCGCCGATAACGCTACGCTGCTGGAGATGGATGCTTACAAGGCTTATCAGAATCTGGAAAACGGCCAGCTGGACGCCGCATTTTTTATCGGCCGTCCGGATGCCGCCATGCAGCAGACCTTGCTCAACAGCGATTTGAAGTTAATGAGCTTTGCGCAGGCAGACGCGCTGGTGCTGAAGTTCCCTTCGCTCTCCAAGATTGTCTTCCCGCGCGCCTCGACCAGCGTCGCCAACGATTTACCGCAAGCCGACGTGACGCTGCTGGCCGCCACCGCACTGCTGGTTTCCAAGGATAGCCTGCACCCGGCCCTGACTTACCTGTTGCTGGAAGCGGCGAATTCGGCCCATGCCCGTGAAGATTACTTTACCCCGCGCGGTTCGTTCCCCAACCTGAATTCGGATGATTTTCCGATTTCCGACGAAAGCATACGTTACTTCAAATCCGGCCGCCCTTTCCTGCAGCGTTACCTGCCGTTCTGGCTGGCCAGCTTCATCGAAAGACGCTTGCTGATCCTGCTGCCCTTCATGGCCCTGTTGTTCGGCCTGCTGCAGGCGTTGCCGCGCATGGTGGCAGCGCGCATGAAAAACCGGCTGGTGGTCTGGTATCGCGAGATCAAATCGCTGGAAGATGAAATATGGGCGTCCAAAAACCCCACCAGGGAACAAGTTGCGCAATGGCGCGACGACATCGAGAACATTGACGCCAATGCCAGCCAGATACGCATCCCACAGCGTTATTTCCAGGATGTGTATGCGCTCAAGCAAGCTATCCGGGTGGTGCGGGAGCGTATTTTCCAGGTAGCTCAGCAGGTTGAGAAATAAATTGAAAAGCAACTTGAAAAGCAGGCCGGACATTGCCGAAGGATACTGCCGGCCATGGCTGATTTTGCTTACTCCAACTTCCACACATACTGCATTCTTGTCGTAGATTGCACCGGCTGGCCATCAGCCATGGCGGGTGTGAAATGACAGAGACTCCAGGCTTTCAACGTCGCTCTGTCAAGGTCTTTGAAACCGCTGCTTTTTTCAATTGTGGCATCCAGCACGCTGCCGTCGGCGCCTATGGTCAGCCTCAAATTCACGCTGCCCTGTTCTTCATTGTGCAAGGAAGTTCTCGGATATTCCGGCTTTTCGCAATTCCCGGTAACCCTGGCGCTGGTATGCGCCGGCGGGCCTGGCGCTGGCGTTGCGGCGGCAACCGGTTGCGCTACAGAGGTAGGCAGATCGTTGGTCGGCGGCTTGACATTGGTTACCGCCGCAATCACGTTTTCCGGGGCTTGCGGCTGTACCTTGACCTCCGGCGGCGGCACGTAGGCGGGCGGCGGCGCAGCGGTTTTCGGTGCTGGCGGGGTCGGCTTGTCTGGCGGCGGAGGTGGCGGCGGTTTGATTTCCGTGATGATCTTGGCGATCACCGGCTCCTGGATGACATCGACGACTTTGCGGGCCAAGCCGGTCACCAGTGCATACACAACTGCTATATGCATCAGAACAACAACACTGACGCCAACCCATTTTCGGCCGGGGTCGGCCTCATCAAACGTGAAATCCATTGAAGGACTCCTGTCTGCTCGCCTGCTTACCCGCGTTTGCGGCAATCATCTTATCGGCGGCAGCACACTACCCGCCGATATGCTAATTTCTTATCGGATTGCCTATTTTCATATTAGCAGCTTGGCGGCAACAGTAAAGGTATCCGCTAAAAACTTGCGGGCCGATGCATCGCTCAGTCGACCACGAACAGCTTCGCGCCGATGGTAGTAAAAGACCGGTGCGGCTCGGCGTTGTCTGCAACCTGGTAGCTCATCCCGGCTTGCAGAAAAAACCTGCGGCCATCTTCCAGTTCGGTGTGCAGTTCGCCTTCAAGGCAAAACAGGATATGCCCCTTGGTGCACCAATGGTCGGCCAGATAGCCCGGCGTGTAGTCGACCATGCGAACCCGAATCCCGCCGAAGTGACGGGTGCGCCAATACGCCATTCCGGTTTCGCCCTTGTGCTCGGTGCGCTCAACCGTCTCCCAGTCTGTGGTGCCGAACGGAATATCAGTCATCTTCATGTTTTTCCCCTTAGCCCCTGGCTAAATTATCCCGCTACCCTGCCAATCAAGGCCGCTCGACCATCCGCAGATCGCTGACGCCGTCGGCGCCGTTAGCACCAACTGCACAACTCGACGGCGTCACGGCCACACTGCCGCGATTGCGCAACATCACCAGCTCGGCCAGCACCGACACCGCAATCTCTGCCGGTGAACGGCTCAGGATAGACAAGCCGATCGGCGCATGCAAGCGTTCAATCTGCGCGCGGCTTAAATCCAGCATCAGCAACCGTTCCTTGCGCGCCTCGGTGCTTGCCATCGAGCCGATTGCGCCGACATAGAAAGCGTCCGTCCTGAGCGCCTCCATCAGCGCCATATCGTCGACTTTTGGATCGTGGCTGAGCGTGACGATCACGGTGCGGCGGTCAGGCTTGAAAGCCAGCACCGCATCGTCCGGCATGCCATCCAGCCAGATCACACCGTCGGCCTGCCAGTTGCGGCGCTGTTCTTCGCGTGGGTCGTTCAGATAGACTGAAAAATCCAGCGCAGGCGCCATCTGCGCCAGATATTCGGAGACCTGGCCGGCGCCGATGATCAGCAAACGCCAGCGCGGGCCGAATACCTGCACTAGTTCTTCCTCATCGAAACGCAGCGCGAAATCGGCATCGCTGGCTTCAATGCTGGCCTGGCCGCTGCGCATATTCAGGCGGCGCTGCACCAGGTGGCGGCCGGCTACCGCTTCAAGCAGCGGCGTCAGCGAGGCGGCATCGCTCAGTGGCTCGATCACCAGTTCCAGCGTACCGCCACAGGGCAGGCCAAAGCGGCGCATTTGCTCGGCGCTGATACCGTAGCGTACCAGTTCGATCTGATGCGGGAAGGCGGCGGAAAAACGCTGCATCAGGTCGTCTTCGATGCAGCCGCCCGAGACCGAGCCGGTAAAATCGCCGTCATCCGTTATCGCAAACAGTGAACCAAGCGGACGCGGCGCCGAACCCCAGTTGCGCACTACCGTCACCATGGCTACCCGCTTCCCCTGCTGCAGCCAGCTGACGGCGCTTTTCAATACTTGATAATCGACTGCGTTCATGGCTTACCTGATCATAATTGATACTTATCAGTGTAGTGAAAAACAGGATCGGCTGCGCGACAAGCCACAGCACTCTTCACAAACGCTCAGTCTCGCCGCTCTTGGGCTGCCACTTCATCAAGCGCTTTTCGATCATCCCCACCACCGTATCGAGCACCAGCGCAAAGGCGGTCAGCACCAGTATCCCGGCAAACACTGTATTGATGTCGAATGCACCTTCGGCTTGCAAGATCAGGTAGCCGACGCCGCGCGCCGAACCGAGGTATTCACCGACGATGACGCCGACGAAAGCCAGCCCGACCGAGGTATGCAGGCTGGAGAACACCCAGGAGGTAGCTGACGGCAGGTACACCGTGCGCAATAACTGACGCTGGTTGGCGCCTAGCATGCGGGCATTGGCGAGCACCACCGGGCTGACTTCCTTGACGCCTTGATAAACGTTGAAAAACACGATGAAAAATACCAGCGTCACTGCCAACGCCACCTTGGACCAGATGCCGAGTCCGAACCACATCGCAAAAATCGGCGCCAGGATCACCCGCGGCATCGCGTTGGAAGCTTTGATGTAAGGATCCAGAATGGCCGAGGTCAAAGGCGACAGGGCCAGCCACAAGCCGACGCCGAGACCGAACACCGTGCCTATGCCAAACGCCAGCATGGTCTCGCTCAGGGTGATCAGCAGGTGTGAATAAATCTCCGCCGGGAACGTCAGCGTAAACCAGGTGTGGTCGCCGAAACCGACTTCCAGCGAACCGCTGCCGACCGTAAACCACTGCCAGACACGTTGCAGCACCTTGATCGGCTCGCCGAAGAAAAACGCCGTTTGCGGATTGCGTGTCGCCAGGTGCCAGATGAAGAAAAATATCAGCAGCACCAATACTTGATATACCCGCAGATTCCTATAATTCGGCTTGATGGCTTTCCACATGATCCCGTTTTGTCCTTGTTATCCTGGTTATCCCGGATTGCGCTGCTAAGCGACTTTCTTTTGCTGCTGATAGCCCTTCAACACTTCGTCGCGCAGCACGCTCCAGATCTGCTGGTGCAGCTCGACAAAACGCGGATCGCTGCGGATTTCAGCTACGTCGCGCGGGCGCGGCAAATCAATCACGAACTCGCCGATCGGATGGGTTCCCGGCCCGGCCGACAGCACCACCACCCGGTCCGACATGGCGATCGCCTCATCCAGGTCGTGGGTGATGAACAGCACCGCCTTGCGTTTGGCGCTCCACAATTCCAGCACTTCGTTTTCCATCAGTTGCCGGGTCTGGATATCCAATGCCGAAAACGGCTCATCCATCAGGATGATGTCAGGATCCAGGATCAAGGTCTGCGCCAGCGCCACCCGCTTGCGCATGCCGCCCGAGAGCTGATGCGGATAACGGTCGCCGAAGCCTTGCAGGCCGACCCGCGCCAGCCATTCTTCACCCAGCTGGCGCGCCTTGGCTTCATCGGTTTCCCGATACTGCAAGCCGGCGATGACATTCTGCAGCGCGCTGCGCCAAGGCATCAGCGCTTCGGCCTGGAACATGTAACCGGCGCGGCGATTGATGCCAAGCAGCGGCTCGCCAAACACCTTGACGCTGCCGGATGAAGGCTGCAGCAAACCGGCGCCGACATTCAACAAGGTCGATTTGCCGCAGCCGGTCGGCCCGACCACGGAAACGAATTCGCCCGGCGCGATCGACAAATTGGTGTCAGCTACCGCAGTGTAGCGCTGGGAACGATCGTCTTTGGAGATGAAGGTGCAACTGACGTTGTCGAGAAAGAGGGCTGGAGTCATGGGAGTGTGGATTGGCTTGTTACGGCTGCCTGGCGGGGCGGGCAAATTTTTGCCCGCCCTGCTTGCTATTTGTACTTGGCGTTGGCTTTTTTTACAAACTCATTGGTATAAGTTTGCGACAAATCGATATTTTTGCCGGCCAGCTCAGGATCGAATGCTTCCAGTGTGTGCAGCGCGACTTTCGGGCCGGCGTCAGGAATCGTACCGTCCGGTGACAGCGCCTCGCGCACTTTCATGAAAGCTTCGATGTACAAGGCACGGTCGCCCAGCTGATAGCTCTCCGGCACCGCCTTGACAATATCCGACGGGCCGGCTTTCTGCAACCACTTCAGGGCGCGCACCATGGCGTTGGTCAAGGCTTGCGTGGTATTCGGGTATTTCTTGATGAAATCGGCGGAGGCGTACAAGGTGGCTGCCGGCATCGGGCCGCCAAACACGGTGTTGGTGTCTTTCAAGGTGCGCGTATCGGCAATGATCCTGATCTCATTATTCTGCTGCATCATGGTGATCAGCGGATCGAGATTGACGATCACGTCGATAGAACCGGAGCGCAGCGCCGACAATGCGCCGGCCGAGGCGCCCACGCCGATGTAGGAGACGTCGGTCGGTTTCAGGCCGCCCTTGGCCAAGACGAAATTGGACATCATGCTGGTCGAGGAACCCGGCGCGGTAACGCCGATCTTCTTGCCTTTCAGATCCGCAATCGACTTATAGTTAGGCATGGTCTTGTTGGACACGCCCATGACGATTTGCGGCGCCCGGCCCTGCAGCACGAATGCGGTGATATGCTGATTCTTGGCCTGCATGCTGATGGTGTGCTCGAACGCACCGGAGACCACATCGGCGCTGCCGCCGATCAGCGCCTGCAGCGCTTTGGCGCCGCCGGCGAAATCGGAAATCGTTACATCCAGACCTTCATCCTTGAAATAACCGAGCTGTTCGGCAATCGTCAGCGGCAGGTAATAGAACAGGTTTTTGCCGCCCACCGCGATAGCCACTTTGGTTTTCTCAGGTGTCTGCGCAAACAATTTGCCATTGAATGTCAGGTACCCCGCCAAGAACAGGCAAAGGGCGATGCCAAACTGCTTCCAGCTGAATTTCATTTTGTCTCCTCGTATATCCAGGGTTATTTCACTACTGCTTAGTTTTGTTTATGTCAGTAATGGTGCTTTTCTTTGCCATCTTGATGTGGCTATTCGGAAACTGAGTTACTAGCGGGCTCTATGATAATACTGTCTTTCTGGAAATAAATAGCCGCCTGTCATTATGTTTTTTTAGCATGGCAGCTCGGCCTCGCCATCGGCTTCGCCACCGGCCTCGCCAGACGCTAGATGTCAGGTCGCACGCCGGTCCAGCATCGCACGGGCGATGGTGCCGGCATCGACATATTCCAGCTCCCCACCCACCGGCACCCCACGCGCCAGGCGGCTGACTTGCAGGCCGCGGGCTTTCATGGTTTCGCTGATGTAGTGGGCAGTGGCCTCGCCTTCGTTGGTGAAATTGGTCGCCAGCACGACTTCCGTCACCACGCCGTCGGTGGCGCGGCCTATCAGTTTTTCCAACTGGATGTCTTTCGGACCGATGCCGTCCAGCGGCGACAAGCGGCCCATCAGGACAAAATACAAGCCCTTGAAAGTCAGGGTCTGTTCAATCATCAGCTGGTCTGTCGGCGTCTCCACCACGCACAGCAAGGTGGGATCGCGCTCAGGATCGAGGCAGGTTTCGCAGACCTCGTTCTCGGTGAAGGTATTGCATAGCGCGCAGTGGCGGATCTGATCGACCGCCTGGGTCAGCGCCCGCCCCAGCAGCGCCGCACCGTCACGGTCATGCTGCAACAAATGATAAGCCATGCGCTGAGCCGATTTTGGACCGACACCGGGCAGATGACGCAAGGCTTCGGTGAGTAAGGTAAGACTGGAAGGAATTTTCACGTCAAGCCTTGAATCATGCGACGCTCAAAAATGAGCTTGGTCAGAATGGCAATTTGAAACCGGCTGGCATGCCGGCAGTCAGGCCGGACATTTTTTCCGCCGACAGCGCTTCAGCTTTACGCACCGCATCGTTGAAAGCGGCAGCTACCAGGTCTTCCAGCATGTCCTTGTCGTCGGCCAGCAAGGAAGCGTCGATCGCTACCCGCTTGACGGCGTTCTTGCAAGTCATCACGACTTTCACCAGGCCGGCGCCCGATTCGCCTTCGACTTCGATCAAGGCCAATTGGTCTTGCATCTTCTTCATGTTGTCTTGCATTGCCTGGGCTTGTTTCATCAGCCCTGCTATTTGGCCCTTCATCATGGTGTTTCTCCTATAAAAACAAAAAAATTCATTACAAAAAAAATTGATTACCCCAGAGGCTTGATCGATCCAGGCACAATCGAAGCGCCGAATTCGCGCATCATGCTCTGAATGAAAGGGTCGTTTTGCGCAGTCTGTTCCGCCAGCCGCTGCCGTTCTGCCTGCGCCGCCATTGCCTGGGCGTTAGCGGTATGGCGGACCGGGCCGAGCTCGGTTTCCACTTTTACATTACGGCCGAAATGCTCGGTCAGCGCTACTTCCAACTTATCAACGCTGCCGGCCGAGCGCAAGGTATCGAAAGGAATCCGCAGATGGAATTGGACTGCCGCGCCGCTGCTGTCGGATTTGATCAGTTCGCTCTGCTGCGCCAGCTGATGCGCTACGCCGCGTACCGCCAGGTTGGCGGCCAGCAACGGCCAGTTGCCGTCCCAGTTCAGGTTCGGATCGGGCTGCAGGACCAGTGGCGGCAACGGTTCTAGCGGAGCCGCAGGCTGCGGGACAACAGCTTCGGGGCGCGCAGTCTGACGGTTATTGTTTGCCGCCCCGTTTGCCGCCCCGTTCACTCCGCCGGCGGCTGCAGAGGCGCGCGGAGCTGCGAATTGTGCGTACGATTCAGTTTTTTTTTCAGCCGCCGAACTGGAAAATTCGGTATCTGGCAAATCCATGGGCAGAGGGATCTCTTCTTCCCAAGGCGGCACGGAAGAATTTTGCGCTGCCTGCTGCACATAAGCCGGCGCTGCAGGCTTGGCTTGCACCTCGGCTGGCTGGCTGGCCGGCGCCGCCTGCGCCTGGCTTGGCTGCGGTCGCGCGGCGGCGCCGCCCTTGCGGGAAGATGCAGCAGCGCGCGCCGCTTCCAGCGCAGCTCTTGCCGGACTCATGGCGCTCGTATCCGGACGCGCTACCGGCGCGCTGGTGCTGACTGTCTGCGGAGCGCTGCTCAAGCGCGCGGCCGTGGGTGCTGCCGCAGCTTGCGCCGCGGCCGGCCTGGATGCAGGAGCCGGCTGCGGCGCCGGCGCGGTGCTCACCTGAGGCCGTGGCCGGCCGACTGGCGGCGGCGCTACCGTGCTGCCGTCGGCTTGCGGCCGGAATGCCAGCATGCGCAGCAAGGTCATCGAAAAACCGGCATATTCGTCCGGCGCCAATCCCAGTTCATTACGGCCATGTACGGCGATCTGGTAAAACAGTTGTACTTCCTCGGCATCGAACAAGGCCGCCAGCCGTATCACTTCTTCGCGTTCCGGCAAATCGTCGGCCAAGGCGGCGGGAACGCTTTGCGCCAAGGCTACCCGATGCAGCAAAGTGCCCAGGTCCTGCAGCGCAGCGTTATATGACAGGCTGCGGCTGGCCATGTCGTCGGCGACCGCCAGCAAACCGGGACCGTCCTTTTGCGCCAGCGCATCGAGCACGCGGATCAGATACGACTGATCGAGCGCGCCCAGCATGCCTTGCACTGCTTCCAAGGTCACTTTGCCGGCAGCATAGGCGATCGCCTGATCGGTCAGCGACAGCGCATCGCGCATCGAGCCGTGCGCGCCTTGCGCCAGCAAACGTAAAGCCGGCGTTTCGAATTCGATTTGTTCCTGGCCCAGGATATTATCCAGATGGCCGATGATATGGCCAGGCGGCATCTGCTTCAGGTTGAACTGCAAGCAGCGCGACAGCACCGTTACCGGAATTTTTTGCGGATCGGTGGTAGCCAGGATGAATTTGACATGTTCCGGCGGCTCTTCCAGCGTCTTCAGCATCGAGTTGAAGGCATGGTTGGTCAGCATGTGCACTTCATCGATCATGTAGACCTTGAAGCGCGCATTCGACGGTGCATAGACAGCTTGTTCCAGCAGCTGCGCCATTTCGTCGACGCCGCGGTTCGACGCCGCATCCATCTCGATATAATCGACGAAACGCCCGGCATCGATCGCCACGCATGCTTCGCACACACCGCACGGTGCGGCGGTGATGCCGCCGTTGCCGTCGGCCCCGATGCAATTCAGCGATTTCGCCAGGATCCGCGACAAAGTAGTCTTGCCGACACCGCGGGTGCCGGTGAACAGATAGGCGTGGTGCAAACGCTGCTGCTCCAAGGCATGCGTCAAGGCCCTAACGACGTGTTCCTGGCCGACCAGCGTATCGAAACTTCTGGGGCGATATTTACGGGCGAGAACTTGGTAGGACATAGGCGACGAATATGGGCTGCAGGTTGTGAAATACAAACAGCATTTTACCTGACAGACGCAATTAGCACGGTTTTTAAACTTGGCGGCCGATTCCGCCTTATCGCCACCCGGCGTTCCGGGCTTAATCGGGGAGGAAAGCAGGGGAACGATGAGATTGAGTATGGTCTCTAAATAAATGCGGGGCAGCATTGCCCTGAGAACCGGGACAAGAGGTAAAGTCGAAAGAGGTAAAGTCGAACCATCCGGCACAACAATCTCAGGAGACCAATCATGCCAGGGCAAATCCATGAAGTGACAAATCAGGTGCCTGAGCTGTATGGCAACAATCTGTTTCTGGACGACACCATCCTGCAGGCTGGCGTCAAGCGCCTGCATGGGCAGTGGCACGCCGGCCAGCTGGCACGCTACGGCGCCGAACTGGGCAGCAAGGAAACCTGGCAACTGGCTGAGCTGGCGAACCGCCACCAGCCCGAACTGAATACCTTCGACCGCCTCGGCAACCGCATCGATGTGGTCGATTTCCATCCGGCCTGGCATGCCTTGCTGGGCTTGCTGCGGCGGGAGGGCTTGCACGCCCTGCCCTGGATCAAGCCGCAAAGCGGCAGCCATGTGGCGCGGGCGGCTGGCTATTTCCTGCACGCCCAGGTCGAAGCCGGATCGCTTTGCCCAACCACCATGACATTTGCCTCGATCCCGGTATTGCAGCAAGAACCGGCGCTGTTTGCCGCTTTGCAGGCGAAACTGTTGTCATGTGAACATGATAGCCGCGACCTGCCTCTGGATCACAAAAACTCTATCCTGATCGGCATGGGCATGACGGAAAAACAAGGCGGCTCCGATGTGCGCAGCAACACGACCGCAGCGACACCGCTGGCAGGCGGTAGCGGCCGCGGCGCCGGTTACCTGCTGACCGGCCACAAATGGTTTTTCTCCGCGCCCATGTGCGATGCGCACATGATGCTGGCGCGCACAGAAATGGGCTTGAGCTGCTTTTTCGTACCGCGCTGGCGGCCGGATGGCAGTAAGAATCCGGTGCAGATCCAGCGTTTGAAAAACAAACTCGGCAATCGCTCCAATTCCAGCAGCGAGGTGGAATTCCGGAATGCCTTCGGCATCATGGTCGGCGACGAAGGCCGCGGCATCCCGACCATTATCGAAATGGCCAACCACACGCGCCTCGATTGCGTCATCGGTGCCGCCGGCCTGATGCGCCAGGCACTGGTGCAAGCGCTGCACCACGCGCGCCACCGCAGCGCTTTCGGCCGCCTCCTGGCGGAACAGCCGCTGATGCAAAACGTGTTGTCCGACCTGGCGCTGGAAAGTGAAGCGGCAACGCTGCTGATGCTGCAGCTGGCGAGCGCTTTCGAACAAGCCGACGATCCGCTGCAACGCGCCTGGCGCCGCATCGTCACACCCGCCGCCAAATTCTGGATTTGCAAACGGGCGCTGGAATTCACCGGCGAATGCATGGAAGTCTGGGGCGGCAACGGCTACGTCGAAGCCGCACCGATGGCGCGCTTTTACCGGGAGGCGCCGGTCAATTCGATCTGGGAAGGTTCCGGCAACGTGATGTGCCTGGACGTGCTGCGCGCGATTGAACGCGAGCCGGCCGGCTTCGGCTTGCTGCTGGAGCAACTGGCTGAGGTGGCGCACGATCATCCCGGCTTGCGCAGCATGCTGGACGATTTGCTGAAGGATCTGGCGACTCCGCCTGAACAGCGCGAGATGCTGGGACGCCGCTTTGTGCAGCGCCTGGTGCTGACGGTCCAGGGCGCCTTGATGTTGCAGCATGCGCCGGCGGCAATCGCGGAAGCGTTTATCGCCAGCCGCAGCGAGGCGATGGGCGGGCGCGTCTACGGCACCTTGGCGGCGGTGCATCTGCAGCAGCAGATTTTGCAGCGCACCTGGGCGCAATGAATGCGCGGTTTGCGCAGAAATCGTAATTTTCAGGTTTGCGACCTAAGATTCAAGGAGGCAAATTACGCAACGATTGCAGTGATGGGTAATCCCCCCACAGAAGAATCGTCCAACCAGACAGTATCGGCGCTGAGCCGCAGGAGTGATCAAAATTTTTCTTGACGATGCGAGCGTCGCGTAAAGTCTTTCAGCTGTGAATTGGGATTGCGCCGTTTGTACTTGTGGTGTGAATACGAATAGCTTCTGCTGCGAAAACTGAACTGGTGTACATCAGCAGCGAAATCACCTCAATACTAGTCCAGTTCTTTGCCTCTTCCATTTAAAGGTGGATTGAAAAGTGGAATGGGATATTTTGTCGAAGGCATCCAGAAAAGCCGGATATGAAATATCATTTTTTTCGGTATGGATCATTTTGCAGTTTCTTTTTTTCCGATTTCTCTTTAGAGAACGCAACAAATATGCCAAAAACAATAACCACCAATCCATATCCAAAACCACGCAGCATCCGTTCGGATGTTTCAAATGGACTTGGGTTAAAAAAATGAAAAATTGTAAAAAACAAAATTATCGCCAACAATAATTCCGAGGAATATTTTTTCCCTATGAACTTTGGAATTACATTTATTGCAAGCCAGAACATAAAAAAGGCGTTCAAGATTATGAATAAGTTGGCGTTCATAATTCCCCCCCAAGAAAAATAATATTAGTCCGGTCTCTTTTCGGCCTTCTTCTTTTTTCTTATTTCCAGCATCTCATCGAGCATCAGGACAGCGACCATTAGTGTTGCCACAGCTAGACTCAGAGCGATTGCAAGCATCAAGTTAAAAAACTTTTCATCAGGTCGAACCCAAAGACCCACCATGGTTAGCACACTTGTAGACAAAAAAAAGAAAACAATAAATACCTTCTTCTTTGAAGTTCTACGGGACCGAAAATATTCCGCTAATGCGCCACCAACAAAGCCGCTTATTAGTTCAAGCATAAAAATTGATTTTCCAATTATTTAGGCAAGTAGCGAAGACTACTCATACATCCGATAACGAGTTTTTTCAATTGCGCCATTGCCTATTATTTGCAAGCTATAGTTTGCTGCCATCATAGCTGGCCGCCATGCTATATTTGCAGCCCATCCCCCACCGGACGCCGCCATTAAAGCCCCGCCACCGGATCCTATCAATGCCCCCGTTCCGGCCGCAATCCCCGCACCTGCCCATGTCAGATTTCCCCAATTACCGGCGACATATACAGCGCTACTAAATGCAGCGCCACCAATGGCGCCAACCACCGCCACAGGAAACACCGCCCCTTCAGTCTCCTTCATTTCTTGATGAGACAGCAGCGCCAATTCCAATGGCAGACTATCTGTTCGAAATATCTGTTGTACGTCATCAAGACGTGCTTCATTTTCCTGCATCGCCATCACCGGCGAGATGACAACAACGCTAAAACTCATTGCGAGTACAAGTTTCTTCATGGTGAGTTCCCCTTTTTAAAGGTGGGTTGAGAAGCGAAACTGGATACTTTGTCGAAAGTGCGGAGAAAATTAGTGCGAATGCTGGAACCTCTATTGCCCGATGCATTGGTAGATCCCGGGGGACTCAAGGTGCTTGCTGCTGACAACCCATAGGCAAGACCGAAAGTCAGGTCAGTGGTGGCGCGCCGCCGGTGAGGGTTACCCGGTCATTGACGGCAAAGGCAAGCGATGGATTAAGCAGGAAAAATTTCCTGGCTTATCGCGCTGCCGGCCATCCATGACTTGCGGCAGCGCTGTTTTCCTTCAATCGTTCTGTCAACGCCATCTCAACAAAGCCAAGCAAAGCGGGTGTTTCACCTTCTTTCAAAAAGCGATAATTCAAACTGAGCCATGCGTCCGAGAAGCGATTGCTATTTTCATTGGATATGCCCGAAAAACTGGATGCACGGCTGTTATTTCACACATAGCTGCCACGCCCATATAGCTCGGCATTCTTGCTCAATCCGTAGCGCAGCCCTAAGGTGGCGATGCGCGTGGACAGCGCAATAAACGATGTCGGGCCAGCTTCGACAATGATCGGCTCGCCGGCGGCGATGCCTTCCTGATTGCTGTTGGCATAGGAAAACGCAGCATCCGGCGTCACTTTGCCTTTGTCGGTAAGCAAGTCTTCGATGGTGAGCGGAAGCTCTTCCATGGCATCGAATGATGCGATGGCCACGAACGCTGAAACGCAGAAATGTCTGTAATTTATTTGCATGTCGACTTTCATGCTACAAGACCGACAATGTAAAAAATATTGGCAAAGTGCTTAAAACGACTTAAAGCAAAAAGGCCGGGAATACTCTCAACGAGTAGTCCCGGCCTCTTGCATCTCGGTTCCCAGCAGACTTAATGACCGCCAAATAGCTTGAGAATATTCTGCTTCTCATCCTCTTGCGGCGTGATCGGCGTCACAGGCCCCGGTACCGGCAAGCCATCAGGGCCGATTTCGACAGGGGCCGCAGCACCGGCGCCCAGTCCAAGCGTAGCGATGAAGCCGTTGCCCGGCGTGAAATTATCGAAGTAAAACTCGTTGTTGATGGTGGTGACGCCGTCCGGCATAGGCATTTGATAGCTCGGCACGCCGCGCAACGCGCGCCCCATGTACTCGGTCCAGATTGGCAACGCCAGCTGCGCGCCGAACTCGCGGCTGCCCAAACTCTTAGGCTGGTCGTAACCCATCCAGGCCACCGCCACCAGGCTGTTCTGATACCCGGCAAACCAGCCGTCGAAAGCATCGTTGGTGGTGCCGGTCTTGCCGGCCAGGTCGGTACGGTGCAGCACATTGGTGCCGGCGCCGGTGCCGCGTTGCGCCACCGATTGCAGCAGGCTGGTCATGATGTAGCTGTTGCGCGCGTCCAGCACCCGCGTCGCATTCTGGCCTGCGATCTGCGGCTCGACCTTGGTCAATACGGCGCCGCGTGAGTCGGTGACTTGCGCGATCAAATAAGGATTGACCTTGTAACCGCCGTTCGCCAGCACCGCATAGGCGCCCACCAGTTGCAGCGGCGTGACTTGTCCCGCGCCCAAAGCCAACGGCAGATAAGGCGGGGTTTTGTCGATATCGAAACCGAAATGGCTGGTGACGAATTCCTGCGCGTATTTGACGCCGATCGCATCCAGCAAACGGATCGATATCAGATTCTTCGAGCGTTGCAAGCCGGTACGCAGCGGCATCGGGCCGTCTGGCTGATCGTCGTCTTTCGGTTCCCAGGCGTCCTGGCCCGGTCCGCCGGGAAAGGATACCGGCGCGTCGTTAATGATAGACGCCGGTCCGAAGCCCTTTTCCAGCGCCGCCGAATAGATGAATGGCTTGAACGTCGAGCCGGGCTGGCGCCAGGCCTGGGTCACATGGTTGAATTTATTCTGGTTGAAGTCAAAGCCGCCTACCAGTGCGCGGATAGCGCCGCTTTGCGGCGTCAGCGACACCAAGGTGGCTTCGACCTGCGGCAGCTGCGTGATTTGCCAGCCTTTGGCAGTATTGATGACGCGGATCACGGAGCCTGGCTGAATCCGCAGATTCTTGCCGGCTTTCGGGCTCAAGGCAGCTGCGGCAAGACGCAAGCCCTCGCCGCTGATGGTGACAGCACTATCGTTGCGCAACATCACTTGCACCTGCTTGGCGTCGGCACGCAACACCACGGCCGGCAGGATATCGTCATTATCCGGCTTGTCCTGCAAGGCATCTTCAATCGCCTGGTCACGCTCGTCGCCGGCGGCCGGCAACTCGATGGTGGCCTCCGGACCGCGATAGCCGTGGCGCCGGTCGTAATCCATGACGCCCTTGCGCACCGCGTCATACGCCGCCTGCTGGTCGGCTGCATTGAGGGTGGTGACGACGCTCAGGCCACGGGTGTAGGTGTCTTCCTTGAATTGCGCGTACAACATCTGGCGCACCATTTCGATGGCGTATTCGGCATGCACGCTGTAGTTGTTACCCTTGGTCTTGACCTGGATGTCTTCCGCCGCCGCCTGATCGTATTGTTCCTGGGTGATGAACTTGAGGTCGAGCATGCGCTTCAGGATATATTGCTGGCGCACGTGCGCGCGCTTCGGATTGACCACCGGATTGTAGGCCGAAGGCGCTTTCGGCAGCCCGGCCAGCATCGCTGCCTGGGCCAGGGTGATGTCTTTCAAGTCCTTGCCGAAATAGGTACGTGCGGCAGCGGCGAAACCGAAGGAACGCTGGCCCAGGTAGATTTGATTCATGTAGACCTCAAGAATCTGATCCTTGCTCAGCGCTGTCTCGATCTTGTAGGCCAGCAGAATTTCATAGATCTTGCGGGAATAGGTTTTTTCGCTCGACAAGAAAACGTTGCGGGCTACCTGCATGGTGATGGTGCTGGCGCCCTGCGAAGCGCCGCCATGCATGATATCGGTCAGTCCGGCACGCAGAATGCCGATGACGTCGATGCCGCCATGCTGATAAAAGCGCGCATCTTCAATCGCCAGCACCGCATTCTTCATGTCCGCCGGAATGTCGTCCAGCTTGACCAGGCTGCGCCGTTCCTCGCCGAACTCGCCGATCAAGACATGGTCGGCGGTGTAGATGCGCAGCGGCACTTTGGGCCGATAGTCGGTGATCGCGTCGAGCGCCGGCAATTGCGGCGTCATGACTACCAGCGCATACGCCAGCAACAGGCCGCCGATGACCACGCCGGCCGCAAACAGGCCGCCAATCGTGAGCAATAGCGCATGCGCCACGCCGCCCTTGCCGTTTTTCCCGGTCTGGCCAGAGCGGGACTTATTTGTATCTTGCTTGGTTTTCTGTGTTGATGACATAGCAATATTCGATGGAGATAGCCCTGTATCCTACAACATGCCGGGCATGGGACCTCGAATGGCTACTAATTGTTACCAACTAATCAGCGGCCCGGCTACCCGGAAGCCCTCCGGCCTAAGCCGTACGGGAAGCCAGCAGCGATTGAATCATCTGACGCGTGGTAGCCGCAGCCAGTTCCGGCGTTTCCATTGGAAACAGGTGGCCGCCAGGGATCTGCCTGAAATATTTCCCCACCAGGCGCTTGGTCGCAGCCAGGCCGGCTTGCCGGCATTCGACCGAGTCGACGCCGCCGACAAAGCCGATAGGCACCGGGAACCCGCTCTTCAGCACGTTGCCCATATCGTGCGGCAAGGTCCGGTAGACCGCGGTTTCAATGTCGCGCCGAAAGCGCAGGACCATATTGCCCTGCTCCTCTTCCAGCCCGTAAGTAATGTAATCGCGCAACACTTCCGGCGCCCAGCTGGCAAACACCTGCTTGCCGGCGAAGTGCTGATAGGCAGCCTCGGCGCTCGGCCACAGATTGCGCCGTTTGGCCGAGAACCTGGCTTGCGATACCCGCTTATCCAGTCCCAAAGCTTTCGCGCCGCGCAACAAGCTCGCGCGCCAGCCGACCACTACCGGCGTATCGAGCATCACCACGCAACTGACCAGGTCGGGACGCTGGTGCGCCGCCAGCAAGGCCAGGCCGCCGCCCATCGAATGGCCGACCAGGATCACCGGCTGCGAATAACGCGCCGCCAGTTCATCAATCAATTCCTGCACCAGCGCCGGCCAGCCGTCGGTGACGGGATACTTTGGATTATGGGCATGGATGTCGAGCGAGCGCACGTCGTAATCGTGGCCCAGGTACTCCAGGAACTGACGATATGTTCCTGCCGGAAAACTGTTACCGTGAATGAAGTGCAAAATCGGGTGCATAAGCCTATTTCATGTATTTCATAAATAAAACAGCGAAGCTGTCTTGATGGGGTCTCATTTAAAACCTAAAACAACGATGTTCCAAAGGGAATTTTAGAGCTGGCGCTCAGAACCGGGACAGAGTTTCAGCATTTGGATTTCCGCATATTTTCATTTGTTTCCATCTATTGCCGTTTATACGCCTCCGGCCGGCATATCCCCTCACATTGCTGCAGCTCGCTGTCAACGGCCATACCAATAGCGACGGTGCTGCTCACGATACGTGCCGGCGGTGATGGAAGCACCGAATTTCAGCATGATTGCGCCGTCCTGGTCATTGCGTAAGGTCTCAATGCCCAGAGCCTGGTAACGCTCCAGCACTTGCCGCTGCGGGTGGCGGAAGCGGTTGCGATAGCCGACCTGGAACATGGCGATTTGCGGATCGACTTCCGCCAAGAAAGCAGCGGTAGACGAAGTACCGCTGCCGTGATGAGGTGCTAACAACACATCGGCCTTCAGCTGTCCGGCATGACTGGCAATCAGTTTCATTTCCTGTGCCGTTTCCACATCTCCCGGCAATAGAATGGCGTGCTCCCCATAAGTGATCTTGAGCGTGCAGCTGTCCGTATTTGGATTGTGCGAATTGCGCGCATCGTGTTTTCTCGACGCGGCCAGCGCCGCTTCGCGTGCCGAATAGTGATCGAGATCCGGATACAGCATGTTAAATTTCATGCCTCCCCACTGCCAGTCTTGCCCGTCAAGGCAACGCCGGTGATCTGCTGCAGCCCTGACAATCGGGTGCTCCAGCGGCAGCGATGAATACACGGCGTTCACCTTGACGCTATTCATGATCGACAACGCGCCGCCGGAATGATCATCGTGGTTATGCGACACCACCAGCGCGTCCAGCCCGGTGATGCCGCGCGCCCTCAGGTAAGGAATAATGACCCGGCTGCCGGCATCCGATTCGGGCGAATAAGCGGGACCGCTGTCGTACAACAAACGGTGATCGGCGGTTTCTATCAATACCGCCATTCCTTGGCCGACATCCAGCGCCGTGACCCACATTTCACCGGCGCCGGGACGACTGCCGTTATCCAGCAGCAATGGCAGCCAGCCGGCCAGCGCCAGCCAGCGCAGCGGCCAGCCGCGCGGCGCCAGCAACCATATGGTTGCCAGCAGCGCCAATCCGAAAGTCCATGCCTGCGGCAACGCCGCTTGCCATACGGCAAACGGCAAGGCGCTTAACCAGTTCAGGAACACTGCCAGCTGCTCAATCAGCGCATGCGCGCCACGCCACAGCCAGGTCGACAGCGGCGCCGGCAACACGCTGGCAAACAGCGTCAGCGGCGTAACCACCTGTCCGACCAGCGGAATCGCCAAGGCGTTGGCAAGCGGGCCGATCAACGACACCTGGCCAAACAATAACGCCGTCAACGGCAGCAAGCCGATGGTCACCGCGTATTGGGTCGCGCCGGCCATTTTCAATACGCCCAGGGAGCGCGCGACGCGTGATTTTCCTTCTGCAGCCACGGCCAGGCTACGGCCGACGCTGGCGTACAGGATCACGCCGACGGCGCAGAACGACAGCCAGAATCCGGGCCATAGCAAGGCCCAGGGATCGACCAGCAAGACCACCGCCAGCGCTGCGCACAACACATGCGAAACGCTGGTGATGCGCCCGCTCCACAAAGCCAGCGCGACAGTCAGCAGCATGTACAAGGTGCGTTGCGCGGGTATGCCGAATCCCGCCAGCAGTACGTAGCACAGAGCCGCCAGCGCCCCGCTCAATGCGGCGACCTTTTGCGCCGGCAGCAGCAAGGGCAAGGCTGCTTTGGTGAAGAAGGAGCGGCGCCACAACGCCGCCATGATTGCCGCGAACATGCCGGCAATCATCGTGATATGCAGACCGGAAATAGCGACCAGGTGGCTGATGCCGGTGCGATTGAACACTTCCCAGTCGGATTGATCGATGGCATTCTGGTCGCCGACCGCCAGCGCCACCAGCACGCCGGCATAACGATGCTCGGGCAAGGCTTGTAAGATCCGTTCGCGCAGGCGGCTGCGCAGCACTTCAATCAGGTTACCCGGGCTGAATACGAACGCCTGCAGCTGCCGGTTCTGTAATTCCGGTTTCTGATCAGAACGCACGTAGCCGGTGGCGCGCAGATTGCGCTCCAGCAGCCAGGCTTCATAGTCGAAGCCATGCGGATTCGCATTGCCGTGCGGACGCTTCAAGCGCACGCTCAGTTGCCAGCGCGCGCCAGGCTGAACTTGAACCGGCAGCGCCTGACCCGCGGTCTGGTCCCAGAACAGCGCCAGGCGTTTTGGAACGATCGGTGAAACGCCGTCCTGATCCAGAACTTTCTCCACAGCAAAAATAAAGCGGGCACCTGACTCGGAATGCGACGGCAAGCTGTCAATCGTGCCAATCACGGTGATGTCGCGCCCTTCCCATGCCGCCGGCAATTCATGCCGCAGATAGTATTGGGCAAACAGTGCCGCCCAGGCCATACCGAACAAGGCGCCGGCCAGCATGTTCGCGGCTGATTTGAAACATGCATATTTGAGACATGGATCAGGGATTTTGTAAGCCGCCACGGCCGGCAATAGCGCCAGCAGCAGCAAGCCGCACAATTGCCAGACGGCTGGCAATGACGCTCTTGTTTGCAAAAAAGCAACGCCAAGCACGAAGCCGATGACGGCGCTGCGCAAACCGGCCGCCTTGCGTTACTTAAGCCAGAGCCGCCAGACGCGGCAATGCAGCGCGGGCGTTGGCGGCAGTTGCCTGCGCAAGTTCCGGTACGGCCATTCCGCGCAGCTCGGCCAGCACTGCGCCGATACGGGGAATCTGTTGCGGCTGGTTGATGTCGGGATGGAGCCAGGCAGGCGCCATGTCGGGCGCATCGGTCTCCAGCACCAGCGCGTCCAATGGCAATTCGGCCGCCAGCCGCCGGATTTGCAGCGCACGCGTAAATGTCATCGCGCCGCCAAAACCGAGCCGGAAGCCCAAGCCGATGAAAGCCTCGGCTTGCTGGAAACTGCCGTTGAATGCATGGGCAATGCCGCCCTGCACTTTGATCCGGCGCAAATGCTTGAGAAGAATATCTTGCGAGCGGCGCACATGCAGCAAGACCGGCAAATCGAATTCACGCGCCAGTTTCAGCTGTTCGACGTAAAAATGCTCCTGCTTGTCACGCAGAGGGCCGCTTTCCATGCCGGGGACAAAAAAATCGAGGCCGATTTCGCCGATCGCGACAAAGCGCGGGTCTGCCAACGCCGCAGCGATCGTATTGCGCAATGCCAGCAAATCGGCTTCCTCGGCTTGCGGCACATACAAGGGATGTATGCCCAGCGCATAGGTACAATTAGGCAGTTGCGCAGCCAGTGCGGCAACCGTAGCGAAATTGGCGCGCGCCACTGCCGGGATCACAATCCAGCTGACGTCCTGCTGCTGCGCCGCCGCCGCGACCAGCGTCTGTTCGCCGGCAAATTCGGCGGCGTCGAGATGACAGTGGGTATCTATCCACATCGGATGATCTTTTCAAAAATGGGGAGAACAAGGCTTGATAGATTGTTATCGTAGCATGCGCTGATAGCCGGCTTACATAAGCATCTACATAAACAATCCCCTCGCTCCGCCTCAGAGCCTGATAACATGATGCCAAAAAGTATTTGTTAGAAAGCAATGCAGATGTCCACAGCACACCAGCCGTCCTCTCCGTTCGACCAGCGCGAATTCCGCAATGCACTGGGTACCTTCACCACCGGCGTCACCATCGTTACCGCTTGCTCGTCCGACGGCAAGCTGGTTGGCGTCACCGCCAACAGCTTTAATTCGGTCTCGCTCGATCCGCCGCTGGTATTGTGGAGCTTGTCAAAATCGTCGAACAGCCTGGCGGCTTTCGAAGCCGCCGAATATTGGGCGGTGCATATCCTGTCGCATGACCAGGACCAGCTGGCCACCCATTTCAGCAAGCGCGCGCACGACAAATTCGCCGGCCTCGATCTCGAAACCGGTTTGGGCGGCGCGCCGCTGCTGGACGGCTGCACTACCCGCATGCAATGCAAAACCGCCTATCGCTACGACGGCGGCGACCATATCATCATGGTCGGCGAAGTCATGCATTTTGAGCATTCCGACATCGCCCCCTTGGTTTACCAGCGCGGCAATTACGCTATCGCCACCCGCAAGGAACTGGCCGATGAAGCAGAAGCCTTGATCAAGGCGACTTCCGCTTCCGGCAGCTTCGATGAAAATTCGATGAGCTACCTGCTCGGCAGCGCCTATTTCCATTTATATGGCAAGCTGCGCGAATTCGGCGCTCTGAAAGGCTTGAACGATGCCGAATTTTTCGTGCTGAACACGCTGGCCGCACGTAACGGCCGCAGCCTGGCAGAGTTGAACCGCCTGTTTGTCCATGCCGGCCATACGCCGCTGCTCAATGTCCTGGACGACATGACGGCGCGCGGCTTGTTGCAAGTGGTGGTGGATCAGGGCGAACGCAATGAACGCGGCCAGTTTTACCTGACCGCCATCGGCCACGACCTGGCGCAAGAAATTGCCGATGCCGGCAAGCAAACCGAGCTCGCATTGCTGAGCAACCTGGGCGCAGTCGATACCATCGCCTTGCGCACGCTGCTGCGGCGTTTCATTACGCTGACCGACGAAGGCAAGTTGCCGGGCGAGTGAGCAAGAAGTATTAGCAAACACCTGCAGCAACGGCAATGCGCTACACTGAATTCCTACCCATGATCGACTCTCGACAGCGCCGATGAACATCCGCTTCCTCGAAACCTTCGTCTGGCTGGCGAAATTGAAGAATTTCCGGCTGACGGCGGAAAAACTGCACACCACCCAGGCCGCGGTATCTAGCCGCATCGCCACGCTGGAGCAGGATTTCGGCGTGCGCCTGTTCGACCGCGGCGCGCGCGAAGTCGCATTAACCACCGATGGCAGCAAGGCGCTGGGGTATGCCGAACGCATCGTCAAGCTGATGCGCGAAATGAAGGAAGGCATGTCGGCCCGCGACAACTATTCGGGCGTGCTGCGGATAGGCGTGATCGAATCGATCGTGCATAGCTGGTTCCCGGATTTGATCGGCCGTATCCACAAACTGTTTCCGCAACTGGAAATCGAAATCGCCAGCGACACCACCATTCACTTGCGCGAGCAGTTCAGCAAGGGCGACCTCGATCTGGTGCTGCAGGCGGAACCGGTGATCGCGCCGAATATCCGCAATCTCAAGCTGTGCGAACTGCCGATGCGCTGGGTTGGCAGCAGCAAGCTGGAGATCGGCAACGAAACCCTGAGCCTGTCCGATCTGGCGGCCTTCCCGCTGGTCAGCTTTGCCCGCAATTCCGGGCCGCATACCATCATCGAGCAACTGTTTTCCAACAGCGAACGCGGCTCGCTGCACATCAATTGCATTACTTCGGTGGCGACCATGATACGGCTGGTCAGCGATGGCTTCGGCGTCGCCGCGGTGCCGCCGGCGATCATCCAGCGCGAGCTCAACGACGGCAGCCTGCAGCTGCTGCGGGTCGACGCCGATTTTCCGGCGTTGTTGCTGATGGCCTCATTTCGCAACGATCCGGAAAATGCCCTGACCGAAACGATTGCCAGCATCGCCCAGGAAACCACCTCCGAATTCGCACTGAATTGGGGACCTGAAATCGCCAGGCTGCCGTCCGGCCCGCTGGAACTGCCCTTTCCGCCGGTCTAAGCCGGCACGGCAGCAAGTGCGCGCGCATCTCTCCCAAACGCCCCACTTTTGCTCATAAGATTTTCCATTCATTCGCGCTGACAATTTCTTGTTGGACAGCGGCTGATCGACTGCGCATACTCGATTCATCCGGTAGCCAAGACTGTCAGCAATGACTTTGGCCGCCGGTGACGGTCGTCAAAGAAATGCCGCGCCATCCTTCGCCAACCGCTGCGGAGCAAATCCATTTTCGGGTGACATCAAATGAGCAACAACATCAATAATGCGGCGATTGCGCTGCAAGATACCTACAGGAAAATCGCCTGGCGCCTGATTCCTTTCCTGGTATTCCTGTTCGTGCTGGCCTGGATAGACCGGGTCAATGTCGGCTTTGCCAAGCTGCAAATGTTGCAGGACCTGCAATTCAGCGAAGCCATCTACGGTCTCGGCGCCGGCATCTTTTTCATCGGCTACTTCCTGTTTGAAGTACCGAGCAACCTGCTGCTGGAGAAAATCGGCGCCCGCAAAACCCTGGCCCGCATCACCATCCTCTGGGGCCTGACCTCGATGGCGATGGTGTACGTTAAAACACCGGCCACGTTTTATATCATCCGCTTCTTCCTGGGCGTGTTCGAAGCCGGCTTTTTCCCCGGCGTGGTGCTCTACCTGACCTACTGGTTCCCGGCCGCACGGCGGGCTCGCGTCAACGGCTTGTTCATGACCTCGTTCGCAATCGCCGGCGTAGTGGGCGGACCGATTGCCGGTTTCATCATGAGCCGCATGGATGGCGTCGGCCATTTCGCCAACTGGCAATGGCTGTTCCTGCTGGAAGGCATGCCGTCGGTCCTGGCCGGCATCCTGGTGCTGCTTTACCTGCCGGAAAAACCGCTCAACGCCAAATGGCTGAGCCAGACAGAGCAGCAAGCAGTAACCCGCGCATTGGCTGCCGAAAACCACGATCATAAGCATGCTTCGCTGCGCGACGCTTGCCGCAATTACCGGGTCTGGATTTGCGCTGCGGTGTATTTCTGCGTGGTCAGCGGCAATGCCACGATTGCGTTCTGGTCGCCATCCATCATCAAGGAAATCGGCATCGTCGGCAACCTGCAGATCGGCCTGATCTCGGCCATCCCCTTCCTTGCCGGCACCATCGCCATGATCTGGAACGGCATTCACTCTGACCGCAGCGGCGAACGTCGCCTGCACTGCGCACTGGCGACACTGGTGGCCAGCATCGGCCTGATACTGACCGGATTCTTCATCGGCAATGCAGTGCTGGCGCTGTGTGCGCTGACACTGGCTGCGATCGGGATCCTGGCTGCATTCCCGGTGTTCTGGTCGATTCCCGCCGCCTTCCTGACCGGCACCGCAGCCGCCGGCGGTATTGCGCTGATCAATTCGATCGGCAACCTGGCCGGCTTCGCTGCTCCGTATCTGATCGGCTCGCTGAAAACCACCACCGGCAGCGTGGCTTCCGGCCTCTATTTCGTAGCGGCGCTGGAGTTCTGCGCGACGATATTGGTTTTGCTGTTCATCAAAAAAGTGCGGTAGTTACAAACCCGTTTCTCATTCCTCGTTCTTCATTCATTCTAAACCCGCGCGGCCTGGCTTAAACCCCAGGCCGGTCGCCTCCGTATAGCTGGAATCATCATGCACATCTCCTTTCAAATCGATACCAAACAAGGCCCGCGCCGGCTCGACACCGACATCCACACCCTGATCGTAGCCGGCTGGGCCGGGCGCGACCACGCCGCCATCGAACACCACATCGAAGAACTCGCCGCACTCGGCATCTCGCGTCCGAGCGCCGTCCCCTTGTATTACCGCATCGCCAGCAACCAGCTGACCCAGGCGCGGCAGGTGCAGGTAGTCGGCCCCGATTCATCGGGCGAAGTGGAAACCTTTGTCTTCGCCGTGGACGGCGAACTGTACGTCAGCATCGCTTCCGACCACACCGACCGCAAGCTGGAGGCGCATAGCGTAGCGCTGTCGAAACAGGCATGCGTGAAACCGGTCGCCACCGGCGCCTGGCGTCTGGCCGAGGTAGCCGACTATTGGGACGAACTGGTAATCCGTTCCTACATCGAAGAAAACGGTGAACAGCTGCTGTATCAGGAAGGCCCGCTGGCGTCGCTGCGCACCCCGCAGGATCTGATCGCCGGCTACACCGGCGGCGGCATGCTGCCTGCGGGCAGCGGCATGACCTGCGGCACCGTCGCCGCAATCGGCGGCATCCGTCCGGCGCAGTCATTTACAATGGAACTGTTCGATCCGCGCCGGCAACGCAGCTTGCGCCATCATTACCAGGTTGAAGTATTGCCGGAAGTTGCCTAAGCCAGATTTCAGATATCAGATTTCATTCATTTCCCGAGGCCGCATGACTACCACGCCCCCCCCTACCCTGCACACCCTGTCTGAAGCCTTGCGCAAGAATAGCGTCAGTTCGGCGGCTCTCACCGAAGCGGCACTCGAACGGGCGCTCGCACCGTCCGGCGAAGGCAGCCGGGTGTTCACCGAAATTTATGCCACGGCAGCGCGTGCCGCGGCGCAAGCATCCGATCTGCTACGCGCCAGCGGCCAGGTACGCTCGCCGATAGACGGCTTGCCGATTTCGGTCAAGGATTTGTTCGATGTCGCCGGCAGCACCACGCGCGCCGGCTCGGTGGCCTTGCGCGATGCAGCGCCGGCCGCCGCCAGCGCACTGGTGGTGCAGCGCCTGACGGCAGCCGGCGCAGTCATCGTCGGCCGCACTAACATGACCGAATTTGCCTATTCCGGCCTCGGCATCAATCCCCATTACGGCACCCCGCGCAATCCCTGGGACAGAGCCAACGGCCGCATCCCGGGCGGCTCCTCGTCCGGCGCCGCAGTCTCGGTCAGCGACGCCATGGCGGTCGCCGCCATCGGTTCCGATACCGGCGGCTCGGTGCGGATTCCGGCCGCACTGTGCGGACTGACCGGTTTCAAGCCGACTGCGCGCCGGGTTTCGTTGCAGGGAGTATTGCCGCTGTCGACGCAATTGGATTCGATTGGCCCTATCGCTAACAGCGTCGCCTGCTGCGCCACCCTCGATGCAATCCTGGCCGGCGAACCGGCGCCAGAGCTGACGCCATTTTCCCTGCATGGTTTGCGTCTTGCGCTGCCGACCACGCTGGTGCTGGACGGAGTTGACAGTCAAGTAGCAGCAGCATTCGCCAACGCACGGCGGCGACTGCAGGCAGCCGGCGCGCTGATTGAAGAAATCGAGATACCCGAATTTGCCGCACTGGCTGCAATCAATGCGAAAGGCGGATTTTCCGGCGCCGAAGCCTATGCCTGGCATCGGACGCTGATTGCCGAGCGCGCCGCCGCCTACGATCCACGCGTGATTTCACGCATCTTGCGCGGCAAGGATATCAGCGCGGCCGACCTGATCGACCTGTTCGCGTCACGCAAGCAATGGATAGCGGCCGTCGAACGCAGGATCTCCGGCTACGATGCGCTGCTGATGCCAACCGTGCCGGTCGTGGCGCCTGCCATCGCCGCCCTGGAAGCCAGCGACGACGCGTATTACGCTGCCAACGGCCTGATCTTGCGCAATCCGTCCGTGATCAATTTTCTCGATGGCTGTGCGCTGTCGCTGCCCTGCCATGCCGCTGGCGAGGCGCCGGTCGGATTGATGCTGGCTGGTGCAGGCGGCAACGATAGGAAGATCCTGGAAATCGGGCTGGCGGTGGAGGCCGCGCTGGCAATTTCCTGAACCAGGTTTTTTGTCACCCTTCAACGGTGCAATCAGTGATCAAGCGCCAGCCTTGCCACCTGCAACACTTCGCCACTGCTCGCATTCTGGACGAAGGCAACAATGCCGAAACGATCCGCGCGAACGTCGGCGCCGATGCCGTCAAGCGCGATTTTTTGATTGATCTGCACCGCGCCGTCTTTCAGCGCAAACGGGCCCAGCCAACGCCGCACAACATAGTCGTGATGCAGTGTCACGCCACCGTTCTCACCCGCCGCAATGTTGGATACCAGCTGGTTTTCGTAGACGGCAATGTAAGCATTGTGCCCATCCTTGGAGGGCTGCCGCAACTTGACCTTGGCCGACAAAGCAAACGTGCGCGCTGCCGTACCTGTCAATTTGATGGCAATGTCGGCCGGCGACGGTTGCTCTGCAATTTTTCCGGCCGCAGCGTCAAAGTCGCTTTTCGCACTCCAGTGCCGTAATTCGCGGCCGCCAACAAATATTTCCGGCGTATACACCACGCGGTTTTTGGTAAATGCCGCCAATTCCTGCTGCCGCACGGTAAAGCGGTGATCGCCGAAACTATCCTTCCAGCCGAGATTATCCCAATAATCGACATGCAGGGCGAGTGGCACAACCTTGTCCGGCCTGGCTTGGGCGCCAAGCCTGGCCAGCCATTGGTCGGCCGGCGGACAACTATTGCAGCCCTCGCTGGAATACAGTTCGACCAGCGCCACCCGGTAGGCCGGACTTTGCGCCGTATAGTCCTGCGCCTGGGCAAGGGAAGAAATACCGAGTGCAAGCGCAGTCAGCGCGAGCTTGTTTGTCACATTATTAAGGATTTGCACTTGAGTCTCCTGGCTGATCGTGTTCCATGGTGCTTGGTCGCGCTGCCGGCGATTTCCTTACAAATCAACTTAAAATCTAGTCAAACTTCTTATGGAGCCCGATATAAATTAATCACGTCGCGCTCTACCCGCACCAGGTTTTGTCCCGCATCCACGACAAATTCAGCGCCGTTAAAAGATGGCCTGGTCAGCAACAATATGGCGTCGGCTATTTCCGTAATCGGGGCGATGTAACCGAGCGGTGTTGAGCGAACCGAAGAATATTCGAAATCGGCCTGGCTCTGATCGCCGCTGGTCGTCATCAAACCGGGGTACAGCGCATTGACGCGCAGCACCGGCGCGGCCGACATGGCCAGCATCGCGGTCAGGTTCCCCAACGCAGCTTTAGCCACGGTGTAACTGAAATCCTCGGGATGAAAATTGGCGTGCACCTTCTGGTCCACCACGTTGATCACCACTCCCTGCTGCGAGCGTTCCCTGGCATGCTGGTGAAACGCCTGGGTCAGCAGCAGCGGCGCGCGGCAATTCACCTGCCACGAGCGCTCCAGATCTTCCAGCGCAAAATCGGCCAGCGTATCCGGGAAAAAAATCGCAGCGCAATTGACCAGTACATCCAGCCGGCCGAACCTGGCATAGATGGCGGCCATCATTGCCGTCAGTTGATCCGGCGACTGCAGGTCCGCTTGCTGGGCGACGGCAATGCCGCCCCCGGCTTCGATCGCCTGCACCGTATCCAGCGCCTCCTGTTGCGAGCTGCCGTAATGCACCACCACAGCATAACCCGCTTGCGCAAACCGTTCGGCAATCACGCGCCCGACCCGCTTGGCGGCGCCGGTAATCAACACGACGGCCGGAGCTGCGCCATCTGTCATGCCGGTCCCGGGCGGCTTCGCATGCTCATTCAATTTTTGACTCAATTTTTGACGGCAGCGCCGGCGTGACGGTCCATGAATTGCGCCAGATGTACATCAAGGTCGGTGACGCCGTTCGCATCATGGGTAGTCAGCACCACCGCCACGCGATTATAGACATTCGACCACTCCGGATGATGGTCCATTTTTTCTGCCAGCAAGGCCACCTGGGTCATGAAACCAAAGGCGGCATTGAAATCGGCAAACTTGAAAGTCTTTTGAATCGCGTCGCGGCCATCCACCGCAGTCCAGGTAGTGAGGCTTTGAATGGCGGCTGCAGCGCCGATATGGGTGGAGCTTGGCATTGAAGTATCCGTTCGTGAAAACTTCAATTCTATAACCGGAAGCGTCGGAACGAGTAAAAGATGCGCTGCGAAAGCTCGCTCAGTCCGGTTTGGGCAATTTTCGGTCAAAGAAATCGACAATTTCAGCATTTAATTTGGCGTGTACAGCGGTCCTGTCCATCCCTGATACGTCGGTGCACAAACCACTTGCCAAGGCATCTGCCAGATCGGCTCGGCCGGATTCGGCACTTGATCTATCCATTTGAAAGGTGAACAATTACGTCGCCAGCGTCTTTCCGTCAGGCCTTGTCAACCGCTTGCCCAGCCCAGTGCGTTAATGATCGGTATGATCCGCCACAGGCCTCTTCATCTCTCAAAGGAAAAACCATGAACTCGAAAATCCTAGCAGTAACCTTATGCGCGCTGGCACTGGCTGGTACGGCCGGCGGCGCCAGCGCCAAGGGTTGCCTGAAGGGTGCTGCGGTGGGCGCGGTAGCCGGCCATTACGCTGGCCATCACGCGGTGATCGGCGCGGTTGGCGGTTGTGTCGCGGGACGCCACCTGGCTAACAAGAAAGCCGCTGACCAGGCTGCTGCAGAGCACGCTGCCGACCCGGCAACACAAGCTGCTCCCGCGAAATAGACAAGAAAATCCTTGGCCGGCAGCAATTCATCATGCATGCCGGCATAATGGACGCCCTTGCACATTTCCCTGGGCACCATGAAATTCCTCGCAATCTCGGGCAGCCTACGCGCGGCCTCTCATAACTCTGCCCTGCTCCGTGCCATGGCGCGTCTGGCGCCGGCCGGCGTCAGCGTAACGCTGTACCGCGGCCTGGGCGATTTACCGTTGTTCAATCCCGATATCGAAGCCAGCGACCCGGCTGCCGTAGCGGACTTGCGTACTCAGATCGTTGCCGCCGACGCCTTGCTGATCGCCAGCCCGGAGTATGCGCACGGCATCACTGGCGTCATGAAGAACGCGCTCGACTGGATGGTGGGTTGCGAGGCTTTTGTTCTCAAGCCGGTGGCATTGCTGAACGCCTCGCCAAGGGCGGTGCACGCTCACGCCTCTTTAACAGAAATCGTGACGATGATGTCGGCTCGGATTGTCGATGCAGCGTCGGTCACGGTACCCATCCTCGGTTCGCATCTCGGCGAAGATGAGATAGTCCGGCATCCGGATATTTCCGCAGTACTGCAAAGTGCACTGCACGCATTGCGTGCCGCCGTGCTGGCGACACGCCTGGAGCGTCAATAATTCCCGGGTAAAAGCAGCGTTATCGGCTGACCGCCAGCAGAGCCAGCGCGACGGCTGCCGGCACGGCTTGAATGTACAGGATCTTGCGGCTGACGGTAACTGCGCCGAAGATGCCGGCAACGATCACGCATGCCAGGAAAAAGACCTTGATTGCAAACCCTGGCGCCCCCATGCACAGGCCCCAAGCCAGGCCTGCAGCCAGGAAGCCGTTATACAAACCCTGATTGGCGGCCAGCGCTTTCGAGGCGGCGGCGAATTCCGGCGTAAGCCTGAAAGTCTTGATGCCGAAAGGTTTATCCCACAAGAACATTTCGAGAACCAGAAAATAAACGTGCAATAAGGCGACCAAAGCAATCAGCAGGCTGGTGACAATATTCAAGGCAAACTCCGTTTTCTTAAAATTTTTGGGTGGAACAGGCAATCCCTGTTTCAGCGGGATAGCAAGCGCTATAAGCGCGATTCGCTTTTCACGCTTTTGATTCAAGCTGTTTTGCTTGCTGTGCGGCCAGTTCAGCCTCAAGCGCGGCGACGCGCCGCACTGCCGGCCGGGCATTGATCCTGTCGATGTAGGCCTGGATCACCGGCGACATCGGCACCAGCTGGAAACCCGTAGTCCACTTTAATGCCGTGCCCCATAAAATATCGGCGGCGCTGAATTTCTCTCCCAGGATATACGGTCCCTTCTCAAGCTGATCGGTCAAGGTCTTCAGCATGGTCTCGAAATCGCCATAGGGACAGGTCGATGGCGCCGCAGGCGGATGCTTTTGCGCACGGTCGACCACGGCCGGCTCGAAGCAAGAGCCGTAGTACACCATCCAGCGCAGATACGGGCCGCGCAGCGGATCGCCCAGGGCCGGCGCCAATCCGGCGTCCTGATACAAATCGGCCAGGTACAGGAAGACCGCGACCTGCTCGGTGATCAACGCCTCGCCGTGCCGTACCGCAGGCACTTTACCCATGGGATTGATCGCCAGATATGCCTGCCCGCGCTGCTCTCCTGCTTTCAGGTTGAGGGCATGCAGCTCGTAGTCGGCTCCCAGTTCTTCGAGCAGGATGCGGGCGCCCGTGGAACGCGTATTCGGCGAATGGAAAAATGTTACGCGGCGGCTCAGTGCCATGACGTCTCCTTGTTTTGAAATTGGCGGCGCTTCGATTCAGTAAGGTTTCAGTAATATAGCCCAAGCGCTGCCGACACACTGTGAAACAAACAGACAATATTTTGCGCTTGCAATCCTCGAAATCCACTACTCCGGCTGTGCAAAAACATGTTGCATTGATTTATTAGCAATATTTTTTCTGTTGGCGCGACCCTGCCGGAAACCTTATTAAACCACGATGTTCCATAGGAGAATTCCACCGTGGCGGCGCTTGGCACCTGGCCGATATAGCGCAACTAGGCTGTAAGACAAATGTGAAAAGTGTAAGCAAATGCACGGGACACAATTTTGCCGGCTTCGCTTCGTACAATCGATAGCACTGAACCCATTCAGGAGCGCAAATTGAAATATCCTCTCAGCATCGCAGCAATCATTGCCGGCCGATTTTCAGCTTTTATCCATCCGCCGCAAAAAATCCAGGTCGTAAGCAATGTAACGCTCAGAAATGCGCCGCCGGCGCCGAAAGATGAATTTGAACCCAGTCCGCGCGCCGGCCTGGTCTGGAGCCCTGGATTCTGGAATTATGTAGGCGGCTGGTATGTATGGGAAGCCGGTCATTGGGAGCTGGAGCGGAGCAACCAGCTTTACCTGAAACCCGGCTGGCAAAAAGTCATACACGGCTGGCAGCTGCAGCGCGGCGAATGGCGTGTCACCTCGGTCAACTTTAACAAGAAGGGAGCCGCCGGCAAAAATCAGGATAGCAGCCTGGAATCGCATTACGATCCGCTCGCGGCGTTTCGCTAAAGTCGATTATCCGACCCTTTTTCAATTGCATCGCGGCGCAGCTGGCTGCGCTCCTGGCAGCGAAAACAGATCCAGCGCCTGGATTTGTTGCGCAACACGAAATCGCCATCCGCGACGGCAACTTCGCCCTGATGATGTGAACAGAATCGTTTGCCGGTAACGTTTGCCGTGGCCCGGGTCACCAGCGCCAGCCGGTCTTGTCGCTGCAGATATGCGGTCATTGCTGATTCTTCTTTCATTGCCTGGCCGGTTCAAAGCAGTTGAACCTGCGGTGGCTATTTTCCGAACGGATTGATATTGACAGCATCTTGCACTTTGCTCGACGACGCCGGTGATGAAATCGCCGATGTGGCAGAACTGGTCGCCATCGGGCTGGATAAAAAGATGCTGCCGTCCTGCGCCGCAAGCACATTCCGTGTCTTGGCTTGCGCTATCGAATCGTCGGCCGAGCAAGCGGCGTATATGCCGCCGGCGCCCAAAGCAAGCGCTGCAGCAATCCAGGCTAAATTCGTTTTATTCATGTCAGGTTCTCCGTACGCAGGCACCATCCCGTCAACACATTCACTGCCGCCTCATCGTCGCCAAATAGAACAGATGAAAGACGACGCCGCCCGCACTGCGCTATCGATAAAACCTGCATGCTTACTGATTCGAATCGGCGCCGATGCCGATGACAGGCGCACTTTCCTGCTTGATACTGCGCGTCGAAAAAAACGCGGCAAAATTAAACACCGAACGCGGCAAGGTCGCCCACAAAGTTGCGCCGACAATCAGCGCGCCGCCGATCCAGGACAGCGTACCGAGTTTTTCGCCCAGCCAAAAAGAAGCGAATAGCGCACCGAAAACCGGCTCGCTTCCCATCAACAGAGAAACCCGGGTGGGGTTGCTGCGCCGGACGCCATAGTTCTGTGCAAAAAAAGCAAATATCGTGCAAAACAACACCAGGTAAACCGTACTCACCCAGAAGCTGGGTTCGCTGGGCAGGGGCGGCAGGCCGCCCTGCATGAACAAGCCGGCAACCAGCAAACAGCCAAACCCCACCACCCCGGACTGCACCGCGGTCAAGGTCAGGTTGGACATGTTTTTATTGACCGTCAGGCGCTTGGTCATGACCATCATGAAGGCGCGCATCAAGGCCGCCGCCAGCATCAGGCCGTCTCCCGGATTGAAAGTCAGATCGCTGCCAATGGTCAGCAGCCAGGTGCCGAAGAGCGAGATGAAAGCCACCACGAACGCGCTGGCCTTAGGGCGCTGCGCCATCACCAGCCACTCCACGAACGGGGTAAAGACCACGCACAGGCTGATCAGGAAAGCGGCATTCGAGGCCTGGGTCAAGGCCACGCCGAAGGTCTCGCAAATGAAGATGGCAAGCAGAATCAGACCCAGCGGCAATCCCGCCCGCAACGCGGCCCTGCCTTCCGGCCTGGCCAGTTGACGCAAACTAGGTAGCAACAATACGAAAGTCATGCAAAACCGAATCGCCACAAAACCCAGTACCGGGTAAAACACCAACGCATCCTTGGCCACACCATAGCTGGTACCCCACACTATCGCGACCAGCAATAACAGCAAATCGGCGATCCAGAGGCCTTTGGCGGAAGAATTGGCAGAGGATTTGGCAGAATCGCCGGCAGATAAATTTGTCACTTCGCTTTACTCCAGATAGCGCTAACAGCGCTATCAGTTAAGAAAAAAACGTTCCGCTTAGGTGGAGGCTGAGCGGAACAAACGGCGGGAGCACCGAGGATATTGGTCAGGCCTGTTGCGCTAGGATATTCTGGTGTAGGCAATCACCAGTACATCTCTGAATGCCTCGCGTTTTTCTTCAAACGGCAACACCTTGGTCACCCCGTGCATGGTGCGGGCATCGTCAGCCAGCACCAAGTCCATAGGATCGGTCAAGGTATAACGGCACATCAGTTTGCCGGCAACATCGGTAATATAGGTTTCACCGCCGGCCACGTTGTGACGGCGCACCATCATGGTGACGATGTAATCGACGCCGTCGCGATGCAATCCTTCCGGCGTCGGATTGCCGGGCGCATGGGAACTGGCGCGTATCCGGTAAGGATGCAGGCGGATATCCCATTTGCCGCTGCCGCCCTCGACCTGGTCAAACACCAGCGCCAGAGACAGCAGCAAGCCGGACAGGAAAGGGTTATCGACAAAGTGCCGCTCCAGCGGCTCGAAATGACGCGCGACGTCACCATTGAGTTTATTGATGTAGCTCGGCTGTACGTAAGGTCCATGCGGCAGTTGCTGCAGCACGCCGTCGGCCGCGTCCAGCTCGAATGCACCGTAACGGCGGAATCGATAACTGCCGTTGTCGCCCATGTATTTATCTTGCGGCAGGTTGTTCCAGCAAGCCGCGAACTGGTTCCAGGCCGCAAGATCGACATCGCAGGCAGCTTGCACGGCGCGGCCGGGGAGCACGGTGAACAGCCGGCTGCGCAGCTCGCCGCTGAGATGATTAATGATGAGCGGCGCAATCTTGATTGGCGCCGAGGCCTCGATTTCCATTTAATTTTCCTCGGCCAGCAGCTTGCTCGCGTCCAATACAGAATGGGAAGACAACGACAAGTGACGGCTGGAACGTTGCGCGGCAATTTCTTTTTCCCAGCTATCGCGGTCGGTCAGGTACAGCGGCGCATCGGCCCGGATCGCGCAGACATCGGCGGCGCCGGCACGCAAACGGTAATTGACAGTGCCGCTGACATGCTGCGCGGTTTCGAGGATGAAGCGGTCTGTCGCTGCGCGCAACGGTGTGAACCAGCGGCCTTCGATCGCTTCGCGCACCCACAGCTGTTCCATCTTGAGTTTTTCGCGCAGCAGTTCGGCGTCCAGCACTGCCGTTTCCAGGTGTCGATACGCTTCCAGCAAAGCCATCGCGGCCGGCGCTTCGCGCACTTCCAGCACCTTCTCGCCCTGCTCCAGGTGTTCCAGGCCGCAATAACGGCCTATGCCAAACGCACCGACGCGCTGGTTAAGACGCGCGATCAATTCCAGCAACGGCAAAGCCTCGCCATCGATGGCAACCGGACAGCCTGCATCAAACCTGAGCGAGATTTCTACGCTGGCAGGCGCCGGATCGAGCGCGGCGGTCCAATCAAACAGCGATTCCGGCACCCAGAACGATTCCGGATTATCGAGCGAACCGGATTCGAATTCACGGCACCACAGATTGGCGTCGCCGCTGATGCCGCGTGCCTGGAAGTGCGGCAGGCCGGCAGCGCGCAAGGCTTCGATTTTCTCTTCGCGCGAAATCGCGGTGTATTCATATGGCGTGCCGTAATAACCGGCATAGCCGAGTTGGGCGATCGCGCCATTCAAACGACGCAGCGTGTTCTGCGACTGATTGGCGGTATGGACGATGGCGTTGCAGCCCAGGCGCAACGCGGTTTCAACCGCGAAGCGGGCGATGATAGGACGCGACAGCGACGAACTGATCGGATAGATGCCCATATACTTGGCATTGGCGCGAATCGCCGGCAGCACGGCATCCTCGGCAAACGCTTGCCGGCCATCGATCACCAGCAATTCGGCGCCAAAATGCGAGGTGATCTGTTGCAGGTCCGCGGCGTCGACGCCCTCGCCCAGATCGACAGTCAGCGCCGTGACGCGGCAACCGCTGTCGACCAGGCATTTCAAGGCGTAAGTGCTATCCAGTCCGCCACTGAATAAAGTCAGGACATGCTCGCACTGGCCGGCGACCAGTTTCAGGTCGTCGATACTGCGTATTCTTTTTAGCGGCTGAATCATAGGCGCTCCGGTACTGGATGGCATGAGTGAATTAATAAGGACAAAATAATGACGAATACCTCGACAAATACGAATAAAGACATCGTTATCGATAGTTATTATGTTTTATTCCGGCAAATACGATAATCTATCAATTCAGAACAACACTTATGCGCGACGGGAATAAATGGGAGCTAACCGATATATCAAGCTGATGCCTGACATGGCGGTGTTTGTGCGGGTGGTGGAAACCGGCAGCTTTTCGACGGCGGCCCTCGAGCTGGGCATGACGCCCTCGGCTGTCAGCCGCCAGGTATCGCGTCTCGAACAGGCATTATCGGTCAGATTACTAGAGCGCACCACGCGCAAGCTGCGCCTGAGCGAATCCGGCAGCGAGGCTTATCAGCGCTGCCTGGAAATGGTGAACGCGGCCAAGGCGGCGATGGACGTCGCCGATAAATTCGTGGCGGTGCCGCAGGGCCTGCTGCGGGTCGGCATGCCGAAAGCCTTCGGCAAATCGGTGGTTACTCCCCTGATACCAGGTTTCCTGGAAAAATATCCGCAAGTCGATGTGCAACTTATTCTGACCGATCGCCACGTCGACTTGATCAATGACGATGCCGACCTGGTGATCCGCATCACCAGCCAGCCAGCCGACGGCCTGGTGGCGCGGCCGCTGATGTCGATCGACCAGGTGCTGTGCGCTACCCCCAGCTATCTGGCCCAGCACGGCACACCCAAACAGCCGCAAGACCTGTGCGGCCACAGCTGCCTTTACCTCGGCGAAACCGCGGGAGATTCCGACTGGCGCTTCATGCGCCAGGGTGAAACCACCATCATCAAGGTCAGCGGACGCTATGTCGTCAATCACAGTGAAGCGCGGCTGGAAGGCGTGCTGCAAAATCTGGGTATCGGCTGCCTGCCCTATTTCATCGTGCGCAACGCCCTTGAGCAAGGCCTGGTAAAAGCCGTGCTCACCGATTGGGAATTCGTCGCCGCCTATCAGGGCACAGCCTTCATACAATACCTGCCGACCCGTTATCTGGCGCCCAAAATGCGGGTATTCATCGATCATCTGGCCAGCCATATGGAGGCCGACCTGAAACCCCTGGACCGGCGGCGGCTGGCGGCCGGCAAATGAAACATCTGGTCCGCAGCAAACAGATGCTGGCATTGACCAGCCTGGTTTGCCTGTATGGCCTGCCGAAGGCCGGCCCATAGCAATTTTTACGCGACGTTTTTACGTAATGTTTACAAGCCCGTCATCCCTTTTTAGAGAATCTTTACGCCCCCCCTGCTAATCTGTAATCACCAAAACGACCAGTAGACATCCTCTATGAATCAGGTAATTTCAGCATCGTCGGCATGGCGCTTTTCTTCGCTTCCCGCGGCCGTTTCAAAAAAAACCCAGGCTCCCGCCTTGCCCATCCCGCTAAGCTCCAATCGCAAGCAAACGCTCCCCAGCCAAAAAGATCTCATGATGTGCATCACGGTGGATGCCGCTTCCGTGGCTGAGCTGCGGCGCGTCATCGTCAGTACCTGCGGCGACCTGATGGTCTATATGCGGATCAAGCCGGTCGACCACGCCAGCAAGATGAAATTCTGGCTGTGCCTGAGCAAGACCTCGGTTGACGCTGTCATCGGCAACATCATGCGGGCCTTGCCGCAGGCAGAATTTGGCCGCATTACGCCGCTGACGCCGGCATGAACGTCACCATCTGCATCGAAACTTTCACTCACCTACTGAAAACAAAACATCATCATGTCCACCTTTGAAGGCATCTGGGTTCCCCTCGTCACGCCTTTCCGACAAGGCAAACTCGATCTTTACAGTGCGCAGCAACTAGCCCTGAGCTTGTCCGCTGCCGGCGTGCACGGCCTGGTGGCCTGCGGCACTACCGGCGAAGCGGCGACATTGAACGAGCATGAGCAAGACAGGATGTTGTGCGGCGTGATGGAAGCCGTGCAACACCGTTGCCCCGTTGTGATGGGCGTCAGCGGCAGCGACACACGGGTAGTCGCGGAAAAAATCGCGCGCCTGAACGCACTGCGGCCAGCCGGTTTCCTGGTCTCGGCGCCGTCTTATGTGCGCCCCTCGCAAGAAGGCATACGCTTGCACTTCGAGGCGGTGGCGAACGCGGCCGAGAGTCCGGTCATCCTGTACAACATTCCGGCCAGGACCGGCGTCAATATTGATGTCGCCACCGTGATCGCACTGGAACGCCACGCGAATATCGCGGCAGTCAAGGAGTGCGGCGGCAATCTGGCGCAGACCATGGAATTGATCAACCACACGGATCTGAACATCTTGTGCGGCGATGACGCCTTGTTGTTCAACACGCTCTGCCTGGGTGGGCATGGCGCCATTTCCGCCGCCGCGCATATACGGCCGGACTTGTTTGTGCATCTGTTTGAACTGGTGCGCGCCGGACAAATCGGCCCGGCGCGGACCCTGTTCAGGCAGCTGTTGCCGATGATACAGCTGCTGTTTTCGGAGCCGAATCCCGGCCCCGTGAAAGCTGCCCTGGCCATGCAAGGGCAGATGCTGGACGAACTGCGCCTGCCAATGACGCCTATGTCCGCGCCGGGTCGCCTCAAACTGGCCAAGGCGCTGGAAAAACTGAAAGCGATCCCGATTGCCGGGAAAGCTGCGAAGTCCGCATTCTCCGTCGCCGGCGAATCCAGGCTGCTCGGTCTTGTGCGATGACGCTCTCATGATACTGACTATCGCATCGCAAGAGCTGTCCGCCACATCCGACCTTGCCGATTCAATGGCGGCAGCGATCGCGCGGCGCCGGGCGCGCGCCGGCCGCAATGTACTGCTTATCTACAAGACGACGGTTGCCACTGATGGCTGGCTGGCGACGGCAATCAAATCGGGGGCGGAAACACGCGAAATTCCCGCCATGAACATTGCCAATGAACTGGTGTCGGCAAAAATGGAGTATCACGATATCGTCATCAGCATGCCGCAGCTGGAAGACGCGGGTTCACTGTACGCACTGGCGACGGCAGAGTTGGCCGTATTTGCGATACAAGCAGATCAATGGCGGTCAGACAGGAATCTGATTTCAAGCATTCATGCAGCCCGAACCAGGAATCCCGAATTGCCGGTGCTGCTACTGATCGACAATCTTCAAGGCACTGCAGGGCGCGCCATCATGGCGGCACTGTCGGCGCAAATCGCCAATGTCCGCTTCCTGCATCTCTCCGCGAAGAAACGGGATGAGACTAGCGTCGGCGCCTTGTACCAGGCGATCTACGCGCACTGCGCAGCTGCCTGCCAGGCCTGAGCGGCATTCTCTGGAAATGACCGGGCCGGGATTCTGGCGCGTCCTGGATGCTCGCCTGCATGGATGGCAATCAATCAACACTTGCCAAAAATGTCTGATACGTGTCAAATCGGCATATGAAAATTTCCCCGGCACTCCCCATATGGTCCATTGCGACTCCGCTCGCCGGTTGGCTCTTTCTTGGCGGCGCGAGTTTTAATCTCGGCAGCAGTTATACAATATTACTCGTGGCCGGCTTGCTCGGCAGCGTGCTGGCAGCGGTATATCACGCCGAGGTAGTGGCGCATCGGGTGGGCGAACCTTACGGCACCCTGGTGCTGGCGCTGGCGGTGACATTGATTGAAGTGGCGCTGATCGTATCGCTGATGCTGGCCGGCGGCGAAGAAACCACGGGGCTGGCACGCGATACGGTGTTTGCCGCCATCATGATAATTCTCAACGGTATCGTCGGCATCTGCCTGCTGGTCGGCGCCAGCCGCCATAAGGAACAAAGCTTCGGCTTGCTGGGCGTCAGCGCCTCGCTCGCCACGCTGGCGGCAATTGCGGTGCTGACACTGGTACTGCCTAACTACACCTCGACCGCGGCGGGGCCGTTCTACAGTCCTAGCCAGCTGGCGTTCATCGCCATCATCTCGTTGATACTCTACGGCACCTTCGTACTGGTGCAAACCGTGCGCCACCGCGACTACTTCCTGCCGGAGGAAGCGGTCAACGATGAAGATGTCCATGCGGCGCCGCCGTCGAACAAGGTAGCGGCTATCAGCGCTGCCCTGCTGCTGGTTTGCCTGGGCGCGGTGGTTCTGCTGGCGAAGGCGCTGGCGCCGCCCCTGGAAACCGCCGTGGCAAGCGTCGGCGCGCCCAAGACCCTGGTCGGCATCATCATTGCCGCCGTAGTGCTGCTGCCGGAAGCCTTGGCCGCCGTGCATGCAGCGCGCGCCAATCGCCTCCAGACCAGCCTCAACCTGGCGCTGGGCTCGGCGCTAGCCAGTATCGGCCTGACCATTCCGGCGGTGGCTATCGTCTCGCTGTCTACCGGCTGGACCTTGTCGCTGGGCCTGGATATCAAATCCACCGTGCTGTTGCTGCTGTCGTTTATCGTCGCCACTTTGTCACTCGGCACCGGACGCACCACAGTCATGCAAGGTACTGTCCATCTGGTGATTTTTGCCGTCTATTTGTTTACTACTATCGTTCCCTGAACCAAGCGCGCCGTCCAATCGACGACGCGGAAAAAATCCGGGGCGACCTGAGTTGCTCCGGATTTTTGCACTAATCGAGTTCATTTTTACAACGGCACCGCGCCATCGCATTAGCCGGCACCACACTGGTGCACTCAAGCAACGCCAACATCTCACCTCACCAAATTCGGGCGCCGGCAATCTCGTTTGCGCCAGCACTGCTCAAAATTCAAGTAAGCCCTCCTGGAACCGGCGCATCGCGCCGCCCTCTTCACTGGCATGCATTCTGCTAAAGCTATTACGCAATCAGCGCATTCCCAGCATCTGATTTGCCCCCCTTACCTGCTTTCTTAGTCCGTGCTTATTTTTGTGTTTCTGTTTTTATCGCTCACCAGGAGAAATTCATGTCACGTCGCACCCTTTTGAAAGCTACCGCACTCGGTGCTTTCGCACTTGCCGCCAGCGCATGGCTACCATCCGCATTTGCTGCGGACACCATCAAGGTAGGTGTTCTGCACTCCTTGTCCGGCACCATGGCCATCTCGGAAACGTCGCTGAAAGATGTGGCCCTGATGGCGATCGAAGAGATCAATGCCAACGGCGGCGTATTAGGCAAGAAGCTGGAACCGGTAGTGGTCGATCCCGCCTCCAACTGGCCGCTGTTTGCCGAGAAGGCGCGCCAGCTGATTTCTCAAGACAAGGTATCGGTGGTATTCGGCTGCTGGACTTCGGTATCGCGCAAATCGGTGCTGCCGGTATTCAAGGAACTCAACAGCCTGCTGTTTTATCCGGTGCAATATGAAGGTGAAGAGCTGGAGAAAAACGTCTTCTACACCGGCGCTGCGCCAAATCAGCAAGCGATCCCGGCGACTGAATATCTGATGTCGAAAGAAGGCGGCGGCGCCAAGCGCTTCGTGCTGCTCGGCACCGATTACGTGTATCCGCGCACCACCAACAAGATCCTGCGCGCCTTCCTGCATAGCAAAGGCGTGAAGGATACGGATATCGACGAAGTCTACACACCGTTCGGCCACTCCGATTACCAAACCATCGTCGCCAACATCAAGAAATTCTCCGCCGGCGGCAAAACCGCTGTGATCTCGACCATCAACGGCGACTCCAACGTGCCGTTCTACAAAGAACTGGGCAATGCCGGCCTGAAAGCCACGGACGTCCCGGTAGTAGCGTTCTCGGTCGGTGAAGAAGAGCTGCGCGGCGTCGATGCCAAGCCGCTGGTAGGCCACCTGGCGGCATGGAATTATTTTGAATCGGTGAAAAATCCCGTCAACACCGCCTTCATCAAGAAATGGAAAGCCTACGCACTCGCCAAGAACCTGCCGAACGCCAGCACCGTAGTCACCAACGATCCGATGGAAGCAACCTATGTCGGCATCTACATGTGGAAACAAGCCGTAGAAAAAGCGAAGTCCACGGATACGGACAAAGTCATCGCCGCCATGTCCGGCCAGAAATTCAAAGCCCCGTCTGGTTATGAATTGGAAATGGACGCTACGAATCATCACCTGCACAAACCGGTAATGATTGGTGAAATCAAGGCTGACGGTCAGTTTAATGTGGTGAACAAAACAAAGACAACGATCCGCGCCCAGCCTTGGAGTCCGTATATCGCTGGTAATGAAAGCAAGCAAAAGCTCTGACGCCAGCGCATCAAAAATGTGACCACTGCCGGGCTAGCCCCGGCATGTATCCACGGAGTAGCGAACGTTTAAGTACCCGTCGAATGCAACGATACGTACTCCGTAGCCCGTTAAATGGGGTCAGAGTAATTTTCGCAAAGGACGCGAAAAAAAAACTCTGACCCCATTTAACTGCTTTTCTGGTGGCGCTAAATAGACTGATGAAAATCTCAAGAAAAATCCTTATCATTGCTGGTCTGTGCCTGCACATCGCGCTGGCGCACGCCAAGATCGACCCGGCGCTGCTCAAGCCGCTGGCCGGCGACGATCCTGACGCACGCATTGTCGCGGTCAACCAGATAGCTGCGCTGGCCAATGACGACGCATTAAAAATCCTCAACGCCCTGAACACCGATGCGCTGTATGCCCAGCCCGACGGCACGGTATTGATCGTCGACGACGCCAAGGCATTCAACCCCGCCACCGACCAAACCCTGAGCACCCCCGACGACGCCGAAGCCGTCAGCGTCAACAACCGCCTGCGCGGCACAGTAGAAGGCGCCCTATCCGGCCTGAAATTATTTTCATCCAACCGCAAACTGCGCATGGCCGCCGCCACCGAGCTGATGAAAACCGCCGATCCAGCCCAAATCCCGCTGATCAGCAAAGCTCTCCACAAAGAAAACGACCCAGAGATCCAGGCCGCCCTGCAACAGGTGATCGCCACCGCCAACCTGCACTCGCCCGATGCCGCCATCCGCAAGGCCGCTGTGCAAACCCTGGCCGGCAGCACCAACGCCAACCTGCGCCCCGCCCTGCAAAACCTGCTTAACAAGAATCCGGACGGCAGCTACATCGAAACCGATGAAGCAGTCCGCATCGAAGCGGTACGCACCCTGGGTGTGCTGGACCGGCATCTGGCCACCGTCGACTTCATCGGCAAGGTGTTCTACGGCATCTCGCTCGGCAGCGTACTGCTGCTGGCCGCACTCGGACTGGCGATTACTTTCGGCCTGATGGGCATCATCAACATGGCGCATGGCGAATTGCTGATGATCGGCGCCTACACTACCTATGTCTGCCAACTGCTGTTCCGCCAATACTTCCCGGCAGCGCTGGACGGCTACCTGCTGGTAGCGCTGCCGGCCGCCTTCATCGTCACTGCCGCCGTCGGCATCGTGCTGGAGCGGCTGGTGCTGCGCTGGCTATACGGCCGGCCGCTGGAAACCCTGCTCTGCACCTGGGGTATCAGCCTGATGCTGATGCAGCTGGTGCGTTCGATTTTCGGTGCGCAAAACGTCGAAGTCGCCAATCCCGGCTGGATGTCGGGCGGCGTCACCGTGCTTGGCTCGCTGGTGCTTTCGTACAACCGCATCGTGATCATTTTCTTCGCGCTGTTCGTGGTGCTGGCAGTGTGGCTGATCCTGAACAAAACCCGGCTTGGCCTGTTTGTACGGGCTGTCATGCAAAACCGCCGCATGGCGTCTTGCGTCGGCGTCTCGACCGGCAAGATCGACATGATGACCTTCGGCCTCGGCTGCGGCATCGCCGGACTGGGCGGCGTAGCGCTGTCGCAACTGGGCAATGTCGGGCCGGATCTCGGCCAGGGCTATATCGTCGACTCGTTCATGGTGGTGGTGCTGGGCGGCGTCGGCCAGCTGGCGGGCACCGTCATCGCCGCCTTCGGCCTGGGCGAAGTCAACAAGTTCCTGGAACCGGTGGCAGGCGCGGTGCTGGCCAAAATCGCGATCCTGGTATTCATCATCGTCTTCATTCAAAAACGTCCGCAAGGCCTGTTTGCACTGAAAGGCAGGAGCGTAGAATGACTTCCGCAACCCTATCCGCATCGCACAACATCGCTGCCGCCAAAACCCCTCTGTTCTCGCGCCCGGCATGGAGCGGAATCATCTTCTGCAGCGTGATCCTGGCGCTGCTGCCGATACTCAACCTGGCATTCCCTGCCGGCCACGGATTGCACATCTCCAGCTATACCGTGGCGCTGGTCGGCAAGTTCATGTGCTACGCCATGGCTGCGCTGGCGCTGGACCTGGTGTGGGGTTACACCGGCATCCTTTCGCTCGGCCACGGCGTCTTCTTTGCGCTGGGCGGCTACGCCCACGGCATGTACCTGATGCGGGCGATCGGCCGCGATGGCGTCTATCAGAGCAACCTGCCCGATTTCATGGTGTTCCTCGACTGGAAAACCTATCCCTGGTTCTGGTCCCTGACCGACAACTTCTGGTACTGCATGGCGCTGGTGGTGCTGGTGCCGGGTGTGCTGGCCTTTGTGTTCGGCTACTTTGCCTTCCGCTCGCGTATCAAAGGCGTGTATTTCTCGATCATCACGCAAGCCATGACCTTCGCCTTCATGCTGCTGTTCTTCCGCAACAATACCGGCTTTGGCGGCAACAACGGCTTCACCGACTTCAAGCGCATCCTGGGGTATTCGATCACCGCGCCATCGACCAAGGCGGTACTGTACCTGATCACGCTGGCCTTCCTGCTCGGCGCCCTGCTGCTGTGCCGCTGGATCGTCACCTCCAAGCTGGGACGGGTGCTGCAGGCGGTGCGCGATTCCGAATCGCGCCTGATGTTCATCGGCTATAACCCGCTCTGGTTCAAGTTGTTTGTGTGGACCTTGTCGGCGGTGTTGTGCGGCATTGCCGGCGCCTTGTACGTGCCGCAGGTCGGCATCATCAATCCATCCGAGATGTCGCCGGCCAATTCGATTGAAATGGTGATCTGGGCAGCCGTCGGCGGCCGCGGCTCGCTGCTGGGACCGATCATCGGCGCCTTCTCTGTCAACGGTTTGAAGAGCTGGTTTACCGGCGCCTTCCCCGATTTGTGGCTGTATGCACTGGGCTTGATTTTCATCCTGGTGACGCTATTCATGCCGCAAGGAATCCTGGGCCTGGCGCAGAAATTGAAAAGCAAATCCAGGAACAGCAAGGAGGCCGCGTGAGCCAGCCTATCAGTCCGATCTATAATCCGGCGCAGCCATCCGACAAAGTCGATAACGCCCTGCATGCCGACTACGGCACCTCGTATGCGCGGATCAAGCCGGAAGGTGTCGACACCACCCACGGCGCCATCCTCTACCTGGAAAACATCACGGTCTCGTTCGACGGCTTCAAGGCGCTGAATAATCTGAACCTCGATATTTCGGTAGGCGAACTGCGTTGCATCATCGGCCCCAACGGCGCCGGCAAAACCACCATGATGGATGTCATCACCGGCAAGACCCGCCCCAGCGCCGGCACCGCCTTCTTCGGCCAAAGCATAGACCTGACAAAATTGACCGAATACGACATCGCCCACGCCGGCATCGGCCGCAAATTCCAGCGGCCGACGGTATTCGAACAGCACACGGTGTTCGAGAATCTCGAGCTGGCCATGAAGATGGACAAGCGCGTCAAGACCACCTTGTTTTCCAGGCTGAGCTCGGAGCAGATCGACAAGATAGCCGCCTGCCTCAAGCTGATCCGCCTCAATGGCAACGAGCGGCGGCTAGCCGGCTTGCTGTCGCACGGCCAGAAGCAATGGCTGGAAATCGGCATGCTGCTGATGCAGGAACCGCAGCTGCTGTTGCTGGATGAACCGGTGGCCGGCATGTCAGATGCGGAAACTGCGCGCACCGCCGAGCTGCTCAATGAACTGCGCGGCAAGCACTCGATCATGGTGGTCGAGCATGACATGGGATTCGTCGCCGAAATCGCCCAGCAGGGCAAGGTCACGGTCTTGCACGAAGGTTCGGTGCTGGCGGCCGGCAAGATGTCCGACGTGCAAGCCGACGAGCGTGTGATCGAAGTCTATCTCGGGCGCTAGAAGAATATGTTAAACGTTGAACAACTGAATCAATACTACGGCTCCTCGCACACGCTACGTGGCGTATCGCTGTCCCTGGAAAAGGGAAAATGCCTGGCTCTGCTGGGCCGCAACGGCGTCGGCAAAACCACCTTGCTGAAATGCCTGATGGGCGTGCTGCCCAGTGCCAGCGGCAAAGTCATGCTGGAAGGCCGCGACATCACCAGCCTGAAGCCGCACCAGCGCGCCGCACTGGGGATTGCCTATGTTCCGCAGGGACGTGAAATCTTCGCCCGCCTGTCGGTGCAAGAAAACCTGTTGATGGGCATGGCCGCCAAGTCGGGAAAAAAGGCATTGCTGATCAAGGATGAAGTCTACGAACTGTTCCCGGTGCTGAAGGAAATGCTGCAACGGCGCGGCGGCGACCTGTCCGGCGGCCAGCAACAGCAGCTGGCGATAGCGCGGGCCCTGCTGGCGGAACCCAAGCTGATCATCCTGGATGAGCCGACCGAAGGCATCCAGCCATCGATCATCAAGGATATCGGCCGCGTGATCCGCCTGCTGCGCGAGCGCGGCGACATCGGCATCCTGCTGTGCGAACAGTACTTCGATTTTGCCCGTGACCTGGCAGACAATTTTGTGGTGCTGTCGCGCGGTGAAGTGGTTGCCGCCGGCAGCCAGGAAAACATGGATGATGACAGCGTAAAACGACACTTGGCGGTATAGTGCCGCATGGACAATTTGATTACCCAGCCATCGTTGCCGACGGCCGGACTTGCTCCGGCCGTGCCGACTGTGCCTTCCCCCGAGCCAACCCGGCGCAGCGGCGACCAGGCCTGGCTGTCTTTGGCATTTGCCGACGACCGAGGCACCACGCGCTTGCTGGATCGCGCCCACTACGGCCCCTTGCGCGTGCAAAAAGCGCTCTATCCGGAACACCCGTCGATCTGCCATGCCATCATCGTCCACCCGCCCGGCGGCGTGGTTGGCGGCGATCAGCTAAGCATCAAAGCCGGTGTCGGCGAACGCGCGCATGCCTTCCTCACCACGCCCGGCGCCGCCAAGTGGTACCAGGCCAACGGCAAGATTTCGCAACAGCAGGTAACGCTGCAGGTGGCCGATGCCGCCACGCTGGAATGGCTGCCGCAGGAAAGCATTTTTTTCGACCAGGCCCATGTCGCGCTGGAACACAAGGTCGAGCTGCAAGGCGACGCCCGCTATATCGGCGGCGAAATCCTGTGCTTCGGCCGCACCGCGTCGGGAGAAACCTTCGACAGCGGCCGTGTTTCGCAGCAGACCAGTATCCGTCGCGATGGCAAATTATTATATTTCGAACAAGGCATGCTGAACGGCGGCAGCGATGCCATGCACAGCCGCCTGGGATTGGCGGCATGTACCGTCTGCGCCACCCTGATTGTGGTCGGCAAGCCATTCCCCGGCAGCTTGCTACAGCAGCTGCGCGAACTCGCCAGCCAGCTGACCGGAGACCGGGCCAGCGTCGGCGCAACCCAGATGAAGTCGGTCCTGGTGCTGCGCCACCTGGGACATTCCAGCGAACTTGCGCGGCGCTGGATGATGCAGACATGGCAACTGATCCGCCCGCAATTGCTAGGACACGAAGCACTGGTGCCGCGGATCTGGAACACCTGATCGTCGTCAAAAATCCGCGGCAATCCGCAACGTCGGAAAATGCAAGAACCAACGTCATCTGAAAGAAAGAATAGAACCATGGACCTGACGCCAAGAGAGAAAGACAAGCTGCTGATTTTCACCGCCGCATTGCTGGCAGAGCGCCGCCTGGCGCGCGGCTTGAAGCTGAATTATCCGGAAGCGGTCGCCTTGATCAGCGCCGCCATCATGGAAGGCGCACGCGACGGCAAGAGCGTCGCCGAGCTGATGTCCTACGGCAGCAAGATCTTGACGCGGGCCGACGTCATGGACGGCATCGCCGAAATGATTCCCGATATTCAGGTTGAAGCCACCTTCCCCGACGGCAGCAAGCTGGTCACCGTGCACCACCCTATTCCCTAGACTGGAGCAGCCATGATCCCAGGAGAAATGTTCATCCAGCCAGGCGACATCGAACTCAATGCCGGCCGCAGGTGCAGTACTGTCAGCGTCGCCAACAGCGGCGACCGGCCGATCCAGATCGGTTCGCACTTTCATTTTTATGAAGTCAATCCGGCCCTGCTGTTCGAGCGCGAAGAAGCCTACGGCATGCGGCTCAACATTGCAGCCGGCACCGCCGTGCGCTTCGAGCCGGGACAGAAACGCACGGTGGAACTGGTCGAGCTGGCCGGCGACCGCATCGTCTACGGATTCAACGGCAAGGTCATGGGTGCATTGACGAAACGAGTAAAATCATGAGCAAAATCACAAGACACGCCTACGCCGAAATGTACGGTCCAACCGTCGGCGACCGCATTCGCCTGGCTGACACCGAGCTCTTCATCGAAATCGAAAAGGATTACGCCACCTACGGCGAAGAAGTGAAGTTCGGCGGCGGCAAGGTGATCCGCGACGGCATGGGCCAGTCGCAGCGCCTGCACCGCGACGTCATGGACACCGTGATCACCAATGCCGTGATCATCGACCACTGGGGTATCGTCAAGGCCGACATCGGTATCAAGGGCGGCAAGATAGCCGCCATCGGCAAGGCCGGCAATCCGGATATCCAGCCGGATGTCAGCATGGTGATCGGCGGCGCCACCGAGATTATCGCCGGCGAAGGCAAGATCGTGACTGCCGGCGGCATCGATTCGCACATCCATTTCATCTGCCCGCAGCAAATCGAAGAAGCCTTGATGAGCGGCGTCACCACCATGCTGGGCGGCGGCACCGGCCCCGCTGCCGGCACTGCCGCCACCACTTGCACCCCCGGCCCCTGGCATCTGCATGCGATGCTGTCGGCAGCCGATGCGTTCCCGATGAACCTGGGTTTCCTGGGCAAGGGCAATATCAGCCTGCCGGGGCCGCTGGAAGAACAGGTGCGCGCCGGCGCCATCGGCCTCAAATTGCATGAGGACTGGGGTTCGACCCCGGCCGCCATCGACAATTGCCTGAGCGTCGCCGACCGCATGGATGTGCAGGTCGCTATCCATAGCGACACCCTGAACGAAGGCGGCTTCCTGGAACACACGCTGGCGGCGTTCAAGGATCGCACCATCCACACCTTCCATACCGAAGGCGCGGGCGGCGGCCATGCGCCGGATATCATCGCCGCAGTCGGCAACAGTAATGTACTACCCTCCTCGACCAATCCGACCCGGCCGTTTACCGTCAACACGCTGGATGAACATCTGGACATGCTGATGGTCTGCCATCATCTTGATGCGGCGATTGCGGAAGATGTGGCGTTCGCCGAATCGCGCATCCGGCGCGAGACGATCGCCGCTGAAGATATCTTGCATGACATCGGCGCCATCAGCATGATGTCTTCCGATTCGCAAGCCATGGGCCGGGTCGGCGAGGTCATCATGCGTACCTGGCAAACCGCCCACAAGATGAAAGTCCAGCGCGGCACGCTGGCCGAGGACAGCAGTAAGTCGGATAATTTCCGGGTCAAGCGCTACATTTCCAAATACACGATCAATCCTGCCATCACCCATGGCATCGCACATGTGGTCGGCTCCATCGAAGTCGGCAAGATTGCCGACCTGGTGTTGTGGAAACCGGCTTTCTTCGGCGTCAAGCCATCCACCATTTTGAAGAGCGGCATGATTGCAGCCGCACAGATGGGCGATCCGAATGCGTCCATCCCGACACCGCAACCGGTGCATTACCGGATGATGTTCGGCGCCTACGGCGGCGGCCTCAAGACTTCGCTGACCTTCGTTTCGCAAGCCGCGTATGACGACGGCATCGGCGAACGCTTGAAGCTGAACAAGCCGGTGCTGGCGATCAAGGACGTGCGCCATCTGCGCAAGCACCACATGATACACAACGGCGCCACGCCGCACATGGAAGTCAATCCGGAAACCTATGAAGTGCGTGCCGACGGCGAACTGCTGATATGCGAGCCGGCCAGCATATTGCCGATGGCGCAGCGCTACTTCTTGTTTTGATTTTATTTCTGGCCATATTTTTTGATCGCATTTTAACGAGAGCAAGATGTTAATTCTCAACACAAAAGTAGAACATGCCGATTTGGTGCAAGGCGAACTGATCTTGCCCTATGAGCTACGCGAAAAAAGCCGCCTGCGCGCGACGCTGACCAGTGGCGAGGAAGTCGGCGTGTTCACAGTACGCGGCACGGTGCTGCGCCACGGCGATCTGATCAAGGGCAGCGACGATGCAGGCCAGGAGCGCGTGGTCAGGATACTGGCTGCCGCCGAAGCCACTTACCGTATCGAATGCGCCAGTCCGCACGCCCTGTTGCGCTGTGCTTTTCATCTTGGAAACCGGCACACGCAAGCCCATGTCGGCGACGGCTTTCTGCGCATACGTAACGATCCGGTACTGAAAGAAATGCTGGAAGGATTGAACGCCACGGTTACCGAAGAGCTGGCGGCATTCGAACCGGAATCCGGCGCGTATGGTCACGGCAGCGGCGGCCATCACCATCATCACGACGGCTTGCTGGCGCCGGTGCCGTTGCGCCAGAAAATCCATAGGCCCGGCGACGAACCCGCGGCTTAATCTTGGCAAACCCGGCAAACACCATGCATGCAACTGCGCTGCTCCATTTGCTGCAACTAGCCAGTCCGTCGCTGCCTATCGGCGCCTATAGCTATTCGCAAGGGCTGGAAACGGCGATCGACAAAGGCTGGGTCAAGGATACGGAATCTGCGCGCAACTGGATCTGCGGCAATTTGCAGCAAGTCGTTGCGCAATTTGAAGCGCCGATCTTGTGGCGTCTGCTGCAGGCGTTCGAGCGGCGTGACGGCGCCGCGGTCGAACTTTGGACTGAACGCTTCATCGCCGCCCGCGATACCGCCGAGTTTCGCGCCGAAACCATACAGATGGGATTTTCCCTGGGTAAGCTGGCGATCGAATTGCAGATAGGCGACGCCGAGCTGCTAGCCATCTTGCAAGCCCGGCCGGAACTGCCTCTACCTACCGCTTACGCCTACGCCGCTGTGGCGCTGCAGGTACCGCATGAAGCAGCGCTGCTGGGCATGCTGTTTTCCTGGGCGGAAAACCAGGTGCTGGTGTGCGTCAAAACGATACCCCTGGGCCAGGTTGCCGGCCAGCGTCTGCTGCTGTCCTTGCAAGCTGAACTGCGGCTGGCGGCCGATAAGGCACAAAGCCTGGCCGACCATGAACTCTGCAACTGGTCGCCCGGATTGTCGCTGCTGTCAATGCAGCATGAAGAACAGTACAGCCGTCTCTATCGCTCCTGAAATCAAACATTCAATATTCTTTAAGCGAACCTGAAAATGAGCACTTCCTCAACCTCCAATCCACTCCGCGTCGGCATCGGCGGCCCGGTCGGTTCCGGTAAAACCGCCTTGTGCGAAATGCTGTGCAAAGGCATGCGCGACCACTACGATATGGCGGTCATCACCAACGATATCTACACCAAAGAAGATATGGAAATCCTGCTGCGTGCCGATGCCTTGCCGGCCGAGCGGCTGATGGGCGTTGAAACCGGCGGCTGCCCGCACACGGCGATACGCGAAGACGCATCGATCAACCTGGAAGCGATTTCCCGCATGAGCGCCGATTTTCCCGACCTCGACCTGATCCTGCTGGAATCCGGCGGCGACAATCTGGCGGCGACCTTCAGCCCGGAACTCTCCGACCTGACCATTTACGTGATCGACGTTGCCGGCGGCGAAAAAATTCCGCGCAAGGGCGGCCCCGGCATCACCCGCTCCGACCTGCTGATCATCAACAAGACCGATCTCGCGCCGTACGTCGGCGCCAATCTCGACGTGATGGCGCATGACGCAAAAAAAATGCGCGGCGAGCGACCGTTCATCTTCACCAATTTGCGCAGCGGCGACGGGGTTGAGCAAGTGATCGCTTTCATCCGCAAGCAGGGCTTGCTTGATCAGCCTAAATAAGCAAGCAATCAGAACAGGAATCAGAGCCAGGTTCTTCCGCAGTATTGCTGCGGAAGAACCTGGCTCTTTTTTTGCACTCCGCCCGGAACAATCAAATATGCTAAGGTCTCCAACCTGCGCAAGTCGTTTTGTTGCAGCGCCCTTGTTTTTTTGTTTATCTAAGCCAGGACACACTATGACAACCCCGATAACTACCTCGATTGCATATCGCATCCCGGGCCGCGCCCGCGACCTCGGCGAACTGGTGGTGCGCCGCGTACTGCCTGCGGGCCGCCATCAAAGCGTTGGCCCTTTCCTGTTTTTCGACCACATGGGACCGGTCGATTTTGCCAGCGGCCAGGGCATCGATGTCCGGCCTCATCCGCATATCGGCCTGGCGACCGTCACTTATCTGTTCGAAGGCGCAATCCGCCACCATGACAGCCTGGGCAACGATCAGGAAATCATTCCCGGCGACGTCAACTGGATGACAGCCGGACGCGGCATCGTCCACGCCGAACGCACGCCCGCTGCGCAACGCGCCAGCGGCTGGCGCCTGCATGGCATCCAGACCTGGGTGGCGCTGCCGTTGGCAGATGAAGAATGTGCGCCGGCCTTCGCCCACCACCCGGCCGCAAGCTTGCCGCTGATACAAGGCGACGGTTACCGGCTGCGCATCGTCGCCGGCCGCGCCTTTGGCCGGGAAGCGCCAGTCAAAATCAATTCGCCGACCCTGTATGTCGCCGCCGAAATGCAGGCGGGAGCGCAGTTCACGCTTGAAGCGGAATATCCGCAGCAAGCCGTGTATGTCGCCAGCGGCAGCGTGACTATCGACGGCGAAGCGTTGGAAATGGGCGTGCTGGCGGTGCTGCAAGCGGACCGGGCGGTAAAGATTGCCGCCAGCGAAGCAGCCCAGGTCATGCTGCTGGGCGGCGCCCCTATCGACGGCCCGCGCACCATCTGGTGGAATTTCGTTGCCAGCGATCCGCAGCTGATTGAAACCGCCAAAAACAATTGGCGCGAACAACGCTTTGAGCGGGTGCCGGGCGACGACGAGTGGATTCCATTGCCAGAAGCATGAGCGTAGACCTTATTGGCAGCAAACAGGCATTTAAATTGACATCAAAGCAACTACAGTATCAGTAGTTAATTACTATTGATAATTTAATTAAAATTAATTTTATCTATTTAACGATATCGAGAATAATACAGACCAGACCCTCCCTCCCGTTCACTGAAAGGAATAGCATGAAAAAGCTGACTACCGCCGCCGGCGCACCTGTCGTCGACAACCAGAACATCCAGACCGCCGGCCCACGCGGCCCGGCCTTGCTGCAGGATGTCTGGTTCCTCGAAAAGCTGGCGCACTTCGACCGCGAAGTGATTCCTGAACGCCGCATGCACGCCAAGGGCTCCGGCGCGCACGGCACCTTTACCGTCACGCACGACATCAGCCAATACACCAAGGCCAGGATTTTTTCTGAAATCGGCAAGAAAACCGATCTGTTCGTACGTTTCTCCACCGTCGCCGGTGAACGCGGCGCGGCCGATGCCGAACGCGATATCCGTGGCTTCGCCATCAAGTTCTATACCGAGGAAGGCAACTGGGATCTGGTCGGCAACAATACGCCGGTATTTTTCCTGCGCGATCCGCTCAAATTCCCTGACCTGAATCGCGCAGTCAAGCGCGATCCGAAAACCAATCTGCGCAGCGCCGACAATAACTGGGACTTCTGGACCTTGCTGCCGGAAGCGCTGCATCAAGTCACCATCGTGATGAGCGACCGCGGTCTGCCGCGCTCCTATCGCCACATGCATGGTTTCGGCAGCCATACATTCAGCTTCATCAACGCCAAAAACGAGCGCAACTGGGTCAAATTCACCTTCAAGACCGAGCAAGGCATTGAAAACATGAGCGATGCCGAAGCTGCAGCACTGGTCGGCAATGATCGTGAAAGCGCCCAGCGCGATCTGTTCGAGAGTATCGAGAAGAAGGATTTCCCGCGCTGGAAACTGTTCATCCAGATCATGCCGGAAAAAGATGCCGGCTCTTACCACATCAACCCTTTCGATCTGACCAAGGTCTGGCCGCACAAGGACTATCCGCTGATCGAAGTCGGCGTGATGGAACTGAACCGCAATCCGGAAAATTACTTCGCCGAAGTCGAACAGGTGGCCTTCTCGCCGGCCAACGTGGTGCCGGGCATCAGCTTCTCGCCAGACAAGATGCTGCAAGGACGTTTGTTCTCATACGGCGATGCGCAACGCTACCGGCTGGGCGTAAATCACCACCAGATCCCGGTGAATGCGCCGAAGTGCCCATTCCACAGCTACCATCGGGACGGCAGCATGCGCGTCGACAGCAATGCCGGCGCTACGGTCGGCTATGAGCCGAACAGCAAGGGTGAATGGCAGGAACAGCCGGACTTTGCGGAACCGCCGTTGGCGCTGGAAGGCATGGCGGATCACTGGAATCACCGGGTCGATGATGATTACTACTCGCAGCCGGGCGCGCTGTTCCGCTTGATGACGCCGGCGCAGCAGCAAGTATTGTTCGACAATACGGCACGTGCAGTCGGCGGCGCTGCCAGGGAAATCCAGGAACGCCACATCGCCAACTGCAGCAAGGCCGATCCGGCGTATGGCGCCGGCGTCGCCAAGGCCTTGAGTTTGCTGCGCTAAAATAATCTTTGGCAAGCAGGACGCTTAGCAGCAGCCAACCTTCCCGCCCCGTCCGCAAATGCGCACGGGGCGTTTCCCATTTACAGCCAAAAATGCGGGAAAGGCGCACACTGATTCTTAACTTGTACCAACGCACTCTTTCGGTTTCCACAATGACCAGCCGAGATTCATGCCGGCAGCGGCGATCAGAATCGCGGCCGCCCCGATCAATTGACTTATTTGCAGCCGATGGCCAAAGGCCAGGAAATCGACCATGATCGCCACGATGGGATAGATGAAGGACAGCGATCCCGTCAGATGCGTCGGCAACTTCTGGATCGCGCCGTAGAGCAGGATATACATCAGTCCGGTATGAACCACGCCGACCGTGACCAGAATGCTCCAGGTGCCGATAGCGGTCGGCAGTTGCGACAAGTGTGCAAAAGGCGCCAGCATCGCCATGCCGACGCAGACCTGGATCAGCGCAATCAGATGCGGCGGCATGCTGAACCTGGCCAGTTTTTTAGTGATGATGGCGGCGACGGCATAGAAAAAGGCCGCGCCGAGCGCCATCAGAATTCCGGCGAGATAATCGCTGCCGCCATATGCACCGGAATCGGCGCCGCCAGGTTGCGCCAGCACGATCAGCAACATGCCGGCAAAGGCAATCGCAAGCCAGGTCAGCTTGTTGATGGTCAGCCGCTCGGAAAAAAAGACTGCGCCGAGGCCTACCAGCATGAAGGGCTGGGTGTTGTAGACCGCCGTGCTGATCGAAATGGACGCGTGCGAGTAGGAGACGAACAGCAGCAGCCAGTTCAAGACGATCGCGACGCCGCCGAGCGCGGCCAGGGCCAGCAGGCGCCAGGTGATGGCAGCGCGCAGCAGGCCCATTCCGGCGCAAACCACCAGCAGGGTTGCCGCGCCGAAGACACAGCGCCAGAACACCACGTCCAGAACCGGCTGCCCGGAGACCAGGACGAACCAGCCTATGGTTCCCGAAATCACCATGGCGGCAGTCATTTCAAGCGAACCGCTTACCTTGTTAGTCATCAATCACTCCTGAAACTGTCAGGAACTGATAATCTCACCTTGCAATGCGATTTTCCATGCCTTATAAAAGGAAATATGCGAATACTCCCTAATTAAATAAGGCAACACTACGAATATCCGGAGAAATATAAAATGCTGAACAATGTCGACCAGCGCATCCTCGAAGTCCTGCTGAAAGATGCGCGCATTTCGCTGAAAGACCTGGGGCAGCAGGTCGGCCTTTCCTCGCCAAGCATTTCTGAACGCTTGCATCGTCTTGAAGAACGCGGTGTCATTCGCGGCTTCACGGTAGACATCGACCCGCAGGCGCTCGGCTACCAGTTGCAGGCTATCGTCCGCATCCGTCCTTTGCCGGGTAAGCTGCTGATCGTCCAGAAGCTGATCGAGCAAACGCCCGAGTTTTGCGAGTGCGACAAAGTAACCGGGGAGGATTGTTATATCGCCCGTCTGTATGTGCGTTCGATCGCGCAACTGGACCAGATTATCGATCGCATTGCCGACAAGGCCGAGACCAACACCGCGATCGTCAAGGCGCAGCCGATCAAACGGCGGCCGCCGCCGTTCGGGATCGCATAGTCAATCTCCGGCCTACCGCAGTTGCAGTAGAAAATCTCAGCGTTCGATCATGCGGCTCCAGCGGTCGTTCCAGGCGGCACGTTCTTTGTTGATGACATCCCAGTCGACCGTGTTGATGTTTTTCATCAGCTTGTCGATATTGCCGATCTTGGCTTGCACCGATTCCGGGATTTTGACATTCTTGTTGATCGGAATTGCGTTGGCATATTCCACCGCCTTGGCCTGCGAGTCGGCGCTCAGCAGGTACTCCGCCAATTTTTGCGAGAGCTCCGGTTCGGAATTATTTTTCAGCGCACAAGCGCCGACCATCAACATCACCGCACCCTCTTTCGGCGTGGCGAATTCGGCGGGAATGCCCTTGGCTTTCAAATTCGCAATTGCTGTCGGCGTCAGCGGGAAAATGGCGGCTTCGCCGGTTTGCACCATTTCCGATATTTTCGCCGAGCTGGACAGATATTCAAGAACGTTAGGGCCGACGGTGCTGCCCCATTTTTGAAAACCCGGTTCGACATTCTTGTCGGTGCCGCCGACCAAACGGTTAAACATCAGGAAACTGTGCAGTCCGAAGGTGCTGCTCTGAATCGACTGGAACACCACTTTTCCCTTGTATTTCGGATCGGCGAAATCCATCCAGGAAGTCGGCGCGGCCCACCCTTTTTCATCAAACATTTTTTTGTTGTAGCCGATGCCTACCGTGCCGAGTTCTATCCCTACTGCCTGGTCGTTCGCCATGCGGGCAAAAGGATAAATTTCCTTGAATACCGGAGCGTCTTTCAGTTTCTGGCACAAACCCATGCCGACCGCGCGGTACATGACGCCATCGTCGAGAAACACCAGATGCATTTGCGGCTTGTCTTTTTGTGCGGACATCTTGGCCATGATGTCTGCGGAAGTACCTGGAACCACCACTATCTTGACGTTATTGGCTTTCTCGAATTCCGGAAATATATAGCTGGTGTAGTTCTTTTCCATGCTGCCGCCATTCATGCCGACATACAGCGTACGTGTCTCCGCGTTGCCGGCCGCAGCGACGCCCAATGCCGAAATGAATCCTGTCGCCAGGATAATGTGCTTGAATTTCATGCTTCTCTCTCCTCAAGAATTAAACGCCCCGATGTTCCCGATAGATGCAACCGCCTACGTAACTACGAACACATTGATGTCAGCCGCTACTGCTCAATCTATCCGCTGAATCTATCAATCCTGAAAGCCTGGATCGGGGTTGCCGTCGCCCCATGGACCACCAGGTCTGCCAGCACTTCTCCTACCGCCGGGGCCAGCTGAAAACCAGCGCCGGAAAAACCAAAAGCATGAAACAGGCCAGGAGTTGTCGCGCTGGCCCCGAGTACTGGCTGATGATCCGGCAACGAGCCCTCGACGCCAGTCCAGCTGCGGATCACCAAAGCGTTTTGTAAAGCCGGAATGCATTCGCACGCCATTTTCATCGAGGCGAACATGGCGGCGCTGGTGGGACGCGTGGAGGCAAGCGCCAGTTGCCCTGTGCCGCGGCCGCCACCCAGGACGAAATTTCCGCGCGCCACCTGGCGCACATAGAAACCGCCGCCGACGATGCCGACATTGGGTTCGACCAGTTTCGGCATCGGCTCAGTCACCCACATATTCGGAAAAATAGGAAATTCCGGCACATGTTCGCCAAACTGCTCGGCAAACGTGGCGCCCCATGCGCCGGCGCAGTTCAGCAGGAATTTTGCTTTTACTTCAAGTCCGTTGCTAGCGCGAACCGTAAACTGCCTGCCATCGAAGGCGGCGGTTTCTACCGTCGCGCCTTCGCGCAGGTCGGCGCCTTGGCGTTTTGCCGCCTGTGCAAAAGCAGCGGCCACCAGCCGCGGATTGGCGTGGCCGTCGCTTGCGCACAGAGAGCCGCCGGCAACCTTGTCGCCCAGCCACGGATAACGCTGACGCAGCGCTGCCCGTCCCAGTATCTCAAGCTGCAGGCCAAATTTTTCAGCTTGCTCACGGTACTCCTCAAGCGCTGCCATTTCGGCGTCGCTACGCGCCAGCTTCAGGTGACCCGAGATTGTATATTCGCAGTTGCTACCCACCAGTTCCGGCAAGCTCTGCCAGATCGCATGCGAACGCTGGGCCAGCGGCAGCTGTATCTCAGGCCGGCCCTGGCGCCGCACCCCGCCATAATTGACGCCGCTGGCTTGCGCACCGCACCAGCCCTGTTCCAGCAGCAGCACCGAGCGATTCATGCGGCGCAGGGCCAGCGCCGCCGAGCAACCCATCAAGCCGCCGCCGATGATGGCAACGTCTGCCGTCAGTCGCTCGCTCATGCAGCCTCCTGCCCGGCATTCTCCGCCGCACTCGCCGCCACCTGCGCCGCCACCCCGACCGCCACCGGAAACGGTTTGACCGGCGGCTGTCCGCGCAACCGTCCGACTTCCGCCAGCGACTTGCCGGCGCTGCAAGCCAGTATTTCGGCGGCAGCGGCGCTGCAGACCCGCCCCTGGCACCGCCCCATGCCAACCCGGGTCAATGCTTTGAGGCGGTTAATTTCAACCGTGCCGGCATGAGTCACGGAATGGCGCAATTCGCCAGCCGTAATCTCTTCGCAACGGCAAATAATCTCTTCATCCGCACACGCACGCGCCCATTCGACAGGCAGCGGGAACGCGCGCTCCAAGCCGCGACGAAACCCTTGAACACGTTGCAGCGCACGATCCAGTCGCCGGCATTCGCGCATGTCAACCGTCTTTCCCAAATCTTCGAGCAAGGCCAGCGCAGCGCGCTTTCCCGCCATTTCGGCCGCATCTGCGCCGGCGATGCCAGCACCGTCGCCGGCAAGGTATACGCCTTTGACGCTACTGCGTCCGGCGGAGTCGCGCTGCGGCAGCCATTGTTGATTGATTTGATTGAATTCGAATGCGCAACCGGCCAGATCGGCCAATTGGGTTTCCGAGCGCAAGCCGAAACCGCTAGCCACGGCATCGCACTCTAGCGTCTCTTCAGCGCCGTTTTCACGCCATGAGATTGCCTGTACTTTTCGCTCGCCGGCGACGGCAATCTTTTGCACGCCCTCAACCACCTTGACGCCGTGGCAGCGCAGCCACGCGAGAAAATACAAGCCTTTGCCCAAGGTGAGCGGCTGCTTGGCCAGATCAAACGCCGCCCGCAACTTGCCGGAAAAAGATGCGGTATCCAGCACCGCCGCAATCTTGGCCCCGGCCTTCGCATATTGATAGGCAAGCAGATAGAGCAAGGGGCCGCTGCCAACCAACACGATGCGGCCGCCAATCACGCAACCCTGCGCTTTCAGTGCGACCTGCGCTGCACCCAGGGTATACACGCCGGGCAACAGCCAGCCGGGAAACGGCAAAATGCGATCGATGGCGCCGGTGCACAGCAGCAGATGCGAATAGGGCAGCGACCGATGCTGAGCGCGTCCCAGCAGATCCAGTTGCCGGCCATCGCAATTCCACACCAGGGTTTCAGGAAGATAGTCGATATGGCTGCGCAATTTATCAAATGTGCGATGCAGCGCATCCGCCTTGGCCGACTCGAAACCGTATAGCTGTTTTTTGGAACGCACCGAACCGCCAAACGCGGCAGGCGGCTGGCGGTATATCTGGCCGCCGGCGCGCTGGTTCTCGTCGACAATCACGGGCCGCAAGCCAGCTGCCACCAGAATCTCGGCAGCACGCACGCCAGCCGGGCCGGCGCCGACAATGACAATCCGGGGCTCGCTCTGCAGTTCGCTCTGCCGCTCACTCATCCGTGCCTCCTGGAACCGAGCTAAGCAGCCGCATGCCGCTTTGAATTTCAGTACTGCAGGCGCGCACCGGCTGTCCATCCTCGGTGTGCATCCAGCAATCCTGGCAAGCGCCGATCAGGCAAAAGCCGGCGCGCGGCCGACCGCTGAATTCGGACCGGCGCAAGCTGTCCGCCTGCGTCAGGACCGCAGTCAATATGGTATCGCCCGCCAGCGCGGTCACGACACGGCCGTCAAGCGAGAAAGCAAGCGACTCGCGTTGCGTTTCGGCGACTCTGGTAAATAAGGTCATTGCTTGGTTTCCAATTCCTGGCATGGGCTCATCCCTGATGACCGATCAATACTTTGTCCAGTCCGTAGACCCGATCCAGTATCAGCATCGCCACCCCCGTAATCAGGATCATCAATGCGGACACAGACGCCATCATCGGATCGATGGATTCAGTGGCATACATGTACATGCGCACCGGCAGGGTGACCGTAGCCGGCGTGGTCACGAAAATCGACATGGTCAACTCATCGAAACTATTGATAAATGCGAGCAGCCAGCCGCCGGTAATGCCGGGCAATATCATGGGCAGCGTGACGCGCCGAAATACGGTCCACGATCCGGCGCCCAGAGACTGCGCCGCCTGTTCTGCGCTTTTATCCATACCCACCACAGCGGCCAGCACCAGCCGCAATACATAGGGGCTGATCACCACCACATGGGCGACCACCAGCCAAGCGAACGAACCGCTAACGCCCATGCTGGCGAACAAACGCATGAGCGCTACCCCCAACACCAGGGTGGGAATAATCAGCGGCGACAGGAACAAGGCATTCAGGAAATCCCGGCCGGCGAAGCTCAGCCGCCCGATCGCCAAGCCGGCGGGCAAGGCCACGCACAGCGAGAGCGTGGCCGACAGCAAGGCCAGCAATAAACTGTTATAGAACGATTGCACGAAATCGGGATGTTCAAAGATAGCCTTGAACCAGCGCAATGAAACACCGTGGGTAGGCAGGGACAGCGTGTCTTCCGGCGTAAACGCGACCAGGCACACGACCAGCAGCGGCGCCAGTACAAACGCCACTATCAGCGCATGGAAGATCAGAGAAATAGGACCATTGTTGCGCATGCTATCTATTCTCCAATTAACCCGGTTAACCCAGCGTCCTGGAATATTTACGTTCCAGGACCCGGTTGTAACTCAACATGATGAGCAGATTCGCAAGCAGCAGAATGATGGCGATCGATGCTCCCAGCGGCCAATTCAGGGAGCCGAGGAATTCGTCATAGACAGTGGTCGCCACCACTTTCAGGCGGCGTCCGCCAAGCAGCCCGGGAATCGCAAAGGCGCTGGCACTGAGGCCGAACACGATCAGGCTGCCAGACAGAATTCCGGGCAAGACCTGCGGCAATACAATCCGCCGCAGCACGGTTGCCGGCGATGCATTCAGCGACAACGCTGCTTGTGCGACGGTAGGATCGAGTCTTTGCAATGAGGTCCACACCGGGATCACCATGAACGGCAGCATCACGTGCACCAGGGCGACCACGATTGCCCCCGTGGTGTAGAGCAGTTTGAGCGGTGCGAAACCAAGCCAGACGAGAGTCGAATTGACTAGCCCATTGGCGCTGAGCAGCATGCTCCAGCCGAAAGCGCGCACCACCACCGACACCAGCAAGGGACCGAGAATGATGATCAGGAAAATCGACCGCCACGGCTTCGCCATGCGGCTCAGCACATAGGCCTCCGGCGCGCCAAGCAATATGCAGATGAGAGTGGTTAGGCCCGCCACCCAAAATGTACGCAGGAAAATGGCATGAAAATATTCATCGCTAAAAACCAGCCGGTAATTGCTCAGGCTAAAACCAGCCTTGATGCCGGTAATGGCATCGAAGCCGTAGAAGGACAAGAGCAAGGTTAACAACAATGGCAAGAGCACCATCGCAAAAAAAAGAATCACGCCCGGCGCGGTCAGCAGATACGGCAGCGATGCCGAAGATAACGCATTCGGCTTAGCCATGCTGCGCCTCGCGATGTTCGCGTTTGACTATGTGCAGCGCGTCGGCCGGCCAACGCAATGAAACTTCTTCACCGTCACTGCACGCGGCGTTGCCGCAGTTCTGCCAGGTAGCCAGCAAATCTCCCAGGCCGGTGTCGATGTGATACAGCCATTGGTTGCCGAGAAACATACCCGAACGCACGCGACCGCGGATGATTTCATCTTGCGGACCGCAGCGCTCCAATTTTTCCGGGCGCAAGCAAAGTGTGACCCGTTCGCCGATCTGCAGCGTTGCGTCGCAGGTAGTCAGCAACTGTCCATGCACGCTCAGCGCCGACCCTTGCTGATTGACGGATGCGACCAGCCCTTCAAACAAGTTGGCCTTGCCGACGAATTGCGATACGAACTGGTTCACCGGATTTTCATAGGCATCGAAAGGTTTGGCGATCTGTATCGCACAGCCGGCATCCATGACGACCACGCGATCGCTCATCGATAGCGCTTCCGACTGGTCATGCGTGACCATGATGGTGGTGGTGCCGACCTTGCGCTGGATCTCGCGCAATTCAACCTGCATGTCTTCGCGCAATTTGGCATCGAGATTCGACATCGGCTCATCCAGCAGCAAGACCGGCGGTTCAATCACCAAGGCGCGCGCCAGCGCCACACGCTGGCGCTGACCGCCGGACAACTCGCGCGGATAGCGATGGCCGAATTTATCCAGATGCACCAGCGCGAGCGCCTTACGCACTCGTTCCACGCGTTCGGCTGGCGCAATCTGCCGCATTTCCAGGCCGAAGCTGACATTAGCACTCACTGTCATGTGCGGAAACAAGGCATAGCTCTGGAACACGATGCCCAGGCCGCGCCGGTTGGGTTGCTCGCGGGTGATGTCGCGCCCGTCCAGGATCACACGTCCCGCGCTCGCCTCGACAAAGCCGGCAATCATTTGCAGCGTAGTGGTCTTGCCGCAGCCTGAAGGTCCGAGCAGGGAAACGAATTCACCCTTCTCAACCGTCAAGTTCAGTTTTTCAACCGCGGCGAAGTCACCGTAGTGTTTGGACAGGTTTTCCAGCTGTAGAAACGACATCGACTTGTCTCCTATGACGGTCGGTTTTGATCCCAATATGCTTACCGCAACACTACCAAGCTATTTCCGCAATATAGTGAAAAGAAAAATCAGGGTCAATGCAATATTCCATATAGCAGACTAATTATTTGATATATTCCATTTAATGGACCATTATTAGATATATAGATAAATTAATTTCATTTGGAGGAAATAGTGAAAGATCAAGATGCCTCGGCGGGAACCAGTCTTCAGCGCGGCTTTGCGATTATTCGGGCGTTGGCGACAACCAATGGCGATGGCGCCAAGCTGACGCATATTGCCAGTGCAACCGGCCTGGCCCAGCCCACGGCTCACCGCATTCTGCGCGCGCTGACAGGTGAAGGCATCGTGGAGCAGGACGAACGCAGCAAGGCTTATCGCCTGAGCGTGGAGTTTTTTGCCTTGGCCGCACGCGCCGGCCATCGCGGCAATTTGCGCGATATCTGCCGGCCGATCTTGTTGCGCCTGTCGGCGGCGCTGGGCGACACCATGTTCTTGCTGGTGCGCAGCGGCTACGACGCCATGTGCCTGGACCGTAGCGAGGGACCGTTCCCGATCCGCTCGTTCACGGGCGATATTGGCGGCAGAGTCGCGCTCGGGGTTGGCCAGGGGGCGCTGGTGATTCTGGCATTCTTGCCCGAAGCAGAGCGCGAAGAAATCATCCGCTTCAACCTGCCGCGTTTGCTGGATCTGGGTTTATACGACGAAGTGTATTTGCGGACTGAAATCAAACGCTCGCTCGAACTTGGCTACGCAGCCAGTCATGGCGTGGGCCTGTTGCCCGGCATGGCCGGCATTGCGGTGCCGGTGCTAGACCGGCAGGGCCGTGCGGTGGCAGCCTTGAGCGTCGCCACGCTGGCGGAAAGATTGAACGCAGACCGTCTGCCGACTGTCGTGCAGATACTCAAGAAAGAAGCTGCGAGCGTCGGCGCACAGATCAACCCTTTCGATCCGGTTTTACGCCGGCCGGCGCAAATACTCGGCGGCCTGCCGATTGAAGCACCCAAATGACCCCTCCCTTTGCTTTACCCTGGCGAATGGCAAAACGACCCGGCCGCAAGATGCGGACGAGTCGTTGACTAAAGCCTGGCGCATATAAGATGATGCGGCGATGGATTCTAAACATGCGCTCGATGACAGCGTGTTTACCGATAAAGGAGAAGACTCCCGAAACCCAGTCCTATCTGGAAAGTGGCTCCGGCGAAAGGTGAATCAACTCTTGTATCGGTTCTTTGAAGAAGAATGATAAAGAAAGCCCGAAATCCCCGAAACTCCTGGAAAACCATGCACGCAGAGACGCTGCGAGGCAAATCAGGAGAAAATCAAGGCAGGATTTTTTACTGAAACGGCAAGGAAGATAAGGTCATCTTCCTTGCCTGGAATATGGAGCGGGAGAAGAGTCTCGAACTCTCGACCTCAACCTTGGCAAGGTTGCGCTCTACCAACTGAGCTACTCCCGCGTATGGAGTCTGGAGGCGGGGGTCGGGATCGAACCGGCGTAAACGGCTTTGCAGGCCGCTGCATAACCACTTTGCTACCCCGCCAGGGGTGTACCTACTGCAAAATCAAAGCAATATCGGCTGAATCAACATTGTTCAGCCAACACGATCGGCTACAGATTTCACATAAAAAAAGGAAGCTTTTTCCAGCTTCCTTTTTTGAATCTGGAGCGGGAGAAGAGTCTCGAACTCTCGACCTCAACCTTGGCAAGGTTGCGCTCTACCAACTGAGCTACTCCCGCATTTGTTTCTTTTTCCGTATCAACTACAGAGACGACATTATAGTTGATCTACAGAGCTTGTCAATGATTTCGAAAAATTTTCATCACGTATTTTCAAAACACCGACTTTCACTTCACGGCCTGTTGTTTTCTTTTGCAGCGGTACTTTCCTTGATCAGCGGCCAGGCCTTACGCAAATAGTAAAACATGGACCATACCGTCAACACCGCTGCTATCAACAATAACACTTGTCCCCAGAAACGGGTATCAATGCCAAGCAGGTCGCCATAATACAACAACATAGGGATGGCGACCATCTGTGCGGTGGTTTTTATTTTGCCGATCGAACTGACCGCCACCGATTTCGAGGCGCCGATCTGCGCCATCCATTCGCGCAAGGCGCTGATGGCGATCTCGCGGCCGATGATGACAAACGCGATGATAGGATCGACCCGCTGCAGATGCACCAGCATCAGCAAGGCGCCGGCGACCATCAGCTTGTCTGCGACCGGATCCAGGAAAGCGCCGAAAGCCGAAGTCTGGTTCCAGCGCCGCGCCAGAAAGCCGTCGAACCAGTCGGTCACCGCAGCGACGATAAAAATGATGGTCGAAGCCAGGCCCAATTGCAATATTGAAAAACCATGAAAACCTAGATCGGGAAGGTAGAAAACACCGACCACCAGCGGGATCAAGGCAACCCGCAGCCAGGTCAGTAAAATCGGAAAATTAAATGGCATAAATAGTTTTATAAGTAAGGAGCCAGCTGTTCGTGTTCTAATTATCTAGGAGTATGCAGCAGTTGGGAAACAAAACCTGCAAAAGCAACAAGCAACAACCCAACATGCAACAATGGAACGCATTTCAATGGAGCTGCTTGTAGATTTCCTCGGCCAGCACGCGCGAAATACCCTCGACCGACGCAATATCTTCAATGCTGGCATCCGCCACGCCGCGCAGGCCGCCAAAGCGCGCCAGCAGTTTCTGGCGGCGTTTGGCGCCGATCCCTTCGATCTCTTCCAGCCGCGAACTCTGGCGCGCCTTGGCCCGCTTGGCGCGCATGCCGGTGATGGCGAAGCGATGTGCCTCGTCGCGAATCTGGGCAATCAGCATCAGGGCGGCAGATTCCTTGCCTAACTCGCGCGCGGCGCGGCCGTCGGCGAAGATCAGCGTTTCCAGTCCGACCTTGCGCCCTTCGCCTTTGGCGACGCCGACAATCAGGCCGATATCCAGACCCAGTTCGGCCAGCACCTGGCGCGCCATTTCAACCTGGCCCTTGCCGCCGTCGATCAGCACGATATCGGGCATGACGCCGTCGCCGTTTGCCACCTTCTCGTAACGCCGCATCAGCACCTGGCGCATCGCGGCATAGTCGTCGCCAGGCGTGATGTCCTTGATGTTATAGCGTCGGTATTCGCCGTTTTGCATGGTGTGATGATGGAACACCACGCAAGATGCCTGGGTCGCCTCGCCCGAGGTATGACTGATGTCGAAACACTCGGCGCGCAAGCTATCGATATCGTCGACTTCAAGACCGAGCACTTCGACCAGCGCCCGCGTCCGGGACTGTTGCGAGCCCTGCTCCGACAACAATCTGGCGAGGGAAATTTCAGCGCCCTTTTGCGCCATCTCCAGCCATTGGCGGCGCTGTCCTTGCGGCTGGAACAGCAGGTTGATGCGATGGCCGCATTGCTCCATCAGCGCCACCATCAGCGCCGGTTCGTCGAACTCGATATTCAGGATCAAAGTGCCGGGAATAAAAGTATCGATATAGTGCTGCGCAAGAAAAGCCTTGAGCACGGCAATTTCCATGGTTTCGCCCTGCACTTCTTCCGGGTTCGACAATGCACCGTCGACATGGCTGGGGAAATACGCGCGATCGCCCAAATGGCGGCCGCCGCGCACCATCGCCAGATTGACGCAGGCACGTCCGCCCTGGACGATGACGGCAACGATATCGATATCGCTGTCACCCACGGTTTCCATGCTTTGCTGATGCAGCACGCGCGACAGCGCGGTGATCTGGTTGCGCACCACCGCGGCCTGTTCGAATTTCAGCTCGGCGGCGTAGGCATGCATCTTTTGCTCCAGCGCCGTCAATACTTCGGTTTGCCGTCCGCGCAAAAACTTGGCGGCGTTATCGACGTCGGTCAGGTAATCCTCATGGCTGATCAGATTCACGCAGGGCGCGCTGCAGCGCTGGATCTGATGCAACAAACAAGGCCTGGTGCGATTCGCGAAGACGCTGTCTTCACAAGTGCGCAGCAAGAACACCTTCTGCAAGATCTGCATCGATTCCTTGACTGCCCAGGCATTCGGAAACGGGCCGAAATACTGGTTTTTTTTATCGACGGCGCCGCGATAATAGGCCATGCGCGGGTATTCCTGGCCGCTGATCTTCAGGTAGGGATAGGATTTATCGTCACGGAAAAGAATGTTGTAACGCGGCTGCAAGGACTTGATCAGATTGCTTTCCAGGATCAAGGCTTCGGCTTCGCTGCGCGTCACCGTCGTCTCCAGCCGGGCGATGCGCTCGACCATCATGGCGGTGCGCGGACTGGCAAGATTTTTCTGGAAGTAGCTCGAGACCCGCTTCTTCAGATCGCGTGCCTTGCCGACATACAGAATATTGTCGGCTGCATCGAAATAACGATACACGCCGGGCAGATTCGGCAATTTGGCGACGGTTTCCAGCACCACTGCACGCGCATCGGGGATCTGGGGAATTTCGGGATTTTCAGCTTCAGTCATGATGCAGGGCTCTCAATGATCCATCATCGCTGTGATTACACCAGCGATTGCACCAGCGACCTGGCAGCCAAGTAATCCGCGTCGGTTTGCAGCGCATCCCAATCCAATGCCGCTGTTTGCGGCGCCAAGGCTGTCAGGCGTGCACGGGATGCGGCCGGCTCGCCGTCAGCCGCGCTTAGCCCAGCCAGCAGTTGATCAGCCTTGTCCGGCGAATTGCAAATCAGGACCACGTCGCAACCGGCCGCCAAAGCCGCCTTGGCGCCATCCAGCACGCCGCCGGCAGAACTGGCTGCTTCCATGCTCAGATCATCGCTGAAGATCACGCCGTTGAAACCGATATCCTTGCGCAAGATGGTCAGCCATTTTTTGGAAAAGCCGGCCGAGTGCTTATCCACCTTCGAATAAATCACGTGCGCCGGCATCACGGCCGCCAGGCTCATGCCGAGCCAGTCGTAGGGTTTGACGTCTTCTTCCATGATCTGCGCCAAACTGCGATCGTCGACCGGCAGCGACAGGTGCGAGTCGCCCTGCACGTAGCCATGGCCGGGGAAATGCTTGCCGCAGTTAGCCATGCCGGCCAGCGCCAGGCCGTGATTCAAACTCTTCGCCAATAAGGTGACCACGCGCGGATCGCGGTGGAAAGCGCGTTCGCCGATCACGCTGGACTCGCCGAAATCGAGATCGAGCACCGGTGTAAACGACAGGTCGACGCCACAGGCGCGCAACTCGCTGGCCAACACAAAACCTAGCGCGGTCGCTGCCTTGGTCGCGCCCAGTACATCGCGATCCCATTGCTGTCCGAGCAGGCGCATCGCCGGCAAACGGGTAAAACCGTCGGTCCTGAAACGCTGCACCCGGCCGCCTTCGTGGTCGACCGCAATCAATATGCCTGGGCGCGCCGCATGAATCGCCGCCGTCAGGGCGGTAAGCTGGGCACGGTCCTGGTAATTACGCGTGAACAGAATTACGCCGCCGGTGAGCGGATGCCTGATGCGCCGAATATCATCGGCGCTCAGGCTAGTGCCAAGCACGTCCAGCATGACCGGGCCGAGCGCCGCTGGATTTACAGTACGATCATTGACTGCAACACCAGCAAAGCCACTACCTGCGCTACTACCTGAACTACTACTCATCTCTTCTCCACGATAACGAAGGCGACCGCGTATTCCACCTCATCGGTAATCGATACCTGAGCGGTCAAGCCGTTCTTTTGCATGTATTCTTCCAGCGCCGGATTGACGACAACGATCGGCTTGCCGCTGGGCGCGTTCAAGGTTTGCATGGCGCGCCAGGTCATCGGCATCTTCATGCCTAGCCCGAGGGCTTTGGAAAAAGCTTCTTTGGCGGCAAAACGCGTCGCCAGGAAACGGATGCCGCGCGCCTCCACCCTGGCTTTGCGAGACAGGTATTTTTCCATTTCTTGCGGACCAAGAATTTTTTCCGCAAAACGGTCGCCGTTACGCTGCAGCGCAGCCGCTATCCGGGGAATCTGGATGATGTCGGTGCCGATGCCATAAATCATGGTTAGCCTACTTAGCCGAATTCGCCAGGCGTGCTTTCACCATCAAGGCCTTCATTTCGCTGACCGCGGCTTTCCAGCCTACAAATACGGCATGCGCCACGATGGCATGGCCGATGTTCAGCTCGGCGATATCGGGAATGGCGGCAATCGCCTGGGCATTGGTGTAATGCAGGCCATGCCCGGCGTTGACCTTGAGGCCGCGCCTGACGCCTTCCTGCACCGCTATTTGCACTCGTTCCAGCTCGCTACGCTGTTCAGCTTCGTCATGCGCTTCGGCATAACGCCCGGTGTGCAGTTCGATCACCGGTGCGCCAACTTCCGCAGCGGCTTGAATCTGATCGGCTTCAGGATCGATGAACAGGCTGACGCGGATGCCTTCCCCCTGCAATTGACGCACCGCCGCCTGCACCTGGGTGAAATACTTGACGACATCCAGGCCGCCTTCAGTGGTCAGCTCATGCCTGCGCTCCGGCACCAGGCAAGAATCCTGCGGCTTGATCTTGCAGGAAAAATCGATCATTTCCTGAGTCACCGCCGCTTCCAGGTTCATCCGCGTGCGCAATTGCGGCCGGATGATTTCAACGTCGGCATCCTTGATGTGGCGCCGGTCTTCGCGCAAATGCAAAGTGATGACATCGGCGCCCGCTTCCTCCGCCTGCAGTGCCGCTTGCAGCGGATCAGGATAGGGAGTGCCGCGCGCATTGCGCAAGGTGGCGACGTGATCGATGTTGATGCCAAGGTCGATGATCGACGATGTGGGGTTGAGATAGCTCATCGTATGCTCAGGTAATGGTGTGGTTGTGTCGGATATCAAGATTGCACTAAATCTGCCGCGACGGCAACGCTGACATGGTTGGGCCAGGGGAAAATTTGATCAATAATCAATACCCTTACAGCTGCATCAGGTCGATCAGAATCTGCCGCGTATTCAAGGGCGCGCCACCCAGATGATGGGCTAGCAAAAAGCGCATCAGCACCTTGCTCTGGGCCTGGGTGACGACGTCGCTGTAATCTTCCCGTTCCATATCCAGCAAGGTCTTGCCGCTGACGCGCGGCCAGGAATCGGCCGCCCGCGCAAGGCGCGGACCGCGTTCGGGATCGACGACATAGTTTTGTGCAGGATCGACCGGCTGGCGGCTGCTGGTGCAGCGGGTGAAATCGCCGGCCACTCCGGTCTGCTTGAGCAGCGCTCTTTCGAATTGGCGCAGGACGATAGGCGCCGGTTCCTGATGCGCCAGCTGATTCAGGGTGGTGACGTAGTGGTCGAACAATATCGCATGCGGATCGTCGCGCGCCACCAGTTTGACCAGCAGTTCATTCAGGTAAAAACCGCATAGCAGTGCCGATTTTTCCAGCGGCAGCATGCCGCCTACCCACTCGGCGGCAATCAAGGTGCGAACTTCGGATTTGCCGCTCCAGCTCAGCGACAAGGGCTGGAAGGTTTGCAGCACGCCGCGCAATTTTGACAAAGGACGTTTGGCGCCCTTGGCAACCAGGGCGATACGGCCGTAATCGCGGCTGAAGACATCGATGATCAGGCTGGTTTCGCGGTGCGGATAACTGTGCAGCACGAAGCCGGGTTGGGCGGTGACGCGGGTATCGAGCGGCTTGGCCCGCCGTTTCGGCGGGCTGGCGGAAGTGGATGCCGGGCTTGGGGTAGAAACAGGGACAGCGCCGCTGCTGACCGCGATCAACTGTTCTTCAGCCGCGGTCGGCGGCAGGGCTGCTGCTCCGGTGCTATCGTCAGCGATGATGGCGCTCATGCTCGGTGGAGTACAGATTCAGGCTTATTCGTAGCCGTAGGCGCGCAATCCGGCTTCGTTGTCGGCCCAGCCGGATTTGACCTTGACCCAGATTTCCAGATACACCGGGCCGCCGAACAGGCGTTCCATATCCAGCCGCGCCTGCGTTGAAATATCCTTGAGGCGGACGCCCTTCTGGCCGATCACCATCGATTTGTGCGTATCGCGCTCAACCAGGATCGCCGCGAACACACGGCGCAGCTTGCCTTCAAGTTCGAATTTTTCGATCAGGACGGTGCTGGTATAAGGCAATTCATCGCCGACGAACCGGAATACTTTCTCGCGCACGATCTCGGCGGCGAGAAATTTTTCGCTGCGATCGGTAATATCGTCTTCACCGAACATCGGCGGATTTGCCGGCAGATGTTTGCGGATTTCACCTTGCAGATTATCCAGCTGGAAGCGCAGCTTGGCCGACACCGGCACCACCGCGGCGAAATCGCGCATGGCGGCGATTTTTTGCGCGAATGGCAGCAGCACGGCCTTGTCTTTGACGCGATCCGACTTGTTGATGACCAGGATGCAAGGCACGTTAGCCGGCAGCAAAGCCATCACTTGCTGATCGGCCGGACCAAAAGTGCCGGCTTCGATGATGTACAAAATGACGTCGGCCGCGGTCAGCGTCGTAGTCACGGTGCGATTCAGTGTTTTATTCAGCGCATTCGAGTGACGCGTCTGGAAGCCTGGCGTATCGACATACACAAACTGCGTGTCGGCCACGGTTTGAATCCCGGTAATCCGATGCCGGGTGGTCTGCGCCTTGCGCGACGTAATGCTGACCTTGGCGCCGATCAGCTCGTTCATCAGGGTCGACTTGCCTACGTTGGGGCGACCGACAATAGCTATGTAGCCACAACGGAAATCAGTTGCGGCGTTAGTCGATGCCTGGGGTGTAGAGTCTGTCATGCGGTTTTCGATTTACTCGTAGTATGGGGTGTTGCATTGGAAGGGCTTGCTACCGAGGCCACGCTACTTGCGGCGACGGTTTCAGTAGCGGAATTGGCCGCATTGCCTGTTTTTGATGAGACGGCGGCTTCAGCGCTGCCGTGGACGGCCGGCGCTTGCGCCTTGGCTGACGCCTTTACCGCCGCCACTGCCGTGGTTACTTCCACCGGACCTTTGTCCTTGAGCGATGCGGCAGATTTGCCGGCTACATCCGGTGGCGCTTCCGGTGCATCCGGCTGTATCGTCGCAATACCGCTCAGCTTCAATTGCGCCGTACGCGGCTTGGCTTTGCGTGGCGCCGCAGGGGTTTTCACAAATGCTTTTTGCACCGCTTCCAGCGCCAGTTTGGCGGCGGCCTGTTCGCCGGCGCGGCGGCTGCCGCCATTGCCGAATACTTGAATATCCAGTTTAGGCACCAGACATTCAATTTCAAATTCCTGATTGTGCGCAGCGCCGTGGGTAGCCACAACATTGTATTGCGGCAAGGCGATTTTTTTCCCTTGCAGGTATTCCTGCAGCAGGGTCTTTGCATCTTTACCCAAGGTCTTGGGATCGACGGTATCCAGGATCGGGATATACAGAGCACGGATCACATCGCGTGCCGCATCGAAACCGGCGTCCAGGAAAATCGCACCGAACAACGCTTCCAGCGTATCGGCCAAAATCGAAGGCCGGCGAAACCCACCGGATTTCAATTCGCCTTCACCCAAGCGCAAGAATTGCGACAACTCCAGCCGTTGGGCGATTTCATACAACGATTGCTGCTTGACCAGATTGGCGCGCACCCGCGACAAATCGCCTTCGTCTATCTTGGTATAACGGTCGAACAATAATGAGGCGACAACGCAATTCAGAATCGAATCGCCGAGGAACTCCAACCGCTCGTTATGCAAGGTGCTATGGCTGCGATGCGTCAAGGCCTGCTGCAATAAAGTAGCATCCTTAAAAGTGTGGCCTAGCCGATTCTGCAATAACATGAGGTCCATTTTCTTCTTCGACGTTTACGGTTGTCGTCCGCTTTGATTTTTCAGCGCAGTGTTCAACCCTGCGTTCAACACTGCGTCAACACCTATCAAGACTTTGCCGTGCTGCCCGCATAATCGATCAGCAAGCTGACAGGCCCGACCAGCGGGATTTTTTTCTGGTACGAAAAACTGATTTGGATATTGTCGCCATCCTTCGTGATCTCCAGGTCTTTGCCTGAAATCGTATCGATATAGCCAGCCTCGGCTTGCTTGTTAAACGCGTTCTGGATTTCCTGCACCGTGGTGCCGGCCGTCCTGGCGCTGGCTATCGCTTTTTTGATAGAGAAATATTCGATCGTGGTCGGCGTCACCTTGGCCACCAGCACGCCGATACAGCCGAGAACCGCCAACACAACTATCAAGCCGAATAAAGTTATGCCCTGCTGCTTCCGTGTAGATCCGGAAATTCTTGTCATCCCTGACTCCGCAATGGTTTATTTAAAGAAAGTGCCGATACGTTTGAAATTACCCAAATTCATCCAGACCAAAAATGCTTTTCCGACAATATTCTGATCCGGTACAAATCCCCAGTAGCGACTGTCTTCGCTGTTATCCCGATTATCCCCCATCATGAAATAATTGCCAGCAGGAACGGTACAGGTAAACCCTTGCGGATTATAGGAACAGGCGTCCTTGTCAGGGAAATCCATCACACCTTCCAGCGCAATCGGCGGCCGGCCATTACGCACAGCGATCGTATGTTGCACGTTTGACAGGTTTTCCGTGAATTGCTGGGAGTAATCCAAGCTGTCTTCATTCAGGTAATCCGGCAACGGCGCATAAGAAAGAGCTTTACCGTTAATTGTTAAACGCTTGTTTTGGTACGTTATTTTATCACCGGGCACCCCAACCACGCGCTTGATGTAATCAAGCGACATATCCTTCGGATATTTGAACACCATCACGTCGCCGCGCTGCGGATGATTCATCTCGATCACTTTTTTATTCAGGATCGGCAAACGGATACCATAAGTGAATTTATTGACCAGGATCAGGTCGCCTACCAGCAGCGTCGGCACCATCGAACTGGACGGAATCTTGAACGGCTCATACAAGAACGAGCGCAAGAAGAACACCATCGCGATGACCGGAAAAAAGCTGCCGGAGTATTCAACCCAGGTCGGCTGACGCAACAGATCGGCTTCCAGCGCAGCGCGGCCGCTGGCCTCGAGCTTGATGCCGTCGGCATTCAGCTTGGCGTTGCGGGCATCGAACTCGGCCAGGGCGGCATCGGCCTTGGCGCGCCGTTGTTTGCTCAGATAGAAGCGATCAAAAAACCAGATGATGCCGGTGACAACGGTCAAGACAAACAGAATTAATGCGAAATTTCCTAAAATTGATTGCAATGTCATTTTTCATCCACTTGTAAGATTGCCAGGAATGCTTCTTGCGGGATCTCAACCGAACCCACCTGTTTCATCCGTTTTTTACCGGCCTTCTGCTTTTCCAGCAATTTGCGCTTACGGCTGATATCGCCGCCGTAGCATTTTGCCAGCACGTTCTTGCGCAAGGCCTTGACGTTTTCACGCGAAATGATATTGGCGCCGATCGCCGCTTGAATCGCGACGTCGAACATCTGGCGCGGGATCAGCTCACGCATCTTGGCGGCGACTGCACGGCCGCGGTACTGGCTGTTGGCGCGATGCACGATGATCGCCAGCGCGTCGACTTTTTCGCTGTTGATCAGCATGTCCACCTTGACCACGTCGGCCGAACGGTATTCCTTGAATTCGTAGTCCATCGAGGCATAACCGCGCGAGGTCGATTTCAGGCGATCGAAGAAATCGAGCACCACCTCGGCCATCGGAATTTCATAGGTCAGCTTGACTTGCTTGCCGTGATAACTCATGTCGATCTGCTGGCCGCGCTTCTGGGTGCACAGTGTGATCACCGAGCCCACATACTCTTGCGGCATGTACAAATTGACCGTGACGATCGGCTCGCGCACTTCTTCGATATTGGACGGATCGGGCATCTTCGATGGATTGTCCACCAGCATGATGGTGCCGTCGCGCTTCACCACTTCGTAGATCACGGTGGGCGCGGTGGTGATCAGGTCCATGTCGAACTCGCGCTCGAGCCGTTCCTGGACGATTTCCATGTGCAGCAAACCGAGGAAGCCGCAGCGGAAGCCGAAGCCCAGCGCTTGCGACACCTCAGGTTCGTATTGCAGGGCAGCGTCGTTCAGCTTGAGCTTTTCCAGCGAGTCGCGCAGCGCATCGTACTGATTCGCCTCGACCGGGAATAAGCCGGCAAACACCTGCGGCTGCACTTCTTTAAAGCCGGGCAACGCTTCGGCGGCAGGCTTCGACGCCAGCGTTACCGTATCGCCGACCTTGGCCGCTTTCAATTCTTTGATGCCGGCGATGATGAAGCCCACCTGGCCGGCGGACAGCGATTCGCGCGACTGCGATTTAGGCGTGAATACGCCGACGCTTTCGGTCAGATGCTGGGAGCCGGTGGCCATCAGCAGGATCTTGTCCTTAGGACGCAAGGTACCGTTCTTGATACGCACCAGCATCACGACGCCGACATAGTTATCGAACCAGGAATCGACTATCAGGGCTTGCAAAGGAGCGTCCGGATCGCCTTTCGGCGGCGGCACTTTGACAATCAGCGATTCCAGCACTTCGCGCACGCCTAGCCCGGTCTTGGCCGAACAATGGACGGCATCATGGGCATCGATCCCGATCACGTCTTCGATTTCAGCAATCGCGTTATCCGGATCGGCCGACGGCAGGTCGATCTTGTTCAATACCGGCACTACTTCCACGCCGAGATCCAGCGCGGTATAGCAGTTGGCCACGGTCTGGGCTTCCACGCCTTGCGAAGCATCGACCACCAGCAGCGCGCCTTCGCAGGCCGACAGCGAGCGGCTGACTTCGTAGCTGAAGTCGACGTGGCCAGGCGTATCGATCAGGTTCAAATTGTAAATCTGGCCATCCAGCGCTTTGTAGGACAGCGCCGCGGTCTGGGCCTTGATCGTAATGCCGCGCTCGCGCTCAATATCCATTGAGTCGAGTACCTGCGCCTCCATCTCGCGATCGGACAAGCCGCCGCAAGATTGGATGATACGGTCTGCCAGGGTAGATTTACCGTGGTCGATGTGGGCGATGATGGAGAAATTACGGATGTTGTTCATTGACAGACGCGATTACAAAAAAGGCGCTCTGAGCCGGGCTCAGTGCAGTGTTTCGCACCTGTCGGCACAAATAAAAGTGAAGGATTTTTGTTCCAGACTAGGCGCGCGCCGGAGCGATAGTGAACTATCGCGAGGATGCGCAACGACGTATGGGGCAAAAAGACGAACTTTTATGTGCCGACAGGTGCGAAACACTGCACTAGTGTCCCAGGCAAGCGCCTTTTATGACAGGTTATTCAGTGCCGCCATTTTACCGGATTTCAGAGGGGAAAACCGACAAATCAAAGGGCTGAAGATATTGCCTTCCAGTATAACAAGGAAAGCGATTCATCTACATACTCCTATAAGTATCTTAAAAGCACCTTAAAACAAGCGCTGCAAGAGTCTCTTTTTATCTTTCCTGGCGGGGGTATGTGAAATTTTATTGCCATTTGATAAATATAAATGCCATATTTGCATTCCTATATTGATACCTGGCTGAGAGCAATTCAATCGCCTTCATTTAAAAATTTCCTTACCGATCCAGCATCAAGAAAATAATGGCAAAGTTGTATCGGCGCCCTGCCATCCTTGCTTCCCGAAAGTACGGGCACCAGCTCATCGTACTTGGCCACCAGCTCGGGATGATCATCGACATCGATCACCTCCACGGCAAACCAGCCCGCGTCATTTTCATCAGGCGCCCGCAAAGCCAGCAGCGCCTGCAGCATGTCTTCGCAAAGATGGCAGTAAGAGCGGCTATACAGCGTGAAGTGAATTTTTGACATGAGTGCTCCGGAACCGCTGAAGACAAAGCCTGGCAAGCCAGGACCGGCAAAAACAAAAAGCTGCAGGCCTCGACGGCCTGCAGCTCCGGATAACAACGAACAGCGCGATCAGTTACCTGGACGCAGCGGCACGAATTGCGACGACTCGCCGCGACGCACCAGCAGCACGGCCATTTTCTTCGGCTCCAGCTTGGCAACCAGGGCATTGAACTGCTTGGCATCCTTGATATCGGTATTGTTCAGGCGCTGCACCACGTCGCCGGCACGCAAACCGACCCGACCCGCGCTACCCTCAGCCGTCTCGATCAAGACGCCGCCATCGATGCCCAACTCTTTCTTTTTGGCTTCGCTCAAATCGCTGACCGTCAGGCCAAGCGCATTGGCAACCTGCAGCTCCTTCTTCGGCTTCGGATTGTCATCCGAGGCGACTTTGTCGGCCGCCAGTTCCGTGATCACGATCGGGAAGTCGCGGCTGCTGCCCTTGCGCCAGACACTGATCGTACCGCGCGCGCCTGGCTTGGTATTGCCGACCAGGCGCGGCAAGTCGTTCGCTTTCTCAATTGCCACACCGTTGAATTTCAAGATGATGTCGCCAGCTTGCAAGCCGGCCTTGGCTGCCGGGCCATCAGCCTCGACTCTGGCGACCAGCGCGCCTTCAGCCTTGGGCAAGCCCAACGACTCAGCCACATCCTTGGTCACGTCACCGATCTGTACGCCAATCCGGCCGCGAGTAACCTTACCCGATGCTTTCAACTGGTCCGACACGCGCATTGCCTCATCAATCGGCACCGCAAACGAAATTCCCATGAAGCCGCCGGAGCGGCTGTAGATTTGCGAATTGATGCCAACCACTTCGCCACGCATATTGATCAACGGGCCGCCGGAATTACCGGGATTGACGGCGACATCGGTCTGGATCAAAGGCAGGTAGTCGCCGGTGTCGCGCGCTTTCGCCGAAATGATGCCGGCGGTCACAGTATTTTCCAGGCCGAACGGCGAACCGATCGCCAGCACCCATTCACCGGCCCTGATCTTGTCGGAATCGCCTATCGTCAGGCGCGGCAAATTAGCGCCGTCGATTTTCAACAAGGCGACGTCGCTACGTGTATCAGCGCCGATCACCCTGGCTTTGAATTCGCGCTTGTCGGTCAGCGTTACATATACTTCGCTGGCGCCGTCGATCACGTGCGCATTGGTCATGACATAGCCGTCGGCCGAAATCACGAAACCGGAACCTACGCCGCGCGGCACTTCTTCCTGCGGCTTGGGATCAGCTTTGCGACCGCGTGGCGCCGGGGCTTGCGGGCGTGGCGTATTGGGAACAGGGACACCGAAGAAACGACGGAAGAAATCTTGCATCTCGGCGTCGCTAGGATCGTCTGAATCACCCTGAGCGGAACCTGATTTGATCTTTTCCGTGGTGCGGATATTGACCACCGCCGGGCCGGTCTTTTCAACGATATCGGTAAAGTCCGGCAATCCGGATACCGGCGCGGCGATCGCCTGAGGGGCGGCGCCAACCATGGCTGGAACAAAAAAAGCGGCGGTAAGAGGCGCTGCAATACCAACAACACCCGCGACACTGACAGCCATTGCAGACAAAACGTAACGAACCGGACCAGGCTTTTTCATAGTCATATAAGTTTTATTTGTTTTTGAGTTCAATCGAATTCGCCACCTGCCGCATCGCCGCCGGAGGCACATCGCCAACAATCGTCAACCAGTATTCCCCCTGGCGCTTACCCACGATATTTAATGCTCCCTGCTGCAAGGATCCTTCGGTACGGCTTTGACTGCCCGGTTCGATAAATATGGAAATCGCCACCAGCCCGTCTGAAAAAATCAGCTGCGAAACCTCGCGCCGCGCTGCCGGCGCACCGGGGGCGCTCTTCGCGGCCGGCGCATCTGCCACCATGCGCTTGAGCTCGCGTACTTTCTTGAAACCCGGAGGCATGCCGGTAACCGTCCACTCGTTCAGATTGGACGGATTGATTACGCTGCTTTCGGCATGCCAGGAACTGGTGTTGCCAAAGCTCGGCTTCAATTGATTATGGTCGATATTGCCTATGGCAATTTGGGTAAATGAAATCTGCTCGATGATTTCATTCTTGCCGTTCAGCGTTTGCGCCCGTAATAACAAGCCGGATTTTTTTTCTGCCCAGAGCTTATAGCCATAGCGCATGTTGTCTCTTGGTTCGAGCAGCACAGCCTGGCAATCAAAACCGGCAACACGCCCGGTCTCACCCATTTTCACATTGTAATAATCGGTCAGATCAGCCGGCAGCCCCGCCAAGATGGCCGGGAAACCGTCTTGGGTGACGCGCCTCTCGACTATCTTGGTTTTGATCTCCGGCATATAGCAGGTGACATCCTCGTTACGCCGGATATATTCACGCGGCTGGCCATCGAGAATTTCCAATTTTTCTATTTCATTCCGGCCATCCAGCACATGCGTGATACGCGACGTGCGTATCTGGTTCGCCTGCTGATAGATGAAAGTGCCGGAATAATTCAGTCTTTGCGCCGCCGACTGGATTTTTTTCAGCAGCGTCTGCGCCTCCTGCTTGTCGGCTGCATTTGCAGCCGCATTTGCGCCATCGATGCCTTCCGCTTGCGCGGAAAGCATCATGACCAGCGACAGAACAACTCCTAGCAAGACCCGCGTCTGCCGCATGTTAGTTATTAGCATCAGGTGCGTATGTAGCCGGCCGTGCGTATTGCGCAGCGCTATAGAGGGAAGGAGAGAAACGTTGATGCGCCACCAGATATTCATCCATCTGTGGATCCCGTAACACTTCTCCGTTACGCGCGACGGCATGATCGTCGCCGACAGCCGATGCCGAGGCCAGGGCCAGTTGCGATGTTGCCGCCCCATTGGATGCAGGGCCGCCGACCACCGCCGTATGCGGCGTGATAATGAAAGCCGCAGCCGCTACAGCCGCAGCAGCCATACCCGGCAAGGCAAAGCGCTTGAAGGAACGTCCGACGCTGCCTGTCATGCCGAAGCGCATAGACTGGCCGCCACCTGCAGCGAGATGCTCGGTCGGCTGCAAAGTGACGGCCAAAGGCGCCGCAATAATTGCAGGCTCAGCCTCTAACCGCGCCGACATGCGGCTGAAAAAATCCGGACTCATGGTCAACGCCATATCATCCGAACGCATGATGTCGCCTATCTGGTGATAGACGTCCCATGTGTCGCGACCTTCCGTTTGACGCAAAGCAGCCATTGCCATATCCACATAGGCATTGGACAACTCCCCGTCAGCCAAGGCAGAAATCTGCTCTTGGGTTATATCTTTGGTATTCATATGTCACCTTAAAACCAGGCCAACCCCTTCGTTCCCGAAAAACCACTATCATTTTTTTAACAACGTCTTACCAACGTTTGTCGATGGCCGTATCCAGCAACGGCCTCAACTTATCTGCGATAGCTTCCCGTGCCCTAAATATCCGACTGCGCACCGTTCCTATCGGACATCCCATTGCTTCAGCAATTTCGTCATAACTCAAACCCTCTATCTCGCGTAAGGTAATCGCCGTACGCAACTCTGCCGGCAAAGCCTCCATCGCAGTATTCACGGTTTGCGCTATCTGCTTGGTGGCCAGCAAAGATTCCGGAGTGTTTATATCCCTTAGTTGCTCGCCATCGTCAAAAGTTTCTGCTTCTTCAGAATTTGCTTCAGTTGAGGTGGGAGCTCTGCGCCCCTGGGTCACCAAATAATTCTTGGCCGTGTTTATGCCTATCCGATACAGCCAGGTATAAAAGGCCGAGTCGCCCCTAAACTGAGGCAGCGCCCGGTAGGCCTTGATAAAGGCTTCCTGCACAACATCCTCAGCTTCTGCCTGATCGCGTACCAGCCGCGACACAAGACGCATCAGCTTGCGTTGGTATTTAATAACCAAGAGCTCGAACGCCTTCTTATCGCCACGCTGTACGCGCTCGACAAGCAGTTGATCAATTTCGCGTTCTGTCGTCAATCCCCGTTCCCTTGTTTTGTTGCGACCTGCATGAGGGCGTTGCAATAGATAGTAAGCAATGATAAAAATTCAAGAAAATGCTTATTCATTATCTAAGCCAACAGGCCCCGTTTTATCCGTACGCGACGCAATCCAGCGACATGCCACGGATAATCTTCTGAAAGCATCGTTAGAAACACTATCAGGCAGTATAGCGATTGTTCGGACCGAGCCGCTATCCAATCGAAGGCGCAGCAGCAGTAAATGTGGCCAGAGAGTAGTGCCTTCAAGCAATTTCACTGGCATAGGTATTTGTTTCGCGGCGGGTGCGGCCTTTGCTGTTGCCATATCAACAAGTCTGATATGACCGCTTCCGGAAATATTGATTTGAACTGCTTTCCTGCTACGAGTGTAGCGCGTTATTCCGTAAATGGCCGCCGACAAACACAGCGCGGCCAGGGCAAGGCGCTCGGATAACGGTAAATCGCCGGCCACACCGACGGCAATCAGGATGCCGACGGAGCCGGCCAGCAGACACTGCAAGCCTACCATTGCAGACATCACCTTGGATGGCCGGACTACGGCGGACAGGGCGATCGACATCAGGAGAAGTTAAAGCGAATTTCGAACCGGTCTCCGCGGAGACCGGTTCGAAGCCTGCAGCAAAAATTTAAATCTTGCCAAAAACCAGGGTGCCATTCGTGCCGCCAAAGCCGAATGAATTTTTGACTGCGATGTCTATTTTCATATCCCTTGCCGTGTTGGCGCAGTAATCGAGATCACATTCAGGATCTTGATTGAAAATATTGGTCGTCGGCGGCGAGATTTGATTATGCAAAGCCAACACCGTGAATACCGACTCCAGGCCACCGGCGCCGCCCAACAGATGTCCGGTCATCGACTTGGTCGAATTCACCACCAGCTTATAAGCGTGATCGCCGAAAGCCGCCTTGATCGCTTCCGTTTCATTCTTATCGCCCAACGGCGTCGAAGTACCATGCGCGTTCAAATATTGCACCTGATCGGCGTTGACGCCAGCGTCGCGCAAGGCATTGCCGACGCAACGACGCGGGCCATCAAGGCTAGGCGCCGTCATGTGATAGGCGTCGCCGCTCATGCCGAAGCCGAGCAGTTCCGCATAAATCTTGGCGCCGCGCGCCTTGGCGTGTTCGTATTCTTCGAGCACCAGCACACCGGCGCCCTCGCCTAATACGAAACCGTCCCGGTCCTTGTCCCACGGACGCGAAGCCGTGGCGGGATCGTCATTACGCGCTGACAATGCCCGCGCAGACGCAAAACCGCCGACGCCCAAGGGCGACACGCTGGACTCCGCACCGCCGGCAATCATCACATCGGCATCGCCGTACTGAATCATGCGGCCGGCAGCGCCGATACAATGCAAGCCGGTGGTACAGGCAGTCACGATCGCCAGATTCGGCCCTCTAAGACCGTATTTGATCGACAGATTGCCTGAAATCATGTTGATGATCGATGCCGGGATGAAGAACGGGCTAATCCGGCGCGGACCGCGGGCGGTCAGTTCGGCATGCGTTTCTTCGATCAAAGGCAAGCCGCCAATGCCGGAGCCGATGATGACGCCTATCCGCTCAGCATTAGTTTCAGTTACTTCCAGGCCACTGTCTTGCATCGCCTGCATCCCTGCCGCCATGCCATAGTGGATAAAAGTATCCATATGCCGTGCTTCTTTGGCAGGAATGTAATCTTCGATATTGAAACCCTTCACTTCTCCCGCAAAACGCGTGGAAAAAGCGGTGGCATCAAACTTGGTGATGGCTGCGATCCCTGATTTGCCTGAAATAATCGCACTCCACGCATCGGCAATCGTATTGCCGACCGGTGAAATGCAACCCAGGCCAGTTATCACAACGCGGCGTTCACGTGTGCGGCTCAAGCGGTTCTCCTGGATACATTCAAAGCTTGCTTAGGCAGCCTTAACGTGGGCCTTAGCGTAATCGATAGCTTGTTGCACTGTAGTGATCTTTTCAGCTTGTTCGTCAGGGATTTCCATTTCGAACTCATCTTCCAGTGCCATCACCAGTTCAACTGTGTCGAGTGAGTCGGCACCCAGATCGTTAACAAATGACGATTCGATCTTGATGTCAGCTTCTGCGACGCCCAGTTGCTCAGCGACGATTTTTTTAACGCGTTGTTCGATATCGGACATGTGATGCCTCCATTAGGTTACAGAAAGTGCGCGCATTTTAGCAGGTTTGCGCATTGAAAATTTACTTTCGACATTAGTCTTTAATATTTAGCAAAACCATGTCAAAAGCTTCTAAATTGGTACTACTTACATTTAACTTTGAAATAAGCCCGGGACTGCCGGCCTGTTTCAGCTCATGTACATGCCGCCATTCACGTGCAAAGTGGTGCCCGTAATGTAGCCGGCTTGCGGCGATGCCAGGAAAACCACTGCCGCCGCCACATCATCTGCAGCACCCAGCCGCCCCAGCGGAATCTGTTGCAGCAATGTGGCGTGCTGCTGCTCGCCCAGGCCCTTGGTCATATCGGTATCGATAAAACCCGGCGCAACGCAATTGACCGTAATGTTGCGGCTGCCGATCTCGCGCGCCAGCGCCCGGCTCATGCCGGATACGCCGGCCTTGGCCGCAGCATAGTTCATTTGCCCCGGATTGCCAGCCGAGCCGACTACCGAGGTGATGTTGATGATGCGGCCGTGCTTGGCTTTCATCATGCCACGCAAGACAGCGCGCGACAAACGCGCTACGGCGGTCAGATTGGTGGCGATGACGGCGTCCCATTCTTCGTCCTTCATGCGCATTGCCAGTTGATCCTGGGTAATACCTGCATTATTGACAAGGATAGACAGGCCGCCAAACTCCTTCTGCGCCAGCTCGACTGCCGCCGCACAGCCGGCAGCGTCATTCACATCCAACACAATACCGCGACCCTGGCCCGGCTGGCTAGCTGCCATATATTCGGTGATCGCCGCTGCGCCCGCCTCGGAGGTTGCGGTGCCGATCACTTTGGCGCCGCGCTGGAGCAATTGCAATGCGATAGCCCGGCCGATTCCGCGCGAGGCGCCGGTGACCAGAGCCACCTGCCCAGCCAAATTCTGTGAGTCTGTATTTTGTAAAGTCACTTCAACACCTCCAACATCTTATCCAGCGATGCCTGATCGACGATCACGTCGCTGATCAGGGTATCGTTAATACGCTTGGTCAATCCAGCAAGAACCTTGCCCGGACCGCATTCAACCACATGCGCGACACCTTCGGCAGCAATTTTTTGCACGGTTTCCACCCAACGCACCGGGCTGGCCGCTTGCCGCACCAGCGCATTCTTGATGGCTTCCGGATCGCTGACGATGGCCACATCGACGTTATTGATCAACGCGATCTGCGGCGCTGCGAAACTCAGGCCTTGCATGTATTCACGCAAACGATCCGATGCAGGCTTTAACAACGAGGAATGAAATGGGGCCGATACCGGCAATGGCAAGGCACGTTTTGCACCTTTTTCTTTCGCTGCGATACAAGCGCGCTCAATCGCCGCTTTATGACCGGCGATTACCACCTGTGCCGGCGCGTTGAAATTCACCGCTTCGACGACTTCACCCTGCGCAGCCGCCAGGCAGACTGCATGCACGTCCTCATCCGACAAACCGAGAATGACGGCCATGCCGCCCTGCCCGACCGGCACCGCCTGCTGCATGGCTTGCGCACGGAAACGCACCAAAGGCACGGCATCCTTGAACGCAATCACGCCGGCAGCCACCAGCGCCGAGTACTCGCCCAGGCTATGTCCAGCCACCAGCGACGGCGCTTTGCCGCCAGCCGCCAGCCAGGCGCGGTAACAGGCAACCGCCGCAGTCAGCATGACCGGCTGAGTGTTGGTGGTCAGATCCAGCTCTTCTTTCGGCCCCTCGGCAATTAGTTTGCCGAGATCGAACTGCAGTGCATCCGAAGCTTCTGCAACCGTGTCTTTTACCACCGGGTTATCGGCAAAACCGTTCAGCATGCCAATGGCCTGCGAACCCTGGCCCGGGAAAACAAATGCGAATTTATTCATGCCTTACCTAATTGGGTATCAAATTTATTATATTAAATATACGCTGGCCATATGGCCGCGGTCTGGCAGCAAGCTGCCATATGGGCGCTAAAATGCATAAGCGCTGGCTTAAATTTTTACATGCGTGCCAGAATGGCGCCCCATGTAAAGCCGCCGCCTACACCTTCCATCATGACATTCTGGCCAGGCTTGACGCGGCCATCGCGTACCGCCTGGTCCAGCGCCAGCGGAATCGACGCTGCCGAAGTATTGCCATGCTGGTCGACTGTCACCACCATGCGCTCTGGGTCCAGGCCCAGTTTGCGTGCCGTGCTTTGCATGATGCGGATATTGGCTTGATGAGGAATCAGCCAGTCGATCTCGGCAGCCGACATGCCGGCGATTTGCAGAGTCTCATTCGCGACCTTCTCCAATACCGACACCGCCAGCTTGAAGACTGCCTGCCCATCCATATACAAGAAGGCGCTGCCTTCAACCGCACCGGAACTCACCTTGCCGGGCACGCACAGTATGTCTTTATGACGGCCGTCGGCGTGCAGCTTGGTGGCAAGTATGCCGGGTTCGGCGGAGCCGGTCATGACCACCGCGCCGGCGCCATCGCCAAACAGCACACAGGTGGTGCGATCTTCAAAATTCAGAATCCGTGAAAAAACCTCGGTGCCGATCACCAGCACGTTCTTGTGCGCGCCGGTCTTGATAAAGCTGTCCGCAATCGATACCGCATACACAAACCCGCTGCACACGGCCTGCACATCAAAGGCCGCGCCGCCATTGGTGATGCCGAGTTTTTGCTGCACCACGCAGGCAGTGCTCGGGAAGCCGCCGAAATAGTCCGGGGTTGAAGTGGCGACGATCACCAGATCGATATCCTCAGCTTGCATGCGCGCCATGTCCAGCGCCTGCCTGGCTGCTGCCACGGCCAGATCGCTGGATTGCACATCCGCTTCAGCATAGTGGCGCGCTGCGATGCCGCTACGGGAAAAAATCCATTCATGGGATGTCTCTATCCCCTTCGCGGCGAGCTGTTCGGTAAGCTCTTGATTGGTTACCCGCTTCGGCGGCAAATAGCTGCCGGTGCCGACAATTTTGCTAAATGTAGTCATGCTGTCTTTTGTTGGGTTAATTCTGTATTAACGATTTCACCGGACGCGCCACCCGCACCTGCATCCGCAGGCTTGGAGGCGATATCGGCTTGCGGCATCAGCTCCGCAATCGTGGTCGCAATACGAGACAATACATCATATTTGGCTGCATCGAATGCGCGCTGTATGGCCCATTCGTAACCATAAGCGTCGGCGCTGCCGTGGCTTTTGAAAACCAGCCCGCGCAAGCCAAGCAGGCTGGCGCCGTTATAACGCGAAGGATTCAGGCGGCGCGAGATCGCCTTGATTGCGCCGCGGGCGACGAGTGCGCCCAGCATGTTCAAAATACCGCTCTTGAATTCCGTCGTTAATACCGTCTTGACGAAACGCCCCAAGCCCTCGGAAGCCTTGAGCGTGACGTTGCCGACAAAACCGTCGCAGACGACGATGTCGGTAGTGCCTTCGAAAATATCGTTGCCTTCGACATTGCCGTAGAAATTCAGGATACCTTTTTCATGATCCGCGCGCAGCAGCGCCGCGGTCTGCTTGACTACCTCATTGCCCTTGATATCTTCTGCGCCGACGTTCAGCAAACCGATCGTCGGCCTTGGCTTGCCTTCCATGGCCGACACCAGAGCCGACCCCATCAAGGCAAACTGATGCAGATGCAAAGCTTCGCAGTCAACGTTCGCACCCAGGTCGAGCATGTAGGTCGGACGATCTTTTTGATTGGGAAGAAGAGTACAAATGGCAGGACGGTCAACGCCGTGCAAAGTCTTGAGCAAATAACGGGAGACCGCCATCAAGGCGCCGGTATTGCCCGCCGAGACGCACGCCTGCACCTGCTGGTCTTTGATCAGACGCAGGGCGACACGCATTGAGGAATCTTTTTTACGGCGTAATGCGGTTTCGATGGAATCATCCATGGTCACCACTTCGGATGCATGGTGCACCGATATACGCGGATGGGAACTCGCCTTGTGCTTTTTCAGTTGCGCCCGAATTTCCTCTTCAAGACCAACCAATACCAACTCGGCCTCAGGCTCGCGATTGGCAAATGAAATAGCAGCAGGAACGGTAACCGATGGGCCGTGATCACCACCCATACAGTCGATAGAAATTTTGATTGTCATTGTTTTGATTCAGTGCCTACTCTAAGCCGTATTATGAGGCAGATTGGGCGCGATTCAAAATGACGCAAGGATTTATTCAGTGTATTTCGCATACAAAAACGGCGCTGCTGAGTAAAACTCATCGCGCCGCCTTCACCCTGCATCGCAAGAACAAGTATTACTCGTCGTTCTTGGTCTTCAACACTTTACGGCCACGGTAAAAGCCATTTGGGCTGATATGGTGACGCAGATGTGTTTCACCAGTCGTTGGCTCGATAGCCAGCGGAGGTGCAACCAGAAAATCGTGGGCGCGGTGCATGCCGCGCTTAGATGGGGTCTTTTTATTTTGTTGAACAGCCATGATAACTCCTGCTTTCTTAAGATCTTAAAGTTTAACATATCCAACCCTCAGAACAGGGAAAGGCTGGATATTCCTGCCGCGTTTGTGCGCGGATTTTACTACCTATTGCCACACCTTAGTCACACGGAATCACATTCATGTGAAAATCAGCGCAACAAATTTACCGCAATTCCTTATTTCTGATCAGTTGGGGACAGAGTAATTCGCCACGCTTCGGCGGCTCTCAAACTCTTTCCCACTATCATTTTTACTATTTCAAATTCTTCAGCATCGCGAATGGCGATTCTTTTTTGCTGCTTTTCAACCCATCCAGTGCAGACTGGTCCGGGCAAACCGGATGCTTGGGCGACAGCGGCAAGGCCAGCAAAGCCTCATCCTCAACCAACTCAACGATATTCAGTGATTTAGTGCCGACGATGACATCGATTTCATCATCGTCGAGAAGCGCATCGATTGCATCTGCACTTTCTTCATCTTTTGCCAACACCAACGCGGATTCCGCATCGATATCGAAGACAAACGGCGTCAAACAGCGCTGACACATGATCTTGATCGAGCCCGTTACCGACATCGTCAACTGGGGATGCCCCAAGTGATCGGCGCCGCCAACCAGAATCCAATGCAGAGAGCCGGAGCGGTCTGCCGATTCATCGGCCAGGCGACTCAAGTCAGCCACGGCGATTTCGCCTTCACGGCGCTCTTTATGGCGCGAATACTCAAAGGCGTCGATGACAAAAGCACTCATAATAAAGCCGAACCCAGCCGAACCCGGAAAACCTGCGATAATAACAGCCTTTTCCCTTATTCGTCAAAGTGTTAGCGTGTTTTCCTCACTTTCTCGGCATTTTATTGTTGGGCAATCGTTCAACCAGCGAAAACCATGGCTTCCTTACAACAAACGACCTCTCCCATAGTACACCCGTTCCCGCCGCGACTGATCCTCGGCTCCAGCTCCAAATACCGCAAAGAATTGCTTTCCCGGCTGCAGATCCCATTTGAGGTGGTAGTGCCGGACATCGACGAAACACCGCATCCCGGCGAAAGTCCGGAAGCCACCGCCTTGCGCCTGGCCCTGGAAAAAGCCCGCACGGTGGCGCTGGCCGCGCCAAATGCGCTGGTGATCGGCTCGGACCAGGTTGCTACGCTGGATGGCGAACAGATCGGCAAACCCGGCAATCACGAAAATGCGTTGGCACAACTGCAGAAGATGCGTGGCCGCCGCGTCATATTCCACACCGCCCTGTGCGTGTGGGATAGCCGGCAGAGCCAGGCCGAACAAGCGGCGCAGATAGAAAATATCCAGACTTTTGTCACCTTCCGCGACCTGCCCGATGCCGAACTGGATGCCTACTTACGCATTGAACAACCTTACGATTGCGCTGGCAGTGCAAAAAATGAAGGACTGGGCATCGCCATCCTGGAAAAAATCGAAAGCACCGATCCGACTGCCTTGACAGGTTTGCCATTAATCGCGCTGACCGGTATGCTGCGCCGCGCCGCCTTCCCATTTTTCATAAGATAAACCGACATGCCAGGCATTCTGTATTTAATTCCCAACACCCTAGGCCAGAGCGAAGCCGGATCGGAGCAATCACCGGCAACCGCGCTGGCTGCGATCATTCCGCTTGAAGTACAGGCGCTCACCGCCCGGCTGGATTATTTCATCGCGGAAAATGCCAAGACGACGCGCGCCTTTTTGAAATTGATTGACGCCGCCCAGTCGCTGGCCAAGCCATTGCAGGAAATTCAAATCGCCGAACTCAACGTCAATACCGCCAGCGCTGCATTACCTGCGTTGCTGGCGCCTATCCTGGCCGGCCAGGATGCCGGCCTGATCTCGGAAGCAGGCGTGCCGGCAGTCGCCGACCCCGGCGCCAATCTGGTACGGCTAGCCCATGCACACGGGATTCAGGTACGGCCATTGGTCGGCCCCTCGTCGCTGTTGCTGGCAGTGATGAGCAGCGGCCTTAACGGCCAGAGCTTTGCCTTCAACGGCTATCTGCCCACCGACGCTGAACAACGCGGCAAACGCATCAAGGCATTGGAGTTGCGTTCACGCCAGGAACAGCAGACGCAGTTGTTCATTGAAACGCCGTATCGCAATAGTGCATTTCTGGAAGCACTGGCGCATGCCTGCCAAGCCGGCACGCTGATTTGCGTGGCCACCGATTTGACCCTGCCCTCCGAAACCATCAGAACCCAGACCGCGGCCAAATGGAAGGCGGCCCTGGCGGCCGGCAAACATCCGGACTTTCACAAGAAACCAACCGTGTTCCTGTTTCTTGCTCAATAGTTGCCCGATAGCCGCTCAATAATTTCGCGCGCAAAATGCAAAACGACGACGGTGTTGCGCCGTCGCCGTATTTGCCTGTCCCGAAAGACATTATATTGAGAAGTCGAAAACTTCTCGGTGCCGCATCCATGATGCGGGGGTTTGTCCAGCAGCAAATGTACTACGTAATGCAAGGGGTTGTATTGCAATGGCGTGACTTTTTGCTACCGAAACAATTGCAACTGAGTGGTCAACGATTCAACTATTTCTATAATCGCCTCCTCCATTCGCTATTCCTCGGGTCACTTCAATATACAACAGGATCGCGAAGATACAAGGCAAATTAAGGTATTACGATATGTCGGTTTCCACTTTGACATTGCCTTCGGAATTCGCTCGCGATGTTGTGCGAGCGAACTCTTGCATCAAATTCAACGCAGACTTGGCTTGACGTTATTCGCAATGGATTGCACCACACCGGCGCCCATCGCCACGCCGAATTTTTTCAGCACGCGCTCAGGCAAACCTTCGCTCTTGGTGTAATCGACAATGTCTTCCTGCTTCAAGACATCGCGTGCAACACTATCCACCGTTCCGTAACCATCGGCGAGACCCATCTCGATCGCCTTGGAGCCGCTCCAGAACAGGCCGGAGAAAGTTTCCGGCGTTTCTTTCAGGCGCGCGCCGCGGCCTTTACGCACGACGTCAATAAACTGCTGATGAATTTCCGCCAGCATGGTTTGTGCATAACCCTTCTGGGCCGCACTCATCGGGCTGAACGGATCGAGGAAACCCTTGTTCTCGCCAGCCGTCAGCAAGCGCCGCTCGACACCAACCTTGTCCATCAATCCGGTGAAGCCGAAGCCATCCATCAGCACGCCGATCGAACCGACGATACTGGCTTTATTGACATAGATCTTATCGGCCGCAGCAGCGATGTAGTAACCGCCGGAAGCGCACATCTCATCAACCACCACATACAGCGGCTTGTGCGGATACTCTTTGCGCAAGCGAGCGATTTCATCATTGATGATGCCGGCTTGCACCGGGCTGCCGCCAGGGCTGTTGATGCGCAATATCACACCGACCGAATCATCCGCGGCAAAAGCATTGTCAAGCGCCGGCACCACCACGCCGGCCGAGCCGTTACCTTCCGATTCGATGGCGCCGTTGATCTTGACCAGCGCTGTATGTGCACCGACGGTTTGCGTATCCGAGCCTTCGTAATTCATGCCGAGCCAAAACGCGAAACCGATTACGCCAAGAAAAGCCAGCTTGAAGAAAATCCCCCAGCGGCGCCGCGCACGCTGCTCGCGCAGCGAAGCGAATGCCAGCTTCTCCAGCACTTCGCGCTCCCAACCTTCTTTTTTAACGGGCACTGCGGTTCCCACATTATCAAATCCGTTATTGCTCATGGTGTTTGCTCACTTCGTTTATCCGAAATCGTTATTGAATACGGCAGCCATGCAATCTCAGGCAAGCGCCGGCCGTATGTATTCATCAGGGATCCAGAACACCTGATCATTGCTTTCTTCAACCATAATCTTATGCAAGCGGCCACCACGGCATGGGCCGCCGGCGCATCGCCCGGTTTCCGGCTCGTACACCGCGCCATGCGTTGCACACATCAGATACAAACCGCTGGATTCGAAAAATTCGCCTTCATTCCAGTCCAGCTCCAGTGAAATATGCGCGCAGCGATTCAGGTAAGCGTGAACGATGTTGTGATGGCGTATGGCAAACGCAACAGCATCTTCGCCCCAGGCGGTAACCGCAAAGCGCACGCCTTTACCGCGCTCTGCCAACGCAGAAGAAGCACAGATGGGGATACGAATGGTATTCACAACGCCTCGCTCACTGGTCCGCTCACCGGCCTCGCATCAGGCGTTCTCATTAAGCCAGGCATGCAGTTGCAGCGTCGAGCTCGCATTGAACAGCGGCTTCAGCACATCCAGCTCGTGCGCAGGATGTGCGCCATACTGCACCGCAATCCCTGCTGCGCCGGCATTGATCGCCATTTGCAGATCATGTGTGGTATCGCCGATCATCACGGTGCGCTTCAGGTCTTGCCCCAACTCGCGGGTCAACTCCTGCAGCATGGCCGGATGCGGCTTCGAGAAAGTTTCATCGGCACAGCGGGTGGCGTCAAATACCGACAGCAACTTAGTCTCATGCAAGGCGCGATTCAGTCCGACCCGGCTCTTGCCGGTGGCGATCGCCAGGAAATATCCCTGCTGCGACAAGTCCGCCAACATTTCACGGACGCCGTCAAACAAGGTCAGGTCCTGGTCCTGCGCCAGATAGTGATAACGATAGCGCTCCACCACCCGCGGATATTGGCTGGGCTCCAGGCCCGGCATCGCGACCTGCATCGCCTCTCCCAAACCCAGCCCGATCACATGCGAAGCTGCCTTGTTGTCCGGAATCGCCAGCCCCAGATCCCTGGCCGCCGCCTGAATACACTTCACGATGATGGCCGTGCTATCCATCAAAGTGCCATCCCAATCAAATACGATCAAGTCAAATTTTTTTCGCGCCATATTGCCAGACAATCCTTTGCCAACTCCTGTTGCGGCTTGGCGATAACAACATCGACGAGCCGATAAACAAATACTAACTGATATATTCTAATCGCCCTTAGTCACCGACGTTGCCGCCGAGTCATTTTTTGGGAGGCTCGCCAGGAATTTCTCGCATTCCGGCGGCAACGGCGCCTTGAGAGTTACCGGCTTGCCGGTTTCAGGGTGCGCGAAAGTAATCTGATAAGCATGTAAAAACATTCTTTTCAGGGCGATACGCTGGCCGTCGGCCTTCTGCAAAGCCCGGTTCAAGGCAAAGTCGCCATACTTGTCGTCACCGGCAATCGCAAAGCCGCTGGCCGCCAGATGGACCCGGATCTGATGGGTGCGGCCGGTCTTCAGCTCGGCTTCAAGCAAAGCATAATCGCCGTAACGGCGGATCAGGTTGAAAATCGTGTGCGATGCCTGGCCGTCGGCTTGCACCCGCACGCGCCGTTCGCCGTCGGCCGCCGTATACTTGTGTAGCGCCAGCTTGACGTGCTGGCGTTCGTTTTGCCAGTCGCCATGCACCAGCACCAGGTAACGCTTGTCGGTATCGCCGTCGCGCATCTGTTCATGCAGATTGGTCAGCGCAGAACGCTTCTTTGCAAGCAGCAAGATGCCGGAGGTGTCGCGATCCAGCCGATGCACCAGTTCCAGGAACTTGGCTTGCGGACGGGCCGCACGAAGTTGCTCAATGACGCCATAACTGACGCCGGAGCCGCCATGCACGGCAACCCCTGCCGGCTTGTCGATCACCAGCAAATGATTGTCTTCCAGCAATATCTTGAATTCCGCACCCGGCACCACTTGCGCTTGCTTTTCAGCAATACGGATCGGCGGCACACGGATCACGTCGCCCTCCACCAGCCGGTAAGTCTGGTCGATGCGGCCTTTGTTGACTCTGACCTCACCGGAACGCAGCACGCGATAAATGTGGCTCTTGGGCACTCCTTTACAAATACGCAATAAAAAATTGTCGATGCGTTGACCCGCGTCCTCTTCCGCAATAGTCAACAACTGCACAGCAAGTGGCGGTGGCGGCGGCGCCAACACCTCTTGCTTTACGGCTACATTACGTTCGGCCTTATGCTTGGGCGCGGCCTGTGCCCGCGCCTTGGGACGAGTCTCAACCCGTCCTCCAGAAAATCTCGCTAAGTCCTTCATTTTGAATATATAATTGTTCTGCAATTGTTAGAAAACAGTTGCTGGTGTAAGAATAAAAAGACCATTCTACACAGGGGCGCGCCCATCAGCCTCGCCAATTTGCAAATTTGATGGGAAATGTGTACGCATCACCCCTGCGCGAGTCAAGGTCGCACCGTTGTTGTCATCGGATAACGCGCACGGATGCTGAACAAGAATGTCTGGATGATTAGGATAAAGTCCGGCGAGCTCGATGCGATTGCAACGAATGTTGCGATTGCGACGAGCTCGCCGGTTGATGTAGTGCTTATAACAAGTCGATTAACTTTACTGAAACCAATGCTTTATTTGGCTCTATCAAGCTGCTCACCGCCAGGCGTCGTGCTCGCGTTCCGCGAATCGCAAGACGCTGTACCGGTGCACGCTGGTAGTTTTCAGTAAAACACGGCAGCACTAGGTCCGCGCCTGTGCACTGCGCCCTACTTTGTAGATCGGCGCAAACACACCAAGGCACCCTCCCCCCCCAGACACTCCGTTCTCGCGTACATCCTTGTACTTTTTGTCGCTGACAGAAATGCTGAAGAACAGCAATCTTTAAGCGCCATTGCATTGACCCGAGGGTCACGGAGCGAAAAATGAAACGCATGTTGTTTAATGCCACGCAGCAAGAAGAACTGCGCGTGGCGATTGTTGACGGGCAAAAGCTCATCGACATCGATATCGAAACCACCGGACGCGAACAACGCAAGTCCAATATCTACAAAGGTGTGATTACCCGTATCGAGCCGTCGCTGGAAGCCTGCTTCGTCAACTACGGCGAAGAGCGTCATGGCTTTTTGCCGTTCAAGGAAGTTGCCCGCACTTACTTTAAAGAAGGTGTAGACGTTCGTAGCGCATCGATCAAAGATGCACTGCGCGAAGGCCAGGAAATCATGGTGCAGGTTGAAAAGGAAGAGCGCGGCAATAAAGGCGCCGCCCTGACCTCCTTCGTTTCCCTGGCTGGCCGTTATCTGGTCCTGATGCCTAACAACCCGCGCGGCGGCGGTGTTTCGCGTCGCGTCGAAGGTGAAGATCGCCAGGAATTGCGCGAAACCATGGACAAGCTGGACCTGCCCAACGGCATGTCGGTGATTGCCCGCACTGCCGGCATCGGCCGCAACGTTGACGAATTGCAATGGGATTTGAACTACCTGATGCAGCTCTGGCGCGCTATCGAAGGCGCCGGCACGCAAGGTAATGGCGCTTTCCTGATTTACCAGGAATCGTCGCTGGTGATCCGTGCGATCCGCGATTACTTCCAGCCGGATATCGGCGAAATCCTGATCGACACCGATGAAATCCACGACCAGGCCCAGCAGTTCATGGCTCACGTCATGCCCGACATGGTGCACCGCGTAAAACGTTATCGCGACGACGTGCCGCTGTTCTCCCGCTTCCAGATCGAACACCAGATCGAAACCGCGTACTCGCGCACCGTGCCCCTGCCATCCGGCGGCGCGATCGTGATCGACCATACCGAAGCCCTGGTTTCCGTGGACGTCAACTCGGCGCGCGCTACCCGCGGCGGCGACATCGAAACCACCGCATTCAACACCAATTGCGAAGCAGCGGAAGAAGTTGCCCGTCAATTGCGTTTGCGCGACCTCGGCGGCTTGATCGTGATCGACTTCATCGACATGGAGAATTCGAAGAACCAGCGCGAAGTCGAAACCCGCCTGAAAGATGCACTGCGCTATGACCGCGCCCGCGTCCAGATGGGCAAGATTTCACGCTTCGGCCTGATGGAATTGTCGCGCCAGCGCCTGCGTCCGTCGCTCTCGGAAGGCAGCCACGTGACTTGCCCGCGTTGCAACGGCACCGGCCACATCCGCGATACCGAATCGTCCGCCCTGCAAGTCCTGCGCATCATCCAGGAAGAGGCGATGAAAGAAAATTCGGCAGCGATCCACGTCCAGGCGCCAGTCGACGTTGCTGCTTTCCTGCTCAACGAAAAGCGCGGCGAGATCCTGAAGATCGAAACCCGTCACCGGGTCAGCATCATCCTGATCCCGAACAAGCATCTGGAAACCCCGCACTACAAGCTGGAACGCCTGAAGCACGACGATCCGCGCCTGGAAGAAACCCAGGCCAGCTATGCCATGGCGGAGCAAGCCGATACCGACATCGGTTACAACAAAACCCAAAAAGAAGAAGGCAAACCGCGTCAGGAAGCCGTGGTCAAGGGCATTACGCCAGACCAGCCGGCGCCTATCGTCGAGCGCAAGCCGGCAGAAACAGCAGCAGGTCCGACAGCAGTTGCTGCCGCTCCTGCAGCAGCAGGCTTCCTCGGCAAGATCTTCGGTTTCTTCTTCAGCAAACCGGCTGCGCCGGCGGCGGTTCCTGCCGCACCGGCAGAAACCAAGGGCCCGCAACAACGCGGCGACCGTGGCGACCGCAACAATCGTGGTCAACGCGGCCGTAACCGTGGCGGTCGCAATCGCGATGGCAGCGATGGCAAATCGGAAACACGCGACGACAATGCCAAGAAACCGCTGGTTGAGACGGTAGAAGCCAAAGACGCTAAAAACCAGCAGGCACGTCCGCCACGCCCTCCGCGCGAACCGAGAGAGCCAAGAGAGCAACGCGACGCCAGCGACAGCAAATCGGAAAATCGCAATGAGGGCCGGCGCGAACGCAGCGAACGCCCACCGCGTCCGCCACGCGAAGAGCGCAAGGAAAACCTGAGCGAAGAAAAAATCGATGACACTTTGCTCAAGGGTGGCGTAGCCGTCGCTGCAGCCGCTATTGCCGATACTGCGGAAACAACGCAAATCGATAGCGGCAGAGTCGAAACCAAAGCCGGCGAGCAAGACGAAGAACCACGTCGTCGTCGTCGTCGCGGTGGCCGTAACCGCAACCGTCGCGATCGTGACGGCGCCGAAGGCACGACCGAAGGCGGCAGCGATGAAGTCGAAACAGGCGAAGCCGCTGCAGTAGCAGGTACGGCAGAAGCCAGCACCGTTGTTGTTGCTCCCGCAACAACAACGGTCGATGTGCCGACTCAGGCTGAACCAGCCGTCGCGGTCAGCCACAGCACACCGATGATGGCCTCGTCAGTTCCGGCATCGCAAGAAGTGAGCGCTCCGGCATTTGAGGCAGCGCCTGCTCCGACAGCGCTGTCGAACGCAATCGCGGCACCGCTGGTTCCTCAACAAGTTGCACAGCAAATTGAGCCGCAAGCTGCGGTGCAACAGGAAGCCGCTGCGGTCGCAGTCGAAGTGACGCCGGCGGCAGCAGCCCCGGCCCCTGCGCCAGTTGCTGCAGCTCCAGTTGTTGCGACACCTGCAGCCGAGCCTGAACCGGTCGTTATTCCGGTCCCGGCGGCAGTAGCCGTACCGGATCAGCTGGTACTGCCTGAAGTAGCCGCTATCGCTGTCAGCCAACCGGCAGCAGAGCCGCAAATCGAAACTGCAGCTCCGGTAGTTGCTGAAACGGCAGCTCAGGTAGTTGCCCCAGTTGCACCGGCACCGGTAGCCGAGGTGCCGGCCGTCATCAAGACAGCCGCGCCAAGCGCATCGCCTAAGGTTGAAGATTTGCAAAGCGTATTGGCTGCAGCAGGTCTGACACTGGCGGCAACCGATCCAAGCAAACTGCGTGCAGCGCAGGAAGCAACGGCAAGCATCGCCCCGGCACCGCGCGTGCCGCGCGAACGCAAGCCTTTGCCGACGCAGTCCAGCGAGCCGCTGGTTCAAGTCGAAACCCAGCGCTCACAGTCATAAGCTGACGGCTCACCGCAAGTTATTAGCGGTGTAGCACGATGGCAATAAAACAAAGGGAGTCTCTGACTCCCTTTGTCACGTCTGGGACCGGCTTCCACAGTCTGCCGCAGCCAAAAAACGACGCTCATGGTATCTTGTAGAAGTTGCCACCCAGTTTAGAGATGCAATACCTTGCACACCTTTGCAGACACACACCATGACTAAAAAAGTCATCCCGCTGATCGATAGCCGCAGTTTCTTGCGGCCGTCTCCGCCACCGGCCTTGCCCTCCATCCTTGAAACGCCGACCGGCCTGATCGCCGATGAACTGGGGCGGCCGCTGCACGACTTGCGCATCTCGGTCACCGACCGCTGCAACTTCCGTTGCGTCTACTGCATGCCGCGCGCAGTGTTCGACAAGGACTATGCATTCTTGCCGCACACCGCATTGCTGTCGTTTGAAGAAATTACCCGGCTGGCCAGTCTGTTCATCGCCCATGGCGTTCACAAAATCCGCCTGACCGGCGGCGAGCCCTTGTTGCGCAAGCACATCGAAACGCTGATCGCCATGCTAAGCGCCCTGAAGACGCCGGATGGCAAGGAACTCGACCTGACGCTGACCACCAACGGTTCGCTGTTGGCAAAAAAGGCGCAGGCGCTGAAAGATGCCGGCCTCAAGCGTGTCACCGTGTCGCTGGATGCACTCGACGAAAACATCTTCCAGCGCATGAACGACGCCGATTTCCCGGTTGCCGAGGTCTTGCATGGCCTGGAAGTCGCGCATCAGGTCGGGTTGGGGCCGATCAAGGTCAACATGGTTGTCAAGCGCGGCGTCAACGACCAGGAAATTCTGCCGATGGCGCGTTACTTCAAAAACACGCCGTATATCCTGCGTTTCATCGAGTATATGGATGTGGGCGCCTCCAACGGCTGGAAGATGGATGAAGTAGTGCCCTCTGCCGAAGTCGCGCGCCTGATCCAGACCGAACTGCCGATGCACCCGGTGGCAGCCAACTACCTGGGAGAAACCGCGCAGCGCTGGCGCTATGCCGATGGCGTTGGCGAAGTCGGCCTGATCTCCAGCGTCACCCAGGCGTTCTGCCACGACTGTTCGCGCGCCCGCCTGTCGACCGAAGGCAAGCTATACACCTGCCTGTTTGCCAGCGCCGGCCACGATCTGCGCGCCCTGTTGCGCAGCGAATGCAGCGATCCCGAAATCTCTAGCGTCATCGGCCAGCTGTGGCGTGCGCGTGACGATCGTTATTCTGAATTGCGGACGCAACACACCGAGGGTTTGGCAGCCACCCGGAAGAAAGTGGAAATGTCGTATATAGGCGGCTGACGACGGCTCGCCATGAAAACTGATCCTGCCCCTGCAACAGCTGCACCCGTTGCGCAGAATATCACCGGCCTGATACTGGCCGGCGGCCGCGGCACGCGCATGGGTGGCGTCGACAAGGGCCTGGTCCTGCTCGATGAGCAGCCGATGGTGGCGCACGTCATTGCGCGCCTGGCGCCTCAGGTCAGCAGCCTGATCATCAACGCTAACCGCAATCAGAGCAGCTACGCGGCGTTCGGACATCCGGTCTGGCCGGACATACAGCCAGATTTTGCCGGCCCGCTGGCGGGCTTGCAGGCGGGCTTGAGCCACTGTACAAGTCCTTACCTGGCGACGGCGCCTTGCGACTCGCCCTATCTGCCGCATGATCTGGTGCAGCGTCTGGCGCAAGCGCTGCAAAATGCACATGCCGACCTGGCGGTGGCAAGCACGATCGACCATGACAAGCACGGCGACCGGACGATCCAGCCGCAGCCGGCATTCATGCTGCTGAAAACCGGTTTATTAACCGAGCTCAATGACTTCCTGCTGGGCGGCGGGCGTAAGATAGAGGCATGGTATAGCCGCCTGAACTACTGCGTAACGCCGTTTACCGACGCCGACGCTTTCCGCAACATCAATACTCGAGAACAGTTACAACAGCGATAATGCAATGACCAATTTGAATGCCCGTCCAGCCAAGCCTTCCTTGTCCGAACTGACCAGTTGCCTGTCGGACTACGATCCGCATGCAATGCCGGTCAAGCAGGCGCAAGCCATCATTCACGATTGCATCACGCCAGTCACTGCGGTTGAAAAAGTGGCGCTGCGCAGCGCCCTTGACCGGGTGCTGGCAAGCGATATCATCTCGCCCATCAATGTCCCGGCGCATGACAACTCGGCCATGGACGGTTATGCGTTCAACGCCGTCGACCTGCGGCCCGACGCCGATACTGTGCTAAGCGTGGTCGGCACCGCCCATGCCGGCCGCGCCTACCAAGGAGCGCTGGCGCGCGGCCAGGCGATACGGATCATGACCGGCGCTCTGATGCCGGATGGGCTCGATACCGTGATCCCTCAGGAATTTGTGAGCATCCCGTCCGGCAGTCCGGCTGATTCAATCACCATTCCATTGGCAGCCGTCAAGCCTGGCGCAAATCGCCGCCTGGCTGGCGAAGATCTGAAAGCCGGCTCAACTGCCATCGGCCAAGGCCGCATCCTGCGCCCGGCCGATCTCGGTTTGCTGGCGTCGCTAGGGATTGCCGAAATCCCGGTAAGACGCCGGCTGCGCGTGGCATTTTTCTCCACCGGCGACGAATTGCGCTCGGTCGGCGAAGTGCTGGACGCCGGCTGCGTCTACGACTCCAATCGCTATACCTTGTACGGCATGCTGCAGCGGCTCGGCTGCGACATCATCGACATGGGCGTGGTGGGCGACGATCCGCAGGCGCTAGCAAGCGCTTTCCGCAGCGCTTGCGAAAACGCCGACGTCATCATCACTTCCGGCGGCGTCTCGGTCGGCGATGCCGATCACACCAGACAAATGATGGCGCAACTGGGCGATGTCGCCTTCTGGAAAATCGGCATGCGCCCGGGCCGCCCGCTGGCGTTCGGCAGCATCGCATCGGCCGGCAGGCAAGCCCTGTTTTTCGGCCTGCCCGGCAATCCGGTCGCGGTCATGGTGTCGTTTTACTTTTTTGCGCGCGACGCTTTGCTGCAGATGATGGGTGCGCAAGTCGCGCCATTGCCGTTAATGCGCGCCACCGCCGCCGTCGGCATTCGCAAACGGCCGGGCCGCACGGAATACCAGCGCGGCATCCTGAGCATGAGCGACGGCCAGTGGACCGTACGCCCTACCGCGGCGCAGGGCTCGGGCATCTTGCGCTCCATGGCGGAAGCCAATTGCATGATCGTCCTGGCGCATGAGCAGACTGACGTGGCAAGCGGCGATACAGTCGAGGTGATCCTGTTTGACGGTTTGATCTGATCCCCGGCGCCAGCCAGGCAAGATAAGAACATGTTCAAACAATACAGGCGCGACCTGCAGCAGCTGGGCAGATCTTTCATGCTGGTGTTGATCAGCGAGATGGCGACAAGTCCTCTTTATATATTCCTATGATCATAAGAACCGCAACTGAAGCTGACCTGCTATTGGACGCAGCTTGATGTCTGCCGTTGAAGCCTGGGCTGCGTCGAAAGGTGCCACCGACCTGCGGCTTACCGTATGGGACTTCAACCAGCGGGTAATTGCCTTTTATGAAGAACTGGGATATCAGACAAGATCGCGCCTGATATGGAAGCCGCTGCAAACCGAGACTGCAGCGGCAACTGCATATGAGTTTCGCCCCGCCCAGCCGCTCAGGTAAGTTTGCACAAGCATGAAACACCGCGATGATCTCAAATCTTTGTTGCTAGCGGATCCGGTGCGGCAACGTCTGATAGCGCTGGTGCACTCCCTCGATCTGCCCGACTGCTGGATCGCAGCCGGCTTCATCAGAAATGCGGTCTGGGACGCATTGCACGGCAGAGCCCCCTCAGGCCCCTCCGGAGATGTCGACGTGATTTGGTTCGACTCCTCCAGGAACGGCGCAGACATCGACTTGCAATTGGAAAATCGCCTGAGGAATAGCGATAATACGATCGCCTGGTCGGTGAAAAATCAAAGCCGGATGCACGCCCGCAATGGCGATGCGCCCTACCAGTCAAGCTGTGACGCCATGCGGTTCTGGCCGGAAACGGCAACTGCGGTGGCAGTCAGATACACCGACGGCGATCATCTGGAAATTGCAGCGCCGTTCGGGCTAGACGACCTGTATGCAGCCATCGTCCGACCGACACCAAGCTTCATCGATGAAAAACGCGCGCAGTTCAATGAACGCTTGCGGCACAAGAAATGGCTGCTTGGCTGGCCTTTGCTGCGTGTCGAACCCGCCGGTCACAAGCGGGAAAGCGTGGACTGATCCGGCTCTCCGTCAAAATATTTCCGCAAGCAGTCGTTGAAAATTTGATCGTCGGGAGCGGCTTTGGCAAACAAGGTCATTGAAGATTGAAATTTCATGTAGTCCGGATAGCCGAATATATCTTCTATCGAAGCTCCGTCGACAGCGTCGACCAGCCGGCTGCACTCCAGCAGCCGCGGCCCAAGCAGCGGATGCGCCCGATACGCCTTGGCTTCCTCGATCGAAGAGATGGCATACTTGAATGCCATCTCGCTGCGGCCCAATCCCTGAATCTGGGGAAAAATGAACCACATCCAATGACTTCGTTTCCGGCCCTTGCTGAGTTCTTCGCGTACGATATCGAAGATTAGCTGTTGGGCAGTCACGAAGCGCTGCAGATTGTATTGATCGTTCACGTCTTTCTCCCTCATATCGAAAGGAAAAACCCTTGATCTCTCATGTCTTTGTCGGCGTCACCGATTTTCAGCGCGGGTTCCGGTTTTATTCGGCTGTCATGGATACCCTGGGCCTGCAGCTGAAATTCTGCGATACAGACAAACCGTGGGCGGGCTGGATGGCAAGCGGCAAGGCGCGCCCCCTGTTCGTCATCGGTTCGCCTTACAACGGCGAAATGGCTACTGCCGGCAACGGCCAAATGATCGCGCTGCTCGCCCCGACTCGGGCTGCCGTAGCCAACGCTTATGCGGCCGCTCTGAAAAACGGCGGCCGGTGCGAAGGCGCGCCCGGTTTACGCCCCGAATATCATGCCGATTATTACGGCGCCTATTTCCGCGATGCCGACGGCAACAAGATGTGCGTTTGCTGTCACGATGCCGCGGCTTAGAACTTGCCTGCGCACCGTCGTCACGTGAAAACAGGACATCAATTCAAGTACTGATGTCCTGCGGAAAAGCACAACTTTAATTGTCAGAAAAGCGCTGGCGTCAAAACGACGTGCATTGGATTAAGCCAGGGTGCCCAAAGCAGGTTGTCGTAGCCGGGTAACGTTCGGTATTGTCTTTTGTATCCAGCCGCAGCACGCAGTTGCGCCATTCGTTGGAATTGCTTTTATATCCCAGTCTGTCGCAAGCCGGTCCGTAGATGCGCATCATCTGGTCGACGTCGCGTTGCGCCTGAGCGGCACGTTCGGCATCCGTCGCGCAACCGGCCAGCATGGCGACCGCCGCCAGGATCATGAGTGTACGCATGATAAGCTCCTTTCTTTCGGTTCTGTTCAGCGAGCTTCGGCGAACTCCCGCCTTTACTTGCCCAGCAAATGCGCGGCTATTCGAAACTACCCGCCCAATGCTTGCCATGGCAATAGTATAGGTCAGAGCTTATTACTTAACCATTTCCGACCATGCATAGTTGCTACCAGATGTAACCGGCGACAAGCTGACAAAAGCTAAAAATTATTTTATTGAGCATTCTTGTAAGTAGTAATAATTCTCACTTACAATAAAATCTGCGCAATACATTCACGTAGATTGCCACCCTCGCATACTTCTCTCTTTCCAGCCAGCCGCATCCCCAGCGTCGCCAGCCACTCAACAAGTTTGATTGTTTTGGAGCACGACGCTTTGCCCAATCGCATATCGTCAGGACTTGCCTGGGGATTGAGGTCGAAGTGATACGGCAAGCAGGAAAGGCGCCGTTCGCGATGCCTTGCATGGCCTGATGTCGATCTGCACGGAGCCGGCCATAAGACGACACCGGGGATGTTGCTTCAGCTTTCGTCGTCAGGCGCCAGTTCCGGCTCTTTACCCAACAGGCGCTGCGCCGCATCGCTCGGCAATGCCTCCACCGATTTCAACTTGCGCGCCATCTGGCGGCTGCGCACTTCCGCCTGGTCGATATTCTTGGCGGCCCGTTCCAGCGTCAATTTGGTCGCCGCCAGCACGTCGCCGAACTTGCCGAATTCGGTCTTGACCGCGCCCAGCACCTGCCATACTTCGGACGAACGCTTCTCCAGCGCCAGCGTCCGGAATCCCATCTGCAGGCTGTTCAGCAAGGCCGACAAGGTAGACGGCCCGGCAATGCTGATCCTGTGCAGCCGCTGCAATTCATCGGCCAGGCCGGGACGGCGCATGACTTCGGCATACAGGCCTTCGGTCGGCAGGAACAGGATGGCGAAATCGGTGGTCAGCGGCGGCGACAGGTATTTCTCGGCAATCGTCTTGGCTTCGCCGCGCACCGCACGCTCCAGTTCGCGCGAAGCCAATGCCACACCCTCGGCATCGGCGCGATCGGCGGCGTCGGCCAGGCGTTCGTATTGTTCTTTCGGGAACTTGGCGTCGATCGGCATCCACACCGGCGTACCGCCATCGTCATTGCCGGGTAGCTTGATAGCGAACTCGACCCGCTCGCCGCTGCCGGGAACGGTTTCCACATTCTTGGCGTATTGCTCGGGCGTCAGCACTTGCTCCAGCAACATCTCAAGCTGCACTTCGCCCCAGGTGCCGCGCGTCTTGACGTTGGTCAGCACGCGCTTGAGGTCGCCGACGCCGATGGCCAGCTGCTGCATCTCGCCCAGGCCCTGATGTACTTTTTCCAGGCGGTCGGAGACGATCTTGAACGATTCGCCCAGGCGCTGCTCCAGCGTTGCGTGCAATTTTTCATCCACGGTCTTGCGCATTTCTTCGAGGCGCAAGCCGTTGTCGTTTTGCAGATCCTTGATCTTGGCTTCCAGCGTGGCGCGCACTTCCGCCATCCGTTGCGCATTCGATTCGGTGAGTGCCGCCAAGGTCTGGTTCAGCGTGTCGCCGAAGCGCTTGAGCGACTGTGCCTGCTCCTCGCGATTGGTCTGCGCCTGCTGGTTCATCGCCAGCCGCATGCTGTCGAGCTGCTGGGCGTTGGTTTCATTGAGCTTGACCAGTTGCTGGGCAAAGGCATCGATCTGGTTGTTTTGCAAAGTCGCGACGCTGGTCATTTGCGCGGCCAGGGTTTGCTGCAGCTGGCCGAAATTACTGCCCAGCTCCTGGCGCATGCCTTGCGCGCTGGTTTGCACCTCGCTGCGCAGTTCGCGTTGCTGGCGCTCGCCGCGATCTTGTTGATCCTGCTGGAGGCCTTGCAGATCGCTCTGCAATTGCTGCAGTTGCTGCGCCGGATCCGTGCCGCGTGAACTGCGCACGATGGCGATAATTTGCAGCACGATGATAACGGCGGCAACGGCTAGCAAGATGAGCAACTCTGATGATGTCATGTATTCCTGAATTGATTGAAAACTGCGAAATTGAAAACGGCAAAACTGTGGAACTATGGGCTACAGCGAAATCACGGCTGAATGTCAGCTTTGTTGCGCATCCAGTCCGCAGTCTGGAAGAAAGACGTCAGCAAATGCTCCTGCAGCCCTTCCTCCATGCCGACATCCTGCATCGCCAGCGCCATGCAGCGCAGCCACTGGTCGCGCTCCGGCGAAGCAATCGCATACGGTAAATGACGGGCGCGCAGGCGCGGATGGCCGAATTGCTCTATATACAAATCGGGGCCGCCGCTCCAGCCGCTTAAAAACCAGTAAAACTTGTCGCGCGAACCATCGAGGGTAGTCGGATGCAAGGCCCGGATCACGGAAAATTGCGGCTCCAGGTCCATCAGGTCGTAAAAACGGTCGACCAGTTCGCGCAGCTTGCCGGCGCCGCCTATCATGTCGTAGAGGCTGGCTGGCTGCTGATCCGCTGGCTCGGTGGCGGTAGGTGTGTGTTCTGTAGTCATGGGGAAGAATGATAGCGTAAGCCGGCATTATCCCCGAAATGACGCCGCAGGGTGCCGAATCAGGTCTCGCGACTCAGGCCTCGCGCAAGGTTTGCAACGGCGGTTGATTCAGCACATGCCGCAATCCGATCCAGCCGCCGGCAAATGTGCAGACCGTACCGATCGCCATCCCGGCCAGCCATACCAGCGGGCTGAAGGTCCAGGTAAAGTTGAATACATAATGCGCCAGGGCCCAGCCGATTGCCGCCGCGCCGCTGGCCGCCAGGAAACCGGCGAGACTGCCGATCAGGCCGAATTCTATCCATTGCGATCGCGACAATTGCTTGCGGGTTGCACCCAGCGCACGCAACAGGCCGGCCTCGCGGGTCCGTTCGTCTTGCGATCCGATCAGCGCCGCATACAGCACCAGCGCACCTGACAACAGCGTAAACAGGAAAAGGAATTCGACCGCCGCTACAACCTGATCGATCACGCCCTGGATCTGCTTGATGACGCTGCCGATATCGACCACCGTCAGGTTCGGAAAATCCCGTGTCAGTTCGTTGCTGAAATTGGCGCGTGCATCCGGCAAATTGAAAGCGGTGATCCAGGTTTGCGGCATGGCGTTCATCAGCTTGGGGTTGAGAATCACAAAGAAATTGACGCGCATCGAGCCCCACTCCAGCTTGCGCAAGCTGGTAATCGGCGCACTCACCAGCTGGCCGGCGATATCGAACTGCAATGTATCGCCAAGCTTCAGGTTCAAGGTCTTGGCCAGGCCTTCCTCAACGGAGGCGGCAGCTTGCGTATCGTCAAACCAGCGGCCGGCGCTCACCGTGTTCTGGGCCGGCAGCTGGTTCATGGTGGACAGGTTGAATTCGCGGTCAACCAGGCGCTTGGCCTTGTCTTCGGGATAAGTATCGGCGGTGATCGGCTTGCCGTTGACCTGGGTCAGGCGGCCGCGAATCATGGGAAACAGCTGCGGCTGGACGACGCCGATCGCCTGCAAGCGGTGCGTAATATCGGCGCGTTGATCATCCTGGATATTGATCACGAAGCGATTGGGTGCATCGACCGGCGTGGCCTGACGCCAGGCGCCGACCAGATCGCCGCGGATGACTGTCAGCAGCAACAAAGCCATCAAACCCAGCGACAAGGCGACAATCTGCACGATGGTCGCCACCGGCCGCCGCTGTAAAGCAGTCAACGCAAAGCGCCAGCTCGGATTACGCGACAAACTACGCACATGGCGCGAGGCTTTCAGCGCCAGCCAGCCCAGCAAGGCGAACACGGCAAAACCGCCCAAAAACCCGAGCGCGGTCAGCAAACCCAGTTTCAGGTCGCCCGCCTGCCATAACAGCAAGCCGACAAATGTCAGCGTGCCCAGCCCGTAGGTTGCCAGCACCAACGCTTGCGGCGCATCTTGTTCACGCCGGATCACGCGGTTATGCGGCACATTACGCAGTTGCAGGATAGGCGGCAAGGCGAAGCCGGTCAGCAGCAGCATACCAGTGATCAAACCTTGCAAAGCCGGCATCACGCTGGCGCCCGGCAAATCGCTGGCGACAAATTTCCCCAGCAGGTCGAGCAACATGAAATGCGCGCCGAAACCGAGCACTACGCCAATCAGGCTGCCGGCCAGGCCGAGCAGCAGAAATTCCAGCAAATATAATTGCGTCACCTGATTTTGCGTCAGGCCCAGACAGCGCAACATGGCGCAGGCATCCAGGTGGCGCAGCATGAAGCGGCGCGCCGCCATCGCCACCGCAACGGCCGCCAGCAAGGCTGACAACAAGCCGACCAGAGACAGGAATTGCTGGCCGCGATCGAGTGTCGCGCGCATTTCAGGGCGACCGTTTTCCAGGCCCTCGATGCGCACGCCTTTGAGGTTTTCGCGGCTGATATCGCGCTCTACCCATTTCTGGAAATCCTGCACCTGTTGCGGGGTGCCGGCCAGCAGCAAACGATAGGTAATCCGCGAGCCGTCCTGGATCAGGTTGGTCGATGCCAGATCGGCCATGGACAACATCACGCGCGGCGCGAAATTGATGAAGCCGCTACCACGGTCGGGTTCGACCACCAGCACTTTGGCGATCTTGAAAGTACGGTCGCCGAGCTTGAGCGGATCGCCCACCGCCAGGTTCAGCGCGCTCAGCATATTGGCATCCAGCCAGACTGTGCCTGCGGCTGGAATCTGCCGGGTTTTGGCGTCCGTGCCGCCGACGCTAGCGGCGACCACCAGGGCGCCGCGCAGCGGGTAGCCGGCGCTGACCGCTTTCAGCGAAGCCAGCTGCGACCTGGCGCGCTCGCCCTCGCCGGCGATGGCCATGCTGGGAAACACAACCGTGTCAGCCGAAGTCAGCTGACGGCGCTCGGCCTCTTTACGCCAGCTGGGGGGAATGCGCTGATCGCCGGAAATCAGTAAGTCGGCGCCCAGCAACTGGTGGGCGTCGCGGTTCAGCCCGGCGCGCATCCGGTCTACAAAAAAGCCGACTGCCGATAAGGAGGCAACGGCCACGATCAAAGCGATCAGCAAGAAACGTAATTCGCCCGCGCGCCAGTCGCGCTGGGTCATGCGTAGAGACTGCAAAAAAATCATGTGGCAAGCCTATGAAATACCCAACGCAGGCCGCGCCACAGTTTAGGCAGCAGCCAGATCGCAAACAGGAAAAACAGGAACAGGAATGCAAACAGCAGCCAGGGATGGAAAAACGCCGCCCATAAAGCGCCGAGCACGGTCGCATCTTCGGAAAACGATGCAGCCCAGTTGCTCAAGGGTTCCGGCGTGGTGTTGATCATGGCCCGGCTGCCCGCCTTGGTAGCGTGCGCACCCAGCGCAAAAGTGCCGCCTATCAGCGCCGCCACCGTAGTCCAGGCCGGATCCATGTGGCCCATGGCGGCCACCGCGAGGATGGCGCCGGCCGGAATCCGGATAAAGGTGTGGATCGCGTCCCAGACTGAATCAAGTCCGGGAATCTTATCCACCAGAAACTCGAGGGCCGTCAGCAAGCCGGTAACACCGATCACCCACGGCGATTCCAGTATCTGCAGCGCCTGCGGCAGATCGATCCACCCCAGGCGGCCGAACCAGCCGGCGATGAACAGCGCCATATACAGGCGGATGCCGCTGGCCCACGATAAGCCACCGGCCAGCGCAGCGCTGGAAAGTGTATCAATCATGATGTCCCCTCTTTCTCCGGATACTATCTGGTGTTGGGTGTTACAGCTAGCGTAACGTAAACCTGCATCAGGCGCGCAAGATTAGCTATCTTGCAGCCAAAATCGGCCGCAGGACCCGGTAAATCGGCAACGCATGGGAAAGATCGAAGAGAGGACGGTCGCCGCCAAACCGTGGCTGTGGCGGCGCCAGGGAATTACTTGGCGTCGACCAGCGGCGCGACCCGCACATCGCCGCATTGGGCGCGATGGCGCAGGGCATGGTCCATCAGCACCAGGGCCAGCATGGCCTCGGCAATCGGTGTCGCCCGGATCCCCACGCAAGGATCGTGACGGCCGAAAGTTTCAACCGTGGCCGGATTGCCCTGCTTGTCGATCGACTGCCGCGGCGTGCGGATGCTCGAAGTCGGCTTGATGGCGATCGACACGGTGATGTCCTGGCCGCTCGAAATGCCGCCCAGGATGCCGCCGGCGTTATTGCTCAGGAAACCGTTGCGGGTGATTTCATCGCCATGCTGCGATCCCTTTTGCGCCACCGAGGCAAAACCGGCGCCGATTTCCACGCCCTTGACCGCATTGATGCCCATCATGGCGTAGCCGATCTCGGCATCCAGCTTGTCGTACAAAGGCTCGCCCAGGCCAACCGGCACCTTGCAGGCGACGACATCGATACGGGCGCCGCAGGAATCGCCATCTTTGCGCAATGCATCCATATACGCCTCAAGTTCGGCGATCTGGCTGATGTTGGCGGCAAAAAACGGGTTATTGGGTACATGGTCCCAAGACTCGAAAGCGACCGGGATTTCGCCCAACTGGCTCATGCAGCCTTTGAAAGTTGTGCCGTATTGCTGAAACAGCCACTTCTTGGCGATGGCTGCAGCGCCGACCATGGGCGCCGTCAGGCGCGCCGAGGAGCGGCCGCCGCCGCGCGGATCGCGGATGCCGTATTTTTGCCAATAGGTAAAGTCGGCGTGGCCGGGACGGAAGGTATCGACGATATTGCCGTAATCCTTGCTGCGCTGGTCCTGGTTGCGGATCAACAGCATGATCGGGGTGCCGGTGGTCTTGCCCTCATAGACGCCGGACAGGATTTCCACCGTGTCCGGCTCCTGGCGCTGGGTAACGTGGCGCGAGGTACCAGGCTTACGGCGATCCAGATCCGGCTGGATGTCGGCTTCGGACAATTCCAGTCCCGGCGGGCAGCCATCGACTATGCAGCCGATGGCCGGGCCGTGTGATTCGCCGAAATTGGTGACGCTAAACAGACTGCCGAAGGTATTGCCGGGCATGATGATCCAGAGAAAAGAGGCTGAAAGACATGATTTTACCAGCGCAGGCGGGTTGATAGCGAGCCGCGCTTTATAGTTGTTGCGTTTTTGATATTTTAAAAATTGGCGCCGCCCGGCAGGCGTCCGGAGGCGCCCATGCCCACCCCATCCGGTTTTACTGCCAGGCGCCGCGTAAAGTCTGTACCTGCTGCTGTAAATATTCCGGTGTCGCCTGAGTCGGCGCTACCGCTTCGCCCACCGTCAGCTGCAAAGCCGACAGCGGACCGCGCCGGAACGAGCGCTGGAACGGATTGCCGGCGCTACGGGTCCACATGCTGCCCCACAAGCCGCTCAGTGCCATCGGGATCACAGGCACTGGCGTGCGCTCAATGATTTTCTTGATGCCGCCGCGGAATTCGTTCATTTCGCCGGTGCTGGTCAATTTACCTTCCGGGAAAATGCAGACCAGGTCGCCATCTTCCAGCGCAGCGGCGATTTGCGCGAAGGCGCGCTCCATCAATTCAGGATTTTCCTTGGCCGGCGCAATCGGAATCGCCTTGGCGGTTTTAAACAGCCAGGCCAGCACCGGGATTTTGAAAATCCGGTGATCCATCACAAAACGGATAGGCCGCGGACTAGCCGCCATGATCACGATCGCATCGACGTAACTGACGTGGTTGCAGACCAGCACCGCAGCGCCTTCGTCCGGAATACGGTCGCGGTTGACGGTGCGGACCCGGTGGATGGTATGAATCACGATCCAGGCCACGAAACGCACCAGGTATTCCGGCACCACCGTGAAAATATACAAGGCGACCATGGCATTGAGAATCGCGGTGACCAGGAAAATCTGCGGAATCGTGAAGCCGAAGCTCAACAAAGTCATCGCCACCAGCGCCGCCGCCACCATGAACAAGGCGTTCATGATATTCATGCCGGCAATCGTGCGCGACAGATGGCGGCGGTCGCAACGGGTCTGGATCACCGCGAACAGCGGCACGATATACAAGCCGCCGAACAGGCCGATCATCACGCAATCGAACAGGATGCGCCAGCTGCCGTGCTGCTGCACAAAACCGGCCATGTCGACCAGCGCGGCATTGGTGTAGCCCAGGCTGGCAAGAAACAGGTCGAGGCCAAACACCGACAGGCCGATCGCGCCAAACGGCACCAGCCCGATTTCCACCTTGTGGCCCGACAAGCGTTCGCACAGCAGCGAACCGGTGCCGACGCCGAGCGAGAATACCGTCAGCAACAACACAAAAACGCTATGGTCGCCATGCAGGTAATTTTTCGCATACAAGGGAAACTGCGCCAGCACGATCGCGCCGTAAAACCAGAACCATGAGTTGGCCAGCATGGCCAGGAACACCGGCCGGTTCTTGCGGGAAAAGCCCAGGTTGCGCACCGTTTCGGTCATCGGGTTCCAATTGATCTTCAGCGCCGGTTCGGCGGCCGGCGTCAGCGGAATGCCGCGGCTGAACAGCCAGCCGACGATCGCAATCGCCAGCGTGCCGCCCGCCACCAGCTCGATACCCCACGGCTTGTGCACCACCAGCACCGCGCCCAGCACTTCACCCAACAGAATGCCGACGAAAGTTCCCATCTCGATAATGCCGTTGCCGCCGACCAGTTCATCCTGGCGCAGCTGCTGCGGCAGATAGGCGTACTTGAGCGGCCCGAAAATGGTGGAATGGACACCCATGCCGACCACGGCCAGGATCAACAGCCATAAATTATGCGTCAGCCAGCCCACGGCGGCGACCGCCATGATGATAATTTCCAGTACTTTGATATAACGCGCCAGGCGCGATTTCTCGAACTTGTCGGCGAGTTGGCCGGCAGTCGCCGAAAACACCACAAACGGCAAAATGAACAAACCTGGAATCAGATTGTTCAACAGATTGACGTCGATGCTGGTCCAGCTCAACGCTTCGTAAGTCAGGATCGTCAGCAAGGCGGTCTTGAATACATTGTCGTTGAAGGCGCCAAAAAACTGGGTCCAGAAGAAGGGAGCGAAGCGTCGCTGGCGCAGCAGAGCAAATTGACTGGAATTGGACATAGGTGGACTGAGGGGAAGGGGCGCGCCGTGGCAGCGGCGAATGAATGACTGTTTTAATATTTTTTTGAAACTTACGCAAAAAAACCGTTTGCGGCGTCTTCCTGCCGCAAACGGTTCCAGACAAACTATAACAAACCTTATTCGTCGGCGTTAGACGGCCAATCGCGGATATAGGCTTTCAGCATCTTGTTTTCGAAACCCTGGGCATCCAGCACCGCCTTGGCCACGTCATAAAACGACATCACGCCCAGCAAGGTGCGGGCATCCATGATCGGTACATAACGCGCGTGGCGCTCCAGCATGATGCGGCGCACTTCGTTGACTTCCGTATCGGGCGTGACGGTAATCGGGCTGTCGTCCATGTGCTTGCGCACCGTGTTGCTGCCGACCGCGCCGCCGTTCTGGTGAATCGCGTTCATCACTTCACGGAAAGTCAGCATCCCCACCAGCGTACCGAACTCCATCACGACCAGCGAACCTATATCTTTTTCCGCCATGGTATTGACGGCCTCGATCAACGGCGTTTCCGGCGTCACTGTGTAGAGAATATTGCCTTTGACTTTGAGGATCTCAGAAACTTTCATGGGGCCATCCTGCCTTTGCTTGAGTTATGCTTGCACGTATCGCTTGTATCCAGAATGTAGCCTAAGCCAGACTAAAAATCTACCGCGCAGCGCAGCACGGGTAGAGTGAGTTCTCATATTTCAAGAATAGAAGGAGACAGCCAGCACCATGAGCACCCCCCATTATCCCGGTTTCGACACCTTGTCGCTGCACGCCGGCAGCGCCCCCGATCCGGCCACCGGCGCCCGCGCCACGCCGATCTACCTGACCTCGGCCTTTGTCTTCAAGGATTCCGACCACGCTGCCTCGTTGTTCAATATGGAACGCGCCGGCCACGTGTATTCGCGCATCTCCAACCCCACCAACGCCGTGCTGGAAGAACGCATCGCCGCGCTCGAAGGCGGCGTCGCCGGGATTGCCGTCGCCAGCGGGCAAGCGGCCATGCATCTGGGCCTGGCCACCATCGCCGGCGCCGGTTCGCATATCGTGGCGTCGCGCGCCTTGTATGGCGGTTCGCACAACCTGCTGTCCTACACCATGAAACGCTTCGGCATCGAAACCACCTTCGTCGACCCGAGCGACCTGGACGCCTGGCGCGCGGCGATCCGGCCGAATACCAAAGTGCTGTTCGGCGAGACGCTCGGCAATCCGGGACTGGACGTGCTGGATATCCCGCGTATCGCCGCCCTGGCGCACGAGCACTATCTGCCGCTGATGGTCGACGCCACGTTTACCACGCCGTATCTGCTGCGCCCTTTCGATCATGGCGCCGACCTGGTGTTCCACTCGGCCACCAAGTTCCTGTGCGGCCACGGCACTGCCGTCGGCGGCCTGCTGGTGGACGGCGGCACTTTCGACTGGCAGCAAGCGTATGAAAAAACCGGCCGCTTCAGCGAATTGTGCGAGCCGTACGACGGCTTCCACGGCATGGTGTTTTCCGAGGAATCGACAGTCGCGCCGTTTTCCTTGCGCGCCCGGCGCGAAGGCTTGCGCGATTTCGGCGCGGTGATGAGTCCGCACAATGCCTTCGCTATCCTGCAAGGCATAGAGACGCTGGCCTTACGCATGGAAAAGCACGTCGCCAATACCCGCAAGGTGGTCGAATTCCTGGCGGCGCACGCGGCGGTCGAGTCGGTCGCCTATCCTGAATTGCCTTCGCATCCCGGCCATGCGCTGAGCAAGACGCTGCTGCCCAAAGGTTGCGGCGCCGTATTCTCGTTCAACCTCAAAGGCGATCGCGCGGCTGGCCGGCGTATGGTGGAATCGCTCAAGATATTCTCCCACCTGGCCAATGTCGGCGATGCCAAATCGCTGGTCATCCATCCGGCCTCGACCACCCATTTCCGGGTTCCGAGCGAACAGTTGGCGGCCTCCGGCATTACCGAAGGCACCTTGCGGCTGTCGATAGGCCTGGAGAATGTCGAGGATCTGATCGAAGACCTGGCTTACGGCCTGAAGATGTCGCAGCGCGCTGAGCGCAAGGAAAAATGAGATGTTGCTAAAAACACACTTCCGCAGCACAGATTACGATACGTATTGCTACACCGGCGGCAAAACCTTCAACCCTGCTTTGCCGACCGCGGTGTTTATCCACGGCGCTCAAAACGACCATTCGGTCTGGGTCTTGCAAACCCGCTATTTCGCCCATCACGGCTTCAGTGTGCTGGCGGTGGACCTGCCGGGACATGGACGCAGCCAGGGTCCGGCCTTGGCCACCATCGAGGAATTGTCAGACTGGCTGAATGCGCTGCTGGATGCCGCCGGCGTTACCAAAGCGATCCTGATCGGACACAGCATGGGTTCACTGATCGCGCTGGAAAGCGCCGGCCGTGCTGCAATTGCAAGCTCCGCGCGCATCGCCGGCATTGCGCTGGTTGGCACCGCGTATCCGATGAGAGTCGCCGATGCGCTGCTTGATGCCGCCAATAATGCGCAGCAAAGTGCGATCGACATGGTGAACATCTGGTCGCATTCGACCATTTCGCCCAAACCCTCCGCTCCCGGCCCGGGGTTTTACGTGCAGGGGGCCAGCCAGCGCCTGATGCAGCGCATTGCCCGCCAGTCCGACAGCAAGCCGACCGTGTTCTATACCGACTTTGCTGCTTGCAACAGTTATGCAAACGGCGAACAGGCATCCCACGCCGTGACTTGCCCTGCCCTGTTCCTGCTTGGCCAACACGACGTCATGACACCCGCCAAAGCCGCGGCCGGCCTGATTGCTGCGATCAAACATGCCAAGATAGTGCAGGTCGAAGCCAGCGGCCATGCATTGATGGCGGAACAGCCGGATGCGGTGCTGGATCATTTGTTCACGTTTGCCACCGCAGCGCTGCGCTCTGCCGCAGCGGTTGCACCTGCCATCCAGGGGGATTAAGCTTAAAGAACAGTAACTTCGAGGAGACGCCATGCCTACCGTGCTTGAAAAGAAATACGAGACGTTTGCCGAGTTCTATCCGAGTTACCTGAGCCAGCACAGCAACCGCACCTGCCGCCAGCTGCATTTCGCCGGCTCGACGCTAGCGCTGCTGGCGTTGGGCGCGCTGGCACTGACCGGCGCCTGGTACTGGTTGCCGGTGGCGCTGGTGTGCGGTTACGGTTTTGCCTGGGTCGGCCATTTCGTGTTCGAGAAGAACCGCCCCGCCACCTTTAAACAACCGCTCTACTCCTTCCTTGGCGATTGGGTCATGTACTGGCAGATGCTGACCGGCCAGGTTTCCTTTTAATTAACCATGTAAAAACGGTTCACAGCAATGTGAACCGTTTTTACCTTAAAATAGCGATTACTTTACATTTAAACATCACGAAAAACGGCAATCACGGCAATCGAATGACCATAAAGCAGCCTTTGTTTTTAATCAACTACACGCGCCCGACTTACAAAGGCGTGGTGCAAGTCAGCTATTTCTGGGTACCGGGATTAGGACACGGCGGCACGCTCATCAAGCTGCGAATGTACTAGGGCCTGTTAACAATTAATTTGGGAGATGCGTTCAAACCAAAACGTGCGCTGGCAAGGCGCGTGGCGCAGCTGGGGCTGGTGCCTCAGCAAGCCATGCAACGCGGCCAGCGCACGTTTTGGTTTGAACCCTCCGGGAACGGCTGCAGGCGTCGCATGCCGTTGTTGCAACTCCTTGCCGTAGCACCGCTACGTCGCGTCGCTGCGCCTAGGCACGCAACGCCTGCCGCGCGTTCGCACTCCCAAATTAATTGTTAACAGGCCCTAATCCCCCTCGATAAAATACGCCGCCAGCGTCTGCTCCAGGCCCTGCTCTATGGCGGCTTCAACCTGCCATGCCAGTGCCGATTGGGTCACCTTGGCCGCCACCAGGTTGCACACGAACAAGCGGTAGATGTCTGCGAGTTTCAGACCATCCGGATTGGCCAGCAAAATCCAGCCATCGATGCTGACACGCACTTTACGCCCCCACTGGTTTCTGGCCGGCACCTCGGTCTGCACGCAGCCGACCCAGCCGATCTCCAGCATTTGCTGCAGCAAGCTTTGCGACTCATCGAAACCCAGCCGGGTTGCGCGCCGTATCTGGCCCGCATCTACCGCGGCTGAACTGCCCTCGGTCCTGGCTTGGTACAGCACGCCCAATACCGCCATCGCATCAACGAAAGCGCTGCCCGGAGTCGGCACATGCCACCAGCGTTCATATTTCACTACCGGCAACGCCGCTACCAGCAAGGCGCCGACCAGCGTGATCATCCATAGCATGTAGATCCACAACAAGAAAATCGGCAAGGCCGCCAAGGCGCCGTAGACCATGGTGTAGGTCGGAAACTTGATCACATAGGCGGCAAAGAGACGCTTGGCGATTTCAAATGCGATACCGGCCAGCAAGCCGCCCCACACCGCATCGCGCCAGTCCACCCGTTGATTCGGCACCGCCACGTACAGCAGGGTAAACGCACCGGTAGTCAACGCTATCGACACCAGCGTATAAAACCAGTTGCCGACCCAGCTCATGACCAGCCCATTGGTCACCGCTGAAATATTGGAAGTGACGCTGATCGAAATGCCGATCAGCAGCGGCCCCAGCGTGATGATCGCCCAATACACCAGCACCCGGTGGATCCAAGGGCGCTGGGTCTTGACCCGCCAGATACGGTTGAACACGTGGTCGACCGTCGACATCGTCAAGACCGAAGTCACGATCAGCGCGATGCCGCCGACCGCCGACAGTTTGGCCGATTTACTGGCAAACTGATTGAGTGAATTGAGAATCGTATCGGAGAACCCCCGCGGCATCAGGTTATGCACGAAATACTGTTCCAGCGAGGCGCGGAAAGTGCCGAACAACGGGAAAACGGTGAAGATCGCCAGCGCGATGGTCAGCATCGGCACCAGCGCCAGAATCGAGGTAAAGGTCAGGCTGCCGGCCACTTGCGGCAAGCGCTCCTCGTCCAGGCGGCGCGCCGCGAAACGAAACAGATCGCGCAATTCCGAGCGCGACAGGCCGCGTAATCTGGAAAATTTTATTGACTTCATGCTTTACCTAATCTTTGCTGCGGAGCCTGCGCATTTGCAGCGTGAACCGACGCTAAAGCGCCCTATAATACCAAAATGAGCTCATCCAATATTAACGTTAATACACCGATTCTGGTTTTGTACTACTCCCGCCATGGTTCGACCCGTAAACTGGCCGAATTGATCGGCCAGGGAATAGACGCCGTGGCCGGCTGCGAAGCACGCCTGCGCACGGTGCCGGCGGTGTCGACCGTGACCGAAGCCAGCGCCCCCGATATCCCGTCTGAGGGTGCGCCCTATGTCGAACTGGCGGATCTGCACGAGTGCCAGGGCCTGGCGCTGGGGTCGCCAACCCGCTTCGGCAATATGGCCTCCGCCATGAAGTATTTCTGGGACGGCACCAGCACCGACTGGCTGGCCGGCACCCTGGCCGGCAAACCGGCTTGCGTGTTTACGTCCACCGGCAGTTTGCACGGCGGCCAGGAATCGACGCTGATCTCGATGATGACGCCCTTATTGCACCATGGCATGCTGGTGATGGGCCTCCCCTACACGCTGCCAGAGTTGATGACAACCGCCAGCGGCGGCACGCCGTATGGCGCCAGCCATTGGTCTGGCATGAACGGCACGCATCCGATCTCTGCCGAGAGCCGCATACTGGCGATCGCCCAAGGACGGCGCCTGGCAGAAACCACCTTGAAGTTGAATCCCAAGCGCAACACAGCGAGGGCATGATGACCACCAAACTGAAACCCGGCATATCGACCCACCCCCTGCCACATGCAGCGCGGCAGCCACGCTTCTTCTATTTCGGCGCAGTCGGCAGCCTGCTGGCCCTGATCGCACTCGGCCTGGCCTGGGAACTGGCACTGGCGCCGCTACGTCCCGGCGGCTCCTGGATGGTATTGAAAGTACTGCCGCTGCTATTTCCGCTGCGCGGCGTATTAAAACGCGACGTCTACACCATGCAATGGGCCTCGATGCTGATCCTGATCTATTTCACCGAAGGCATAGTACGCGCCACCAGCGACAGCAATCTCCTGTCCAGCAGGCTCGGCTGGGTGGAAGTAGCCCTTAGCAGCATTTTTTTCCTGTGTACTATTCTTTACCTGCGGCCTTACAAGAAGGCCGCAAAGGAAGTAGCCAAACAAGCGATCAAGAAGGCCTCGCAATAGTACAAAATACCGGGGTTGCGCTTGCCCCGGCGTGTATCCACGGGGTAGCGAACGTATTGGATAACGAGAATTCGCGTCGAATGCCCGCGTACGTACTCCGTGGCCCGTTAAATGGGGTCAGAGTAATTTTCGCAAAGGGCGCGAAAAAAAACTCTGACCCCATTTAACTCCTTCGCCGAAATTACGACATGAAAAACACCGAATTTCTGGATGCTTGCCGTAGCGCTGTCGGCGCTGCACACGTTCTCACGGATGAAGCCGACAAGGCTGCATATCTGACCGACCAGCGTCAGCGTTACACCGGCACGGCGCTGGCCGTGATCAAACCCGCCGACACTGCCGAAGTCGCAGCAGTAGTAAAACTCTGTGTCGAATTCCAGATCCCCATCGTCCCCCAAGGCGGCAACACCGGCCTGGTGCTAGGCAGCGTCCCGGACCAAAGCGGACAAGCGATCGTACTGTCGCTCAAACGCCTCAACAAGATTCGCGCCGTCGACCCGCTCAACCACACCATCACCGTCGAAGCCGGCTGCGTCCTGCAACACATCCAGGAAGCCGCCGCCGCAGAACAACGCCTGCTCCCCCTGTCGCTGGCGGCCGAAGGCAGTTGCACCATAGGCGGCAACCTCTCGACCAATGCCGGCGGCACCGCCGTACTCCGCTACGGCAACACCCGCGAACTCTGCCTGGGACTGGAAGTCGTCACCGCGCAAGGCGAAATCCTGCACGGGCTACGCGGACTACGCAAAGACAACACCGGTTACGACCTGCGCGACCTGTTCATCGGCGCCGAAGGCACGCTAGGCATCATCACTGCAGCCGTGCTGAAGATATTCCCGCAGCCCAAAGTCCAATTAACCGCGCTGGCGGCAGTCCAGACGCCGGCCGCCGCCCTGCACCTGCTGAACCTGGCGCAAGACCGCTGCGGCGCCTTGCTGACCGGCTTTGAGCTGATGTCGGACCTGTGCCTGCAACTGGTGGCCAGGCATTTCCCGCAATTGCCATTTCCGTTTGCCGAGCGCCACCCGCACTATGTACTGCTGGAATTATCCGATAGCGAAGCTGCCCCCCATGCAAGTACGCTACTGGAAGCAGTCATTGGCGATGCACTAGAACAAAATATTTGCCAGGATGCCGTGCTCGCCACTTCCACCGCTCAGTCACGCGCGCTGTGGCAACTGCGCGAAAGCATCTCTTCGGCGCAAGCCAAGGAAGGCAAGAACATCAAGCACGACATCGCGCTGCCGATTTCCCGCATCGCCGAATTCATCAGCGTCACCGACGCCCTGCTGCAAGAACATTTCCCCGGTTGCCGCAACGTCACCTTCGGCCATCTGGGAGACGGCAACCTGCACTACAATGTGTCGCCGCCCGTCGCCTCCTGCGCCGAACAATTCATTGAACGGCAAGCCGACATCAATCGCCTGGTGCACGACAGCGTCGACCGCATGAACGGCTCGATCTCGGCCGAACACGGACTGGGCGCCCTCAAGCGCGAAGAGATCCTGCGCTATAAATCTCCGGTGGAAATTGCGCTGATGAAAAGCATCAAGCAGGCGCTCGATCCATTGAACCTGATGAATCCAGGCAAGGTAATCTGACTCTCCGAGCAGCTTCCCAGTCTGCCGATATTGCCGCATTACAATCTGTTACACCACCCTTGTATGCGCAGACCGCTGACCAAACGTTAATTGGCGGTGTAAGCCAAAAATTGCATAAGGTGGAACATGTCGACTATAAGAAAGCCTGGTTTGCTATCGATCGCTTTGCTGCTGGGCAGCCTGGCGACAGCCGATGCCAATGCGCAAAGTGTCCAGCCGCCGCTGAACGAATCGGAAAAAGCGCTGCATGTCCTGAACCGGCTGGCCTACGGCCCACGACCCGGCGATGTCGATGCAGTCAGGCACATCGGCATCAAGCGCTATATCGAGCAGCAATTGAATCCCGACAGCGTGCCAATGCCCGCCGACCTGGCGGATAAACTGTCAGCCTTGTCAATTTATCAACTGACGCCGCCCCAGCTTTACCAACAGTACGGCCCGCCCTCCTTCCCGCCCAATACCGCCACTCCCGAAGAAAAGAACATGGCGCGCCAGCGCGCCAACAAGGAAATCACGCCTCAGGTACATTTTGCCCGGCTCTGGCAAGCCACCGAAAGCCCGCGTCAGTTACAGGAAGTGATGACCGAGTTCTGGTTCAATCATTTCAACGTCTTCGAAGGCAAGGAATGGGTGCGCTACTGGGACGGCGAGTACGAAAAAGACGTATTGCGGCCCAATGCACTCGGCAACTTCCGCCAGTTGCTGGGCGCGGTTGCGCATCATCCGGCGATGTTGTATTACCTTGACAATTGGCTGAGCAGCGGCGTCAATACGCCGGAAGCAAAGGGCCGTTTCAAAGGGCTCAACGAAAATTACGGCCGTGAATTGCTGGAGCTGCATACCATGGGGGTCGACAGCGGCTATACCCAGGCCGACGTGATTTCCCTGGCGCGCATCCTGACCGGCTGGACCATCGATGAAAAGGGCATGAAAGACGGCCAGCCGGGATTCGTCTTCAACCCGCGCCGCCATGATTTCGGCGATAAGGCATTCCTCGGCCAGACCATCAAAGGCAGCGGCTATCAGGAAGGCGAGCAGGCGCTCGATATGCTGGCGCGTCATCCCGCCACCGCGCACTTCGTGGCCGCCAAACTGGTCCAGTATTTTGTTTCCGACAAACCTGAACCGGCGCTGAGCGAGAAACTGGCGCGCCGTTTCCTGAGCAGCAACGGCGACATCAAGGCGGTACTCCATACCTTGTTCGACAGCCCCGAATTCTGGGCCCGCAGCAATTACCAGACCCAGTTCAAGACGCCGTATCAATACGTGGTGTCGTCGCTGCGCGCAACCGCAACACCGGTGCGCAACGTCAAACCGATAGACGGCGTGCTGAATCAGCTCGGCCAACCCCTATATGGCTGGCTGACCCCGGAAGGCTATAAATTTTCCGAAGAAGCCTGGCTCAATCCGGATGCCCTGCTACGCCGCATCAATTTCGTCAACAGCCTGAGCAATGGCAAATCGCCGATAGCCCGCAGCGAAACGCCGGCTCCGGCTGGCGCCGCACCGGACCCCGTCCCCGTCGATCCACAGCAATTGATACAAGCCCTGAGCCCGACATTGACGCCGTACAGCCTCGGCGCCATCGGTGCTGCACCGGCCAACCTGCAGGTCGGCCTGATACTTGGCAGCCCGGATTTCATGAAAAGATAGCCCATTGGAGCCCTGTTATGAACCGTCGTGATTTCATCCGCCATCTCGGCTTGAGCACCACCGGCGCAATCCTGATTCCGGTCGGCTTGTCCGGCTGCGTAGTGGCTCCTGCCATCAAACCGCAAGCGAAGATCAAAGCTGCTCCGATCGCCACAGCCGTCTTCAGCGACAGCCCGCTGTCGTACGGCAACCCGTTGCAGCGCGCCCATGCCGCAGGCGACGGCACGCCGCGCATGATCGTCGTGTTCCTGCGTGGTGCGGTAGATGGCTTGAACGTGGTGGTGCCGCATGGCGATCACAACTACTACAAGGCGCGGCCGGGGATTGCCGTGTCGCGTCCGGGAACGCAAAACGGTGCAATCGACCTGACCGGCTATTTCGGCCTCCATCCGGCATTGCAGGCACTGCAGCCATATTGGGATGGCGGCCAGCTGGCCTTCATTCACGCCTCCGGCTCACCCGACATGTCGCGTTCGCATTTTGAAGCCCAGGATTACATGGAAACCGGCACTCCGGGCCAACACAACACACGTGACGGCTGGATGAATCGGATGCTGGGCGTCATGCCACCGTCAGCTTCGCCGATGCAGGCCCTGACCCTGGGCGAATCGGTGCCGCGCATCCTGACCGGCAAAGCGGTGGTAGCCAACATGCCGACCGGTCGCGATGCAACCCGGCCAACCCTGATCGACCGCCCTGAAGTCAACCAGGCTTATGCCATGCTCTATGAGCAAGATGCAGCCCTTGGCAAAACCTATCGCGACGGCATTTCGGCACGCAAGGAATTGATGGCCGACGCCAGCAGCAGCGAGCAAAAGGCGGCCAACAACGGTGCGCCGCTGCCAAACGGCTTATCGATAGATACCGCTCGCCTGGGCCGTTTGATGCGCAGCAATCCGGACATCCGGCTCGGTTTTATCGCCGTCGGCGGCTGGGATACCCATGCCAACCAGGGCAACGGCAACGGCCAGCTGGCCAATCGCCTGCGACCGCTGGCCGACGGCCTGACCACACTGGCGCGCGAACTCGGGCCGGCCTTTAACGATACGGTGATCGTGGTCATGTCGGAATTCGGCCGCACCTTCCGCGAAAACGGTAACGGCGGCACCGATCACGGCCACGGCAACGCCATGTGGCTGTTAGGCGGCAACGTCCGCGGCCGCAGCATCTACGGTCAATGGCCAGGCATCGACGACAAGTCGCTCAACGAGGGCCGCGACCTGGCGATTACCACCGACTTCCGCGCAGTGCTGGCGACGCTGGCGGAAAAGCATATGCGGATCGGCGACCCGGCCATGCAAAAGCTGTTTCCGCAATATGCCGCGGGCAATCCCCACGCGTTGAATTTTCTGGTGTAGATAGCGAAAGTTCAGCGCACCAGCGCCTTGATCTCCGCCAACTGGCGCCGCGAAATAGGCAGGCGGTGATCGATGTCGCGCAAGATGACCTGCCAGATTTCCTGCGGCTTCTCGCCGTCGCTGTCGCTATCCGTGACGTGCATGACGCGCTCCACGCCACTGATGGCGTTACGCGCCACCAGCGCATTGCGATGCACGCGTACAAAGTGCGCCGCCAGCTCTTCTTCGATCGACACCAGCGAATCCTCGATCAGGTATTCCTTGCTCTTGGTGCGCAGCGTGACGTATTTCAGTTCGGCTTTCAGGTACAGTACTTCCGCCATCGGCACCAGCGACATGCGGCCACGCTCCTGCACTGCAAAATGCTGGCGCGGCAAGCCTGCGGCGGCCGCCGGCGCGGCCATCGCCGTCGCTTGCGCATGTTGCCGCATGCGGCTGGCGCGCGTGATGGCTTGCGCCAATCGCGTTGCGCGCACCGGCTTGACCAGGTAGTCGAAAGCCTGCACATCGAATGCGCTCAAGGCGTAATCGTCATAGGCGGTCACGAAAATAATCAGCGGCGGCTCGCTACTACCGGCGTTGCGTATCAATTGCTCGGCCAGTTGCAAACCGCTCATGCCGGGCATTTGCACATCCAGCAAAACCAGGTCCGGTGCGGTCGCCCGTATGCCTTCCAGCGCGGTCTGCGCATGGCCGGCTTCGCCCACCAGGTAATGCGGACAGTCGGCCACGATGTCGGATAGCAGCGTGCTCAACCTGGCGCGCGCCGGCGCTTCATCATCGACGATAAATATGCGGGGTATCATGGAATTAGAGAGGTATCGGCGTTATCTATTTTTTAGTTGGTTCTTAGTTATTTTCATCTGCTGCTTTGCTGCTTGACCAGGGCCGCTTTGACATACGGAAAACTGGCGCGCACTTCAAACTGCCCGAGCTTGGTGGTGGTGGTCAATTGCGCTTCGACATCGTACAGCAACGACAGCCGTTCGCGAATATTCTCCAGCGCCATCTGATTCCCTTCCGGCAGCGCGGCGACGCCTTTGCCGCTGTATGGATTGTAGGGATTGGTGATGATGATTTCAATCCGTTCCAGCGAATGGCTTAACTGGATCCGTATCAAGGCCGGTTCTGTGCTCGGTTCGACGCCATAGTGGACGGCGTTTTCTATCAAGGGCTGCAACAGCAAGGTCGGAATCTGCGCCCGGAAAATCACTTCATCGCTGATGCCTGCGCGCTCCCATTGCACTTTCAGGCGCTCGCCAAGACGTATTTTTTCTATCGACAGGTATTGCCGGCACAGGCGGATTTCCTTTTCCAAGGTGGTCATGGCGCGGCCGTCGCGCATCAGGACCCGGATCAGATCCGCCAGATCTTCCAGCGCCGCCTCGGCCCGGCGCGGCTCGGTCCGGATCAGCGACAGCACCGCATTCAGGCTGTTGAACAGAAAGTGCGGCCGGATCCGTGCCTGCAAGGCTTGCAACCTGGCTTCCACCAGCACCGGAGAAAATGCTTTGGCGCGCAACTCGAAATAGTGTTGCAGCGCGCCGCCGAACAGCGCCGCCACACATGCCGCAAGCGGTGTGCCGCCGGCTGCGCTCAGATGAGAAAAGCCGCTGAGAAACCAGTCGAAGCCGGACAACAGCCTGATTACCGCAATCGTCACCAGCGCCGGCACCAGCCAGCATGACAAACGCTGCACAAACAAAGGAAAGCGCAAAGGAAAGCGAGAGGCAAGCCGATGCCCACCGCACAAGATCGACAATGACAGGAAACAAGCGGGTTCGATCAGCATGGCCGACTCGACAAAGCTGTTGAGCGCAGCCGTCACGCTATCGCTGTGCAGCAGCAGCGCCGCCATGACAGCCAGATTGACGGCAATCAGCGCACGAAACACCACGCCCAGGTTGCAGCCATCGGGAATCACGGCGGTATTCGGCTGTTGCGCTTGTGCGTTGTCCGCTGTCTGGTCGTTGGGCATGAAGGGAAATGAGTTGTTGGAACAGCAATTAACTTTGTTTAAGGTTTTCCCTGAGACTGGAAAATGCCTGCGGCATGCATCTGCGCGCCGAGATTCAACCATAAAAACAGGTTTTCAGGAGCGGTGATTTATAATCGCATAATTCATTGCTATCCCAACGCACGATTCAATCCCCGGCTCACTACATAATTATGACAGCACAACTCTCCAAAAAAGGCGAAGCCTGGTCGGCTCGTTTTTCCGAACCGGTCTCCGACCTGGTCAAACGCTACACCGCCTCGGTATTTTTCGACAAGCGCCTGGCCGCAGTCGATATCCAGGGTTCGCTGGCCCATGCCGAGATGCTGGCATATCAAAAAATCATCAGCGCCGACGACCATGCGGCCATCCAGAAAGGCATGAGCCAGATCCAGGCTGAAATCGCCGCCGGCAAATTCGAATGGCTGCTGGACCTCGAAGACGTCCACCTGAACATCGAAAAACGCCTGACCGAACTGG
>NZ_FNOR01000008.1:0-113052 GCF_900107095.1 Collimonas sp. OK242
CGCGTCGTTCTCAACGGGAGGCGAACTATAGCAACCCTCCCCCGCCCCCGCAAGTACTTTGTTAAAAATATTTCGATTTACTTCTTTTTACCCAAATTCTTATCTATTAGTAGGCACTGTTAACCGCACCTATTTTTTACACATCGACAGAGTTCAATACAGCCCAGCGGGCAGCGCTCACGCCCTTCTCCAGGCTGACCCGGCTGACTATCTGCTCCAGCTGCAAATGATTGCTAGGTGAAGTAATCAAGTCCGCCCGCACTTCCAGCTGGGTACCTGAAGCCAGGTCCTCGCTATGCAGCGACTGCACAACCAGGTGCGGCATGCCATTGAGCATATGCAGCATCAAGGTCCGCACCTGCACCTCGTCTTCAGGCCGGCATACTACAGAGAGGCGATATACCTGTTCGATTTCAGTCGCGCTATGCAGATCCTGACGATTGATCATATGAGAGACGCCTCGCAACAACACATTGGCGCCCAGAATTGCCGCAGCACCGATGGCGGCTTCCAGCGCATGGCCGAGACCGCACAGCACGCCGACTGCAGCGGAACACCATAATGTGGCAGCCGTATTGAGTCCACGCACGTTAATCCCTTCACGCATGATGACGCCGGCGCCAAGGAAGCCGATACCGGATACTACATAAGAGGCAATCCGGGTCGCGCCTTGCGGATCCGATTCGAATGCCGACACCATGACAAACAGCGCCGCGCCGATCGATACCAGGGCATTAGTCCGCAAACCCGCCATACGCTGGCGCATTTGACGCTCTGCGCCTATCAGCGAACCTAAGGTCAAGGCGAGCAAGACTCGCAAGGTAAATATTTTCCAATCCATCTTCACTACCTTTCTGTGTGCATCGCCAGGCCAGCCGGCGGCATCCCATGGGTGCGCATCGCTGCTTCAGAGACTGAAGATCAGCTAGCAAATCGAACAAACGAATGGATGGGATATATGAGGTATAGGGCGGCGACGCGAGATCGCCCCAGGTACTACAGCGCGTCAATTCACAGGCTGTAGCGAAGGTCGACAACTACTAGCAGGCGAATTGCATCGGGCTGCGCGCCCATCCACGGGTACTGGTGCAACTGTCCAAAACCGGATCTCCTACAAAGATAGTCCACGCGATTCTATTTAGACACCATGGGCAAGTCAAGTAATGACCGGCGCATCTGTCACATCCGCCGCCAGCTTGCGCATGACGTGGGCGGCTGCCACCAGGCCGAAGGTCGCGGTTACCACCACCGCGGAACCGTAACCGGCGCAATTCAGGCCGGTTACGCCAGGCACGGCGCCGGCATCGACGGCGCATGCCTCTTCGCTAAGGGGCGCACTTAACGGCTCGGTGGAAAACACGGCATCGATGCCGAAGCGTACTTTATCGCCGCGCGGGAACCGGTACTCGGAACGCAGGCGCTTGCGCACCTTCGCCAGCAACGGCTCTTGTTCGGTTTTGGCAAGATCGCGGACTTCAATGCAGGTCGGATCAACCTGCCCTCCTGCGCTGCCGATCGTGATCAGCCGAATGCCCTTGTCGCGGCAATAGGCGATCAGGGCCGCTTTGGCGCGCACATTATCGATAGCGTCGATCACATAATCGTAACGCCCTTCGCCTATCATTTCGGGCAAGTTATCAGCAGTGATGAAATCTTCCACCTCAGTGACATGGCAGTACGGATTGATCTGGGCAATACGGGCCGCCAGCGCACTCACCTTGGCCTGGCCGAGCGTATCGGTCAAGGCATGGACCTGGCGGTTGATATTAGATTCGGCCAGGTTATCCAGATCGATCATGGTCAGATTGCCGATCGCGCTACGCGCCAATGCCTCGATCGCCCACGAGCCGACGCCGCCAACCCCGATCACGCAGACATGCGCCTGCAGAAAACGCGCCAGCGCGGCGGCGCCATACAGGCGGGCGATACCGCCAAAACGCCGGTCGAAATCAACCTCTTCGAGGTCGATGACTGGAACAGATGCGCCGGCAGCGCTTGATACGACAGATGAAGGCATGATCGGGAGCAAAAAAAAGAGGTACGGCCAAAATATCCGAGAATGACGGATATCGCTATTGACGCTATTTTACCGGCTCCGCGAGACGGAATTATTTTGAAGTGTTTTAATATGGTTGTATTGATATTCGTCGCTACTCACCGATAAATTATCAAAAAAACAATTATTCGCCGCGAGCGCCGCAGCTTACACCACGAGATACATCATCATGCCGAACGCACTGATAGACACCGCGCCAGATTTCAGCCAGCCGATCGCTGTCCTCAAGCACTGCCACGACCGGATACGCAAGCAGTTAACCACGCTGCAGAATTTGCTCGACCATGTACCGCAACACGGCAACGACGCCCAGGCACAGCAAGCGGCCCATAGCGTCATGCGCTATTTCAATCAAGCCGCCCCGCATCATCACGCAGACGAGGAGCACGACCTGCTGCCGATGTTGCGCGCCACGGCGGCAGGAGAAGATGCCGCCGTGCTGCAAAAACTGATGCCCGAAATCCTGGCCGAGCATCAGCAGATGGATAGCCTCTGGCATTCCCTTAACCGGCAATTGGCGCATATCGCCGACGGCGACGCGGCAACGCCGGAAACGCAGCTGTCGCCGCAAGAAGTCCAGCAATTTTCCACCATCTACTCTGCCCATATGGAAAAGGAAGAAACCTGGATCGCCCCCATGGCAAAACGGATTTTCAATGTGCAGCAGATGCAACAACTAGGAGCCGCAATGCAACAACGTCGAGGTATTTCAGCATGAACCAGACCAAGAACCAATCAATCGCCGATCTCAGGATCGACTACAGCCAAGCCAGTCTGTCCGAAGCCGACAGCGCCGCCGATCCGATTACGCAATTCGGAAAATGGTTCGATGAAGCCATACGCGCGGAAGTGCCGGAAGCGAATGCGATGAGCCTGGCAACCGTGGGCAGCAATGGACGGCCATCGTCGCGTATCGTGCTGATCAAACAATTTGATGAGCATGGCTTCACCTGGTTTACCAATTTTGAAAGCCGCAAGGGCCACGAACTGTCGGAACACCCCTACGCCGCACTGTTGTTCCACTGGGTCGGGCTGGAGCGCCAGGTGCGTATCGAAGGCCGAGTCGAACGCGTCTCCGAAAGCGAGAGCGACGCCTATTTTCACAGCCGTCCGTTGCGCAGCCGGCTCGGTGCGATCGCCTCGGCGCAAAGCCAGACGATTGCCAGCCGCGACCTGCTCGAAACAGAGTACGCGAAGGCTGAACAAAAGTTTGGCGATAACCCGCCGCGGCCCGATCATTGGGGCGGCTACAGACTTTTGCCGGATACGGTAGAATTTTGGCAAGGACGTCGGTCGCGCTTGCATGACCGGATTTTGTATACCTTGGATGCAGCTGGCAACTGGCAGCGACAACGCCTGCAGCCTTAGCGCACTGTTATTGGTCGACGCTGACCGCTTGGCGCAATTTACAAGTATTTAACCGGAGGAGAAATCGTGTTCTGGGAAAAAAGGCTTGAAAACTGGGTTAATGAAGTTCGTCACCGCGCCGCGCTGCCATTGCGGCTCGAATTGTGGAACGGCCAGCGGTTTGACTTTGGCACGTATGCGGCGCCGGAGGTAACCGTGCGCGTACCGCATGTCTCCTCTCTGACTTACCTGCTGACACCATCCCTCGCCAATCTCGGCGAGGCTTATGTCGAGGGGAAAATCGAAGTCGAGGGGAAAATCAGGGAAATCATCGCCATCGGCAATGCACTGGCGGCGAATACGTTGAAAGCAGACGGCAAATTTGCCCGTATTACTCGCACCTTCCGCCACAACAAGGAAAAGGATGCCGAAGCGATTCGTTATCACTACGACGTTTCCAATGATTTCTACAAGTTGTGGCTGGACCAGAATATGGTGTATTCATGCGCCTATTTCGAGAACGGCGATGAAGACCTGGCCACTGCGCAAATCAAAAAAATCGATCACATCCTGACCAAGATCCAGCTCCAGCCTGGCCAAACCTTGCTCGATATCGGCTGCGGCTGGGGTGCTCTGGTATTGCGGGCGGCGCAAAAGTTCGGCGCCAAATGCGTCGGCATCACGCTTTCGGAAAATCAGTACGCGTTAGCCAAGGAGCGGGTTGCGCAAGCCGGCCTTGAAGACAGGATAGAGATTCGCCTGCAAGACTATCGCGACGTCGCCGGCAGCTTCGACAGGATTACCAGCGTCGGCATGTTCGAACATGTCGGCCTGAACCACCTGCCCATGTATTTTTCGCGCATCCGCAGCTTGCTGGCGGACGACGGCATCGCGATGAATCACGGCATTACCACCACCGACGTCGACAATGGCGAATCGCCATACGGCGGCGGTGAATTCATCGAAAAATATGTGTTCCCGCACGGTGAACTGCCGCATATCGGCCTGGTGTTAAAAACCATGCAGGAAGGCGGATTGGAAGTATTCGACGTGGAAAATCTACGGCGCCACTATGCCAAGACTTGCGGCATGTGGGCAGACAATCTGGAAGCGCGCGCCGATGAAGTCAGAAAAGCCGCCGACGACCGCCGTTTCCGCATCTGGCGCATTTATCTGGCCGGCAGTTCCTACGGCTTCGAGCGCGACTGGATGTCACTGTACCAGGTCGTTTGCCGCAAGGCCGGCCGCAGCGCGAACACACTGCCCTGGTCGCGGGATTATATTTACCAGGCTTCGCAATAAGTCACGGGCTAGCTATAATTTATCCACTGATCTTCCTGGAACAGTGGATAAATCCTCAGCTACCGCCCCTCAGTTGCCGATGACCTTCTCGGTAAAAATCTTCCGCAACTTTGCCACTTTAGGCGCAACCACGAAGGCGCAATAGCCTTGCAAAGGATGCTGGCGGAAGTAATTCTGGTGGTAATCTTCCGCCTTGTAATAGGTTTCGGCCGGACTCAGCTCAGTGATGATAGGTGCGTCCCAGACGTTGGCCATTTCCGCAATCACCTGTTCCGCGGCTTTCTTCTGCTGCGGCGACTGGTAATAAATCGCAGAACGGTATTGGGTGCCGACGTCGTTGCCCTGCCGGTTCAAAGTGGTCGGATCGTGGATAGTGAAGAAAATTTCCAGCAACTCGCGAAAACTGATCTGCTCCGCGTCGAATGTCACCGCTACTACTTCGGCATGACCAGTTGTGCCCTCGCATACCTGTTCATAGCTAGGATCGGCTACATGACCGCCGGTATACCCCGACTCGACATGCTCCACGCCCTTTATTTCCTGGTAAACCGCTTCCAGGCACCAAAAGCACCCGCCGCCTAATACTGCAACTTCCTTAGTCATGGTTGCTCTCCCCTGGTTGCCTTCTGATCACGCTTTAACTTTAACGCAATCTGCTAACACTTGTCGACGCAGATATACACAATGCCACATGCAATCCACGCAGGCAAAAAAATGCCCTGGCTATGCAGGGCATTTAATCCAAACCTTATTCGACGATTTAGAACTTGTAGCCGACACTCAGCACTGAAACCATAGGATTCAGAGTGATTTTAGTAGTGGCGTGCGTCGTCGAGCCATCGCTATGGTGGGTAGTCAGATCAGCCTTGGTCTTCAGCGGGACATAAGACAGGGAGACGTTGGCGGACCAGTTCTTGTCGAAATTATAGGCAAAACCAACGTTCGCGACTGGCGCAAAAGAGCTGCTCAGATCAGCACTGGTGGAAGCACCAGGATCACCACCGCCGAGCAGACCGGTCAAGCTGTTGGTCAATTTGATATTTGAATACCATACATACGTAACACCGGCGCCGACGTAGGGACGGAACTGGCTGTTAGCGTCGCCGAAGTAGTACTTGGCCAACATAGCCGGGCTCCACTGCGTGGCCGTGCCAAGCTGACCTAAACCATTGAGGGTGCCGGCGCCGCTGAGCTTGAATTTCGGCGGGATACCCAAATCCGCCGTTACGGCGATATTGTCGGTAACGAAGTGCGTGAAAGACAGAAGAAGGGTATCAGCGTTGGAAACATGCGCACCACTACCTGGAAGCGTGAAGGTCCCGAGCTTTAACGGTTCGCTGGATTGATTCAGGCCGAGGTGAGCCCAGCCTGCATTGACGAGGTTATCGCCAGCTTGTTGCGCCATTGCCGGAGCAGCAAATGCCGCCAGTAGGGACAGGGCTGCCAGCTTTGGCAATACGTTGCTTTGTTTTTTCATATGTCTTCTCCAAGTTACACTTCATTTTTATTAGCGGGATCTTTGCCTGCAGCGAATACAGTACAAACCCATTTTGCGGCGTTTCATCTATCTGGCCAGGCCAAATCAGACAACGCTCTCTTATTCGACTGCGCTTACCAAATTCGCGTATCCGTGATTTCCAGATATCGTTATTTTTTCAAAAAGAACGTGCGTGCTATTCTTTTTTTACACTATGCCAGCTTTGGAATCATTTGACTACAGTTGTAGCTTTTTTACCTCAAATTATTTTTTAAAACCCGCCAGCACGGCAGATGAGTCGTGCGCAGCACGGCGCAAACGATCATTGATCCCCTGCCAGGCAAGGCCGGATGGTGGCGCTTCGACCACAATCAGGTCGGCCGCCGCATGGTCCATATTGCGCAGTGCCGCATAAAGATCGTGGGCATAGGCCTGAGCCGATGCAACCATGGGGAATTGCGCGGCCAAGGGCGGCATGTCCGCGGCCGGCGTGGAATAGCTGATCAGCGCCAGGCTTTGTCCGGCCTGATGCAATTGCAGCAATGTGCTTAGCAACTGCTGCGAAGGCACCAGCAGCACCGGCGTGCGCGGCGCATAGTGCGACTCAAGCGTGCCGGAAGCACGCGGGGCGGCTGCATCAGCGGCTTGCACCGCGACCCCCAGCACTGCAGCAATTTGCGCGGCGCTGATATGACCGGGCCGCAACAGCACCGGGCCGTGCGAGGCGAGGCGCGATAGATCGATGATGGTCGATTCGATGCCGACTTCGCTCTGGCCGCCATCCAAAATGCAAGCGATCGGACTGTCGCCATCGGCGTCGAATTCGTCGCGCACATGCTGCGCCGTTGTCGGACTGACATGGCCGAATTTGTTAGCCGACGGGCCAGCGATACCGCCCTTGCCGCCTTTGAACTCACGCAATAACGCCTGAGCCACCGGGTGCGAAGGGCAACGCAAGCCAATCGAGTTTTGGCCTCCTGAAACCTGGTCCGGGATATGCGCCGCACGCGGCAGTATCAGCGTCAGCGGTCCTGGCCAAAAAGCAGCGATCAACGCCCGCGCCTGCGGCGGCACCGACTCGACCCAGTAGCCGATGTCCGCCTCGGGCGCCACATGGACGATCACCGGATGGTTGGACGGCCGTCCCTTGGCAGCGTAGATGCTGGCAACCGCCGCCGCATTCTCGGCATCGGCTCCCAAGCCGTACACCGTTTCGGTGGGAAACGCGACCAATGCACCGGCCTCCAGCTTGCGTGCAGCCAGCTGGATTGCCTGAAAATCGATAGTCGAGCCCTTCATTTACACTGCAATGCCAAGGATATCGCAGGCCGCTGCCATTTGTCGCTGGGCTTCCGCCAGGGTCGCTGCGATGAAAGTGATATGTCCCATTTTACGCGCGCGGCGTGCCTGCGCCTTGCCGTACAAATGCAAATGCGCCGCCGGCAAAGCCAGGATCCGGTCCCATGCCGGCTCACGCGCTTGTTGGCTGTCGCCGTCAAACCAGACATCGCCCAGGATATTCAGCATCACCGCCGGTGAATGCTGACGGGTATCGCCCAAGGGCATGCGCGCCATCGCCCGGACTTGCTGTGCGAACTGGCTGGTGACGCAAGCATCCATGGTGTAGTGGCCGCTGTTGTGCGGACGCGGCGCCATTTCGTTGACTACCAGGGAACCATCTTGCAGGACAAAAAATTCAATACACAGGACGCCGACATAAGCGAGTTGTTCGATGATCGCCAGCGCCGCATGCTGGGCGCGCCTGGCGGTTTCGTCGCAGACATTCGGGCCGGGCACCGTAGTGGTGAACAGAATGCCGTCGCGATGCACGTTTTCGGCAATCGGATACACCGCTGCCGCGCCGTCGACGCCACGCACCACCAGCACCGAGACTTCGTAGGCCAGCGGCAGCATTTTTTCCAGCACGCAGGCAACGCCGTTCATGTCGGCAAATGCCAGGCGCACTTCGTCCAGGGTGCGCACCCGGGCTTGCCCCTTGCCGTCGTAACCGAGCCGGACCGTTTTCAGGATGCCTGGCAATAAATCGGCCGGGATATCATCGATATCCGCTGCCGCCGCAATCAGATGATGCGGCGCAGGCAGCACCGTCGAAGTCTTGGCGCAATCGGTAAAGAAGCGCTTTTCCACCATGCGGTCCTGGGCTACCGAGACGCAGGCAGCAGCGGGAGCGACAAAGCTGTTCCGCGCCAGAAGCGCCAGGCTCGCGGCGGCGACGTTTTCAAATTCGGTAGTGACCGCCGCACACAAACCGGCCATCTCGGTCAGGGCAACTTCGTCGCTGTAATCAGCCAGGAAATGGCGATCGGCGACATGCCCGGTCGGACAATCCTGCTCAGGTTCCAGCACGGCTACCTTGTAGCCCATGGCTTGCGCTTCGTGCGCGAACATGCGGCCCAGCTGGCCGCCACCCATCACGCCAAGCCAGGTTGCCGGCGTGGTGGCGGGAACAATCGGATCGATGGAATCGTGTTGCATGCTGCTCATACCGGTGGCAATTTCATATCTAGGGCAATTTGCGTCTGTTTGACGCGGAACGCCAGCAGCTTGTCGGCCAGCGCCTGGTCGGTGGTGGCCAGCATGGCGATGGCTGACAGCGCCGCATTGGCCGCGCCGGCTTCGCCGATGGCATAAGCGGCGACCGGAATACCCTTCGGCATCTGCACGATGGACAACAAGGAATCCTCGCCGCGCAAGTATTTGGACGGCACCGGTACGCCCAGCACCGGCACGATGGTCTTGGCGGCGATCATGCCCGGCAGATGGGCGGCGCCGCCAGCCCCGGCGATGATGGCGCGCAGGCCGCGTGCACGCGCTGTTTCAGCATAGGCGAACATCTGATCCGGCATGCGGTGCGCCGAAATCACCTGCGCCTCATGCGCCACGCCAAACTCGGTCAGGATGGCGACGGCATGCTGCATCACCTCCCAATCGGAAGAAGAACCCATGACGATGCCGACCAGCGGCCGGCTCACAGTATCCTTAGTCATCATCAATCCTTCAGCGTTTCGCCGGTCAGGCTGAACAGCGCTTCACGATACTTGGCGCCGGTTTTTTCGATCACATCGTCAGGCAAGGTCGGCGCCGGCGCCGTCTTGTTCCAGCTGGTGACGGTTTCCAGGTAATCGCGGACAAACTGCTTGTCGAACGATGGCGGCGAGATCCCGACCTGATAGCTGGACGCCGGCCAGAAGCGCGACGAATCGGCAGTCAGTACTTCATCCATCAAATGCAGCGTGCCGTCCTTATCAAGGCCGAATTCAAATTTGGTGTCGGCGATGATGATGCCGCGCGTTGCCGCATAGTCGGCGGCCGTCTTGTACAGCTCGATACTGATGCTGCGGATCTTGCCAGCCAGTTCCTTGCCGATCCGGCTTTCCATATCGGCAAAGCTGATGTTCTCGTCATGCTCGCCCATCTCAGCCTTGGCGGCCGGGGTGAAAATCGGCTCGGCCAGCTTGGCTGCCTGCTGCAAACCCGCCGGCAAGGCAATGCCGCAGATCGCACCGGTTGCCTGATAATCCTTCCAGCCAGAGCCGATGATGTAACCGCGCACCACCGCCTCGACCATGATCGGCTGCAGGCGTTTCGCCACCACCGCACGGCCACGCACCTGCTCGACTTCATCCGCCGCCACCACCGATTCCGGCGCGATCCCGGTCAGATGGTTAGGAACAATCGCCGCCAGCTTGTCGAACCAGAAATCGGACATGCGGTTCAAGACCTTGCCTTTGCCCGGAATCGGTTGATTCATGATGACGTCGAAGGCCGACAGGCGATCGGAAGTAACGATCAGGATCATGTCTTCACCGACGGCATAGTTTTCGCGCACCTTGCCGCGGCCGAGCAACGGCAGAGAGGTGATGGTGGATTGGTAGAGGCTTGTCATGGTTATTCCATAAGTCAGAAAACCAGCTGCCGGATGATTGATGTCTCATCCTGCAAGCTGGTAAATTATTGCGCCCGGCCTTACTGGGCGCTATTGCGGCATCTGTCGCTTACTGCGATCTATTACTGAACGATCTGCGCCAGCTCGCCCTTCTTGTATTTCTCTGCAATCTTTTCCAGCGAAACCGGCTTGATCTTGGCGGCCTGGCCTTCGCAGCCAAACGCCAGGAAACGGGCTTTCACCACTGCCTTGGCCGCTTCGCGCGCCGGCTTGAGGTAATCGCGCGGATCGAACTTGCTTGGATTCTCGATCAGATAGCGGCGAATCGCGCCAGTCATTGCCAGGCGGATGTCGGTATCGATATTGATCTTGCGTACGCCGTGGCGTATCCCTTCCTGGATTTCTTCCACCGGCACGCCGTAGGTTTCTTTCATGTCGCCGCCGAACTCGCGGATTTCCGCCAGCAATTCCTGCGGCACCGATGACGAACCGTGCATCACCAGATGGGTGTTCGGAATGCGGGTGTGGATTTCCTTGATGCGTTCGATCGCCAGGATATCGCCGGTTGGCTTGCGCGAGAACTTGTAAGCGCCGTGCGAAGTACCGATCGCAATCGCCAGCGCATCGCACTGGGTCAGCTTGACGAAATCGGCAGCTTGCGAGACATCGGTCAACAACTGTTCACGCGTCATCTTGCCGTCGGCGCCATGGCCGTCTTCCTTGTCGCCCATCATGGTTTCCAGCGAACCGAGCACGCCCAGTTCTGCTTCCACGGTGACGCCGATCGCATGCGAGAACTCCACCACTTTGCGCGACACTTCCACGTTGTATTCGTAGCTGGCAACCGATTTGCCGTCTTCCATCAGCGAACCGTCCATCATCACCGAAGTGAAGCCGGACTTGATCGCCGCCATGCATACTGCGGGCGACTGGCCGTGATCCTGATGCATCACCACAGGGATGTGCGGGAAGGCTTCTACTGCCGCTTCAATCAAGTGCCGCAAAAACGCTTCACCGGCATATTTACGGGCGCCGGCCGAAGCCTGCATGATGACCGGCGCGCCGACTTCATCGGCCGCCTGCATGATGGCAGTAACTTGTTCCAGGTTGTTGACGTTGAAAGCAGGCAGGCCATAGCTATTTTCAGCTGCATGGTCCAGCAATTGACGCATGGATACGAGAGGCATGTTGTACTCCGATAATAGAAACTTGTTGTGGAACAGCGTTCAAGCCGGGCATCGCTATTGCCGCGCCGATTCTGCTCCAACGAAATCAATACTCGCCGATCTTCATGATCTTGAGCGCGTTGGTGCCGCCGATTTGTCCCATCGGCTCGCCCCACGTCACCACCACCAGATCGCCCAGCTGCACCACGCCCTTGGCCAGCAGCAAATTCTGCGCCGCTTGCAACACCGCTTCGCGGTCGTTCGATTTGTCCAGCTCGAAAGTCTGCACGTTACGGAACAAGGCAGCTTTGCGCTGGGTGGCGACGCTCGGGGTGAGGGCAAAAATAGGGATATCGATGTTGTGGCGGCTCATCCAGAGTGCGGTAGAACCGGACTCGGTCAGCGCGGCAATCGCCTTGACGCGCAGATGGTGAGCGGTAAACAAAGCGCCGTAGGCAATCGACTGGTCGACGCGGGTGAAACGGACATTCAGGAAATCGGCGTCGAGCTTGCAGTCTTCCGACTTCTCGGCTTCCAGGCAAATCGCCGACATCGCTTCCACCGTCTCCACCGGATATTTGCCGGAAGCGGTTTCAGCGGAGGTCATCACGGCGTCGGTGCCATCCAGCACGGCGTTGGCGACGTCGGACACTTCGGCGCGGGTCGGCACCGCATTGACGATCATCGATTCCATCATCTGGGTCGCGGTGATCGCCAGTTTGTTGGACACGCGCGCCATCTTGATCATGCGCTTTTGCAGTGCCGGCACAGCGGCATTGCCGACTTCCACCGCCAGGTCGCCGCGGGCAACCATGATGCCGTCGGAGGCGTCGAGAATTTCTTGCAATACCGGGATCGCTTCGGCCCGTTCGATCTTGGCGATCATCATCGGCTTGTGATCGTAGGCTTCGCCGGCCACATTGCATAATTGGCGCGCCATTTCCATATCGGTAGCATTCTTCGGGAACGACACGGCAACGTAGTCGGCCTGAAAACTCATGGCGGTCTTGATGTCGTCCATGTCCTTGGAGGTCAGCGCCGGCGCCGTCAAGCCGCCGCCCTGCCGATTGATGCCCTTGTTGTTGGACAGTTCGCCGCCGATCTTGACGACGGTATGGATCTCATTGCCGAGGATTCTTTCGACGACCAGCACGATCAGGCCATCGTTGAGCAACAATATGTCAGCCGGTTTCAGGTCGCGCGGCAAAGCCTTGTAATCGAGACCGACGCGGTCTTGGCCACCCATGGCGCAATCGGCGTCGAGAATGAATTTTTCGCCATTCTTCAACTCGATCTTGCCTTGCTCGAACTTGCCGACCCGGATCTTCGGCCCCTGCAAATCGGCCATGATCGCGACTTGCTTGCCGCAGGCCGCAGCCACTTCACGCACCAGCTTGGCGCGATCGATATGGTCCTGCGCCTTGCCATGCGAAAAATTCAGACGCACCACATCGACCCCGGCGACGAACATCCGCGCCAGTGTGTCGGCATCGCTGGATGCAGGTCCGATGGTGGCGACGATCTTGGTAGCTCTTTGCATGGACAACCTTTCAGTACATCATGAACAAACACCGGGATAGCTGGTCAGGACCAACCAGCTGTCCGATTTGCAGCTCAAAATATTAAGCAGCGCGTTGCAATAAAATCTCAACCGCCGGCAAGGTCTTGCCTTCCAAAAATTCCAGGAAAGCGCCGCCGCCAGTGGAGATATAACCGATCTTGTCGGTAATCTTGTATTTGGCGATTGCCGCCAGCGTATCGCCGCCACCGGCAATCGAGAAGGCCTTGGAATTGGCGATCGCCAGCGCCAGGGTTTTGGTGCCTTCGCCGAACTGGTCGAATTCGAACACGCCGACCGGGCCATTCCAGACCACGGTGCCGGCCTGGCCGATTTGCGCTGCCAGCATCGCTGCAGTCTTGGGGCCGATGTCCAGGATCAGGTCATCGTCAGCAACAGCGCCGACATCCTTGATCTGCGCCGCTGCGGTCGGCGAAAACTCCTTGGCGCACACCACATCCACCGGAATCGGCACCGAGGCGCCGCGTTTGGCCATCATCTCGATAATGGCTTTGGCTTCTGCAAGCAGATCCGGTTCCGCCAACGATTTGCCGATTTTCAAGCCGCTTGCCAGCAAGAAAGTATTGGCGATGCCGCCGCCGACGATCAGATTATCGACCTTGTCGGCCAGCGCTTTCAATATGGTCAGCTTGCTCGACACTTTCGAGCCGGCGACGATCGCCACCAGCGGCCGCGCCGGCTGGTTCAGGGCTTTGCCCAAAGCATCCAGTTCAGCCGCCAGCAAAGGACCGGCACAGGCAAGCGGCGCAAATTTGGCGATGCCGTGGGTAGTGGCTTCGGCCCGGTGAGCGGTACCGAAAGCGTCGTTGACGTAAATATCGCAGAGCTTGGCGATCTTTTGCGCCAGCTCGTCGCTATTCTTTTTCTCGCCCTTGTTGACGCGGCAATTTTCCAGCAACACCACCTGGCCCGGCGCCACTTCCACGCCGTCCACCCAGTTTTGGCGCAGCTCAACCGGCTGGCCCAGCAATTCCGCCAGGCGCTTGGCGATAGGCGCCAGCGAATCTTCCGGCTTGAATTCGCCTTCGGTCGGACGTCCCAGGTGCGAAGTCACCATCACCGCCGCGCCCGCATCGAGTGCCTGGCGAATCGCCGGCACCGAAGCGCGCACGCGCGTATCTTCAGTAATATTGCCCGCCGCGTCTTGCGGTACATTAAGGTCGGCACGGATAAACACGCGCTTGCCTTGCAGCTGGTGTTGTGCGATCAAGTCGCTTAGTCGATTGAATTTCATGTCGATCAGACAATACTAGTGAGGAAAAGCCGCTATTTTACTCCAGCAGCCTCTGTCAAAACACGGTTTTGCGCACATAGCGGCTCTCAAAAGAGACAGGTCGAGACCAATATTCTACAGAGTAAGCCTGATCGAATCCGTTAAAATGTCAATTTACACACCTTAAAACCTAGCTGCGTCATGCCCGTGTTCGCGAGGATGACGGGGTTTTGCAACCTCTTATATAAAACGGGAGATTTGAACATGTCCATGGACGACCGCGACGGCAAGATTTGGAAAGACGGCAAACTGATAGACTGGCGCGACGCCAATATCCATGTCCTGACGCATTCGCTGCACTACGGCATGGCGGTTTTCGAAGGTGTGCGCGCCTATAAGACAGACCAAGGCCCGGCGATTTTCCGCCTGAAGGAACACACCCAGCGCCTGCTGAACTCGGCCAAGATTTTCCAGATGCAGGTGCCTTACGACCTGCAAACCCTGATCGATGCGCAAATCGAAGTGGTGCGCGAAAACAAGCTGGAATCCTGCTATATGCGGCCGCTGGTCTGGATCGGTTCGGAAAAACTCGGTATTGCCGCCAAAGGCAACACCATCCACGTCGCGATTGCCGCCTGGCCTTGGGGCGCCTATCTGGGCGAAGACGGGCTGGCCAAGGGGATACGCGTCAAGACGTCTTCATTCAGCCGCCACCACGTCAACGTATCGCTGGTGCGCGCCAAAGCCAGCGGTTATTACATCAACTCGATCCTGGCTAACCAGGAAGCACTGACCGACGGCTACGACGAGGCTTTGCTGCTGGATACCGACGGCTACGTCTCGGAAGGTTCCGGCGAAAACGTGTTTATCGTCAGGAACGGCAAGATCTATACGCCGGACCTGGCTTCCTGCCTGGACGGCATCACCCGCGATGCGGTGCTGACCATGGCGCGCGACAGCGGCATCGAAGTCGTCGAGAAACGCATCACCCGCGACGAAGTGTATTGCAGCGATGAAGCCTTTTTTACCGGCACCGCCGCAGAAATCACGCCGATCCGCGAACTCGACAATCGCACCATAGGCGAAGGCAAGCGCGGCCCCATCACGGAAAAACTGCAGTCGATGTTTTTCGATGTGGTGGCAGGCAAGTCCGCCAAATATCAACACTGGCTTACCGTGGTTGGGAAATAAGCCGGCTAGCCAGCGTCAACAATAAGTAATTACAGGTAAATTTGGAGAAGCAAATGAATACAGCAGCAAATGCAACAAAGACGACTCAAACCCCGGTTGAACTCGACGGCAAGGATTTGCCGGCGCATTGCCCCAACCCGCTGATGCCGGTCTGGTCTTCGCATCCCCGCGTGTTCCTGAATCTCGACAGCAGCGGCAGCGCCAAATGCCCTTACTGCGGCACGCAATACCGGTTGAAACCGGGCGCCGTGGTCAAAGGACATTGATCGAAATGATCGAAACCAAAGGGAGCTCAGCTCCCTTTTTTGATGACGGAAAAGCATTGCGATAGCCGATCACACTGTTTGAACACGGAGCCCATATGCCACATGCCAAATTCATGCACGGTTCAGCCGAAGAAACCGAGACCGCTTTTTACGACGCCATGAGCCGGGCCGATATCGAAGCGATGATGACGCTATGGGCCGATGACGACGAAATCGTCTGCATCCATCCGAATGCGCCCAGGCTGCACGGACATGCGGCGATCCGGGCAGCCTTCGAAAGCTTGTTCGAACGCGGTGGCGTGCATATCCGTGCGCGCCAGCTGCATGTGACGCATAATCTGTCGACCAGCATTCATAACCTGGTGGAAGAGCTGCACCAGGCCAGCGACGCCGATCGCGACATGCATATCCTGGCGACCAATATCTATATGAAGACGCCGCGCGGCTGGCGCATCGTGCTGCATCACGCCTCGGTGGCACCGGGCGCAGCACCGGAAGAAGCCGTATCCAGCACCACCTTGCATTGAACAGATTGAACCGATCCAACACAGAAGATAGTATGCCTGCTCTCGTTTCACCCAGTTCCTACCCTGCGCCGCTATGGCTGCCCGGCGGCCATCTGCAAACCATTTATCCCGCCACCTGCATCAGCAAACCGGCGGTCGCCTACAGACGCGAACGCTGGGATACGCCGGACGGCGATTTCATCGACATCGATTTTGTCGACGGCCAGCCGGGCCAGCCGCTGGTGGTGCTGTTTCACGGCTTGGAAGGCTCTTCCGGCAGCCACTACAGCCGCGCGCTGATGGCGCAACTGGCAACGCTCGGCTGGTCGGGGGCGGTACCGCATTTCCGCGGCTGTTCCGGCGAAATCAACCAGGCGCCGCGCTTCTACCACTCCGGCGACGCTGAAGAAGTCGACTGGATATTGCGCCGCCTGCTTGCCGCCCGCGCCACCAGACAATTCGGCAAATTCTATGCGACCGGCGTTTCGCTCGGCGGCAACGCGCTGCTGCGCTGGCTCGGCGAATCCCAGCACCGGGCAGAAATCGTCGACGCCGCCTGCGCCATTTCCGCGCCGCTGGATCTGGCCGGCGGCGGCGCCGCCTTGTCGCATGGCTTCAACATGGTCTACACCCGCTCGTTTCTGCGCACGATGAAAAGCAAGTCGCTCGACAAGTTACAGCAATTCCCGCGCCTGTTCGATCGCGAAAAAATGCTGAACGCGCGCGACCTGTACGAGTTCGACAACATCGTCACCGCGCCCCTGCATGGTTTCCGCGACACCGACGATTACTGGCATCGCGCCAGCGCCAAGCTGGTGATCAACGACATCACCGTGCCGACGCTGGTGCTCAACGCCCGCAACGACCCGTTCCTGCCGCCGCAGCACTTGCCGCCCAAGGCAGCCGCCAGCGTCACCCTCGAGTATCCTGAGCAAGGCGGTCACGTAGGATTCGCCGTCGGCGGCCCGCCCGGCCGCCTCGATTGGCTGCCGCAGCGCATGCTGCGTTTTTTACAGGATAACTAGAATGGATCAAGTCGTCGCCCAAGCCATGCAGAAATGGCCCAACGTCCCCCATTGCTACGGCTGGCTGGGACTGGACGCGCGCGGCGCCTGGCGCATGCGCGATGAACAGACGCAGCGCCAGAACCTGCCCGGCGACAAGATCATGCACACGGCGCTGGCCGGTTTCATCAACCGCAATTACGGCGCGGACGAACACGGCTGCTGGTACTTCCAGAACGGCCCGCAACGCGTCTACGTCGACCTGGAGCTGACACCCTACATCGCCCATACCGATCCGGTTCAAGGTTTTGTCCTGCAAACCGGCGAGCCGATGACGGCAATCGATGCCGTCATGCTGACCGAACAAGGCCGGCTGCTGCTGATCGCCCCAGGCCAGGTAGCCGCAATCGACGATCGCGACCTGGCGCAATGCCTGACCGACCTACGCATGGATGGAGAAATCGCCAGCGATGAAGCACTACTAGAATGGATGGCAAATCCATCAAAGAGTCAAATCCTGACATGGCAAAAATCAGGGTTGCTATTAACTGTCTCACATATCGCCACAGAAAATGTCGCAACCCATTTCGGTTTTGTACAAAAACCGGCCAAGCATAGTTAAATAGGGTCAGAGTCAACTTTCGCAGGTTTATCGCGAAACTTGACTCTGACCCTATTTAACGGACCACGGAGTAAAGACTTCAGCAATAGTCACCGCTCCTTAGAAGCCTTCAACTCCTCCTTCCACCGCTCCTGCAACTCCCTCTCCCGCGCATCAATCATGGACTGATCATAAAACCCGGCATCCTTAGAATCGCGCGCAATCCGCAACTGATCCAAGGCCGCCGGCACACTCCCCGTCAACACATAAGACTCCGCCAAAGCCATATGCTGCAACGCCCGCTTCCCCTGCGCCGAATAAGCCTTAGCCAGCAAATCCTGCACATCCGCGTCCTGCCGGTATAGCTGCGCCTGCTCACGCAGATATTTGGTAGCCTCGTCCAGACGCTTGGCAGCAAGCAGCACCCGGGCATACTGATGCGCCAACCCGCGCGACAAGGGATATTGCAGCTGCGCCTGCTGCACCAGCTTCAAGGCCTCGGCTTCGCGATTAGTGGCCAGCATGATCTCCACGCCGAGATCCGTCAGCACCAGGCTCTGCTTCGCCGGCAATGCCGCCGCCACCGCCTGCTGCAGCAAATCCTTAGCCTTGTCATAAGTCCCCCGCCTGAACGCCAGGAAAGCCATGCCATATTTAGCCGCAACGATTTGCTGCTTGGTATTTTGCAGCAGCTGCGTATCAAACACGATCTGCGCATCGCGCCGGCCCTGCTCGGTATCATCCTGCAACACCCGCACGCGCGCGCGTATCAACTGGAAATCCAGGCTATCGGCGCGCTGCCGATAACGCTGCTCACGAATCCGCGCCTCGATGTCGGCAATCCGCTCGGTAGTCAGCGGATGCGTCAGCAGATACGGCGGCACCACATCCGAATAATTGCGGGAGGCCGTTTGCATGCGCCCGAAAAACGCCACCATGCCGCTGGTGTCAAAACCGCCCGCATCCAGAATCGACAAGCCGATACGATCCGCCTCGCGCTCGGCATCACGGCTGAAATTCAGCTGCCTCTGCATCGCCAGGCCAGTGCCGCCCATCATCACCGCCGCGCCGGCATCGCCGCTGCCGCGCATCGCCAACACCCCCAGCAGCATGGAAGCCAGCGCAATCATCGAATCCTGCTTCTGGCTGCCCACCATGCGCGCGATATGCCGCTGCGCCACGTGGCCGATTTCATGCGCCAGCACCGAAGCCAGTTCCGATTCGCTCTGCGCCGCCAGCAGCAAACCGGAATGCACGCCGATGAAGCCGCCCGGCAAGGCAAACGCATTCAAGACCGGATCGCGCACCGCAAAGAAGAAAAAATCGAAGCCCGCCTCGCCCCGTACTTCCGGCCGCGCTGCAACCAGGGTCCAGCCGAAGTTGTTCAGGTATTCCAGCAGCGGGGCATCGTTCATGTAATCGGGATCGCGCCGGATATCGTGCATGATTTCTTCGCCGAGCTTGCGTTCCATGATTGGCGACAGCGATTCGCGCGAAGTATCGCCCAGGGTCGGCAGGTTTTGTACCGCAAATACCGGCGCCATCGGCAATGCGCAGCAGGCGCCGATGAGCGCAGCAAGCAGCAAGCGTCGTGGGGATGGCGATAATCGATTCATTGAATACTGGATGGTGTCAAAATCACGATGCTATGATACTAACAGAGGACAATTGTTCCACCTTCAGCATGCGGTGACAGCCCAGAAAAACTCAATTAATGATCCGCTGCATCATCTAAAGAAAATATCATCATGACCGACAAAATTCCGGCAAGCGCCAAACTGACCCACTTCGACCAGACCGGCCAGGCCCACATGGTCGACGTCGGCGGCAAAAACGATACCCACCGCATCGCAGTCGCCAGCGGCTGCATCCGCATGAAGGCCGAGACCTTGGCGCTGATCCAGTCCGGCTCGGCGAAAAAAGGCGACGTGCTAGGCATCGCCCGCATCGCCGCCATCATGGCCACCAAACGCACCAGCGATTTGATTCCGCTGTGCCATCCGCTGGCGTTGACGCGGGTTACGGTTGATTTCAGTATTGATGAAAGCGAAGCCAGCATCAGTTGCACCGCACAAGCGGAAACAGTGGGCAAGACCGGGGTGGAGATGGAAGCGTTGACGGCAGTCCAGATCGGCTTGTTGACGATCTACGACATGTGCAAGGCGGTGGATCGGGGGATGGTGATTACCGATGTGCGAGTGATGGAAAAGCATGGCGGAAAATCAGGAGATTGGGTGATAGAGTAAGACCACGCAACAATCACAAACACGGGCAACTACAGTGCGCAGAAAATTTCTACCATGTATTGATCGCAATTAACTCCAACGCTGCATCAGCAGCAACCGCAATTGGAAACTCTGCATTACGGCAATGCCGATGAGCACGGGGTAGGACGCATAATCAGACACCCGTACACGTTGCGCTTGCACCGACATATTTTTGCATGGCAGTCGTCGCACATGTCCATTTCCCGGCATCGGTCATAGCGCTATTGGCAATACGCTTCAAGGTTATAGTCTTGGCGGCGACCGATGCAGGTCCGCCTTTGATATTACAAACCAATGTATTGTCGGCGCTGCCATCGGGTGGGCCGCCAACGCTCATATCGCAATTGGATGTCGAGTCCTGAATACCGACTACTGCGGTTGTGAGGGTGTTTGACTGGAAAGCAGTCGATTCAAGCCCGGTTTTACCAGCGGAAACTTCCGCCAACGCCGCAGACCATTTGGCTTTAGCGACATAATCCTGATATGCCGGAAAAGCAATTGTCGCCAAAATACCGATTATCGCCACGACTATCATCAATTCAATCAGCGTGAAACCATTTTGCCTGTTTGCAGGTTGACACCACAATGCTCTCATGTTGAATTCCTGTGGATGATCGGCCTTAATACCGTAGGGCGAATTTGCTATTTCGCCACGTCACTTAGTTGTAGAACTAAACGCTTGCATAGCCAATTATGAAATAGAGTCCAATCGATATTGAACCATCAAGACTAACGCCCAGTCGCTAGACAACCCGCGACAGTCTCGTCGTCATCCAACGCGTTTCAAGGCGCAAATCACCTCGTACGAGGGTATTGGAGTTCAACGGATACCGTGAATGAAATCGCTAATAAAAACACGCCGACATTTCACTTATACTGCGCAAAATAAAACACCCCACGACGGGGGTGTTTTGATCAAACGTCAGTACAAATATGCATTCCTATCGTAATAATCTCAAATAGGAATGGGTATGCCCATTAAACTCCTGGGCAATCCTTTGGAGACAAAGTCGCTGCAGCGGTTGTAGTGCACGCCCATGCACCGGTCGTGCCTTTTGTTGGATCGTCTTTACCACGTGTCCACACCACTGTCTTACCCGCAACATTTGTATTGCCTAGCAAATTGCATGTCAGCGTCCCGCTGCCGTCAGCTTTAAGGATAGACACGACAATTGTGCTGCAACGCGCTGTCGTCCCTTGAAGGCCGACATCTGTTGTTAATGCAATATCGGCGGCGAGTCCTTCTGCCAACTTCGCTTCCACGTTAACCTTACCTGGGGTGATATCTGCCAAACCAGCAGCTATCTGCGACTTAGATACATAATTTTGATACGCAGGCAACGCAATCGCTGCCAAGATACCGATAATCGCCACAACGATCATCAATTCGATCAGGGTAAAGCCGCGCTGTGCACGTTTAATCATTTGCATCGATTTCATTTGTTTCTCCTGTTAATAAAAGGGGTGCTTCGCTTCACTACACGGGATATACAGCAATGTCTGTGCCAGTGGAAAATCTCCGGTTTTCAAAGGCTTCAATGGGAAAAAGTGAAGAAATTTGGCAGAGTTTCGATGCGAAGCTGACAAAGTTTGTCACAAAGAAACTATGGATATTCGTCGTTGAGGACTTAATCCGCCATTTGGCATATGCGCAACTACTGAGATATGAAATGCGGCAAGACATGCCCAGTTTCGGCGATTACCAGGACAAATAAAACTAGCGTTGGGCTTAAATTCAGGACGGTAATTGTGTAACAAACATCACAAGCAATCTTGAATAAACGCTATCGCGTCATCCCCGCGAACGCGGGAATCTATTTTAAATCAGCAACTTGGATTCTCCGCCTTGGCGCCCACGTTTGCGGGGATGACGGATTTTTTAGAGGTCGCCTTAAGATAACGGCGTAATGCATACCAGCGGCAAATTGCTTAAACCGTCTTCCAAGAGAACTTCATTTGAGTCCCGGCGATATCAATCACGTCTTCATCCTTGAGCGCTCGCGCACCAGCACTCAACGGCGTGTCATTGACCTTGGTATAAGTCTGCCCCTCGACATGGGTCAGCTCGTAACCGTGCGGCCGCCGTGTAACGATAGCCACCTGAATGCCGGGCCGACCAATGGTAGTCAACACCTTGGTCAGCAGCATTTCCTTACCCGCACTAGGCCCGTCCAAGACAGTAATGGTGGCATCCGGCCGCGGCACCGGGAACATCTTCGGCCGGTTATCCTTGATTTCCTCATCCGTATCGACCTGGTACAGCAATTTGTACCTGGCCATCTGGATCACATCGTTATGCTGCAAAAAATGCTTGGTGACCGGATGGCCGTTGACCTGGGTGCCGTTGGTGCTGTTGAGGTCTTCCAGAAACGAATCGTTGTAGATAGTAATGATGACCGCATGCTCGCCGCTGATGGCGAGGTTATCAATGACCAGGTCATTATGGGCGCGGCGGCCGATGGTGGTACGCTCTTTGGTGAGCGTCATCTCTTGTATTACGGTGCCGCCTTTGGTCAGGATGATCTTCGCCATTCCTATCTCTCTTGGGAAACGCTGTCTGTAAATTAATTTAAAACCATACTGCGGATCCGCCCACATCCGCAACTATTGGTGCAGTTACTGCAATTGGCGCTGCTCAAACATCCGGTTTTGCACACTTCCACAAGCCTCCCAGTTTAATGTTGTTTCGGGGCAATGATACGCAAATTTCGGGATTTATATTGCGAACTTGCTTGTTACGCTTGCCGTTGCAGGTTTATTCGTTCTCCGGCACCTGGATCAGGATCACCGACACATTGTCCTGGCCGCCTGCCTGGTTGGCAGCATTGATAAGCATGGTGCATGCCATCTTCCGGTCGCCCTGGGCGTCGCTGACGATATTGGCGATATCCGCATTGCCGATCCGGTCCGACAATCCGTCGGAGCACAGCAGGTAAAGGTCGCCAGCCTGCACTTCGTGCTGATGGACTTCCACCTCCAGCTGGTAGTCGATGCCGACGGCGCGCGTGACGATGTTGCGGTTCATCGCGAATTGCGCGTCTTCGGCACGGATCAGGCCGGCATCGATCTGTTCTTGCAGCAGGGAGTGGTCGCGCGTCAGTTGTTCCAGCAAGCCGCCGCGGATGCGGTAGGCGCGCGAATCGCCGACATGGGCAATGCTGACGCTGCCTTGCGGCGCGAACCAGGCCACCACCAGGGTGGTGCCCATGCCGCGGTATTCCGGCTCGCGGCGGGCGGCATTGATGATGGTGCTGTTGGCCTGGCGCACGGCTTGCATCAGCCACATGCGGACCGGCAGCTCGGCTTCCGGCTTTTGCAGACGGCGGTATTCCTGCAGCTGGCTTTCGATTTCTTCCTGGATGGCGACGGTGGCGATGCTGCTGGCGACTTCACCGGCGTTGTAACCGCCCATGCCGTCGGCCAGGATCGCCAGTTGCAAGACCTCGTCGACGACAACGGTGTCTTCGTTTTGTACTCGCACCATACCAATATCCGTTTTGGCGGCAAACTCAAGCGGCATATGTCGAGACTTTAAGATGATCGGTGAAAGAATGGTTACAGAACTGGTGACAGACCGGCCCCTTGCCTGGTTACAAGTATTTTCCTTGGTTATGCGGGGGACGGCAAGACAAATTGCAAAGCCGGCGACTGCCTCGCCTCAGGATGCGACAGCCGCCATCCAGCGCTGAATGCGCGGGCCAATAGAAAAGGGAGCCGAAGCTCCCTTTCCATTCGATCCTTCGTGCAGACATTTATCTATACTATTTCACCAGATAGATGCCTGCCCTGCCATTCAGCAACGATTACAGCATCGCCTTCAGCAAGCGCGCCATTTCCGATGGATTCTTGGTCACGGTGATGCCACACGCTTCCATGATGTCCAGCTTGGCTTGCGCAGTATCCGCACCGCCCGAAATCAAGGCGCCTGCATGGCCCATGCGCTTGCCCGGAGGAGCGGTAACGCCGGCGATGAAGCTGACCACCGGCTTCTTCATGTTGTCCTTGATCCAGTAAGCGGCATTGGCTTCGTCCGGACCGCCGATTTCACCGATCATGATGACCGCATCGGTTTCAGGATCGTCGTTGAACATCTTCATGATGTCGATGTGCTTCAAGCCGTTGATAGGATCGCCGCCGATACCGACTGCCGACGATTGGCCCAGGCCCAGCGCAGTCAATTGACCGACTGCTTCATAAGTCAGGGTACCGGAGCGTGAAACCACGCCGATGCGGCCCTTCTTGTGGATATGGCCTGGCATGATACCGATCTTGATTTCGTCTGGCGTGATCAGGCCCGGGCAGTTTGGTCCGAGCAGCAAAGTCTTGCTGCCGGCTTTCGCCATGCGGTCTTTCAATGCCAGCATATCGCGTACCGGAATGCCTTCGGTGATGCAGATGGCCAGGTCGAGTTCGGCTTCGACGGCTTCCCAGATGGCAGCGGCAGCGCCTGCCGGCGGCACATAAATTACCGATACGTTGGCGCCGGTGGCGGCCTTGGCTTCGGAAACGTTGGCGAAAATCGGGATGCCTTCGAAATCTTCGCCGGCTTTTTTCGGATTGACGCCGGCGACAAACGCGTTCTTGCCGTTTGCATAATCGCGGCAGCCGCGGGTGTGGAATTGACCGGTCTTGCCGGTAATGCCTTGGGTGACGACTTTAGTGTCTTTGTTGATCAGGATCGACATATCTGTTCCTAGTTATTTACTTATTTACCGTTGGCCGCAGCAACAACCTTCTGCGCCGCTTCTTCCATGCTGTCCGCCGAGATGATCGGCAGGCCGGAGTCGGCCAGCATTTTCTTGCCGATTTCTTCGTTGGTGCCCTTCATGCGGACCACCAGCGGCACCGACAGGTGCACTGCCTTGGAAGCCGCAATCACGCCTTCTGCGATCACGTCGCAACGCATGATGCCGCCGAAAATATTGACCAGGATGGCTTTCAGGCCCGGATTCGTCAGCATCAGCTTGAATGCTTCAGTCACTTTCTCAGTGGTGGCGCCGCCGCCTACGTCGAGGAAGTTGGCAGGTTCGCCGCCGAACAGCTTGATGGTGTCCATGGTCGCCATGGCCAGGCCGGCGCCGTTCACCAGGCAGCCGATATTGCCGTCGAGCGAGATGTAAGCCAGATCGAACTTGGACGCTTCGATTTCAGCTGGATCTTCTTCGTCCAGATCGCGGTAAGCGACGATTTCAGGATGACGGAACAGCGCGTTGGCGTCGAAATTGAACTTGGCGTCCAGAGCGATAACCTTGCCGGAACCGGTGACGATCAGCGGGTTGATTTCCGCCAGCGATGAATCGGTATCCCAGTATGCCTTGTACAGACCTTGCAATTGCTTGCGCGCATCCGCGATGGAACCGGCAGGTACGCCGATCTTGGTGGAGATGCTGTCTGCTTCAGCGTCGGTCAGGCCGGTAGCCGGATCGATGATGACTTGATGAATTTTTTCCGGGTGGCTGGCGGCCACTTCTTCGATGTCCATGCCGCCTTCGCTGGATGCCATCAGCACCACGCGTTGGCTGACACGGTCAGTCACCATACTGACGTACAGTTCCTGTTTGATGTCGGCGCCTTCTTCGATCAGCAGGCGACGTACTTTTTGGCCTTCTGGTCCGGTTTGATGCGTCACCAGCTGCATGCCCAGGATCTGGTTGGCGTATTCACGCACTTGCTCCAGCGACTTGGCGACCTTGACGCCACCACCCTTGCCGCGCCCGCCAGCGTGGATCTGGGCTTTGACGACCCAAACCGAACCGCCTAAGGTTTCAGCTGCCTTGACCGCGTCATCGACGCTCAGGCACGGGATGCCACGCGGTGTGGTTACTCCGAACTGGCGGAGAATTTCTTTACCCTGATACTCATGGATCTTCATACGAGCTTCCCTTCTGACACTTAATTAAATGAAATTACTTGGTTGGATAAATAGATTGGGAGTCAACTGCTGCTGGAGGGCTGATTGCCCACTTCGGATAATATTTGGCCACAACTGCGCCATCACTACGTAATGCATGACAGCGATCGAGCTGGGCCGGCTTTTTTTGCGCCGCTGCAAGATCGCTCTGGCGATCTATCTCGGCGCCGAAAGCTTGCAATGCCGCAGTCGGCAATATCTGCGCCAACTCGGTCAAATGCGTGCAGCCGAGCGCACCGCCGATACGCTCTTTAAGTGTATGGCGGAAGCCCTTGACCAGGCTCAGGCCGATCAGTTTCTCGTAATCAGGTGCTATGGTATTGCAATAGCCGCTATAGGGCACTGCTTCAGAGTTTGCCTCGACGTCGACGATGACGAACTGGCGATCGAGCGTCAGCCTCAGCCAAAGGCTGTGCAAGGGCTGGCCTGCCGGCAAATTGCCGGACGGCAAAGAAAGATCGACAGGTTTGGTATCGGTAACATGCGCGTCGATTTCCCATAGGCCGTCATCGCGTACAAACGCTTCGATGTGAATCGCGCGGACGTGCTTTAACGCTCGGCGGGAAATGGAGGTTGTCAGAGACATATTGATGGACTTATTTGCGTATCGTTACCACAGTTTCTATGGTAACTGCCGCTCCTGCGGTTTGCAAAAAACCCCAAAAGTGTAGCACAGCTTACGCGGCTTAGCGATTTAGATCGACAATTGCAAAATAGCCATCGACAGCCGCCGCTGCTGAATCCGTCAGTGCGAAGCTGCGCGCTTTCCTGTCTCAGCAATCATCGTCATCACCGCCGCCACTCACTGCGGCTTGTATCGCGCGATGCGAAAAGCCGCGCTGCAGCAAAAACCGCATTTGCTTGGCGCGCTCGGCGGCGTCTGCCGCCGGCTGATTGAATTTCTTGCGCCACACCTCGCGCGCACGGGCGATTTCACCGTCGGCCAGCTCGGCCTTGATAGTCACCAGTGAATCGGCATCGATGCCATGGCTTTGCAGTTCGGAGAGTATGCGGCTGTTGCCGTAACGATGGGCGCGCCGGTGAATCAGGGATTCGGAAAAACGCGCCTGGGATAAAAGTTTTGCCGCTTCCAGCGTATCGAGCAAGGCTTCGATGTCGTCGCTTTCCTGCGCATAACGCGCAAGCTTGCGCGCCAGCTCCATGCGGCTGTGTTCGCGTGCCGACAAATAACGCAGCGCCCTGCCCTTCAGACTGATTTGCAGCTTTGCCATGGCGGCTTCCCGTAGTCCAGATACTTCCACATACTTCCACATACATGTTAAAAACAAAAACGCCTTTCAACAATCCGTTAGGCGGAGTTGCATGAAAGGCGTTTGCCGAAGCGGGTCGGCCAAGTCGCTAAAAACGAAGGATTAAACCGGCTCTTCAGCCTTGGCCGCGGCGGCGGCAGCTTTATTAGCCTTGGCGGCAGCCTTGTCGGCCTTCTCTCCACCGTCCGACTTGATCGCGCCCAGCTCAGGCACGCCCAGCGAAGCGCGCACCTTGTTTTCAATTTCGCGCGCCAGCTCCGGCCGTTCTTTCAGGTAGGTACGGGCATTGTCCTTGCCCTGGCCGATGCGTTCGCCGTTATAGCTGTACCAGGCGCCGGACTTTTCAACGATCTTGGCGTCGGAGCCGAGATCGAGGATTTCACCTTCGCGCGATGTGCCTTCGCCATACAGGATATCGAAGTGCGCTTCCTTGAATGGCGGCGCGATTTTGTTCTTGACGACTTTGACCTTGGTTTCGTTACCGATGACTTCATCGCCCGACTTGATCGAGCCGGTACGGCGAATATCCAAGCGCACCGAGGCGTAAAACTTCAAGGCGTTACCGCCGGTAGTCGTTTCCGGATTGCCGAACATGACGCCGATCTTCATGCGGATCTGGTTGATAAAGATCACCAGCGTGTTGGTGCGGTTGATGCTGCCGGTCAGCTTGCGCAGTGCCTGCGACATCAGACGCGCTTGCAGGCCCGGCAGTGAATCGCCCATGTCGCCTTCAATTTCAGCGCGCGGCGTCAGCGCTGCAACCGAGTCGATCACGATCAGGTCGACGCCGCCGGAACGCACCAGCGCATCGGTAATTTCCAGCGCTTGTTCGCCGGTATCCGGTTGCGAGATCAGCAGTTCGGACAGATTGATGCCCAATTTCTGTGCATAGCCGACATCCAGCGCATGCTCTGCATCGATGAACGCGCAGGTGCCGCCCAGCTTTTGCATTTCAGCGATGGTTTGCAGCGTCAGCGTGGTTTTGCCTGACGATTCCGGGCCGTAGATTTCAACTACCCGCCCGCGCGGCAAGCCGCCGACGCCGAGTGCGATATCGAGGCCGAGCGAACCGGTCGAGACCACTTGCACCTCTTCGACTACGGCGCCGTCGTCCATCCGCATGACCGAACCTTTGCCGAACTGCTTTTCAATCTGCGCCAAGGCCGCGGCAAGGGCCTTGCTTTTATCCGGGTTGGCTGCGGATTTTTTATCGTCCATGGTTGCTCTTTCGACAAAAGTGATGAGATATTCGAGACTTCAGGTAGCACTGTATAAAAAAACAGTGATTTATGCAAGCACTGTCGTATTTTTCCAAAAACATGTGGCGTATTGTATGTGCAGAAATCGCTGTCCGGAACGCGGGCCTACGAAAATCTGTCGCGCGCAATCACGTTTTAGGTGCGGACTTATGTGAATCCGCTTGCATGCAGCGGGCGCATTTTATGCTTAATACGCATATCGCCATCCGGCAAAGTAAAAAGCATGCCGGGCGAGCAAGAGAATGCAATAATTGTGGCGCACTTCATTTGTGCCGGCAGCCGCTACGCTGCCGTGCAATGCGTCATATTCAAAGGCAGGGGCAAGCGGCTTGCCCATCAATAATAGGGAGAAGGTATGCGTATTACATATTGGATGAAACCGTTAGCGGCATCGACGCTTGTGCTGGGCCTGCTGGGCACGGTGCAAGCGGCATCCGCGCCCGCGGTCGAGGCGAAGAACGGCATGGTGGTGACTTCCCAGCATCTGGCATCGCAAGTCGGGGCCGACATTCTCAAGATGGGCGGCAATGCGATTGATGCAGCGGTAGCGGTAGGTTACGCGCAAGCGGTAGTGAATCCTTGCTGCGGCAATATCGGCGGCGGCGGCTTCATGACCATCCACCTGGCCGATGGCCGCGATACCTTCATCAATTTCCGCGAAACGGCGCCGGCTGCGGCTAGCGCCAATATGTATCTGGACTCCGCCGGCAAGGCGATCACCAACGCCAGCCTGTTTGGTTATCTGGCGGCGGGCGTGCCAGGCACCGTGCTCGGACTCGACACCGCGCAACGCAAATACGGCAAGCTGACCCGCGCGCAAGTGATGCAACCGGCGATCAAGCTGGCGCGCGACGGTTATATCCTGAACCGCGGCGACACCGACATTCTCGACACCACCATCGCCCAGTTCAAGAAAGATCCGGAATCGGCGCGCCTGTTCCTGCGCCGCGACGGCACGCCATTGCAACCGGGCGACCGCCTGGTGCAGAAGGATCTGGCCAAGACGCTGGAAGCCATCTCGCGCAACGGTCCCGACGCTTTCTATAAAGGCGCGATTCCTGCCGCAGTGGAACGCGCCTCCAAGGCCGGCGGCGGCATCATCACTGCGGCCGATTTCGCCGGCTACAAGATCAGCGAAAGCGCCCCGCTGTCGTGCACCTATCGCGGTTATGTGTTCGTCTCCGCACCGCCGCCCAGCTCGGGCGGCGCCACCATGTGCCAGATCCTCAACATTCTTGAGGGTTACGACATGAAGGCATTGGGCTTCCACTCGGCGTCGGCAGTGCATTACATGACCGAAGCCATGCGCCACTCCTATATGGACCGCAATACGTTCCTCGGCGATCCGGCGTTTGTCAAAAACCCGCTTGAGCGTTTGATGAGCAAGGAATACGCGGCTTCGATCCGTGAAAAAATCAGCGCCGACAAAGCCACGCCTTCGGTAGAAGTGCAACCAGGCATGGCGCCGCATGAAAAACCTGAAACCACCCATTATTCGATCGTCGACAAGGACGGCAATGCGGTTTCCACTACTTACACCATCAACGGCCGCTTCGGCGCCGTAGTGATCGCGCCGGGCACCGGCTTCTTCCTGAACGATGAAATGGATGACTTCACCGTCAAGGCCGGCGTGCAAAACCTGTTCGGCCTGGTGCAAGGCGCCACCAATTCGATCGCGCCGGGCAAGCGTCCGCTGTCGTCGATGGCGCCGACCCTGGTGACCAAGGATGGCAAGACCTATATGGTGCTTGGCTCCCCGGGCGGTTCGCGCATCATCACCATCACGCTGGAAACCGCCTTGAACGTGATCGACTACGGCATGGCGCCGCAGGAAGCGGTCGATGCGCCGCGCATTCATCATCAATGGTTGCCGGACGAGGTGTATTACGAAACCCGCGGCCTGTCGCCGGATACGCTGAAAATCCTGAATGGCATGGGCTACAAGATGAAGGAGCAAACGCCTTGGGGCGCGGCTGAACTGATCATGATCGGCCTGCCAGGCGCTGCCGGCGTGAGTGGCGCCAGCTCCGGCAACGATGCGGGCGTATCCGGCATCGTCCGCCCGGGCTTGTATTACGGCGCAAACGACACGCGCCGTCCCGCCGGCGCTGCGATCGGTTACTAGACCGTCTCATAGAATTACCGGCTGGGTCTGAAGATGGGTGCTTTGCACCCATCTTTTTTTTTCGTCAAAAACTATCTGAAAAAATCAAAGCATGAGAAAAACGCATTGATCCATCAGAATTAATCGTTTTATCAGGCTGCCAATCAAATTTACACTGCGTCTATCCTTCCCCCGATAAAGAGCGCGCATGTCCTCCACCAATCTGCAATTCATGCTGACGTCGTTGCTAGGCGCCGAGCATGCCGGCCAATTGTCCGATCTGCTGCAAATCCCGGCCAGCACTCTGCGGCCCCGTTCCGACACGGTGTCCCGTATCGAAATAGCGCAGGCGCTGAACATGCTGCTGTTCGAGAAACTGCTGAAAGCCGTCCCACAAGGGAATGACTATGTGCAGGATTCGGTGCGCGCAGGTAACAAGATCCGCTTTGACCATGGCGCTTTGCGCACCGTGCTTGGCATCAGCACCGGCACCTTGCCGACTGGCGAAGCGGCGTTCACCCGGATTCTGCAGCCGCTGGGTTACCACGTGAACGGCATCTATCCCCTGCCACGTATCTGCATGACCGGCCGCGCTTATGCGCATGAAGACGACGCCGAGGAAATCGCCCAGTTTTTCCTGAGCGAACTGCATCCGCACCACTTCTCCAGCGAATTCCAGGCGACCGTCAACAAAGTCTTGTCGACCTCGCGCGATCCTATCGATGCGCACTCGGCGCAATTGCTGCAGCAGCTCGGCGCCAGCAAAACCTTGCCGGTTGCCGATGCGCTGGCGCTGCTACCGGTGCTGCTAACCTGTTTCGATCGCCAGCACGACTTGCCCAGCATTGCCGAATACCAGACCTTGCTGGCGGAATCGGCCGAAATGGCCTGGATTTCAACCGAAGGCAATGCCTTCAACCACGCCACCGATCGCGTCCCCGATGTAGAACAGGTAGCCGATGCGCAACGCGCGCTGGGCCGCGCCATCAAGGAAAAGATCGAGGTTTCCAGGAACGGCCGGGTGCGGCAAACCGCTTTCCGCGCCGCCACCGTGACGCGCCAGATGCGCGATGAAAGCGGCGTGATGGTCGAGATGAAAGTACCTGGATCGTTTTACGAATTCATTTCGCGCGACCGTTACCTGGACGAGGAAACCCAACGCGAAAAACTGGATCTGACTTTTGACAGCGGCAACGCCCAGGGCATTTTCAAGATGACCGCCTCGGCAGACGCCGCATCCTGCTGATGGCTGACATGAGCGACATCGACCTGATCCGGCAACGCATCAGCGACCTGCTGGGCCCGCAAGGCTGCCTGAGCACACCGGATCAGCGCCAGCCTTACGAAAAAGGGGCGCGTTACGGCGACGGCCAGGCGCGTTGCATCGCACGCCCGGCCAGCATCGAAGATGCGGCCGAGCTGATGCGCCTGTGCGCCAGGGAAAAAATCCGCATCGTAGCGCAGGGCGCGAATACCGGCCTGGTGGGAGCGGCCTCGCCGGATCGTTCCGGGCTCGATGTGGTGCTCAGCATGGAACGCATCAAGGGCGTGATAGACATCGATCCGGTCGACCGCGTGGTGCAAGCCTATGCCGGCACCCGCCTGTCCGACCTGAACCAGGCGCTCAAACAGCACGATCTGTACTTTCCCATCGACCTGGCGGCGGATCCTTCGCTAGGCGGCATGCTGGCCGCCAACACCGGCGGCGCGCGCCTGATCCGTTACGGCGATGTGCGCCATAATGTGCTGGGGCTGGAAGCTTTGTTGATCGATCCGCCCGGCCAACGTCTCGACCTCACCAACCGGCTCAGGAAAAACAATACCGGACCCGACTGGAAACAATGCTTCATCGGCAGCGGCGGCGCCTACGGCATCATCACGCAGGCCGTGCTGCAGGTGCACCCGCTGCCGCAGCAATGCGCCACGGCGCTGGTGGTGCCGGCTTCGCTGCAAGCTGCCGCCCTGTTGTTGCGCGATGCCGAGCGCAATTTCTCGGATTTCCTGAGCGCGTTCGAAGGCATCTCGCACAATGCCTTACAGTCCGTGCTGCAGCACATCCCGTCCATCCAGACGCCGTTCGATCCGCTGCCGCCCTATGCTTTCCTGATCGAACTGAGCAGCGCACGGCCGCGCAGCCTCGACTTCGACCTGGAAAAACTGTTCGGCGCCTGGCTCGAAGCAAGTTTCGGCGACCTGATCCTGGACGCGGTGATCGACAAACCCGAAGTCTTGTGGCGCATCCGCCACGCCATCACCGACAGCGTGCGCCGGGAAGGCAAGGTCATCGCCTTCGATATCGCCGTACCGCGCTCAAAACTGGCATGCTTTCGCGATGAGGCTAGCGCGCTGCTGGCACGCTGTTATCCGGGCGTCAACGTATTCGATTTCGGCCATTGGGGCGATGGCGGCCTGCATTTCAACCTGGTTGTGCCGCAGCAGCTGGCGGACGACTTCCCGCCCCAGCGCATCCATGCCCTGCGCCAGGAAATCTACGATCTGGCGGTACGCAAGTATCACGGCAGTTTCAGCGCCGAGCATGGCGTCGGGCCGTTCAACCAGCAGTTCTATGAGCGCTACACCGCCCCCGAATCCCAGGCGCTGGCCGCCAGGATGCAAACCGTTTTCGACCCGGCGCAGCTGCTGGGGGTAACCCGTTTCGGTTCAGCGCCATAACTTCCATGCCTGCCTCTCCGCGCAGCCAGGCTGAAGTTCGTGCTGAAAATAAAGGTAGCGCTGAAAAGCGGCGCCGCGTTTGGTATAGTGCCTGCTCGGCAGCAAGCACTGCAGCAACTACCTACTCGGCTCCAAGAAAAATGCGCAGATTCATCCCTTCCACCTCCTGCCTGATCGCTTTCGATACGGCTGCGCGCCACCTGTCGTTTACCAAGGCCGCCAACGAGTTGCACATGACGCAAGGCGCGGTCAGCCGCCAGGCCGCCATTCTGGAAGATTATCTTGGCGTAAAGCTGTTCGAACGCATCAACCGCCGCCTGATCCTGACCGCGGCCGGGGCCGAATATGCGACCCAGGTCGCCGCCATTCTCAAGGAAATCGAAATGGCGACCTTCCAGGTGATGGCGCACAAGAATTCCGGCGGCGTGCTCAATCTGGCAACATTGCCGACTTTCGGCGTCAAATGGCTGATACCGCGCCTGGCCAAATTCACCGCCGCCCATCCCGACGTGATTCTCAACCTGAGCACCGAGGTGCTGCCCTTCGATTTCAACAGCCGCGCAGTGGATGCGGCGATACATTTCGGCGAACCCAACTGGCCGGGCGCGGTCATGGTGCGGCTGATGGGTGAAGAAGTACTGCCGGTGTGCAGCCTGGAGCTGAGCCGGAAAATCAAGCGCATCGAAGATCTGCCCGCCATGACTTTGTTGCAACACACTACCCGGCCGCAAGCCTGGCAGGACTGGTTCAACCATGTCGGCGTAGCCTGCCCCGATGCTCTTTCCGGCCCGCGCTTTGAGCAACTGTCGATGGTGATCCAGGCCGCCGCCGCCGGCCTGGGCGTGGCATTGATGCCAAAATTCCTGGTCGAAACCGAAATCGCCCTCGGCCAGTTGCATGTGCCCTTCCCGTTCGCCGTCAAAAGCCCGCAATCCTACTACCTGACTTATCCCGAAAAAAACGCCAGCAAGGCGGCCGTGATCAAATTCCAGGAATGGATATTGAGTGAACTGGCGGAAGCCTAGGCGACATCCACGCATGATCAAAAGTAATGATGTTCTGTTATTTTTTGATTTTAAGAAATCGCAATTTATTCCTTATACTCAGGCTATAAGTTGGCCCAACCCGTCGTCAGCTGCGATTCGCGGCGACCAGATCAAACCCGGAACAAAGGCATTCCAATGACGCAAATTTCCACCATCTTCGCTGAACTCGGCTTCGATTTTTCCGCCCATGCCGGCAACGATCTCCATTCCCGCTCGCCGCGCGACGGCGCTGCGATCGCTGCACTGCGCGCCCACACGGTGCAGGAAGCCGACAGCGCCATCAAGAACGCCCATCAAGCCTACGAAAAATGGCGCGTAGTCCCGGCGCCGGTACGCGGCGAGCTGGTGCGCATCCTGGGCGACGTGCTGCGCGAACATCGCGAGCCGCTGGGCAAACTGGTGACGCTGGAATCCGGCAAGATCCTGTCCGAAGGCATAGGCGAAGTGCAGGAAATGATCGACATCTGCGATTTCGCCGTCGGCCTGTCGCGCCAGCTGTACGGCCTGACCATCGCGTCCGAACGTGCGGGCCATCGCATGATGGAAACCTGGCATCCGCTGGGCGTTTGCGGCGTCATCACCGCGTTCAACTTCCCGGTTGCGGTATGGGCGTGGAATGCTGCGCTGGCGCTGGTCTGCGGCAATGCCGTGATCTGGAAGCCATCGGAAAAAACCCCGGTCGTCGCACTTGCGGTACATGCGCTGTTTGAACAAGCCGCGGCACGCTTTTCAGAGCAGCGCCCGGATCTGTTGCCGGCCGATCTGTGCCAGGTATTGCTGGGCCGCGCCGAAATCGGCGCCGCACTTTCCGCCTCGCCGCTGGTGCCGCTGGTCAGCGCCACCGGCAGCGTGCGCATGGGGCGCAAGGTCGCCACCACGGTGGCGGAACGTCTGGGCCGCAGCTTGCTGGAACTGGGCGGCAACAACGGCATGATCGTCACCCCTACTGCCGACTTGAGCCTGGCTTTGCGCGCCATTACCTTCTCCGCGGTCGGCACCGCAGGGCAACGCTGCACCAGCTTGCGCCGTTTGTTTGTCCATAGCAGCATTTATGAAGATGTGGTCAGCCGCATCGAACGCATCTACGCCAGCGTCAAGGTCGGCGATCCGCTGGATGGCGGTACGCTGGTTGGTCCGCTGGTCGATCAGGCGGCATTCGAAGCGATGCAAGCGGCGCTGGTCCAGGCCAAGGCCGAAGGCGGCGTGGTGACAGGCGGCGAACGCTTGCCGGTCGGCGATGCCGCCAACGCCTTCTACGTGCGGCCGGCGCTGGTGCGCATGCCGCAGCAAAGCGCCATCGTGCATCACGAAACCTTCGCACCGATTCTGTATGTGCTGCGCTACGATAGTTTCGACGATGCCGTGCGTCTCAACAACGCCGTGCCGCAAGGCTTGTCGTCAGCCATCTTCACCAACGATGTCCGCGAAGCGGAGGCTTTCATGTCTGCCAGCGGCAGCGATTGCGGTCTGGCCAACGTCAACATCGGCACCAGCGGCGCTGAAATCGGCGGCGCATTCGGCGGTGAGAAGGAAACCGGCGGCGGCCGCGAATCCGGTTCCGATGCGTGGAAGACTTACATGCGCCGTGCGACCAATACGATCAACTACAGCCGTACCCTGCCGCTGGCGCAGGGCGTCAAGTTTGACATCGACTAAACCTTGATCTCAGGGCGTATCAGCTGATGCTGATACGCCCTGCTGCTTGCCAGCCAGTCTTCAAATCTTCAATAAAGTCGGCGCCCGCTGCTGCAATATATCCTCCATCCGGATCTGTATCGCCTGCTTCATCTCCGGATGCGTCAGGATATAAAATCGCTCCGCAACAATCGCATCAAACACTGCAGCGGCAACCTGGGCCACCGGAATGCCGTTCTGCACCGCCTGCATTATCGCCATGCCGACCTTGAGCGTCACCGCATCCACTGCCGGCGTCTCCGCGCCGTCATTGCCGGCCGCGGCCGCTACCCGATTGCGCTCAGAATGCGCAACGCCGGTCTTGACCCAACCCGGGCACAACACCGATACATTGATCCGCGATTGCCGCAACGCGAGGTCGTGATGCAAGCCTTCCGATACCGTCACCACCGCATGTTTGCTGGCATTGTAGGTGGCCAGGCTGGGCTGCGATGTCAAGCCGGCCATCGACGCGGTATTGACGATATGGCCTTCCTCGCCGTGCTTCAACATGGTGGGGACGAAGGCGCGCAAGGCATGCGTGACGCCGTAGAAATTGACGCCCATGACCCAATCCCAGTCCTGCTGCGTGGCTTCCCAGGCCGGCCTGGCGACGGCGACTCCGGCGTTATTCACCAGCAAATGCACATTGCCGAATTGAGCAAACACCTGCTCTGCCAAGGCGTTGACCTGCTCTTCCCTGGCGACGTCGGTAGGCACGCCGATCACTTCAACGCCATCGGCCTTGAACTCGGCCACCGCCAGCTCCAGCTTGGCGGCGTTGATATCCGCCAGCACCAGTCTCATTCCTTCCGCCGCGGCGCGGGTCGCAATGCCCTTGCCGATGCCTTCTGCAGCGCCGGTGATGACGGCGACCTTGCCTTGCAAATTCTTCATAGGGTTTCCTGTCGATTCCGCGTTAGCGCCGCTTAGTTGAGCAAATAGCCGCCGTCTACATTCAGACAAACCCCGGTGGTATAAGTGGCCGCAGGCGACACCAGATACAGCACCGCGCCCGCCATTTCATCCGGCTGGGCCACACGGTTCATCGGGATGTGCTGCAACGCCTGTTTCAGGATCGCCGGATTGTCGATCAAGGCGGCGGCGAACTTGGTCTCGGTAAAGCCAGGCAGCAAAGCATTGACGCGCACGCCGCTGGCCGCGCATTCCTTGGCGAACGCCTTGGTCATGGAAATCACGGCAGCCTTGGTAATCGAGTAGATACCCTGGAATACGCCCGGCGTGACGCCATTGACCGAAGCGACGTTGACAATCGCGCCGCCGCCGTTCTGCGCCATCAGCTTGGCTCCATATGAGGACATGAAAAAATAGCCGCGGATATTCACATCGACAGTTTTCTGGAAGGCTGCCACGTCGGTCTCGACGATAGGACCGAAATGCGGATTGGCGGCCGCGTTGTTGACCAGGATATCGAGCCGCCCGTGCTTGCTGCTGATGGCCTGGTACAGCGCTTCGATCTGCGCCATGTCACCGATGTGGCAAGCGATGGTTTCCGCCGAGCCGCCGGCGGCCTGGATCGCGGCCACCACTTTGTCGCATGCCTCCGCCTTGCGGCTGGATACGATCACATGCGCGCCCTGCTGCGCCAGGAGGTTGGCAATCGAGGCGCCGATGCCGCGGCTGGCGCCGGTAACCAGTGCGATCTTGCCTTGCAAATCAAAAAGGGTGGTGCTTGTCATGTTCTCTGTCTCCGCTTATTGGAAAATTAATATTAGATGATTCAGCGATAACTCACCAAGCCTGGATCGCATGCGCTTTCAAGATGCGCAAAATTATTCAAGTAACTCAGGCTGACGCGCCCGGGGCGATGCAATAATTTGGTCACGCCGGTGTTAACCAGCGCCCAGTTCAATTCAAAAATCTGCCGATCCGGAATCGCCAGCAACTGCTGGCAAATCACGCTGATCGGACCGCCGGAAGTAAATACCCAGACCGACTGCCCCTGCCCGATGCGCTCCTGCAGTCGCGCCAGAGCGTCGCTGCAGCGCGCCTTGAAGAGCGGCCACGGTTCGCTATAGTCGCTGTCATGCTCGCCGCCGATCCACCGCGCTACCGCCTTGGCAAACACCTTTTGAAATGCGCGCCCGCGCTGTTCCTGCTGCGCCATGTATGCCGCAAACACAGCGGGATCGGCAAATTGCGGCATGTACCGCAACAATACCTGCCGATGATCGAATTCATCGAATCCCGGATCGTGTAAAACCTGGCGTTCGCCTCCTGCCGTTAGCGACGGCATCGCTGCCAGGCAGGCGTTGCTGCTCTGCTGATGACGGCGGTGACTGCCGGTGACCAGCAACGACATGTCCTGGCCGGTGCGCGCCATCCATTGACCCAGCAACGCCGACTGGCGCACGCCCAGTTCAGACAACTGATCGTAATCGGCGGCGCCGAAACTGGCCTGGCCATGACGCACCAGATAGATATTGCTCATATGCTCGACTGCACAATCAGATTCTTGCAGCGCTGTTCCAGATAATTGGTAACGTGGACAAAAAATGCAAATTGCGGATTCCTGGTTTGCCCGTGATGAAAACGATAGTAGATTTGCTGCACGATCACGGCCAGCCGGAACAGCCCGTAGATTTCGTAGAAGTCAAAATGATCGGTGCGGTAGCCGGTCTTCTCGCCGTAGTAGGCAATCACTTCCTTGCGCGTCAGCATGCCTGGCAAGTGCGTCGGCTGGCGCCGCATCTGCTTGAATTGCGGCTCATCGTCGGCCTGCACCCAGTAGGCCAGCGTATTGCCGAGATCCATCAGGGGATCGCCGAGGGTCGCCATTTCCCAATCCAGTACGCCGATGACATTGAGCGGATTTTCCACATCGAGCACCACGTTATCGAAACGGAAATCGTTGTGGATCAGGCAGGTGGCGACGTCGGCGGCCGGCATTTTTTCATTCAGCCAGCGCATCACCGCTTCGAAATCGACCGCGTCGTCGGTGCGCGCCTTGCGGTAGCGCTCGCTCCAGCCGCTGATCTGCCGCTGCACATAACCGCCGCCCTTGCCCAGATGCGCCAGGCCGGCGGCCTGATAGTCGACCTGATGCAAGGCGATCATCTTGTCGATCACGTTCAGGCACAGCTGGCGCGTGTCGGCCTCGCTCAACACCAGGCCTTCAGGCAATTTATCGCGCAGGATGATGCCGCGCAGCCGCTCCATCACATAGAAATCGCTGTCCATCACGGCGCGATCCTGGCAAGTTGCGAACACGCTTGGCACGTACGGGTAGACCGGCTTGAGCTCGGACATGATCTTCGCTTCGCGCAGCATATCGTGCGCCGACTTGGCTTTGGCGCCAAACGGCGGCCGCCGCAGGATCAGCTCGCGATTGGCGTAGCTCAGCAAATACGTCAGATTGGATGCGCCGCCCGGGAACTGGCTCACTGCCGGCAATCCCTCAAGGCTGCTATCTATGCCTTTCAGAAAGGCGGCGATCTTTGCCACATCCAGTTCTTCACCGCTGCGTACCGCGCCGGCTTGATCGATCAGTGTCATGCCGCTGCTCCTGCAGTAACAACGCTCGCTACGACGCTCGCGGCCTTCGCGGCTTGCGCCTTCAATTCCAGCTTGGCGATCAGGGCGCGATGCACCTCATCCGGCCCGTCCGCCAAGCGCAGCACCCGGGCGTAGGCAAACAATGCCGTCAGCGGCAAATCGTCGCAAACGCCGGCGCCGCCGTGGATCTGGATCGCCTGGTCGATCACCAGCTGCGCCACGTTCGGCGCCACCACCTTGATCTGCGAAATTTCACTCATCGCCGCCTTGGCGCCGACAGTGTCCATCATCCATGCCGCCTTCAAAGTCAGCAGGCGCGATTGTTCGATGGCCATGCGCGCATTGGCGATGATGTCGGCATTGCCACCCAGATCAGCCAACGGCTTGCCGAAAGCGCTGCGCGTCAAGGCCCGTTTGCACAGCATTTCCAACGCCACTTCGGCCGCCCCCAGCGCCCGCATGCAGTGATGGATACGGCCCGGGCCGAGGCGGCCCTGGGCAATTTCAAAACCGCGCCCCGGTCCGGCGATGATATTGGCCAGCGGCACGCGGACATTGGTGAAACTGACTTCGCCATGACCGTAAGGCTCATCGAGCGCGCCGAACACCGGCAGCATGCGTTCGATCTTCACGCCCGCAGTCGCCATCGGCACGATCACCATCGAATGCCGCGCATGCTTGGGACCGTCAGGATAAGTCAGTCCCATGAAGATCACGAATTTGCAATTGGGATGGCCGATGCCGGTGCTCCACCATTTGCGGCCGTTGAGCAGTACTTCATCGCCGTCGACGACGGCCGTGGCGCGCATATTGGTGGCGTCGCTGGAGGCGACATCGGGTTCGGTCATGCAAAACGCCGAGCGGTATTCTCCGGCCAGCAAGGGCTCGAGCCATTGCTCCTGCTGCGCCGCCGAACCGTACTTGGCCAGCACTTCCATATTGCCGGTATCGGGCGCATTGCAGTTGAAGACTTCCGGCGCGATGAACGAACGGCCCATGATCTCTGCCAGCGGTGCGTAATCGGTATTGCTGAGCCCTGCCCCGAATTCTTCATCCGGCAGGAACAGATTCCACAAACCCGCTGCCTTGGCCTTGGCTTTCAAGGCCAGCATCACCGGCGGCACGTTCCACGGCAGCGGACCGCGTTTGAGCTGGCTGAAATACTCAGCTTCGGCCGGCAGCACATGCTCGGCCATGAACGCATTGAGCCGCGCGATATAGTGGCGAGCCCGGGGAGAATAGGCGAAATCCATGATGTTCCTCTGCTGTTTGGCGATGTAATAAGTGTGCCGCAACAGCTATAATTCATCAAATGAATGATTTATATAGACGATAATTAATTTCATGCATATAAGCCGCATCGACCTCAATCTGTTCGTGGTGCTCGACACCATCTACGCAGAAGGCAACATCACCCGTGCAGCGAAGGCCCTCAGCCTGACCCAGCCGGCAGTCAGCCACGCCCTGGCCCGCCTGCGCGAACTGCTGGGCGATCCCTTGTTTGTCCGACAAGGCAGCAACATGCTGCCGACACCGATGACGCGGTCACTGATCGGCCCGGTGCGGCAAGCGCTGCAGACGCTGGAAGTCAGCGTCAAACACGGCAATCAATTCGATCCATCCAGCACCCGCCGCAGCTTCAACCTGGGCCTGCCAGGCGTACTGGAAGCGCGGCTGCTGCCGCCGCTGATGCGACTGCTGCAAACCCAGGCGCCCATGGTGGAAATCAATTCTGTGCGGGTGGAACGGCGGCAACTGGAATCCGAACTGGCGGCCGGCACGCTGGACATTGCCGTCGATGTCTTGCTGCAGCGCCCCGGGGAAATCCGCAGCGCGCCCTTGTCGCGCGATGCGCTGGTAGTGGTAGCGCGCCAGGATCATCCGGCGCTGCAAGATGGGCTGGATCTGGAAACCTACCTGGCGCAGAGCCACATCCTGGTTTCCTCGCGCCGCACCGGCCCCGGCGTTGAAGATGTAGAACTGGCGCGCATCGGCCGCCAGCGCCATGTCGGCTTGCGCTGCCAACATTATTACGCGGCCTGCCAGGTAGTCAGCGCTTCGGATCTGCTGACGACCATGCCGGAGCACTACGCCCACATCGCCAACATCAATCTGCCGAACAGGATCCATCCGCTGCCGCTGCCGACGCCTCCGTTGGATGTTTATTTGTATTGGCATGAGAATGCCGAGCTTGATCCAGCTAATCGGTGGTTGCGGGGGGTGTTGGGGCAATTGTTTCCTGAGCAGGGGCGGATGGCGGCAAATACGTCCGGTATCGAGCGGTAACTAAGGGATATTCGTTCAGACTCAGATTTGGTTGAAACTAAATTCTCTGCGAAGACTGAAATCGACCACGAGCTGCCGAACGATTCCATCAATCTGTTGCATCCGCCGGTTGAATCCACAACTTTTACCGGACGTTCGGCTGAGGAGCGTGACAGGCAGCACACGACCCATTGCAGCCACACGACAGGTTAAGACACTGCGTCAGCTGTACAAAGGAGACCGGTCAGTCGCAGTTACTTCCTATTTCTTCTCAATAGCCCGAACCAACTTATGGACTTTTTTGTAGCGGTCAAGCATGGCATCGCTCATCGCATTCAATAGGCCCGCAGCAGTGACATAGCCATGCGCGAAATGGAGTTCCAGCCATTCGAACCCAACGTCACGCGCCAGCTTGGCCGCATCGACAAAGTTCTGGCGCACGCGAGCGATGTCAAACACCATTGTGTTCAGTTTGTTTTTAAATCAGTGATGCATATGAAGCATCACAGGCCTCATAAAACGGTATTTGAAGGTGTAGGGCTTTTCACAAATACTGATGCCAGCGCGATGATCCACCTGTTCATCGCCATGACTTCACTAATTGGGATTTCCGTGCCTACACAACGTTCTCTGATTACCACCGATATCGATTTTTCCCGTCCTGGCTTTCAGTCGGGCACGCTGCGGGTGCCGTATTCCCACAATCGTTCGGCCTACGGCCACATTCCCATTCCGATCGCCGTCCTGAACGCTGGCGCGGGCCCAACCGTCTTGCTGACCGGCGGGAATCATGGCGATGAATTCGAGGGTCCTGTTGCACTCATGAAACTGGCGCAACGTATGCCAGAGATGACTATCTCGGGACGATTGATTGTGATCCCCGCACTGAATTTTCCGGCATTTCTGGCTGGTACCCGAACCTCGCCCATCGATCGGGCAAATCTGAACCGGGTCTTTCCGGGTACCCGCAATGGTTCGGTCACCGAAATGATCGCCCACTATGTCGATACTGAATTATTCCCGCTGGTCGATCTGATCTTTGATCTGCATGCCGGGGGCGCGTCATTCAATCACTTGCCTACCGTTTTAGCCGCGCTGCCGGCAGATCCTCGCCAGCAGGATCAGTACAAGACGCTGGTCGACGCATTCGGTGCGCCGCATACGATGATCATGGACTTGCTTGGCGAGGACCGCACGTATGGTGCCGCCGTGGCACGGCAGGGCAAGCTTTTCTTTTGCGGCGAATTCGGTGGCTTTGGCAGCTGTAATCCCGATGGACTGCTCATCGTCGAACAAGGATTGGCGCGATTCCTTCACGCAGCAGGTCTCACCAAGGAAGTCGACGCACCTGCGGCAGTAGCGACCCGCCTGATCCGTGTTGAGGGTGCCCGACATTATCTGTTTGCGCCCAGACACGGTATTTTTGAACATAGCGTCAAGCTGGGTGAGATAGTGCAGGCAGGCCAGGTGGCTGGACGCCTATTTGATCCGCATGCTCCCTGGACGGCACCACTGACACTGCATTTCCAGAGCAGTGGTTGTGTGGTGTGTCTGCGTTCTTTCGCCGGTGTTGAGCCGGGCGACTGCATTGCGTTACTCGCCTCTGAGACCAACTGGTCCTGAGTACCAATCATCCGCTATCCGGAGAGGAGACCCATGACTACTTTCACCACTGCGCAGAGCAAACAAGCAGACGCCAACGTATCGGCTGAGTCTGTCTGGCTCGGCGGTTACGTTGTGCTGACCTTATTTGTCTGCTTCGTTTTTTCTTACATCGACCGACAGATCGTCAGCATTCTGGTGCAGCCGCTCAAGCAATCGCTGTCCTTGTCTGATGCGCAAATCGGCATGTTGCAGGGCGTGGCTTTCACACTTTGCTATGCAACGATGGGCGTTTTTGTGGCCAAACTGGTGGATCGTTCCAACCGGGTCCGGCTGATCGCTGCCTGCGTGGCGATTTGGGCGATTTCCACGGCGATGTGCGGTACCGCGCACAGCTTTGCTGAGTTGCTGGTCTGGCGCGCTGGCACCGCCGTGGCTGAGGCTGCATTGAGTCCCGCCGCAATTTCGATCTTCAGCGACATGTTCAGCCCGCGCAAGGTGACCCGGGCGACCAGCATGTTCATGCTGGGGCCTTATATCGGCGGCGGTGTCGCACTGATGGGCGGCGGCTTGTTGCTGGGCTGGACGGAGAGTTCAAGCTCACAACTCTGGCTGACAGAACTCGGCATTGCCGCCTGGCAACTAGCCTTCTTTGTCGTTGGTCTTCCCGGGTTGTTGTTGGCATTGCTGGTTTTTCTGACCATCCGTGAACCGATGCGCCGGGGACCTGATACGCTTGCCAGTGAGGAAGTGCCGCCGATGCGCCAGGTAATCCATGAATTGTGGGTAACGCATCGTTTTATCGTGCCCTACTTCCTCGGCTATGTTGCTCTGATTACCTTGTTCTATTCCCACTCTGCCTGGTTCCCAACGTTGTTGATACGCAAATACGGGCTGGCGCCCAGTGCCGTCGGCAAGATCGCTGGGCCGGTGTACATGCTGGGCGGTATCGCGGGTGTGATCAGTGCCAGCTTTCTGGTCGGCAGCGTGCGTGACGATCAGGCCCTGCGTAAGGTGTTGGTGATCGCCAGTGGCGCTGCTACGGTGTTGATTCCGGCGGCATTTGCAGCACCACTGGTGGGGCAGCTCTGGTTAACCCTCGGCTTGTACGGGATGTGTGCATTTGCGGCCAGCATCATCATGGCGCTGGCCCCAGTGCCGGTACAGATCGCGTTGCCAAACAGGATGCGGGGTCGTGCTATCGCGCTACTGGTCTTTTTGACCAATGCTATCAGCGGCAGCCTTGGCCCGTATCTGGTTGGCCGGATCAACGATGTATTGGCTAACCCGCTCAGTGGCTTGTCTTGGGCGCTGTCCGGCGTCGGTGGCCTGGCAGCTTTACTGAGTGCCGTGTTGTATTGGAAGGCATCCACTCGGGTCGCCATACCGTCTGGCGATTGATTAAATGAAAACACTGTCACTTTCTGCTTGAATCATGAGACTACATTCCTTTTGTCTTTGCATGTACCACTCGTCGATATTCAATCCCGGTGTGGTCGCGCCGGTTGCGGCACTGACGTCGCCGTCACAACGGCCTGAGATCTTTCGCTTCCAGTTGGGGGCGCTGGAAGTGACCGCGATTTCCGACGGTGCGGTGGAAGTGCCGTTTGAAAAACTGCTGACAGGCATCAGCCCGGAACAGACGACAAGCTTATTGCGTCAGGCCGGCAAAACGGTACGAGTTCCCATCTCTATCAATACATTTCTGATTCGTACAGAACAACATCTGATCCTTGTGGATACCGGATCGGGCGATCTCTTTGGCCCCAATGCAGGGGGATTGGTTGAGGATAGTCTGCGCACTGCCGGCTATGCGGCCACGCAAGTCGACACTATCTTGCTGACCCACGTCCACGCCGATCATTCGGGTGGACTGGTGAAGCACGGTCAGCGCACGTTCCCGAACGCCAAAGTCTACGTCGAAGCGGCCGAGATCAACTATTGGTTCGACCTGCAGGAGGAAGAAAAAGCCCCGGCACATCGCAAACATTCATTCCCGCAAGGACGGTCCTCATTGCAGCCTTATCTGGACGCGGCTCAGGTGCAGACCTTCGAGGGCGAAACTATCCTGTTTCCGGGGATTCGCAGCATTCCTGCACCTGGACATACACCTGGGCATACGCTGTATGCGATTGAGAGCGAGGGACAGAAATTGCTGTTGTGGGGTGATCTGGTGCACAGCGAAGAGATCCAGCTGGCGCACCCGGAGGTGGCGATCAAGTTCGACAGTGACGAACCTGCTGCGGTACGACAACGGCTGAAAGTATTGGCTAGCGCTGCAGATGAAAACACCTTGATTGGTGGCGCGCATATTGCCTTTCCCGGACTCGGTCATTTAAGTCGCCAAGGAAGTGGGTACGCCTGGGAGGCCGTTGCAAGTGCCGAAAAATCATCATGCCAAACGGAGAAGCCGCAATGAGAGCCGGACCTCATCTCTCTCCTGTGGCAAAAAGCCAGAACCTTTTGTTCATATCAGGACAATTGGCACGCAATGCGCAAGGGCAGATTGCCGGAGACATTGAGCAACAAACGCAGCAAGTCATGTCGAATCTGGAAAACATATTGAAATCGAACGGACTGAAACTGGAGCATGTGATCAAGACCACGGTGTGGTTACGTCGCGCAACCGATTTTGACTTGTTCAATCAGACCTATGCACAGATCCTGAATCATGTGCGTCCGGCGCGATCGACATTAGTCTCTGAGCTACTTTTTCCTGAGGCGTTAATTGAGGTAGAAGCCATTGCAGCATGTCCTTAGTCCGCGCACGGTCCAGTAGAGGAAGTCATCACCTGCCTGAGGGTAGTGATGAATTGCGACACCGCCGGGTTCTCAGGCTCGACCTGCGTCACAAAGGCCAAGGGCAGTTTGATCGAGATATCAGACAGCTTGATGAACTGCACCATCGCTGGCGGTCGAGCCTGGTTCTTGCCATTGACGATGGCCGCACCAATCCCTGCGGATACGAGAGAGAGGATGGCGACCTCCGTGGAGGCCTCCTGCACAACGTTCATGGTCAGCCCGGCCGCGGCACTGGCCGCGATCAGACGGTCATAGTAGGCAGGGTAGACTGAGCGAGGAAACGTCACAAACGGTCTGGACGACAAGGAACTGGCCTTCACCGATTTTCGATGTCCCAGCCCCCATCGGCGCGGCACGGCCAGCATGACATTATCAAGCGCGAGTGGTATGGCCTTAAGGTTATTATCCAGATGCTCGAAGAGGTAGACGAAGCCGCCATCCAAGGTCCCTGAGGCAATATGATTGAGCTGCTCTGGCGAATTATTCGCCAGAAATTCAACTTTTATCCGAGGGGCACCCTGCTGAAATTGATTCAACACCTCTGGCACCAAAGAATCCCATCCTGTATTTTCAACAAAGCCAATGCGCAGATGTCCCTGCAATCCCTGCGCAATCAACTTCGCGTCACGCACCGTGGACTCCAGTTGTTCAACCAGTCGGCGCGACTCTTGCATAAAAAATTGCCCGGCCCGGGTCAGCTTCACGCCACGCGGCGATCTCTCGAACAACGTGATTCCCAGTTCATCTTCCAGGTCCTGAATCTGGCGGGAAACTGCAGGCTGGGAAATATGCAATTTAAGCGACGCGATACGAATACTTTCATGCTCACCAACAGCGATGAAGTAGCGCAAATGGCGCAGTTCCATTCAGTTCTCCGTTTTGGCATTGCAGGATGTGGAATTGGCGACCTTCAGCAATGACAGATCGCCGGACGCCAGCAGTATGAGGCAGTCAGTGGACTGACTACAAGTTGCAGCCTGCTATCACAAAGAAAAGAAAGACCTGCATGTCTCGCCGTTATCTGCTAGTAGGTACACGACCGTTTTCTGGTTATCTGTGAAATTGTGCCATCGTATGAACCATCTTACACCCCACAGGCCGGACCAAGGTTGTGGCTGCATCCCGACGTATCGAAATGGTTAGTTTTCGACTTTGGACAATATGTAACTGAATTTCCATGGCCTGGAACCCGCATGGATACTATGGCCCAGTTTTCGACTTTAATTGGTCGGAATAATTGCTGCTTGTCATCCTGCGCGCTCCAGCGTCACGCGTGGCTGCGATGGTGGCGTGCTACTTCGGGGCGGCTTACTGGTTCACGGCATCCACGTCGTTTGCCAATCCCGCTGCGACCTTTGGACGGATGCTCAGTGATACATTTGCAGGAATTTCTCCTGCAAATGTCCCGGCATTCGTGGTCGCACAGTTGATTGGCGCAGCTATCGGTGTACTCGTCTGTCGTTTCTTGGCGGAGCCGCCGAAGGCTTGAAAGGACTGTCGGCTTTCTAGTCGTAAGCGGGCATTGCTGTTTCATTGCTCGATGCCCGTTTCTGGCCGTTTTGAGGCGGCCGCGACACGTTGATTTCGACCCACAAGCGACATTCGCAAGTCCTGCAAGCAGTCATTCAACGCGCAAGTTCAAGGGCTGGACCGGTAGCCGATATTGCGGCTAAGAAGGTGCCAGTTTTTAAAGGTTCCGACTGAGAACATCACTCCCGCCACAAACCAAACTAACGAGCCAACAATATCGAATGCACTCAACATTTTCGGTACCGTTACCAAATACGGAACCAACAGTAGGCCTCTGACCAAACAAATTGTAGTGGTTCAACCGCCATGATTCCTATCAGCGCCTACTTCCCACTCAAAAGCAAAGTCGCCCTGATTACCGGTTCGACGCGCGGCATGGCGTTGCATATCGCCTGCGCACTGTATTCTGCCGGTGCGCGGCTGGCCATTCTCGACGTGTGCGAGCAGGAAGGACACGCCATTGCCAGGTTGCTCGGCAGCGCTTAGGGGCGGGCCAAATTCTGGCAACTCGATGTCAGCGACAACAATGCGGTGCGACGGGTTATGGCGGCAATCGAAGCTTACTTCGGCCGCATCGATATTCTGGTCAACAGCGCCGGCGTCGATGCCGACAATCCGTCTGCGCGGGGACTCTCGCTAAAGCAATGGGACAGGGCTATGCAACTCAATGTCCACGGCAGCATCTTGTGCACCAAACACGTGATCGCGGCAATGGAACGATCCGGCGGCGGCTCTATCGTCAATGTGCTGTCGTTGTGCAGCATGAACGACGAGCGGGAGGACGCGGCTGATCATGTGGCGAAGGCGGCACTGCGGAGCGCCAATATGAACGCGATGAAATATGCCTCGCGTAACATCCGCATCAACTCCGTCCACCCGGGCGTAGTGCGGCCGCCAGCGCTGGCTGCGGCTATGCGCGAGCAAGGCGATCTGATCCAGATGCTGACCGACAGGGCGGAGTTGCGGACGCTGGCGGGTAGTGGCTCGGCCACGGATGTGGCGGCGGGGATCTTGTATCTGGTGTCGAATGCCAGCCGCTTTGTCACAGGCAGCGAGCTGGTAATTGATGCAGGATCGGGCCGTAACTATCAGCGCGGTTGTTGATGTTGCTTTTGACGTTGCAGTTGCTTTTGACGTGAATTCCGCATTGGGACGTTGCCCAATGTGGCCTCGGAGTAGCTAACGTTTTAAGTAACGATGAAACCTCGTCGCATGCAACGGCATGTACTCCGTAGCCCGTCAATTGGGGTCAGAGTAATTTACGACGATAAAACTGTCGTAAAAAAACTCCGACCCCAAATGACTGCTTTAGAAGTAGCTTAGACCTAGCGCTGCTTTGACTTCATCGGCAGTTTGCGCCGCTACCTCACGCGCCTTGGCGGTGCCGTCTTTCAAGATTTGCATGACGTGGCCACGGTCCTTGGCTAGCTCTTCACGGCGGGCACGGATAGGCGCCAGCAAATCCTGCAAACAGCTTTCCAGGCGCGCCTTGACCAGGCTGTCGCCCAGACCGCCGCGCACATAGTGCTCCTTCATCTCCGCCAGACCGGTCTGATCGGTATCGAATGCGTCCAGATACAGGAAGGCGACATTGCCTTCCAGATGACCCGGATCCTGCACTCGTAGATGCAGCGGATCTGTGTACACCTGCTTGACCGCTGCACGGATCTCATCGGCAGTAGCGCCCAGGTTGATGGTATTGCCGAGCGACTTGCTCATCTTGGCTTTGCCGTCGATACCCGGCAAACGGCCGATTTCCGGCACCAGGGCTTTGGCCTCGACCAGCACGTCGCGGCCGGCGGTGCGGTTGAAACGGCGCACGATTTCATTGGTTTGCTCGATCATCGGGACCTGGTCTTCGCCTACCGGCACCAGCACCGCCTTGAAAGCCGTGATATCGGCGGCCTGGCTGGCCGGATAAGTCAGGAATCCGGCCGGAATATCGCGCTCGAAACCACGCAGGCGGATTTCTTCCTTGACCGTGGGATTGCGCTCCAGCCGCGCCACCGTGACCAGGTTCAGGTAATAGAAAGTCAGCTCCGCCAGTTCCGGAATCTGCGACTGGATCAGGATCGTCGACAGGGCCGGATCGATGCCGACTGCCAGGTAATCGAGTGCTACTTCGATCACATTGCGGTGCACCTTGTTGGTGTCATCCATATTGTCGGTCAGGGCCTGGGCGTCGGCCAGCATGATGAACTGCTTATAAGTGTGCTGATAGGCGACGCGGTTACGCAAGCTGCCGACGAAATGGCCCAGGTGCAGGGGGCCGGTCGGGCGGTCGCCGGTCAAAATCACGGCGGAACCTGGGGCTGTCGCTGACAAAATCGCGGGCAAACTCATTGAAATTCCTTTAGCGGTATCCTGAAAACCCCGTATTGTGCCATTAGTAGCGTGTATCGAAAGAAAAAGCCGCCGGCAATTTCTCGCCGGCGGCTTTTGAGTTGCGACTAGCTGAAGGCTAATTTCAGCTATTTTGCTCCACTTGCTCTATCCCCGCCAGTATCCAGCCGCCCTGCCCTGCGCTTGGCTTGGACAAGTTCCAGACCTCGGCGAACGGCGCCGCAACGGCCGCGCCGTCTTCCTTGATCATGCCGGTGAACTTCACGCTCGCCAGATATTCGGTATCGGCAGTCTCGATTCCCAGCAATTCCGCGTCCAGCGTCACGACATCGGTATGGTTATCCGCTGCGCCGCGCTCTTGTAGTTGCATGCGCAACTCGGCAAACATCTCTGGTGTGGTGAATTCACGGATGTCGTTGCTGTCGGCCTTGTCCCACGCGGCTTGCAGACGCAGGAAATAAGTCTTGGAATGGCGCAAGAAACCGACAGCATCGAAGTCCGCAGGCACGCCCCAGCCACCAACGCCGGTAGCATCGGCTCCGGCACCCACCGCTGCAGGTGCAGCGTCAAACGCCGCACGTTGCATAGGCTGATCGATACGCGAAGCGATTTCCGGCGTGAAGCTGGATGGCGCCGAAGCAGCAAACGCAGGCCGCATGCCGTTGTTGCCGTTGCCCATCTTGCGGCGTACCAGCTTGTAAATGAACATGGCGGCAAATGCGAACAAGGCGATCATGATCATGTTGCTGATCATGCCGGCCATCGCACCGCCCAGGCCCATGCTGGACAGCAACGCGCCCAGGCCCAAGCCCAGCAAGGCGCCGCCCAGCATGCCTTTCCACATGCTGGGTTTGGCGGCTGCAGCAGCGGCCGGTGCGGCAGCTGCCGCGGCTGGCTTGGCGGCATTGGCGGCTTGATTCTGCGCCGGCGCCGCCTGGCGATTCATGCTTTGCGATTTTTTACCGAAGGAAGCGCCGCCGCCCATGCGCTTGGCTTCAACGGTCGACATACCGGCTGACAAGGTCATGACTACGACGATCAGCGCCACGAATAATTTCTTCATATTTTCTCCTGAGATTTGATGCAATCACGGTCGCATGCGGAAATACGGACATACGGACCGCTAATTTTTGAAACTTCGCAGCTATGCCATGACGCTGAACCGGCCCGGAATGAAGACCAGATGCAAGACGCGCATCAGCCTGCCGATCAGCATCGTGAATGGATGGAAGCGCCGGGAGCTTGCCCGGCAGATAGGAAGGCGCCTGCCGCCAGCTGCAATAGCAATGGCGGCGTAAAGGCGCTTAGGCTCGCGGCGGAGGTCCGGCCGGGGGTAGGAACGGCGGTTGGCGCGCTTTGTCGTTGCTTGGCGCCGGTGTTGAAGCCATTGCCGCAGCGGCAAATACAAGGGGAACAGCAGGCACCGTTTCATCGCCAAGATCGACATGCATCTCGATATCGTCCACAGCACTGTCCTGCGAGCTGCAATCGCTATCGGCGCTATCGGCGCTGTCAGCCTTGCAGGCTGGCGTAGCTTGCTTAAGCTCTTGATGATCATCTTGCTGAACCGCGTACGCCAGCGTCGCCACGACGTTTGCCTGCGTGTTTGCTTGAAATTCGGACATGCCTGCAAAGACTTGCATAGGCAGCAGAAATATCAGCAAAAAAATCAGTAAACGTTGCATCAAGGTAGGGAAACGGATTCAGGCCGGATTAGGTGGCAATGATTATACCAAACAGCAGCGCTAATTTTGCAGTCGGCCTTGCTGCAAAGAATGAAACGCCATAGACTACAAGCAGTACCTTTCACCCACCGTACACGGAAACAGCACCATCATGCGCATTTTGCTTGCCGAGGACGACAGTGTTTTAGCCGATGGACTGACGCGTTCGCTGCGCCAGTCGGGTTATGCCACCGACTGCGTGATGAACGGGGTGGAAGCGGATTCGGCTCTATCGACCCAGGATTTCGATTTGTTGATCCTTGATCTGGGCCTGCCTAAAATGACCGGCCTGGAAGTGTTGCGCCGTCTGCGCGCCCGCAATTCACGGCTGCCGGTACTGATCCTGACCGCCGCCGACTCGCTCGAGCAGCGGGTAAAAGGACTGGATCTGGGCGCCGACGACTACATGGCCAAACCATTTGAGCTGTCCGAACTGGAAGCGCGAGTACGTGCACTAACCCGGCGCGGCGCCGGCGGCGGTCCCACTGTCATCAAGCACGGTCCGCTCAGTTACGACCAGGTCGGGCGGATAGCCTATATCAATGAGCAGATGCTCGATCTGTCGGCACGCGAACTCGGCCTGCTGGAAGTGTTGCTGCAGCGCACTGGCCGCCTGGTCTCCAAGGAACAGCTGGTCGATCACCTGTGCGAATGGGGCGAAGAAGTCAGCAACAACGCCATCGAAGTGTATGTCCATCGTTTGCGCAAGAAAATCGAAATCGGCGGCGTGCGGATTGCCACGGTGCGCGGTCTTGGCTACTGCCTGGAAAAAATCAACGAGCCGCAAACCAGTTCGGTGATTTCCGCCGCGCCGCTTTCTCCGGTCGACTCTTCCAGCCGCCGCTAAGCGTGCCCCATGCGCGACGCTCAATCCCTGGCTGCGCAGCCAAGCTCGTCCACCAAAGCAGCCGCACACGCCGAAGAGCGGGTCCAGCGCTCACTGTTCGGCGAGATCCTGGACTGGATGCTGGTGCCCTTGCTGCTGTTATGGCCGATCAGCATCGCGATTACCTATGTCGTCGCGAAATCGATCGCCAACCAGCCCTTCGACCAGGCATTGGACGATAGCGTCACGGTATTGTCGCAGCAGGTCAGCGAAGTCAACGGCAAGGTAGTGACGCGCCTGACCAACCCGTCGCGCGACTTCCTGCGCGCCGACGATGTCGATGCTGTCTATTACCTGATCACCGGTCCGCATGGCGAATATATCGACGGCGACCGCGACATGCATTTGCCGGTGACGGAAGAAGATCCCTTGCATCCGGGCAGGGTCAGGTTTCTGGACAGTTCCGTGCATGGCAGCGATGTGCGTATCGCCTATACCTATGTCGATCTGCGCAATGCGATCGACGGCAATGATGCTGCCGGCAAGAAAGAGCCGCCACGGCTGGCGCTGGTGCAAGTAGGAGAAACGCTGGAAAAACGCGCCCGGCTGGCGAATGAAATCATCAAGGGCGTGATCCTGCCGCAATTCCTGATCCTGCCGATTGCGCTGGCGCTGATCTGGTTCGCCTTGTCGCGCGGCCTGTCGCCCCTGTCCGAACTGCAGCAGCGCATTCGGGCCCGGCGCCCGGACGACCTGAGCCCCATCGATTCGGGCCAGGTGCCGGAAGAAATCTCGCCGCTGGTAGGCTCGCTCAACGATATGCTGTCGCGCCTTTCACTCTCGATTCAAACCCAGAAGCGTTTCATCGCCGACGCCGCGCATCAGATGAAAACGCCGCTGGCCGGCATGCGCATGCAGTCCGAACTGGCGTTGCGGCAAACCAGCCACCAAGACATTCATCGCTCACTTGAGCAACTCGCCAAGAGTTCGGAATCGGCGACCCGGCTGGTCAATCAATTGCTGTCGCTGGCGCGGGCGGAGAACCAGTCGCAGGAGAGCGCGCCGTTCGTGCAGGTCGATTTGTCCGAATTCGCGCGTGCCGTGGTGCAGGACTGGGTCCAGACCTCATTCACCCAGCGCATCGATTTCGGCTTTGAGCAGGCCGATCAAGCGTTGCCGGTCTTGTGTAATCCGCTCATGTTGCGCGAGCTGCTCGGCAACCTGATCGACAATGCCCTGCACTACACGCCGGTCGAGGGCCGCGTTACCGTCCGCGTGCGCGGCGGCGGGGTGGAAAACTCTGCAGCAGGATTGGCAATACTCGAAGTCGAAGATACCGGGGCCGGCATTCCGCCAGCCGAGCGCGACCATGTGTTCCACCGCTTTTACCGCATCCTCGGCAGCGGCGGCGGTAACGGCAGCGGCCTGGGACTGGCGATCGTGCGCGAAATCGCCCAGCAACATGGTGCCGAAGTGACGATTTCCTACAATCCGCGCAGCACCGATCCGGAATTGCCGGGCAGCCTGTTCCGCGTCAGCTTTCGCTTGCTGGAAACCCCGGCGCCGGAATCCAATACAGATTTCCATTAACGACAATATTAATCATCGGACCAGATATACGTATGCTGAAAACCCGCCCGCGCCATCCCGCCAGTCACTGGCAAAGCACCAGACGGCTGACGTTGGGCCTGTTGCTGATCTGGTTTGCGCTGACCTTCTGCGTCATCTTTTTTGCACGCGAGCTGTCGAACGTAAGCCTGTTCGGCTGGCCGCTGTCGTTTTACATGGCGGCGCAGGGCCTGGCGCTGGGCTATCTGCTGATCGTCGCGGTATATACCTGGCAAATGAAAAGAATAGATCAACACCAGCCGGACCGCGAGCAGCAATGAACGATACATCTTTCTTCTGGCGGCTGGTACGCTATTACGGCTGGTACACCGGCGGCTTCGTCCTCTTGCTGGTGGTATTGGCGATCCTGGAAAAAGAAGGCTTGCCGCGCACCTGGATCGGCTATCTGTTCATGTTTGCGACCATTGTCCTGTATGCCGGCATCGGCATCGTGAGCCGCACTTCGGATGTTTCCGAATACTATGTGGCAGGACGCCGGGTGCCGGGATTGTTCAACGGCATGGCGACCGCTGCCGACTGGATCTCTGCCGCCACGTTCATCAGCCTAGCCGGCGGCCTCTACCTGCAGGGCTTCGACGGCCTGGCTTACGTCATCGGCTGGACCGGCGGCTATTGCCTGGTCGCCTTGCTGATCGCCCCCTATCTGCGCAAGTTCGGCCAATACACGATCCCGGATTTTCTCGCCGCGCGCTACCGTGGCCACACCAACAGCAATCCCATACGGCTAGTCGCAGTGGCGGCCACAGTAGTGATTTCCTTCATTTACGTGGTGGCGCAAATCTACGGCGTCGGCCTGATCACCTCACGCTTTACCGGCGTCGATTTTTCGGTCGGCATTTTCCTTGGCCTGGCCAGCATCCTGGTCTGCTCTTTCCTGGGCGGCATGCGGGCGATTACCTGGACCCAGGTGGCGCAATACATCATTATCCTGTTTGCCTATCTGATTCCGGTCATCTGGCTGTCGACAGTACATACGCACAACCCGGTGGCGCCATTGTCCTATGGCTCGGTGCTGGCGCAGATCGGCACCATCGAAAAGAAGCTGGATGCGGATCCGAAAGAAATCGAAGTGCGGGCGATATTCAAGGCCAATGCAGATGACTTCGATGCGCGCCTGCACGACTTGCCAAAATCCTGGGAACAGGGACGCATAGATGCACAGCAACATCTCGAACTGCTCAAGCACAACAACAGTTCCCTGATCGAGATCCGCGCCGCCAATCGCGCCTTGAACAACTATCCGAAGACGCCGGAGGAAGCCGAGCGTATATGGCTGCAAGACAAAGCCGCCAACCTGGCGCGCGCCGAGCCGCCGCAGCCACAGGCCACACCATTTCCCGGCGTTACTCCGGAGGCATCGGATATCAAACGGAATAATTTCCTGGCTTTGGTGTTTTGCCTGATGCTGGGTACGGCTTCCTTGCCGCACATCCTGATGCGCTACTACACCACGACGTCGGTGCAGGAGACCCGAAAATCGGTATTCTGGACCTTATTTTTCATCGTGCTGATCTATCTCACGGTGCCGGCGCTGGCGGTGCTGGTGAAATACACGATCTACACCTCGCTGGTCGGCTCGGATTATGCACATCTGCCGGAATGGGTGTCGTACTGGGCCAATCTCGACAAGAGCAATCCGCTCGTCAGCATTGTCGATCTTAACCATGACGGTATTGTGCAACTGTCGGAAATCAACCTGGACGGCGACATGATCATGCTGGCGACGCCCGAGATCGCCGGCCTGCCCTATTACATTTCCGGACTGGTCGCAGCGGGCGGACTGGCGGCGGCGCTATCGACCGCAGACGGCTTGCTGCTGACGATTTCCAACGCCTTGTCGCACGATGTCTATTACAAGATGATCGATCCGCATGCTTCCAACGCCAAGCGCGTCACGGTATCCAAATTGCTGTTGCTGGTGGTGGCATTGCTGGCGGCGTATACCGCCTCCTTGAAACCGGGCGATATCCTGTCGATGGTTGGCGCGGCATTTTCGCTGGCGGCCTCGACCTTGTTCCCGGTGCTGGCGCTGGGAGTGTTCTGGAAACGCGGCAACCAGCAAGGGGCGATTGCCGCCATCGTAGTCGGCTTCGGCACCTGCATCTATTACATGCTGCATACCTATCCGGCGCTCGGCGGCTCGGTCAGCGGCCAATGGTTCCACATCGCGCCTATGGCTGCCGGCGTCTTTGGCGTGCCGGCCAGCTTGCTGGCGCTGGTCGTCGTCAGCCTGCTGACGCCGCCGCCCGATCCGCGCGCGGTGGCGCTGATGAATGATATTCGAGCGCCTTGATTGACGGCGCCTAGAAAATTTTCATAAAGGCTATTGCTTGCCAATATTTTTGTCGAGGAAATTCTCGACCCGACTCCAGAAGTCGACATTGTTCTTCTGCAGCCGCCAGCCATGTCCCTCTTCCGGATACTGGATCCATTCGACGTCGAGATTTGTCGCTTTCACGGCATCGCGGAATTTGGTTCCGTGTACAAGAGGAACCCGTGCGTCAGCACCGCCATATGCCAGCAGCAGGGGTTGTTTGATGCGTGCTGCATTTACCAGCGGTGAGGTAGCTTTCAATTGCGCGGAATCTTTGGCTTGATCACCGACCAGTAGCGGCATTCCGTATTTCAGATACTCATTGGAAGTATCGCTCCAGCTGACGTCGTACATCAGGTTGATGTCGGTCACTCCCACCCACTCGAACCCGCAACGATACAGGTCAGGGTCATTAATGAGTCCCATCAGCGTAGCGTATCCTCCGTAGCTGGCGCCAGCGATACAAATCCGCTTCGGATCGGCGACGCCCTGCGCGACCGCCCACTTGGCGCCATCCGCGATGTCATCCTGCATGGCCAGCCCCCATTGTTTCCAGCCCGCTTTGAAATGGCGCCAGCCGAAGCCCGTGCTGCCCCGGTATTCCGGCTCCAGAACCGCGTAGCCGCGAGACGCCAGGAACTGCACCTCGCGATTCCATCGCCACGAACCGCCGCGTACATAAGGGCCGCCGTGCACCAGCACCACAAGCGGCAGATTCTTCTTGCCGGCGCCCTTAGGCATGGTCAGGTAAGCCGGAATTTCCAAGCCGTCCCTAGCCTTATAGCGCACCATATCTTTAGGCGACATTTGCTGCGGATCGATCTGGGGCATGGAACTCCCTAGCATCGCCAGCTTTTTTGACGCGCTGTCATACAAGAAGTACACCGTAGGCTGGATATCGGAAAACGATTGCACCAGCATGTATGGCGTCTCCGGGCGATAAGGGACGCTGATCTGATTGACCGTCGACGGCAGCAGCTCATTGACCGTTTTCTGTATCGCCTGCATTTCCGGGTCCAGCCACTTGGTGTCGTCAGCATCGGTTTCGAAACGCACGCCAAGGATTTTCTTGTCGTTATGAATAATGGAACCGGAAAAATCATAATCCTTGAGCGAGACTAGCGGCTCCGGATCGATGCTGTTTTTACCGAGATCGTAGCGATACAGCGATGCCTTGTCTTTGCCATTTCTGGAACGCACGTACATGCTGCCGTCCGGCCCAAAAGAATACGGCATGAATCCAGCCCCGGCGTAGGTATTGAACTCCGCAAGTTTGCGCCATTTTTTCTGGTCTGCATCCCGATAGAAAACCGACTCCAGGTCGCCATCAATCGTGGTAGCGGTACGCGGCTCGCCGTGCCGCTCGATTCCCCATGCAATGGTCACGCCAGGACGTTCGACAATGGTAGAACGTCCCGTTTTGGTATTGAGGCGCAGCAGATTTTCTGACTTTACCGAACGGTCTTTCGCGCGTCCCCAGGTTACGTCAAACTGACAGACATAAATATCGTCGGAGTCATGGATGGCTGCACAAAAATAGGTGTTGGCAGGCAAGACATTGTATGTGTTGCTGCTGCGCGCCGCCAATAACTGGAAAGAACGCTCCACTAATTGCCTGAATTCTTTTCCGTCGCGGTTGATTGCGTACAAACCGGAACCCTGGTGCTGATCGCCGGCGCCGACAGACCGATCGCCAGCTTCGAACACCAGGCGCTCGTTATTTACCCAGTGAAACTGACTGATATCCGCATCGTCAAAACTGGCAAGCACTTTTGGTACGTGCTCAGTGACATCCATCACGCCGAGGCGCACATAGCTATCTTTGGCCGGGACTAGCATCGCTACGTAACGGCCATTGGGAGATAACTGGGCGCTGCTGAGAGCCGGGTGATCAAAGAAACTTTGGATAGGCAATGCGCCGGCCGCTGCGGGAACCGTGGCAGTCATGCACAGCACTAAAAGAGTGAATATTTGTATCGGGAGGTAACGCCATATTCTTTGCAAAATGCACATGGATATCGTTCTTTCCTTTAGTTGAATTTTTTATTGATCGCCGCATCATTCGTGACTTCGGGCTATCTTGGTCACACCCGCATATCAAGGGGGCAAATTGCGTTGCAACTGCAGAGATGTCGCTAACGCCGTTGGCCTTCTTGGATGGTTGGTAAAAAAATCTTCGGCTGTGAGGACATCAGCTTGATGAGGCAAAATAACCAGAATCTTTCCCTTGAGCGTCCTCGTATCCCTGGTCTCCCACATCGCAAGAAATTGGTGGCGGCTGAGGTAGCGATTGCCCACCGAAGCATCCGCCAGCCAAACGGTATCGGCATCGATGCCGCGTAAAACAGAGAAGTGATCGTCTTTGCGATATTTGAGATAGACGATGACCGGCATTTTCAGCTTTGTCAGTTGCTCGAATGAGGCAGAGTAAGCGACAGCGCGAAAACCGAACTTTGACAGGGCTCGGGCCATGTCGTCAAACGAGGCCCGCAAATCTCCTTTGTCTATCGCGTCAAGCACAGCTTCCTCGCTGACGCGCTGGCCATAGAATTCATTAAGAATGGTGGCGATAGATGAAGAGCCGCAGGAGAAGTCGAAATTTTGCTTAACGATGCGCGCATCGCGCAAGGTTTTCCAACTGCGGATGGGAAGCCTGCCGTTTGCGCTGACAGTATTGACTTGCACTGCTTCTGAGGACAAAGCGCAGTTGGCATTGAGGCACAGCAGCATGCTGTACGCCCAACTCATTTTTCTGGGAGACGCTCTATAAGACGGTAGCTTACTCATGTCTCTTCCCCATATTTTTCCGTGTCGTATGTGGGTTGATTAATTCAGGAAAATATCCCGACATCAACTCGCCGGCAGATCAACCTCGTCTTTCGGGCGGCGGCGCAATAAAATTGAATGACAGCAGCGATGCCAATCGGGACGACCACCACCATGCTCGTTCTTTTCGAGCGCGCCAAGTATTCTTCGGCAGAATTCTAGCGGGTGCTAAGCAAGGTGATCGCGGGAGATTGAGCGCTATTTTTTTTACCGCCTATCGGTGCTCACGATATCGAGTCTTTCATTCACGTGATTTTTTTTCGCTCTTGCTCTTGTCGTCAGCAACAAAAATCCCCATCAAAAGCACGAATAAGCCGTAAAAAAAGCCAATTACAATCGACCACGGCATTTCATACTTGTGCTCTATCACGCAATAAAACAAACCCGTAAACAATAAAACCGTTGCTATGCAAGTTGCAGGAAAATATTTTGTTTTCTTTGCCCTTGGAATGACGGCTGTGAAAAAATAAATGCTGAGTCCAGTCGTTAATGGCCCGAGATATTCCATAGCAAATTTATTCCCTTTTTTCCATCTTTTAATGAAGATTGAGACGCTGCCAAATTTGGCGGCGTCTCAATCTTGGCGATTAATCTTGCTTCTCTTTACTATCTTGCTTTTTCTTTTCGCAAGCATTTCGCTCAAGCCAAGAGTAGCAATCGTTACCGCAGCGCAAAATACGCCAATCATTTATTTACCTGTTTGATCGCGCTTTAACCAAGAATAAATTTTTTCAAGATTCCCAAGAAATAGCACAAACAATCCGTTCAAAAATCCAAAAAACAATCTCCAAGGCAGCGAATAATCCTCTCGGAAATGGATAAATGGGTATACCGCTACGAAGATTAGAACCGTTAGCAGGCTAAAGAGAAAAACATGCTTTGTAGTTTGTATTTTTTTTGCGCCTGAAGTCATAAACCATATATTTAGTACAGTAATCCATACATAACTTAGTTCCATGTATGACTCCCCAAAAAAAACAATATATAGAAAATATTTATTTAGGCAATATGCATGGCGTACCTGTACAGGCAAGATTAGGTTTGCCAGATGGTCTGATTTCACTTGCATACAAGCCACCGGCGGCTCCAATCCCAATTCCAATGACTCCTCCAACAACACCACCCACCACTCCTGTACCGACGGCGACAGCCAATCCTCCTACATTAGGAGTATTAGCGCCTCTCCAATAGGCAATGCCGGCAGCTGCTCCACTTGCAATTGCAACGGCCACTGGAATCACAGCACCTTCCGTATCTCTCATTTCTTGCGGAGAAAGAAGAGCCAGCTCCAACGGCAATTTATCTTTTTTGAAAATTAGTTGCGCGTCATCGAACTGCGCTGCGTTTTCTTGCATAGCCATCGCAGGCGTGGCAACGATAGCGCTCAAAGTCATTGCGAGTACAAATTTCTTCATGATGCATTCCCCTTTTTAAAGGTGGGTTGAGAAGCGGAAGTAGATGCCTTGTCAAAACTGTGCAAGAAATTAATTCGAACGCTTGATCCGCTGCCGCCGGAGGCATTCGTGGTCGCCGAGAAAGCAAGGCTGCTGGGCTTGCCCCCGATCTCTGCTTCGATGACATAGAATTCACCGATACGGCGCAATGCTTCAGTCGTCACCGCCGAAGTCTTTTAACGGAAATTGAGGCACTGCCAAATTTGGCGGAGCCTCAATATTGGCGATTAATCTTGCTTTTCTACATCACCTTGTTTTTTTCTTTTCATGAGAATTTCGCCCAAGCCAAGAGTTGCAATCATTGCTATAGCGCAAAATATGCCGACAACAAATGCGTACACCAATCCAATATAAATGCCTTTCCCAGGAGGGCTAAAAATTACGTAAGTTGTAAACAGTCCGGAAAAAATCAAGAAGGAACTGGCAAATACCTTCCATTTACTGATTCCACGAGATCGAAAATATTCGACCATAACACCAGCCAAAAAAGGGGCTATAAAATCCAGCATGATTTAACCCAATCGATCATTTTGGCAGAATACAAGGACCTTGCCCCGTACAAGCCAACCCATTTCCCACTCTCTGTACGATATCGTTTGCAGCTATCATTGCGGGACGCCAAGCTAGATTAGCTGCCAGTCCGCCTCCTGATGCGAGCATCAAGGCATTCCCACCGGAACCAATTAATGCTCCTGACCCAGCCGCGATTCCAGCGCCTGTCCATGTCATAGGGCGTCCATTGGCGAGACTGGTTCCTGCATAAATTATGGTATTTACGGCGGCACCGCCAATAGCGCCAGCTACTGCTACAGGTAAGACTCCTCCTTCGGTTTCTTTCATCTCCTGCTGAGAAAGGAGCGACAGTTCAAGAGGTTGGCTATCTATACGAAATATCTGTTGCGTATCATCGAAAGCAGAAACTTTGCTTTCCATCGCTATCGCTGGTGAAACAATCATCGTGCTTAAAACCATTACGAGCGCAGATTTCTTCATGATGCATTCCCCTTTTTAAAGGTGGGTTGAGAAGCGGGAGTAGATGCCTTATCAAAACTGTGCAATAAATTAATGCGAACGCTTGATCCGCTGCTGCCAGATGCGTTCGTCGTCGCTGAGAAAGCTACGCTGGTCGCATCGGAAAGACCGTAGGCGACGCCGAAGTTAAGGTCTGTAGTTGTGCGCCGGAAGCTCTGCGACACCCCATCGATACGATCCGGCTGCCGGCTCAGCCATTGCACGCCGCCAGTGAGAGTTACGCGGTCGTTGGCAGCGAAGGCAAGCGAAGGATTAAGCAACAGGAAATTTCCGGGTGTATAGCGTTGCACGCCATCCCTGCGCTCTTGATTGAACCGATATGCCGCGGTGAGGGAAAGGACAACGGGGTCGACCACGCTGTAGCTTGTTGCTCCGGCTAGCCACGACTTGGCCGTGGAACTGCTTTCTTTTAGCCGCTCGGCCAATGCCGCCTCAACAAATCCAAGCAAGGCCGGCGTCTCGCCATCTTTCAAGAACCGATAATTCAGACCCAGCCATGCATCCGAAAAACGATTGCTGCTGTTGCTTGATGTATCGGAAAAGCTGGAAGAGCGGCTGCTGTTCCACAAATAACTACTGCGTCCGTATAGCTCAGCGTCTTTCGTCAAGCCGTAACGCAGACCTGCAGTAGCGACGCTGGTATCCGTATCGGTTCGTGTTTCACCGATACGCGTCGGGATGGTGATGAAAGAGGTAGGCCCGGTTTGGACAATGATGGGCTCTCCAGCAGCTACACCTTGTTGATTGCTGTTCGCATAGGAAAACGTCGCATCCAGCGTCACTTTACCTTTGGCGGTAATCAGGTCTTCTATGGTTAACGGGAGTTCTGCCGATGCAAAAGACGTGGCTCCGAAGAGGAGCAAGGCGGCGCATGAATGTTTGGGAAGGAGTTTCATGACTGTGAATGTAGATACGACGTATCACACAGTCAACTGTTTTATTAAAAACACAATTAATTTAAGCGATGGCTTATGCCATGTCGTGACCGGCTTAACGATAAGGATGAGTAAAGATTCGCTGAGCCTCGACACTGCGACTTCTGAAGCGTTGCACTGTAATCTCAGTTCCGGATCGCTTGCTTGTTAACCGCACCTGCAAAATCCTGCAGCCTCAAGCAGCGAACCCGAACCCCGGCGCCTCATGCGCCGGCAGTACCGTCACCGCCACCTCCATGGTTTGCTGGCCGCCGCCGATCAGCACGCCGCGCAAGGGTGAGACGTCGAGAAAATCGCGGCCCCAGCCAAGCGTGATGTGGCTGGTGTCCGGGAAGATGCCGTTGGTCGGATCGGCATCTATCCAGCTGCTGGGCTGGCCATCGAAGCTTGGGCAATATACCGACACCCAGGCATGCGAAGCGTCCGCGCCGATCAAACGCGGCTGTCCCGGCGGCGGTTCGGTCAGCAGGTAGCCGCTGACATAGCGCGCCGCCAAACCCAATGAGCGCAGGCAGGACAGCATGAAGTGCGCGAAATCCTGGCAGACGCCGCGCCGGGTAGCAAACACCTCGGTGACCGGCGTGGATACCGTGGTGGCCAGCGGATCGAAAGTGAATTCCTGGAAAATCCGCGTCATCAAGGCTTCTATTCCTGCCAGCAAAGGCAGCCCAGGCGTAAACGATTCTGCGGCGTAAGCCAGCAGCTCGCGCTTGATCCGCACGTGCGCCGATTCAAACAGGTAACGCGTGGCTTCCAGATCGTCCGGCAGCAAGAACTGGCCCGCGTGATACGCGAGCGCGGCACGCGCCTGCTCCCAGGCTGGCGTGACTGAAGGCAATTGACGCGGCGTCAGCGTCACCCAGGATTCAGCCAGCGCGCGCAGATCGGTATGGTCGCTTTCCAGCGAAAACGATTGCATCGGATTGCCGAAACCATCCAGCAGCAATCGCAGGTTTTGCGGTTCGGGCGTAATGCTGATGCCATGCGAAGTACAGGTTTGCCATGGCAGCGAACGCGGCGTCAGGCGCAGCATCTGATGCGACAAGCGCACTGCTTGCGAATACGCATAGTGCGTATCGTGACGAATGTGATAGGTGTAGCTAGGGTGCTCGCCCATCATGACACTCCCTGGCTCACCGGTGCGTTCAGGGGCGTGAAGAAATGCCGGGCCAATTCGTCGGACAGGGAAAAAGCGCCGGCAATCGCATCGCGCATCAGTTGCACCAGACGCGCATGCGCATCTGCCACAAACAAGGAATCATGGCTTAAGTCCTGTAACGCAAATTCGCGCAGCAAGGCCGATAAATGTGCCGGCGTATCCATGTTGAGGGTGCCGAGCTGTTGCGCGATATCGCTCAGATAGCGCTCCAGCATATGGAACTGGAATGCGATGCCATGCGGATTGCTGACGTCGAACACCAGCAGATGCAATACCGGCAGCCATTCCGGCGCCCGTCGATAGCGCACGCGATAAGTGACCACGCTGTTGGCCGACTCCAGCAACCACGGCAAGGTCTTGTTCTGGCGCTCCGCCGGCAGCCGCAGGAACTGGCCGAACAAGGACGCCAGATGGGTCATGCGTTCTATGTGCCGGCCCAGCATCAGGAAATGCCAGCCTTCGTCGCGCGTCATATCGTCCAGCGCGTGTCCGGCCAGGCCGGCGCAAGCCTGGATCACGTTGTTCAGCATGGCCAGCGCGGCGGCAGGCGTCACGCCGGCCTGGCCACCGCTGTCCGCCGTCAGGCCAGGCATGCGATTGAGCGCCTGCCAGTTATCGAGCGAGAGGTGTTCGCGCACCTGGTAGCCGCAATGATGCAAATGGCGCAGATTGGCGGCGATGCCGACGCTCGCGGCGGGATCGACGACGGCGGCAATCAGGCCCTGTTGCATGGCGTTGACGGTTGGCCGTGCTGTCGGCGACGCGCTTGGTAAGACAATCCCGAGGCCGCGGCAGATTTCACAGAGCTGGTAGAAAATCTCGCGCGCTTCACCCTGCAGATCGGTGCTGCGTTGCAGAGTCGCCCTGAGCAGATGCGCCAGGTTGTCGCAGCGCTCGGCGTAACGCCCCATCCAGAACAGGTTTTCGCCGGCATGCGACGAAATATCGACGGTGCTGCATATCGTATCCAGTGCGCGCTGCCGCGCATCGATGACGTCTAACGGCGCTGCCAATGGCGCGCTCGCTTCGCCCACCTCCGGCCGCACCTGGCTCAACACCCACACATCTTTACTGGCGCCGCCCTGCTGCATCGACACCACATCCTTGCGCTGGCGCGGGGCGACCCGCGTCAAGCCGCCCGGCATCACATGGTAGCTGCCGTCGGCAGCGGCGACCACGAATACCCGCAGGCTCACCGCGCGGCTCATCAAGCGATATTCGCCGCTGCGCGACAATACCGGCGCCTGCGACAGGCGCACCCATTCCTGCGCCACATAGGCGTGCGGCTGGGCCAGCAAGCTGTCGACCAGGCGCTGGCGCGCTTGCGCGTTCAGGCTGTGGCCATAGACCGGTTGCATGCGCATCGATGGAAACGCCGGCATGATCACCAGCTGCTCCAGATTGGCCAGGGTGTAATCGAGCGCCGGCTTTTCGCCGCACCACCACGACGCCACCGCCGGCAGCGCCAGCGGCTGGCCCAGCAAGCGTTCGCAGATGGCTGGCAGGAAGCCGTGCAAGGCGCCGGATTCGAGTACGCCGCTGCCGAGCGAGTTGGCGATCAGCACATTGCCGAGGCGCGCCGCCTGCACCAATCCGGGAATGCCGAGGGCTGAATCGGCACGCAATTCGAGCGGATCGCAATAATCGTCGTCCAGCCGCCGCAGGATCGCATGGACGCGCCGCAAACCGCTCAGCGTCTTCAGGTACACCATGTCGCCGCGCACCATCAGGTCGGCCCCTTCGACCAGCGGGAAGCCCAGGGTATGCGCCAGGAAGGCGTGCTCGGAATAGGTTTCGTTATACGGCCCCGGCGTCAGCAACACCACCAGCGGCGGCTCGCCGCCGGCCGGCGCCAGCGTGTTCAGGCTGTCGTGCAGCGTGTGGAAAAATTTCAGCAGGGATTGGACATGCATGTCGCGCACCGTATCCGGCATTGCGCGCGACATGATCTGCCGGTTCTGCAAGGCATATCCGGCGCCCGAAGGCCCCTGGGTGCGATCCGACATGACCCACCAATGGCCATCCGGCGAGCGTGCCAGATCGATCGCGTACAGGTGCAAATGTATGCCTGCCGGCGGTTCTATGCCGCGGCATGGCCACAAGTAGCCATGCTGGCCGAATACCAATGCCGGCGGCAACAGTCCTTCGGAAAGCAGTGTTTGCGGGCCGTACAGATCGGCCAGCACCGCGTTGAGCAGGCGCGCACGCTGGGTTACTGCGGCGGACAAGGTCTGCCATTCATCGGCAGAGATGATCTGCGGCAACAAATCCAGTTCCCAAGGGCGGTTGGCGCCTTGCGGATCGGCGTACACATTGTAGGTAACGCCGTCAGCAGCAATCGCCTCGCGCACCTCGCGCGCGCGGTGCCGCAAAATCTCTGGCGACAGGCCTTCCAGCTGATCGATCAGGGTGCGCCAGTGCGGCCGCAGGCGGCCGCCGGCTTCAAGCATTTCGTCGTAACGATCCGCTTCTGCAGGATAACTTTCGAGTAAACGCCGGTACATAGTCGATCGCTTGCGCCACTTGGAACAATTTAAATGCAAGCCCTGCCGCCAGCGATGTCGAAAAGCTGTAGAGCAACCTGAAAACAGCGGCGCTGCAGCATTTCTACACCATGCCTGCCAAGCTTGATCAGAAGTGACGTAAGTCTAACGTAAATGGGAACTCGATGGATGCTATCGGCGTAGCGACCTGCATCTGCCCCGGGCTGTGATTGAGACGGAAATAACGCGCCAGACGCCGGCTTTCCGCTTCGAAAGCATTGACCGGGAATGTCTCGTAGCTACGCCCGCCCGGATGCACCACATGATATTGGCAGCCACCCAGGCTGCGGCCGTTCCAGGTATCCACCAGATCGAAGGTCAAGGGCGAATCGATGCCGATGGTCGGATGCAGGGCCGACGGCGGCTGCCAGGCGCGGTAACGCACGCCGCTGACGAACTCGCCGACGCGCCCTGTCGCCTGCAAAGGCACGGGCACACCGTTGCAGGTCAGCACATAACGATCCGGCGCCATGCCGCTGACTTTCACCTGCAATCGCTCGAGCGAGGAATCGACGTAACGGGCGTTGCCGCCGGCGCGGCTTTCTTCGCCCAGCACATGCCATGGTTCCAGCGCCGTGCGCAGTTCGAGGGCGATGCCATTGACGGCAAAATCGCCGATTTTTGGAAAACGGAATTCGAAGTGCGGCGCAAACCATTCAGGCTTGAGCGCATAACCGGCCTGCTGCATATCGTCCATCACGTCGCAGAAGTCCTGCCAGATGAAGTGCGGCAACAGGAAACGGTCGTGCAACTCGGTGCCCCAGCGCACCAGGCGCGGCGGTTGGTACGGCGTTTTCCAGAAGCGCGCCACCAGCGCCCGCAGCAGCAACTGCTGGGTCAGGCTCATGCGCGCATGCGGCGGCATTTCAAACGCGCGCAATTCCAGCAAACCAAGGCGGCCGGTGCTGCTGTCGGGCGAATACAGTTTGTCGATGCAAAACTCGGCGCGGTGCGTGTTGCCGGTCACGTCGATCAGCAGATTGCGCAGCAGCCGGTCCACCAGCCATGGCGCGCAGCTGCCGGCGGCGGTCTGGCGGTCCATTTCGGTAAACGCCAGTTCCAGCTCGACCACGGCATCGTTGCGCGCTTCATCGACGCGCGGCGCTTGCGAAGTGGGGCCGATGAACATGCCGGAAAACAGATAGGACAACGCCGGATGGTTGTGCCAATAGCTGATCAGGCTGCGCAACAGATCCGGGCGCCGCAGGAATGGCGAGTCGCCGGTAGTGGCGCCGCCCAGCACCAGGTGGTTGCCGCCGCCGGTGCCGGAGTGATGGCCGTCGAGCATGAATTTCTCGGTGGTCAAACGGGTCTCGCGCGCGACATCGTACAGATAGGTAGTGTTGGCAACCAGCTCGCTCCAGCTATGCATGGGCTGGATATTTACTTCAATCACACCGGGGTCGGGCGTGACGCTGAACTTGCCCAGACGCGTATCGTTGGGCGGTTCGTAACCTTCCATCAGCAGCGGCTGCTGCAAAGCCTGGGCGGTGGCTTCGATCGCCGCCACCAGTTCCAGATAATCTTCCAGCCCGGCCAGCGGCGGCATGAACAGATACAGCACGCCCTGCCGTACTTCCGCGCACAAGGCAGTGCGGGCAATCGCATCGGCCGACTCGAATGGCGCCGGCGCTGCTTCACTGGCGAAGGCCGAACTATATTTCGGTGCATCCGCCGCGGCTGTCTTGCCCTTGCCGGCGGTAGAAGCCGGTGTCGCAAGCCGCTGGCGGATTTGCTGTGCAATCGGTAGCGGCGGGAATGCCTGCGTAGGATCGGGCTGATGCACGTAAGGGTAATCGCCGCTCTTGACCCATGGCTGCGAATCGAGCGGCAAGCGGTAGCCTAATGGCGAATCGCCAGGCAGCAGATAGCAGAACTCGCCGCGCAAATACCAGCTGCCGCTTTTCCACCTGCGTTCATCGTTGGTGCGGGCCAGCGGCAATACGTAGCCGGCGACTTTGCGCAAGCCCTGCGAAAAGACCCGCGCCAGCCTGGCCCGCTCCTGCTTGTCATCCAGCCGCGCGTCGGACGGATCGACGTTGATCGCCAGACGGCGCTCGCGCCACAAGTAGTAGTAGATATCCTCATAGGCGGCAAACACGTTTTGGCGATCCAGCGTCAGGCGCCCTGCAACGCCTTGTAGAAAACGTTCGGCGATATTCTCATCGCCGGCTTGCACTTGCGCCTGCGTTTCGTCGGCAATCAATGCCGGCGTGGTCCAGATCGGTTCGCCGTCGCGCCGCCAGTAGCAATTGAGCGACCAGCGCGGCAACTGCTCGCCTGGATACCATTTGCCCTGGCCGAAATGCGGCAAGCCTTGCGCCGCATATTGCTGCCGCAGCCGATGATAGAGTGCGGCCGCCAGCGGTTTCTTGGTAGGGCCCATCGCGGCCGTGTTCCATTCCTCGCCATCCGGATGATCGAGCGCGACGAAAGTCGGCTCGCCGCCCATCGTCAGGCGGACATCGAGCATATCCAGGTCATCGTCGATGGCATGCCCCAGTTCTTCGATCTCTTCCCATTGCTGCTCGCTATACGGCTTGGTGACGCGCGGCGATTCCCAGATGCGGCGCACGCTCATGGCGTGTTCGAATTCGACTTCGCATGGCTCGACCATGCCGCTGACCGGTGCGGCCGACGACGGCTCCGGCGTGCACGACAGCGGGATATGCCCTTCCCCGGCCAACAGGCCGGAGGTTGGATCCAGGCCGATCCAGCCGGCGCCTGGCAGGTACACCTCGCACCATGCGTGGAGGTCGGTGAAATCGGTTTGCGGTCCGGATGGACCATCCAGCGATTTCTGGTCAGCCGTCAGCTGGATCAGGTAACCCGATACGAAGCGCGCCGCCAAACCCAGATAGCGCAGTATCTGCACCAGCAGCCACGACGAATCGCGGCAGGAACCAGAACCGAGGCCGAGAGTCTGCTCCGGCGTTTGCACCCCCGGTTCCATGCGGATGGTATAGCTGATCATTTGCGCCAGTTGCTGGTTCAGGCTGACCAGGAAATCCTCTGTGCGGATTCTGTCGCGCGGCACCTGATCCAGGAATTTTTGCAGCAACGGCGTCAGCGGCAATTTCTTGCGATACGGCTCCAGCTCGTTCTGCAATTCCGGCGCGTAGGAAAACGGCACTTTCTCGGCATACGGCTCAAGAAAAAAATCGAAGGGATTGAGCACCGACATTTCGGCCACCAGATCGACCTCGATGCGGAATTCACTGGCCTTTTCCGGAAACACCAGCCGCGCCAGATAGTTGGCCTGCGGGTCTTGCTGCCAGTTGATGAAATGCGGTTCCGGCAATATCCGCAGCGAATAACTCAGTATCCGGGTGCGGCAATGCGGCGCCGGCCGCAAGCGGATGATCTGGGGTCCCAGGCTGATCGGACGTTCGTAACGATAGGTGGTGAGATGATTGAGTGCTACGTGAATTGACATGGATATCCTCTGCGACAATCAATAATCATTCAGCTTCAGCGCATGAACTTCTGCGGCTGCCACATTTAAAACCAACGGAAAAACAAAAATCGTTATTGATATTGATGATGGCTATGGATGAAATCCCGCAAACGCGGATAGATTTCATTGTCCCAGCGGCGGCCATTGAATACACCGTAGTGTCCGACTCCGGTTTGCACATGGTGCGCCTTCATGTACGGCCGTATGCTGCTGCACATGTCCTGCGCCGCCACGGTCTGGCCTACTGCGCAGATATCATCCTTCTCTCCCTCCACGGTAAACAGCGCGGTCCGGCGTATCGCCGCCGGTTCGATGGTACGCCCTAACGCCTGCATTTGGCCCAGCGGCAAAGCGTGATTCTGGAACACGCTTTGCACGGTTTCCAGGTAAAACTCCGCCGCCAGATCCGACATGGCGAAATACTCGGCGTAAAAAGTCTTGATGGCATTGGCCTTATCGTCTTCGCCTTCCACCAGATAGTTGTACAGGTTCTGAAACGCTTTGAGGTGACGCTCCGGATTCATGTTCATGAACGCATTCAGTTGCAGGAAACCGGGATACACCTGGCGCTGACTGCCGACGTAGCGCCCGGGCACAGTGCTGACCAGGTTGTCTTCGAACCAGGCGATGGGTTTGCTTTTCGCCAGGTGATTGACCGCCGTCGGATTGATGCGGGTATCGATGGGACCGGCCATCAATGTCATGCTGGACGGCTGCGCCGGATGTCGTTCGGCGGCCATCAGCGATACCGCCGCCAGCGCCGCCACAGCCGGCTGGCAGACCGCCACCAGATGCGCGCCGGGGCCGATTTTTTCGATGAAACGGATCAAGTGCGCGACATATTCGTCGACGCCGAAACGGCCGTCGCTCAAAGCCACGTCGCGCGCGTTGTGCCAGTCGGTGATATACACATCGTGATCGCGCAGGAGCGTGGCCACGGTGCCGCGCAGCAGTGTCGCGAAATGTCCCGACATCGGCGCCACCAAAAGTATCCGCGGCTGCGTTGCCGTGCTTTCCTTGCTGAAACGCAACAAGGTACAGAACGGCGTCCGCTCGATCACTTCTTCATGCACCGAAACCGTGCAGCCATTCTCTTCCACGCTGCTTATCCCGAATGCAGGGCGTCGATGCGTCAACCGGGTGCACGAGAAGACTTCGCAGGCCGCCGCCAGCCTGCGCAATGCCAGGCTGTCAGGCCATCCCTGCCACTTGTAGCCCAACATCGGTGCGGCAGCGCCAGCCAACGCGCGCATCGGATCGCTAAGGTCCGCATAACCCTGATACGCCTGGTAAATTTCTGTCATGGGACTACCCTGTTATTGGGGCCTGTTAGCCGTTCATTTAAGAGTGCGAACGCGCGGCAGGCGTCGCATGCCGGCAAACCTAGCAGGTGCAATATCCATGCCCATATCTCTGGCACGGCCTTTGCTCAGTGACTTTGAAACGGTTTGCCAATCAAAAATGCTTTCGATCCAATACGGAAGAATATTGCCATGCCTAAGACCACATTGAGCATTACCAGCAAAAATTATTCGTCATGGTCGTTGCGCGGCTGGCTGATGACGCGATTTTCCGGTCTTGAGTTCCAGGAAAACCCGATCTCGCCGGAGGATCCGGATGCGCGCGCCGAAATCCTGCTGCTGTCGTCGTCGATCCTGGTGCCTTGCCTGTACCACGGCAATATCGTGGTGTGGGATACCTTGGCTATCGGCGAATATCTGCATGAAATCCGGCCCAAGGCCGGACTGCTGCCGGCGGACCGTGCCGCGCGCGCGCACTGCCGTTCGATCTGCGGCGAAATGCATTCGGGCTTCAGCGCCTTGCGTTCGGCGCTGCCGATGAACATCAAAGCGCATTTCCCCGACTTCAAGGTGTGGTCGCGCGCCGAAGCCGACATCAAGCGCATCACCACCATCTGGAAACAATGCCTGGCGACCTACGGCGGACCGTTCCTGTTTGGCGAACGCTCGATGGCCGATGCCATGTATGCGCCGGTGGCGAGCCGGTTTTTGACCTACGATGTAAAACTGGATTCCGTCTGCAGCGCCTATTGCAAGCGCATCATAGCGTTGCCGGAAATGCAGGAATGGATCAAGGCGGCCAAGCTGGAACCGGACGATATCAATGAACTCGATGTAGAGTTTTGAGAAACGGCATGTCTTGTCAACTGTGCTTGCCAACTGCGCCCGCCCACTGCGAAAGGATAGCTGCGATGGATACCAGCACTACAACCAGCCCGCTCACTTCGTTCTCGCATGTCCGCGAGGGCGACACCGAATTCGAAGCCGGCGGCCTGCGTGATTTTTTCCTGTATCGCGATCTCGGGATTGCCGCCGCCACTGGCGGCCAGGTGGTGGCGCATCTGGTGAAAGCCAATATGGCGCCCGAAGTAGGCACCGGCTGGCACCGGCATGAAGCCAATTTCCATATCGTCTACATGCTCAAGGGCTGGGCCCGTTTCATGTACGACGATAAGGAAACGCTGGTCAAGGCCGGCGACTGCGTGCACCAACGCCCTGGCATAGTGCATTTTTTATTCGACTACTCGAAAGACATGGAGTATCTTGAAATCGTCAGTCCGGCGGCCTTCACTTCGATCGACATGCCCGCACCGTGCGCCGTGCCGGCGCCGACGCCATGGGTAGAGGCGAGTTGAGCGGCATTTGACATACACATTTCTGCCATCAAGACATGAGGGAGGACGCCAACCAGATTACGCAAAATTTGCTAAGAGCGAACGTAGCATTGCCGAAAACAAGATTTATTCAAAAAGCAAGATCGCATGTTGGTTTTTGAGTAAGTTGATATCTGATAGATAACGGTTAAATCGGCAATCCAGGCAACAACAGCTCGCTACGGGCACGCTTCTTGATAGCTACTTGATAGTTTCCGATCAAACCACAGCAAAGCAAGATCATGGCAAATTTTTTCGATGAAATGTATTCCGATGGCAAATCGTCGGTGCGCCCGCACTATGATGAATTTTCCAATTGGCTCAAAGCTCAGACCGCTGAAACCATCGCCCGCAAACGCGCTGAAGCCGACCTGATTTTCCGCCGCGTCGGCATTACCTTTGCCGTCTATGGCAACGACGCCGGCACCGAACGTCTGATCCCCTTCGACATCATTCCGCGCATCATCCATGCGCAGGAGTGGGCCACACTTGAAGCCGGCCTGATACAGCGCGTCAAGGCGCTCAACATGTTCATCCACGATATCTATCATGGCCAGAACATCGTCAAGGCAGGCGTGATCCCCGCCGAGCAGATTTTCCGCAACGCCCAGTATCGCCCGGAAATGCAGGGCATCTCGGTCGCTTCCGATATCTATGCGCATATTGCCGGGGTCGATATCGTACGTGCCGGCCAGGGCGAGTTTTACGTGCTGGAAGATAATCTGCGGGTACCGTCGGGCGTGTCCTACATGCTGGAAAACCGCAAGATGATGATGCGGCTGTTCCCCGAATTATTCTTGCGCCACAAGATTGCACCGGTCGATCACTATCCTGACCTGCTGCTGGACAATCTGCGCTCGGTGGCGCCGGTTGGCGTTACCGATCCGACCGTGGTGGTGATGACGCCGGGGATGTATAACTCGGCCTATTTCGAACATGCTTTCCTGGCGCAGCAAATGGGCGTGGAACTGGTCGAAGGCCAGGATCTGTTCGTCAACGATAACGCGGTCTACATGCGCACCACGCGCGGCCCGAAACGGGTCGACGTGATTTATCGCCGGATCGACGACGACTATCTCGATCCGCTCGCCTTCCGCCCCGATTCGTCGCTGGGCGTGCCCGGCCTGCTGTCGGTGTATCGGGCCGGCAATGTCACGCTGGCCAACGCCATCGGCACCGGTGTCGCCGATGACAAATCGGTGTACCCGTTCGTGCCGGACATGATCCAGTTTTATTTGTCGGAGAAGCCGATCCTGAACAATGTCCCGACTTACCAGTGCCGCAAAAAAGAAGATTTGCAGTACACCCTGGATAACCTCAAGGACCTGGTCGTCAAGGAAGTGCATGGCGCCGGCGGTTACGGCATGCTGGTCGGACCGGCTTCCACCAAGCAGGAAATCGAAGACTTCCGCCAGCGCGTGATCGCCAAGCCGGACGGCTATATTTCCCAGCCTACCCTGGCTTTATCGGCTTGCCCGACCTATGTCGAATCCGGCATCGCGCCGCGCCACCTGGACCTGCGGCCGTTTGTGCTGTCTGGAAAAAATGTCTCCCTGGTGCGCGGCGGCCTGACCCGCGTCGCTCTCAAGGAAGGTTCGCTGGTGGTCAATTCGTCCCAAGGCGGCGGCACCAAAGACACCTGGATTCTGGAGAAATAACATGCTCAGTCGTACCGCCGATCATTTATTCTGGATGTCCCGCTACACCGAGCGGGCAGAAAACACAGCACGCATGCTGGATGTGCACGTGCAAACCGGGCTGTTGCCGCAATCGGTTGAAGATGCGGAAATCGGCTGGCGCGCGATCCTCGGCATTTCAGAACTGCAGCAGGCTTTCGACAAAAAACATAGCCTGCTGACGCAAAAAGACGTGATTGATTTCATGGTGCGCGATCCGAGCAATTCCTCCTCGATCGCATCCTGCCTGAAACAGGCGCGCGAGAACGCCCGCGCGGTGCGCGGCGCACTCACTACCGAAGCCTGGGAAATCCAGAATGCCACCTGGATCAAGATGCAGGGTTACTTGCAGACCGATGCGCTGGAGCGCAATCCGAGCGAATTTTTCGAGTGGGTAAAGCACCGTTCGCATCTGTCGCGCGGAGTGACCATCGGCACCATGCTCAAAGACGAAGCGTTTCACTTCATTCGCCTGGGCACATTCCTGGAGCGCGCCGACAATACCGCGCGCATCATCGACGTCAAATTCCATGGGGCGAAAGAAGGCACGTACAAGAAGAATCACCAGAACGGCCAGCAGCAAAGCGTCGAGCAGCGGCACGCTGAGGAACGCAAGGATGCGATCGCCGAACCGCAGGTCGATTTCTACTACTGGGCGGCGATCCTGCGTTCGGTATCCGGCTTTGAAATCTACCGCAAGGTGTACCGCGACGTGATCACGCCGGCCCGCGTGGCTGATTTGCTGATCCTGCGGCCGGACATGCCGCGTTCATTGCTGGCCTGCATGACGCAGGTGGTCGGCAATCTGAAGCATGTGCACAACGACATTTCTGCCGACACCGAGCGTTTTGCCGGAAAGCTGCATGCCGATCTCAAGTTCAGCAGTCTCGATGAAATTCTGGACGCCGGGTTGCATGATTACCTGACGCAGTTCTTCGAGCGTATTTTTGAACTCGGCAATCGCATCAGCCGCGATTTCCTGGTGCCCCTCAATACCTGATGCCTGACATGCTACTGACCATCCGGCATGAAACGGTTTATCACTACACCGCGGCGCTGACCTACACGATTCAGCAGCTGCGGCTGACGCCGCGCGCGGAAGTGCAGCAGCGTACCCTGGCCTGGAATATCCGCAGCTCGGGTACGCGCCATCCTTTCACCGACGCGTTCGGCAATCTGAGCCATACGCTGACCATCACCAGACCGCACCATGAGGTGCGGATCATCGCCGAAGGCACGGTAGCGGTCGCGCCCTTGCATCTGGGCCGCCTGCCGCAACCGGGCGAATTTTCGCCGTTGGTATTTACGGTGCCGACGCAACTGACGCAGCCCACCGTCGCCGTCATGGATTTCGCGCACCGGCACCTGCAGGCTGGCGCCGGCAACACCCAACTGCTGGACCTGGCGCAGGCGATCTGTGCTGCCGTGGCCTACCAGAGCGGATCAACTGCGGTGACCAGCAGCGCCGACGATGCGCTGGCCCTGGGACAAGGAGTCTGCCAGGATCACGCCCACCTGTTTCTGGCTTGCTGCCACACGGCTGGCATTCCGGCGCGCTACGTATCCGGCTATATCGATCCCGGCAACACCAGTCATGCGGAAAGCCATGCCTGGGTGGACGTATGGGTAGAGGAAAATGATTTTTCCGGCTGGATCAGTATCGATGTGACCCATGCCTGCTTTGCCAGCAACAACTATTGCAGATTGGCGATTGGACGGGATTACGATTCGGCTGCACCGGTACGCGGGGTAAGGCGCGGCGGCGGCGACGAAACATTGACTGTGCAGGTTAATGTTTCCGCATTGCCATCAGATCAATGAGCCGGCATGCCTTGATTCACGATTGATGCACGATTAATTCGTGAAAACTTGTTACGTACCCAATAAACTGTGGCAATCTGACCAGGATACCGATTTGGCTTCCTGTAAAATCTCGACTTTGTATTTTTCTCACACATCATGACTTACTGCGTAGCCCTGCGCCTCGATTCCGGCCTGGTTTTCCTTTCCGACTCCCGCACCAATGCGGGAGTCGACCACGTCGCCATCGCGCGCAAGATGAGCGTGTTCGAAAACCCGGGCGAACGCCTGATGGTCTTCATGACTGCCGGCAACCTGTCTATTTCACAGTCGATCAAGGAACTCATCGGCGAGCGCGTGAACGCCGCCGGCAAGACCATCTGGACGGTAGACTCGATGTACGAAGCTGCGCAAATTGTCGGCGAGGCGATCCGCACCGTGCATGAGCGCGAAGCGGCGGCACTGGAAAAATTCGGCATCGATTTCAACGTCAGCATTATTTTCGGCGGCCAGATCAAGGGCGAGCGTTGCCGCCTGTTCCAGATTTATTCGGCCGGCAATTTCATCGAATCGCACAACGAAAACACCTACTTCCAGATCGGCGAATCGAAGTACGGCAAGCCGATACTTGACCGCGTCGTCACGCCCGCCTCATCGCTGGACGAGGCGGCAAAATGTGCGCTGATTTCGATGGACTCCACTCTGCGCTCCAATGTTTCGGTGGGCTTGCCGCTGGATATGCTGCTGTATGAAAACGATACGCTGGCAGTCACCCGCTTTGTCACGATCGGCGAAAAGAACCAGTACTTCCAGATGATTCGGGAAAACTGGGGCAAGCAGCTCAAAAGCGTGTTCGACGGCATCGCCGATCCGGTCTGGAATGCCAATCCGGAAACCACCGCCAATGTGCTGTCGGCACAAGGCTCGCGCAGCGTACCGCTGGTGGTTTTGCCGCCGCCAGGACTGAGCACCGAGAACCCGCCGCCGCCGCTGCAAACGCTGGCGCAGGGAAGCAACGGCAAGCAGCATTAATATCAGGCGGCATGCGCGTCAGCTGCATCAACTACAAACGGCGCCGGATGAGGGCGCCGTTTTCGATTCAAGCCCTGATTCCAGGCAAACTCAGAAGCAATGTTCAGGCGCCGGAAAAGACTTGTCCTTGACCGCGCTGACATACGCCAGCACGGCCGCATCGATGCTGGTCTGGCCCTGCATGAAGTCTTTCACGAAGCGCGCCTTGTGGCCGGGGAAAACGCCCATCAGGTCGTGCATCACCAGTACCTGGCCGGAGCAGTCCGGGCCAGCGCCGATGCCGATGGTCGGAATCCGCAACAGGTCGCTGACTTCCTTGCCCAGCGCCGCCGGAATCGCTTCCAGCACCAGCAAACTGGCGCCCGCTTCCTGTAGCGCCAGGGCGTCGGCTTTCAACTGTTCGGCTGCCGCGCTCGACTTGCCCTGTACCTTGTAGCCGCCCATCTGATGCACCGATTGCGGCGTCAGGCCGAGATGGCAGCAGACCGGAATCGCGCGTTCGGTGAGGAAACGCACGGTGGGCGCCAGCCAGGCGCCGCCTTCGATCTTGACCATTTGCGCGCCAGCCTGGATCACCGGCACCGCATTCTCGAACGCGCTTTCCGGCGTGGCGTAAGTGCCGAACGGCAGGTCGGCCAGCACCAGCGCAGTACGGTTGCCGCGCGCCACGCTGGCGGTGTGATAGACGATGTCTTGCATGGTGACCGGCAAGGTCGAGTTGTGGCCCTGGCAAACCATGCCGAGCGAATCGCCGATCAGCAGGGTTTCAACGCCGCAGCGATCCATCAAGGCGGCAAAGCTGGCGTCGTAGCAAGTCAGCATGGTGATTTTTTCACCCTTTTCGCGCAAGGCTTGCAGGGCCGGGATGGTGATCGGTTTGCCGCGGCTAGCTGATTGCGCCGCCGGATCACTGCCCTGTATATATCCTGCCATTGTCATTCTCCACGATTGAAAAATTCACGCTTGCCGCGCATGCCGTCGATGCGGGCCAGCAGTAAGCTGAAATCGGCTTCGTTGCCGGCCAGGTCCAGGTGTTCGTTGTTGACGATCAGCAGCGGCGCATCGTCATAGTGGTAAAAGAAGCGGCTGTAGCTTTCGCACAGGCGCGCCAGGTATTCTTGCGAGATCGCGGCTTCCATCTCGATGCCGCGCTTCTTGATGCGCTCGCCCAAGGTTTCCGGCTCGGCTTGCAGGTAAATCACCAGGTCCGGCGTCGCCACCTGCGGCCGCAAATGCTCGTACATTTGCTGGTACAGCTTGAGCTCTTCGTCGGCCAGCGTCAGGCCGGCGAAAATCGGATCCTTGGCCAGCATGAAATCGGCGACCAGATGGCTGGGGCTGTCGAACAAGTCATTCTGCGCCGATTCGCGCAGCTGGTTGAGGCGCTGGAACAGGAAGAACATTTGTGTCGACAGCGCGTAACGCGGCGCGTCGCGGTAGAATTTTTCCAGGAAGGGATTGGCCTGCGGCTGTTCCAGCAAGACTTTGGCGCCCAGGTGCATGGCGATCTTGTTCACCAGCGTGGTCTTGCCGACCCCGATCGGGCCTTCTACGACGATGTACTTGTAGCTATCTAAATTCATATCTAAGAGTGAAGTGTTGCATGCCTCAAGAGGACAGTGTGCCAGAAGCTGACGCATCCGGCAGGCGGCCATGCAGATTCTTATACTTTACGGATGGCCTGATCCGCGACCAGCGGGGCAAACTGATGCGCCGGGCCGTGCTCGGGAATGACGATGAAGGGATCGATCTGCAATAACGGAATCAGGACGAAGGCGCGTTGCGTCATGCGCGGGTGCGGCACCGTCAGCACTGCGTCCGCGAAGGTCGACTGGCCATACAGCAGCAGATCCAGATCCAGCGTGCGCGGGGCATTCGGATAAGGGCGCTGGCGGCCGAAATCCTGCTCAATCTGCTGCATGCCCTGCAGCAAGGCATGCGCGCTCAAGCGGGTTTTGATCCTCGCCACGGCGTTGATGTAATCGTCGCCGCCGGCGTCCAGCGGCGCCGTGCAAAACAAGCTGGATTGTGCGTCCAGGCTGGTGTCGGGCAGTTTGCCGAGTTGCAGGATGGCGCGCTGGACCTGGGCGCTGGCATCGCCCAGATTAGCGCCGATGCCGATATAAGCCGTGACCGCTTCAGCAGCAGAGGAAGCGGCGGACGAGGTGGCAGAAGACATCGCGGTCATTGACCACCTTGGTCGTCATTGCTGCGGCCGCCCGCAGCGGCGGTCTTGGCGCCGCTGCGCGCTCCACGCCGGCGCGGACGCTTTTTGGGCGGCGCAGCTTCAGCCGCCACTTTCGGTTTTTGCGCCAGCAGCACTTCGCGTTCAGCGCCGTCGCCTTCCATGAAAGCGGTCCACCACTCGCCGATTTCGCTATCGATCTCGCCCGAGGCGCAGCGCAACAACAGGAAATCGTAACCGGCCCGCAGCCGCAGATGCTCCAGCAGCTTGTATGGAGCCTTGCCGACCCGCCGTTCAAAGCGCGGCTGCATGGCCCAGATGTCACGCATGTCGGAGGCGATCTTGCGTTGCAAGGCCAGTTTATCGGTTTGCGCTTCCAGGACATCGTCGGCGGCCAGATGCAGCGCCGGGATAGGGAATTCGCCGGCCGCCTTGTAGGCAGTCCACTTTTCCAGCACCTGATGCCACAGCAAGGAGGCGAACAGGAAGCCGGGTGAAACCGGCTTGCCTTGTTGCACGCGGACGTCGGTATTGGCCAGCGCCAGCGTGACGAATTTCTCGCCCAGCGGCTGCTCCAGCACCACATCGAGCAAGGGCAGCAAACCGTGATGCAGGCCTTCCTTGCGCAATTGCTGCAGGCAAGCCAGCGCATGGCCGCTCATCAGCAGCTTCAGCATCTCATCGAATACCCGCGCCGCCGGGACGTTATCGATCAACGCCGCCATCACCGGTATCGGCGCCCGGGTGGCCGGATCGATCGTAAATTTCAGCTTGGCGGCGAAACGCACAATACGCAGCATGCGCACCGGGTCTTCCCGGAAACGGGCTTCCGGCTCGCCGATGATGCGCAAGGTCTTGGCGCGGATATCGGCTATGCCGCCGTGGTAATCGAGCACGCTCTCGGTGGCTGGATCGTAGTACATCGCATTGATCGTGAAATCGCGCCGCACCGCATCTTCGTGCTGCTCGCCGAAGGTGTTGTCGCGCAAGACGCGGCCGTGCTCGTCTTTCGGCGAGCCGTCCGATGAAGCGCCGCGGAAAGTGGTGACTTCGAGCAGATCCTGGCCAAACATCACATGCACGATCTGGAACCGCTTGCCGATGATGAAAGCGCGCCGGAACAAACGTTTCACCTGTTCCGGCGTGGCGTTGGTGGCGACGTCGAAATCCTTCGGTTTCACGCCCAGCAGCAGATCGCGTACCGCACCGCCGACGATGAAGGCTTTATAGCCGGCATCCTGCAGCGTCTTGGTGACACGTATCGCATTGGAGGACACCAGTTTCGGATCGATGCCGTGCTGTTTCGGGCCGAGTATCAACGGTTTGGTGGGATCTTTTTTCTTTTTCCCAAGGATGGAGCGAATCAGCTTCTTGATCATTGCGCGTCGAATAAATTCAGGATAGGCCAGCCGTGTGCGCTTGCATGCGCTTTCAACAGGGCGTTGGGGTTGGTGGCAATAGGATCGGTGACCAGCAGCAGCAGCGGCAGGTCGTTGTGCGAATCGCTATAGAAATAACTGCGCGGGAAACTGGCCAGCGTCATGTCCATGGTCGCCAGCCAGGCATGGGTATGGATGACTTTGCCGGGGCCGTAAGTCGGCGTATCGGCCAGCTTGCCGGTAATCTCGCCGTCGCCGGTGGTTTCCGGGTCCGAGGCGATCAGGAAATCGACGCCCAAGGCCTTGGCGATCGGCTCGGTCACAAAGCTGTTGGTCGCCGTCACTATCGCCACCAGGTCGCCGGCATCCTGATGCTTTTGCAGCAAGGCGCGCGCCGCCGGGGTAATTTGCGGCTCGATCACTTGCGCCATGAATTGTTCATGCCAGGCGTCGAGCTGCTTGCGCGGAAATTTCGACAGCGTGCCGAACGCGAATTCCAGGTATTTGACCGGATCCAGCGTGCCGGCCTGGTATTGGGCAAACCATTCCGCATTGCTCTTTTCAAAGGCGTCCGGATCGACAGCGCCGATGCGCGCCAGGAATTGCCCCCATTCATAGTCGGAGTCGACAGGCAGCAGCGTGTGGTCAAGGTCGAATAGGGCCAGGTTCATGGTGCCAGCTTCATAGTGATTGTTTATCTTCGGATTCGAGTTGCAGCAAGCTGCGTAGCAAGGGCAGCGTTATAGGGCGCTGGGTCTCCAGCGAATAGCGGTCCAGCTCGTCCAGCATGGCCGATAAAGACCGCATATCGCGCCGGAAATGCGTAATCAGATAGGGTAACACGCCGCTCGACAGATGCAGGCCGCGCGCTTGCGCCGCATGCGTCAGCGCGGCGATTTTTTCTTCATCGCTCAAACCGTGCAGTTGATAAATCAAGCCCCAGCCGAGGCGCGTCCGCAGGTCTTCGCGCACGCTCAGCTCGGACGGCGGCAATGCGCCGCTGGTGACCAGCCAGCCGCCATGCTCGCGAATCTGGTTGAACAGGTTAAAAGCTTCGATCTGGTCGTCGGCCGATAATTTATCGCAGTCGTCAATCAGGTAGCCGGGTACATCCGGCGAAAAATTGAATGCCCCAGCATCGTAGTTGGGGCCGTGGATCAAGCGTCCTTTGGTGCTGCTGGCCAGTGCCTGCAGCACATGGCTTTTGCCGGCGCCGGCCTGGCCCCACAGGTAGACAAAACGGTCACCCGGTGCGGTGAGGGATTTTGTCGAAGGCGCGACCAGACGCTGCAAGAACTGTAAGGCTTCTTGGTTCTGCCCGACCACAAAAGTGGCCAGGGTCTGCGGCTCATCCGCAGTAATGTCCAGCGTTAGCTGCCTCATTCTTGTTTCTTCACTATTACTTAAACTTCATCAATTGAGGAGCCATATTGCTCCAGATTTCTTGTTTCTTTAGCCGGTTGCTGGTTGCTGATACAGCGAAGAGCATCCGCCATTCACTTATTTTAGGTACTTATTTATGTATTATAAAAACTGCTTTTCAAGTAGTGCGCACGGACGTGCTTGACCACTACCGACATGATCGCTGAACATGGCAGCGCCAACAGTATGCCGACGAAGCCGAATAGCTGGCCAAAAGCCATCAACGCAAAAATCACTACCAGCGGATGCAGGCCGATGCGCTCGCCTACCAGACGCGGCGTCAGGATAAAACTTTCGAGCACCTGGCCGATGCCATACACGATGGCAACCGCAATCAATCCATGCCAGCCACTGAACTGCAACATCGCGGCGATCAGCGCCAGCGCCAATCCCAGGCCGAAACCGACATAGGGGATGAATACCAGCAGACCGGTAATAATACCAACCGGCAACGCCACATCAAACCCGGCAATTGCCAGCCCGGTCGAATAATAAATCGCCAGAACCAACATTACCAGTAATTGGCCGCGTAAATACTGCGCCAGCAGGCTATCCACCTCTTGCGTCATGTCGCCGGTCTTGCCTTGCCAGCGGCGCGGCACCAGCCGGCTCATGCGCTCGACGATCGCATGCCAGTCCTGCAGCAGGTAAAACAGCACCACCGGCACCAGCAGGATGGTCGCCAGCCAGCCCAATACGGCCGTGCCGCCCACCTTGACCGAGGCTAGTACCGAAGTCCAGATTTCATCGCCGCTGGTAGACAGTTGCTTGGTCAGCATCTCTTTGATGCCGGTGCCATCCAGCCGCACATTGATGCCGAAATCCTGCAAATGCGGGCCGATGAAGCCATCCAGCTTGTTGAGGAAATTCGGGATCTGATCTTGCAGCAAAGGAAATTCCTTGCGCAGCACCGGAATCACGATCAGGATCACTGCCAGGATCGCAAACACCAGCAGCAGTATCACGATCAGCACCGCCAAGGCGCGCGGAAAGGGATACTTGCCGATACGCCTGCGCGAGAGCCAGTCAACCCCCGGATTAAGCGCATAGGCAAGGATGGCGGAGGCGATGAAAGGCGTCAGGATCGGCCCCAAGGCGACCATCAATGCCACCAGCAGCAGCCCAATTCCCAGCCACAAAGCCGTTTGTTTTTGTTCGTCGGTAAAAGAAAATGGCATGGAATCGAAAGTTTGATGGATCGGTTTGATAAAATACCGCTTTTACCGCGCAATAACCTGGCCGAAACCAAGCGGTTGACAAGCTAAAAAAAACAAGACAAAACCCTGGAAAAGTCGTATTTTCCGCTGTTTTACCTCTTGTTTGGCTGTTTTTGGCCGGTTATCTGATCTGATTTACAACGCTGAAGCAATACTGAAGCAGCACTGAATACAGCGATGTCAATCCGATGCGTGGCCGAATTTCTCCTATTTTACCGCCTCTGCCGCCAATCACATCATGACTTCCACTTCAAACGTTTCCAACGTTCCCCTCTCTTATCGTGATGCCGGTGTCGATATCGACGCTGGCGACGCCCTGGTCGAGGCAATCAAGCCTTTTGCCAAACGCACCATGCGTGAAGGCGTGATGGGCGGCATCGGCGGTTTCGGCGCCTTGTTCGAGATCAGCAAGAAATTCAAGGAGCCGGTACTGGTATCAGGCACCGACGGCGTCGGCACCAAGCTGAAGCTGGCATTCCACCTGAAACGCCACGACACGGTCGGCATCGACCTGGTTGCCATGAGCGTCAACGACATCCTGGTGCAAGGCGCCGAGCCTTTGTTCTTCCTCGATTACTTCGCTTGCGGCAAACTCGATGTGCCGAGCGCCACCGATGTCATCAAGGGCATCGCCAAAGGCTGCGAGCTGGCAGGTTGCGCGCTGATCGGCGGCGAAACCGCTGAAATGCCGAGCATGTACCCGGATGGCGAATACGATCTGGCCGGCTTCGCGGTCGGTGCCGTTGAAAAATCCAAACTGATCGACGGCACCAAGATCGTGCCGGGCGACGTGGTCCTGGGCCTGGCATCGTCGGGCGCGCATTCCAACGGCTATTCGCTGGTGCGCAAGATCATCGAGGTTGCCAAGCCCGACCTGGATGCCGATTTTCACGGCCGCAAGCTGGCCGACGTGCTGATGGAGCCTACCCGCATCTACGTCAAGCCATTGCTGGCGCTGATGGAGTCGATGGAGGTCAAGGGCATGGTGCATATTACCGGCGGCGGCCTGGTGGAAAACATTCCACGCGTGCTGCAAGACACGCTGACTGCAGTATTGGACAGCGCCAGCTGGACCATGCCGCCGCTGTTCACCTGGCTGCAGCAGCATGGCCAGGTTGCCGACGCGGAAATGCATCGGGTCTTCAACTGCGGCATCGGCATGACCGTCATCGTCGCCAAGGAAAACGCCGACGCTGCGATCGCGCAATTGCAAGCTGCCGGGGAAACCGTCTACCGGATCGGCGAGATTCGCGCGCGCGCTGAGGGCGAGGCGCAGACTATCGTGGTCTGATTGCTGCCTGTATTCCGGTTATCGCGGTCACGCGTGGGCACGATGGCCCCATCCTGCAGCTGAATGAAAAAAGACGACCAGTTTACCGGTCGTCTTTTTTGCTTCTTTTTTTATTTAGTGATTGCGATTGCTGAGAAATACAAGCAACACCATCGCGAACACCGAAAATCTTAATCTTCGTAGCGCTTCAGGCTTGCCGCCATGCCCCGGTCCAGATCGGACATGCAGCTGACGGTGACTCCCAGATCGCGCAACAAGCCGTCCCGCACGCCATACACCCAGCTATGAATGGTCAGGGGCTGCCCGCGTTCCCAGGCATCCTGAACGATCGTGGTGCGGCAAATATTGGCGACCTGCTCCATCGAATTGAGCTCGCACAGGCGATCATGGCGCACGCTTTCCGGCAATGCTTCCCCGAGGTAGCGCTCATGTTTCTGATGCACGTCCTCGACATAGCGCAGCCAGTTGTCGGCCAGTCCGACGCGGCGCTTGGTCAGCGCGGCATGAACGCCGGAACAGCCGTAATGGCCAACCACAAAAACATGTTTTACCTTCAGTACATCAACCGCAAACTGCAATACCGACAAACAATTCAGATCGCTGTGCGCAACCACGTTGGCGATATTGCGGTGCACGAATAACTCACCCGGCAGCAAGCCCAGCAATTCATTTGCCGGCACCCTGCTGTCGGAACACCCAATCCAGAAATACTCTGGCGCCTGCTGCGACGCCAGTATTTTAAAAAAATCCGGATCACGGGCGGTGATTGCCGCCGCCCACTCACGGTTTCTCTGGAAAAGGTCTTCTCGGGTCAGGGATTGCTTGTTGTTTGCTGTCATCGGTTTCTATTCAATAAAGTTCCATCCGCATGTTATTTTTACAATACATGCACGACATCCTGGACCTCATTTTATAGAAACTTGGCAAATCCCATCGGCTTTTATCCTCTTTTCGGCCGATAGTCGCTATTCCCTTAGGCCTTACCTATCCCGGCTGACCTAGCAAGGAGAGTTTCAATTTGCTGTCGGCCGGCTTTTCGCCCAACCAGATTTTCAGTAAGGAGTTATAGAAAATCTGATCGGGCAAGGTCTCGGACACAGGTTTGCCGTTGAAGTGAATCTGCGTGCCGACCCCTGGAATCCAGTCGGTCGTCAACACGTCGCCCTTTTTCAGCTCTGGAATCGAAGCAAACAATTCACCAAATTTCAGCAACTGATTGATGATCTTCGATTTGTCGGCTTTATCCACATTGTTTTGGATGCCTGCCATGAAAGCGCGGCTGAAGTCTTCGCTGCTGACGTCGCGCAACATGACCAGCTCGAGACGCCGTGCCCCAGGCGCAGCCAGCACGTCCGGCACCGTGGCTTTCTTCTCGGATAAATATAATGCAGCGGTATAGACCTTAAAGATGACTTTATAGCGGATTCCGGCGCCGTTGAGCTTCAAGTCCTGATTGCCGACTTTGGCTGTTTCGTCGATCTTGACGCCGGCTACATCCAGCGCAAATGCGCTCTGCGCCAACACCAGCGCAGAAAATACGCAGGCACAAGCCCCTGCACGTTTCAAACGAGCAACTACTTTCATGTCTCCCCCTATGGTTTGAATATGGGTTTGTATTGACCGCAAATAAAAGAACGATCGTTTTATTATTACACTATACAGAATAGAGAGCAGAACAAAATTATGCAATAAAGAATTTGTTAATCAGCGCCGGACCATCAGTTAAAGCAACACGGGCAAGACGTAAAAAAAAAGCCGCCAACCTTGCACGGTTGACGGCTTTTAAGAGGGTCCAGAGCAGACGTGCTTACTCGAAAAACTCTTTTACCTTGTCTTTCCAGGATTTGCTCTGCGGGCTGTGTTTGGCGCCGCCCTCGCTGGTCAGTTGCTCGAACTCCTGCAGCAATTCCTTCTGCCTGTCGCTCAGCTTGACCGGCGTTTCCACCACAACGTGACAGAACAGATCGCCGGCATAACCCGAGCGCACGCCCTTGATGCCCTTGCTGCGCAGACGGAAGGTCTTGCCGGACTGGGTGCCGTCGGGGATCGTGAAGGACGCTTTACCGTTCAATGTCGGCACTTCGATTTCACCGCCCAAAGCAGCTTTGGCAAACGAGATCGGCATTTCGCAATGGAGATCGTCGCCTTCGCGCTGGAATACCGCGTGCGGCTTGATGTGGATTTCCACATACAGGTCGCCGGTCGGCCCGCCGTTCATGCCTGGCTCGCCGTTGCCGGAAGAGCGAATCCGCATGCCGTCGTCGATGCCGGACGGGATTTTCACTTCCAGTGTCTTGTTGCGCTTGATACGGCCGGCGCCGGCGCAGGATGTACATGGCTCAGGAATGATCTTGCCGTTGCCGTGACATTTCGGACAAGTCTGCTGGATGCTGAAAAAGCCCTGCTGCATCCTGACCTGGCCGTGACCGCCGCAAGTCGGGCAAGTGATCGGTTCCGTACCGGGCTTGGCGCCGCTGCCGTGGCAGGGTTCGCACTCATCCCAGCTAGGCACGCGGATAGTGGTGTCGAAGCCGTGTGCGGCTTGTTCCAGCGTGATTTCGAGGTTGTAGCGCAAATCGGCGCCGCGATACACCTGCGGACCGGCGCCACGACCGCCGCGGCCACCGCCGCCGCCGAAGATATCGCCGAAGATGTCGCCAAATGCATCGGCAAAGCCGCCGCCACCGCCACCACCGCCGCCCATGTTAGGGTCGACGCCCGCATGGCCGTAGCGATCATAGGCGTCGCGCTTTTGCGGATCAGTCAGCATCTCGTAGGCTTCTTTCGCCTCTTTGAATTTGTCTTCCGCACCTTTGCTATCCGGATTACGGTCCGGATGATGTTTCATTGCGAGCTTGCGATACGCCTTCTTGATTTCATCATCAGTAGCGTTTTTCGCAACACCCAGTATTTCGTAAAAATCACGCTTCGCCATCTTTTCTGCACCCTGTTGTTTAAGCGAAAACGCCGAACAGTGCTGCAACAGCATCTGCCCGGCGAATCCTCGCACCGAATTGCCGCCTAGTCAGTTGAGTACACTAGGCGGGCAAACCCGCGCTGACGAAGATCTTACTTGTCTTTCACTTCCTTGAAGTCGGCGTCCACCACGTCGTCCTCTTTCGGCTTGGCTTCTGCACCGGCAGCACCGGCTTCAGCGCCGCCTGCTGCAGCTTGCTGCGCCTGCATGTCGGCATACATCTTTTCACCGAGCTTTTGCGCGGCGGTGGTCAGGGCGGCTGTCTTGTTATCGATGGCGGCCTTGTCGCTGCCCTTCAATGCTTCTTCCAGTTCCTTGATCGCCGCTTCGATGCTTGCCTTCTCGCCGGCTTCCAGCTTGTCGCCGTATTCCGTCAGGGATTTCTTGGTCGAATGGACCAGCGCATCGCCTTGGTTATGCGCTTCAGCCAAGCCCTTCAGGCGCTTGTCTTCTTCGGCATTCGCCTCGGCGTCGCGCACCATCTTCTGGATCTCTTCTTCGGTCAGGCCGGAGTTGGCCTTGATCGTGATCTTGTTTTCCTTGCCGGTTGCCTTGTCCTTGGCGCCAACGTGCAAAATGCCGTTGGCGTCGATGTCGAAGGTGACTTCGATCTGCGGCGTGCCGCGCGCTGCCGGCGGGATGCCTTCCAGATTGAATTCGCCCAGGCCCTTGTTGCCGGCAGCCATCTCGCGCTCACCTTGGAAAACCTTGATGGTGACGGCCGGCTGGTTGTCGTCGGCGGTCGAGAACACCTGGCTGAACTTGGTCGGGATGGTGGTGTTCTTTTGAATCATCTTGGTCATCACGCCGCCCATGGTTTCAATACCCAGGGACAAAGGCGTCACGTCCAGCAGCAGCAAGTCCTTGCGGTCGCCCGACAAGACCGAACCCTGGATCGCAGCGCCAACGGCCACCGCTTCATCCGGATTGACGTCCTTGCGCGGATCCTTGCCGAAGAATTCCTTCACTTTTTCCTGCACCTTAGGCATACGGGTCATGCCGCCGACCAGGATGATGTCGTGGATGTCGGAAACCTTGACGCCGGCATCCTTGATGGCGATGCGGCAAGGCTCGATAGTCTTGGCAATCAGTTCTTCCACCAGCGATTCCAGCTTGGCGCGTGTCATCTTCAGGTTCAGATGGATCGGTGCGCCGTTCGCCATGGCGATGTACGGTTCGTTGATTTCGGTCTGTTGCGAGGACGACAGCTCGATCTTGGCGCGCTCAGCCGATGCCTTGATGCGTTGCAGCGCAATCGCGTCCTTGCCGAGGTCGATGCCGTTGATCTTCTTGAATTCGTCCAGGATGTAATCGATGATGCGCTGGTCGAAGTCTTCGCCGCCGAGGAAAGTGTCGCCGTTAGTGGACAGCACTTCAAATTGCTTTTCGCCGTCGACATCGGCGATTTCGATGATCGAAACGTCGAAAGTACCGCCACCCAGGTCATACACGGCAATCTTGCGATCGCCTTTTTCCGCCTTGTCCAGGCCGAACGCCAGCGCAGCCGCGGTCGGCTCGTTGATGATGCGCTTGACGTCCAGACCGGCGATACGGCCGGCGTCCTTGGTTGCCTGGCGTTGTGCGTCGTTAAAGTAAGCCGGCACGGTGATCACGGCTTCGGTGACTTCTTCGCCGAGGTAATCTTCCGCCGTCTTCTTCATCTTGCGCAGCACTTCCGCGGCGATTTGCGGCGGCGCCAGTTTTTGATCCCGTACGGCAACCCATGCATCGCCGTTGTCGGCCTTGATGATCTTGTAAGGCATCAGCGCGATGTCTTTTTGCACTTCTTTTTCGTCGAACTTACGGCCGATCAGACGCTTGGTTGCGTACAGCGTATTGGTCGGATTGGTGACGGCCTGGCGCTTGGCGGGAGCGCCAACCAGGATTTCGCCGTCTTCTTGATAAGCGATGATGGAAGGCGTGGTACGCGCGCCCTCCGAGTTTTCGATCACTTTCGGCTGGCCGTTTTCGATCACCGAAACGCAGGAATTGGTGGTACCCAAATCAATGCCGATAATTTTACCCATGGTGTATGTCCTTTACTGAATATTTGGTTAATGTTTTGATAGTCTGAATATAGGGAGCAAAGCAGCGCTTTCAAGCACTAAAATGCGCACATGGCTTTTTTTATTTTCCTTGGGCCACCACGACCAGTGCGGGCCGCAACAGGCGGTCGGCAATGGTGTATCCCTTTTGCAGCACAGTCACCACGGTATTGGCATCTTGCTCTGCCGGCACGGTTGAAATTGCCTGGTGTTTCATCGGATCGAGCTTTTCGCCAACTTGCGGCGAAATTTCCAGCAAACGATTTCTTTCGAAAGCTGAAGACAGCTGCTTGAGCGTCATTTCCACGCCTTCCTTGATCGACTCAAGCGACGGCGTTTCGATTTTCAGCGCCATTTCAAGGTTGTCCTTGACCGGCACCAGCGCTTCGGCAAATCCCTCGATCGCGAATTTATGCGCACGTGCGATATCTTCTTGAGCACGGCGGCGAATGTTTTCCGCCTCGGCCTTGGCACGCAAGAACGCATCTTGCATTTCCGCGATCTTGGCTTGCGCTTCCGACAACTGGACTTCCAGCGTGGATTCAGGAATTACCGTTGCATCTTCAGCAACAGGATTTTTCCCCGTTTGCGCCTGTTCGTTCTGATTTTCCATGTCTTCCATTCAAAAATCTCCAACAATCAATAACTTACTAAGTATAGAAAGCCAAATGAGGCTATACCCTTATTATTTCAAGGGTCAATTCACGGGTAAAAACGCGCACCCCGATTTTGTCTTGGGTTTCGGTCCAATTCCGATGAATAAAGGAAAGCAGCAGCAACGCCTGGCAACAAATTGAAACAAATTTTACCCATCCGGGGTTTGTGCAACGCGGCATTGGAACTATGCTGAAGGTGTGGGCTCAAACAGAAAAATTAACCCGTAGCAACGAAAAAAAGGGGGAATATCGTGAAACTACCGCTCATTTCCGCATTTCTGGTCGTTTATATTTTGCTTGCCGCCAGCTGGATCAGCTATTCGCAACTGGTCGCATTGTATTGACTTTAGCTGATTGCTTCAGCGCTTGCCAGTTACAAGACAGGCAACAATCTTCCATATGCACCCGACACTGGGCGCCCATTATAGTTGCGCCTTGCCGAAGCGGCGCACATACACTCAAAATTTCTGTACAAAACTAAGACCTATTGGCTTGCACCCAGGCGCACGGCTTGCTGCCGTGATGCTTCCGCCTGTTGTTGCGACGCTTCCCGTTCGCTCTCTGCAAGGTGCGTAGGCCAGCCGATCAAATGCTCCTCTACCAAGCTGGCCATGGCCGAAATCCAGGCCGGCGCCTGGTTCAGGCAAGCGATGAAATGAAACTCCTTGCCGCCCGCCCTGAGGAAATCCTGTTTCGCCTCTATCGCGATTTCCTCCAGTGTTTCCAGGCAATCGCTGGTGAAACCCGGACACATCACGTCGACGCGGCCGATACCTTGTTTTGCCAGCTTCTGCAAAGTCGGCGCGGTGTATGGCTGCAGCCATTCCGCCTTGCCAAAGCGCGACTGGAAAGTCAGTTGATATTGTTCAGGCCCCAGCCCCAGTTGCTGCGCCAGCAAACGCGCGGTTTTTTGACATTCGCAATGATAGGGATCGCCCAGCAATAAAGTGCGCTTCGGCACGCCATGAAAACTCATGATCAGCTGGTCCGGCGTGCCATGCATGGCCCAGTAAGCCAGCACCGAGGCTTTCAACGCCTGGATATACGCTTCGTGATCGTGATAATGCTTGATGAAACGTAATTCGGGAACATTGCGCACTTGCGCATAATGCGCAAATACCGCGTCATAAATCGACGCCGTGGTGGTTGCCGAATATTGCGGATAAGCCGGCAAGACCAGGATCCGTTCGCAACCGTCTGCCTTCAACTGGTCCAGCACCTCAGGTATCGCCGGCGAACCGTAGCGCATGGCATAGGCCACTTGCACCTGATGCCCGCGCTGGCCCAGATAACCGCGCAGCAAGATCGCCTGCTTGCTGGTGTGGACTTTGAGCGGCGAACCTTCATTGCTCCAGATAGAGGCGTATTTCTGCGCCGACTTGCTGGAACGGAACGGCAGAATCACGCAATGCAAAATCCACCACCAGATCGCCCGCGGAATTTCTACTACCCGGGGATCGGACAGGAATTGCTTCAGATAAGTGCGCACCGCCTTGGTGGTCGGCGCCTCGGGCGTGCCCAGATTGACCAGCAGCACCGCTGTTTTACCTGTCTTGCCATGCGTGAACGGAGGTTCTTTACGAAATGCCATGCGGAGATACCCGAAAAATAAGAGCCGATTTAGAGTGCCAGCAATTCACGCGCATGCTTGCGCGTAGTGGCGGTGATTTCCAGGCCACCCAGCATGCGGGCGATTTCTTCAATCCGGTTCTTGGCGTCGAGACCATCAATCGCCGACACCGTCTTGTTGCCCAGGCTTTGTTTGCTGACTTGGAAATGCTGGTTGGCCTGGCTGGCAACCTGCGGCAAATGGGTCACGCACAATACCTGGCGGTCCTGGCCCAGGCGCTTCAGCAAACGCCCGACCACTTCCGCCACGCCGCCGCCGATGCCGCTGTCGACTTCATCGAATATCAAGGTCGGCGTCGCGGTGGCGCTGGAGGTAATCACTGAAATCGCCAGCGCGATCCGCGCCAGTTCGCCGCCGGAAGCCACTTTAGCCAATGGCCGCGGCGCCACGCCGGCATGGCCGGCAACCAGGAACTCGACTTGCTCGACGCCATAACTGGCCGCTTCGCAGGGATTCAATGCAATCGCAAAACGGCCGCCGCTCATGCTCAAATCCTGCATCGCGGCGGTGACGGCCGCGCCCAGCGCCTGGGCCGCCTTGGCGCGCGCTTTCGACATCTTTTGCGCCAAGGCCAGATACGAGGCTTTCAGCTTTCCTTCTTGCGCCCGCATGGCGTCGAGATCGCTGGCATCCGCCAGTTGGCGCAGTTGCGCCGACAGCGTCTCCAGTTCCTGCGGCAGTTCATCCGGCGCCAGCCGGAACTTACGTCCGGCCGAATGGATCGCCTCCATCCGGTCTTCAACCTGATGCAGACGCGCCGGATCAAGCTCGACCCGGCTCAAATAATCGTTCAGCGCATAGACCGCTTCTTGCAGCTGGATACGGGCCGGCTCCAGCGCTTCCAGCACCGGCTTGAGGCTGCTGTCGACATCGACCAGCTTGCCGATTTTCTGATTCAGCGCCGACAACTGCGACAACATCGGCGGCGTGTCGTTGGCATCGTTTTCGGAAATCACGTTGAGCGCTTCCTGCGCGCCCTCGATCAGGCTGGCGGCATGCGACAAGCGGCTGTGTTCATTGGTGATTTCATCCCATTCGCCAGGCTTGACCGCCAGCTTTTCCAGCTCGCCGACCTGCCACTCCAGGCGTTCCCGTTCCAGCAGCACATTCTTGGCATTGGTTTCAAACTCTTCGCGCTGGCGCGCCAGCGAACGCCAGCTTTTGAAGGCGCCGGCCAGCGCCAGCAAATCATCCTGCAGTCCGGCTTGTCCATCCAGCAAGAGACGTTGCGCCTCGCTCTTCAACAGCGACTGGTGCGCATGCTGGCCATGAATATCGACCAGCATTTCACCCAGTTCGCGCAATTGCGACGCGGTTGCCGCAACGCCGTTGATAAATGCTTTGGAACGGCCGGCATTGTCGATCACACGCCGCATCAGGATCACGCCTTCCTCGCTGGCGAACTCGTTTTGCTGCAGCCAGCCGTCAACCTCGCCGTCGGCCGTTTCGGCCAGCGTAAACTCCGCCGTCACATCGGCCTTGGCCGCGCCTTCGCGCACCACGCTGGCGTCGCCGCGGCCGCCCAGCGCCAAAGCCAGGGCGTCGATCAGGATAGACTTGCCGGCGCCGGTTTCGCCGGTGAATACGGTAAAGCCAGCGGCGAACTCAAGCTCGATGGCATCGACGATGACAAAATCGCGTATGGAAAGTGTGCGCAACATGGGAATGTGGGAGTGGCTTAAATATAGATGTAAAAACGGCGTTAAAAAATGACTAACAAATGACTTACTTCAATTGCCCTTCCGCCGACGGATATTCGTTCCAGTGCAACTTCTGCCGCAAGGTGTCGTAATAACTCCAGCCGGCCGGGTGCAAGAAGGTGATGGTGTGTTCGGAACGCCGTATCAGGATGCGGTCGCCATGCTGCAGGCTGGCCAGCGATTGCATGTCGAAATTGGCGCTCATGTCGCGGCCATTGACAATTTCAATCACGATTTCACTGCTGTCCGGAATCACGATAGGCCGGTTCGACAGCGCATGCGGCGCAATCGGCACCAGCACGATGCCGCCCAGCGAAGGATGCAGCAAAGGCCCGCCCGCAGACAAGGCATAGGCGGTGGAACCGGTCGGCGTCGCTACGATCAAGCCGTCGGAACGCTGGTTGTACATGAAGCGGCCATCGACCTCGACCATCAGTTCCGCCATACCGGAAGCAGCGCCACGCGACACCACTACATCGTTGAATGCCAGGGCGCTGAAGATTTGCTTGCCGCCGCGCATGACCGACCCTTGCAGCAGGCTGCGGCGCTCCGACTCGACATTCCCGTCCAGCATTTCACCTAGCACCGGCAGCATCCGCTCCAGCGAAATATCGGTAATAAACCCGAGGCGCCCCTGGTTGATGCCGATCAACGGCACATCATACGGCGCCAGCTGGCGGGCAATCCCGAGCATGGTGCCGTCGCCGCCGACAATAATCGCGGCGTCGGCCTGTTCCCCGATCTGGGCCGGCGTCATGGCGGCAATGCCCGCCATCGCGACATTCTGCGCGGTCTCGGCTTCGAGCACCACGTGATGACCGCGATCTTGCAGAAAATCGACGATTTCGGTCAGCGATTCGGAAATGCCGGCCGCAAAATATTTGCCGACGATAGCAATGGTTTTCGGCATGGAGGTTGACGATCCGGGTTGAGAAGATGATTTTATAGGCCGCATGCTGGCGATTAGACCATAATTTAGGCTAGCAATGAAGGATACGCACATGGCACTTACGAATAATGCAACGATCTTCCCACCGTCCCGGCCCGGCAAACCGCCTGCCGTCAAGGCCGTGCTGTTCGACCTCGACGATACGCTGTGGCCGATCGCGCCGGTGATTGCACGCGCCGAACAATTGCTGTTTGACTGGATGCGCGAGCATGCCCCCGCGGTTACCCGCCAATTCACGATTGAGAGCCTGCGTCAGCAACGCCTGGATCTGATGGCGAGCAACCCGGTGTTCAAATTCGACCTTTGGAAGTTGCGCCACGCGGCGCTGAGCGCCAGCTTCAACAGCGTCGGCGAAGACGCCGGCAAAGTGGATGCGGCGATGGCGGTATTTTCCGAGGCGCGGCATGAAGTGACGCCGTTCGGCGATGTCGAGCCGGTACTGGCCCGCCTGCGCCAAAACCGGCGCCTGCTGCTGGGCACGGTCTCGAACGGTTTTGCCGATCTTGAAAAAATCGGCCTGGCCCGGCATTTCCAGACGTCGATCGCGGCGCATAGCTTCGGCTGCGCCAAACCCGATCCAAGCATTTTTCATGCGGCCTGCGCAGCCCTGAATGTGGCGCCGGAAGAAACCGTCTATGCAGGCGACGATCCCCTGCTGGACGTGGTCGGCGCCCAACAAGCCGGCTTGCAGGCGGTCTGGATCAATCGTTTTGAGCGCGTACTGCCTGCCGGCGTCAACGCACAAGCCAGTTGCCGCAGCTTGCATGAGCTGGAGGCGTGGCTGGAACAAACTGCAATTGGCTAACAAAAACAGTGTATAAGTGGATTTATAAGCCGCTGGCATACAAGCCCCGCGCTCGTTAAAATAGACCCATATGCAACTAGATAATCGCGCTCAAACCCTGCTCAAAGCCCTGGTCGAACGGTATATCGCCGACGGCCAGCCGGTTGGCTCGCGCGCCCTGTCCAAGATTTCCGGCCTGGAACTGTCGCCGGCGACGATACGCAACATCATGGCGGACCTGGAAGAAATGGGCTTCGTCGCCAGTCCCCACACGTCTGCCGGCCGGGTGCCGACACCGCGCGGCTACCGCATGTTCGTCGATACCCTGCTGACGGTTGAACCGATGGACGAAAGCGCGCTGGAATCCAAGATGCAGGCACGCCTGCAGCCCAATTCGCAACAAAAGATCATTGCCAATGCGGCACAGGTATTGTCATCCCTCTCGCATTTTGCCGGGGTAGTATTGTCACCGCGGCGCGAATCGGTCTTCCAGCAAATCGAATTCCTGCGGCTCTCGGAAAAGCGCATCCTGCTGGTGATCGTCAGCCCCAGCGGCGACGTCCAGAACCGGCTGCTGCTGACCGATGTCGATTACAGCCCGGCCAAGCTGGTGCAAGCCGCCAATTACATCAACCAGCATTACGGCGGCCTCAGCCTGGACGACGTCCGCATGCGCCTGCAAGGCGAGCTGCGCAAGCTGCGCGACGACATGACCTGGCTGATGCAGGCGGCGGTGGAAGCCGGCAGCGACGCCATGACCGACAATAGCGATGAAGTGGTGATTTCGGGCGAGCGCAATCTGCTCAGCGTCACCGATCTCTCGTCCAATATGGATTCCTTGCGCAAGCTGTTCGACATGTTTGAACAAAAAACCAACTTGATGCAATTGCTCGACATCTCCGGCAAGGCGACCGGCGTCCAGATTTTCATCGGCGGCGAATCGCAATTGGTGCCGATGGATGAAATGAGCGTGGTGACCGCGCCGTATGAAGTCAACGGCAAGATCGTCGGCACGCTGGGCGTCATCGGCCCCACCCGGATGGCCTATGAGCGGGTGATCCCGATTGTGAATATCACCGCAAAACTGCTGTCGAATGCGTTGAGCCACAGCTGATAACGTGTCCGGAAACGCTGCAATCATCGACTATATCCGCGAGCTGCTGGCGCCGCTTGGCGCTGTCAACGCCCGCAGGATGTTTGGCGGCCATGGCATTTACTACGATAGCGTGATGATCGGCCTGGTTGCCGATGGCACCCTGTTTCTCAAGACAGATGAGGAAACCCGGCCGCAATTCGCGGCTGCCGGTTGCCGGCCTTTCGTCATCGAGAGCAGAGGGAGGTCGATTGAAATGAGCTACTGGTCGGCGCCTGACGACGCCATGGATGCCGCCGCTGCAATGACGCCGTGGGCGCGTCTCGCTTATGCGGCAGCTGTGCGCAAGGCTAATGCAAAACCGGCGCCGAAGACACGTAAGCGCTGAACGGTAACGCAGCAAAACGATGCATCAACCCTTCTTCTTACGGCAATCCCGGCAATGCCCGTATAAAGCCAGCGCATGATCGGCGATTTCAAAACCATGTTCCTTGGCAACGATTTTTTGACGTTTTTCAATTTCTTCATCGTAAAACTCTTCAACCAGACCGCAATCCAGGCACACCAGATGATCGTGATGCGAGCCTTCGTTGAGTTCAAACACGGCCTTGCCGGTTTCAAAGTGGTTGCGCTGCAACAGTCCGGCTTGCTCGAATTGCGTCAGTACGCGATACACGGTTGCCAGCCCGACATCGAGATTGTCGTTTAGCAAAATTTTATAGACGTCTTCAGCGCTCAGGTGACGCACCTCGCTATTCTGGAAAATTTCCAGGATTTTCAGGCGCGGCAGAGTGGCTTTGAGGCCGCTGGCTTTCAGTTCGGATGGATTGTTCGGCATGTTTTGGTCACAAATGGATGATCTGCTTTATCATATAGCGTTTTAGCACAGTTGCTCAATCAATTGAGATCCTTATGCGAATGTTGCTCTCCCCTGTCCGTACCTCCGCTTTGAGCGCTGCAGTTGTCTTCATGGCCGCTTTGGCCGGCTGCGCTTCAAAGAATCCGCTGATTGATCAGCCCACCGCGCAGCCCGCTGCCGCCGCAACTGCCGCAGCTGCCGCCGCGGACACCACCGACACCAGCGGGGTCCAAACCATCAAGCATCGCCGCTTTCTCGGCATTTTTTCCCCTTATCGGATAGATATCCAGCAAGGAAACTTTGTCTCGAAAGAAATGCTGGCACAAGTCAAAGAAGGCATGACCCGTGAGCAAGTGCGTTTTGCGCTCGGTACGCCGTTGGTGACCGACCTGTTCCACGAAGATCGCTGGGATTATGTGTTCCGCCTGCAAAAAGGCAACGGCGAAGTCACCACCAGCCGCGTCAGCGTTTTCTTCAACGGCAACCTGCTGGCACGCGTTGACGGCGGCAACCTGCCTACCGAAAACGACTACCTCGATAAAATCTCGGGCGGCGCCGCAGAAGCCAAGAAGAGCCTCAAGAACCTGGAAATGGCACCATCGGCGCCTGTTGCGCCCATGCCAGGCAAAACCAATTAACCAATTGTTCAGATCGTCGAATTAACAATGACTCAGATGAAAATAGCCGTTGCAGGTGCATCGGGACGCATGGGGCGCATGCTGGTTGAGGCGATTCAAAACGCCGACGATGCACTGCTGGCCGGTGCGCTGGGCATGCCGGATGCACCGGAACTGGGAACCGACGCCGCCGCATTCCTGGGCAAACCGGCCAACGTACTGATTGAAGCCGATCTGGCCAAGGGCCTGGCGCAAGCAGCCTACCTGATCGATTTCACGCGCCCGGAGGGCACGCTGAAGCATCTGGACTACTGCGCCGCCCATGGCATCAAAATGATTATCGGCACCACCGGTTTCGATGAAGCCGGCAAGGCGGCGATTGCGGCCGCAGCAAAAAAAACCGCCATCGTGTTTGCATCCAACATGAGCGTTGGCGTCAATGTCACGCTGAAATTGCTGGAAATGGCGGCCAAAAGCTTTTCCCACGGCTACGACATCGAAATCATCGAGGCCCATCATCGTCATAAGGTCGATGCGCCATCCGGCACAGCGCTGATGATGGGTGAAGTCGTCGCCGATGCACTCGGGCGCAAGCTGGACGACGTCGCGGTGTATGCCCGCGAAGGCATCACCGGGGAACGCGATCCGTCCTCTATCGGTTTTTCCGCCATCCGCGGCGGCGATATCGTCGGCGACCATACGGTGCTGTTTGCCGGCATCGGCGAACGCGTAGAGATCACGCACAAATCCTCCAGCCGCGTCACTTACGCACAGGGCAGCTTGCGCGCCGCGCGTTTCTTGCGCGACAAGAGTAGCGGCCTGTACGACATGCAGGACGTGTTGGGCCTGCGCTGAGTATCTGAGTTTCGGCAGCCACCGGCAAACTGCTGGCGGCATTCTGAAGCCGGCCTTCATCAAACCACGCTATCTAAAGTAATTTCCCCTTAGCAATTTAATCATTTCATCAAATAGCGTTCCTTGGCAAATTTGCAAATAACATCCTGTTCCTACTGGACTGCCCCTGCGACTGGACCAGCCCAAGTATTCGCCGACTATGATGATTTTTGGCAAGAAATTGGCGCTATCCGCCGTCCTGACGGTGATGGAAGCGCGCAAGCGTACTGAACTGACAGAACGCGCGATCCAGGCCGCTCTGACAGGCTTTTCGGGCACATGCAACGGCGCCTGAGCCGACCCGGTTTTCCTGTCGGCTATCAAGTATCACGTGACTCCACGTGTACCGTACGCTAAAGCGGCATCCGAACCAGTATAATCACTGGTTCGGATGCCAAGAGTATTGGCTCAGCAAGTTCCCATTCCGATTCGCAACGACCAAAGCTTCGGATTCGTCCCGGCCGCCGTATGACTTACTGCCGACGACCCGAGGCCTTGTTCTCTTTGCAACGCGGAATAACATTCACCTTTTAGCTCCCGTCATGCAAGAAAAATACAGCCCAACCGACGTCGAAAAATCAGCGCAAGACTATTGGCAATCCATAGACGCCTACAAGGCCGTCGAATATGCCAAGGACAAGAACGGCCAGGACAAAAAGAAATTTTACGCCTGCTCGATGCTGCCCTACCCTTCCGGCAAGCTGCACATGGGTCATGTGCGTAACTACACCATCAATGACGTGATGTACCGCTACCTGCGCATGAATGGCTACAACGTATTGATGCCGATGGGCTGGGATGCGTTCGGCATGCCGGCGGAAAACGCTGCCATGGCCAATGGCGTGCCGCCGGCGCAATGGACTTACGCCAACATCGCTCACATGAAAAAGCAGTTGCAGGCGATGGGACTGGCGATCGACTGGTCGCGTGAAATGACCGCCTGCACGCCGGAATACTATAAGTGGAACCAGTGGATGTTCCTGAAGATGCTGGAGCAAGGCATCATCTACAAAAAGACCGGCACCGTGAACTGGGATCCGATCGACCAGACCGTGCTGGCCAACGAGCAGGTGGTTGACGGCCGCGGCTGGCGCTCAGGCGCGCTGATCGAAAAGCGTGAAATTCCTATGTACTACGCCAAGATCACCGACTACGCCGAGGAGTTGCTGGAACACGTAGAAACCAAATTGCCGGGCTGGCCGGAACGCGTACGCCTGATGCAGGCCAACTGGATCGGTAAATCGACCGGTGTGCGCTTTGCCTTCCCGCACAAGATCGAAGAAGACGGCAAGTTGATCCAGGGCGGCAAACTATGGGTATTCACCACCCGCGCCGACACCATCAAGGGCGTGACTTTCTGCGCCGTGGCGCCGGAACATGCCCTGGCCACTTTCGCCGCCAAGAGCAATCCGGAACTGGCTGAATTCATCGCCGAATGCAAAAAGGGCAGCGTCATCGAAGCCGACATGGCAACGATGGAAAAGAAAGGCATGCCGACCGGCTTGTACGTCTCGCATCCGCTGACCGGCCAGCTAATCGAAGTCTGGGTTGGCAATTACGTCTTGATTACCTACGGCGACGGCGCCGTCATGGGCGTACCGGCACACGATGAGCGCGACTTCGCGTTCGCCCAGAAATACGTGCTGCCGATTCGCCCGGTCATCGCCGTATCAGGTAAAACCTACTCCGACGAAAGCTGGCACGAGTGGTATGGCGACAAGGAAAACGGCGTCTGCGTCGATTCCGGCAAATACGACGGTCTCAACTACCAGCAAGCAGTCGATGCGGTTGCCGCCGACCTGGCAGCGCACGGCCTTGGCGAAAAGAAGATCACCTATCGCTTGCGCGACTGGGGCATCTCGCGCCAGCGTTATTGGGGCACGCCGATCCCGATCATCCACTGCGGCGAATGCGGCGATGTGCCGGTGCCGGAAAAAGATTTGCCGGTGATCCTGCCGGAAGACTGCGTGCCGGATGGTAGCGGCAATCCGCTCAACAAGCACGAGCAATTCCTGCACGTGGCTTGCCCCAAGTGCGGCAAGCCGGCGCGGCGCGAAACCGACACGATGGATACGTTCGTCGACTCGTCCTGGTATTACATGCGCTATTGCTCGCCGAAGAGCAACGACGCCATGGTCGATTCCCGCAACGATTACTGGATGCCGATGGACCAGTACATCGGCGGCATCGAACACGCCGTGCTGCATTTGCTGTACGCCCGTTTCTGGACCAAGGTCATGCGCGACTTCGGCCTGGTCAAGTTCGACGAGCCGTTCACCAACCTGCTGACGCAAGGCATGGTGCTCAACGAAACCTATTTCCGCGAAGACGCCAGCGGCAAGAAGATCTGGCATAACCCGGAGGATGTCGAACTGACGTTCGACGATAAGGGCCGGCCGTTGACGGCCATCCTGAAAACGGACGGCGTACCGGTTGAGATCGGCGGCACCGAAAAGATGTCGAAATCGAAAAACAACGGCATCGACCCGCAAGCCCAGATCGACCAGTACGGCGCCGACACGGCGCGCCTGTTCACCATGTTCGCCTCGCCGCCGGAACAAACCCTGGAATGGTCCGGTACCGGAGTGGAAGGCGCGAATCGCTTCCTGCGCCGGGTCTGGGCATTCAGCTTCGCCCGTGCCAGCAGCATTGCGCCAAGCGTCAGCGCGGATTTTTCCGGATTGAGCGATGTCCAGAAAACCTTGCGCCGTGAAGTGCACAAGATTCTGCAGCAAGCCGACCATGACTTGAAGCGTATCCAGTACAACACCGTGGTCTCGGCCTGCATGAAAATGCTCAACACCCTGGAAGCCGCCAAACTCGACCAGTCGCCGGCCAGCAGCGCGGTATTGACGGAAGGCTTGTCGATATTCCTGCGCGTACTCAATCCGGTGGCGCCGCACATCACCCACACGCTGTGGCAGGAACTCGGCTTTGCCGCAGTGCATGGCGACATCCTCGACGCCAGCTGGCCGCAGGTGGACGACCAGGCGCTGGAACAGAGCGAAATTGAAATGATGATCCAGGTCAACGGCAAGCTGCGCGGCAGCATCACCGTTGCCAAGGATGCCGACAAGGCCAGCATCGAGGCCGCAGCACTGGCAAACGAACATGTTCAGAAATATCTCGAAGGGCCGCCGAAGAAAGTCATCGTGGTGCCTGGGAAACTGATCAATATCGTCGCCTAGCGTAGTAGTTCACAAGTACTTCGTGCAAGTACTTCGCAAAGTATGGCCGGATGAATGCGTCCGGCCTTCAATCTTGAAACAAGGAAGGTCCGAATGTTGAATAGAACGCCTCTCAGAATGCCTGCAGATTCATGGCTGCGCTGGCCGTTGATACTGATCGTGACGGCGATGCTGTGTGCCTGCGGGTTTCATCTGCGCAGCTCGGCTAACTTGCCATTCAAGTCCTTGTACATGACGTTTGCCCCCACCTCGCCGTTGGGAATCGAATTGAAGCGAAATATCCTGGCCAGCGGCAACACGCAAGTGCTGCCGACTGCTGAGGGGGCCGAAGCAATATTGCAGGTACTTGGCGAATCCCAGGAGAAAGTCATCCTGACCACCAACAGTTCCGGCCGCGCGAGCGAGTACATGCTGTATTACAGGCTGACTTTCAGCGTGACTGACGCGGAAAAGAAGGAACTGCTGCCGGCGACGCTGATTACATTGAAGCGCGATATCAGCTATAACTCGTCGCAAGAACTGTCCAAGGGTGCGGAAGAGGTGTTGCTGTACCGCGACATGCGCAGCGACATGGTGCAGCAGGTTCTGCGCCGCCTGGCAGCGCTCAAGACAGCCCAGCCAACCGAGCCGGATCAGCCGGCTGCGGCAACCCCGGCTACCGCTCCGGATACCGCTCCTGTCAAATAACGGGGTTAGAGGCTAAATAATGCAATTGCGGTTTGACGCGCTCGACGGCCATCTGGCGAAAACCCTGGCGCCCTTGTATGTGATCACCAGCGACGAGCATCTGCTGGCGCTGGAGGCATCCGACAAGATACGCAAAAGTGCGCGCAGCAACGGTTGCAGCGAGCGCGACGTGCTGGTGGTCGACCGCAGCTTCAAATGGGGAGAATTGCTGGCGGCCAATCAGTCGCAATCGCTGTTCGGCGATAAAAAACTGATCGAATTGCGCATCCCGACCGGCAAACCGGGCAAGGATGGCGGCCAGGCTTTGCAAAACTATACCGCGACGCTCAATCCCGATAACGTCACCATTATCAGCTTGCCCAAGCTGGACTGGGCGACGCAAAAAGCCGCCTGGGTCGCCACGCTGCAACAGAGCGCTGTGTATATCGATATTCCGCTGGTGGAGCGGGCCCATTTACCCAACTGGATCGGGGTTCGCCTGGCGGCCCAGCAGCAAAGCGCAGACCGGCAATCGCTGGATTTCATCGCCGATCGGGTCGAAGGCAATCTGCTGGCGGCGCATCAGGAAATCCAGAAACTGGCTTTGTTGCATCCGCCCGGCAAACTGAGCTTCGAACAGTGCCACGATGCAGTCCTCAACGTCGCGCGCTATGATGTCTTCAAGCTCAATGAAGCGATGCTGGTTGGCGATACGGCGCGCCTGGTGCGCATGATGGATGGTTTGAAAGGTGAAGGCGAAGCCCTGCCGCTGGTGCTATGGGCAGTCGCCGAAGAAATCCGCACCTTGTTGAAATTGAAATCGGCAGCCAGCCAGGGACGCCCGATACCCGCGCTGCTGAAGGAATATCGCATCTGGGGGCCGCGCGAAAGACTGATGGAGCCGGCGCTGCGGCGCCTGAGCCTGGCGACGCTGGAAGCGGCATTGAAAGATGCGGCGCAAATCGACAAGATGGTCAAAGGCTTGCGCGCCAAAGCGTTTTCCGGCGATGCCTGGGATGCCTTGCTACAGTTGGGATTAAAACTCATTGGGGACAGAGTTTAAGAGGCGCCGCCGTGCGCCGAATTACACTTCCCGCGCAGCTCTGTCCTCAACTAATTAGACAGACGAAACGTGTAAATTGCAAAGAAAAATCTAGGCATATGAACATCCAACATTACATGACCGAAGTCGGACAACGCGCGCGCGCCGCATCGCGCGCCATGGCGCGCGCCGACAGCGCCGTCAAGAACCGCGCACTGAGCCTGATCGCCGCCGCCATCCGGCGCGATGCCGACCTGTTACGCGCGGCTAACCAGATCGATCTGGAAACGGCGCGCGCCAACGGCCTGGCGCCGGCGATGCTGGATCGCCTGACGCTATCGGAGCAAGCCATCGCCACCATGATCGCGGGGCTCGAGCAAATTGTCGCCCTGCCCGATCCGATCGGCGAAATCTCGAACATGAAGTACCGTCCCACCGGCATCCAGGTGGGCCAGATGCGGGTGCCGCTGGGCGTGATCGGCATCATTTATGAAGCCCGGCCCAATGTCACCGTGGATGCTGCCGGCCTGTGCATCAAGAGCGGCAACGCCACCATTTTGCGCGGCGGCTCCGAAGCCCATCACTGCAACCAGGCGCTGGCCAAGCTGGTGCAAGAAGGCCTGGCCGGCGCCGGCCTGCCGCAAGATGCGGTGCAAGTGGTCGACACCACCGACCGTGCTGCCGTTGGCGCCCTGATCACGATGCCGCAGTACGTCGACGTCATTGTGCCGCGCGGCGGCAAGGGCCTGATCGAACGCCTGATCAAGGAAGCCACGGTGCCGATGATCAAACATCTCGACGGCATCTGCCACGTCTATATAGACGACCAGGCCGATCTCGACAAAGCGCTGAAGATTGCCTTCAATGCCAAATGCCATCGTTACGGCACTTGCAACACGATGGAAACCTTGCTGGTAGCGCGCGCGATTGCGCCGCAAGTATTGCCGCAACTGGCCAAGCTGTACCTGGCTAAAGAAGTCGAACTGCGCGCCGACGATGAGGCGCTCGCCATTCTGGCTGGCTATCCGCACCTGGCCGCCGCCACCGAAGAGGATTGGAGCACCGAATATCTGGCGGCGATCCTGTCCGTCAAGATCGTGGCCGATGTGGATGAGGCAATCGCCCATATCAACACTTACTCCTCGCAGCATACCGACAGCATCGTCACCGAAAACCATACGCGGGCGATGCGCTTCTTGCGCGAAGTCGATTCGGCTTCGGTGATGATCAATGCTTCGACCCGCTTTGCGGATGGTTTCGAATTTGGCCTGGGCGCTGAAATCGGCATCTCCAACGATAAATTGCATGCGCGCGGACCGGTCGGCCTCGAGGGCCTGACTTCGCTAAAATATGTGGTGTTCGGACACGGCGAAGTACGCGAGTAAGGCGCAACACTCGCGTCCTATATGCAAGCGGATTCGCCCTTCCCGCAATAATCGCAACAATCGCAATAATCAAAAAAAGGAAATCCCCCCATGCTTTGGATCAAGTCGCTGCATATTGTCTTCATCGCCTCATGGTTTGCCGGTCTGTTTTATCTGCCAAGAATTCTGGTCAACCTGGCGCAAGAAACAGATGCCGCGGCCAGCCAAAGATTGCTATTGATGGCGCGCAAGCTGTATCGCTTCATGTCGATCCTGTCGCTGCCGGCGATTGTATTGGGCGCCTGGCTGTGGCTGGGTTACGGCATAGGCAAAGGCCCGGGCAATGGCTGGCTGCACGCCAAATTATTCCTGGTGGTACTGGTGATCGGCTATCACCATGCCTGCGGCAGCTTGCTGAAGAAATTTGAAAACGGGGTGAATACCCGCAGCCATACCTGGTTCCGCTGGTTCAATGAAGTACCGGTCCTGTTGCTGCTCGCCATCGTCATCCTGGTGGTTGTCAAACCGTTCTGATACCGTCCGAGGATTAGCCATGAGCAAACTCTGTGAATATTATTTTGCGCCGCACTCGCCTTTCGCCTACCTGGGACACGCACGCCTGCAGGCTTTGTCGAAACAGTACGATGTAAAAATCGCATTAAAACCCTGCGACTTATCCAAGGTTTTCAACGCCTCAGGCGGCTTGCCTTTGGCCAAACGCGCGCCTCAGCGCCAGGCTTACCGGCTGGAAGAACTGCGGCGCTGGAGCGAATACCTGCAAGTACCGCTGAACCTGCACCCGACTTTCTTTCCGGTGCAGAGCGACGATGCCGCGAAACTGCTCATCGCGACCCAACTGGCGCACGGCACGGAAGCCGCCATGATATTGACCGGCGCTATAATGCGTGCAGTCTGGGCCGAACAACGCAATATTGCCGATGGCGCCACCTTGATCGCCATCGCCTCGGAACTTGGCCATGACGGCAAGACCTTGCTGAAATCGGCCGAAACCGCCAGCGTCCAGAGCGAATTCGATCGTTTTACCGAGGATGCGATTTCCGCCAATATGTTCGGCGCGCCCTGGTACGTAGTCGACGGCGAAGCGTTCTGGGGCCAGGACCGGCTGGATTTTGTAGAGCGGGCATTCGCCAGATAGTTATTTTGTAGTATCGCAATTGTAGTATCACAACGGATAAAGGGTTCCCCATGTCGCACCTGTCAACAGATTCACATTCGTATTTTTGTCCTTGCCCGCGCGGGCTGGAAGCGGCATTGGCTGAAGAACTGAATGAAATAGCGCAGTTCAGCGCACCCGCCGTCACCCTCAAGGTCCACACCCAGGTGCCAGGCGGCGTCCATTGCTCAGGTTTGCTGAGCGATGCCTGGCGCATCAACCTGCACTCGCGCATTGCCAGCCGGGTGCTGCTGCGCTTGACGCATGGCGCCTACAAGAATGAAAACGATATTTACGACATGACGCTGGAGCAGGAGTGGGAGAGCTGGTTCCCGGTCAGCCACACGATCCGGGTTGACGTCACTGCCGTGAAATCGCCTTTACGCAGCCTGCAATTCACCACGCTCAAGATCAAGGATGGCATCTGCGACCGTTTCCGCGACCTGTGCGATGAGCGGCCTTCCGTCGACACCGGCACGCCGGACATGCGTATCGTCGGCTTTCTCGATGCCCATAATTTCACGCTGTACCTCGATACTTCCGGCGAAGCCTTGTTCAAGCGCGGCTGGCGCGCCGAAACCGGCGATGCGCCGTTGCGCGAAAATCTCGCCGCCGGCCTGCTGCGTACCTCCGGCTGGAAACCGGGCACGGTCTTGTTCGACCCCATGTGCGGCTCAGGCACGATTTTGATCGAAGCGGCCCAGATCCTGGCCGGCATTCCTGCCGGTGCGCGCCGCCACTTCGCGTTTGAAAAGTTCAACGATTTCGAAAGCGCAAAATGGCTGGCGATCAAAGGCAGCTTCAAGCCGAATCCGTTGCCGGCCACGCCGACCATCTTCGGCAGCGACATTTCTGGCGATATGGTGCAAATTGCGGCGAACAATCTGCGCAACGCCGGCATCCTGTTCGAAGTGCCGATCAAACAGATCGAGGCGCAGGAAGTCAAACCGCCGGGCGATGTCGAGCACGGCATCATGCTGACCAATCCTCCGTATGGCGAGCGGATCGGCGTGCGCGGCGACAGCACCTTGACCAGCGATGACTTGTTGACCGCATTCTTCAGCGCGTTCGGCACCACGCTGAAGCAGCGTTTTGCCGGCTGGAGCGTATTTCTGTTTTCTGCCGATCTCGGCTTGCCGAAGTTGCTGCGCCTGAAAGAAGCACGCAAGACGCCTTTCTTCAATGGCGCACTGGAATGCCGCCTGTTCCGCTTTGATATGGTGGCCGGCTTCAACCGCCGTGAAGCGGCCAAGCCAAAAGCCGAGTAGCACGAAACACGAAACGGCGAACGAACAGCACAGCCTTTCTCAGCATTCTCCCAACAAAACCAGCGCATTCTTTGCGCTGGCTTTGCATCAAGCAGTTTGGCCGGACGCCCCGTCCCCCGGGAAGCCAAATCTGTTATCCCCTAAAAGCAATATGACTTTCGTGCATCACACCATGCGCGACGCCAGACATTGCCTATTCAGCATCACTTCTTCATTACCCGACACCCGGCGCTAAAAGCGCTTGCATTCCTCGTCCAGGTAGCTAATAATACAAATACGAATTGTTCGCATTTACATAAAGGACTATCATGAGCCAGACGATACGACGCGAAGCACAAATTGAAAAAACGCCTGTGTCCAGCATCACGCAGTCAGTTGCATCAGCAGTCACGCGTATCAAGAGCCAGGATCTGTTCAAGCAAATGCGCGAACTGGAAATTGATCACGGCGGCCGGATTTATAAGCTGCGGCTGACGCAACTGAACAAATTGATCCTGACCGCTTAAGCACTGTAATTTTTATTTGGCCGCATTTAGTTAACCGTAGCCAGCCCCAGCCCGCCCGCAGTAGCCGCCAGCCAGCAAGATACTGATATAGGAGTGCTTGATGGTATCGGAAAAAATCAACCCGGCTTTGATAGAGCCAAACGGCGCGCCGGCGCAGCCGGAGCTGCTGGTTTCGGCAGTGTTGCACCTGATGTCGCATTACACCGCGCATAGCCAGGAAGCCAGCGCTTGCGTCAAGCTGGCGTCGGTGATTGAGCGCCATTTGAAGGCGCTGGCAGATTTGCCGAATCTGGCGCCGGTATTGCGCGCAACCTGCCTGCAGTTGTCGGAGCAGTGGGGAACAGTAGTAGAGAACGCCATGCCGCAGCCGGGGAAAACCAATCTGTTCAGCAGATTTGTGGCCGCCAACAGGGTGTGCTGAAGCAGCATCGAGCAGTATCGAATAAGTGTTAATAAGCGCCGCAAGAACATCTTTGCCGGCTGATTTCTATCTTTTTAATCTGCCTTCTAACTATGGCAGCAAGGTGCAAAATGATTGTTTGTGTTTGCAATAACGTATCGGATCGAAAAATTCGACAGGCAGTCGACGAGGGCATGTCTTCCATGTCTGAATTGCGCGAGAACCTGGGTATCGGTACCTGCTGCGGGAAATGCCATTCCTGCGCAAAAAGCGTATTGCGCGAGTGCCTCGACAACCATGCGCCTGCTGCCTTGCGACATGTTCAAGCCATGGTGTTTCAGCAAAACATACAAGCTGCGTAATGAGGTCCACAGGCCCTGGTGGGATAAGCGCAACCATGTCGTCAGCAGCAATCAGTTATCCTGCGCTTGCATGGAGACAAGTCAAACGCATAGGGCCATTAGGGGCCATTCTGCTGCTGCACTTGGCTTTTTTCTGGGCCTTGAAAAGCGGTCTGATCCGTCAGGCCGCACAAGCCATGCCGAAAGAAATCTTCGCCAGCTTCATCACGCCGGAAAAGGCGCCTGAGCCAACACCGCCGCAACCACAGCCGGCCGCACCAAAGAGCGTCGCTGTAGTAAGGAAGAACATCGCCCCCCCGCGCCCTGCGCCAGTCGTCAACGACACGCCATCGGAAGCCGCCATTTCGGTGCCGGCACCGGCTCCGCAGCCGCCGCAGCGTGAGGAGCCGGCAGCAGCAGCGGCGCCCGCCGCACCTGCCGCACCCGCTCAGCCGCGCACCATCAATTCCGGGGTCGAATACATCCAGCCGCCTGACGTGAAATATCCCGCCGTCTCGAAACGCATGGGAGAAGAAGGCAAGTCGATAATCCGCGTTCTGATCAACGAAAAGGGCCGCGCCGAGCGCGCCGAGGTGCAAAAATCTTCTGGCTCAAGCCGCCTGGATGACGCCGCCAGACAGGCGGTAATGCGGGCTTTATTCAAGCCATACATGGAAGACGGCAAACCGATGCCGGTCTTTGCCATCGTACCTATCAATTTCCAGTTATTCAATTAATCAATGGCGCTCTTGGCGTTTCGCCAAAGCAGCCGCAGCCCATCTACAGCCACAAGGGGAATCATCATGGAAGTAAGTCCGTACGGATTGGAAGCGCTCTGGGGCCAGGGCGACTTCGTCATCAAAAGCGTCGCCGTACTGCTGGTGGCGATGTCGATCGCATCCTGGTATGTGATCCTGACCAAGGCTTTGCAAATCCTGCGCTTCCAACGTGCCGCCCATGCAGCAGGCCATCGCTTCTGGGATACCACCAGCTTGCCGGAAGGAATTGCCACGCTGGGTACGGAAAACCCGTTTGCCGAAGTGGCTCAGGCCGGCGTCTCCTCGATGCGCCATCACGCCGCCCACAAAGGACATTTGCACGACCAGCTGTCGGTTAGCGACTGGGTCACCCTGTCATTGCGCCAGGCGATTGACGAAGTCTCGGGCAAATTGCAGGCTGGCATGGCGGTACTGGCGTCAGTCGGCTCCACCGCGCCTTTTGTCGGCTTGTTCGGCACGGTCTGGGGCATTTATCATGCGCTGGTATCGATCGGCACTTCCGGCCAGGCCAGTATCGACAAGGTCGCCGGACCCGTCGGCGAAGCGCTGATCATGACCGCGCTCGGCCTGGCCGTGGCGATCCCGGCTACCTTCGGCTATAACGCGCTGGTGCGCGGCAATAAGACCATCATCGCCAAGCTGAATAAATTCGGCTTTGACCTGCATGCGCTATTTGTTACCGGTTCCCGCTCAAGTAATACCGAATCAGACCATCCAAACGGTTCGAACAACGGCGCCAGACTGGTCGCTGTGAAAGGTGCATGATGGGCATGGGTTCCTTGTCCGATTCGGACGACGATTTCAATCCGGAGATCAACACCACGCCGCTGGTCGACGTGATGCTGGTGCTGCTGATCATCTTCATCATGACCATCCCGGTGATGAATCACGCGGTGAAGATCGATTTACCGCGTGCCGCCAACCAGCCAGACCAGAGCAAGCCGGAAAACATCAATCTGTCTATCGATGCCGACGGCAAGCTGTTCTGGAATGAAGAAGCAATCGATCGTAACGAACTGGATCGGCGGATTGCCGTTGCGGCTCAAAAGCAGCCGCAGCCTGAACTGCATTTGCGCGCAGCGCGCACCGTGCAATATGAAAAAGTGGCCCAGGTAATGGCCGCGGCGCAATCAGTAGGACTCGGGAAAATCGGCTTCGTTACCGATCCCGACGCCAAGTAAGCAGGTCCGGGCTGCCCCTTGATGCACAAATCACAATGAAAATGATTCGCGCTATCTGATGATGAAAAAGCATATGGCATGCGCTATCATGGCTGCGATTTCGGTTGATTGCCGCTTAAACGGCATGCCGATCACGTGAGAAGCCAGCATGAAGTCTAGCAATCCCCCGATTTCATCGCTGCTTGCTCCGCATCCCTAATATAGCGAGGTTCCCATGCAAGGCGAAAAACACATCATCACGCTGCTCAACGCGCAGCTAACCAATGAGCTGACGGCGATTAATCAGTATTTCCTGCATGCCCGCATGTACAAGCACTGGGGCCTGGAAAAGCTCGGCAAGAAGGAATACGAAGAATCGATCGGCGAAATGAAGCACGCTGACAAACTGATCGACCGCATCCTGATGCTGAACGGCCTGCCAAACCTGCAGGCATTGCACAAGCTGATGATCGGTGAATCGACGCCGGAGATGCTGCAGTGCGACCTGAAGCTGGAGCAAGGTGCGCAAAAGACCGTCAAGGAAGGCATCGCTGCCTGCGAAAAAGCCGGTGATTATGTATCGCGCGAACTCTTCGTGGAAATCCTCGAAGATACCGAAGAACATATCGACTGGCTGGAAACCCAGCTCGACCTGATCGACAAAGTCGGGCTGCAGAACTATCTGCAAAGCCAGATGGATGCTTAACTGACGTCGACACCAGATCCAGACTCGCGGCTTCCGACCTATCGTCGGGAGCCGTTTTTCTTTGTGCCTCGCTTACGGGACCAAAGCCAGCAAACTGCGGGTGACAGCATCTGCCGTCAATGACGCGCCATGCGCCTCGACGATTTTCCGCTTATTGGTATGGCCGTGGGTGATCACAATCCTGCTGCGCGGCACATCCAGTAGTTCAGCCAGATAGCGTATCAACGCTTCATTTGCCTTACCCTCGATGGGTTGCGCTTGCAAACGCACTTTGAGTACGTCCTCCAAGGGGCCGATGATCTGGCTTTTCTTGGCATTGGGCGTTACCTGCAGCGCCAGCCTGACGCCGCCGGCAATATCGGCGCACCATGCATGCAATCTGGGGCCCGGCCCGGACGCTGCACCCGTCTTGTGGCTCATTGGCGGCTCACGTCAGTGACATGATCAGATAAATCACCAGTTGGTGCACTACTCTCAGCAGTATCAACGCTGCCAGCGGCGACAGATCGATATTGCCAATCAGCGGGATAATCCTGCGCAAAGGCCGTAACAGCGGCTCATTCAGCGCCCGTACGAAGGGCGCCAGGGGTGCGTGCGGATTCACCCAGCTGAAGATCGCTTCAATAATCAATAGCGCAATCAGCCCATAAAATACCCACTGGAAAAACAGCAACGCCGACAGGCTGAAAATCAATGTGGCATTCAATGCCGACCTGACGCCAAGCTCCAGCAAGATGCAGATCACGGCCACCAGGAGCGCGCCTATCAGGCTGGCCCAGTCATAGCCGCCAAGCCCGGGCAACAAGCGCCGCATCGGACGCACAGCCCAGTCAGACAAGGTAAAAATGAACTGGGCCAGCTGTTGCGGAGGCCGCACCCGCACCGCCTGGATCCAGAATCGCAGCAACAGTACCCCGCCCAGGACGCTGGCGATAGTTTCGATAATCAAGGTGAAAATATTCTGCAGCACGACGTGTTTTCCTTTCCAGATGAAGCAATGACTCAGGCTTGCGCACATCAACGCATGACGGTTCATCACGCCAATATACTGATAACTTACCCGAATTCGGGCGCAAGATGTAATTCGGAGACGTGGGCGAATGCCACGGATTCAGGAAAAGAACGAGTTTACCAGCTGGCTATCGTAGCAGCTATTGCGACTTGGCTGCGCAAGTTGACGAACCTGCTCACGCTCCACTCAGATCGCGTATCCGCAAATAAAAACCCGCTGGACAGCGCCAGGCTGTACAGCGGGTGATACCTGAATTCAATCAGGTAAGCTGACAAACGCTAATTACGGACGTGTGCCAGTTGGGAACGGCCAAGCTGCTGCCGGGTTGAGCACAGTCTTTACTGCGGGCTCAGCTGCAGGTTTTGCCACTGGTTTCTTGGCTGCAGGTTTCGCTGCGGCCTTTTTAACAGCTGGCTTAGCTGCTGCAGGTTTAGCGGCAGGTTTAGCTGCTGCCTTAGCTACCGGCTTTTTTGCTGCTGGCTTAGCCGCGACTTTCTTGACTGCCGGCTTTTTTGCCGCTGGTTTAGCTGCTGCTTTCGCTACCGGTTTCTTAGCCGCAGGTTTAGCTGCTGCTTTGGCTACCGGTTTTTTCGCTGCAGGTTTAGCTGCTGCTTTCTTAGCTACTGGCTTCTTAGCTGCTGGTTTAGCTGCTGCTTTCTTAGCTACCGGCTTTTTGGCCGCTACAGCTTTCTTGGCAACTGGCTTCTTAGCTGCTGCCGGTTTTGCTGCTGCTTTCTTAGCTACCGGTTTTTTAGCCGCTACAGCTTTCTTAGCAACTGGCTTCTTAGC
>NZ_FNOR01000008.1:113137-246657 GCF_900107095.1 Collimonas sp. OK242
GCCGCTACAGCTTTCTTAGCAACTGGCTTCTTAGCTGCTGCTGGTTTTGCTGCTGCTTTAGCTACTGGCTTCTTGGCCGGTGCTGCTTTCTTCACAGCGGGTTTCTTCGCTGCGGGTTTCTTTGCTGCTGTTGCCATTTTGTTTCTCCTTCACGTGATGGAAAAAATCAAGCTCCAAGTTGGAAACCCGACGAACCCATCGCGATGGGAACGGCGGATTATTCATCGGCGCAATCAACTCTGCTTGCGCTAATGAATTCGGCACCAGCTGAACTGCTCCATCCCCTCATTGATGCAGCACTTCAGCCATAATCGGCTAAGGTCTTTTCCCCGTTTCCAGGACCGGAAAAAGAGTTTCGCGCCACCTGTCGGCTGCGATCCTTGGCCAAAAAAACGCCAGCGGCTATGCCGGCGTCGGAATTCTGTTACAAAAACGTTTAGTTTTTTCCAAAGAAAACGCCGCCAAACCCGATTGAATCGGGGTAAGCGGCGACAACAGATAAGTACGTTTCTGTCTTTGGCTGTTCATTAAGTTTGGAAATCACCTTTCAGTTTGCAGACTTTTTTATAGTACTAAGCGCTGCAGGTCTCCAGCAAAACCTCTTCCATCCACCTCGTTATTCTTGTCCGAGATCTGAAGCCTTTATTCCCAGTTCAGTGCACCGCCTGTTTGATATTCGATTACACGAGTCTCAAAAAAGTTGCGTTCTTTTTTCAGATCGATCATCTCGCTCATCCAGGGGAAGGGATTTTCTTCCTGAGGGAACATTGGGTCCAGTCCGATTTGTTGCGCGCGGCGATTTGCGATGAACCGCAAATAACCTTTGAACATTGGCGCATTCAAACCGAGCACTCCACGCGGCATTGTATCCTCTGCGTAACGATATTCCAACTCTACTGCGCTTAAAAACAACGCTTTAATCTCATCGCGGAATTCCGGCGTCCACAAATGCGGATTTTCCATCTTGATTGTGTTGATCAAATCGATCCCGAAATTACAGTGCATCGACTCATCGCGCAGGATGTATTGATACTGTTCCGCCGCACCCATCATCTTGTTTTGACGGCCCAGCGCAAGGATCTGCGTGAAGCCGACGTAGAAGAAAAGTCCTTCCATGATGCAGGCGAACACGATCAGCGAGCGCAACAATTTCTGATCGTTTTCAGTAGTGCCGGTCTTGAACTCAGGATCGGTCAGCGTATTGATGAAGGGGATCAGGAATTCGTCTTTGTCGCGGATCGATTTGACTTCATGATAGGCGTTGAAGATTTCCGCCTCGTCCAGACCGAGCGATTCCACGATGTATTGATAGGCGTGGGTATGGATCGCTTCTTCGAAAGCCTGGCGCAGCAAATACTGGCGGCATTCCGGCGCAGTGATATGGCGATACGTGCCAAGCACGATATTGTTGGCGGCGAGCGAGTCGGCGGTGACGAAAAATCCCAGGTTGCGCTTGACCAGGCGGCGTTCATCGTCGGTCAGTCCGTTCGGATTCTTCCACAGCTCGATATCGCGCTGCATATTGATTTCCTGCGGCATCCAGTGGTTGGCGCAGCCGGCCAGGTATTTGTCCCAGGCCCATTTGTACTTGAACGGGACCAGTTGATTGACGTCGGTATGGCCGTTGATGATGCGCTTGTCCGCAGCATTGACGCGGTGCGTCACATCGACTGCCGGTGCTGCTTGGAATGCAGTATCGGACATTTGCGGACGTGCTGAAGGTGCAAATGCCGCTTGCGCCGGCATAGGCGGGGTACGAGGAGCGGGGGCCGAACTTTTTTCTTCATCCCAGGAGAGCATGCTTTATTCCTTTATCTTTCATCTGGTGGGACCGGATAATTTGCCGCGCTACGCTGGCTCTATAACCAATCCCAACCATTTTTCTTTGCAATTTAACCGTTTTGTCTAGTCAGTTGAGGACAGAGGCGCACGGCTAGTGCTGCGCGGGAAGTGTAATTCGCCACGCTGCGGTGGCTCTTAAACACTCGCCGTGCGCCTCTGTCCCCAAATAGCTAAACTGTTTTACTGGCAGGCTTCGCACTCTTCGAACCCGGGATCGCCAGGACGCATGGTGCATGCCGGTCCATCCAGTTCTTGTGGCGCGGCCGCAACAGGCGCAGCACCGTAAGTCGCTGCCGCACCGCCGCTGGCGCCGCCATCTACCGAAACCGCATTCAACGCGCCGGTTTTGGAGGTCGATTTTTCTGTATGCGTTGCGCCTATGGTGCGCAGGTAGTAAGTGGTCTTGAGACCGCGCAACCATGCCAGCTTGTAGGTTTCGTCGAGCTTTTTACCCGATGCACCCGCCATATAGATATTCAACGATTGCGCCTGATCGATCCATTTCTGACGACGCGACGCCGCTTCCACCAGCCAGGACGGTTCAACTTCAAATGCGGTGGCGTAAATCTCGCGCAGATCTTGCGGAATGCGATCGATCTTGGCCAGGCTGCCGTCGAAGTACTTGAGGTCGGAGATCATCACTTCATCCCACAAACCACGTGCTTTCAAGTCGCGCACCAGGTATGCATTGATTTCAGTGAATTCGCCGGACAGATTCGATTTCACGTACAGGTTCTGGTAAGTCGGTTCGATACAAGCCGATACGCCAATGATGTTGGAGATGGTGGCGGTCGGTGCAATCGCTACGCAATTCGAGTTGCGCATGCCGAATTCCTTGATGCGGGCACGCAACTCGGTCCAGTCCAGCGCTTCCGACATGTCGACTTCGAGGTAGCCGCCACGTTCTTCCGCCAACAGTTTCACAGAATCTTGCGGCAGGATGCCACGATCCCACAGGGAACCGCGATAGCTGCTGTAACGGCCGCGCTCTTCCGCCAGTTCGGTCGAAGCCCAATAAGCGTGATAGCAAACCGCTTCCATCGAATTATCGGCAAATTCAACCGCTGCTGTCGAGGCATAAGGTACGCGCATCATGTGCAGGCAATCCTGGAAACCCATGATACCGAGACCAACCGGACGATGCCGCAGATTGGAATCACGCGCCTTCTTCACTGCATAATAGTTAATATCGATCACATTATCCAGCATGCGCATTGCAGTATTGATAGTTTTCTGCAATTTGACATGATCCAGCTTGCCGTCTTTCATGTGCGCCGGCAGGTTGACCGAACCCAGGTTACATACGGCGATCTCGGATTCGTTGGTGTTCAGCGTAATCTCGGTGCACAGGTTCGAGCTGTGAACCATGCCCACGTGCTGCTGCGGCGAACGGATGTTGCACGGATCCTTGAAGGTGATCCATGGATGGCCGGTTTCGAACAGCATCGACAGCATCTTGCGCCACAAATCGAGCGCCTGGATCTTCTTGAACAAGCGCAGTTCGCCACGGGCAGCCTTGGCTTCATAGCCGGTATAGGCTTCTTCGAAGGCCTTGCCGACCTTGTCGTGCAGGTCCGGCGCATCGCTTGGCGAGAACAGGGTCCACTCGCCCTTTTCCATGACGCGCTTCATGAACAGGTCTGGAATCCAGTTAGCCGTGTTCATGTCGTGGGTGCGGCGGCGATCGTCGCCGGTGTTCTTGCGCAGGTCGAGGAATTCCTCGATATCCATGTGCCAGGTTTCCAGATAGGCGCATACCGCGCCCTTGCGTTTGCCACCCTGGTTCACCGCCACAGCGGTATCGTTGACCACTTTCAGGAACGGCACCACGCCTTGCGACTTGCCGTTGGTGCCCTTGATATGGGCGCCCAGCGAACGCACCGGTGTCCAGTCGTTACCCAGGCCGCCGGCATATTTGGCCAGCAAGGCGTTTTCCTTGATGGCTTCGTAGATACCGTCGAGATCGTCGGCAACCGTGGTCAGATAGCAAGACGACAGTTGCGAGCGCAGCGTGCCCGAATTGAACAGGGTCGGTGTCGAGCTCATGAAATCGAAGCTGGACAACAGGTTGTAAAACTCGATTGCGCGTGCTTCGCGGTTGACTTCATTCAGCGCCAGGCCCATCGCCACCCGCATGTAAAACGCTTGCGGCATTTCGATGCGGATATCGCGGACGTGCAGGAAATAACGGTCGTATAAAGTTTGCAGGCCGAGGTAACCGAATTGCAGGTCGCGCTCCGGCTTCAGTGCTTCGCCCAGTACTTTCAGGTCGAACTGCGCCAGCTTGCTATCGAGCAGATCGGCTTCAATGCCCTTTTTGATAAATTTCGGGAAATATTCGAGATATTCCGCCGGCGCATCAGCTTGCGCCACTTCCTTGCCGAATACTTCCTTACGGATCGTGTGCATCAGCAGACGCGCGGTGACCGTGCTGTAGGCAGGGTCTTTTTCCATCAGCGCGCGGGCTGCCAGAATCGCCGATTTGTGCAGTTCTTCGACCGGCACGCCGTCGTACAGGTTCTTGACGGTCTCGGCCAGGATGGCTTCAGCGTCGACATGCTTTTCCAGACCGATACAGGCAGCGGTAATCAGGTCACGCACCTGGCTCATGTCCAACACGCGGCGTTGGCCGTCTTCGGTCACGAACAATTCGGTGCCGGCTACGGTTGACTTGGCGCCGGTCTGTTGTTGCGAACGCTCTTCCATGCGCTTGGCGCGATACAGCACGTAGGCACGTGCCACGTCATGCTCGCCGGAGCGCATCAGGGACAGTTCAACCTGGTCCTGGATGTCTTCGATATGGAAAGTGCCGCCATTCGGCTGCCGGCGCACCAAGGCGGCGACGACGTTGGAAGTCAATTGCTCGACCAGTTCGCGTACCCGTGCCGATGCAGCACCCTGGCCGCCATTGACTGCGAGGAACGCCTTGGTGACAGCGATCGAGATCTTGGACGGTTCAAAACCGACCACGGCGCCGTTGCGGCGGATGATGCGGTAATCGCCGAAACTGCTGGAAACCTTGACGGGAGAGCCGCTACCGGTTGATGGCGGAACACCAGCGACGTCGGCTGATGATTTAACGGAAATTTCTTGAGTAGATTGCACTGAGCCTCCCGAGACTGTGAAAACAGGCGAAACAATTACGCCTGCTGTTATTAATTAGAACCTTGGAACCATTGATGGTTCAGATACCGCGATTGCCACATCAGTCATTGCTTCATCGACTGCTTATCAGCAGGCGTTCATGACGGATGCCCGAATTCAGATAAAAAGAGAAAAAACAGCGATGTTAAATAATGGAACTACAACAAACCCAGAGGCCGCTTAGCAGCCTGTCCGACACCTGCATTTATACTGACATGAGTACAAAAACAAAACACCACACGGTGGACAGACCATGCAAAACAAGCCACGGACGAGATACGAAAAACACTACATATAGGTTTCTGGATTTGATTTTTACTAATTGTAGTACCTAGGACGCGCCGATGCAATCCAAAAATAGGATCTTTTTTATACGCAAAAAGAGACTATTTAATTGACTTTTTTGTCTGTGGCAGGAAAGCGCAAAGGCAATTTACCGGAGGCTTGCGGCATATGCCCGGCTAAGGCTTGCTGGTATTGGGTCCAGTCAAAAAACGGACCTGGATCGGTCTTTCTGCCGGGTGCGATATGTTCGTGCCCGGCCACCGCGGCGAGAGGGTAACGCAACTGCAAGGCATGGGTCAATGCAGCCAGCGCTCGATATTGCAATGCCGGAAACTGATCGAAATCGCTGCCTTCCAGCTCGATCCCGATTGAAAAATCATTGCAGCGCTCACGGCCTTCGAAACTCGATGCACCCGCATGCCAGGCACGCTCATTGGCAGAGACGAACTGGACCACGCCGCCGTCGCGCAGTATCAGGAAATGGGAAGAAACCCTGAGCGGGCGCAACTGCTCGAAATAAGGATGGGCGTCATAATCGAGGCGATTGCCGAACAGGTCGGCAATATAATGGCCGCCAAACTGCCCCGGCGGCAGGCTGATGTTATGAATCACCAGCAAATCCGCCACGCAGCCATCGGGCCGGGCGTCACGGTTGGGCGACGACTGGCGCACCACCTCCTCGGGACGACACCAGCCGTCCGCACCGATTGAAAAACATGGGGGAAGCGATGTCTGCTGCTCCATCATTGTTACCTGGCCTTAATTCAAGTCTTCATCTTGCTCATTAATCCTGCTCATGAATCGACAAACGCTGCATCCGGTAGCGCAGCTGGCGAAAGCTGATGCCCAGCAAATCGGCTGCCTTGGTGCGATTGAAATGCGTACGCGTCAGCGCTTGCCGAATCACGTCGCGTTCGATGTCGTCAAGATAGTCCGGCAGCGATGGCGGCAGTTCGGCGCCGTTGAATTGTGCCGTAACGGCAGCCACGCCAGCCGCAACCGGGTCCAGATTCGTCGCCATGGCAGCGCCGACCGGCCCGGCTTCGTAGTAATGATCGCCGGGCTCCGGTGTCTCTGCTGCTTCTGCGGGCCGCCCTTGGCTGCCTCCCTTCAAACCCAGATCCGCCACCTCGATCACGCCGTCGTTGGCAAACGCCAACGCGCGCTCCAGGATATTTTCCAATTCGCGCACATTTCCCGGAAACGCATAGGCACGCAGCGCCGACAAGGCGGCCGGCGCCAATGTCACCTGCTCCGCCTGCGGGGTAAACGCCGACAAGCGTCCCAAGATCGCAGCGACCAGCAGACCGATGTCATCCAGCCGCTCTCGCAGCGGCGGCAGTTTTAATTCAATGACATTCAAACGATAGTACAAATCCTGGCGAAATCTACCTGATTCGACGCACTCGGCCAGATTCTGATGGGTGGCGCTGATCAGACGGACGTCCACCGCCTCCTCCACCGTGGCCCCGACCTTGCGCACCCGCCGCTCCTGGATCGCGCGCAGCAGCTTGACTTGCATCGCCAGCGGCAGGTCGGCGACCTCGTCCAATAACAAGGTGCCGCCATTGGCGGCTTGAAAAAATCCGTCGCGGTCATCGGCAGCGCCGGTAAATGCGCCTTTGCGGTAGCCGAAGAACTCCGCTTCCATCAAAGCTTCCGGGATTGCGCCGCAATTGACGGCGACGAAGGGTTTGTCGGCACGCGGGCTGAGCGCATGGATGTCCCTTGCCGCCAACTCCTTGCCGCTGCCGGATTCGCCGGTAATCGCCACCGGCGCCATGCTGCGCGCCAGACGCACGATCTGCGTGCGCAACTCTTGCATAGCGGCAGATTGGCCGATCAGGCGCAACGCAGAATTCGAGCGGAGTTTGGCATCCGCTGCCGGGCGCAGGTTTTCGGCCGGCTTACCGACACGCAATGCCGATTGCACCATCAAGCGCAGCTGATCGAGCGCCACCGGTTTCGACAAATAATCGAAAGCGCCTGCCTTCAACGCCATGACAGCATTGTCGGCACTGCCGTAGGCGGTAATCACGGCGATCGGTATGACCTTTTCGCCGTTGGTGACTTCGCGCACCAGTTCGATCCCCAGTCCGTCCGGCAGACGCATATCGGTCAAGATCAAGGCATAGTCATTTTGCGCCAAATGGCTGCGCGCCGCAGACAAGTTTTCCGCGCTATCAACATCCAGCCCCATTTTTACCAATGCTATTTCCAGCAGTTCGCGCAGGTGCGCTTCGTCATCGACAACCAGAATACGGGGTGAAGTCATGGCATTCGTCTTTTTCAGTCAAATCTAATCGGCAAGAGACACCGGGTCATGGGCAGCAAACGCAATAACAAAACGACCACTTACGTGGCTGGAATTCTGTCCTTGAACATCATGCCGGTATTCATAATCGAGCAGCGCGCCGTTATTCAAACACAACTCGCGCGCTAAAAACAAGCCTAATCCGGTGCCTTTGCTGGAGGTGGTATAGAACGGCTCGAACAGATGCGCCCGGACCGCTGGGGAAATCGGTTCGCCATCGTCCTGCACATGCAACTCCAGCCGTTCCGCCACGCTGGACATGACGTGCAAGCGCATCGCGCCCGGCCGGCCACTGGCGTAACGTACCGCGTTCGACAACAGATTTGTCACTACTTCACGCAGATGCAAGGGATCAAACCAGACGCTCTGCAGATCTGCTGCATCGATCTGCAAGGCAATCGCAGCCGGCGCCACTGCATGGGTTTGCCTGAAATCCCTGACGATATCGTGCAACAAAGGCGCCAGCAGAATCGGTTCCAGCTGCCGTTGCGCCTTGCGCGACAGTTTCAGGATATCCTCAATCATGCGATTCAGGCGCGCAACATTGTCGTCGATAATCGTCAGCAGGCGCATCTCTGCCGCATCGGTCGCCTCTTCCGCCAGCAAGGTCGCGGCATACGAAATCGATGCCAGCGGATTGCGCACCTCATGCGCGATGCTGGCGGTCAGACGCCCCATGGCTGCCAGTTTCAGTTGCTGAGCCTGGTTTTCAATTTCGCTGACATCCTGCAAAAAGATGACTGCGCGGTACTCGCTCAGTTCGCGCATCCTGACGGCGGCAAAGCGCACTTTCAAATGCGCCGCCAGCTCGCGCCGTCCGCTCCAGCCGACAGCCGCCTCCTGGCCTTGAGCAAGATCGTCGGTATGTTTAATGGTGACGAAAACCGCCTCCCCCACGGTCGGGGAAACCGTGCGCGGCAGGTCGCTTACCTGTGATTCCCAGGCAAACAAGGCATCGGTGATTGGCGCCAGCGCCGCATAATCGCTCAATTTGTGCTGCTGCTCTTCATCAGACAGGGACAAACCCAGCATGCGCTCTGCCGCCGGATTTGCCATGATCAAAGTGCCAACCGGATCGACCACCAGCAAGCCATCGCCCATATCCTTGATCGCAATGCGGTTAATGTCCATTTGCACCCGCAAATCCCTGCCGCGCTGGGTCGCCAGTTCCTCTTGCTTGATCAGTTTGTTAGCCAGACGGTTAATCACCAGCACGGCAAAAAAGAAGGCGCCGCCGTACAAGCCGGCTTGCAGGGTGGAGGCATCCGGTGCCGACTGCAGAATCTGGTAACCGCTTTCCCCGAGCAATACCATGGTCGCAATTGAAACAAACAACAGCGCCAACAGCAGCGGCGCCAGGATCGCTGCGCCAGCCAGAGGGAACAGGTACAGGATCGCCAGGCCGCCCTTGGCGCCGCCGGCTCCTATATACAAGATCGACACCGCGATCATGTCCACCGTGATCGGCAACACGATCTGCGCCATGTAATGGCGATGGTGATATGCGGTAATGGCCGTGAAGACGCCGGCGCACAGCAGGTAGACGCTGCAAGTTTGCGGATTCGTAAATAGCTGCGAAAACCAGGTTTCGTTTTTGCTCTGGGTGCTGAGATAGGCCAGCATGACCATCGCAACCACGATGCGCGTCACGTTGAAGGTTTGCAGCGTGCGCCAGAACGTGTCCGGCTTGTCGTTCGGCGGGGTGAAAGTGAGGCTGGGACTCGTCATGCGCATATCTCCTGTCTCACGATGTATCTTGAATCCGCCGGTGCGACACTCTCGGACGCCGATGCCAACCTTGGCCCAGGGCCTGAATGAACGTAACTGCTCAAAGTGGGACAGGATCTAGGAGGAATGCAAGCGGCGGTGCTCCGCACTGCAGAAAACCGTGCCGGACGCATCGGTCAGCGCTTCCGATGCCGGGAAATGCATGCCGCAATGGGCGCAGGCAACCATGGCTTCAACCGGCGAGGAATTGCTGGCTGCAGTGGATTCGGCGCCGTTGGGGGAAGCCGATCCGCCTGAAGCGGAACGATCGAAACGATTTCCGCCAAGATTTTTTTTGAGGCGCTGCAGCCACACAATCACGGCCAGCACGACGACAATTAAAATAATCAGTTTCATACCAATACCCGATGCAACACAACCTCAAGCACGAAACGGCTCCCTACATACGCCAGTAACAATATGGCAAATCCGGTCAAGGTAAAACTGAGTGCGGTGCGGCCGCGCCAGCCCTGCCATTTGCGGCCCGCCAGCAGCAAACCGAACAAAGCCCATGACAGCATGGTGAAAATGGTCTTGTGATCCCATTTGAAGGCCTGGTTAAACAACTCTTCGGAAAACACTACCCCCGACAGTACCGTCAGCGTCAACAAGAAGAAGCCGAAAGCGATCAGGCGAAACAATAATTTTTCCATGGTCAACAGGGCCGGCAGACGATCCAGCGCGGCACCGAACCAGCCGGCTTTAGCCGCGCCCGGGCGGGTGTGCAAACGCGATTCCTGCAGCACCATCAATACCGCATGAAATGCGGCGATAGTCAGGGTGCTATAGGCCAGGATGGAAATGACGATATGCCACAAGAACACCGGCGACTTGCCGCCCAGCGGCACCATATTTCCCGGGAAAACCGCCGGCAGAATCGCTGCCAGCGCCGCCATCGGCAACACCAGAACCCGCAGGCCGTCCAAAGTGTAGTTGCGATTTTCCAGCCAATAGGCGGCGACCGAAACCCATAAGGTCGCCGACAACATCATCGAAAATCCGACGCGCAACTCTTGCGGCCCGACAACGTCGGCCCACAGCACGGCGCCATGTAGCAGCCATGCTGCCGCAACGAGAATGGAAATAGTCTGGCGTCGGCTCGACGGCAAAAAGGTGCAGCCTATATATAGCAGCGCCACCAGAACGAAAAGATATGTTTGCATCGCGTAAGTTTACAACATGTGGCGTCTGCGCGGCGTGCTCAAACAAAGCGAAGCCCAGCTTGCCACCACCAGCCGCAATTTATTGCATTTTCAACATCGCATTCATCGATCCTGAGACGCCGGCCCTTATTCCAGGGTCGGCCTGAGCCTGCATCGGGTAAAATGGCTCTTTACACGCTTTACCGTGTCCGCTTTAATGCGCATTAGCCCATTAAATTACGCGAGAATACGCGAAAACTGGTTCACCTTGACCAATTGCACCTCTTCTGGAAACGCTGTTACCCATGCTCGACAATCTTACCCAACGCCTCGCCAAAGTAGTAAAAACCATGCGCGGCGAAGCGCGCCTTACCGAAACCAACACCGCTGAAATGCTGCGCGAAGTACGTCTGGCCTTGCTGGAAGCCGACGTCGCCCTACCTGCTGTGCGCGAGTTCATCGCCAACGTCAAGCAAAAAGCGTTGGGCGAAGAAGTGATTGCATCGCTGACACCCGGGCAGGCCCTGGTCGGCGTGGTGCAGCGCGAACTGGCCTCGTTGATGGGCGCCGATCTCGGTCCCGAGGCGTCGCAACTGAGTTTCGCCACGCAGCCGCCGGCGATCATCCTGATGGCGGGCCTGCAAGGTGCGGGTAAAACCACCACCGTTGGTAAGCTCGCCAAATATCTGCGCGAACAAAAGAAGAAAAAAGTACTGACTGTCTCCGCCGACGTTTATCGTCCGGCCGCGATCGGCCAGCTGCAGACCGTCACGGCACAGGTCGGCGCAGATTTCTTCCCGACCGCAACGACCGACAAGCCAGTCGATATCGCACTGGCCGCGCTGGACTACGCCAAGCGCCATTATCACGACGTGCTGATCATCGACACCGCCGGCCGGCTGGGTATAGATGAAGCGATGATGAAGGAAATCAGCGCGATTCATGCCGCCGTCAACCCGATCGAAACGCTGTTCGTGGTCGACGCCATGCTCGGCCAGGATGCGATTAACACCGCCAAGGCCTTCAACGATGCGCTGCCGCTGACCGGCATCGTGCTGACCAAACTGGACGGCGACGCGCGCGGCGGCGCGGCGCTGTCGGTAAGGCACATCACCGGCAAGCCGATCAAGTTTGCCGGCACTGCCGAAAAACTGGATGGACTGGAAGCCTTCGACCCAACCCGAATGGCCAACCGCATCCTCGGCATGGGCGACATCCTGGCGCTGGTCGAGGAAGCCCAGAAAGGTGTCGATGTCGCGGCGGCCAAGGATCTGGCGCACAAAATCAAGGGCGGCGGCAAATTCGACCTGAACGACTTCAAGGCGCAGCTCGGCCAGATGAAGAAAATGGGCGGCTTGTCCAACCTGATGGACAAATTGCCGGCGCAATTCCAGCAGGCGGCGGGCGGCGCCAATATGGACCAGGCAGAAAAACAGGTACGCCGGATGGAGGGCATCATCAACTCGATGACCGCCCAGGAACGGGCCAAGCCGGAGCTGATCAAGGCTTCGCGCAAGCGCCGCATCGCCGTCGGCGCGGGGGTGCAGGTCCAGGAAGTCAATCGCATGCTGTCGCAATTCGACCAAATGCAGTCAATGATGAAAAAGCTTAAAGGCGGCGGCATGATGAAAATGATGCGCGGCATGAAAGGCATGATGCCTGGCATGCGTTAAAGCCTGCATCAGCACCGTCGCAACGCTGTCGTGACACCTTCGAAAGCCTTGCAAGTCATTGACTTGCAAGGCTTTTCGCAAAATTGGGTCGACTCTGCGAAGTCGCTAAGCGGCGGCGGCGGCATTTGTGACCGTCCCCGAATTCTGAAAAGGATACTGAAAATTAGCGTCAACCGGCCGCATAAGCCCGCCGACCGGCGCTTCTCCCAGCCTGAGCGGCGGTTCCGCTTCCGTATCAAATCCCGCACAAACCAGCAAAAAACGCTTGCATCGCCAGGAAAAGCGCAACACTATTAGCGATGCGTGCTTGACGCATTTTTTCACTATCCCTGAAGGAGGCTCAAAGATGGCCACAGCCAAAAAACCAGCAGTTGCAGCAAAGAAGCCAGCAGCGACCAAAGCAGCCCCGGTCAAAGCGGCAGCCAAGCCTGCAGTAAAAAAAGCCGACGCTCCGAAAGTTGCGCGCAAGCCTAATGCAGCATTCATGAAAGCATTGACACCATCAGCTGTTTTGGCGGCTGTCGTTGGCGCGACTCCGCTGCCACGCACTGAAGTTACCAAGAAGGTTTGGGAATACATCAAGAAGCATAATCTGCAAAATCCAGCAAACAAGCGCAACATCCTTGCAGATGAAAAATTGAAAGCTGTCTTTGGCGGCAAAAAAGAAGTGTCGATGTTTGAAATGACTAAACTCATTTCCGATCACTTGAAATAAAGCTTAGGGCCTGGCTGGACATTGTTCAACGCGTCGCCCTGAGTGCCAAACAAAAACGCCCGCATCACGCGGGCGTTTTTGTATCTGCAGATTCCAGCATCAATCGAATAAATCCGAATAGTCGATTGCTGCATAGCCTGCCGGCGTCTTCCACGGCAGGACCGGCGGCGCGTCGGTCCAAACGCTCGGGATGGCCGTCGGCCATGGGAAAAGTTACCGGTGGGCGGAAACTGTATGGATTGGCGGATCGTCCTTGTATTCCCAGCGCTTCCACGCCGCCAATACCGCATTGGGGTATTCAGGACGCCCGCGGCTGCCGTTGTAGCGGCCGAGCGCGAGATAAAGGTTGCCCTTTTCCATATCGATGTACATCCGCAGAATCGAACAGCCGTAACGCAGATTGGTCTGCATGTTGAATAATTTGCTGCGGTCGGCATCGCCGATGACGCGGGTCCAGAACGGCATGACCTGCATGTAGCCATGGGCGCTGACGCTGGATAGCGCGTACTTCCGGAATGCTGATTCGACCTGGACCAGGCCCAGCACCATGCCAGGATCAAGACCGGCGCGCTTGGCTTCATACCAGGCGGTTTCCAGAAATTCGATGCGCATTTGCGTATCCGGCAGTTTCTTCTTCAGGCGCTCCGACATCTCGCCCAGCCAATACAGATACTGGATGCGCTGATCGATGTCGGAAAACTTGGGTTTCGGCGGGCGGGCGTCATTGATGGCGCGCGACAACGCCAGGCGTACCGAGTCCGCCAGCTCTTCTTCTTTTTGATTGCCGGCATGCGCCATGCTGCCAAATAATAATATAGGCAGCAATATGGGCAACAAGCCAAGCCAACGAGACCAGCGCAATCGACACTCCCCAAAATGCATTTTTATTTGGGATGAGTATACAAAGAAAGCGCAGAGAAAACGCAAAGAAAACGGCGCAAGAACCAATGCGCCCTTATTTTGTTGTTTTTAGGAAACTAGGCGATTTTTAATAAACGCCGCCACCTCTGCCAACGGCACGGTAGTGGCCTCGGTATCGCGTCGTCCCTGGTACTCCAGCTGGCCGTCCTTGAGACCGCGATCGCCGATCACCACGCGATGCGGCACGCCAATCAGCTCCCAGTCGGCAAACATCGCGCCCGGGCGCTCGCCGCGGTCGTCCAGAATCACGTCGACACCTGCCGCCAGCAGCGTTTCATACAACTTGTCGGTCTCGGCTTTGACCGCCTCGCTGCGGTCATAGCCCATTGGGCACAAGACCACTTCGAACGGCGCGATAGCAGTCGGCCAGATGATGCCCTTGTCGTCGAAATTCTGTTCAATTGCAGCACCCAGGATGCGTGTAATGCCGATTCCATAACACCCCATCTGCAATAGTTGCGGCTTGCCGTTCTCATCCAGGAAAGTCGCCTTCATCGATTCCGAATAGGCGGTTCCCAGCTGGAACACATGGCCGACTTCGATCCCGCGCAGGATGGCCAACGCGCCTTTGCCGTCCGGCGATGGATCGCCCTCGACCACATTGCGGATATCGAACACCATCGGCTCGGGCAAGTCGCGGCCCCAGTTGACGCCGGTGAAATGGAAATCCACCTCGTTGGCGCCGCTGACAAAGTCATGCATGTTGGCGACGGTGACATCGGCCACCACGCTAACCGGCTTCTTGGTATTGATCGGCCCCAGATAGCCTGGCGGCGTGCCGAAATATTCAACGATTTCTTGTTCCGTGGCGAAACGATAACCGGCCAGGCCAGGGATTTTATTGACCTTGATTTCATTAAGCTCATGGTCGCCACGCAGCATCAAAAGCCAGACTACCTTGCTTGCGGCTTCTTTATCGCTTGCTTCTTTCTCAACAGTCAGCACGATCGATTTGATGGTGCGCGCCAAAGGTATTTCCAGCAATTCCGCTACCGCTTCGCATTTAGCCTTGCCGGGTGTCGCCGTCTTGGTCAGCGCTTCGGTCGGCGCAGCCCGGGTCGGGTTCAAAGGCAAGGATTCGGCCGCTTCCATATTGGCGGCGTAATCCGAGTTAGGACAGTACACGATAGCATCTTCGCCGGTAGCGGCGATAACGTGGAATTCGTGCGAACCGGTGCCGCCGATGGCGCCGTTGTCAGCAGCCACCGCGCGGAATTGCAGGCCAAAGCGATTGAAGATGCGGACGTAAGCGTCATACATGATCTGGTAGGACTGCTTCAGGCCGTCCAGGTCGCGATCGAAGGAATAGGCGTCTTTCATCGTGAACTCGCGCCCGCGCATCAAGCCGAAACGCGGCCGGCGCTCATCGCGGAATTTGGTCTGGATATGGTAAAAATTCACCGGCAGTTTGCGATAGGAGCGTAATTCGGTGCGGGCGATGTCAGTAATCACTTCTTCCGAAGTCGGCTGGATGATGAAGTCGCGACCGTGGCGATCCTTGACGCGCATCAATTCTGCGCCATATTTTTGCCAGCGTCCGGTTTCTTGCCACAGTTCGGCCGGCTGCACCACCGGCATCAGCAATTCCACTGCGCCGGAACGGTTCATCTCCTCGCGCACGATGTTTTCGACTTTGCGGATTACGCGCAAGCCCATTGGCATATAGGTATAAATGCCGGAACTGATGCGTTTGATCATGCCGGCGCGCATCATCAGTTTGTGGCTAACGATTTCAGCGTCGGATGGAGCTTCTTTGAGCGTGGAGATAAAAAAACGGGAGGCGCGCATAACGATGAATTCTTTTTAAAAAGAGAGGGTTATAATCAACTCAATTTTAAAGGATTAGCTGGCTGATGCGCCTACTCTTTGCACAATTGATTAATGTTCCGGCCATTGTTGCTATAGGTCAGGACAAATTGCGCGCCTAGTCGGGCGAGGACAGAGCTCTGCACCTAGCCTTGACGGCTTTATGGCTCTGTTCCGCAATGATAACGGCAAGCAAGGAATCTAGCAGAATGAGCAGTAGAGCCGCCTGGCCGCAGAAAGTTTTGAGGTAACAACATGCTTGACCGTGAAGGCTTTCGCCCGAACGTCGGCATTATCTTGCTCAACACCCAGAATGAAGTCTGGTGGGGCAAGCGCGTGCGTGAACATTCGTGGCAGTTTCCACAAGGCGGTATCAAATACGGTGAAACCCCGGAGCAGGCAATGTTTCGCGAACTCGAGGAAGAAATCGGGCTGAAAGCGGAACACGTCAAGATCATCGGCCGCACGCGCGACTGGTTGCGCTACGAGGTACCTGATCATTTTATCAAGCGCGATGTACGCGGCCATTACCGGGGCCAGAAGCAAATCTGGTTCCTGCTGCGCATGGTGGGACGCGACTGCGATGTCAACCTGCGCCTGACCGAGCACCCCGAATTCGACGCCTGGCGCTGGCATGACTACTGGGTTCCGCTGGATGTCGTGATCGAATTCAAGCGGGATGTATACCAGCGCGCCTTGCAAGAATTATCACGTTTCCTGACGCGCCCCTTGCAAAATGCGCCGCATCACGCCCGTCATTTACGCACCGGCCACGGGCCGCGCGCATCGACATCGACTCAATCCCCCCCGGCCTGTGCCGAACCCGAAAAGAAGTGAGCGCCTCTATGGCTTTTGATTTTGCCTTCCGTATTCCAGCTACACAGAAGATACCGCAACTATTGCCACTGGCCGCCAGCCTGCTGTTGCTAGGCGCCGCTACACAAGTGCATGCAGCTACCGACCCGTTCTACCCAAGCGCTGTCCAGCAATCGAATCCCGGCTTGTCCGACGATGACTTCGACGATGGAAAATCATGGCAAGAAGTCAAGACAGAAATCCCGCCGGCGCCACAGACGGCCAATCTGGTGTCGTTTTACGTCGGCCCGACTGCCACCATGAATTTCTTCATCGACATGAATTCGATATCGGTCGGCAGCGACGGCGTGGTCCGTTACACCTTGGTCAGCAAGAGCCAGGGCGGTGCTGAAAATATCAGCTACGAGGGGATTCGCTGCCAGACCTACGAAAACAAGCTGTATGCGTTTGGCCAGAAAGATGGCAGCTGGTCGCGCGCGCGCCTGAGCGGCTGGAAACAGATCAGCGAATTGTCCGGCAACCGCCAGCATGCGGCATTGGCCAAAGACTATCTTTGCCAGGATGGCACGGTAGCCGGCAAAGTTGAGGATATCCGCAATCGGGTGCGCAGCAATCGCACGATCAAACCAGGTAGCTGATCGACAATCCCGCGATCTATACAAAAACGGCTCCGGCAATCTGCGGAGCCGTTTTTTATTGGCCAGGACTGTTAGTCTTGCTTGCTGCTTAAAGCAAAACCATATTATCCCGATGTATCAGTTCCGACTCTTCGACAAAACCCAGGATCGCCTGGATTTCCGACGAAGGATGGCGCATGATGCGGCGCGCTTCGGAGCTGCTGTAATTGCTGATGCCGCGCGCGATGGCATGGCCATCGACATCGGTGCAGGTAATGACATCGCCGCGGCCGAACTCTCCTGACACTGCGGTCACGCCGATCGGCAACAAGGACTTGCCCTCGTTCCGCAGTTTTTGCACCGCGCCGGCATCCAGCACGACCTTGCCCGCGGTTTTCAGATGATCCGCCATCCACTGCTTGCGTGCCGTGAGTTGCGCAGTTTGCGCGGTCAATTGCGTGCCGATCGCCTCGCCGCCGGCAAGCCGCGTCAGCACCGCATCTTCACGGCCCCAGGCAATCACTGTGTGGGCGCCCGAAGTTGCGGCGCGCTTGGCCGCCAGGATCTTGGTTATCATGCCGCCGCGGCCGATGCTGGTGCCGGCGTCGCCTGCCATCACTTCCAGCGCCGGATCGCCGGCTTGCGCTTCATGCACAAATTCGGCGTTCGGGTCTTTGCGCGGATCGGCGGTATACAAACCTCTTTGATCGGTCAGGATGATCAAGGCGTCGCCTTCGATCAGGTTGGCAACCAGCGCGCCGAGGGTATCGTTGTCGCCGAACTTGATTTCATCGGTGACCACGGTGTCATTCTCGTTGATGATCGCCACCACGCCAAACCGCAACAGGGTGAACAACGTCGAGCGGGCGTTCAGGTAGCGTTCGCGATCGGCCAGATCGGCGTGCGTCAGCAATACTTGCGCGGTACGTATATTGTGGGCGCGGAAGCTTGTTTCATAGATCTGCGCCAGGCCCATCTGGCCAACTGCGGCACAAGCCTGCAATTCGTCGATGCTGGTCGGCCGCTTGTCGAAGCCGAGCCGCTGCATGCCTTCCGCCACCGCACCGGAACTGACCAGCACAACTTCCTTGCCCATCGCCCGCAGCTCGGCGATCTGGGTCGCCCATTTGGCGATGGCGCCGGCATCCAGGCCCTTGCCGTCATTGGTTACCAGGGAGGATCCGACTTTGATAATGATGCGCTTGGCTTTTTGAATGACGGAATTCATATTTTTATCTATCGCGGCCACCTCGGCCGATACCTGAATATTTGACAAGGCGGCAGAAAAAATAAGGCCAACGCCGGCGGGTATCTACATCAGATTCCCCGCACAGACATCAGCCGCCAACTACTTGCTTAGTCTAGTATCTTGAAGCGAGGATCGTCCGGATCGATGGACAGGATGGCTTGCGCTTCCACCACCATATGCTTCTCTTCCGAGCGCGTTTCCTGCTGGCGCTTCTCGGCCAGATAGCCGTAGATTTCCGTTACCAGCTCCGGGCAGCCATCGCGGTTCAGCGCGGAAATTTCAAATACCGGGCCTTTCCAGCCGAAACGCTTGATGAAATCCTTGACGCGCTTGACGCGCTCGCCTTCCGGGATCACATCGATCTTGTTGAGCACCAGCCAGCGCGGCTTGTCGAACAGCGATTGATCGTATTTTTTCAGTTCCTTGACGATCGCCTTGGCTTCCTTGACCGGATCGACCGTGTCTTCGAATGGCGCCAGGTCGACGATGTGCAGCAGCAAGCCGGTACGTTGCAAATGCTTCAGGAACTGGATACCCAGTCCGGCGCCTTCCGCCGCGCCTTCGATCAGGCCAGGAATATCGGCGATCACGAAGCTTTTTTCGTGGCTGACGCGCACCACGCCGAGATTCGGATGCAACGTGGTGAACGGGTAATCGGCGATTTTCGGACGGGCATTGGACACCGCCGTGATGAAAGTCGATTTACCGGCGTTCGGCTGTCCCAGCAAGCCGACATCGGCCAATACCTTCAGCTCGAGCCGCAATTCGCGGCGTTCGCCTTCCTTGCCGTCGCTTTTCTGGCGTGGCGCGCGGTTGGTCGAAGACTTGAAGTGGATATTGCCCCAGCCGCCCTCGCCGCCCTTGGCCAGCAATACTTCTTGTCCATGATCGGTCAGATCGGCGATTGCTTCGCCGGTATTGACGTCAACGATCAGCGTGCCAACCGGCATACGCAGCTTGATATCGTCGGCGCCCTTGCCGTAGCAATCCGAGCCGCGGCCATTTTCGCCGCGACCGGCGCGATGCATCTTGGAAAAACGATAATCGACCAGCGTGTTGATATTGCGGTCGGCAACGGCCCAGATACTGCCGCCTACGCCGCCATCGCCACCGTCAGGGCCGCCAAACGGGCGGAATTTTTCACGGCAAAAACTCGCAACCCCATTGCCGCCATCGCCGGCAATGACTTCGATTTTTGCTTCATCTATAAACTTCATTCGAAGGTCCTAATGAGGTTGGAGGTTAAATTCTTATTGAAAGACACAGGTAACTTTACCGATTTTTGGTCATCGTTGCAGCACAGGCCGCAACCGGCATTGCAATAATGCCATTATTTCAAGCGCAACTTGCCGCAAGCGAGTCAATAGCTTGCGCGTCCCCAGTTGTCTGAACAGTGTTTTCAGTGTTTTACGAGCAGAAACCAAAAAGGCTCTACCAGCGGCAGAGCCTTTCGCAGCAAGGCTATGAAGCCTTGCTTATGTCGAAGCTTAAAGAAACTTAAGCTGCTACGACAGTAACGTAGTTGCGCTGGGTAGCGCCCTTGGTTACGAATTGTACTTTGCCGTTGATCAGTGCGAACAGGGTGTGATCCTTGCCCATGCCAACATTTTCGCCTGGATGCGTCTTAGTGCCGCGTTGACGAATAATGATGCCGCCAGCGTTGATCGCTTGGCCACCGTAGACCTTGACGCCGAGTCGCTTTGACTCTGAGTCACGGCCGTTGCGCGTAGTGCCGCCGCCTTTTTTATGTGCCATTTAAAACTCCTGGTATCTAGTTAAGTCAATCGACGCGATTAATTAACGCAATTAAGCGTTGATCGAAACGATTTGAATTTCGGTGTAATTTTGACGATGGCCTTGATGCTTCTGATAATGCTTACGACGACGCATTTTGAAGATCTTGACTTTATCGTGGCGACCTTGCGCCAATACCTTAACCGACACCGTAGCACCTTCGACCAGCGGTGCACCAAACTTAATGGTGTCACCAGCGCCAACTGCGAGCACTTGATCAATAGTGAGTTCGGTGCCAATGTCTGCAGGTATCTGTTCTATTTTGAGTTTTTCGCCGGCAACAATCTTATATTGTTTGCCACCGGTTTTTATGACCGCGTACATATGAAACCTCATCGAAATGATTGAAGACTATTAAAAAATTTTCTTTCCTAAAACACCATAATCAGCGACAAACACACGCTAAATCGCTGGGCGGAATCGGGAGAACCTGAGATTGTACATGGACTCGGCACTTTCGTCAAAATCTCTTGACAAGTGCGGAATTCACCACACTTTCATGCTTCTGCCGGGCAACCTTCACTGTATCTTGCTTGAATCTTGCCATACAGCCATGTGCCCGCACAGACTCACCAGCAGCACAACGGCCTTTTTCATATAATGACGGTATTCTGAAACTTTTTAAGGTATTGCCATGAGCGATGTACAAGCGTGGATCAAGGAAACCGTGACCAGCAACCCGGTGGTGCTGTTCATGAAAGGAACCGCGCAATTTCCCCAATGCGGATTTTCCGGCCGTGCGATCCAGTTATTGAAAACCAGCGGCGCTGAGAACATCGTCACCATCAACGTTCTGGAAGACCCGGTCGTGCGCCAGGGCATCAAGGACTATTCCAACTGGCCTACCATTCCGCAACTCTACGTCAACGGCGAATTCGTCGGCGGTTCCGACATCATGAACGAGATGTTTGAATCGGGCGAACTGCAAACCTTGCTGAAGGCCTGAAACCGCAAGTGGTCCCGCCCAGCCGCCCTGCCGATGCCGCCCTGCCGCCGCGCCGCCTGATTGTCGGCATTACCGGCGCTACCGGCGTCATCTACGGTGTGCGGCTGCTGCAGCTGCTGCGTGAAATACCCGGCGTCGAAAGCCATTTGATGATTTCCGACGCCGGCGTCCTCAACCTGCACCAGGAACTGGAGATGCGCCGCAAGCAAGTCGAGGCGCTGGCGCACGTGGTGCACAATGTGCGCGATATCGGCGCGGCCATCGCCAGCGGCTCGTTTCAATCGGATGGCATGATCATTGCGCCCTGTTCGATGAAAACCCTGGCCGCAGTCGCCAACGGCCTGTCCGACAATCTGATCACGCGCGCTGCCGATGTGGTTCTCAAGGAGCGCCGGCGCCTGGTCTTGATGGTGCGCGAAACGCCCTTCAATCTGGCGCACCTGCGCAATATGACCAGCGTCACCGAGATGGGCGGCGTTATCTTCCCGCCGCTGCCGGGGTTTTACCACCGGCCGCAAAGCATTGCGGAAATGGTCGACCATACCTTGGGGCGGGTGCTGGATTTATTTGCCATCCAGCATACGCTGACGCCACGCTGGAATGGCTTGAAAACCGATTAAAAAAGGCCGGACCAACTGCTCCGGCCTTTTTTCAACGTCTTTTTAGCAGCTGATTTAACAGTTGATTTATCAACCTGTCCGCACTTAACGTCCGCTGCGTCCAGCCAGCCATGCGGTACGCAGCGCCGGCACCGGTGCCGGTTTCGCGTCCGCCTTGATGCCTATTTGTGGCGCGCTGTCAGCCAGCAATCTGACTCTAAAGCTCATCAACTCATCGCGTCGAAAAGCGTGGATGGTAACAGTGTCGCCAACCCGGTAACGCGCCAGCAGCGCATCCAGACTGGCGGGCACCCGGATATCGTCGACCGCCACCAGCACATCGCCAGCCGACAAACCGGCGCGATGGGCAGCACCGCCTTCGTACACATTCGCCAGTTTGCAATCGCCGCCATTGCGCGCGGTGCGCACGCCGAGCGAGGGCTGGCCCGGTTTGCGGCTATCGCTCAGCACAATGCCGGCCGGCGCCAATAATTTCGCCAGCGGCAAATCATCGGTTGCGCGCACATAACGATCGAAGAAACGTTTCAGCTTGAGGCCGGTTATTTCATCGAACAGTGCTTCGACCGCAGTCTCGCTGACACCGCGTCCGCTCATTGCATTGTCTGCGTAAAAATCGCGGCCATACCTTTGCCATAAGGCGCGCATTACATCGTCCAGCGATTTCCGGCCTTTGGTTTCGCTACGAATTGTCAGGTCCAATGCCAGCGCCACCAGCGAGCCCTTGGTGTAATAGCTGACAATCGCATTGGGCGCGTTTTCGTCCTGGCGATAATATTTGACCCAGGCATCGAAGCTGGAGTCGGCCACGCTTTGCTTATGCCGGCCGCTGCCAAGCAGCACGCCGTTGATGGTTTTCTCGATCAACTTGAAATAAGCCGGCTGATCAATCAAGCCGCTGCGCAACAGCATCAGATCGTCGTAGTAGCTGGTAAAACCTTCGAACAGCCATAGCAGGGGCGTGTAATTTTCGACCTGCAGATCATAAGGCGCAAATGCCGCCGGCTTGATGCGCTTGACGTTCCAGGTATGGAAATATTCATGGCTGCACAGGCCGAGGAATGTACGGTAGCCGTCGCTCATCTCCATCTGCCCCTTGACCGGCAAATCGGCGCGCGCGCAGATCAATGCAGTGGAAGCGCGATGCTCAAGCCCGCCATAACCGTCGCCCACCGCCAGCGTCAGGAACACGTAGCGTGGCATCGGTGCGCGCCTGGCAAACTTGCTGCCGGCCGGTTCGAAGAAGGCGATCTGGGTTTCGCAAATTTTTTTCAGGTCGGCGCTCAAGCGCGCCATGTCCAGATTCGGCACATTGCCGGTAATCGCAATCTCATGCGGCACGCCATGCGCCTTGAAACTGGCTAGCTGGAATGTGCCCATTTCGACCGGATGGTCGATCAGTTCATCGTAGTTGGCGGCGCCATAACTGCCAAAAGAACCGCGCTTGGCTTTCAGTGTCGGCAACGCGGTAGCGATGCGCCAGGCCTCAAATGCTTCGCCTTGCGGACGCTGGATATCGACGATGTGCGGCGTATTCTCCTGGCCGACCACACGCAAGAATACGCTGGTGCCATTGAAGAAACCGTGGGTCTGGTCCAGATGCGCGGTACGCACCGACAGATCCCACGCATACACCAGGTAATGCAAGGTCAACGGTCCGTCGCACGGCGCCGCTTGCCACGAGTGCTTGTCGAGTTTCTTGAGGACGATCTTGCGGCCATTCGATTCGGCGCGAATTTGCACGATATTGCGAGCAAATTCGCGGATCATGTAACTGCCGGGTATCCACGCCGGCAGGGCGACTGTCTGCCCGACCGCAGCCGGTTCAGCAATAGTCAGCGTAACGGCAAACAGATGCGCCGCCGGATCGGCGGCGACGATGCTGTAGCTTAGGCCATTGCGCTGGCTGCTGCGAGCTGGCTTGGCGATTAATCTGCTAGTATTTTTTTTCATCATTTATCCCCGAACATTACCGGCAATCACGGTTAGCATCAGCGCCGCCACCGCCACACAAGTCAATCTGAAACGCAGCTCGATAAACCAGGTCGGCAAGCCGTACCATGGGAACAGGCGTTTGTCGGCCTGATAAGCCGCGATAAAACCGGCAATCAGCAAAGCGAAACCGAAACCGCCGGCCATGGTCGAGAACCAGGCTATGCTGGTCGGCGCCACGCCCCAGACCAGGGCTTTCTTCGTATGATCCGCCGACATGTCGGCCCGCAGCACCACCGCGCCCCAGTGAATCCCGCCGAGAAAAGACAGGGCGGCGATGCCATAGGCCAGCTGGCCGCGAATGAAATCGCGGAGCCAGTCGGCGTTGACCAGCCAACATGCCAGCGTCAGCAACACGAACGGAATCAATCCGGCATAACCAAGTAAATGAATAAGGCGTTTGTTCAGGAAATGTGGATTCATCTGGAGGCTTCGTCAGGGAACGTCGGGTTGCGCAAAAAGACGCTAGTGTAGCGGGATTGTGCGATTAGAGCCTCACCTCTGCTGATCACTGTCGTATATCGGCGACGATGTCGATATCCTGATGGATGCCCGGATCGTCCACCGCCACTTCGACCACAGGAAATGCCTGCAACACGCTGCGCGCGCCTTGATCGCCGTGCAATGCCAGCAGCTGCGGCAGATGCAGGCGGCTGAAGGCAACCGGATTGCCGCGCCGGCCTTGATAGATCGGTACCGCAATGTCAGCGCCTTGACGTAGAGCAAACGTCAAGGCGCGGATAGTGCTTGCTTGAAGATAAGGCATATCGGCCAGGGCAATCACCCAGCCGGCGGCATCCGCGGTTTGTTGCACGCCGCAGACCAGCGACGCCGCCATGCCATCGTCGGCAGCGTCGCATTGGACCCAGCCGTGGCCGGCGATTTGCGTTACCAGATCAGCTGCGCCAGGGCGCAAGACAACGCATATCGGCAACACTGCAGCCAGATTGCCGGCAGCCGTTGCCAGCACAGTCTGGCCGGATGCGGTCGGCAACGGCTGCAACAATTTGCTGCGAGCACCGCTAGGATCAAAACGTCGGCCGCGGCCCGCTGCCAGCAACAGGCCGACGATTTTCCCGCTATATTGTTGGCGGCCCATGACGGCTTGCAGATCAGGTATCTGTTTATTTCAAAGAGCTGAATTTAGCTTCCATCGTTTTGGCATCGATCCAGCCCGGCGAACGTGTGCCGTCTGCAAAGATAATCGTCGGCGTGCCGGTCACGTTCAATTTTTGACCGAGCGCCAGTACTTTGTCGTTCGGCGCCTGGCAGGATGCCGGCGCCGTTGCGGCAGCCTTGCCATCGGCCATCAGGTCAGTCCAGGCCTTGTTGCGGTCGGCGCTGCACCAGACGTTCCTGGCTTTGACTGCAGAGTCTTCCGCCAGGATGTTATACAGGAAGGTATACACGGTAACGTTGTCGACTTCCGGCAAAGTGGTCTTGTGGAAGCGCTTGCAATAGCCGCAGTTGGGGTCTTCGAATACAGCGATCACACGCTTGCCGTTACCCTTGACTTTTTTCATGGCCAAATCCAGCGGCAAATCCGAAAACTTCACCTTGCTCAACTCGTCCACCCGCTCGCGGGTAAAGTCGCGCGAAGACTGTGCATCCATGATGCGGCCGACAAAAACATACTTGGCGGCGGCATCGGTATAGAAAATATCCTTGCCGACACGCACTTCAAACAAGCCTGAATAAGGAGTCTTGGTCACTTCATCGACCTTGACGCCATCTCCCAGGCGCGGCTCTATCAGTTTTTTTACCGCCGCCTCCTGCAAAGTCTCGGCGCCGGCAACGCTTGCCGACAATCCCATCAGTGCAACCAAGGTCACAAACATCGCGCTTATTTTTTTCATCATCATTCCAGTTATTCGTTATCGGCTGTCCGACCCAAGGCGTGGGCCATTAATTGTCTTTTTAAGACCGGTACATTATTCAGCAAGTTCAACCCGAGATTGCGCAGCAAGCGCAGCGGACCGATATCAACGCCAAACAATCGTTCCAATCCGTCGGTAGTCATTTGCATCAATAATATTTCTTCCTTGCGCGCGCGCGCATAACGCGCCAGCACGCCGGCATCGCCGCAATCGCGATGAGCTCCGCGCTCGGCCAGCACCTGAATCAAAGCCGTGACATCACCGAAACCTAGATTCATGCCATGCCCGGCCAGCGGATGCACTACATGCGCCGCATCGCCGATCAGGGCGACACGCGGCGCCACAAGAGCATGCGTTTTGAGCAAGGACAAAGGAAACGCTTGCGCCAGTTCCGGCTGCAAGGCTTGCAATTGGCCCAGCTTGTCGCCAGCCAGTATCGACAGGCGCGCGGCCAGTTGCGACAACGGTTCATCTAACAGGGAAAGCGCCAGCGCTTCCGGCGCCGACCAGACCAAAGACACGCGCTGCCCAGGCAAGGGTAATAAGGCGACGATGCCTTCGGTTTCGGTAAACCATTGGTAGGCAATGCCGTGATGCGGCCGCTCACAAGCAAAATTGGCGACCACCCCGCGCTGCCTGTAAGAACGATAATCGATGCCAATCTGGCATTGGCCGCGCACCCAGGATTGCGCACCGTCAGCGCCCACAAGCAGGGCGGCGTCAATGGCTTCACCCGATTCCAATTGCAAAGTCGCGGCCGTCGCATCTACTTGCATCGTCTTTGCGCGGCCGCTGAGCACACGCACATTAGAGGCAAATTTCAGCGCTGCATCCAGCGCCTGGTTCAGATTGCCATCTTCAACTATCCAAGCCAATGCATCGACATGCGCGCTGTAAGCATCGAACGTGAGAGTCCCGGCTGCGCTGTCCGTCCCGCCTCTGATCGTCATGCCTTCCACAGCGCTGATACGCGTGGGGTCCAAGGCATCCCACACCTTGACCGTCGACAGCAAGCTGCGCGCCACATGATTCAGTGCGTACACGCGCGTGTCCCACACATCTGCCGATGGCGCAGAGGGTGCCGCAGGCGGCGCCATCCCCAACAACGCGACGCGCAAGCCCATCTGCGCCAAGCCCAGCGCCGCCGCTTTACCAACAGCACCATTGCCCACAATACAAATATCATATTTGACCGTCGGCGCGGCACCGGTATTTTTCGAGATTGATCCGATATCTTTCATACCGCCATTATAACGACTACGCTTGCAATGGCCTGCGCCCGCCATAAATAGAGATCCCCTTGCCATCAGACTCGATGTCGCCGCCCCAAACTCAAGCAAAGAAATGCGCAATCGAAAGTTTTTTCAAGAAGTTGCAACAAGGGGCTTTGCGGATCGAAAATGTTTTGCTATACTCCTGTCCCTTGGCCTGGTAGCTCAGTCGGTAGAGCAGAGGATTGAAAATCCTTGTGTCGGTGGTTCGATTCCGCCCCGGGCCACCAAAATCAGAAAAGGGCTTAGCTTCGGCTAAGCCCTTTTTGCATTTGCGGCGCGACATAAAAAACGCAAAACGCGGAAATTAAAACACGGGAATCAGCCGCTAGCGCGCCTAGCTCGGGTAAAGTTGCAGATGAGGCCAATGCGGTCGGGGAGTGTTGGCAATTAGTGGCAATGCTTTTTTCGTGATCGTCCGGAGATTTGGTAAGATCACAAATTACGACAATATTTTATACACCTTTAAAGCGAACCAATTGCCGTCTAAACGTTCTATAAACCAATTCGCCAGTACTTTCCGCCTTGGTTTACCCATACATCTCATTGCTTTATGCTCAAAAACAAATCCCGCAAGCCGATTGAAATAAAAATTGCAACTGTGGTCGCCGTATCCGCCATCCTGCATGATTCCGATCCGATGGCATTAGAAGCTGCCCTGCAGGAGATGACCGGCGGCACCGCCGATTTCTTTGACAATGAGTTTGCGGTCATCGACGTGGCTGCGCTGGGATCGGACCGGCCGCCAACAGATTGGCCGCAATTGATCTCCCTTCTGAAGAAATATCGCTTGAATGCGGTTGCGGTGCGCAATGCCCCTGCAGAAATGGAGGACGGCATCATCGCCAGCGGACTGAGCATCGATCACGTCGTGGCCGCGCGCCCGGAACCTGCCGCCCCGCCACCGCCGCCGCCCGCCGCAGTTGCAACGCCTCCGCGCCCCGCCGCCAGCACCATGATTATCGATACGCCGATCCGGGCAGGACAACGGATTTATGCGCGCGACGCCGATCTGGTCATTACCGCCACGGTCAACAACGGCGCCGAAATCATTGCCGACGGCAGCATCCACGTCTACGCGCCGTTGCGCGGGCGGGCACTGGCCGGCGCCAGCGGCGATACCTCGGCTCGTATTTTTGCGGCCAGCATGGAGGCCGAACTGGTTTCCATCGCCGGTGTGTATCGCACTTTTGAAAACGGTTTGCCGCCGGAGCAAAAGGGCCAGCCGGCACAAATTCGCCTGAGCGGCGACCGGATTGACGTACTATCGCTCAATTCTGCTTCACGTAACTAGGGGAATCCGCTACTCCGCCCTGCGGGTTTTCTTTACAATTTAACCGTTTTATCTATCTAGTCAGTTGGGGACAGAGTCGCACGGAAAGTGGAATCCGCCACGCTACGGCGGCTCTTAAACTCTGTCCCGCAATGCTTAAAGGAGCTCTTCGTGGCAAAAATCATCGTTGTTACGTCCGGCAAAGGCGGGGTTGGCAAGACCACTTCCAGCGCCAGTTTTGCTTCGGGTCTGGCCATGCGCGGTCATAAAACCGCTGTGCTCGACTTTGACGTCGGCCTGCGCAATCTGGATTTGATCATGGGCTGTGAACGGCGCGTGGTGTACGATCTGATCAATGTGGTCAACAAGGAAGCGACGCTGACCCAGGCCCTGATCAAGGACAAGCATTGTGAAAACCTGTTCATTTTGCCGGCTTCGCAAACCCGCGACAAAGATGCCTTGACCGAAGAAGGTGTTGAGAACGTTCTCAACGATCTGGTTAAAATGGATTTCGAATACATCATTTGCGATTCGCCGGCAGGCATTGAACGTGGCGCCGTGATGGCGTTGACATTCGCCGACGAAGCGATTGTCGTGACCAACCCTGAAGTGTCGTCGGTGCGCGACTCCGATCGTATCCTCGGCATCATCCAGGCAAAATCGCGGCGCGCGCAAAACGGCGGCGAACCGGTCAAGGAACATTTGCTGATCACCCGTTATTCGGCGAAACGCGTCGACGCCGGCGAAATGCTGTCGTATACCGACGTGCAAGACATTCTGCGCATTCCTCTGGTTGGCATCATTCCTGAATCGGAATCGGTATTGCACGCTTCCAATCAAGGTAACCCGGCGATTCACATCAAAGGCAGCGATGTCGCCCTGGCCTACGAAGACGTGGTGTCGCGCTTCCTCGGCGAAGAAATCCCCCTGCGCTTTACCTCCTATGAAAAGCCGGGCTTCCTGCACCGCATTTTTGGAGGGAAATAACATGGCATTGCTCTCGTTCTTATTTACCAGCAAGCCTAAAACGGCCTCGGCCGCCAAGGAACGCCTGCAAATCATCATTGCCCGTGAGCGCAATGGCCGCAACGGGCACGATTTTCTGCCTGCCTTGCATAAAGAACTGATTGAAGTCATTTCGAAATACACCAAGGTGAACGCCGACGACATCAAGATTTCCCTCGATCGCCAGGGAAATCTTGAAGTACTGGACGTCAATGTGGTGCTGCCGGACGCGTAATCGATCTCGCAAGCCAATCGCATCTGTCGATCGCATTTACCAATCGCATCGACCAATATTCGAGGCTGAATTCGGCGCCACCAGCGCCGGCAAATGTCGCACAACGACATGGCCCCGACTCCTGATGCTGCGGCAGCGCATTATTGCGTGCCGCCGGTGGAATTTTACAAATCCCGTCATACACTGTATGACAACCTCGATTGTCGATATAGCGCCACAACAGCGCTGCCTCGATTAAAGTTTGACAATGATTTTTGTCAAACGCATCTGATACCACTGAATTTTTTAATTTTTGTGGCAATTGCAATACATCGGAAAAATATAGAATATTTATCTACAGCAATGTGGCAATAAGATTAATATACTCCTTGTATTCGCCACAACACGATGCCGGCCACCAGCGCTGAAATCACCTAACATACTTAAAATATGAGAATTGCTGTCCTTGATGACGACCCCAGTCAAACCGATCTAGTTTGTCAGGTGCTCACATCCAGTGGGCATGTTTGCCATCCGTTTCAGAGCGGGAAAGAGATATTGAATCAGCTGCGCCGGGAAAGCTACGACATGCTGGTTCTGGATTGGCAGGTCCCGGATCTCAGCGGCCCGGAGGTATTGCGCTGGGTAAGAGACAAGCTGCCCAAGACTATCCCTGTCCTGTTTATCACCAGCCGCTCCGGCGAGGATGACATTGTCGAAGGCCTGGCGGCCGGCGCCGACGACTACATGATCAAGCCGATCCGGCGCAGCGAGTTGGTGGCGCGCGTGCAGGCCCTGTTGCGCCGCGCCTACCCGATTCAGAACTCAAGCGAACAAATCGTATTTAACGACTATTTGTTTGAAACGCGCTCAGGTCGCCTGACTTTGGCCGGCAAGCCGATTGAGATTACCCAGAAGGAATTCGACCTGGCTTTGTTGTTTTTTCGCAACCTTGGCCGCCCTCTGTCGCGTGCGTATATCCTCGAGGCAGTCTGGTCGCGCGATGTCGACATCCCGTCCCGTACCATGGATACGCACGTCTCGCGGGTACGGAGTAAGTTACAATTACGACCAGAAAACGGCTATCGACTCGCTCCGGTTTATAGCTATGGGTATCGACTAGAACAACTAACAGGATAAGGCGCGTTCCGGTTGCGCTGATCCAGACAGAAATGCGGATATGCGCAGCACACTAGAAAAAATAGCTTTCCTGGCACCGTTCTTTGCTGCGTCCTCGCTCTCGTTTGCGGCCCCGCCTGCAGCTCCACCGGCGCTCAATCCATCCTCGCTGCAAGTGGGCGCAGCAACCGTCATTTACCGCGCGCAAGCTGGCGATACCTTAAGCATCATTGCCGAGCAACTGACTGCCAGCAAGGGCAACTGGGTGCAACTGGCAAAACTCAACCGCATCGGGAACGACCGCACGATCCCAGTCGGCACCGCCATCGTCATTCCGGTAGCGCTGCTGCCGGACGATCCGAGCACTGCCCAGGTAGCCGCCATGTCCGGCCATATCGACGCAGTCGCCGCCGATGGCCGCCCGATCGACATCAGCATCGGCACCATACTGAGCGAAGGCACCATCATCAATACCGGCAGCAACAGCTTCCTGTCGCTCAACCTGCCTGATCAATCGCATATCGCACTGCCGTCCAACAGCCGGGTAAAACTGAGCAAGCTGCGTACCGCACGTTATATCCGCAGCCCGCGCACTGAAATCACGCTGCTGAAAGGCCGGGTCGAGTCCAAAGTCTCGCCGCTGGACAAAAACAAGGGCCGTTTCGAAGTCCGTTCGCCATTGGCGGTGGCAGGCGTGCGCGGCACCGATTTCCGGGTTGGCCTGGTCGGCGACAGCGTCACGACCGAAGTGTTGAGCGGCGGCGTTGCAGTGGCAAAGAAAAGCCAGCTGCCGGCGCTGACCTTGCACCAGGGCCAAGGCAACGTGACCAATGCCAAAGGGGTGGGCAAGGCTGTCGCGCTGCTGCCCGCACCGCAACTCAAGGGCCAGTCACAATTGCAAGAACGGCCGGCGGTGCGCTTTACCATCGCCCCGGTAGCTGGCGCCCATGGCTATCGTGCGCAAATCGCCACCGATGCCGATGCGCGCAATATCGTTAACGAGGCAGAGTCGGACCAGCCCGAAATCAAGATCAACGGGCTTGAGGACGGTGCATATTTCGTCCGCATCACCGCGCTCGGCCAAACTGGCTTGCAAGGCATCCCGCAGACAACTGCGTTTACACTGAAAGCGCGGCCGGAGCCGCCTATCTCGATCGAACCAAAAAACAAATCGCGCAGCGAAGATGTGATGTTTAGCTGGGCCGAAGTCGGCAACGCGCAAGCCTATCATTTGCAAGTCGCCAGCGACGCTGAATTCAAACAGCTGGTGGTTGACCAGGCCGCCCTCGCTGCGCCGCAATTCAGCGCCGGCAAACTGGCGTTGGGAACCTACTACTGGCGCGTGGCGACCATCGTCGAGCAAGCCGACGGCCGCGATCAAGGGCCTTACGGCGACCCGCAAAGCTTTAACCTGCTGCCGGCACTGCAAGTGCCTAAGATTGCCGATGCGATTGATGGCGACCTGTCGTTTCGCTGGAGCGCAGAGCCGGGACAAACATTCCTGGTCGACATCGGCCGCGACGCCGGCTTCTCGGCACTGCTGTTGACGCAAACCACGACGACACCGGAAATCAGCGTGCCGCGTCCAGCCAGCGGCACCTATTTCATTCGCATCAAAGCCACTGATCCCGACGGTTACGTAGGGCCGTTTTCGCCATCGCAAAAAGTCTATATCGGCAGCCACTGGGTCACCGGCGACGGCTCGCCTTTGCTCAATGTCGGCGGCAATACCCAGGCCGGATATTAAGTTAGCCTGAACCGGCCGCAACCATGCAAACCCTCGCCCACCGTTCATGATCAAGCAGGTTATACCGCTCATCAAACGCGTGGCGTTTCGCCAGTGGACGGCAATTACCATCCTGATGCTGATCGTGGCCGGCAGCATGGGTTATGTGAACGGCCTCGGCCGTCTCGACAGAACCTTGTATGACCAGTTCATGCGGGCCGATTCGCGGCCGGCGCGCGACGACATCATCATCGTCGCCATCGACGATTACAGCATCAGCAAACTGGGCCGCTGGCCATGGGACCGCAGTCTGCACGCTAAACTGCTGAACCGGATCATGCACGCCAACCCGTTAGCGATCGGGCTCGATGTCATCATGCCGGAAGCCGAGCAAGGGCAGTCTCCCGGCTCGCGGGCAGACGACCGCGCACTGGCCAAGGCGCTTGCCGCCAGCAAGCTGACGGTGCTGCCGATTGTCGTCGCCAGCGCCGGTCCCGGCCTCAAGGCTTTGTTGCCGACGCCGGATTTTCTCGCCGCCGCCCGCAGCCTTGGCCATATCCATCTGGAACTCGATCCCGACGGCGTCGTGCGCAGTGTCTTTCTGCAAGAAGGCCAGGACGGCAAATGGTGGCCGCATTTTTCGGTAGCGCTGGCTGGTGTCGCCGGACAAAAAATTACCCGAGCAGACGGCAACCTGCCAGGTGCACGGGTAGGCAATACGCCAGCCGACCTCGACCCGCACAAGGCAGGCAGCTGGCAACGCGATTATCAAATCCAGATCCCGTTTGCCGGCAGCAGCGGCCATTTCCGTTCTGTACCTTATGCCTCGGTATTGCGCGGCGATGTTCCCGATCAGTTTTTCACCGGCAAATACGTGCTGATCGGCGCCACCGCGCTTGGCATGGCGGATACTTTCCCGACCCCTGTATCGGGCACCTCCGGCGTCATGTCGGGCATCGAGATCAATGCCAACATCCTGGCTGGCCTGCTCGATCACAAAACGATCAGCATCGCGCGGCCTGTGCAGACTGCGCTGTTCAGCATCGTTCCGGTCCTGATCGCGCTATCGAGCTACCTGCTGTGGACGCCGCGCATCTCTTTGCTGATCACGGCAACCCTGATGCTGCTGACGATGGCGGCCAGCTATTTCCTGTTGACGCTGGGGCTCTGGATCGCCCCGACCGCAGCTTTGATCGCGCTGGCCATCGCCCATCCCATATGGAACTGGATCCGCCTCGAATCGGCGATTTCCTATCTTGGGCAGGAATTCATGTTGCTGGACCAGGAACCGCATCTGCTGCCCGAAGTGAATACCGAACCGGGGCCGCAGCAGGTGGAAGACGTGCTTGAGCAACGCATCAATGCCATGCGCGTTGCCGCGCGCCGGGTGCGCGATTTACGCCAGTTTATTTCCGATAGCGTGAATAGCCTGCCGGACGCCACCTTGATCACCACCATCGATGGCCATGTGCTGGTATCCAATCAATTTGCCCGCGACTACTTCGCCGCGGCCGGCATCCGGAACATCGACGGTGCGCTATTGCCCTATCTGTTTTCCAACATGAGTACGCCGCAGGCAAGCAATGCCTCGGCTGGCCACACCTTCAGCTGGTGGGACCTGATCGATCTCGAACATGTATCGACCCTGACCAACGGCACCACGGTACAGGACCAGCAAGGGCGCGACCTGCTGATCAAAAGCGGCCCCTGCCACTCAGCCCGCCAGGTTCTGACCGGCTGGATCGTCAGCATCGTCGACATCACCGTTATCCGTGCCGCTGAACGCAGCCGGGATGAAACCCTGCGCTTCCTGTCGCATGACATGCGCGCGCCGCAAGCTTCGATCCTGGCGTTGCTCGAATTACAGGGGAATCCTTCCTCGGCGCTGCCGCAAAAGGAGTTCTTCGCCCGGATCGAGCAAGCTGCGCGCAAGACATTGGGACTAGCGGATAATTTTGTCCAGCTGGCGCGCGCCGAATCGTCCGAATACCGGCTTGAAATAGTGGATTTCCAGGACGTGCTGTACGACGCCGTCGATGAAATGTGGAGTCTTGCCAATAATAAGAAAATCGAGCTGATCACCGATATCGAAGGCCAGGAATTCCTGACCAATATCGATCGCTCGCTGATGGCGCGGGCACTGTGCAACCTGATTTCCAACGCCATCAGCTATAGCCTGCCGGATACCAGAATTACCTGCTTCCTGCGCCTGAAATACGTCAAATTATTACCGCAGATCGTGTGCCGGATCAGCGACCGCGGCTGTGGTATTGCGCCACACGACCAGGTCAAGTTATTTCAGCGTTACCAGCGTGTCAGCGCCCCCGGCCAGCCGCATACAGACGGCACCGGCCTCGGCCTGGTATTCGTAAAAACCGTGGTGGAGCGCCATTTCGGTGAAATCACGCTGGAAAGCACTTTGGGCGAAGGCAGCACTTTCATTGTGACATTGCCGGCTCTCACCAACTAAGCCACTACCAAGCTGCGGCCAGCCCCATCCAGACTGGAATTTCTTCCCTGGCGACTAAGAGTATAATCTTGGGTTAACAATATTACGATTTTGCCATCCCCTGCTGCCAATTGCATCCATGCACCTGCTAACCGTCGGACTCAACCACACCACCGCGCCTGTTGCCTTGCGCGAAAAAGTGGCTTTCCCGGCTGACCAGATCGGTCAGGCGGTGATGGCGGCGCGCGCCTGGTTTGGCGGCGGCAGCGGGCCCAGCATGTCGGATGAAGCTGCCATTCTGTCAACCTGCAACCGCACCGAACTCTACGCAGCCGGCAATTTTCAGCACGGCGGCGCTGATGCTATCGATACTTCGATCGACTCCACCGCACATTTCCTCGCGCATTATCACCAGCTGCCCTACGCTGATTTGCGGCCGCATTTGTACACCTTGCCGCAAGACAATGCAGTGCGCCATGCATTCCGGGTGGCTTCAGGACTCGATTCGATGGTGCTGGGCGAAGCGCAAATCCTTGGCCAGATGAAGGATGCGGTGCGCCATGCGGAAGCGGCAGGCGGACTCGGCACTTATTTGCATCAATTGTTCCAGCGCACCTTTGCGGTCGCCAAGGAAGTGCGCAGCACCACTGAAATCGGCGCCCATAGCGTCTCCATGGCCGCCGCTGCGGTGCGCATGTCCGAACGCATTTTTGATAGTATCGCCGGGCAGCATGTCTTGTTTATCGGCGCCGGCGAAATGATCGAGTTATGCGCCACCCACTTTGCTGCGCAAAATCCGAAATCCCTGACGGTAGCCAATCGCACCCTGGAACGCGCTGAATTGCTGGCGCATCGTTTCGACGGCAAGGCGATCCGGCTGGCTGATTTGCCGACGCAACTGGGGAATTTCGACATCATCGTTTCTTGCACCGCGTCGAGCTTGCCGATCATCGGTCTTGGCATGGTCGAACGCGCCGTCAAGGCACGGCGCCACAAACCGATGTTCATGCTGGATCTGGCGGTGCCGCGCGATATCGAGACCGAGATCGGCCGCCTCGACGATATTTTCCTGTACACCGTCGACGATCTCGGTTCGATCGTGCAAACCGGCATGGAACATCGCCAGGCCGCGGTGGCGCAAGCGGAAGCCATCATCGAGACCCGTGTGCAATCATTCATGCACTGGGTCGATAACCGGACGGTGGTGCCAGTGATCCAGGACCTGCAGGAATCGAGCGAAGCCATGCGCCGGCTGGAGCTGGAACGGGCTCGCAAAATGCTGGCCAAGGGCGAAGATATCGAGGTTGTCCTGGAAGCTTTCTCCAAAGGCTTGACCGCCAAATTCATGCACGGCCCGCAACAGGCTTTGCACAATGCCCAGGGCGACGAACGTGCGCGCCTGGCTGCACTCCTGCCGCAACTGTTCCGCACTAAACGTTAGCGCGTCTGAGCTATAGCCGCAGAGCCGCGTTTCGTCGCGAGCCCTGCGCGTGACATTGTTGTTTCCCCCTTTGATTCATCCTGTTCTGACTGAAACCCGCCATGAAACCATCAATGCTCGCCAAGCTCGATCAACTTGCCAATCGCTTAGTCGAGGTCAACGATTTGCTGATGCAGGAGGATGCCACCGCCAGCATGGACAGCTATCGCAAGCTGACGCGCGAGCATGCAGAACTGGGGCCGTTGGTAGCGCTCTACCAGTCCTATCTGCAAGCCGCCGCCGACATCGAAGCGGCGCAGGAAATGCAATCCGATCCCGACATGAAGGAATTCGCCCAAGATGAAATTCTGGCGGCGAAGGCGCGCATGGAACAACTGCAGGGTGATCTGCAAAAAATGCTGCTGCCCAAAGATCCTAACGACGAGCGCAATATTTTCCTGGAAATCCGGGCCGGCACCGGCGGCGACGAATCGGCGCTGTTCGCCGGCGATCTGCTGCGGATGTACACACGCTTCGCCGAACGCAACCGCTGGCAGGTGGAAATGGTGTCGGAATCGGCATCGGAAATCGGCGGCTACAAAGAAGTCATCGTGCGCGTCATCGGCTTTGGCGCCTACTCCAAGCTCAAGTTCGAATCCGGCGGCCACCGCGTGCAACGGGTGCCCGCCACGGAAACCCAGGGCCGCATCCATACTTCGGCGTGCACCGTGGCCATCATGCCGGAAGCGGATGAAGTCGGCGATGTCGACATCAACCCCGCCGATATCCGCATCGACACCTACCGCGCCTCGGGCGCCGGCGGCCAGCACATCAACAAGACCGATTCTGCCGTGCGCATCACCCACATGCCGACCGGCATCGTGGTTGAATGCCAGGACGACCGCAGCCAGCACAAGAACAAGGCATCCGCCCTGAAAGTGCTGGCGGCCCGTATCAAGGACGGCCAGCTGCGTGCACAGCAATCGAAAGAAGCCGCTACCCGCAAATCGCTGATCGGTTCGGGCGACCGCAGCGAACGGATTCGCACCTACAATTTCCCGCAGGGCCGGATGACCGACCATCGCATCAACCTGACCCTGTACAAACTCGATTTCATCATGGATGGCGACCTGGAAGAGCTGACCAATGCGCTGGCTGCAGAGCACCAGGCTGATTTGCTGGCGGCGCTGGGCGACGCGGTCTGATAATAAGATAGAATTTAAACCGGTAAATTCACGCGTGGGCACGATGTGTCCACCCTACGACTCAATTTCATCAGCCCAAAATGAAAACATCCAAATCCGTTTTGCTTGCAGTCGCCTTCATCGCCTTGGCCATCCTGGCTGCCGCACTATACCTGCAGCATTTCCAGGACATGCAGCCATGTCCATTATGCGTGATACAGCGCTATGCCTTCGCGGCGATCGCACTGGTTTGCCTGATCTGCGCCAGCCTGCCGGGCGTTGCTCAAAAAGCCGGGGCCGGACTGGGCATCCTGGCAGGACTGGGCGGCGCCGGTACCGCCATCTGGCATCTGTGGATCATCACCCACCCATCGACTTCATGCGGCAGAGATGCCTTGGAAGCGCCGATGAACGCCCTGCCGCCTGCCACCTTGCTGCCATCCGTGTTCAAGGTTGACGCTTATGCGCTCTGCTCGACACCGTATGAACCGATCCTCGGCCTGTCGATCCCGCAATGGTCGCTGCTGTGGTCGGTGGTGCTGGTCGTGATCCTGGTCGCCACGCTGTTCAAGCGCAACGGTAGCGGCAATGGCCGTTATTAATATTAATAGCGGTCGCGATTAATGCCTGCGATTTCCGACACTTTTGCAATACCGGCCGGCAGCAGCATTGCCGCGGTATTGAAGCAGGCGCCGCTGAATCCGCTGGAGAACCGCATTCTGCTGATGCATGTGCTGGGGTTGACACGGATACAGCTGATTACCCAGGACGAGCGGCTTATCGATGCCCTGCAAGCACAACAACTTTCATCCTTGTTTCGACGACGCCTGCTGGGCGAGCCGATTGCCTATATCGTCGGCCAGCGCGAATTTTACGGCTTGCAGCTCGAAGTCACGCCAGACGTCTTGATCCCGCGCCCGGAGACTGAATTGCTGGTCGACCTGGCGTTACAGCATCTGCCTGCTGCCGATGCCGGGAACACGCTGAGCGTGCTTGATCTCGGCACCGGTTCGGGCGCCATCGCGATTGCCATTGCTCACGGCCGCCCTGACCTGAAGGTGACTGCATTGGATGTCAGCTCCGCTGCGTTGACCGTGGCCAGCCGCAATGCGGCGCGCCACCTGACGCCAGACCAAACCCGATTGCAGCTATTGCAAAGCAACTGGTATAGCGCGTTGGCGGACCAGCAGTTCGACGTGATCGTTGCCAATCCGCCGTATATCGTTGCCGGCGACAGCCATCTCACTCAAGGCGACTTGCGCTTCGAACCGCAGGATGCGCTGACCGACCACGCGGATGGCTTGAGCGCGCTGCGCAGCATTATCGACGGCGCCGGCTGTCACCTGAAAGACGGCGGCTGGTTGCTGATGGAACACGGCTACGATCAAGCCTCGGCAGTACGCGCGTTGCTGCAAGCGCAGCAGTTCGATGCGGTGCAAAGCTGGACGGATATTGCCGCTATCGAACGCGTCAGCGGCGGCAGACATAAAACGCGCTAGAGTGTCGTAAAGCACACCGGACCGTAGATCAGAAAACAAAAAAGCGCGGCATGCCGCGCTTTTTCGCATTCCGGCGGAATCGCAAGTCTATCCGTCAGTCCTTCTCGCCCCAGATCGCCGGATACACGACACCCGCAATGACTGCGCCAACCAACGGCGCCACCCAGAACAGCCACAGCTGCTGCAAAGCCCAGCCGCCGACAAACAATGCCTGGCTGGTGCTGCGCGCCGGATTCACCGAAGTATTCGTCACCGGGATGCTGATCAAGTGGATCAAGGTCAGGCACAGACCAATGGCGATCGGAGCAAAACCCGCCGGCGCGCGCTTGTCTGTAGCTCCCAGAATCACGATCAGGAACATGAAAGTCATTACCGCTTCAGTGATCAGGGCCGCACTCATTGAAAACTGGCCGGGTGAATGTTCACCATAGCCATTCGCCGCGAAACCGCCGATCTCCCCGCCCGGCTTGCCGGTGGCGATCAGATATAAAATTCCCGCCGCAATGATGCCGCCCGCCACCTGGGCGACCCAGTAAGGCAGAATTTCGCTTTTCGGGAAACGGCCGGCGGTAGCCAGTCCAAGCGTCACCGCGGGATTCAGATGGCAGCCGGAAATATGGCCGATGGCAAATGCCATTGTCAGCACGGTCAAACCGAAAGCCAGTGCGACGCCATGGAAGCCGATGCCGAGCCCTGGAAAACCCGCTGCCAGCACGGCGCTGCCGCAACCGCCAAGAACCAGCCAGAATGTGCCAAGAGCTTCCGCTCCCAGACGTTTAGAAAGATGCATGTTCGACTCCTGAAAAAATACTACCGTGTAAGTTACCTTATGAGCGACAGACCTTGGATCCGTGCCCCCGCCGCATTCGGCCACAAGCATATTTGCTGACTCATCGACATACAAGAAAAAAATACTTATTTAACAATATTTTTCATTTACAACCCATCTCCATCCATTCTTGACGGACTAGTCCGACAGTTGACTATCCGGCATGGCGCAAATAATACCATCGGGAAACACTCCATGGCGATATGACGATGCAGCTGTCATTTAGCCAACCGAGACTCAGTTGACTACTCAGTTGCGTATTTTCCGGCCGATTTCTTTTCGGACTGTCAAGACTGGCGGAATTATCTGGATTGCGTATCATCCAACGCTTGATTTCATTCTTAAGAATCCTCATGCTGCCTTCGATCGAACAACGTCTCGCCCTTGAACTTGCCGCCAAACCGGCGCAAGTCGCCGCTGCCGTAGCCCTTCTGGACGAAGGCGCCACCGTGCCTTTTATCGCTCGCTACCGCAAGGAAGCCACAGGCGGCCTGGACGATATCCAACTGCGCTTGCTGGAAGAGCGCCTGCGTTACCTGCGCGAACTGGAAGTGCGCCGCGGCGCGATCCTGGCGTCGATTGAGGAACAAGGGAAAATGACCCCGGCACTGCTGCAGGCAATTACCCTGGCGGAAGACAAAACCCGGCTCGAAGACTTGTACCTGCCATACAAACTCAAACGCCGCACCAAGGCGCAAATCGCCGCAGAAGCCGGTTTGACCGCGTTGGCGGATGCACTGCTGGCCGATCCCGATCTGAACCCAGAACAAGAAGCCGACAAATACCTGAAGCCGGCGTTCAGCACCGACAGCGGCGACAATCCCGGCGTCGCCGACGCCAAGGCGGCACTCGATGGCGCCCGCCAAATCCTGATGGAGCGTTTTTCGGAAGACGCCGCGCTGTTGCAGGCGCTGCGCGAATATCTGACCGAACACGGGGTAGTTGAATCGAAAGTGGTGGAAGGCAAGCAGGACGCAGGCGAAAAATTCGCCGACTACTTCGATTACTCCGAAACCATAGGCACCATTCCATCGCATCGGGCGCTGGCGCTGTTCCGCGGCCGCCGCGAAGAAATCCTGAATGTCGTGCTGCGCCTCGACACCGAGGAGGAAAAACCGAAATGGGATGCTCCGCACAATCCGTGCGAAGGACGCATCGCCGCCCGCTTTGGCATCAGCAACAAGAATCGCAGCGCCGATAAATGGCTGAGCGATACGGTTCGCTGGAGCTGGCGCGTCAAGGTTTTCATGCATCTGGAAACCGAGCTGATGACGAAATTGCGGGAAAAAGCCGAGGTCGAGGCGATCAACGTCTTTGCGCTCAACCTGAAAGCATTGCTGCTGGCGGCGCCAGCCGGACCGCGCGCCACCATGGGGCTCGACCCTGGCCTGCGCACCGGCGTCAAGGTGGCGGTGATCGACGCCACCGGCAAGGTGGTAGACACCACCGCGATCTATCCGCACCAGCCGCGCAATGACTGGGACGGCTCACTGCATACGCTGGCGCAGCTGGCGGAAAAGCATAAGGTATCGCTGATTTCGATCGGCAACGGCACCGCTTCGCGTGAAACCGACAAGCTGGCGCAAGATCTGATCAAGCTGCGGCCGGAATTGAAGCTGACCAAGATCGTGGTGTCGGAAGCCGGCGCCTCGGTCTACTCGGCCTCCGAGTTCGCCTCGCGCGAATTGCCGGACATGGATGTCTCGCTGCGCGGTGCGGTGTCGATCGCGCGCCGCCTGCAGGATCCGCTGGCGGAACTGGTCAAGATCGATCCGAAATCGATCGGCGTCGGCCAGTATCAGCATGACGTCGGCCAGACCCAGCTGGCGCGCTCGCTGGATGCGGTGGTGGAAGATTGCGTGAATGCGGTCGGAGTGGACGTCAACACCGCATCGGCGCCGCTGCTGGCGCGGGTCTCCGGACTGAACGCCAGCGTCGCCCAGAGCATCGTCACTTATCGCGACATGAAGGGCATGTTCGGCTCGCGCGCTGCGCTGCGCGATGTGCCGCGGCTGGGTGATAAAACTTTCGAGCAGGCGGCCGGATTCTTGCGCATCATGAATGGCGACAATCCATTGGACGGCTCGGCTGTCCATCCGGAATCCTACCCGCTGGTGGAAAAAATCCTGGCCGACATCAAGAAAGACGTCAAGGGCGTGATCGGCGACAGCAAATTGCTGACCTCACTCAACCCGGCCAAATATGCCGATGACAAATTCGGTGTGCCGACCATCGCCGACATCCTCAAGGAACTGGAAAAACCGGGCCGCGATCCGCGTCCGGAATTCACCACGGCTACCTTCAAGGATGGCGTCGAAGAAATTCGCGATCTGCGGCCTGACATGATTCTGGAAGGCGTGGTCACCAATGTGGCGGCGTTTGGCGCATTTGTCGATATCGGCGTGCATCAGGATGGCCTGGTGCATATTTCCGCACTCTCCAACACCTTCGTCAAGGATCCGCACAGCGTCGTCAAAGCCGGCCAGGTGGTGAAAGTCAAAGTGCTGGAAGTCGACGAAAAGCGCAAACGTATCGCGCTGACCATGCGTTTGACCGATAACGCACCGGTTGCCGGCGCCAAACCGGAGCAGCGTGCAGACCGCAACGACGCCAAGCGCATGTCGCAGCAACGTCAAGCAGCAGCGGCGCCGGCAAACGGCGCCATGGCAGCGGCCTTTGCGAAGTTGAAGGGATAGCAATATCTTTGCGATCGGATGGCTCCGCCCTGCGCCAAGGCGGGGCGGGGCCGTTCTGTGTCGCCGCTACCAAACCAAACAAGAGCCAATTTAGTGCCGACGGGCCTTAGGGCGTGTTGCCATATGATTTGGGAGATGCGTTCAAACCACGGCTGTCATCGTATAATCACGGCACAATCGATTTCCAACAGGTTTTATTTTGTCAGCCGCTCCCAACACTTCATCCTCACAATTCATGATGTCCCCGATCGCGGCCGATATGGAAGCGGTCAATGCAGTGATTCGCCGGCAATTGCATTCCGAAGTGCCGCTGGTGAACCAGATCGCCGAATACATCATCAGCGCCGGCGGCAAGCGCCTGCGCCCGGTGCTGGTCCTGCTGATGGCCCAGGCGTACGGCTATGGCGGCGACAAACACCACGAACTGGCAGCGGTGATCGAATTCATTCATACCGCCACCTTGCTGCACGACGATGTGGTCGACGAATCGTCCTTGCGGCGCGGGCGCCAGACCGCCAATGCGCTGTTCGGCAATGCGGCCTCGGTGCTGGTTGGCGATTTCCTGTATTCACGCGCCTTTCAGATGATGGTAGCGGTCGATAATGCGCGCGTGATGCAGATCGTCGCAGACGCCACCAACGTCATTGCGGAGGGCGAAGTGCTGCAATTGCTGAACATGCACAATCCGGACGTCTCCGAAGAAAACTACCTGCAGGTGATACGCTCCAAGACCGCCAAGTTGTTTGAAGCGGCGGCTCAGCTCGGTGTCTTGATTGCCGGCGCCGGCGACGATGTGATTGAAGCCGCAGGCGAATACGGCCGTTCGCTTGGCACCGCGTTCCAGCTGATCGACGATGTCCTGGATTATTCCGGCAACGCCAGCGATATCGGCAAGAATGTCGGCGACGACCTGCGCGAAGGCAAGCCAACCCTGCCGCTGATCTACCTGATGGAACATGGCACTCCCGAACAACAGGCGCTGGTGCGCAGTTGTATCGAGAATGGCGATGAACAGCACTTCGATGAAATCCTGGCTGCCATTACCAGTTCAGGTGCATTGGACTACACGCGGCACGAAGCCGAGAAAGCCGCGCAGCGGGCGGCGGCGGCGATCTCAGGGTTGCCAAATAGTCAGTTCAAAGATTCTTTGCTACAATTATCAGCATTCGCAGTGGATCGGAATCACTGAGAATTCAGCAAGGGGACTGTCGCATCGGCGCAGAGCGGATCGGCGGCCCAAAAACCTGCTCAAGTCATTGAGCAGCTAGACGGGGTGTAGCTTAGCCTGGTAGAGCGCTACGTTCGGGACGTAGAGGCCGGAGGTTCGAATCCTCTCACCCCGACCAGTCGACACGTTGGCTGGTTAACCTTTTTAACCTTTCATCTTACGGTGACCCTTTGGATGCCGTGCCCATATGGGTGCAGATTCTTGCACTAGTTGTACTCATCTTCCTGTCGGCTTTTTTTGCAATGGCGGAAACCGCTCTGGTGGCCGCCAACAAGCATCGTCTGCGCCATCTGGCCAAGCGCGGCAGCAAGGCAGCCGCTACCACGCTGTGGCTGCTCGAACGCACCGATAAACTGCTGTCGCTGATCCTGATCGTCAATACCCTGGTCAACGCCCTGGCCACTGCATTGGTGACGGCGATTGCCATCACGACATTCGGCAATCATCAGAAAGTGATCACTGTCGCCACTGCGGCGGTTGCCTTCCTCCTGATCGTATTTGCCGAAATTACGCCGAAAGTGATAGGCGCGACGTATCCCGAACGCATTGCCTTGCCGACCAGCTTCGTGCTCAAGCCATTGATGGCGCTGGCCAAGCCGCTGATCTGGTTCGTCAATCTGTTCGTATCGTCTATCCTGAAGGTCCTGCATATCAAAACCGGCAAACACGCGCAGGAACAGCGGGTGTCGCCGGAAGAGCTGCGCTCCATCGTGCTGGAAGGCAGCAATTTCATGCCACAAAAGCACAAGAGCATTTTGCTGAATTTGTTCGATCTGGAAAAAATTTCGGTGGAAGACGTCATGACGCCGAGAGCACAAGTCGAAGCACTGAATTTGTCAGCCTCGGTGGAGGATATCAAACATCAGCTGACCACCTGCTATCACAACAAATTGCCGGTATATGAAGGCGAAATCAACCAGATCGTTGGTATTTTGCATGTGCGCAAGGCAATGGCATTACTGAATCAGGAAGAAGAACTGACGGTCGAGCATTTTCGCCAGCTGCTCACCACGCCTTACTTCGTGCCGGAAGACACCGACGTATTCACGCAATTGCAATATTTCCAGGAAAACCATGAGCGCCTGGGCATCATCGTCGACGAGTACGGCGAGGTGCAGGGACTGGTGACCCTGGAAGACATCATTGAAGAAATGATTGGCGAATTCACCACCTCCAAGCCGGGAGCCGCGCGTGCCGACAGTTTTTCCTGGAATCCGCAAGGGCAATGCCTGCTCGAAGGCGCAACTACCCTGCGGGATATCAACAAGCGCCTCGGTTTGAATTTCCCGCTCGATGGTCCCAAGACCTTGAATGGCCTGTTACTGGAATGGCTACAGGATATTCCCGACAATAACGTCAGCCTGAAAATTGCCGGATGCATCATAGAAATCGTGCAAGTGCAAAACCAGGCGATCAAGGTTGCCAAACTGATGCGGCCGAATAAACTACAAGAACATTAAAAACACTGCCCAACAGCAACTTTTACGACACATTTCTTCACAAATCCTTTACAAGTGAGTTTCCCCTAGGGCATCATTGGTCGGTTCGAATGGTTCGGCACATCTTTTGGTATTGACCCCTCTATGGCAGCAGTATTTCCCAACACCAGTTCCACTAGTCCGATCTCCGGACTTGCCCGTGCATTGCTGCAAGCCGGACGTCTGTCGGCGCCACAGATCGAGTTCCTGCACAAGAAATCAAGCGACAGCCGGACACCGTTTATCGCCGCCTTGCTGGAAAGCGGCCACTTGGATGCGCGTTCGCTCGCCCTGTTTTGCGCCGAGACCTTCGGCTATCCGCAGCTAGACCTGAGCGTGCTCAATTTAAGCACGCTGCCGGAAAAAGCCATCGACGCCAAACTGATGGAAAGTCATTCGGTGCTGGCGCTGGCGAAGCGCGGCAACAAGATCTACGTTGCACTGTCCGACCCGACCAATGTCCAGGCGCTGGACCAGATCAAGTTTCAAACCGAGCTGACGGTTGAGCCTATCATCGTCGAGCATCCGATCCTGCTCAGGCAGATTCAGAAGCTGGTCAAATCGGCCGAACAAAGCCTCAACGAGATGGTCGGCGACGAACAGGAAATCAATTTCGTCGAAGAAGATGCGGCAAGTGTGGCAGACGCGGCAGCCACGGATGTTGACGATGCGCCGGTAGTCCGCTTCTTGCAAAAAATCTTGACCGACGCCATCAACCAAGGTGCATCCGACTTGCACTTCGAGCCGTTTGAAAAATTCTACCGGATCCGCTTCCGGGTCGATGGCGTATTGCGCGACATGGCGCAGCCGCCGCTGTCTATCAAGGAAAAACTGGCGTCCCGCATCAAGGTGATCTCCAAGCTGGATATTTCCGAAAAACGGGTGCCGCAAGACGGCCGCATGCGCCTAGTCGTATCCAAAACCCGTGCGATCGATTTCCGGGTCAGCACCTTGCCGACCTTGTTTGGCGAAAAAATCGTGATGCGTATCCTGGATCCTAGCCAGGCTCAGATGGGGATTGATGCGCTGGGTTACGATCCGGATCAAAAAGCCATTTTGATGGACGCCATTCAACGTCCGTACGGAATGGTGCTGGTGACCGGCCCGACCGGCTCCGGTAAAACCGTATCGCTGTATACCTGCCTGAACATCCTGAACCAGCCCGGCATCAATATTTCCACCGCTGAAGATCCTGCCGAAATCAATTTGCCCGGGGTCAACCAGGTCAATATCAACGACCGCGCCGGCCTGACTTTTCCAGTGGCGCTGAAAGCCTTCCTGCGGCAGGATCCCGACATCATCATGGTTGGTGAAATCCGCGACCTGGAAACCGCCGACATCTCGATCAAGGCAGCGCAAACCGGTCACATGGTGTTTTCCACGCTGCATACCAACGATGCGCCATCGACCCTGACACGCTTGATGAATATGGGTGTGCCGGCCTTCAATATCGCTTCGTCGGTGATCCTGATCACCGCACAACGGCTGGCGCGTCGCCTGTGCAGCTGCAAACAGCCGATTACTCTCCAGGAAGAAGCCTTGCTCGAAGCAGGGTTCACCGAAGATGACATCGACGGCAGCTGGATGCCTTACAAGGCGGTCGGTTGCGAACGCTGCAACGGCACCGGCTACAAGGGACGGGTCGGCATCTATCAAATCATGCCGATTACAGAAGAAATAGAACGCATTATCCTGGCGCACGGCACGGCGCTGGAAATCGAAGCACAGGCGAAGCGCGAGGGTGTCAATACCTTGCGGATGTCGGGATTAGTGAAAGTTAAACAAGGGCTGACCAGCCTCGAAGAAGTGCTTGGCTGCACCAATATCTAATTAGGGGAATAGTTCATGGCAACTGCAGCACGCAGCGTCGCAGGCTCACGACAGGTCAAGGAGTGGGTGTTTGTCTGGGAGGGCAAAGATAAAAAGGGCAAGGTAGTGCGTGGCGAATTGCGCGCAGGCAGCGAGACCGTGGTCAACGTCACCATGCGGCGCCAGGGGATCCTGGTCACCAAAGTCAAAAAGAAGACCTTCAGCAGCGGGAAGAAAATTTCCGACAAGGATATTTCCCTGTTTACGCGTCAGCTGGCCACCATGATGAAGGCCGGCGTGCCGCTGCTGCAGTCTTTCGATATCGTGGCCAAGGGCCATGCCAATCCGTCAGTATCGAAACTGGTCAATGACATCCGTGGCGATGTCGAAACCGGAACCAGCCTGAGCCAGGCTTTCCGCAAGTTCCCGCTGTATTTCGACCCGCTTTTCTGCAATCTGGTCGGCGCCGGCGAGCAGGCCGGTATCCTTGAAGACTTGCTGGAACGGCTGGCAATCTACAAAGAAAAAACCCTTGCCATCAAAAGCAAGATCAAATCCGCCATGTTCTATCCAGTCTCTATTCTGGCGGTGGCCTTTGTCGTTACGGCAGTCATCATGATCTGGGTAGTACCAGCATTCAAAAGCGTATTCTCCAGCTTCGGCGCCGACTTGCCGGCACCGACCCTGTTCGTGATGGCCATCTCGGATTTCATGGTGTCTAACTGGTACATCATCTTCCCTACCATATTTGCCGGCCTGTATCTGTTCTTCCAATCCTGGAGACGCTCGCTGAAAGTGCAGCGCTTCATGGACCAGCTGCTGCTAAAAGCGCCGATTTTCGGCCCGGTGATACGTAAGGCCACGATTGCGCGCTGGACCCGCACTTTGGCAACCATGTTTGCCGCCGGCGTGCCATTGGTCGAGTCGCTCGATTCGGTAGGCGGCGCGTCCGGCAACGCCGTCTATCTGGACGCAACCAAGAAAATCCAGAGCGAAGTCAGCACCGGCACCAGTTTGACGACCGCCATGGAAAACGCCAATGTGTTCCCGAACATGGTGACGCAGATGGTCTCAATCGGCGAAGAGTCCGGTTCGCTGGATAACATGCTGGGTAAAGTTGCCGATTTCTACGAAGCCGAAGTGGACGATGCAGTCGCGTCCTTGTCCAGCCTGATGGAACCTTTGATCATGGTCATCCTGGGCGTACTGATCGGTGGCCTGGTGATTGCCATGTATCTGCCAATTTTCAAACTGGGTTCGGTGGTCTGATGCAAGATGGTATTTTTTTCCTGGCGGCGGGAAGCCTGCTTCCCACCGCACTGGCAGCTGTTTTCGGATTGTTGATCGGCAGTTTCCTGAATGTAGTGATTCATAGATTGCCGATCATGATGCAGCGTGAATCGGACAATTATGTCGCCCACGAAAGCGGCAAACCGCTGCCGCATACCGAGCGCTACAACCTGGTGGTGCCGCGTTCGGCCTGTCCGCATTGCAAACGCCAGATCGGCGCGCTGGAGAATGTACCGGTGCTGAGTTACCTGGCTTTGCGCGGTAAATGCGCTGGCTGCAAAACCCCCATCTCCGTGCGTTATCCGCTGGTCGAAGCATTGAGCGGCGGCCTGTCAGCCCTGCTGATCTGGCACTTCGGCAGCGGTTGGCTTGGTCTGTCCACCCTGGTGTTTGTGTATCTGCTGATCGCGATGACATTTATCGATGCCGATACGCAGTTGCTGCCCGACGATCTGACTCTGCCTTTGTTATGGATCGGCCTGCTGCTTAACCTGTCCGGCCTGTTCGTGCCGCTGCAGGACGCAGTGATCGGCGCTGCGGCCGGCTATCTGAGCCTGTGGGCGATTTACTGGGCATTCAAGCTGCTGACCGGCAAAGAGGGCATGGGTTACGGCGATTTCAAGCTGTTGGCCGCGCTTGGCGCCTGGCTGGGCTGGAAAATGCTCCCCATCATTATCCTGCTTTCATCATTGGTAGGAGCGGCAGTCGGCATTGCACTCATCGTGTTTACCCGCCGCGGACGCGACAAACCGATCCCGTTCGGCCCCTATCTGGCTGGCGCCGGCTTGCTCGCGATGCTGTATGGCCGAACAATTCTGGAAACTTATTTCGGTTTTGCCACCTAACATCGTATGAACCAGCACGATGCGGCTAATGACGATAAGCCGCCGCCAACTACGCACAGATTTACCGTCGGCCTGACCGGCGGTATCGGCAGCGGCAAAACCACCGTTGCCAACATGTTCGCCGAACGCGGCGCAGCCGTCATCGACACCGATGCCATTGCCCATCAGCTGACCGCGGCGAACGGCATCGCCATCGCGCCGATTATTGCCGAATTCGGCAGCGCCTTCATCGACGCCAGCGGCGCCATGGACAGAGCCAAAATGCGTGCCCATGTATTTTCAGATGCTTCGGCAAAACAGCGCCTGGAATCGATTTTGCACCCCTTGATTCGTGCCGAAACCGCCAACGCGGCAGAACGTGCTGAAGGCGCGTATGTCATTTTCGTCGTGCCGCTATTGATAGAGTCCGGCAACTGGACCCAACGGATTAAGCGCACACTGGTCGTGGATTGCGACGAACAGGTTCAATTACGCCGCGTGATGCAGCGCAATGCGCTAAGCGAGTCACAAGTCCGGGCCATCATGGCGACACAAGCCACCAGACAGCAACGCCTGCAGGCCGCCGACGATGTGATTGTCAATAATAGCGAGCCGGCAGCGCTATTGCCGCAAGTGGCTCAATTACATGCGCTATATGAAGCAATGAGTAGATCGTTATAATGGTATAAAGCTTTATATCAAAGCCTCGTATTAAAACTCTATTTTTCAGGCGAAAAACCGCTCGCTCGATGTTAAAAATAGAAGGGCATTTGTAATTTCTGTTCGCATCGTTCAGAATCATGTCTTATCCGGCTCAAATTCTTAAGGGATGTCACTTTGATCGTCTACGAATATCCTTTCAACGAGCGCATTCGCACCCTGTTGCGGCTGGAAGACCTGCACGAAAGATTTGGTTTTTTCGTGCAACAGGAAAGTCCGTTACAGCACCATGTCGCGCTCTCCACCATTTTCGAAATGCTGGAGGTCGCCGGACGCGCCGATCTGAAATCGGATCTGTTGCAAGAACTGGAACGGCAAAGGCAAACCCTGCTCGGCTTTAAATCCAATCCGAACGTCGCCCCCGATATGCTGGACGCCATCTTGCAAGAGATAGACAGGGTCAGCACCGCACTCATGGCGACCCAGGGGAAAACCGGCCAGCATATACGCGAAAATGAATGGCTGATGAGCATTCGCGGCCGCACCATCATTCCCGGCGGCGCCTGTGAATTCGACCTGCCTTCGTATTACGCCTGGCAGCAACTCCCGGCGGAACAACGATTTACCGATATCATTGGCTGGTTCGGACCATTGGCGCCCTTGTTCGACGCCATCAGCATCGTATTGCGATTACTGCGAGAAACCGGAAGTTCAGTAAAGATAGATGCACAAAATGGCAGTTATCAGCAAATGCTGCAAGGGAAGTCATATCAAATGCTACGCTTGATCATCGATGAACAGCTGGGCGCCATTCCTGAAATATCGGCCAACAAGTACATGCTGTGGGTGCGCTTTACCAGACAGGGTGGCGATCTGAAGGCCAAAGCGTATGAGGGCGATGTACCGTTTGAGCTGACTCTTTGTAATTTTTAAATGTTTTTTGAATAGATTTGTATGACTACTACCGTTGATTGCCCGACTTGCGGCACAAAAGTTGAATGGATTGCAGCTAACCAGTTCCGGCCGTTTTGCTCGGAACGCTGCAAGCAGATCGATCTGGGTGCCTGGGCTGAAGAAAAATACGCAATCCCTGCAGTCAATCCGCCGGATGAGATTGACGATGATGGCAAGCTACCGCAGTAGTTGTCGGTAGATTAAACGTTAACCGTTAGCCGCCTTCCCGGCGCAATTCGTCCAGCCATTCAATCAAGGGAATCGCCGCCGGCAACAAGGGCTCCACGCCGACACTGCCTTGCCAGGAAAAAGCCTGCCCTTCCAGACTTTGCGGTTCACCACGCCATTCACGACTAATGTAGAAATGCAGCCGTACGCGCGCATGCGGATAGTGATGCTCAATCCCGCACCATGGCTCGGCAGAGGCGATTTCAATCCCCAGCTCTTCCATCAGCTCACGCTTGAGCGCATCGAAAATCGATTCGCCCGGCTCTACCTTCCCTCCCGGGAACTCCCAATATCCCGCCATCGGCTTACCTTCCGGCCGCTGGCCAAGCAGTACATCGCCGTTGGGCTTCATCAGAATGCCCACAGCCACATTCAGCGGCACCCGCTCAGGAGCAAGCAGCGCGCTCAAGATTGCGTCATCCGGCCAGCGTAATCACGGGCAAATTGCCATGCAACCCGGCCCGAGCGCGAGGCACGTTGCAAGGCCCAGCGCAAAGCGTCGCCGCGGGCTTCGGCGATCTGCTCCGCAGTGCAGCCGAAATGGCCGAGCCAATGGCCGACGATATCCAGGTAATCGTCTTGCTTGAATGGATAAAACGACACCCACAAGCCGAACCGTTCTGAAAGTGAAATTTTTTCCTCGACGGTTTCACCCGGATGCAGGTCGCCGTCCTCGGTGGTTTTGTAAGTGGCATTGTCGGACATCCGTTCCGGCAGCAAATGGCGACGGTTGGAAGTTGCATAAATCAACACATTGTCCGACTGTGCGGCTATGCTGCCGTCGAGCGCCACTTTGAGCGCCTTGTAACCGCTCTCGCCCTCTTCAAACGACAGATCGTCGCAGAAAATGATGAACCGCTCAGGACGCTCGGCCACCAGATCGACAATGTCCGGCAATGCCGCCAAATCGTCTTTATCCACCTCTATCAGGCGCAAACCCTGGGCTGCGTACTGGTTCAGGCAAGCTTTGATCAAGGACGACTTGCCGGTGCCGCGGGCGCCGGTCAACAACACGTTATTGGCGGGCCTGCCTGCGACGAACTGACGGGTATTCTGGTCGATCTGCTGCTTCTGTATTTCGATATTGTGCAGGTCCGACAGCGCAATATCCGAAATATGGCCAACTGCCTGCAAATAAGCTCCAGCCGATCCTCCGCGATGGCGCCAGCGAAAAGCTGTTGCGGCCTGCCAGTCGGGAGCCGCCTTGGCTTGCGGCAGGATGGATTCAAGGCGCGCCAGCAGGGTTTCGGCACGAAGTAGGAATTGATCTAATTGAGTCATGGCTGAGGGAGGTCAATAGCGTTGCTGGCAGATGGAATGATTACCCCCATTCTGACGCAAAGAAAAACGATGCTGGATGAATATTATTTGTCGCAACGGATCTGCCGCCCCGGCCGAAGCCGGCCAGGGCGGCAGCTGCTCTTCGAAAAGCTGTCGCCTCAAGAACGATAGTCGGCGTTAATCGACACATAGTCATGCGATAAATCGCAAGTCCAGATGGTCGCCGCCGCATCGCCGCGCGCCAGCTGCACCCGTACTGTAATTTCGCTTTGTTTCATTACGCGCTGGCCGTCAGCTTCCTGGTATTCGGGATTGCGGCCGCCATTTTTGGCAACCAGCACGTCATCCAGATACAGATCCAGTTTGCTGACATCCAGATCATCGACACCGGCATAGCCGATCGCCGCCAAAATCCGCCCGAGATTCGGATCGGAGGCGAAGAATGCCGTCTTGACCAGCGGCGAGTGGGCGATCGAATAGGCGATCTTGCGGCATTCGGCTACATCCTGCCCCTGCTCCACGGTGACCGTGATGAACTTGGTGGCGCCCTCGCCATCCCGAATGATCATTTGCGCCAGATGCTGCGAAATATCGGTGACAGCGGCTGCCAGCTCCACATATTCCGGGCTGTCGACGCTATTGACTTCCAGTTCGCCGGCGCCGGTGGCGATCAGCATGAACGAGTCATTGGTTGAAGTATCGCCGTCGATAGTGATGCAATTGAACGAGCGGTCGGCGGCCTGCCGCACCATCTGCTCCAGGACCGGCTGCGCCACCTTGGCATCGATAGCGAGGAAACCGAGCATGGTCGCCATATTCGGCTTGATCATGCCGGCACCCTTGCTGATGCCCGACAGCGTCACCGCTTTGCCGGCTATCGTCAGGCGGCGCGAAGCAGCTTTCGGCTGGGTATCGGTGGTCATGATGGACTCGGCGGCATTAAACCAGTTGTCCCCCTTCAGATTGCGTATGGCCTGCGGCAAACCGGCGGTAACACGCTCCACCGGCAACGGCTCCAGAATCACCCCGGTCGAGAACGGCAATATCTGCGCCGCGTGACAACCCAGCAATTCTGCAAGCGCATCGCAAGTGGCATTGGCTGCGGCCAGGCCGGCCTCACCGGTGCCGGCGTTGGCGTTGCCGGTATTGATCAGCAGCGCACGGATCGGCTCGCCGGAAATCTCGGCAGCCGCCAGATGCGCCTTACTGACTTGCACCGGTGCGGCGCAAAACCGGTTTTGCGTAAACACGCCGGCCACCGTCGCCGTCGCCGCCAGTTTCATCACCAGCAAGTCCTTGCGATTCGCTTTACGTACACCGGCCTCGGCGTGACCAAGTTCGATGCCGGCTACAGGCAGCAAGTCGGCGGCGACAGGAATAGGGGAATTGACGGCCATGAGTATCCTTAACTAGGTGTAAATGTTAGCGGCGTTGGTTTGCCGAGATTATGCGGTATTGGTCCGCTCGATTCAGGAGACGGAGATATTGGTCCAGACGCTTATTTTAAGGGTATGGCAGAGCCATGTGTAAATCTGCTGCAACAAAAGCAAAGGGCGGGTTTCCCCGCCCTGCTTTGCTTATTGCCTATTGCTTATTACCCGTCGCCAATCATTTCCGATTACATCAGCTGGCCATGGCATTGCTTGTATTTCTTGCCACTGCCGCAAGGACAAGGATCGTTACGGCCGACTTTCGGTACTGCATTGCCCTGCTGGTGCGACTCGTCGCTGTGCGCCGTTGGCGCCAGCAATGCTTCCGGCGCCGCATTTGGATCGAAATCGGCGTGTTGATAGTGCACATTTTCGACGTGGGATTGCGCCATTTCTTCTTCTGCAGCAGCAATTTCTTCACGGTTTTCGATGCGTACTGTCATCACCACCTTGACCACTTCATTCTTGATCAGATCCAGCATCTGGCCGAACAACTCAAACGCTTCACGTTTGTATTCCTGCTTCGGATTCTTTTGCGCGTAACCGCGCAGATGAATCCCCTGGCGCAGATGATCCAGCGCTGCCAGATGTTCGCGCCAATGGCTGTCGACGCTTTGCAGCATGACGCTGCGCTCGAAACCGGCAAACGATTCCTTGCCGACAATTTCGGTCTTGGCGTCATAGGAAGCGGTCGCCGCCGTCAGCACACGCTCCAGCAGCTCTTCGTCGCTCAGATTCGGCTCAGACTTCAGCATCGCGCCAAGTGGCACTTCCAGATGCAGGTCGGTGGCCAAGGCCGCTTCCAATGCCGGAATATTCCACTGCTCTTCCAGCGACTCTTCCGGCACGTAGCTACGGAAAGTATCGTCCAGCACGCCTTCGCGCAACGATGCAACAGTCTCGGAAACGCCTTGCGCTTCCAGCAGCTCATTACGCTGCTGATAGATCACTTTACGCTGATCGTTGGCGACATCGTCATATTCCAGCAACTGCTTACGGATATCGAAGTTACGCGCCTCCACTTTGCGCTGCGCCGATTCGATCGAGCGCGATACGATACCAGCCTCGATCGGCTCGCCTTCCGGCATTTTCAGACGATCCATGATGGCGCGCACGCGGTCGCCGGCAAAGATACGCAGCAGGGCGTCATCCAGCGACAGATAGAAACGCGAAGAACCCGGATCGCCCTGGCGCGCGGCACGGCCACGCAGCTGGTTATCCACCCGGCGCGATTCGTGACGCTCGGTACCGATGATATGCAAGCCGCCCGCATTGACCACATGGTCATGCAGCGATTGCCATTCGTCGCGCAACTTGTCGGAGCGCAGTTGTTTTTCGGTTGCGCTGAGCGCCTCGTCTGCTTCGATGAACTGGATTTGCTTCTCGACATTTCCGCCCAACACGATGTCGGTGCCACGACCCGCCATGTTGGTAGCGATGGTGATCGCCTTCGGCCGGCCTGCCTGTGCAATGATTTCCGCTTCGCGCGCATGTTGCTTGGCGTTCAGCACATTGTGCGGCAGCTGGGCTTTCGCCAGTATTCCCGCCAGCAATTCCGAATTTTCGATCGAGGTCGTACCCACCAGCACCGGCTGTCCGCGCTCGTAGCAATCCTGAATATCGTTCAGCATCGCATTGTATTTTTCCTGTGCAGTCTTGTAGACCTGATCCTGCCGGTCCTTGCGCTGATTCGGCCGGTTTTGCGGGATCACCACGGTTTCCAGACCGTAGATTTCCTGGAATTCGTAGGCTTCGGTATCGGCGGTACCGGTCATGCCGGCCAGCTTGCCGTACATGCGGAAGTAATTCTGGAACGTAATCGAGGCCAGGGTCTGATTCTCGTTCTGGATCTTGACGCCTTCTTTGGCTTCGACCGCCTGGTGCAAGCCATCCGACCAGCGGCGGCCAGTCATCATGCGGCCGGTGAATTCATCGACAATGACGATTTCGCCATTTTGCACCACGTAGTGCTGATCCTTGAAGTACAGGGAGTGGGCACGCAGTGCGGCGTACAGGTGGTGAATCAGGCTGATGTTGGCAGCATCGTACAGCGATGCGCCTTCTGCCAGCAAGCCCATATTGGTGAGAATCTGCTCAGCCTTTTCGTGGCCGGCTTCCGTCAGCAAGACCTGATGCGCTTTTTCATCCTTGGTGTAATCGCCAGGCACTTCAACCTTGCCCTTGCCGTCCGGCGTTTCTTCGCCGATTTGCTGGATCAGCATTGGCGGCACTTCATTGATCTTGTAATACAGATCGGTATGATTTTCAGCCTGGCCGGAAATGATCAGCGGGGTACGCGCTTCATCGATCAGGATCGAGTCGACTTCATCGACGATGGCGAAATTCAGGGTACGCTGCACGCGGTCCGTGGCGTCATACACCATGTTGTCGCGCAGATAATCGAAACCGAATTCGTTGTTGGTGCCGTAAGTAATATCAGCCGAGTAAGCAAGCTGCTTGGCATCGTGCTCAACCGAAGACAGGTTGACGCCGGTAGTCAGGCCGAGCCAGCTATACAGGCGCCCCATCCACTCCGCATCGCGCTGCGCCAGGTAATCATTGACGGTTACCACGTGCACGCCCTTGCCGGTCAGCGCGTTCAGGTACGCTGGCAAGGTCGCCATCAATGTCTTGCCTTCGCCGGTGCCCATTTCGGCAATTTTTCCGTAATGCAATACCATGCCGCCGATCAACTGAACGTCGAAATGGCGCATTTTCAAGACCCGCTTACCGGCTTCGCGGCAAACCGCAAATGCTTCCGGCAACAAAGCGTCGAGCTTTTCGCCGCCGGCAATGCGTTGCTTCAGCTCCGGCGTCTTAGCCTGCAGCTCAGCATCGGACAGCTTTTCGAATGCCGGTTCAAGTGCATTTATTTGTCGGACGACTTTTTTATATTGTTTGAGCAGGCGCTGGTTGCGGCTACCGAAAATCTGGGTCAGTAATGACATGCTTGGATTCTAAAAAAAAGCGCCGGCGGCATTCCGTGGCATCTTGTGAATGAACACGAAACCGGGCTGTGGCTAAATGAATAATCGGAGAATTTTATCATGCAGTCCCCGTCACATTGGGGTTATGCGCCAGGAAACAATAGCAAGTTGCGCAAATTGTGCCGCATTGGCCATGCCCCCGAGCAATACTGCTTGCATTACAACAACATCCTTACTTTTCTGCCAATATTGCCGCCTTGGCCAGATCTGTGCCGGCATTCAGGAATTTGCGCGGATCCTGCGCCACGCCTTTGATTCTTACCTCGAAATGCAAATGCGGCCCGGTGGAGCGGCCTGTGGTGCCAAGATCGGCAATATGCTGGCCGCGTTGCACGATGTCGCCCACTTTGACGAACAGCCTCGACGCATGCGCATAGCGGGTGATGATGTCGTTGCCGTGGTCGATATCGAGCATGTTGCCGTATTGCGGGTGATATTCGGCAGCAATCACCACCCCCGCAGCTGCGGCGACGATGGCGGTGCCGACCGCTGCCGGAAAATCCAGCCCTTCATGAAATGCGCTGCGGCCGGTGAACGGATCGAGCCGCCAGCCAAAGCTTGATGAATTGTAGTTAACGTTAACCGGTTGGTTGGTTGGCAACAGCTTGGATTTGATACGGTCGCTCATCAGCACGGTTTCAACCACGTTCAGATAATCGGCGCGATAACCGACATCGCGCGACATGGCGTCCAGTGCTTGCTGGAACTCGCTCATGCTCATGTCGTGAGAGCGCCGGTCATACAGGCTGCTGGATTCGGCGCCGCCGCGTCCGGGCGCCTCCTTGAAATTGAACTCTTCCGGCTTGACGCCTGCCAAGCCCTGGACCCGCTCGCCCAGCGCGTCCAGGCGCATCAGCTGCGCCTGCATTTCACCGAGCTTGACGGCCATCGCCGCCAGATTTTCTTTCAGGTATTTGTCTTTATCCTGCAGTCCGGCCGCAGAGCTGCCGGCTGCCTTGCCGGCAAACGGCAGGCCGACCGCGTAGCGGGCTGTGAGGAAATACAGCAATCCGGTCGCCAGCAATACCGCCAATAAAAAGGCGGCGATCATCAATGCGATGTGCCTGGCGCCTAAAGTGATGGATTTTGCGCGATTAAATCGCGGGTGCAACAGAATTACCTGCATCGCAGCTCCGGTGACACCCTTAGCGGGTCACAGGTGTGATAAGGTTTCACCATCATGCGTAGACTCTCACCTTCTTCTTACCGGCCAGCGACAACGGGTTCCAGGCCTCAGACTCAAAAAGCCGCTACCGATTTTTTACGGGGAAATGACAAGATGGCGGCATTGCTGCCCGCTGTCACACGCATGGCGGCATTGCAAAAGCAATGTGCCGCCGAATTGCCTGCCATGTTCAGTACCTGCGAAGTATTGCAATGCGAAGCCGGGCAACTGGTACTGTCAGCGCCCAACGCAGCCCTTGCAAGCAAATTGAAGCAGCAACTGCCACGCCTGCAAAACCAATTGCTGGCAGGAAATTGGCAGATTAATGCAATCCGAATCAAAGTGCAAGTAAGCCAAAACCTAATGAAAGCACCCGCCGTCAAGCAAGCCCTGCTTTCATCCAAAGCGCTTTCAGCATTCTCTACATTAATGGATGAACTGGAACCATCAACAGCAAACGAAGCACTGAAAAATGCTATTGCAGCGATGGTCAGACGCTATAGCGACAAAAAATAAATCCTCAAACCGCTATAGGCAAAGAAAAACGCCATCTTGTAAAAATGGCATTTTACACAAACGCTTAGTTCAGAGCCCACTCCTGCCCGACCTGGCGCTGGTAGGCGCCCGGCGCCTCGGTCAACTCATCGAAACTGACCACTTCATACGCATCCGGCTGAGCCAATAAAGCGCGCAACAACTGGTTATTCAATCCGTGGCCGGACTTGTGGGCGGTGTAACTGGCCAGCAGCGGATGGCCGATCAGGTACAGATCACCGATGGCGTCCAGGATCTTGTGGCGGACGAACTCATTTTCATAGCGCAAGCCGTCGCTGTTGAGGATGCGGTACTCATCCATCACGATCGCATTCTCCAGCGAACCGCCGCGCGCCAGCCCCAGGCCGCGCATGGTTTCCACATCTTGCATAAAGCCGAAAGTACGCGCACGCGCAATTTCTTTCACATACGACTGGATGCTGAAATCGACCTCGGCCGTCTGGCCGGTGCCATCCACTGCCGGGTGATTGAATTCGATAAAAAATTTGAGCTTGAAACCATTGCAAGGATCCAGCCGCGCCCATTTTTCACGCTCACCCTGGCCTTCGCGCACTTCAACGGATTTTTTGATGCGGACAAATTTCTTGGCGGCGTTCTGCTCTTCCAGCCCGGCTTGCTGCAGCAAGAACACGAACGATGATGCCGAACCGTCCATGATGGGAATTTCTTCAGCAGTCACGTCGACATACAGATTGTCGATGCCAAGCCCGGAGCAGGCTGACATCAAATGCTCGATGGTCGATACCCGCACCCCGTCCTTGACCAGCACCGAGGCCATGCGCGTGTCGCCGACTTCGGTAGCTTTTGCTGGGAAGTCGACGGCCGGGTCGAGATCGACACGACGGAAAATGATCCCGGTGTCCACGGCAGCCGGACGCAGGGTCAGTTCGACCTTGGTGCCGGAGTGGACGCCAATGCCTGTCGTCTTGACAATTTTCTTGATGGTGCGCTGTTTCAACATGATGACATTATAAATCTGACTGATAATTATTCTGTAACGATGTGTAGCCGCTGTGGGGTAAAAAACACGGCTTCATGCATTTATTTTTTTTGCCCGTACAAGCGAAAAGCGGCGCTCGCGGCGCCGCCTTGTCTACGGCCGATAATGCAGCTTATGCCAGTTGCGCCAGCAGGGTTTCTGCATTGGACACTTCAAACTTGCCGCCTTGCTCAACGTTCAGCTGCTTGACCACGCCATCGTCGATCAGTGCCGAGAAACGCTGCGAGCGCACGCCCATGCCGAACTTGCCGAAATCGGCGTCCAGGCCCAGCGCCTTGACGAAGTCGGCATTGCCGTCAGCCAGCAAACGCACGGTGCCGGCAGCGTTCTGATCACGGCCCCAGGCGCCCATGACAAATGCGTCATTGACCGAAATCGCCCAGATTTCATCTACGCCCTTGGCCTTGAATTCCGCTGCGTGCTGGATATAGCCTGGCAGGTGCTTGGCGGAACAAGTCGGCGTGAAAGCGCCAGGCACCGCGAACAAGGCGATTTTCTTGCCTTTCACCAGATCGCTGACATTGAACGTATTTGGTCCAAGTGCGCAGCCTTCGGTTTCGGTTTCGATGAATTCTGCTAATTTGCCTTCTGGCAGGCGATCGCCGATCTTGATAGTCATGATTTAGTCCTTGTCTTGGTAACGGAGCCTCTAAAACCGCAGCATCATGGTGTCATGGTGAATTGAACCGCTTTGCCGCATCTCAGAGACATCGAATGTATGTGGATGCCACAAAAGAAAACGCCGCGCCTTTCGACGCGGCGTGGAACCCGCAGTATGCCTTGTTCCGCAAATTCATGCAGAACGCTGGCGCTGATAGCGGGTATACGGTCCCGCCATCAGCACCGGCCAGGACAACCCGACCTTAATCGACCTTAGTCGGCCTGCTTGCGCAAGAAAGCCGGGATGTCGTAGGTTTCCATGCCGTTCTTTTCCAAAGCCCGCACCGTGTCGGAAGCCGATTCGCGACGCCATACTGCCGGCGCCTTCATGCCTTCGAACGAAGAGCTGCCATGTCCCACCGATGCCTGGCCATGCATCATCGGCTCGTTGTGGGTACCGGTACGCATCATCGGCGCCTGCACCAATTGCACCGACTTGCGCGCACGGCCCAGGCCGGTTGCCACCACGGTGACGCGGATATCGTCGCCCATGGTTTCGTCGTAGGCAATCCCTTGGGCAATCGAAGCATCCGGTGCCGCAAAAGCACGCACGGTTGCCATCACTTCCTTGATTTCCTTACCCTTCAGGCTGCGGCTGGCAGTAACGTTGACCAACACCCCGCGGGCGCCGGACAAATCGATGCCATCCAGCAGCGGCGAGGCAACTGCCTGCTCCGCTGCCAGACGCGCGCGATCTACGCCGTGCGCAGTAGCAGTACCCATCATCGCCTTGCCTTGTTCGCCCATGATGGTCTTGACGTCATTGAAGTCGACGTTGATATGACCAGGCACATTGATGATTTCGGCGATCCCGGCTACCGCATTGTTGAGTACGTCGTCGGCGTGCTGCAGCCACTCCATCATGCTGTCGTCTTCATAAATCTCTTCGAGTTTTTCGTTGAGAATGATGATCAGCGAATCGACATGCTGGGACAATGCTTCCAGACCTTCATCGGCGATGTCCATGCACTTCTGGCCTTCGTAGGAGAATGGCTTCGACACCACCGCCACCGTCAGCGCGCCTTGTTCCTTGGCGATCTGCGCCACCACCGGCGCAGCACCGGTGCCGGTGCCGCCGCCCATGCCCGCGGCGATGAACACCATGTGCGCACCGCGCAGCGCATCTTCGATGCGGCTACGCGATTCCTCGGCCAGCTGGCGGCCAACCGACGGCTTCATACCGGCACCCAGGCCGGTCTCGCCGATCTGGATCACGTTATGCGCCTTCGACTGCTTAAGCGCCTGTGCATCAGTGTTAGCGGCAATAAACTCCACGCCGGACACACCCTTGTTGATCATATGTTGGACCGCATTACCGCCAGCGCCTCCGACGCCGACGACTTTAATCACGGTGCCCAAAGTTGCATTGTCAAGCATATCGATTTCCATGATATTTCCTCATAAAGATGCAGCATTCAGTCAATAGGCATCACGCTGTGTGAGGCCTAGCAACTGACAACTGCGTGTTGCACAAACAACGTTAAAAACAAATTTCGTATTAAAAAAAATATAAACGTATTAAAAATTACCCAGGAACCATTCCTTCATGCGTTGCCAGATCGCCTTCGCCGAACCTTCCTGGCGTGTCACGATGTAACCGCGCAGATATTGCTTTTTCGCTTCCAGCAGCAAGCCCAGCACGGTCGAATAACGCGGGCTGCGCACCACGTCGGCCAGCTGCCCTCGATATTCAGGCGTCCCCAGACGCGCCGGCTTGAGGAAAATATCCTCTGCCAGCTCGATCATGCCGGGCATCATTGCCGAGCCGCCGGTCAGCACCACCCCGCTCGACAACACCTCTTCATAACCCGACTCGCGCACCACCTGATGCACCAGCGCGAACAACTCTTCGACACGCGGCTCGATCACTGCCGCCAATGCCTGGCGCGACAAGGTGCGTGGATTGCGATCGCCAAGGCCAGGCACTTCCAGCGTTTCGCCCGGGTCGGCCAGGATCTGTTTGGCCACGCCATAACGCAGCTTGATTTCTTCTGCTTCATTGGTCGGCGTACGCAGCGCCATCGCGATGTCGTTGGTAATCTGGTCGCCGGCAATCGGGATCACCGCGGTATGCCGGATCGCGCCTTCGGTGAATACTGCAACGTCGGTAGTGCCGCCGCCGATATCAACCAGCACCACGCCCAGTTCCTTCTCGTCAGAGGTCAGTACCGCATCTGCCGATGCCAGCGGCTGCAAGGTCAGGTCCGACACTTCCAGTCCACAACGCCGGATGCACTTGACGATGTTCTGTACCGCCGACACCGCGCCGGTAACGATATGCACTTTTACTTCCAGTCGGATGCCGCTCATGCCGATAGGTTCACGCACATCTTCCTGGCTATCGACAATAAATTCCTGCGGCACGGTATGCAGCAATTGCTGGTCGGTAGGAATATTGACGGCCTTGGCCGTTTCTATAACGCGCGAGACATCGGCTGCGCTGACTTCCTTATCCTTGATGGCTACCATGCCGCTGGAATTGAAGCTACGGATATGGCTGCCTGCGATCCCGGTGTAGACATTGCGGATCTTGCAGTCGGCCATCAGCTCCGCCTCTTCCAGCGCGCGCTGGATAGACTCGACGGTGGCTTCGATATTCACCACCACGCCTTTTTTCAGCCCCTTGGATTCAGCCTGGCCCAGGCCGATGACTTCATGGCGCCCGTCGGACAATACCTCGGCAACCACGGCCACCACTTTGGAGGTGCCGATGTCGAGACCGACGATCAAATTTTTTGCGTCTTTTGTCATAGTGTTTCGCTTATTTTTTCTTGCTTCCCAATCCGCCCGACATGCCGCTCGCCTTCAGCGCCAAGCCATTCGGATACCGCATATCTACACTTTCGATCCGGTTCTGCAAACGCGTCAGCAGTTGCGGATAGATCTGCACCAGTCGTGCCACGCGGTCTTTCAGCGTGCTCCTGTTCTGCTCTCGTCCCAACTCTACCGTCATGCCGTTGTCCAGTTTCACGGTCCACGCATAACGCGTCGACAAATCCACTTCTACCGGGTTCAGCTTCAGCGGCGCAAACCATGAGCGGAAATCCGCCAGGCGCGCCGTTACGTCTCTCTCGCTGCCTTTCGGGCCTGACATGCGCAACAGCTCGCCGTCTTCTTCCGCCTCATCCAGGTTGGCGGTAAACAAATCGCCATATACCGACAGCAAACGGCCGTCATCGTCCCAGGTCGCCAGCGGCTGATGCTCTTCAATCGTCACGACGAGCGTGTTCGGCCATTCACGCTGCACCGCCGCCTTGCGCACCCATGGCACCGATTCAAATGCAGTGCGCACCTTATCCAGGTTGGCGGTAAAAAAATTGCCTTTGATGCGCGGCAGTGCGCTGGCGCGGACAATCAATGGATTGACGCGCCGCAGTTCACTCTGCGCGGCAGCCTCGATCCGGATCGTCTTCAGCGTAAACATCGGACGCTGCGCCAGCCACCAGACACCAGACGCCAGCAATGCGAGCGCAGCCAGTCCCAGCAAAGTGCCGGAGATCGCGTTCAACATTTTGATGTCTTGCCACATGGTTATCGACTTTATCGCTTGGATCGTTAATTATTTCTTGAAATATTCATGCCTTCTTCGCCAAACCGGGATCAATCCGGCTTCCAGTCTTTCGACGGCTTCAAATCGAGCGAGGCCGACTTCAATATTTCGACGCACAGATCTTCGTAACTGACGCCGTCCGCCTTGGCCGCTATCGGCACCAGCGAATGGCCGGTCATGCCTGGCGAAGTATTTATCTCCAGCAGGAACGGTTCGTTATCCGACGAGCGCAACATGAAATCGACCCGTGCCCAGCCTTCGCATCCAAGGGCGGTGAAGGCCTGCACCGCCAGCGACTGTATGCGCTGTGTCAGTGCATCATCCAGCGGCGCCGGGCACAGATACTTGGTGTCGTCGGTAAAATATTTATGCTGATAATCGTAGTTGCCTTCCGGTGCGCGAATCTCGACGATAGGCAAGGCGCGGGCGTTGCGGCCAGCGCCCAACACCGGCACCGTCAACTCGCGCCCGCTGATGAACTCTTCCGCCAGCACCACCTCGTCGTATTTGGCGCACAAGGCGAAACCCTCGTTCATGTCGGAATAACCGGCGACCTTGCTGATGCCGATGGTCGATCCTTCATGCGGCGCTTTCAGCATCAGCGGCAAACCCAGCACGTCCGGCACCTGGCGCAATTCTTCGCGGGTGGCGCTATGGGCATCCAGGACGATGAAATGCGGCGTCGGCAATGCCATGCTGTGCCAGATACGCTTGGTCATGACCTTGTCCATCGCAATCGCGGACGCCATCACGCCCGGGCCGGTGTACGGAATGCCTAGCTGTTCCAGCGCGCCTTGCAGCGTGCCGTCTTCGCCATAGCGGCCGTGCAAGGCGATAAACACGCGATCGAATTTTTCCGCCGCCAGTTCCGCCAGGCTACGCTCGCCCGGATCGAACGGATGGGCGTCGACGCCACGGCTTTTCAATGCCTGCAGCACGCCCGTTCCAGACATGATGGAGACTTCGCGCTCGGCCGAACGGCCGCCGAACAGCACGCCGACTTTTCCGAATTGATGACCTGTCATTTTTTTGCTCATGCCTTTACTCTTGCTTATTGCTCTACCAATTGCGCCAACTTGCCAGGTACCCCGCTAATCGAGCCGGCCCCCATCGTCATCACCACGTCGCCGTCACGCGCGATGTTCAGAATCGCCGCCGGCATATCGTTGATGTCTTCCACAAATACCAGTTCGGCCATGCCCGCAACCCGCAAGGCATGCGCCAGAGCGCGGCCGTCTGCCGCCACGATCGGCGCTTCGCCGGCGGCGTACACCTCCGCCAGCACCAGCACGTCAACCGTAGACAGCACTTTGACAAAATCTTCAAACAGGTCGCGGGTACGGGTGTAACGATGCGGCTGGAATACCAGCACCAGGCGACGCCCCGGATAGGCGCCGCGCGCTGCCGAGATCGTCGCTGCGGTTTCCACCGGATGATGGCCGTAATCGTCGACCAGCGCGAATTCACCGTTCGGCTTGCCGGCGGCATCCTGCAGCTTGATTTCGCCGTAGCGGGTGAAACGCCGGCCAACGCCGTTAAATTCTGTCAACGCCTGCTGAATCGCGGTATCCGCAACGCCAAGCTCGCGCGCAATCGCAATCGCTGCGCAAGCGTTCTGGACATTGTGCATGCCAGGCTGGTTCAAGCTGATCGGCATCGCCGCGTAACCTTTTTGAATCACCGTGAATTGCATGTGGCCGGCCACTGCCTTGGCATCGATCGCGCGCACATCGGCGTCTTCATGAAAACCGTAGGTAGTAATCAGCTTGGAAATCTGCGGCATGATTTCGCGCACATTGGCGTCATCCATGCACAGCACCGCCACACCATAAAACGGCAGGCGCTGGGTGAATTCGACAAAGGCCTGCTTCAATTTGCCGAAATCGTGATCATAGGTATCCATATGATCGGCATCGATATTGGTGATGACTTCGATCACCGGCGACAGATTGAGGAAGGACGCATCCGATTCGTCGGCTTCGGCCACGATAAAATCGCCGGACCCCAGTTTGGCGTTGGCGCCGGCGCTGGTGAGGCGGCCACCGATCACAAAAGTCGGGTCTAGGCCGCCTTGCGCCAGCACACTCGCCACCAGGCTGGTGGTGGTGGTCTTGCCGTGGGTGCCGGCAATCGCGATGCCGCGCTTGAGGCGCATCAGCTCTGCCAGCATGACTGCGCGCGGCACGATGGGAATATGCTTTTCACGCGCGGCAAGCACTTCCGGGTTATCCGCCTGCACCGCAGTCGAAGTGACGATCGCATGCGCCTGGTCGATATTCGCCGCCGCATGCCCCTTGCTGATTTTGGCGCCCAGGCTGACCAGCCGCCGGGTTGCCGCATTGCTGCCGAGATCGGAACCGGAGATCGTATAGCCGAGATTCAGCAGCACCTCTGCGATGCCGCTCATGCCGCTTCCGCCAATTCCTACGAAATGGATATTCTTAACTTTATGTTTCATGGTATTTACTCACTGCGCACCTGCCAATTCTTCGAGAACCTGCGCGATCGCCTGATTGGCGTCGCGCCGGCCGTTTTCATATGCTGCCTGCGCCATCGTCTGGCAGTCCTGACGCGAGATGCGCGTCAACAACGCGGCCAGGCGCTCTTTGCTTAAGTCGGTTTGCGGCAAGTGAATCGCCGCTTTCTGTGCCGCCATCCAGCGTGCATTGTCACGCTGGTGCGAAGTAGTCGATGCCACCAGCGGCACCAGTACGCTGGCGACGCCGGCTGCGGTCAGTTCCGAAACCGTGATCGCCCCGGCCCGGCAAATCACCAGATCGGCATCGGCGTAACGGCGCGGCATATCGTCTATAAACGCCACGACCTCTGCTGTTACGCCAGCCGCAGCATAAGCGTTGCGCAGGGCATCGATATGCTGCTTGCCGGATTGATGCGTGATGCTTGGCCGCAAATCGGCCGGTATCAAAGCCAAGGCCGCCGGCAAACAATCGTTGAGCGCCTTGGCGCCCAGGCTGCCGCCCACCACCAGCAGGCGCAGCGGGCCGATGCGGCCGCTATAACGTTCTGCCGGCAACGGCAACGCCAGGATTTCCTTGCGTACCGGATTGCCGGTGACTAGAGCTTTGCTTGCAGCGCTTCCGAAATCTGCCGGAAAGCCGAACAGCACGCGTTGCGCCAGCGGCGCCAGGGTCTGGTTCGACAACAGCAAGGCCGCATCGGCATTCACCAGCACTAACGGCACGCCGCGCAGACGCGCCATTGCACCGCCCGGCACTGTCACGTAACCGCCCATGCCCAGCACCACATCGGCCTGGCGCCGGCCCAAGATGCGGAAGCAGGCTGGAAAACTCAGCAGCATGCGCCAGGCTCCGCGCACCGTATGCGCCAGGCCTTTGCCGCGCAAGCCGGAGAACGTAATCTTGTCCATCTCGATGCCATGCTGCGGCACCAGATCGCATTCCATGCCATGGGTGGTGCCCAGCCAGCTCACTTGCCAGCCGCGCGCGCGCATGGTGTCGGCAATCGCCAGACCTGGGAATATGTGGCCGCCGGTGCCTGCCGCCATGATCAATAAGCGTTTTGTATTGGAGCTCATGCCCGGCCTCCGCGCATCAGAACCCGATTCTCGTAATCGATGCGCAGCAAGATCGCCAGACCGATGCAATTGATCAGCACCCCCGAACCACCGTAGCTCATCAGCGGCAGAGTCAAGCCCTTGGTCGGCAACAAGCCCAGATTGACGCCCATGTTGATGAAGGTCTGCACCCCAATCCAGATGCCGATGCCCTTGGCAGTCAGGCCGGCAAAAGTCTGATCCATGGCGATCGCCTGGCGGCCGATTTCAAAAGCACGCTTGATGATCCAGTAAAACAGCATGACCACCACCAGCACGCCGACAAACCCCAGCTCTTCGCCAATCACCGCCAGCAGGAAGTCGGTATGGGCCTCCGGCAGATAGTGCAGTTTTTCGACGCTGGCGCCCAGACCGACGCCAAACAGCTCGCCGCGCCCGAATGCGATCAGCGAATGCGACAACTGGTAAGCCTTGCCCAGGGCATTTTCTTCCGCCCACGGATTCAGATAAGCAAAGATCCGCTCACGCCGCCATGGCGACAGCCAGATCACCAAAGTAAACATGCCGGCCAGCATGGCGCCTATGCCGCCGAACCAGATGCCGTTGATCCCGCCCAAAAACAAAATCCCCATGGCGATGCAAACGATCACACCGAGCGCGCCCAGATCCGGCTCCAGCATCAGCAGCAAGCCGACCAGCCCGACCGCGGCAGTCATCGGCAAGAACCCTTTGGTCAGCTTGTGCATCACTTCCTGTTTGCGCACCGTGTAGTTGGCTGCGTACAAGACAATGAACAGCTTCATCAGTTCCGACGGTTGCAAATTGAATACCCGGAACGACAGCCAGCGCTTGGCGCCGTTGACGCCGCGCCCCAATCCCGGCACCAGCACCATCGCCAGCAAGATCAGGGTAATCACGAACAGATACGGCGCCCACCGCTGCCAGGTAGCAATCGGAACGCGGAATGTCACCAATCCCGCAACCAGCGAGACGCAGATAAAGATCGCTTGCCGTACCAGGAAATGGGCATTCGTATAATTCGAATACTTGGGCGAATCCGGCAATGCGATCGAGGCCGAGTACACCATCACCAATCCGAACAGCATCAGCATTATGACCACCCATACCAAGGGCTGGTCGTATTCCATCATTTTCGAACGCTGGACGCCAGGTTTCTGGCTGTCGAGCGTGCGCGGCCGCGACGGCGCAGTGGCCGCAGGCTTGGCTGAAAATGATGGAAAGGCGAATTTCATAGACCGACCTCACCGCGCGACAGGGCCAGTTCACGTACTGCATCGACGAATACTTGCGCCCGATGGGCGTAATTGCGGAACATGTCGAGACTGGCGCAGGCCGGCGACAGCAACACGGCATCGCCGGGATGCGCCAGCTCGGCGGCGCGCGTTACGGCTTCTTCCAGCGTGGTGCAGGCAATGATGTCGATACCTGCCGCATGGCTTTCCACTGCAGCGCGAATTGCGGCTGCATCGCGGCCGATCAGCAGCAGTGCGCGGCCATAGGCGGCCAGCGGAGCGGCCAGCGGAGCGAAATCCTGTCCTTTGCCGTCGCCGCCGGCGATCAGCAGCAAGCGGCTGGCATTACCGTCGCCATCGGAACCGCGTCCCAGTCCGTTCAAGGCCGCTACCGTAGCGCCGACATTGGTACCCTTGCTGTCGTCGTAATATTCAACGCCGCCAATCGTCGTCACCAGCTCGACCCGATGCGGCTCGCCGTGATACTCGCGCAAACCGTGCAGCAGCGGCGCAAATGGCAAGTCAATCGCACGGCACAATGCCAGTGCCGCCAGTGCGTTGGCGGCATTGTGACGGCCACGAATCCGCAAGGCGTCAGCCGGCATCAAACGTTTGACTGAAACCGGCAGCAAGGCAAGCTGCTCTTTCTTGCTGCGCCGCTTCTCCACTCTTTCTTCTTCGTCACCCGGCACCGCTACCGACAACCACTGCATGCCGTTGTCGCTGACCAGACCAAAACAATCGCCCTCAACCGGTTCGTCGAAACCGAAGCTAATGCTGTTGCCGGTTTTAAACTGCATCGTCAGTGGATCGTCGCGATTCAGCACCCGCACGGTATTGGCACTGAAAATGCGCGCCTTGTCGGCCACATAGGACTCCATGTCGCCATGCCAGTCCAGGTGATCCTGAGTGATATTCAGGATGGTCGCCGCATCGGCAAGCAGGTTGCAGCTTGCATGCAATTGGAAACTGGACAGCTCCAGCACCCAGACCTGCGGCAAGGCATCTTTCTCCAGTACGCTACGCAACACATCCAGTGCCGCCGGACTGATGTTGCCCGCCACTTGCACCGTCAAGCCGGCGCGTTCGCACAGCAAACCGGTCAGGCTGGTGACGGTGGTTTTGCCGTTGGTGCCGGTGATGGCAATCACTTTCGGCGTATAGGCGCGACTCTCGCGCAATGCCGCCAAGGCTTGCGCAAACACTTCGATTTCACCCCATACCGGAATGTCGCGATCGGTCGCCGCGGACTGAATATCTTTCAGCTCCCGGTTCGGCGCCAGGCCCGGGCTGGTCACGACAAAGTCGATGCCGTCCAGCAGGCTGGCAGCGAAACCGCCGCCATCGCCGGAGGCGATGAATTCCACTGCCGGGATTGCCTGTTGCAACAGCGGCAGGCGTTCCGGCGCACTGCGCGTATCGGCTACGCGCACGGTCGCACCGCAATGTGCCAGCCACAATGCGGATGCCAGGCCCGATTCTCCCAGCCCTAATACCAGAACATGCTTACCCGTATAGTTCATTACCGCCTACCTTCTACCTTATCGCTACCGTAGCGCTACCTGAGCTTCAGCGTTGAAAGCCCAAACAACACCAGCATCATCGAGATAATCCAGAAACGCACCACGACCTGCGTTTCTTTCCAGCCTTTTTGTTCATAGTGATGGTGCAAAGGCGCCATCAGCAATACGCGGCGACCAACGCCGAAACGCTTCTTCGTATACTTGAAATAGATTACCTGCAGCATGACCGATAAAGTTTCGACCACGAAAATACCACCCATGATGAACAGCACGATTTCCTGGCGCACGATGACCGCCACGGTGCCCAAGGCGCCGCCCAAAGCCAGCGCGCCGACATCGCCCATGAATACCTGCGCCGGATAGGCGTTGTACCAAAGGAAAGCGAGTCCGGCGCCGGCCATCGCGCCGCAGAAAATCAACAGTTCGCCGGCCCCGGGAATATGCGGTATCAGCAGGTATTTGGCGAAAGTCACGTTACCGGTGAGATAGGCGAACAATCCAAGCGCCGCTCCCACCATCACGGTCGGCATGATCGCCAGGCCGTCCAGGCCATCGGTCAGGTTGACTGCGTTGCTGGTGCCGACGATGACGAAATAGGTCAAGGCCATGAACCCCCAGACGCCCAGCGGATAACTGACGGTCTTGAAAAACGGTACGATCAGATCGGCCTTCGGCGGCAAATCCAGGCTGAAACCGGATTCGACCCAGGCCACGAACAAGTCCCAAACCTGGGTATTGTTCGGCGCCGATACCGAGAACGCCAGGTAAATCGCCGCCACTACGCCGATCACGGATTGCCAGAAATACTTCTCGCGCGAACGCATGCCGTTCGGATCCTTGTAGACTACCTTGCGGTAATCGTCGACCCAGCCGATGGTGCCGAAACCCAGAGTGACCACCAGTACGATCCAGACAAAGCGGTTACCCAGGTCGCTCCACAGCAAAGTCGAAATGCCGATTGCAATCAGGATCAGCACGCCGCCCATGGTCGGCGTGCCGGATTTAATCAAATGCGTTTGCGGACCGTCGGTACGCACCGCTTGCCCGACTTTCAGGCGCGCCAGCATGCGGATCACGCCAGGTCCCGCGATCAAGCCGATCATCAACGCCGTCAAGGTCGCGAACACGGCGCGAAAGGTGATGAAGTTGAAAACGCGCAGGAAACTGAAATCCTGCTGAAAATTTTGTGCCAGCCATAGCAGCATGTTAGTGAACCCCTTCAGAACTTGTACCTGCAAGATGCTGAACAACCCGCTCCATTTTCATGAAGCGCGACCCTTTGATCAGCACCGTGGCGTCCGGTGTCATGGCGGCATCGAGCGCGGCTAGCAACGCTGCGATGTCGTTGAAATGTTGTGCTTGCGGACCGAAGGCGGCGCTGGCATCGGCCGCCATGTCGCCCAGCGTGAACAATCGGGTGACGCCGCGTTGCTTGGCGTAAGCGCCGATCTCCTGATGGAATTCGCGTCCTTCGTTGCCGACTTCGCCCATATCGCCCAGCACCAGCAAACGCGGCTCGGCGGTCTGCGCCAGCACATCGATTGCCGCCCGCATCGAATCCGGATTAGCATTGTAGGTGTCGTCGATCACCAGCGCGCCGGCGCAACCGGCGGCTTGCGCCAATTTGCGCTGCAGCCGGCCGCTGACCGGCGCGAACGATTCCAGGCCGCGCCTGATCGCCGCGATGTCGATGCCGATCGCCAGGGTGCAAGCGATGGCGGCGAGCGCATTGCGTACATTGTGTTCGCCGGCGGCGGACAATTGCACTGCAAATTTTTGCGGCCCTGTTGCGGTCGTAGCGGACACCATCAAATCGCTGCCGAAACCATTCGCCGCCTTGGTGTAACTGGCGCTGACATCTGCATCGGGTGTCAGGCCGAAGCTGATGCTGCCCGCCTTGTCGGCGGCATAGCCACGCCACAACTCTGTATAAGGATCGTCTGCCGGGAACACGGCAATACCGTTGGCCGGCAAGCCGCGGATCACACTGCCGTTTTCTTCGGCAACCGCCGCTACGCTCGCCATGAATTCCTGATGCTCGCGCTGTGCATTGTTGACCAGTGCCACGGTCGGTTCGGCAAGCGCTGTCAGCAGCGCAATTTCACCGGGATGATTCATGCCCAGTTCAATCACGGCGGCCTGATGGCTAGCCTCAAGCCGCAGCAGGGTCAGTGGAACGCCAATCTCGTTATTGAAATTGCCGCGTGTCGCCAGTGATTTATCAATACCAAAAGCCGCGACCAGGATCGCGGCAATCATTTCTTTTACTGTGGTCTTGCCGTTACTGCCGGTGACGGCAATCAACGGCAGCGTAAATTGCTGCCGCCAGCGCTGCCCTATCGTGCCAAGTGCAATCCGGGTGTCGTCCACCAGCAATGCCGGCACCGTCAGCGTCGCTGGTGCGCGTTCCACCACCACCGCTGCTGCGCCTTGGGCAACTACCTGATCGAGGAAATCGTGGGCGTCGAAACGCTCGCCACGCAATGCGACAAACAGCGAACCTGGCGTCACCGCACGGCTATCCGTGGACAAGCCATGCACCACGACCTGGCTGCCGGCGGCAGGCAATCCCAGCCACGATTGCAGCAGCTGCAATGAGACGTTCATACGCTGCCGCCTTTCATGGTGGCCCGCGCGGCAAGCGCCAGCGCGGTATGGTCGGCATCTAAAAACGGCAATTTCTTTCCCTTTATTTCTTGATATGTTTCATGGCCTTTACCTGCCAGCAAGACCACATCGGCCTTGCCCGCATGCCGCACCGCCCACAGAATCGCGGCGGCGCGGTCTTCCAGCGCCTGCGCGGCCTGCGGCGCTTTCATCCCGGCCAGAATCTGAGCGATGATGGCGCCCGGCTCCTCATTGCGGGGATTGTCGCTGGTGACGATGACGTGATCCGCCAGTTCTGCGATAGCGCCCATCTGCGGGCGCTTGCCGGGATCGCGATCGCCGCCGCAACCGAATACGCACCACAATTCGCCGTTGCGTTGCTGCGTGACTTGCCGCAGGGTATTCAAGGTTTTTTCCAGCGCGTCAGGGGTGTGTGCATAATCGATAACTATCAGCGGCGCGTCATGGCCGCCGAACTGCTGCATTCGACCCGGCACGGCAACCAACAGTTCAATCGCGTGCAACGCGGCATCCCAGGCAACACCTTTGGCTAGCAGCACGCCTAGAATGCCAAGTGCATTGCTGACATTGAATTGTCCCACCAGCTGCGTCTTGACGTGTGCCGAGCCGAACGGCGAATCGAGGTGGAATGCAGTGCCATTGGCGCTGGTGCGGATCGCCGAGGCGCGCAGCACCGCAACGCCCGCCGGCGTTTCCAGTTCCTCTTTCAGCTCCTCGCACGTATAGCCGATCACTGGGACTGCTGCTTGCTTTTGCGCCAAATGACTCACCAGACGCAAGCCCATGGCGTCATCGAGATTGATCACGGCTTGCTGCAATCCTGGCCAATCGAACAATATGCGTTTTGCGGCTTCGTAATGCTGTTCGTCACCGTGGTAATCCAGATGATCGCGCGTGAAATTGGTGAACAAGGCGATGTCGACATGCATGCCGCTCATGCGCCCTTGTTCCAGGCCGATCGAAGATGCTTCAATCGCCAGCGCCGCCACGCCTTGTTGGCGCATCTCGCTCAGCGCGTGTTGCAATAACAGTGCATCAGGCGTGGTATTGCCGGTTTCTTCGAATTCACCGCGCTGGCCGTGGCTATATATTCCCGTGCCGAGAGTCCCGATGACGCCGGTAGTCTGGCCCAGGTGCGACAGTGCATGGCCCAGCCATTGGGTACACGATGTCTTGCCATTGGTGCCGGTGACGGCAACCACCAGCATGTCCTGGTCGGCTTGCCGATAATAAGTATGGGCGATCTGGCCGCTAAGCTGCTTGAGGCCGCTTACCGCGCGATGGGCGACGCCCCATGCAGCATCCCAGGTAAATTTTTCGCTCTCGTAAAGCGCCGCGGATGCGCCGTTTTTCAGCGCTTGCGCAATATAGGCGCGGCCGTCGGCCGCATCGCCGGGATAGGCAAAGAACACGTCGCCAGCCTTTACCTTGCGCGAGTCCGACACCAGTTCAGCGCCAGCCGGGGCAACGCTGCTCAGCCACTGCTGGATGTCTTGCAATTGCTTTGCCGTGGATTTCATCACAAACCCTCCTGCGGACCGTCGGTCGGGATGATGATGTCGGTGACACTGGAATCCGGCGGCACGTTCAGCGCCCGCAAGGCGTTAGCGGCAACCGTCGCGAACACCGGCGCGGCGACGTCGCCGCCGAAGTGCGAGCCGACAGCCGGTTCGTCGACCATCACCGCAATAATCAGACGCGGATCGGAAGCCGGGGCAAAGCCGACGAAATCGGCAATGTATTTTTTGACATATTTACCGCCTTCAATCTTATAAGCGGTACCGGTTTTTCCGCCTACCCGATAGCCAGGTACTTGCGCTTTCGGTGCGGTGCCGCCTGGCGCGGTGACCCGCTCCAGCATGGCGCGCATGGTCAGCGCGGTCTTTTCCGAGACCACGCGCTGTCCGACCGGGGATTCGGTGACTTTCTGGAATGACAGGGGGATCAGGTCGCCGTTGCGCGCAAAAATCGTGTAGGCGTGGGCCATCTGGATCAGAGACACCGAAATACCATGACCGTAGCTCATGGTCGCCTGCTCAATCGGCCGCCACGATTTGAAAGGACGCACGCGACCGGCAACGGCGCCAGGGAAACCGAATTTCGGTTGCTGCCCAAGGCCGACGGTGGTGAACATCTCCCACATTTCTTCGGCCGGCATCTGCAACGCTATCTTGGCGGTGCCGATATTCGATGATTTCTGAATAATCTGGGCGACGCTCATGGTCTCCACCGGATGCGGATGGGAATCGCCCACGGTCGCAGTGCCAATGGTCATTTTGTCCGGCACCTGGAAGGTCGTGGTCGCCTGGACCCGATTGGTGTCGAGCGCGAGCGCAACAGTGAATGGCTTCAAGGTTGACCCGGGCTCGAAGGTATCGGTCATCACCCGATTGCGCAGCTGGGCGCCGGTCAGCACCGAGCGGTCGTTCGGGTTATAGCTGGGCAGATTTGCCAAAGCCAGCACTTCGCCGGTCCGGGCGTCAACCACGACGATGCCACCGGCCTTGGCCTTGGTCCGCTCCACCGCTTCTTTCAATTGGGTGAAGGCGATGTACTGGATCTTGCTGTCGATCGACAGCACCAGGTCCTTGCCGTCATGCGGTTCCTTGACCGCCTCGATATCCTCGACAATGCGCCCGAGCCGATCCTTGATCACGCGACGGCTGCCGGTGGCGCCGGCCAAGGTCTTCTGCTGCGACAGCTCCATGCCATCCTGACCGGCATCTTCCACATTGGTGAAACCGACCACGTGCGCCGCCACCTCGCCTTCGGGATAGAAACGCTTGTATTCCTTGCGGGTTTCGATGCCGTCGATGCCGAGCTTGACGATCTTGTCGGAAATGTCTTGTTCGACCTGGCGCTTGAGATAGACAAAATTGCGATCGGAGTCGAGTTTCTTGCTCAGTTCGGCATCGCTCATATCGAGCAGTTTTGCCAATGCCCGCAGCTTCTCTTTCGGCGCAGCCTGCACATCCTCAGGAATCGCCCAGATTGCCTTGACCGGCACCGACGACGCCAGCACCTGGCCGTTGCGATCGGTAATCTTGCCGCGCGTGGCCGGCAACTCCAGCGTACGCGCATAGCGCGAAGCGCCTTGCTTTTGCAGAAAATCGGTGGAAATCCCTTGCAGCCACAGCGACCGCACGATCAGCGCCAGGAAGGCTGCGAACATGGCGAACAGCACCACCCGCGAGCGCCATACCGGCAACTTGACTTTCAGCATCGGACTGGCGGAAAACGGCAGGCCTTTGCCGGCGGCAATCCGTCCTGTGTGTGAATTGCGCGGGGGATTGCGCGTCATTTTTCCCCCACCGTCAGATATTGGGTACGGTCAGCGGTCAGCGGCACCATGTTCAAGTCACGCGTAGCGCTGGCTTCAATCCTGGCGTTTTTCCCCAGCGTCGATTGATCGAGCTGCAATTGCGCCCATTCGATATCCAGCTGGCGCGACTGGCTGGCCGCCCGCTCCAGTTCGATGAAAAGCTGACGCGCCTGATACTGCGAATTGACCAGCGCCAAGGCGCACAGCACCAGGGCCAAGGCGAGCACGAAATTGAGACGCCCGCTCATGCCCGGCCTCCGGCAGTTGCAGAAGGTCCGGCAGCAGCCAGACGCTCACCGACCCGCATGATGGCGGAACGCGCGCGCGGATTTTCCGCGACTTCAGCGTCGGAAGGCTTGACCCGCGCCACCAGTTTCAATTCCGGTTGCGGCAGATCGACCGCACGAATCGGCAGGCGACGGTCGGGCTGCGGCATCCTGGCCTTGGAAGCCATGAACTGCTTGACGATCCGATCTTCCAGCGAATGAAAGCTGATCACGACTAATCTCCCTTGCTGGGCCATCTGCCGAAATGCCTGATCCAGTACTATCTCGAGTTCTTCAAGCTCTTGATTGATGAAAATCCGAATAGCCTGAAAGGTACGGGTGGCCGGGTCTTTGCCTTTCTCACGGGTCTTGACGGCGTTTGCCACGATCTGGGCAAGCTGTCGTGTGCCAGTGATGGGCTGGATTGTCCGGCTAGCAACAATCGCCTTTGCAATCTGAACAGCAAACCGTTCTTCCCCATAATCACGTACCACCTTTCCGATTGTTTGTTCATCTGCTATTGCCAACCATGCTGCTGCCGACATGCCGCGCGTCGTATCCATGCGCATGTCGAGCGGGCCGTCTGCACGAAAGCTGAAACCCCGGCTGGCATCATCCACTTGCGGAGACGAAATGCCCAGGTCGAGCAGCACTCCGTCAACTTGTTGAATTCCTCTTTCCTGCAATGCCTGCGCCATCGTCGCGAAGCTGTCGTGCACAATCTCGAAACGCGGATCGGCGATCGTGCTGGCGGTGGCGATGGCTTGCGGATCCTTGTCGAAGGCGATCAAGCGGCCGCGCGGCCCCAGGCTCTGCAAAATCTTGCGGCTATGGCCGCCACGACCGAAAGTACCGTCGACGTAAATGCCATCCGCACGCGTACCGACAATCGCCAACGCATCGACAGCCTCATCCAATAACACGGTGCGGTGCTGGAACTCGGGCACCACTGGTTCACTCATGGCCGGCCCGTCAGAACGAAAAATTGCTTAACACTTCGGGCATGCCAGCCGCAACTGCTTGCGACTCGCTCTCAGCCAGCTTGGCTGCATCCCAAATCTCGAAATGGCTTCCCATGCCCAACAACATCACCTCACGCGTCAAGCCGACCGCCGAGCGCAGCTCCGGCGCCACCAGAATCCGGCCGGCGGAATCGAGCTCGACATCGGAGGCGTTGCCCAGGAAAATCCGCTGCCAGGCGCGTGCCGACATCGGCCATGCCGCGATTTGTTCGCGATGGCTCTCCCAGATCGGACGCGGAAATAACAGCAGGCAGCCATGCGGGTGCTTGGTGAGCGTCAACCGCCCCTCGCATTGAACGGTGAGCGCGTCACGATGCTTGGATGGCACTGCCATCCGTCCTTTTGCATCGAGATTTAATGCTGACGCACCTTGAAACACCGCACACGCTCCTTTATTTGATCTTGGAAAATTGTCTTTGCAAGCCGGCAAAAATGCCCCACAAAAAAACACTTTTCCACACTTCCACCCACTTTAGAGGATGCACTATTCTAGGTCAAGCCATTTAGCAACAGGCAATTGCAAAATATCCGAGTAAAGTCAATGACTTAGCGCCGGTATTTAATAATGTGCCGAGAATGCTCCTACATTGAATTACTAAATAAATGAAGGACTTAGCAGTAGTTGTAAATGTCAGCTCTTAGATATACACATGTGTTTGTCACGACTTTACTGAAACAAAGATTCACAATTGAAAGAGTCTTTGGATCGACAAAATGAGACAAATCACAGATAAAGCAGGGAGTAGGCGGCTTGATAGTGCGGAATAAGCAGCTGCAGATGACGAAATAGCATTAATTCGTACTGTAACAACAGAAAACAATCCTGGATAATGCACTGAAATCGGGAGCATGAGTGGCATCGAATCAAGCTACGCTTCAAACTAGCCGATCAGCCGGCCGCCGCGTACCCGCAAACCCTTCTTCGCCAGATCCGGCGCCAGCGCACTCAGATGCGCCAGCGCATCGCCGCTGTGCGCATGACAAATCGCTACCGCCAGCGCATCGGCCGCATCGGTACCCGGCAGTCCGGGTAACTGCAACAGCCGCTGCACCATATCCTGCACCTGCTGCTTTTGCGCCTTGCCATGGCCGGCGACCGCCTGCTTGATCTGCAAAGCGGTATATTCGGCGACCGGCAAGTCTGCGCTCACCAACGCACAAATCGCAGCGCCACGGGCTTGCCCGAGCAACAGCGTCGATTGAGGATTAACGTTGACGAAGACTTTTTCGATCGCCGAGCAATCCGGCGCATAGGTGCGGATGACTTCGGACACGCTGGCCAGAATCACCTTCAGACGTTGCGGCAAATCCGCGTCCGGGGTCTTGATGGTGCCCGAGGCAACATAGCTGAGCTGGTTGCCCTGCTTGTCGATGACGCCAAAACCGGTGGTCCGCAGACCGGGGTCGATACCGAGGATTTTCATATACTCAAACGATGACCGAAGCGCTTCGCCGTGGCAAGCACGAAGCGCCGGTCGCTGCTAGCTGTTACTTAGTGGCGGAAATGGCGGGTACCGGTCAGCAGCATGACTACGCCATGCTCGTCGGCCGCATCGATTACTTCCTGATCGCGCATCGAGCCGCCCGGCTGCACTACGCAAGTCGCGCCGGCATTGACCACCACATCGAGGCCGTCGCGAAACGGGAAAAACGCATCCGAAGCCACCGCGGAACCGACCAGCGACAGACCGGCGTTTTGCGCCTTGATCGAGGCGATGCGGGCAGAATCTACGCGGCTCATCTGGCCGGCGCCAACACCCAGCGTCATGCCATTGCCGCAAAACACGATAGCGTTCGACTTGACGAACTTGGCGACACGCCAGGCAAACATCAGATCCTGCAATTGCTGCTGGGTCGGCTGCTTCTTGCTGACTACCTTCAGCTCGCTCAGGGAGACATTGCGCGCATCCGGCGCCTGCACCAGCAAACCGCCGCCGACGCGCTTGAAATCATACTGATTGATGGCGTGAGCCAATGGAATTTCCAGCAAGCGCACATTCTGCTTGGCGGCAAAAACCTGCTTGGCTTGTTCGGTGAAGGACGGCGCGATGATCACTTCGACGAATTGCTTGGCGACCGCTTCGGCGGCGTTGCCGTCGAGCTCCTGATTGAAGGCGATGATGCCGCCAAACGCTGAAGTCGGATCGGTTTGCAAGGCTTTGCTATACGCTTCCAGCGGATTGTTGCCGATGGCGACGCCGCAAGGGTTGGCGTGCTTGATGATGACGCAAGCGGTTTCGCTGAAAGTCTTGACGCATTCCCACGCCGCATCGGCGTCGGCAATATTGTTGTACGACAGTTCCTTGCCTTGCAACTGCTTGTAATTGGCCAGCGCACCTTCGACATGCCGGGCGTCGCGGTAAAACGCTGCCGACTGGTGCGGATTCTCACCGTAGCGCATTTCCTGCACTTTTTCGAAATGCAGGTTCAGTGTCGCCGGATAGGCGCTGCGGGTCGCGTGTTGCTTGTCTTCGCCCAGCGAAGTGAAGTAATTGGTAATCGCGCCGTCATATTGGGCGGTGTGCGCAAACACCTTCTTGGCCAGCGCAAATTTGGTGCCGTAACCGACTTCACCCTGATTCGCCTTCAGTTCAGCCAGCACGCCAGCGTAATCGCTAGGATCGCACAGCACGATCACATCTTTATGATTCTTGGCTGACGAACGCAGCATGGCGGGACCGCCGATATCGATATTTTCGATCGCATCCTCCAGCGAGCACTGCTCCTTGGCAATGGTCTGCTGGAACGGGTAGAGATTGACTACCACCATGTCGATCATGGGAATCTGATGTTGCTCCAACGCCGCCATATGCTCAGGGAAATCACGGCGCGCCAGGATGCCGCCGTGTACTTTCGGATGCAAGGTCTTGACGCGGCCGTCGAGCATTTCCGGAAAGCCGGTGTAATCCGCCACTTCGGTCACCTTGACGCCGTTGTCAGCCAGCAGCTTGGCGGTGCCGCCCGTCGACAGGATATTTACGCCCAGCGCCGACAATTCTTTTGCGAAATCAAGTATCCCGGTTTTATCGGATACTGAAATGAGGGCTTGTTTAATCATGATGAAAACTCTGGAAGTGAATGACGGGAAGGGACACGGATAAAGGAAAAGGATAAATACAGCATGCTGAGGAAAGTGCTGCGTCCCTGGATGGAAACTGCAGCCTGCCGCCAGCTTGTTGATTCTGTTGCCTGCTGACGCGGCGTCGCTCGGTTAATTATTTGAAACTGCGTATTGAAACCGCACCTTGAAACTGCTTCTACGGTTTTTACAAATCTACAAAAGACCATGCTGCTGCAATTTCTTGCGCAGGGTATTGCGATTAATGCCCAGCATTTCAGCCGCATGCGATTGATTGCCTTCGGCGCGCGCGATCACAGCTTCCAATACAGGTTTTTCAACCGTGGAAATCACCATGTCGTAGACGTTCGACGGCGGCTGCTCGCCAAGATCCTTGAAATATTTTTCCAGGCTTTGCTTGACGACGTCTTGGATACTTTCTTTGCTCATTCTTTTTACTGTTCTTTTTTTTTAGGACTTACGTAATACCATCAGCGGCGTTTCACCAGCTAGCTGAAGCAATCGTGGCAAGCCCTGTTTTTTGTTAATCTTGTTAATCTGACTCAGGCCGCCAGCATCTGCTCGGCCACCCCGTATTGTAACCGCTCCCCAAACGCAAACTGCGATTCGAAGAAGCTATTTACTGCGGCCAGTTGCTGGCCGCAATCTTCCAGCAGGTTCATGCGTTGCCGAAATGCCTCTCCGCCAGGCAAATCACGCACATACCAGCCGATATGCTTGCGGGCGGTACGCACCCCCAAGTAATCCCCATAAAATCCATAGTGCGCACGCAGATGTTCATCCATCAGGTGTTGCACTTCCGTCACCAACGGCGCCGGCAAATAGTCGCCGGTACGCAAATAGTGTTCGATCTCGCGGAAAATCCATGGCCGGCCCTGCGCTGCGCGGCCCACCATGATGGCGTCGGCCTTGGTGAACGCCAATACTTGCCGTGCTTTTTCCGGCGTCGTGATATCGCCGTTGGCGACCACCGGGATCGACACAGCGGCCTTGACCGCGGCAATGGTCTGATATTCAGCGTCGCCGCTATAACCGTCGGCACGGGTTCGTCCGTGCAGAGTCAGCATGGCGATGCCGCTGGCTTCTGCCAAGCGGGCAATACTCAGGGCGTTTTTATTCAGGCGGTCCCAACCGGTGCGAAACTTCAGCGTGACCGGCACCTCGACTGCGTTAACTACCGTTTCCAGAATCTCGGCCACCAGTTGCTCATCTTGCAACAAGGCGGAACCGCACCAGCTGTTGCAGACTTTCTTGACCGGACATCCCATGTTGATGTCGATGATTTGCGCGCCGTGATCGACATTGTATTTCGCACACTCAGCCAGCATCTGCGGATCGGCGCCGGCGATCTGCACCGCGCGCGGCGCCATCTCGCCATCGTGATTGATGCGGCGCGAGGTTTTCTCGGTCTGCCACAGACGCGGATTGGAGGCCGCCATTTCCGACACCGCATAGCCGGCGCCCAGCTCTTTGCAAAGCTGCCGGAACGGTCTGTCCGTGACGCCTGCCATAGGCGCCACAAAGACATTGTTACGAAGGAAATAAGGACCAATATTCACAGCGTCGTCGCTAGCTCAGGATGAAATCACAAGGGGAAAGGCGTCATTTTATCCCGATTGCCGCGGCACGCGGGTTTTTGCACAATCAAAGTTCGTCTTCGGACAGGGTATTGGAGCTGCGCAGATGCTGGGTGGCGTAATGAATTAATTCGTCCAGTCCGCGGCCGTCAGCGCCGTAAGTTGCAACCCCTATCGACAAAGCGAGCCGGATCGACCAGTTTTCGATGTTCACCGGATGATGCTTGAAATGGGCGAGAAATGCCTCCGCCAGGCTGTCGGCATCTACCGTGTCGGTGGCCGGCAACACGTACAGGAATTCGGTGGCGTTCCAGCGTCCGCCGCTGTCGGTCTTGCGCAGCTGTGCGCCGGTATCTTTGGCAAACGCCGCCAGGATATTGTCGGCTACCGCCCAGCCATACAGATCGTTGATCCTGTGAAAATCGTCCAGTTGGCAATATAGAATCGACAACGGCGATGCCTCGTCAGCGACGGCCGTGGCGGTAGCGGCCACCGCTTCTTCGTAGACATGCACGATACGGCGCCGGGTCAGCAAGCCGGTCAGCGAATCGAGCTGCGCCTGGCGCGTAAGCAAATGCGACAAATTGGATTGTTTCCAGATCACTTCGCAGACATGGCCAAAAGCCTGAAACGAAGCAAACCCGGTTTCCGAAAAATAGTCTTGGCTATCCGCATAAAACACCATCATGCCGTGCATGCGCGCCTTTTCCGAGCGCAGCGGTATGGCCAGCGCGGCCTTGGCGGAACAATGCTCGGGATGTGCCTGCCATGGCGCAAACAGCGCGTGAAATTCGCTGTCGCGGCCTGCGTCCCAATCTGCAATCTGGGTAAACGGCGCCGCGTAATCAAAACAATCCTTGGCCAACTGCCATTGGTCGGATTCGCTCCGCGCCTGGCCGACAATCGCCGTCGGCTTGATGGTCGCATCCGAATCGTCCTGGCAAAATCCCACCCATACCAGCCGGATATGCGGGCTGGCGGGCAAAATCATTTGGCACAGGCGTTTGACGCTTTCGCGACCGCTATAGGCTTGAGGCAAGGTTTGCAACAGCTGATGCAGTACGCCAACCAGCGCCAGTTGCTCTTTATTCAATGTCGGGCCAGCCAAGGTAGCGGACGCAGCCGATTTCCCCGTGGTCCCTTCGACCAATGGCTCGGGGCCAGCAGCACGCTGCGCCCAGGAGGGAAAAAGATTAAATTTCATGCTAACTGTCCCGCTGTTGTTTTAATTCTTATCGGCAAGATTAGCACAAGCACACTGCTTTTATCGCAACTGTTTTTACTGATGCTTAGATAGATTAATAGCGATTATTTGATCTTGCAGTCGAGCACCAACATAAGCGTGAAACACGATAATTTCCACTTGGAAACAAATGTTTTGTTGATCGTTTTATTGCCCAGCTTATTGCCCGACTTATTGCTTAATTTATTGCGCCTTCATTGATCAATTTCATCTAGCGACAAAGTCTCCAGATGCGCCACATCCGCCCAGCCGTCCACCCGCAGCGGTTGCGGCCACTCAGGATTCCAGCTCAGGCGATTGATGCTGGCATTGAAAATATTGCAGCTGCGCGGCTGGTCCAGCGGCAGCTTGTGCGCAAAACGGTAAATGCAATCGAGTACGCCGCCATGCGTCACTACGGCAATCCGCCGCAAATCGCCAGATGCCGACAAATCGCGCAAAGCCGTCAAGGTCGTGAAAGTTGTTATAACGCGCGCGGAGAATTCGCGCATGGTTTCCGCCGCATGCTTGCCAGCGGGATAACGGACATCGATGTCGCGTCCCATCAACGCCGCGTAGGCGTCCGGGAAGCGCTCGGCGGCTTCCGGATAACGCAAGCCTTCCAGCGCACCGTAACAACGCTCACGCAATCCGGCGGCGAGTTGCAATGTCATGCCGCGCGCCTCGGCCAATGGCGCGGCGGTTTGCTGTGCGCGCTGCAGATCGCTGCTGAAAATCGCATCCAGCGCGACGCCATCCAGGCTGGCGGCCAGCGCCTGGGCCTGGCGCCGGCCGACAGGATTGAGCTGGATGTCCAGATGGCCTTGCAGGCGACGCTCCAGATTCCAGTCCGTTTCGCCGTGGCGTATCAGTATTATTTCAGTGGTCGACATAAATTTTCTGCGGGGCCAGCCTATGCTTATAAAGCTGGATTCAAAGTGTAAATGCCGACGATGGATTCTTCCGCCAGAATGTGGCCGTGCATGGCTGCCAGCACTTGCGGCCCGGTGAATTTGCCCTCTACCGGCAAACGCGGAATGTCCAATGCATACAAAGTAAAAATATAACGATGCACGACCTCGTCGTTCCACGGTGGACATGGACCGTCATAGCCGAAATAGTCGCCGCTCATCGCTGCATCGCCGGCAAACCAGCCGGTGTAGTCATTCAAGCCATGACGTGCGCCGGCAATAGGGCCGCCATAGATGTCGGGACCGGGCTTGCCATGGGAGGTGACTCTGTCGCTGAAACTGCCGGCTTCGATCGAAGCGGCATGCGGCGGCAGGTCGACCAGCACCCAATGAAAGAAATCGACGCGCGGCAGATCGGCCGGCACGGTCCTGCCTTCCTGGTTGACATCGTCGCCGCGCGAGGGCACATCGGGATCGTGGCAAATCAGCAGCAGCGATTGCGTGCCGGCCGGCGGTTCGCCCCAACCCAGATGCGGGTTGTGGTTGGCAGACAAAGTGATGTGAGTATCGGGATGCACCACCGCGAAAGCGAACTCGCCGGGGATATAGGCACCGTCGTTAAAGGAATGGCTCCAGAGTTTCATGCTCAGCTCCCGTTGGTAAAGTTATCAGGCTACTCCAAAAGAACGCATTTGATCTGCTTACGTTAATGCTTTGGTTGATGCTTTAGCTAACTCTTTCGCCGCCGGCGGTTTTACTTGCAGCCAGAAGGTCACCGGACCGTCATTGGTCAAGGACACTTTCATGTCGGCGCCAAAGCGGCCGGTAGCCACCTGTGCGTGCCGGCTGGCAGCTTGCCCGGCGAAATAGTCGAACAGGCGGCGGCCGTCTTCCGGCGCCGCCGCCGGTGTGAACGAGGGGCGCTTGCCTGATTGCGTATCCGCCGCCAGCGTAAATTGCGGCACCAGCAGCAAGCCGCCGCCGATGTCGCTCAGGCTGCGGTTCATCTTGCCGGCGTCGTCGGCGAACACCCGATAAGCCAGCAATTTGGTCAGCAGCGCATCCGCTTCTTTTTCGCGGTCTCCGCGTTCAGCGCACAGTAGTACCAGCAAGCCGCCATCGATGGCGCCGACCGTTGCGCCATCTACCACAACGCTGGCATGGCTGACTCGCTGCAACAGCCCGATCATACGCTCAAGGTCACGCGGGCAAACTTGCGCTTGCCGACTTGTATCACGAAAGTGGCAGCTTCAACTTTCAAGCCTTTGTCGCTGACGACGGCGCCATCGATCCGCACGCCGCCCTGCTCCACCATGCGCAATGCCTCGGAGGTGGACGGGCAAAGATTGGCTTGCTTCAGCAACTGGCCGATACCCAGCGGTGCGCCGCTCAGGCTCAGTTCCGGAATGTCGTCCGGAATGCCGCCCTTGGCGCGATTGTTAAAGTCGCTCAAGGCATCTTCCGCCGCCTGCTGGCTGTGGAAGCGCGCCACGATTTCTTGCGCCAACACAACCTTGATGTCGCGCGGATTCTGGCCGCCTTCGACTTGCGCCTTGTAGCCGGCGATCTGCGCCAGCGACTTGAACGACAACAGCTCGTAGTAACGCCACATCATGACGTCGGAAATGCTCATCACCTTGGCGAACATGGTATTGGCCGGTTCCGTGATGCCGATGTAGTTACCCTTGGATTTCGACATCTTCTCGACGCCGTCCAAGCCTTCCAGCAAAGGCATGGTCAGGATGCATTGCGGCTCCTGGCCGTAATGCTTCTGCAGCTCGCGGCCCACCAGCAGATTGAATTTCTGGTCGGTGCCGCCCAGCTCGAGATCTGATTCCAGCGCCACTGAATCGTAGCCCTGCATCAATGGGTACAGCAGTTCGTGCACCGAAATCGGCGTGCCGGCCTTGAAACGTTTGGTGAAATCTTCGCGCTCCAGAATCCGCGCCACCGTATATTTAGCCGACAGCTGAATCATGCCGCGCGCGCCGAGCTTGTCCGACCATTCCGAGTTGTAGCGGATTTCGGTACGCGCCGGATCCAGCACCAGGCTGGCTTGGGCAAAATAAGTCTTGGCGTTTTCTTCGATCTGTTCGCGGGTCAGCGGCGGCCGCGTCACATTGCGTCCGGACGGGTCGCCGATCATGGAGGTAAAGTCGCCGATCAGGAAAATCACCTTGTGTCCCAGATCCTGCAGTTGCCGCATCTTGTTCAGCACCACCGTATGGCCGAGGTGCAAATCCGGCGCGGTCGGGTCCAGGCCCAATTTGATACGCAGCGGCTTGCTGCTTTGTTCGGAACGCTGCAGCTTGCGCGCAAAATCGCTCTCGATCAGCAGCTCGTCGACGCCGCGCTTGGTAATCGCCAATGCTTCCTGGGTCCGGTCCGACAGAACCAGTGGAGTGTTTTCAACAGCAGCGGCTGCCTTCGGTGACGTGTTTTGGGAATCGTGAGCCATATGGGAGTAAGGGAAAAAATCCGGCGAAAATAACATCTAAAAAATTGCGCTTGCGCCTGAACGGAACGGCCGTAACGAGAGGAAATATATAGCAATTACATAGGGTTACCAGAAATCAGATGAATCCTGCGGCCCACCAATATGGGCTACGGTATAATCCATGATCCTTTTAATCCCGCCGCAAGTCGTTCAATCAAACAACAACACAAGAATCGGTAGCAAACGGCAAATTTTAACGTATTGCATGTCTCTCAAAGATAAATTCATTAACTTGCGGTCCAGTATCAAGCCGTTTTTCACGCAGATACCCGTTCGGGCCTATGCCGCGTTTGCTGATTCCACGCCGAAAACCCGTATAGTCTCCGCTTCTGCCGTAGTGCTGACGCTGCTTGCCTTTGGTGCAGCTGGCGTTGCTCCGATGGCAACGGATCCCGACGAAGTCTCGGTCAAGGCGATTTCCGCAGAACTGGAATTGCCCAGCCTTGGCGAGCAAATCGCAAAACTTGAAGCTCAGCAACAGCTTTATGTTGCCGAAGACAAAATGCGCGCCGGCGACACCCTGGCGACTTTGCTGACCCGGCTTGGCGTCGACGACGAGGAAGCCAGCAATTTCATCAAATCCGACGCTCGCGCACGCGCCGTGCTGCGACTCAAGAGCGGCACTGTAGTGCAAGCGCAAACCAGCAATGACGGCGTGCTGCAGATGTTGCGCGCGACGATAGTCGACGGCAGTGAAGACACTCCCAGGAATCTGCTGATCCGGCGCGACGGCGATACCTTCACTGTAGCGGAAGAAACAGCCACGGTTGAACGGCGCATCGAGATGCATACGGGCGTGATTCGCTCTTCGCTGTTCGCGGCGACCGATGCTGCCGATATCCCGGACAGCGTGGCTTCGCAAATCGTGGCCATGTTCGGCACCAATATCAATTTTGCCTCAGACCTGAAGCGTGGCGACCATTTCAATGTCGCTTATGAAACATTTTGGCAAAACGGCCAATTCCTGCGCGCCGGACGCATCCTGGCCGGTGAATTCGTGAATGGCGGCAAACCGTTCCAGGCAGTCTGGTTTGACGATCCCGCCAGCAGCGGCCAAGGCGGCTACTACGGTTTCGACGGTAAGTCGCTGAAAAAAGCATTCCTGAAATCACCTCTAGCCTTTACCCGTATTTCTTCCGGCTTCTCGATGCGTATCCATCCTATCCTGGGCAAATGGAAAAAACATAGCGGCGTCGATTTTGCCGCCGCCACCGGCACGCCTATCCATGCCACGGCGGACGGCGTGATCAACTTTGCCGGCGTCGAAAGCGGTTACGGCAACGTTGTCATCATCAAGCACGATGGCAAGTATTCAACTGTATACGCCCACATGAGCCGGATTGCAGCGAGCTCGCGCAAAGGCAACAAGGTTAGCCAGGGCGACGTCATCGGCTACGTCGGCATGACCGGCTGGGCTACCGGCCCGCATCTGCACTATGAATTCCGGGTCGATAACCAGCCGCGCGATCCCTTGTCGGTAGCAGTGCCTACCGTAACTCCGCTGGCCGGCGCCGAATTGCAGCGCTTCAAGGCGGTTGCGGCCGATATCACCCACCGCTTTAACTTGTTGAGCGGCGGTGAAATGGTAGCTGCAGCAACAGTAGCAAGCACCCCAGCCACCAAACTGGCGTCAAAATAAGCTTCGGCAGATCTCTGCCTCGCTGAGTCTCGAATAAATATAGAACCGTTGCCGGGTCGTTGATAGAATCAGACGATCTCACAACGGTTTTATTATGCCCACTCCAACACTCCACAGCGGCTTGTTCATAGGCTTGATGTCCGGCACCAGCCTGGACGGCGTCGATGGCGTCATCGCGGCATTTCCCAGCGGTCCGGCGCAACATCCGGTAGCTACCCTGGCCTCGGCCTACGTGCCATTCTCAGCTTCGCTGCGGGCCGAACTGATGGCGCTGCAAACTGCAGGCCAGAATGAGATCGAACGTGAGGCGCTGGTTGCCAATACCCTAAGTTCACACTATGCGGCGTGCGTCGAACGCTTGCTGGCGGATGCCGGCTTGCGGCCGGATCAGATCCGTGCCATCGGCGTCCACGGTCAAACCATCCGGCATCGGCCCGAGCTTGGCTTCACACGCCAGGCCAACAACCCGGCGCTACTGGCCGAGCTGACCGGGATCGACGTCATCGCCGATTTTCGCAGTCGCGACATTGCCGCCGGCGGCCAGGGTGCGCCGCTGGTGCCGGCGTTCCACCAGGCGGTATTCGCCGATCCGATGCAAACCAGGGTGGTGGTGAATATCGGCGGCATTGCCAACATCAGCGTGTTGCATGCCCATGCTCAAGCAACACCAGGGCAAACCCGCGATGTCATCGGTTTCGATACCGGACCGGGCAATGTGCTGATGGATCTGTGGATCAAGCGCCATCATGGCAAGCATTACGACGAGAACGGCATGTGGGCGGCTTCCGGCCAAGCTGTGCCATCTCTGCTCGACGCCATGCGCAAGGAAGAGTATTTTGCCGCCGCACCGCCCAAAAGCACCGGTCGCGATCTGTTTCACGCCGACTGGCTGGCACGTCATCTGAGCAACTTCCCGCAACAGCTTGCTCCTCGCGATGTGCAAGCGACCCTGGCGCTGCTGACTGCCGCCACCATTGCAGACGCCATCGCTCTGCATGCCCCGACAGCGCAAACCGTGCATGTCTGCGGCGGCGGCGCCTATAACCCGTATCTGATGCAACAACTGGCGCACGCGCTGCAACAACGACATCTGACGGCAGCGGTGCAATCCACCGAAGCACTCGGAATCGCTCCCAACCACGTCGAAGCGGTGGCTTTCGCCTGGCTGGCGCTACGTTTCGACCAGCGCTTGCCGGGTAATTTGCCGCGGGTAACCGGGGCCCGGGATTTACGGATTCTGGGGGCGCTTTATCCCGCGTAACTGAAACAGGCTGAAAGTAGAATCGACATCACAAGCAACAATAAAAAAACAGGCAATAAAAAAAGGACGCCCGAGGATTTCTCCCCGGCGTCCTTTTTTAACGAACCGCTTGTTCCTTAGCGTGTTCCTTATTATCGCTTGCTGCCGGTTGCTGCCAGCCAGGCCCGATCAGGCCGAGAAAGAAGAACCGCAGCCGCAGGTAGTCGTCGCATTCGGATTCTTGATCACGAATTGCGCGCCTTCCAGGTCGTCCTTGTAGTCGATTTCAGCGCCGACCAGATATTGATAGCTCATCGAATCGATCAACAACTGCACGCCGTTCTTGCTCATGGTGGTGTCATCTTCATTGACGATTTCATCAAAGGTGAATCCATACTGGAAACCGGAGCAACCGCCACCCTGCACGAAAACGCGCAATTTGAGGTCGGGATTACCTTCTTCTTCGATCAGCTGCGCAACCTTGGCGGCGGCGCTATCGGTAAACACGATCGGAGATGCGATTACATCTTGAATTTCAGCGACAGCATTCATTTTTGGCTCCTGCGGGGTACATACAATACTGCATTATAGGCGCTCGCCCGAATTCATGCAGACAAAGACCGAAATCCCGGTGGGGTGTTGTTTTAGGCAGATTGCGACATGGCAAGCTTCAGCACCGGCTCGACGACATTCTGTTCATGGGTCAGTTTGCCGCTTACCAGGGCGCCGCTATGCATTTCCAGCGCCTTGTAATTGACATCACCGGTTATGCGGGCTTTCGGCTGCAATTCAAGCAGCTCGGCAGAATAAACATTGCCGCAGATTTCACCGTTGACCACCAGATGCGCGACCCGCACGTCGCCTTCCACCTTGGCGCTCTCGGAAATCACCAGGACGCTGCTTGCACCCACTTCAGCCACCACATTGCCCTTCACATGGCCGTCAATGCGCAGGCCGCCCTTGAAGTGAACATCGCCCTCGATGCTGGTGGACGAACCAATCAAGCTGTCGATAGTGCTTTTTGCTTTGCGGTTGAACATGATGTTTCCTTTTTACAAATTAGAGGTTTGCTGCGCACGCATCTGGCCTTTTTCCATCACCTTGGCCTGGATCGCCCTGACCACGGCGCCTTCCGGCAAAGTCAGTTCAGCCTCGACCCGCTGGTAATACTTGAAATCCAATTGGGAGGCAGCTTTTTCCGTCGCCGTGGCGTTGGCGCCGGGGAAAGTCAGCACCGTGCTTTTGCCCGCCACCGTGGCGGTGACTAATAGTTGCACATTCCCGACAAAATTGGGGCCCTTACCGCCTTGCATAATCAGCATCCGATAGCGCAATTGCGTCGGCGTCAGTAATTCGGCGGTCAGGCGCTGAATGGTAATGCCTTGCTTGCCTGTCGCATTCGGCAGCAGACCTTCGAAAAAAGCCAGATCCTCCTTCAGCTTGGCGTTTTCGCTTTCCAGCACCTTGATCTGCTGGCCCAGCTGTTCTTGCGCCGCCTTCTCGATATTGAGCCGGCTTTCGGCAGCGTTGACGGTACTCGAGAAACGATCTCTTTCAGCCGTCAGGGCCTCCACTTTCTCATTCAGATCTGCCAGCTGCTGTTTGCTGAGCGCCGGACTATGGCCGGTGAAATCGCGTCCCAGGTCGTAGACCCACATCGCGACGGCGCCGCCGAACCCCAAAACCAAGACCAGGAAAAGCGCCTTCAATGGCCATGGGAAATGGCTTTTAACCGTCATTTTCGGCGCCGAGATCGACATGCGCCGGACCCACAACTTATACTTCATCGCAGCCGACTCTGTCGCTCAGGAACGGCTGCCGATGACACAATGGCCGGCCACATCATGGCATTACTGGCACGTGCAGCAAACCGGTAGTCTCTTCCAGGCCGAACATCAGGTTCATGCATTGCACCGCCTGGCCAGCCGATCCTTTTACCAGATTGTCCTGCACCACCAGCACCACCAGGGTGTCGCCGTTGTCAGGACGGTGCAAGGCGATCCGCAACATGTTCGAACCACGGGTGGAACGGGTTTCCGGATGCGAGCCAAACGGCATCACATCGACAAACGGCTCATCCTTGTAAGCATCTTCAAACAGCGCCTGCAGCGCCGCATTGTCGATATCTTTGGTCAGACGCGCGTAAATGGTCGAGTGCATGCCGCGTATCATCGGCACCAGATGCGGCGTAAACAACAGGCCGATTTTTTTGTCGGTCAATTTGCCGAGTTGCTCCACCGTTTCCGGCGAATGCCGATGGCCGGATACGCCGTAAGCCTTGAAATTGTCGCTGGCTTCCGAGAACAGCATGCCGATTTCCGTCTTGCGGCCACCGCCGGATACACCTGATTTGCAATCGGCGATCAGGTGCGACGCATCCACCACGTCGGCCTTCAGCAACGGCGCCAGGCCGAGTTGCATGGTGGTTGGATAGCAACCTGGATTGCCGATGATGCGCGCGTTCTTGATCGCGCTGCGATTCAGCTCGGGTAAGCCATACACAGCTTGCTTCAGCAGCTCAGGACAACTGTGCTGCAGCTTGTACCATTTCTCGAACACCGCGGTATCTTGCAGGCGAAAATCGGCGGCCAGATCGATCAGCTTGACGCCGGCTTCCAGCAGCTCAGGCGCTTGCGCCATGGCGACGCCATGCGGGGTGGCGAAGAACACCACGTCGCATTCGGTCAGGCGCGCTTTCTCAGGCGCCGAAAATGCCAGCGCAACGCGGCCCCGCAATGACGGATACATGTCGGCAATCGGCATGCCGTCTTCTTTGCGCGAAGTCACCGCCTGCAATTGTGCATGCGGATGGGTTGCCAGCAAACGCAGCAACTCGACCCCGGTATAACCCGTACCACCCACAATCCCGACTTTGATCATCTTATTTCCTCGCATGGAGCTGTCTATGTTTTCAACCCGATTTTCAAGCTGCTTTTTCGACCCGGCTGTCCAAATCCGATATGAAATTTGTACGATGTTGGCCCCGGTATTTTGGGCAAATCGCCGCCAAGAGCTGGCTATTTTAGCAGCCTATGAATTGCTTAGGGCCGCTTAACATTCAAATCGGAAAACCCTTGCAATTGCAGGCTCCGCAGCGCTTTCCCGAATGTTGAGCTTTCGTAAAGAGACGCAACTGAGGGAGCGAACAAATGACAAAAAGCCGCCAGGCGCGAACCTGGCGGCTTTTCGATATTCTGAAAGCGTAGATTAGCGCTTGGAGAATTGTTTTGCGCGACGTGCCTTGCGCAAACCGACCTTCTTACGCTCAACTTCACGTGCATCACGTGTAACGAAGCCGGCTTTCGACAGCTCCGGTTTCAAGGTTGCATCGTAGTCGATCAGGGCACGAGTAATGCCGTGGCGAACTGCACCAGCCTGGCCGGACTCGCCGCCGCCGCTGACATTGACTTTGATGTCGAAAGTTTCGACATGGTTAGTCAGTTCCAGTGGTTGACGAATCACCATCAAACCGGTTTCGCGCGAAAAGTATTCATTCGCTGGCTTGCCGTTGACGATGATCTGGCCGGAGCCGGACTTGATGAAGACGCGCGCCACTGCACTCTTGCGACGGCCGGTTCCGTAATTGTAGTTACCGATCATGTCTATTCCTTAGAGTTCGAGTGCTTTAGGTTGCTGCGCAGTGTGCGGATGGCTGCCATCCGCATACACTTTGAGCTTCTTGATCATGGCGTAGCCAAGCGGACCCTTAGGCAGCATGCCCTTGACCGCTTTTTCCAGCGCACGACCCGGAAAACGCTGTTGCATTTTCTGGAAATTTGTTTCGTAGATGCCGCCTGGGTAACCGGAGTGACGGAAGTACGTCTTGTCGGTTGCCTTGGCGCCAGTGACGCGCAGTTTACCTGCATTGATGACGACGATGAAATCGCCGGTATCAACGTGAGGAGTAAATTCGGGTTTGTGTTTGCCGCGCAGTCGGAGTGCCACTTCGCTGGCAACACGTCCGAGGACTTTGTCCGTCGCGTCAATCACGAACCAATCACGCTGGACTTCATGGCCCTTAGCGGAAAAAGTTTTCATGTTGACTTCCTAACTAGTTTAATTCGCTCAAATGGTGGTTCCAGCGCTATCGAAAACCGGCTTTGGGCTGGACGCCCTTCACCAGATTTCGTCTTGCATCAGCGACAGACTCTGCCTTGTTATCTTTTCCTGAGCAAACGGAAAAGCCGTAAATTATAGCCTTTTCAAGGACTTGGCGTCAAACCGATTGAATGAAATTGCCATTTACGCTAGAAATCGTTGTAAATGCGCCTGTAAATGCGGCGGCAGACCCGCCCGGCTACCCCTAGCTGCGGATAAAAGAAAACCCGAACTGCAGCATCGGGTTTAAATCCACTCCAACGGAGGGGTGGAGGAGACATTGCATCGGTTGCCGGGAATCAATCCTGCAACCCTTAGATTGATCTTAGCAAACGGAATTGTGCGTCGCAAGGTGAAAAACCGAGATGTTTATCGAAAAGCCTGGCCATGATTTTCTTTTTGCCAAGAAAACCAAGCGAAACCACATCTGCCAAGAGCAGTTAGAATATTGCGACACAATCACTTCCCACGAGACCCTATGGAATGCACAGTTCGCTGGACCGGCTTGTCCGGCATGACGTTTTTAGCCGAAACCGGCTCCGGCCATATATTGACGATGGATGGCGCGCCTGACGGCGGCGGCCGCGACCTGGCGCCGCGGCCGATGGAAGTGGTGCTGGCCGGCACCGGCGGCTGCACCGCCTATGACGTGGTGCTCATCTTGCGCAAAAGCCATCAGGACATCCGTGGCTGCGATGTCACGCTAAAATCGGAACGGGCAGAGAAGGAGCCCAAGGTATTTACCAAGATCCATTTCCACTTCACCGTGCGCGGCCGCAATCTGAAACCTAATCTGGTGGAACGTGCGATCAAGCTGTCGCATGAGAAATACTGTTCGGCTTCGATCATGCTGGAAAAGACCGCCGAGATCACCCATTCGTTTGAAATCGTCGACGACCTGGCGGAACCGCTTGCCAATACTTAGGCTTAGGTTTTAGATGTAGTAGGCGACTGACGTCATGACCTTGGACATCGCCTGCATCAGCTTTTGCGCCGGCAGCGGCATGTCGGCCGCTCCTAATGTGCGCGCCGCCTCGCCATGGGCGATTTCATCGTCGCGCATCTGCTCGACGATGGCGCGCGACTTGGCGTCTTGCAAGGGCAGTTTTTCCAGATGGCTGTTCAGATGCCTTTCCACCTGGCGCTCGGTTTCCGAGACAAAAGTCAGGCTGCGCACATCGCCCAGCCGCGCCGCCAGCGTCCCCAGCGCATAAGAACCTGCGTACCATAAGGGGTTCAGCAAGCTGACGCGTGAGCCCAGCTCACGCAAGCGTTCCGCGGTCCAGGCCAGATGGTCTTCCTCTTCCCTGCCCGCTTCGGCAAACTGTTGCTTGATCGGCTCGCCTTGGGCGAAACGGCCCTGGGCGTCATACAGTGCCTGGGCGCAGACCTCGCCGACATGATTGATGCGCATCAGTCCGGCGCTGTGCCGCTGCTCGGCGGCGTCCAGCACGCCGTCAGGCGCCTGCAAGGCCGGATTCGGCCGCGAAGCGGAAGCTTGCCCGGTAATCACGCGCAAGGCGTTGTCGAAATCGGCGATGGCTCTGTCTATGAATGGCATGCTGGGATCATTTTTCAACATTTATGAACGGTTGTGAAATTAAGTGCTTGAATTTTATCAGGCCTGCATCATTTGCTGCGCTTTGGTCTGAATACTGCGGTATCCGCATAAAAAGCCTGATCCTGGCCACCGCTCCAGCCCGGCACGCCCAGCACCGGCAACGGCGTCAAACGGCCGATCAGGGCATCCTGCTGCACCAGATCGGCGGCGATGCTTTGATCGATCCAGTCACGCTTGGCGTCATCTGCCAGCGCAAAATAAGATTCGGGCACGCTGAGCACCAGGGTATGCGCGGTAATCGCCTTGTAGGGCTGCACCAGCTTTTCCAGCAAGGCGTGGCCAAACAGCCAGACCTCCGCATCCCTGGCAAACATGTGGCCTTGTTCGACAAACACTTGCTGCCATTGATGTTGGCGCAGAGCGGCGATCAGCGCTTGCCCCGCTGCATTGTCCGGCACCAGCAGCAAGGCGGCATTTTCATCAAAGATGGTGGCGGCATCGCGCGCCGCGCCGCGTGGTTTGCTGCTGCCGGAGAGCGTCCCGGCCTTGGCCAGTTCGGCAGCTTGCAGCGCGTTCAGGCGCGCCTTGATAGCGGGGAATGACAGCCAGATCAGCGCATTCAGGAAATCGTGGAGATTGTCGCGCGTCGGCACTTTGCCGCTGTTGCCGATAAAAGCTTCGTAAGCGGTCGCTGCCGGCAGTTCAGCTTGCGCGACAAAGCTGATCGGCAAACCCAGATAATTGCGGATGCCGCGTTCTTGGGCAATGGTATTCAAGGCCAGCCGCCAATTATCGGAAGCGGCAGCAGCTGTGCTGAAGCGCTGGCCGAGAACGCGAAACGGCTTGAGCCAGGGCTGAGACCAATCGATGAGGGCGGCGGGAGTAGACATTTGCCGCGCATTTTACCTCGCGCAAGCAATTCAGCCCAATGCTCTCCGCTGCAGTAAATGGTCGAGGCCGATCTCGGCGCAAGCATCGGCACTGCGCACGACTTCGCCGATGACGATAATGCTGGGGCTGCCGAGGCCGCTTTCATGCAGCGCTTGCGGCAGCTGATCCAGGCTGGTCAGCAACTGCGCTTGCGTGGCCAGCGTGGCCGACTGGATCACCGCAACCGGCATCGAGCCGGCCATGCCTGCCTCCAGCAGACTGCGCTGCAACTGCCTGCAGCGCGCCACGCCCATGTACACCACCAGCGTCATGCCGGCCGCCACCAGCGCCTTCCAGTTCGGCTGCGTGGTCTCGTTCTTGCCATGGCCGGTGACGAAGATCACGCCCTGGCTATGGTCGCGGTGGGTAGCCGCGATGCCGATGCTGGCCGCTGCCGCCATGCCGCTGGTAATCCCCGGCACCACTTCGACTGTCACGCCTTGCCGCCGCAAGTGGGCGCGCTCTTCGCCGCCGCGGCCGAACAGATAGGGATCGCCGCCTTTCAGACGGACCACGCAATGACCTGCCTGCGCCTCCACCACCATCAGACGTTCGATGAATTCCTGCGAGGTCGACTGGCAACCGCCGCGCTTGCCGACATGGATCACGCGTGCGCCATCCTGCGCATGTGCCAGCACTTCGGGATTGACCAGATCGTCCACCAGCAACACATCGGCCTGAGCGATTGCCTTGACCGCCTTCAGCGTCAGCAAATCGGGATCGCCTGGCCCGGCGCCGACCAGCATCACTTTGCCTGTCTGTTTTACAGTCTGCTTCACAGCTTGTTTCATATGGGCTCCCCTCTGAGCATCACGCCGCTTGCGCGACCGGATGGGCTTGCTTGCGATACAGGAACTCCAGCACCGAGGTCCGGTATTCGGCATACAAAGGATCCTGCGCCAGCGCCACACGTTCACGCGGCCGTGCCAGCCTTACCTGTACGATGTCGCCGATGGTAGCGGCCGGGCCATTGGTCATCATCACGATACGATCCGACAACAGCACCGCTTCGTCGACATCGTGGGTCACCATCACTACCGTCGATCCGGTCTTGGCGACGATCTTCAGCAGTTCATCCTGCAGGTGAGCGCGGGTCAAGGCATCCAGTGCGCCGAACGGTTCGTCCATCAGCAATACTTTCGGCTCCATCGCCAAGGCGCGGGCTATGCCGACCCGTTGTTTCATGCCGCCGGAAATTTCATGCGGATGCTTTTGTCCGGCCGCCGTCAATCCCACCATCGCCAACGCCGCTTTGGTGCGTTCCTTCAGGGCGCTTTTGTTTTCGGTAGCGGCAAATACCCGTTCCACGCCAAGATAGATATTTTCGTGGCAGGTCAGCCAAGGCAGCAGCGAATGGTTTTGAAACACCACCGCGCGTTCCGGCGACGGTCCGGCAATTTCGCGGCCGGCGCAAATCAGCACACCGTCGCTCGGCAACAGCAGGCCGGCGATCAAATTCAGCAGGGTCGATTTGCCGCAACCGGAATGACCGATCAAGGTCACGAACTCGCCCTTGCGTACAGTCAGGTTGATATCGCGCAGGGCGTGAAACTGGCCCTTGCTGGTATTGAACACCATTTCGGCTTGATGGATATCGATGAATCTGGCGTCGCGTTGTTCCATAATTTCCCCCGTCATTACCCCGTCGTTACCCTGTTATTCCGCTTTGCAATGGATCAACTTGAAACCTGTTCGTAGGTGAACGCCTTCGCCAGCGCCACCAGCATTTGCTCCAGCAGCAAGCCGACCACGCCGATCACCACAATCGCGATGATGATATGCGGCACGTTGAGGTTGTTCCATTCATCCCAAACCCAGAAGCCGATGCCGACACCGCCGGTCAGCATTTCAGCAGCGACGATCACCAGCCAGGCAGTGCCGATCGCCAGCCGCACCCCGGTCAGCATGTACGGCAATACCGATGGAAAAAGAATCTTGGTGATGATTTTCCATTCCGACAGGTTCAGCACCCGCGCCACATTCATGTAATCCTGCGGCACTCTCTGTACGCCAACCGCGGTGTTGATGATCATGGGCCAGATCGAGCAAATGAAGATGGACCAGATCGCCGCCGGATTGGCCGATTTGAACACCAGCAAACCGATCGGCAGCCACGCCAGCGGCGACACCGGTTTCAGCAAACTGATGATGGGACCGAACATGCTGGACAGGAATTTGAAACGGCCAATCATGAAACCCAATGGAATCCCGACCAGCGCCGCCAGGCCAAAACCGACCGCTACGCGTTGCAGCGAAGCCAGGATATTCCAGCCGATGCCCTGGTCGTTGGGACTGGTCCGGTAGAACGGATCGGCAAACAGTTTCAGCGCCTCCTGCAAGGTCAGCATCGGCGTCGGGAACTGGCTGTTGCTCATCGCAATGATCTGCCAGATCAGTACCAGGAACGCCAGGCCCAGCAGCGGCGCAATGATTTGCATCAGCCAGGACGGCATGCTGCTGCGGCGATTGGCGATCTTCAATACTGGCCGGGGAGTGAGGGGAGTGACGATAGCGGCTTCAGCCGCGACGCCTGCCGTAGCACTATCGATTGTTGCCGCCTGACGATTTGCATTTGCCGCTGTGTCCATGATTGCGCTCATATTGACTCCCGAATGAATCGCGGTTCTGTTCTATCTGGATTGTCTGGATTGTCTGGATTGTCTGGATTGTCTGGATTGTCCGGATTGACGGTCTTTCAAGATCTATGCATGGATCTTGAAAGAGGCGGCATAGGCTTTCGGATTCTTGCCGTCCCACACCGTGCCATCCATCAATTTAGAGGTCCGCAACACGTCTTTCGGCAGCGGCGTTTTTGTCATCGCAGCCGCGTCTTTGTAGAGATCGATCTGGCTGACAGATTTGGCGACCGCCAGGTAATCCGGATCGGTCTTCAGCAAACCCCAGCGCCGGTGCTGCGTCATGAACCACATGCCATCCGACAGATAAGGGAAATTCACCAGGCCATCGTTGTAGAACTTCATGTAGTTCGGATCGTCCCAGGTCTTGCCCAGGCCGTTTTGATAGCGCCCCATGATGCGTTGGTCGATCACATCCTTGCTGGTGTTGACATAGGATTTATCGGCGATCGCTTCGGCCATCTTGTTCTTGTTGGCGAGCGAGGCGTCGATCCACTTCCCTGCTTCAAGCACAGCCGCAATCAAGGCACGGCAAGTGTTCGGATTCTTGGCGGCAAAATCGGCGGTGGTGCCTAGCACTTTTTCCGGATGATCCTTCCAGATCTCCTGAGTTGTAATCGCGGTAATGCCGACACCGTCGACAATCGCCCGATGGCCCCATGGCTCGCCGACGCAGAAACCGTCCATATTGCCGACCCGCATATTGGCCACCATTTGCGGCGGCGGCACCGTAATCACCTTGGCATCCTTGAGCGGATTGACGCCGTTGGCGGCCAGCCAGTAATACAACCACATGGCATGCGTACCGGTTGGGAAAGTCTGGGCGAACGTGTATTCGCGTTTGTCGCTGGCCATCAGTTTGGCGAGCGAAGCGCCATCCACCGCGCCCTTGTCAGCCAATTTCTTGGAAAGTGTGATCGCCTGGCCGTTGTTGTTGAGCCCCATCAGGATCGCCATGTCTTTTTTCTGGCCGCCGATACCCATCTGCACACCGTAGATCAAACCCGACAACACATGCGCGGCATCCAGCTCGCCGTTGGCCAGTTTGTCGCGCACGCCGGCCCACGAGGCTTCCTTGCTGAGGACGATCTTGATGCCGTATTTCTTATCGAAGCCGAGCAGCGATGCCATCACCACCGATGCGCAATCCGTCAAGGGAATGAAGCCGATCTTGACCTCGGTTTTTTCCGGTTTGTCCGAGCCTGCGGCCCACACTCCGGTGCTAGAAAGTCCCAACATGCCAGCTCCTGCCGCGAGAGTTGCGGTTTGTAGTATTTGACGGCGCTTGCCGTCGACAAGCGTGTTCGGCATGTCACCCGGCAGTGCATTTTTTGATTCCATCGCATGGCTCCACAGTGTTTCGGCAACAAAAAAGGCGTCGTCCCGCGATGAACAAGTCATGCGGAAAGACACCTTTGTCTTATGTGGAAAAGACCGCCGTTAGCCGATTCCAACAGCGCCAGCGTTGGCGCCTGGAAGTAGACTATGCAAACCACGTGCCAGGAATTTTTGCCGGGGAACATGGCGATTCGGGCCGGTTTCCCGCTCAAAAAAGCGCACCTGCTTTGTGCATTGCACCAAACAAGCTCGCAGCTATGGGGCGCTTCTGCTCATTTCTGCTTGCCGGTTCGAGCGATGTTCATCACTGGAACAGTGATCAGCCCAGCAAATCCGCCGCATCGATGATGCGCTGCGCGACCTCGGACAATTTGAGGTTCTTGTCCATCGCCAGCCGGCGCAGCTTTTGATAAGCCTCTTGCTCGCTCAGCTTGTGATGCTCCATCAGCAAGCCTTTGGCCCGTTCCAGCACCTTGCGCTCGGCCAGCTTCAGCTTGGTGTCGGACAGCTCCGCCAGCAGCTTCTGCTCTTGCCGGAAGCGCGCCAATGCCACCTCCAGCACCGGCTTGATGCGCGCGGTTTGCAATCCCGCCACGATGTAGGCAGAGACGCCGGCCGCCATCGCCGCATCCATGCTGGAGGTTTTGGCATCTTCGGTAAACAGGACGATGGGACGGCGCGCATCGCGGGTCGCCACCACCACATGCTCCAGCACGTCGCGGGCGTCGGATTCGGCATCGACGATGATCATGTCTGGTTGCAGCTGAGCAATTCTTTCGGGGAGATAGAGGTCGGCAGGAAGCGAGGCGACGATGTTATAGCCGGCTTCCAGCAAACCGATGCGCAAAGCCTTGCCGCGCGCCGCCTGCGCCTCGAACGCAGGATCGTCGTCGCCTTCGATGGCGACCGGATTGACAACAACGATACGTAGACTTTGCATGCTTGAAACCCGCGTCCGGAGACGAATCTGTGAGCTACGGTTAGACCGGATTGGAAGACGATTTATCCATCCCCATCCAGCATGCAAGCAAAAATCGCACCATGACGATGCGAATGAGTGATAACAGTGCGTTTAAGTAATTTTTTCGCCCTACGCCATTTGCCAATCTATCGTCTCGCCGCCGTTCAACGGCACCAGTGTGGCATCTCCCAACGGCAGTTCAGCCGGCAGGGTCCACGCTTGGCGCTTCAAGGTGATGTAGCCCTGATTGCGCGGCAGATTGTAGAAAGCCGGACCGTTAAAGCTGGCGAATGCCTCCAGCTGATCCAGCGCGCCGGCCTGATCGAAGGCCTGTGCATACAACTCCATCGCATGCAGGGCGGTATAGCAGCCGGCGCAGCCGCAGGCATGTTCTTTCAAACCCTTTGGATGCGGCGCCGAATCGGTGCCGAGGAAGAACCGTGTGCTGCAGGAAGTCACTGCGCGCACCAGGGCCTGGCGATGCTCTTCGCGCTTCAAGACCGGCAGGCAGTAGTAATGCGGCCGGATCCCGCCCTTGAAGATCTCGTTGCGGTTATACAGCAGGTGATGTGCCGTTACGGTGGCCGCCACCGGCCCCTCGGCGCTCTCCACGTATTGTGCGGCTTCCTTGGTGGTAATGTGTTCGAACACCACTTTCAGTTCCGGCATGTCGCGTCGCAGCGGTTGCATCACACGATCGATGAAAACGGCTTCGCGATCGAAAATGTCGATCGCCGGATCGGTCACTTCACCGTGCACCAGCAACGGCATGCCGAGCTGCTGCATGGTTTCCAGCGTCTTGTAGCACTTGCTCAGGTCGGTCACGCCGGCGTCGGAATTGGTGGTGGCGCCGGCCGGATACAGTTTGACCGCGTGGATGAAACCGCTATCCTTGGCGCGGCGGATTTCGTCGGGCGGCGTATTGTTGGTCAGGTACAGCGTCATCAAGGGCTCGAACGCCAAGCCGGCCGGCAAGGCCGCCAGGATGCGATCGCGGTAGGCTGCAGCTTGCGCGGCAGTCGTCACCGGCGGCTTCAGGTTCGGCATCACGATGGCGCGGCCGAACTGGCGTGCGCTATGCGGCAAAACGCTGGTAAGCGCAACACCGTCGCGCAGATGCAAGTGCCAGTCGTCGGGACGGGTGATGGTCAGGGTATCGGTCATGTCGGGATTGAGTTTCAGGCTATGAAAATGAGGTTTGGCGGCTTCTGTGACGCCATTTTACCGCAGCGCCGCAGGGTGGGCACCTGTGCGCGCCCTACGGCGCTGGCGCGCGATTGGCACATGCAAATAAAAAAGCCGCCTGGATATCATCCGAAGCGGCTTCCTGCCCTGCAAAAATACGCCGGTCAGTGAATGATTTTCGCCAGGAAATCGCGAGCGCGGTCGGAACGCGGTGCGCCGAAGAACTCGTCCTTGGTGCAATCTTCCACCACCAGGCCCTTGTCCATGAATACCACGCGGTTGGCAACCTTCTTGGCGAAGCCCATTTCATGCGTCACCACCATCATGGTCATGCCTTCTTGCGCCAGGCCGACCATCACGTCCAGCACTTCATTGATCATTTCCGGATCGAGCGCCGAAGTCGGCTCATCGAACAGCATCGCAATCGGATCCATCGACAATGCACGGGCAATCGCCACACGTTGCTGCTGGCCGCCGGACAATTGGCCCGGGAACTTGTCTTTCTGCGCGATCAGGCCGACCCGATCCAGATACTTCAAGCCTTTTTCGTTCGCTTCATCCTGGCTGCGGCCGAGCACCTTGACTTGGCCGATGGTCAGGTTTTCACGGATCGACATGTGCGGAAACAGCTCAAAGTTCTGGAACACCATGCCGATGCGCGCGCGCAGTTTCGACAGGTTGGTCTTGGGATCGCCAACCGAAATGCCGTCGACGATGATTTCGCCCTTCTGGAACGGCTCCAGGCCGTTGACAGTCTTGATCAGCGTCGATTTGCCGGAACCCGACGGGCCGCACACCACCACCACGTCACCCTTGGCGACTTGGGTGGTGCAATCGGTCAGGACTTGAAAGTGACCGTACCATTTGCTGACGTTATTAAGTTTAATCATGAGTATTTCTCCTAATTCCTGAATTCTGTTTTACAGGCCAGGCCTTGCCCGGATATCGCGGATATCGCTGGCAACGCACCGTCCTTTATCGAATAATCGCAACCCTGTGTTGCAGCTTCTTGACCAGCGTCGACAAACCGAAGCTCATCACGAAATACACCACGGCGACAAACATATACATTTCCACCAGGCGGCCGTCACGTTGCGCGATCTTCGAGGCGACGGTAACGAAGTCTGGCACCGAACCCAACACATACACCAGCGAGACGTCCTGGAACAGCACGATGGTTTGCGTCAGCAGAATCGGAATCATGTTGCGGAACGCTTGCGGCAGCACTACATTGCCCATCATTTGCCAGTAGTTCATGCCCAGCGCGTAGCCGGCGGAAACCTGGCCGCGTGGAATCGACTGGATCCCGGAGCGCATGATTTCGCAATAATAAGCTGCTTCAAACAAAATGAAGGTGATCAATGCCGATGAGAACGCGCCGACCTGGACCGGCTGTTGCGCACCGATAATCCAGGCGCCGATATACGGCACCAGGAAATAGAACCAGAAAATCACCAGCACCAGCGGCACCGAGCGGATCAGGTTGACATAGCTGGTGGCGATCAGTGAAATCGTCTTGCTATGCGACAGACGCATCATCGCCAGGACGGTACCGAACAAAATGCCGCCTATCATTGCCACCACGGTCAGCGTCAGCGTGAACTTCATGCCGGTGGTGAACAGGTAGAACCAGGAACGCTGGATGACGTCAAAATCGAAATTCGAAAACATGATTAATGCCCCCCTGTATTCGCACTGCCGGCGGCAATAAATCCTGGAATCGCGATCGCTTTTTCAAGCCAGCGCGCCAGCAACAAGGCAATCCCCGAAATGATCACGTAGATCACGGTGGCGCCGGTGAGGGATTCGAAAGTCTGGAAGGTAAACTCACGCATCGAGTAAGTGGCGGCGGTCAGTTCCACCAGGCCGATCGTCAGTGCAACCGAGCTGTTCTTGATGATTGCTGCGAATTCGTTGGTCAGCGACGGCACGATGATCCGGAACGACATGGGCAACAATACGTAGCGATATGTTTGCGGCAACGTCAGACCGAGTGCAGTACCCGCCAGCTTTTGGCCACGGGGCAGTGCATTAATGCCAGCGGAGACTTGTACGGCAATCCGCGACGACGTAAAAAAACCCAGCGCCAGGAAGGCGGTGATAAATGATGCGTTCGGCAGGCTCTTGAGCCAGCCGCCGATGCTCGCAGGGACGATTTCCGGCATCACGAAATACCAGAGAAACATTTGTACGATCAGCGGGATATTACGAAATAATTCAACGTAGCCATTGGCCACGCGTACTGCCCATTTGTTCGGCATGGTGCGAATCGTGCCGATCACGGTGCCAATGATCAGCGCCATGATCCAGGCCCCTGCGGACAGCGCAAGCGTCCACTTCAGGCCGGTCAGCAAGGTGTCCATGTAAGTACTGACACCATCGGGTGACTCTTGCCAGAAGATGCCCCAGTTCCAGTTGTAATGCATATTAAGTCCCCTCTATTACTCTTTGTCTCATTGCCGCTGCCTGCACCCGGCGCACGCCTTGTGCGCCGCAGCAATTAAATTCTAGAAACAAAACGGGAGGCTTGCGCCCCCCATCCCGTTCTTTATATTGCCAATCTTATTTTTTCTTCGAAGATTGTTTTTGCGCTTCAGGCACGGCAGCGTAGGCAGCCGGATCGCCCGAGTCAGTCGGATGGGCGAATGCGGCCTTCAATTGCGGGCTCATCGGCACGTTCAGGTTGATACCCTTAGGCGGAATTGGTTTCAAGAACCATTTTGCATAGATATCGTTGATCTGACCGGATTTGTACACATTGGCCAGTGCAGTGTCGACTGCGTTTTTGAATGGCAGGTCGCCCTGGCGTTCAATGATGCCGTACGGCTCAACCGACAAAGCTTCGGCTGTGATCGCATAGTCGGCAGGCGCTCTGGAGCTAGCCGCCAGCGACGCCAGCAGGATGTCATCCATTGCAAATGCGACTGCACGGCCGGTTTCGACCATCAGGAAAGCTTCAGCGTGGTCTTTGGCAGCCAGGATGTTCATGCCCAGGTTGCGTTCGGCATTGAGAACGGTGATCTGCTTCAGGTTGGAGGTACCGGAGGTCGACACGATGGTCTTGCCCTTCAGGTCGTCCAGCGACTTGATGTTGGCCGATTTTTTAGCCAGCAGGCGATTCGCTGTCACGTACATGGTCGGCGCAAAGGAAACAACCTTTTGACGCTCAGCATTGTTGGTGGCGGAATCGCAAGACAGGTCGATAGTGCCGTTAGCGATCAGCGGGATACGGGTAGCCGAAGTCACCGGAACCATCTTGACGTTCAATGCTGTCATGCCGAGTTGCTTCTGAATGGCAGTCGCAGCTTTCAGGCACAAATCGATCGAGTAGCCTTGATATGATTGCTTGTCATCCAGGTAGGAAAATGGGATGGAAGAATCGCGCACACCCAGGGTAATGGTGCCGGTGTCTTTGATTTTTTTGAGGGTTCCGGTCAATTCTTGCGCTTGTACGGAGCCAACCATCATTCCCAAGCCAAGCAATGCGACAACTAATTTCGATGACATCATAACAACTCCCGTAAAAAAATTATCTGTATAGTTTAACAAACTCGCCGCCTGAGCAGCAGACTTAAACTCATGCTTATTTATTATTATCACCTCTCCTACTAAAATCCTTGTCTCCAAGTCTCCAACTTTGCATAAATCGACATTTACAGCCAAATTCTTTTGCGAAATTTCTCAGATATTTCAAAATTTCTGCGTCACTTACTCAGTTGAGGATAGAGTCGCCCGGAAAAGGGTAATTCGTCGCGCTACGGCGACTCCTAAACCCTGTCCCGCAATTAATTGCCAACCTGATCCGACGGGAAGCGCAATGATTCTCTGAAAAGATAGCCCATCGGCATGTTCAACGTAAGGTTATTTTTTGCCGAAATCGGACTCAGGAACCATTTGGTGTACAGCTTGTAGATTTCACCATCGTGGATAATGCGCCCCATTTCACGGTCCACCACCGTCTTATATGCAGCATCGTCCTTAGGCAGCATGATGGCGTAAGGTTCCGTTGTCAAAGGATCTCCAACCACGGCATACGCTGCAGGATCCTTGGCGGTAGCCTTCAATCCGTAGAGCAGCACATCGTCCATGACGAATGCATCGGCCGTCTTGTCCACCACCATCTTGAACGATTCGTTATGATCACGCCCTTCTACGATGGTCATATTCAGCGAACGGATCTGGCCACGGTCTGCCAGCGATTTGACGCTGGTGGTGCCTTTGGTCGTCGCCACTTTTTTATCGCGCAGATCCGGCCAGTTTTTTATCTTGTCTTCCACCCGGACCAACATGCGCGACGACGCCATGAAATGCGCAATAGTAAAGTTGACCTGCTTGCGCCGTTCTGCGTTGTTGGTGGTTGAACCACATTCCAGGTCGATTTTTCCGCTGGTAACCATTTCGATGCGATTCGAAGAAGTCACTGGAACGTAGGCGATATTCAATTGCTGCAGTTTCAGATTCTGCTTCACTGCATCCGCAATTTTGAGACACAGATCGATTGCATAGCCGACCGGTTTTTTATCCTGATCCAAAAAAGAGAATGGAAATGAAGCTTCCCGATAGCCTATCGTGATGGTCTTGCTATCACGTATTTTTGCCAGTACATCTTCTGCATGGACAGTTGTCGCGCCGACGCTCAGCACCAATGCCAACGCCAGGCCGAAACCTGAATTGCGCCGCGCGGCACGCCAGCTACCCTTAAATTCCCTAGATACCACGTTATTCTCCCGAGTGTTGCGCTGTCGATATGATTTTTACAATGAATATGCTTAATGCAATATTCAAGCCAGCTGTTTGATTACCTGCGGTGACTGCTTTCGCGCCACTCTTTTGCAAACAAGTCCTCGAACAAGTCCGAGGCCAGACGACTTGCGCTCAAGCGGCAAGCCGGTTGAGCGCGAGCAAAACATTTCGACTATAACGCAACATCAATCAAGGATACAAACCGCGCATCTCACGCGCTTGCAAGACTCGGGTGCAAGCAACGATAAACGCCGCGGTACGCAGCGATACTTTCTTCTCTTCAGCCAGTTGCCAGACCGCGGTAAACGCCTCGCGCATGATGCGGGTAAGACGCAGGTTGATTTCATCTTCAGTCCAGAAAAAGCTGGAGAAATCCTGCACCCACTCGAAATAGCTGACTGTCACACCGCCAGCATTGGCGATCACGTCCGGCACTACCAGCACGCCCTTCTCATGCAGGATGTCATCTGCGGCCGGGCTGGTCGGGCCATTCGCACCTTCCAGAATGATCTTGGCGCGGATGGTCGGCGCATTCTCCACGGTGATTTGCTGCTCCAGCGCCGCTGGCACCAAAATATCGCAATCCACCGCCCAAAACTGCGCACGGTCGCTGACTTCTTCGCCGCCGCGGAAACCGGCGACGCTGCCGGTTTCATTGACGTGGGCTTGCAACGCCGCCACGTCCAGGCCGCTGGAACGCATCACAGTGGAGATATGATCTTGTACCGCCACCACTTTGGCGCCGGCTTCCGCGAACAAGCGTGCCGCAATGCCGCCGACATTACCGAAGCCCTGCACGGCAACCTTGGCGCCATGGATGTTCAAGCCGCGTTTGACAGCGGCTTCGCAACCCACCACGAACACGCCGCGGCCGGTAGCTTCGCGCCGTCCGAGGCTGCCGCCCAATGAAATCGGCTTGCCGGTGACGACGCCCGATGCGGTGCTGCCCTGATTCATGGAATAGGTATCCATCATCCAGGCCATGATTTGTTCGTTGGTGTTGACGTCCGGCGCCGGGATGTCTTTGTTCGGGCCGATGATGATGCCGATCTCGCTGGTGTAGCGACGCGTCATGCGCTGCAATTCACCTTGCGACAGAGTCTTGGGATCAACCCGGATACCGCCCTTGGCGCCGCCGTACGGCACGTTGACCGCAGCGTTCTTGACCGTCATCCAGGCCGACAAGGCCATCACTTCAGACAGCGTCACGTCCTGGTGGAAACGGACGCCGCCCTTGCCTGGGCCGCGCGAGGTGTTGTGCTGGACGCGATAGCCTTCGAAGTGGGCAATGGTGCCGTCGTCGCGTTCGATAGGGACGTCGACGATCAGCATCCGCTTCGGACGTTTCATGGTTTCAACCCAACGGGCCAAATTGCCAAGGTAGGGGGTTACGCGATCGATTTGTTCGAGATAGTCGCCCCATGGGCCAATGCCATGTTGCGTGAGATAGGATGGAACTTCGTGCTTGATAGTCATATTTTTGCGCGCTCCTGGAAGTTGCAGACCGGCCCCCCATGAAAGACTGCAACGGGGCAAAATCGATCTAGTGGCGAATCGTAGGACAACGGCATAGGGCAAAGCCAATGCTTTGTGCGCATGTAACTATGCATTTTTTGCATTGATACTAAAAGTGCAATTTTATTGCAGCAGATGCGGCTTCCCCGCCAGCATCGGAAAATGCCGGGTAACTGGCCGGCTCAGCTGGCCGAATCAGAATTTAAGCGTGGGCTTGCGGAGTTTTACGTTTTGCGTTTTTTGCGGCCTCTTTAGCCACTTCTTCCTGCTGTTCCAACAGGTAGGCCCACAAGCGCGCCACCACCGGTTTGCCCGGCCGTTGCACGGTAGGACGCTCGCGATACAAGCGAATTTCCATGGTGGCTTCCCACTCGGGCGCGCCTTGGTCGACGCTGGCCAGCTGCTTCAGCTTGACTTCGCGGGTCACGGCGGATTCCGGCAAAAATGCCACGCCATGTCCTTCCAGCGCCATCATCTTCAGGCCTTCCGCCATATCCGTTTCATAACGCTTTTCAAGGTAGAGCGGCTTCTTGGCGTCGGCCAGGATCAATTCCACCATGCGTCCGAGATAGGCGTTGCTGGTATAGGACAAGAACGGCAAAGGCGCGCTGGCGCTGCCAGGGAAAACATAATCGGGCACGCCGGCCTTGTTGCAATGGGCATAGGCGCGCAATACTTCGCTGCCTAGCGTGATCAGATCATAGCGGCCGGTATCGAGCTGTACCGGCTGGCGCGGATGGTGATAGCACAGCAGCAGATCGCAGCCGCCGTCCACCATGGCCATCACCGCATCGTGCACGTTCAAGGCCAGCAAGCGCGTGTTGAGCGGCCCGAAACCGTTCTCCAGAACGCGAATCCAGCGCGGCACATAGGTCAGCGATAAAGTATGCGGCACGGCGAAATCGACGGTGCTCAAGGCGGTCGGGCGCTTGCCGCGCATCAGCGCGCGGGCGTTGTTGATCTGGCCCAGCATCTCCAGCGCCTGCTCGTAAAAGACTTCGCCGGCGGCAGTCAGGCGCGTCGGGTAGGAAGTGCGATCGATCAGATCAGCTCCCAGCCAAGCCTCCAGCGACTGGATGCGGCGCGAAAAAGCCGGCTGCGTGACGTGGCGCAATTCTGCAGAGCGGCTGAAACTATGCGTTTCCGCCAGCGAAATAAAATCTTCTAACCATTTGCTTTCCATGCCGCTATCGTAACGCGAGTCGGTAATCGCGGCATAGGGAATTGCTGCACATCCGGCCAACAATCTGCATCGGCGTTGTACCGTTACACCATCCGCACTACGTTTTCAGGGTAACCGTCAGCGACGCCAGGCGACGGGCTCGCCGCCTCTTCAGGGTGCGCTTGCTGGCGCAGCCACATCTGCGCATAAGCGCCGTCCGCCGCCAGCAACTGGGCGTGCGTGCCGCGTTCGATGATGCGGCCGTGATCGAGCACCAGGATTTGTGCGGCGTCGGCAATGGTCGACAAACGATGCGCAATCACCAGCGTGGTGCGATCCTTGGCGATTTCCTTCAACTGCGCCTGGATCGCCTGTTCGGATTTCGAATCGAGCGCCGAAGTGGCTTCATCGAAAATCAGCACGGCAGGATTTTTCAGCAAAGTGCGGGCGATCGCCACCCGCTGTTTTTCCCCGCCCGACAACTTCAAGCCGCGCTCACCCACCATCGAGTTATAGCCATCCGGCAGAGATTCGATGAAATCATGGATATGCGCAGCCTTGGCGACCGCAATGATTTCCGCCTTGGTGGCGCCCGGCTTGCCGTAGGCGATGTTGTACTCGATGCTGTCGTTGAACAGCACCGTATCCTGCGGCACGATGCCGATCGCCTGGCGCAGCGAAGCTTGGGTGATGTCGCGCAAATCCTGGCCGTCGATCGTGATGCGGCCGCTGTTGATATCGTAAAAACGGAACAGCAGGCGTGACAGGGTCGACTTGCCGGAACCGCTGTGGCCGACCACCGCGGTGGTGGTGCCGGCAGCTATCGTGAAATCGACGTCAAACAAGATCTGGCGCTTGCTTTCGTAGCTGAAATCGACATGCGCAAAACGCACCTGGGCGCCGCCGGTCAATAGCGGCCGCGCCTCCGCGGCGTCAGCGATCTCGCGATTTTCATCCAGCAGATGGAACAGCCGCTCCATGTCGGCCAGGCTCTGTTTGATTTCACGATAGATAACGCCGAGGAAATTCAACGGTATGTACAGCTGGATCATGAAGGAGTTGACCAGCACCAGGTCGCCCAGGGTCATCTTGCCGTCAATCACGCCCTGCGTGGCGCGCCACAGAATCAGCGTGACCGCGATGGCGATGATCAGCGATTGCCCGGTATTGAGCAAAGATAGCGAGCTCTGCGATTTTACCGCGGCGGTTTCGTAACGCATCAAGCCATCGTCGTAACGCCGCGCCTCGTATTCCTCGTTGCCGAAGTACTTGACGGTTTCGTAGTTGATCAGGGAATCGATGGCTTTGGTATTGGCGCTGGAATCAAGCGCATTCATGGTGCGCCGGAAATGGGTGCGCCACTCGGTGACGGTGACCGTAAACCCGATGTAGCTGACCAGCGCCACCATGGTAATCCCAGCAAACCAGATATCGTAATGCAGTACCAGATAGCCGAGCACCAACGAGATTTCGATCAAGGTCGGCAGGATGCTGAACAGGGCGTACGACACCAGCGACGAGATGCCACGCGTGCCGCGTTCGATATCGCGCGTCATGCCGCCGGTCTGGCGATTCAGGTGAAAACGCAGCGACAGCGAATGCAAATGACGGAACACCTGCAAAGCGATGGTGCGCACCGCTCGTTGGGTGACGCGGGCGAATACGAATTCGCGCAATTCGGTAAACAAGGTGGTGCTCAGGCGCAGCGCACCGTAGGCGACCAGTATTCCCAGCGGCAGCACCAGCATCGCCTGCGGATGGCTGACCGTGATGGTCATGCTGTCCACCAGCTTCTTCAGCACCAGCGGCACGCCGACATTGGCCAGCTTGGCGCCCAGCATGAACAGCAGCGCCAGCGAGACCCGCCATTTATAGGTCCAGAGATAAGGCAGCAAGGTCTTGAGCGTGGCCCAGTCGCTGCGCTTGGGCTGGGCGCCTGCAACGGGCGCGGCGTCCGGCGGGGTGGAAGAATGGTGGCGCATGAGATGACAATCTTAAAGAATAGTTTAAGCTACGAGCTAAACGGAGTGTTCCGGATAAATTCACGTATAGCGCTAATTGTAGCTCTCAGGGAAAATAACAGATGACTGATCAAAACAACAACCAATTACCTCCCGACACTATGCCGCAACTGCGCGTGATGCCGATGCCTTCCGACGCCAATGTACACGGCGACGTTTTCGGCGGCTGGATCATGGCACAAGTTGACATTGCCGGTTCGTTGCCGGCCACGCGCCGCGCCAATGGCCGGGTGGCGACGATTGCAGTGAATTCCTTCCTGTTCAAGCACCCGGTATTTGTCGGCGACCTGCTGTCGTTTTATGCCGAGATCGTCAAGGTCGGCAATACCTCGATCACCGTCAACGTCGAGGTGTATGCCGAGCGCAACCGGCTGCAGACGGAAATTGTGAAAGTCACTGAAGCGACGCTGACTTATGTCGCTACCGATGAGCAGCGCAAGCCGCGTCAATTGCCGCCGCTCTCGACCTGATCCGCCGCCATATTTTCTTATTTGTTTGCGCCAAGTTCGCTGGAAATACCGGCGGCTGCGGCTTGCACCACGGCGATCAGCGACTGCATCCGTTTCAGCGGCATATAGGGCAAGGTGCTGGAGACGCTGATGGCAGCCACAATCACGTGGCTGGCGTCATAAATCGGCGCCGCCACGCAGCGTATCGACGGCTCGTTGTCTTCCAGATCGAAGGCGTAACCGCCTTTGACATATTCGCGCATCTGATCGCGAAACTCGGTCCAGCTACGCTTTGGCAATAAGCCGGAAGCATAGTTGCCGGTTGCGGCACTGCGCTTCTGGTACAGGGTTTTCCATTCCTCTTCACGCATGCCCAGCATTAACGCCTTGCCGACGCCGGTGGTAGCGATAGGCATCCTGTGCCCCACACGCGAACGCATTTCCAAACCCTTCTTGCCAGGGATCTTGTCCAGATAAAGTACGTCGTCGGCATCCTGCAAGGCCAGGTGGATGGTGTCGCCGGATTGCTCAGCCAGCTGCTCCAGATACGGCCGCGCCACCACGCTCAGCGACACTTCGTCGCGTGCCTGGAAACCCAATTCGATCAGTTTCGGCCCCAGCACATAACCGGCATTCGGCGTGAAACGCAAATACCGTTCTTGCACCAGACAGTTCGCCAGCCGGTGCGTGGTGCTGCGGGTGGTGCCCAGCATTTGCGATATCTGCTTTAAATCGCGCGCACCGTCGGCCACTGCCTGCACTACCGCCAGTCCGCGCGTAAGAGTTTGGGTGCCTGTCGGCGCCACGGCAATCGGATCGCCCGAATTGTCCTGGCTGCCTTGCGACTCCGCCGATCCCTGCAATTTGCGCATTATTAAAACCTGTAAAAATATTCATAATCCCATATATTGGGACATAATATCATATATTGACAAGCAATTGTCATCGGAATAAAGTACGCCACGCACTGCGGCTGTCAGATCCTGCCGCGCAATTTTTGAAATTAATCCAAGCCATGCAGCCTGCGCAGCATCAAACGCAGTTAATAACGCAATTAATGAGATAAGCAATGACGCAACTGATCGCCCTCGATTGGGGGACTTCGTCGTTACGCGCCTACCGGCTCGGCGCATATGGCGCGACGCTGGAATTACGCGCCCTGCCCTGCGGCGTGATGCAATTGCCCGCAACTGATGGCGATGACAAAACCGGCTTCGAAAGCGCTTTCGAGCAAGCGTGCGGCGATTGGCTGAGGGCAGCGCCGGATACGCCAGTCATTGCTGCAGGCATGGTGGGCAGTCGCCAGGGATGGCATGAAGTTCCGTATCTGGAGGTACCGATTGCGGTCGACCGTATCGGCGCCAGCTTAAGCACATTGCGTAGCCGCAATGGCCAGCTGATCCATATCGTGCCGGGCCTGATCCAGCATTCAATGCTGCCGAACGTCATGCGCGGCGAAGAAACCCAGGCGATAGGCGTGCTCAATACCCTCGACGCCGCATCAGATGCGCCAGGCCAGGATGTCTTGATCGGCTTGCCCGGCACCCATTCCAAATGGGTGCAGATACATCGCTCGAAAACGCAAAACCAGGTGGCGCATTTCGATACGTTCATGACCGGCGAAGTCTATGCCGCCCTATGCGGACATACCATTCTCGGTCGCAGCATGCAGGCCAGCGACGGTCGAGGCGAAAGTGAAAATGACGCCGATGCAGCACAGCGCGCGTTTGAGCGCGGCGCCTTGGTGGCGCAAACCGCCGCCGGCCAGGCTGGCGTATTGTCGACCATATTCAGCGCGCGCACACTGGGCCTGACCGGCGTGCTGGACGGCACCGGCCAGCGCGAATACCTGTCCGGATTGCTGATCGGCCATGAGATCGCCGCGTTGCAAAGCATGCTGCGCGCTCAGGGATGGCAGCCGTCTCAGGTAATGCTGGTCGGCGAAGCCGGCTTGTGCGAACGCTATGCACAGGTGTTGCGCGCTTACGATTTTGGAAAAGTCGAAGTGCTTGCCCAGGCTACGCAACGCGGCCTGTGGCAACTGGCGCTGACGGCGGGCTTGCTGAAACAAGCTTGCTGAGATAGGTTCGACGGGACTGGAAACAGCTGGAATATCGGGAAATCATCATGTTAAAAAATGCAATGAAACAATGCGGATTGATCGCGATTCTGCGCGGCGTCCAGCCGCACGAAGTGGCGGCGATCGGTTTCAAACTGTACGAAGCCGGCTTTCGTATCATTGAGGTGCCGCTCAATTCGCCGCAACCTTTCGACAGCATCCGCACCTTGCGCAACGGCTTGCCGGCAGACTGCGTGATTGGCGCCGGCACCGTGTTGACGACGGATCAGGTGGCAGCAGTCAAACGGGCCGGCGGCGAGATCATCGTGATGCCGCACAGCGACCCGCTGGTGATCGCCGCCGCCAAACAGGCCGGCCTGGCTTGCGCGCCTGGAGTTGCCACGGTAACGGAAGCATTTGCCGCGCTGGCTGCCGGCGCCGACGTATTGAAAATGTTCCCGGCCGAGCAATTGGGGCCGAACGTGGTCAAGGCATGGCGCGCGGTGATTCCGCGCGAAGTGGCGTTGCTGCCGGTAGGCGGCATCACGCCGCAAAACCTGGCAACATTCATCAGCGCGGGCGCATCCGGATTCGGCCTGGGATCGGCGCTGTACAAGCCGGGCCTGAGCGCTGAACAAGTCGGCCAGAATGCCAACCACTTTGTCGCTGCATGGTGTGCGACACAAAAGTCATCGGAAACATCGAAAACAAATTGACCAGGAGACCAGATTAATGAAGATCACCAAACTGACCACTTACATCGTACCGCCGCGTTGGTGTTTCCTGAAAATAGAAACCGACGAAGGCGTGGTCGGCTGGGGTGAACCGGTAGTCGAAGGCCGCGTGCATAGCGTGGTTGCCGCCGTCGAAGAATTGTCCGACTACCTGATCGGCAAGGATCCGCGCCATATAGAAGACCACTGGACAGTGCTGTATCGCGGCGGTTTTTATCGCGGCGGCGCCATCCACATGAGTGCGCTGGCCGGGATCGACCAGGCGCTGTGGGATATCAAGGGCAAGGCGCTCGGAGTCTCGGTCAGCCAGTTGCTGGGCGGCCCGGTGCGCGACAGCATCCGCGTATACTCCTGGATCGGCGGCGACCGCCCGGCCGATACCGCGGCCGCGGCCAAGGATGCCGTAGCGCGCGGCTTCACCGCAGTGAAGATGAACGGCACCGAAGAACTGCAGTTCGTGGATTCCTATGAGAAAGTGGAAGCGACGCTGGCCAACGTCGCCGCGGTGCGCGCGGCAGTAGGCCCGCATATCGGCATCGGCGTCGATTTTCACGGCCGGGTACATAAGCCGATGGCAAAGATCCTGATCAAGGAACTGGAACCGTACAAACTGATGTTCATCGAAGAACCGGTACTCAGTGAAAACTACGAAGCCTTGAAAGAGCTGGCGCCGCTGACCAGCACCCCGATCGCATTGGGCGAGCGCCTGTATTCCCGCTGGGACTTCAAGCGCATCCTGAGCGAAGGGTATGTCGACATCATCCAGCCCGATGTTTCTCACGCCGGCGGCATCACCGAAACCCGCAAGATCGCCACCATGGCCGAAGCCTACGATGTGGCGGTGGCGTTGCACTGCCCGCTCGGCCCGATTGCCCTGGCCGCCTGTCTGCAGGTTGACGCGGTGTCGTACAACGCATTCATCCAGGAACAAAGCCTGGGCATCCATTACAACGAGAGCAACGATTTGCTCGATTACGTGAAAAACCCTGAGGTATTTGCCTACGACAAGGGCTACGTCACCATTCCGCAAGGACCGGGACTGGGCATAGAAATCAACGAGGAGTATGTCAAGGAACGGGCGGCCATCGGCCATCGCTGGCGCAATCCGATCTGGCGCCACAAGGACGGCAGCTTCGCCGAGTGGTAGAGCATGGACTAAAAGCGCGCCGGACGTAGCCGCTTGGCGTCGCCGCGTGGCGCCAATTAAAAACAAACCCCGGATGCGCTCGCGGCGCATCCGGGGTTTTCACTTCAGAATCGTGGCCTCCGGCAAGACGCCACTTTTCTTCAATCTTAAGCCGCCTGCTTTTGTTCAGCCGGCTTTTCATCACGCAATTCACGGCGCAAAATCTTGCCGACATTCGTCTTCGGCAGATCAGTGCGGAATTCGATATATCTCGGCCGCTTGTAACCGGTCAGCTGTTCGCGGCAGTAGGCCATCAGCTGCTCCGCCGTCAGCGACGGATCTTTGCGCACCACGAAAATCTTCACAACTTCGCCGGCATGATCGTCCGGAACGCCGACGCAAGCGCATTCCAGCACGCCGGGATGCTGCACCACCACGCCTTCGACTTCATTCGGATACACATTGAAGCCGGACACCAGGATCATGTCTTTCTTGCGGTCGACAATCCTGGTATAGCCGCGCTCATCCATGATGCCGACATCGCCGGATTTGAAAAAGCCGTCGGCCGTCATGACCTTGGCGGTTTCATCGTCACGGTTCCAGTAGCCGCGCATGACTTGCGGGCCGCGAATGGCGATCTCGCCGGCCTGCCCCAGAGGCACCGGATTGCCGGCGTCGTCCAGGATCGCGATTTCAGTCGATGGCAAGGGCAAGCCGATGGTGCCGCTGTATTCGGTGATGGTGCATGGATTGGCGCAAGCGATAGGCGAGGTTTCCGACAAGCCGTAACCTTCGATAATCGGGCAGCCGGTGACTTCTTTCCACTTGTCCGCAACCGCCTTTTGCACTGCCATGCCGCCGCCGACACAAACCCGGTAACCGGAGAAATCCAGTTTGGCAAAATCGGGATGATTCAACAAGGCGTTGTACAGCGTATTGACCGCCGGGAAAGTATTGATCTGGTACTTCGACATTTCCTTGATCAAGCCGGCGATGTCGCGCGGATTCGGAATCAGCAGATTCAAGGCGCCCTCGCGCATGCCGAGCATGCCGCACACCGTCAACGCAAAGATATGATACAGCGGCAAGGCGCAGACAAAAGCCAGCTGCTCGACCTTCGGGCCGTTAGCCAAGCCGGGGGAAAGCCAGGCCTCGGCCTGCAGCACGTTGGCCACAACGTTGCGATGCGTCAGTGTTGCGCCCTTGGAAACGCCAGTCGTGCCGCCGGTATATTGCAGGAAGGCGACATCTTCCGGCGTCAGCCCAGCCGTTTTCAATTGCAGCGACGACGCTTGCGACAGCACACTGTTGAACGGCACAGAACCTGGCAGCGAATAAGCTGGCACCATTTTCTTGACATGGCGCACCACCAGATTGACCAGCAGGCCTTTGACGCCCATCAGGTCGCCCATGCTGGCGACCACCGTATGCTTGATCTTGGTCCGTGCAACGACTTGCTGCAGCGTAGTGGCGAAGTTTTCCAGAATGAAGATGGCTTCCGCCCCTGAATCATTCAGCTGGTGTTCGAGCTCACGCGGCGTATATAAAGGATTGACGTTGACCACGGTATAGCCGGCACGCAAAATGGCGGCAATCGCCACCGGATATTGCAATACGTTAGGCATCATGATGGCGACGCGTGCGCCCTTTTCCAGACCCTTGCTTTGCAACCAGGCGCCGACTTTGCGGGACAACTGGTCGACCTCGGCATACGTCAGGTATTTACCCATGCAGGCATAGGCGTTGCGCGATGCGTACTTTTGAAACGCTTCTTCCAGCAACTGCACCAGGGATTGATATTGAGTGAAGTCAATCTCGGTGGCCACGCCTTCAGGATACGATTTGAGCCAAAATTTATCCATGTTCTGCCTTTAGTCTCTGCTTGTTATAAATGCATTGTTTTTGGCTTGTTTCACTGGAAGAAAACACGCCTGTAGGGGGAAATTACCGAATCCGCTAAAAAAGCACGGTTGTATTTTTTTGTTCTATCGCGATGCTATCGGGCAAAGCGTCAGCATGCAAGCGTTTTGATGCATATTTGAGCAAATCGTCGACACTCAGTCTCATGTTGTGATGCAGCAAAACCTCTGCCCGCAGATGCTTGACGCCCTCCTCATCCGGACTCCATTTCACTTGGGCCACTGCCACTGCCGGATGTTCGAACAAGACTTCCTCGATCTGCCGAGGAAACACGCGCTGACCACCCCGTATCAACATATTACACTTGCGGTCGATGATGGAAACAAAACCGTCATCGTCAATGCTGGCGACGTCGCCGGTGGCGAGCCAGCCATCGTGCACACGTTCTTTCGTTATTTTTCTGGCAATCAGATTCAACGCTGTCGCATTATGTCCGGCGGCGCCGGCATGGCCATGATCGTAACCGGAGAACAACTGCGGCCCACGTACCCATAGCTCACCCAGGGTATCGTTGGGCAGTTCGGCGCCGCTATCCAGATCGACCACTTTCACTTCCGTATCCGGCAGCGGCACGCCAACCGCACCCGGATGGCGGTGCGCGGTCAACGGCATGGCCAGCACCGCCGGCGATGCTTCGGTCAGGCCATAGGCTTCGACCAGGCGGCCGCGCGTCAGCTTTTCAAATTCTTCGCGAATTTCCTGGGCCAGCGGCGAACCGCTGACGGCGCAGACCCGGATCGAAGCCAGACCGTAACGCCGCACGCCCGGCGTGTGCGCCAGCTCGCGCACCATGCGCGGCGTGGTCGGGAAGTAGGTCGGCTGCATTTTCTTGACGGTCTTTAGCAAAGGTTCCAGCTCAGCTCCCGGCAACAGGATCAGGGTCGCCCCCAGATACACGCCAAGATGCAACAAGCCGGTCAGGCCGTAGGCGGTGGACAAGGGTTGCTGCGCCAGGAAGCGCTCATCGCCCGGCCTGGATTCCGGCAGCCAATGACGCAGTTGCAAGGCATTTGCCGCCAGATTGCGATGCGAGAGCGCCACCGGCAACGGCGTACCGGTGGCGCCGTAGGTATAGACCACCACCGCGACAGCATCGACGTCTTGCGCCAGCTCGGTCGGCGCAACCGTGCCGCGCCCCAGCACTTGCTTGAACTTCAGGTAGCGCCGCTCATGCCTGCGGTGTTGTTTGTCCTGACGGAACCAAGGCAGCCAATGTCCTTCCTGCACATGATGCAAGACAGCGAATTGCAACTTCTCGCGCCAGCCCATGTGATCGATCATCGAAGCAAATATCACACGCCGCAAGCCGGCTGCCCGGCTGTCGCTTTGCAGCGCATCACGCAAATCGTCGTACCGGTCGGTCGTCGTCACCAGCATCACTGCGGCAGCATCTGCGATCCGCGTCAACAGCATTTCTTTGGGTGCGGCGGCATCGCTGAGCACCGCAACCGCGCCGGCTTTCAGGATGCCGAAATAGGCAATTACCAAAGACGGTATGTTCGGCAGGGCCAGCAACACCCTGTCACCGGGCTTGATGCGCATGTCGAGCAAGCCATGGGCAAAACGATTAGCTTGCCGATCAAGTTCGCGCCAGCCGATTTTGCCGCCGCGGTATGACAATGCAGTGGTTTTGGCAAAACGCCTGGCGCTTGCCTCCAGCAAGCGCGGCAAGGGTACGGTCGGCATCTTGATGCGATAAGGTGTGCGGGCATCGTAGAATTTCAGCCATGGACGCTCGGCTTCGAGTTGCTTGCGGGCTGCGCGCCGTTCAGCTTTTTGCTGTGCCCGGCGCTGCGCGAGTTCCGACGGATCCGACTGCATTTGCAGGAAGCGCTGGATCGCGCGATTCACCGCATCGGGCCGCTCCACCATCACCTGATGGGCGGAAACCGGCACCACCACTTCTTCCGCTCCCGGAATCAAGCGCGCCACTTCCTTGTACGCTGCTTCGTCGAACAGGATATCGCGGTGCCCGAGGATCACCAGCGTCGGCACCTTGATCGCACGTAGACATTCGGTGCCGTCCCACGACAACAGGGCATTTTTATTTTGCAGGTACACCACGTGCGACGGCGGATAAATCCGGGCCGCGGTGATGCCGACATACGGCATCAATCTGCGCATCAAGTCAAACAGCGGCGGCGGCATGCGCAGCAAGATGCGGCCGGCCAGGCGCAAGCGGAAGCGCGCTGCCGAGGCAATCATGATCAGCGCCGACACACGCTGCGGAAACTGCTTGAGGAAATAGGAAGCCAGGGCGCCGCCGAATGAATGGCAAACCAGGATGAAGCGTGGCGGCAAGTCCAGCTGATCCAATGCCGCGGCGATATCCGCGACCAGCTCCGGTACATCGTAGCTGGCGCCTTCGGCGGCTGTCGGCGCGTCGCTGTAGCCGTGGCCGCGCAGATCGAGCGCAATCACCCGGTAGTCAAGCTGGAATTGCTCCAGCTGGTATTCCCAGTAGGCGGCGCGTCCGCCAAAGCCGTGGATGAACACCATGGTTGCTTGCTGGCTTCTGGGACTCCGATCAAATTCCGGGCCGGCATCCAGCACGCTCATTTCCAGCGCGGTGTCATAGATCCCATTGCCATTTGACGCCAGGCGATTGGGTAATTTCAACGTGCTGCGATGCAGGTCGGCATTAAATGTCATCTTGGCATTGTAACCAAGATAAACTTACATGGTCCGGGTTTTCGCCAGCTCTTCCAGCTGGCGATGCCTTTCATCCTTGCTGAGAGCGGCCAGCCTGGCGACAGCCGCATAAAATTTCTGGAAGGTCTGCTGTTGCGCCAGCAAAGCCTTGAAACTAGGCACCAGCTCGTAGTAAGTCGCCACCAGCGCCAGATGGGCATTCGACAGCGGTTCGGCAAACCAGCGGTCGTATCCGGTGTAGCCGCCCCACTTTGTCTTGAGTACTTGATAATCGGCTTGCAGGGCCAGAAAAATCGCTGCCTTCCGCTGCAGTTTCTGCGTATCGCTGAGATCGCTCGCATAGTTGCTTGCAAGGCGTTGCCGGTATTGCAGCAGCAGCGCCACGAATTCCTCTTTGCGTCCTTCAAACTGGACGTAGGCGTCGCGGGTTTTTTGATTGCCTACCGCCTGCAGCCACCGTTCGACACCGGCCTGTTCGACGGCGGTGGCAAACGATTCATTGAATTGCGTATCGTCTTTTGCATAGACAGTCTGATGCGCCAGCTCATGGAACATCAGGCGCGCCAGCTCGCCATCAGGATAGCGGATAAAGGTCGACAACAATGGATCGCTAAACCAGCCGAGCGTGGAATAGGCAGGCACGCCGCTGACCTGCACATCGTAGCCTTGCTGACGCAGACTGGCCGCGAATTTCCGTGCGGCGTCCTGGTTGAAATAGCCGCGATAACTGACGCAGCCGGCAATCGGGAAACACCATTGCTTGGGTTCCAGCGACAGGGCCGGCGCCGCCACGACATTCCACAACGCGAACGGCCGCTTCAGATCGGCGTATTCAGTGTAACTGCGATTATCCGGCAAGCCCAGTTCGCTCACTGCGAAGCTGCGCATTTGCCTGGTACGTCGCAGTTTTTCCTTGAGACCGGGGTCGATGCCTGGATCAGTCAGCCAATCGTCAATCGGACGCGCCCGATCCAGCAAGGTGAACTCGCCATTCGCAGCCTGCCCGTAATAGGCCAGCTGAGCACACCCGGCTACCAGCACGGCTAACAATACAACCGTGGGCAGCCGCGTATTCATGCTGCGGGACTATCCCTGTGCGGCGCTTTTTCAACTTCCACCAGCACGTCGTAAAACGTCGGCGCCCGGCCCATGTCGGTCAGCCGCTGGCTGGTTACCTCGTTGGCGTTCTTGCCGTCACTGGCCATTTTTTTCCACCAGATCGACAAGCCCACTACCAGCCCGATCCTGGCCTTGTCGGTAACTCTCAGTTTGGCGTTGAAACTGCCGCGGTCGTTATAGATGCGTACGGTATCGCCGCTGGCCAAGGCTCTTTTCCCGGCATCCGCCGGATGCATGTCCAGATGCGGTTCGCCTTCGGTATCGCGCAGACTTTTAACGTTAACGAAACTGGAATTGAGGAAGTTGCGCGCCGGCGGCGAAATCATCGCCAGCGGGTATTTCCGGGCCAGTTCCGGATTGCTGGCCAGCGACTCATACGGTGCGATATACGTCGGCAGAGGATCGAGGCCGTCTTGCAGCATTTGGGCACTATAGAACTCGCACTTTCCCGATGGCGTCGGAAAGCCGCCGTTGGCGAACGGCGCATCCGGCATGTTCAGTTTTTGCCAGCCTTTTTGCTTCAGCGAATCCCAATCGAAATGGACCGCACGCACATTTTTCCGGTCAAAAGCTTGCGCGGCGATTTCATCGTCGCTCTCGCGGAAGCAGGCATCGTCGAAACCCATGCGCGCCGCCAGCAGGCGGAAGATTTCGGTATTCGGCTTGGCTTCGCCCAGAGGCGCAATCGCGGCATTATTTGCCAGCATGTACAGATGGCCGTAGGCCGAGTGGGCGTCTACATGTTCCAGCTGTGTGGTGGCCGGCAGCACGATGTCGGCGTAGTCGGCGGTATCGGTTTGAAAATGCTCCAGCACCACGGTGAACAAATCTTCACGCGCGAAACCACGGGCAACGACGCCGGATTCCGGCGCCACCGCTACCGGATTCGAGTTATACACGATCAAGGCTTCGATTTTCGGACCGAATTCCGGCGAGGCTTCACGCAACAGATCGTCGCCAATGGTGCTCATGTTGATGGTGCGCGGCGCCGGTCCCTGGCTGGTCAGGAAATCAGGGCGCTGCAAAGCCTGGTGATTCTTTGGAAAACTATCCGAAGACGACAACTGAACGCCGCCGGCGGCATGGCGCCAGGCGCCGACCAGCGCCGGCAGGCAGGCGATATTGCGTACCGCCATGCCGCCGCCGTGCACGCGCTGCAAGCCATAATTCACGCGAATCGCCGCGGCTTCGCCACGTAAGGCCGCACCGCCGTAACTGCGCGCCAGCTCCAGCACTTCCTCGGCGCTGATGCCGCACACCTCCGCGGTCTTGTCCGGAGTCCATGCCGACACTTGCTGTTTCAGCTGCTCGAAACCGAGCGTGTATTGCGCGATGTAGTCGTGGTCCAGCAGGTCTTCTGCGATCAGCACATGCATCATGCCAAGCGCCAGGGCTGAATCGGTTCCCGGCAGCAAGGCGATATGCTGGTGGCATTTGTCGGCGCTCAGGGAGCGGTAAGGATCAATCGCGATCAGCCTGGCGCCGCGCCGCTTGGCCTCTTGTGCGCGCATCCAGAAATGCAGATTCGATGCAATCGGATTGCCGCCCCAGATCAGGATCAGCTTGGCGTTCTGGAATTGTTCAAGATCGGTGCCGATCCTGGCGCCTATCGTATATTTGTAGCCGGCGCCGCCGGCCGCGGCGCAAATGGTGCGGTCCAGCAGCGAAGCGCCGATGCGGTTGAAAAAACGCATCGACATCGACTCGCCCTGCACCAGGCCCATGGTGCCGGCGTAGCTGTAGGGCAGGATGGCTTGCGGATTGCGGGCGGCAATCTCGCCCAGCCGTCCGGCAATCGTGGCGATCGCCTCATCCCAGCCGATCGGTACGAATTTCCCCTCGCCCTTCTTGCCGACTCGCTTGAGCGGATGCAGCAAGCGGTCTTTGTGGTAAGTCCGTTCGGTATAACGCGCGACCTTGGTGCACAGTACGCCGGCAGTAGTCGGATGATCGGGATCGCCACGGACTTCGGTGGCGACGCCGTCGGTGACAGTCACCAGCAGCGCGCAGGTGTCGGGGCAATCGTGCGGGCAGGCGGCACGCACGGTACGAGTGGTGGAACTAGTCATAATGTCATCAAAACCAGGCTGCTTCAATACGCTACTTTAGCAAAATCCCGGCAAACGAGATGCATAAGATGCATTTGACCGCTTTTGCTTATTTCCTGATTTGCAACTGCATCTCCGGATCCATCAAGCGCAACATGAAAGCCTCACACTGCGCGACTTGTTGCAACGCCACGAATTCGTTCGGCCGGTGTGCCTGTTCGATGCTGCCGGGGCCGCAGACCACGGTAGGAATGCCGGCGCGCTGAAACAAGCCGGCTTCGGTACCGTAGGAAACCGCGCCATTCGGCTTGTTGCGCGCCAGCGCCGAGGCCAGCTGAACCACGGCGTCGCTTTCCTGCATGCTGAGGCCGGGAGCCGACGCCAGCCATTCGAAATCGATTGCCGCAGCCGGCTCTACCCTCTGCATTTCCGGCAGCAGCGTAGCGGCGAAGCCCTGGATTTCCTGGTAAAGGTGTTCGACGTCAATACCCGGCATGGTGCGCGCCTCGAATTCGAATTTACAATCCTTGGGCACGATGTTCGATGCCAGTCCGCCGTGTATCACCCCCGTTTGCATGGTGGTGTAGGGAACCGTAAATCCGTAATCGCGCGTCTCCAGCTGGGCAAAGCGATCCGCCATCTGCCGGATATAGACGATGATGCGCGCCGCGTACTCGATCGAGTTGACGCCCATGGTGGTGTAGCTGGAATGCGCTTCGCGGCCGCGGATGCAGCAACGGAAACGATGTGTGCCTTTATGCGCAATGATCGGCTGCATCGAAGTCGGTTCTCCGACAATGCAGCCCGCCGGCTTCAAGCCCAATTCCTGCAAATCCTTGATCAGTCCCTGCACGCCGATGCAGCCGACTTCTTCGTCATAGGACAAGGCAAAGTGCAGCGGCGCATCCATCCCGGCTGCCAGGAATTGCGGCGCCAGCGCCAGCGCGGTGGCGATATAACTCTTCATGTCGGCCGAACCGCGGCCATACAACAGGCCATCCTTGACGGTTGCCTTGAACGGATCGGTATCCCAAGCCTGGCCTTCGACCGGCACCACATCGGTGTGGCCGGACAAGATCAGGCCGGGTTTAGGACCTTCGCCCAAGGTTGCAAACAGATTGGCTTTCTTGCCGCTGGCGTCGTAAGTCAGGCGCGATTTGACGCCAAGGCCGGCCAGGTAATCGCGGGTCCACTCGATCAATCCCAGGTTGGAATCGCGCGATACGGTCTGGAAGGCAATCAGGCGTTCTATCATGGCCATGACCTCGGCCGAAGGCGTCAATCCGGTATTGTTCAAAGTGTTCATATCGTGTCCTCTAGGCCGTGCCATCGTTCAAATGACAGGCGGAAAAATGTTTGGCGCTGACTTCTTTCAATGCCGGCTTTTCTACTTTGCAGCGCGGCATTGCATGCGGACAGCGCGGATGGAAATGACAGCCCGGCGGCGGATGCAGCGGCGATGGAATTTCTCCCTTGACCGCAAAAAATTCCGTGCGCCGGACTTCCAGCTTGGGCGCCGATGCCAGCAATGCCTGAGTATACGGGTGATTGGCCTGCGCAAACACCGTGTCGGCCGAGGCCGATTCGACAATGCGGCCAAGATACATGATCACCACCCGATCCGACAAATGGCGGACTACGCCCAGGTCATGGCTGATGAACAAGTATGTCAGATCCAGCTCGTCGCGCAATTTCATGAACAAATTCAAAACCTGGGCCTGGATCGATACATCCAGCGCCGCCACCGCCTCATCGCAGACCAGGAATTCCGGTTTTACCGCAAGCGCGCGTGCGATGCCGACACGTGCGCGCTGGCCGCCGGAAAACTGATGCGGAAAGCGGCGCAGCATGGCTTCGTCCAGCCCGACCCGTTGCAGCAGATGTTCTACGTACTCGCGCTGTTGCGAGGCATCGACCATGCCATGCACCAGCGGTGCTTCGCCGACGATATCCTGCACCCGCATGCGCGGGTTCAGCGATGCATACGGGTCTTGGAAAATCATCTGGATCGCCAGCTGCTTCTTGCGTCTTTCAGCAACGTCCAGCTGCTCCAGCGACTGGCCTTTCCACAGCCGCGTGCCGGCGCTCAGGCTATGCAAGCCGACTGCCATCCGCCCCAGCGTCGACTTGCCGCAACCGGATTCCCCGACCAGCCCCACCACTTCGCCGCGCTGTATGCTCAGGCTTACCGTATCGACCGCGTGCACCACTTCCTGCTGCATGCCGGCGCCGAATAGGTTCGCGATCCTGGCCGCACTGTCGAGCGTCTTGACGAATTGCTTGCTGACTGCCTGCAACTCCAGCAAGCCGATGCCGGATGATTGCACCATGTTGCTATCCGCCGCCTGATTCATGCGACCACCTCGGTTACGCTATCTCGCAGCGGATGGAAGCAGCGCAGCATGCGCTGCTCCACCTCACGCAATGGCGGCGTCTGCTGACATTCGACGCTGGCGTATGCGCAGCGCGTGCGGAAGGCGCAGCCTGCCGGCAAATTCAATAGCGTCGGCGTCATTCCGGGGATTTGCTGCAGCGGCTGGCCACGCGGATTGCGCGACGGCGCCGATGCGATCAAACCGTGGGTGTAAGGATGGCGCGGATGTTCCAATACCTGCTGTACCGTGCCGCTTTCGACGATGCGGCCGGCGTACATCACGGATACCGTATCGGCCAGCCCGGCCACCACCGACAGATCGTGGGTGATCCAGATCAGCGCCGTGCCAGACTCGCGGCACAATTTCTGCATCTCGTACAAAATCTGCCCTTGTATCGTCACATCCAGCGCCGTGGTAGGCTCATCGCAAATAATCAGGTCGGGCCGGTTGAGCAAGGCAATCGCAATCGCTACGCGCTGCCGCATGCCGCCGGAAAACTGATGGGGATACGCCAGCAGCCGTTCGTCCGGCGACGCAATGCCAACCCGCACCAATGCCTCGCGCGACATCTCGCGCGCCACCATCTTGCTGACATCCTGGTGCGCCAGCACCGCTTCCATCATCTGCGTATCGATGCGCAGTACCGGGTTCAAGGTCATCATCGGATCTTGAAAAATCATGGCGATGCGGTTGCCGCGAATCTTGCGCATGGCTTCTGCCGATAATCCGCGCAGATTGCTTCCTTGCAGCAGGATCTCGCCGCCCACAATTTTTCCCGGTGCATCGACCAGGCCCATGATGGAATAGCCGGTCATCGATTTGCCCGAACCGGATTCACCGACCAGACCCATGATCTCGCCGCGCTTGACCGCAAACGACACCTGGTCGACCGCCTTGACCAGGCCGGCCCTGGTGGCAAATTGGGTCTGCAGATTATTGACGACCAGTGTCGCTGTATTGTCCATAGCGATTCTATTGCGTTTGCAAACGTGGGTTGAGGACATCGCGCAACTGATCCGCCACCAGGTTGATGGTTACCACGGTCACCAGCAGGGCGATGCCGGGAAACACGCTGATCCAATATTTTCCCGACAGCAGATATTGAAAACCGTTGGCAATCAGCAGACCTAGCGACGGCTCGGTGATAGGCAATCCGAGCCCCAGGAAAGACAGAGTCGCTTCCAGCGAAATCGCCGATGCCACCTGCAAGGCGGCTACCACGATCAACGGCGGCAAGCAGTTCGGCAGCAGATGCCGAAACATGATACGCAGCGGCGACAGGCCGAGCGCGGTCGCGGCTTCGATGTATTCCTTCTTGCGCTCCACCAGCGCCGCGCTGCGCGTGGTGCGCGCGTAATAGGCCCACTGCACAGCCACCAGCGCGATGATGATTTTGTCGATGCCGCGCCCGGTCAGGGCCAGCAAAATCAATGCGATCAGGATAGGCGGAAACGATAGCTGGATATCCGCAACTCGCATGATGAACGCTTCGGTGCGGCCGCCGGCGTAACCGGCCAGCAATCCCAGCGTCAATCCCAGCGACAGCGCGATGACGGTGCTGACGACGCCGACCATGACCGAAATGCGTATGCCATACAAAATCGCCGACAACATGTCGCGCCCCTGGTCGTCGGTGCCCAGCAGATAAGTCATGCTGCCGTCGATCGACGCCTTGCCCGGCTCCAGGCGCGAATCCATCACATCCAGCTTGGCCAGATCGTAGGGATTCTGGGGCGAGAGAACAGGCGCAAAAATCGCCGCCAGCACAATCAACACCAGCAATGCGAAGCCGGCAGCGGCAATCTTGCTGCCGAAATAATTACGTACGATGCGCTGCCAAGGAGTCTCGGCCACATTGAAGGTCGGAGTCAGTTCCATCTCAGCCTTTGCTTTCTGCGAGGCGCACGCGCGGATCAAGCAAAGAGTACAGCATGTCCACCACCAGGTTGATCACGATGAAAATGGTGACGATCAACAGCAGGTAAGCGACAATCACCGGCCGGTCCAGCACGCGGATCGAATCGATGATCAGCTTGCCCATGCCGGGCCAGGCAAACACCGTTTCGGTCACGATGGAGAAGGCGATGATCGAACCGAATTGCAGTGCGACTACGGTGACGATCGGAATCAGGATATTTTTCAGGACGTGGACACCGATGATGCGGCTGTTGCGCAGACCTTTGGCGCGGGCGAATTTGACATAGTCTTGCATCAGCGCTTCCTGGGCGCCGGAGCGCGTCAGCCGGATCACCAGGGCGATGTTGAACAAGGCCAGGTTGAAGGCTGGCATCAGCAAATGCCGCAAACCGTCCCAGCTGAGAAAACTGACCGGCACACCGAACAGCAGTTGCGTCTCGCCGCGGCCACTGGTCGGCAGCCAGCCTAGTTGCACTGCAAATACCATGATCAGCATCAGGCCGACCCAGAACGTCGGCAATGAAAATCCAAGAATGGAAACCGCCATGATGGTTTTGCCGACTACGCCATTCGGCCGCAGGCCGGCGAATAAGCCTAACGGCAGGCCCAGCACGATCGAAAGCAGGATAGCCGCCGACGACAGTTCCAGCGTGGCCGGCATGCGTTCGAAAATCAGCGTCAGGGCCGGGGTTGAATAGGCGAACGAGCGGCCCAGATCGCCAGTCACTGCGTTTTTCAGGAAAATGAAATATTGCAGCCAGAGCGGTTTGTCGAGACCAAAGGCGATGATGACCTTGGCGCGTTCGAGCTGATCGGCATCGGGACTGATCAGCACGTCGATCGGGTTGCCGATCGCATACACGCCGACAAATACCAGCAACGACATCGCCAGCAACACGACCAGGCTCTGTAATACGCGGCGGATAATAAAAGCCAGCATCGTTTATCCTCGGGCCTGTTGACATAAAAAATCCGCTCGCCACCAATGGTGCGTGCGCAATGTTTACCAATCTTACTGAGGGTAGAATCCGTAAGCGTGAGTGCGCTCATCGGTACGCGGAATATATACGATACCTTTTTTTGTGGCCCATGTGGTCACTTGCTGGTGAATCGGGATCACGCCGCCGTCATCGATGACGATGGCGGTGGCCTCCTGCAGCAAACCTGAACGTTCCTTGTCGTCGACGCTGGTCAAGGCTTTGGCCAGCACCGCATCCATTTTAGGATTGCAATATTTCAGCCAGTTGACCGCGCCCATGCCTTTGGCCGGATTATCGCAAGCCACCAATGCCCGCAAGGGCGACGAGGCTTCACCGGTCTGCGCGCCCCAGCCCAGCAAGCCGATCGAATATTCACCCTTGGCGCCGCGCGCCGAATACACCGACATCGGCGCACCTTCGACCTTGGTGGCGATGCCGATGCGCGACCACATCTGGGCGATGGTTTGCGCGATTTTTTCGTCATTGACGTAACGATTATTCGGCGTATGCAATGTCAGGCCAAAACCGTTGGGATAGCCGGCCTCGGCCAGCAATTTTTTCGCAGCTTCGGGATCGTATTTGGGCGGTTTGAGATTGGGGTTGTGGCCAAACAAGGCTGCCGGCACCAGGTTGACGGTAGGCTCCGACAATCCTTCCATGACCCGGTCGCGAATTGCGTCGCGGTTGATGGCGATCGACAAAGCCCGCCGCACACGCACATCCAGCAACGGGTTCTTATCCAGCGGCTTGCCGTCTTTGTCAGTCACGAATGGCGATTTTTCACGGCGTGTATCCGGGTACAAGTAAATAACCCGGTGCGATACCTTGGAGTAGAAACTCAGATTCTTGTCCGCCCTGACTTTCGCCAGATCCGGCGTCGGCACGTTCTCGATTGCCTGCACGTCGCCAGCCAGCAAGGCCGCCAGACGCGTCGCATCGTTCGGAATGAAGCGCAGGGTAACCTTGCTCCAGGCCGGCTTCTTGCCCCAGTATTCATTATTGCGTTCCAGCTCGATCCTATCGTCACGCTGGAATTTGACGAACTTGAACGGGCCGGTGCCTATCATGCCCTTGCCGCTGGAAAAATCGTCGCTGCTCAGGCCCTGCGTCGCTTTTTTGGAAACGATATAGATCGAGGTCAGGTCGGCCAGCAGCAGTGGATACGGTTCTTTGGTCGTGAGTTGAATTGTGTAGGGATCGATGATTTTTTTATTGATGATGGCTTTGGTATAGGTGTCGAACTTCCCCGGGCTGCCGACGATGGTGGCCGGGCGGTCCAGCGACCAGGCGACGTCTTCAGCTGTCAGCGGGCTGCCGTCATGGAACTTGGCGCCTTTGCGCAGCTTGAATTCCCAGGTCAGGTTATTTACCAGCCGCCATGACTCTGCCAGCGCGGGGACGATGTGACTGTCGGCGTCCATCGCCACCAGTTGCTCGAAAATATGGTCGGAGACGTTAATGTTTGGAAACAAATTATAGAAATGGGGATCCATCGAAGTTGGCGGAGAACTCATCGCCAATTTGAATTCCTGGGCTGCGGCCGGCGGCGCAGCCGGGGCCAGCAGCAGCAGGCAGGAAGTCATCAGAAACACGCGAAATCCCATTCTTAGCCATGACATCAGACGCATTATGCTCTCCTGTGAGTGAACACCGACGGACCGTGTAGGCGTAATATACACATTCTGGACGTTACGCCCTTCATCATTTTTGCAGGCAAGAGGCGTGCCACATATCAGGAGCACAATATGAATTTGATCGATCCCATCATTGCCTTCCAGGCAGAACTACAGGCAATCCGACGTGATTTGCATGCGCATCCCGAACTCAACTATGAAGAACAACGGACTTCCGATGTGGTGGCCCGCAAGCTCACTGAATGGCAGATTCCTATTGTGCGCGGCATGGGTGTCACCGGCGTGGTCGGCATTGTAAAAAATGGCGATAGCGACCGTGCGATTGGCTTGCGCGCCGATATGGACGCCTTGCCGATGCAAGAATTGAATACCTTCCCGCATGCCTCCCAACATCAGGGCAAGATGCACGCTTGTGGACATGACGGCCACACCGCGATGTTGCTTGGTGCGGCGCATCATCTGGCTCAGCATCGCAATTTCGACGGTACTGTGTATCTGATTTTCCAGCCGGCAGAAGAAGGCGGCGGCGGTGCGCAACGCATGATCGACGATGGTCTGTTTGAAAAATACCCGATGGAAGCAGTGTTCGGCATGCATAACTGGCCGGGCATGCCGACCGGCAGCTTCGGCGTCACGCCTGGGCCGATGATGGCTTCCAGTAATGAGTTCGAGGTGATCGTCAAAGGCAAGGGTTCGCATGCGGCGCAACCACATAAAAGCGTAGACCCGGTCATGGTCGCGGTGCAGATGGCGCAAAGCTGGCAGACCATCGTCTCGCGCAATATCAATCCGAACGATCCGGCGGTGCTCTCCGTGACGCAAATTCACAGCGGCAGCGCTACCAATGTGATTCCCGATGAAGCAACATTGATTGGCACCGTGCGTACGTTCTCGGTTGCTGTGCTGGATACGATCGAGACGCGCATGCGGGAAGTGGCGCAACACACGGCGGCGGCGTTCGGCGCGGAAGTCGAGTTCCGTTTCCATCGCAATTATCCGCCGCTTGTGAATCACGCCAAAGAGACCGCGTTTGCGGTTGAGGTATTACGGGCAATGGCCGGCGATGGCAACGTCAATCCGCAGGTGGAGCCGACCATGGGTGCAGAGGATTTCGCGTTCATGCTGCAGAACAAGCCCGGCTGCTACGTATTCATCGGTAACGGCGAAGGTAGCCACAGAGACGGCGGCCATGGCCTCGGCCCGTGCAACCTGCATAATGCCAGCTATGACTTCAACGACGATTTATTGCCGATCGGCGCCAGCTACTGGGTCAATCTCGCGCAAGCTTATCTGAAAAAAACATAGTCGCCTTATCTCCCTGGCGCCGCTGCCGGGGAGGTCGTTTCCAGGCTGCTTCCTTGGATCACTTATTGGTCCGCCCTGCCCTCTCATTTATCAAACTCATGAATCAAATTGAAATTGCTTACGACCAGCCCATGCAATTGGGCGAGTGCCCGCTGTGGCATGCCGGCGAAGCCGCACTGTACTGGGTCGACATCTCAGCGATGCAGGTACATCGGCTACGGCCTGCCGACGGCCGGCATGCCATGTGGCAGCTGAACGCCGAACCTGGTTGCATCGGCCGCCATGCCGGCGGCGGCCTGATCGTCGCCATGCGCACCGGCCTGGCGCATTTGAACACCGATAGCGGCGAACTCTCGCACATTGCCGATGCGCCTTATGACACTGCCACCGCGCGTTTCAATGACGGCCGTTGCGATGCTGCCGGCCGTTTCTGGACTGGCACGATTTACGAACCACGCGACCATGCCGGCGCCCAGCTATATGTCGTTGAAAAAGGCATGGTGCGGTCTGCGGGCAATCCTGTGACGGTGTCCAACGGCCTCGGCTTCAGTGGCGATAGCCTTACGCTTTACCATAGCGACACCACCGCGCACAGGATCTGCAGTTACGAGTTTGAATTGGCGACCGGGAAAATCGGCGCGGGCCGGGTATTCAAGCAGTTCGCCATGGATAAAAGCGCCGTCGATTATGGCGGCCGCCCGGACGGCGCCGCGGTCGATAGCGAAGATGCCTATTGGTGCGCGATGTATGAGGGCGGCAGGTTGTTGCGCTTGTCACCCGCAGGTGAAGTGCTGCAGGAAGTGATTTTACCGGCACGTTGCCCGACGATGATGGCATTTGGCGGCGAAGATTTACGGACCTTATACATCACCACTGTGCGTGAAAAACGTAGCCCTGTCGAGCTTGAAAAATATCCTTTGTCCGGCTGTATCTTGTCGCTTCGAGTTGATGTGCCGGGCAGGATTGAACCCGCTTACATTGCTTGATTGAGCAACAGAATTCCCTGTTTTACGACACGGATTGCCTGTAGTTCGGCAGCAATTCCGGTTTTCGACTATTCTTTAGGGCTGTAGCCGCGCGCCTTGGCAAGCCCATATGAGTATGGCGACGACTTGTTTGTCATTCGCTTTTTTATTTTCTTACGCTCGAAAGTCTTTTATGCAAAAAAAACAAACCGGACTCAAGATTCTAGCCGCTGCCTGCCTGCTGGCTGGCTTTCACTCAAGCAGCTTTGCCGTTGACTCCGCATCGTTCGAACTCGGCACCGGAAACAAGAGCCAACTGGCCCGGGTTGCCGCGCAATGGGATTGGAATACAGCACTGTGGCAAGGAAGCAGCACGCAACTTGGCGGTTATTGGGATTTGAGCCTGGCTGAATTCCGCCAGAACCAATACCAGAATGTTCCTGGCCAGACGAAAAACCTGACCGATATCGGCTTTACGCCGGTGTTCCGTTTCCAGAGCAACGATAAAAAGGGTCTGTACGGCGAAGCCGGCATTGGTGTGCATCTGATGTCGCACCTGTATGACAACAATAGCCGTCGTTTTTCCACCGCTTTTGAGTTTGGCGACCATCTGGGCGCCGGCTATGTGTTCGGCAACGGCCTTGATGTCGGCATCAAATTGCAGCACTTCTCCAACGGCGGCATCAAGAAACCGAATAGCGGCGCAAACTTTGCTGTGCTGCGGGTAGCTTATCCGTTCTAAGCCGGGTCGCTGCGCATGCAGAGAGATGGGATGAACAAGCAGAAAAGCCAGTCGCGTAAGCTGACTGGCTTTTTTTTATCCATTTTTTGGAACGGTACCGGGAATATTGGAGCGGACTGATGTCTGAGGCTCTATTTTTCCGTGTTGTTCACTGTATTTCATTGAAGCTCTGGTTTTTGGGGCTTTCGCAGCCTCAAACAAATCGCTTCCCCAAAGCAAAAACCCTCTGAACGGATGGTTCAGAGGGTTTTTTAATAAAAGCCTGACGATGACCTACTTTCACACTGGTTGCAGCACTATCATCGGCGCAAAGTCGTTTCACGGTCCTGT
>NZ_FNOR01000039.1 GCF_900107095.1 Collimonas sp. OK242
CGTTTTTCATAATGAAATCTTCTTCTCCGTTTCAAGTGAACCCATCATAGCGAGCCGCCCATGCGCCACTCATTGACCGCGGTCAATTTTCGACGCATTATGTTTGCCATCTTCAATCCAGTCGCTTTCTTCCCGGCGTTCTCTTCCCATGTCGTCAGTCGATCATCATCCCGAACGCAATGTCATCCGCGTCCAGCTTAAGCAGAATGTGGTTTTGAAAGGCTTGAACGAACATGAAATCATGGAGCTGGAGCCGCACTTGACGGTGGTGGACTGCCAGAAAGGCGATTTCCTGCTGCATCAGGGTGTGCACGAGATGGAGCAGTATTTTGTCCTGGATGGCATTTTGAAGCGGGTGGTGGCCAACCAGCAGGCCAAGGAGATGATCCTGCGTTTTTCGCATAGCCGCGATATGGAGACCAGTTATGCTGCCTGGCGCCTGAAGACGCCGACGCCATATAGCATCGTGTGCGTGACCAAGGCGCGTGTGGTGAAGCTGCCTCTGCCTCAGTGGGTGTCGTTCATCGAGACCCATCCGACGGTCAAACAGGCGTTCGAGTATGAAGTGATGCGCCTGATGAGTGAAATCATGGCGCATACGATTACGCTTCACTTGCTCGATGCGCCGGGGCGGGTGCATCGCTTCCGCAGGAAATATGCGGATCTGTTTGATCTCATTCCAAAAAAGGAACTCGCTTCTTATCTGAATATCTCGCCGGAAACGCTTTCCAGATTGAAGCATCAAGGGAAAATTTGAGGGGCACAGCGAAAATCATGCCTGTCTGTCAATAATGCAAAATTCCCTGCAGCGGCAATATCGCGGTCGTCCCTGCAATACTTTGCGTAACACGACGTAATCTTGTAGCCAGCCCGGATTACCACGTCAACCATCTTTGCGGCTGTCGGCTCCGATTCTTTCTGAATGACGAATCGGCCCGATTGTAAAAATTTCCCAGGTCCGCAATGGTATTCATATCTCCCATATCAGATATGAGATTTCCTGATTGGAAAAGCACATCATTTGCTGATATATTGCATTGCAATATAGAGATTCTAATTGCCTAGGAGTAGGAATCATGTTTGCAGCGACGATAGCAATACTAACCGGAAACAAGGGCGGCCAAAATACCCCGCGGCGCAAGCTTATTACGCTTGACGCAATTCTGGCTGTGTTGTTCGCAGTCAAGTTGCGCGAATCGCTTGACGCGGCGACCTCGGGCGACAAGTCGGACGCGGCCTTGACCTGGGGCATGTAAGCCAGGCAATCCATAAGATTACACCATAGATATATAAGCAACAGATGAAGGTGTAATCCTCTGTCACAAGCAGTTGAGTCAGGTAATCCGTTACTTGACTCAGAAGTACCGCCCCGAGCCCTGATGTTGACGGGCCACACAATGCAGTATCAGTCCAAGCTGAGGCCGCTACATTCCAGAATGGCAGGAGCAGGCTACGCTCCCATCAACGCCCGCACATGCGCAGCGGTCCCGCTCGCGAGGCCATCCAAACTATATCCCCCCTCCAGAATCGAGACAATGCGCCCGTCGCACGACACATCGGCGATACGCATTAATTGTTCGGTAATCCAATAAAAATCCTCATCCTCAAGATTCAATCCAGCCAGTGGGTCCAGGCGGTGGGCATCGAAGCCGGCCGAGATGATCAGGAGCCCGGGATTGAAGCGGCGTATCGCCGGCAGTATTTCAGCTTGAATCCGGGATCGGAATAGAGCCGAATCGCAGCCGCGGGGTAACGGCAGGTTGACGATATTCTGGCTCACGCCAGTCTCCGATTCGGCGCCGGTACCGGGATAAAAAGGCGCCTGGTGGCTGGACGCATAAAATAGCTCGGGCCGATTATAAAAAGCTGCCTGAGTCCCGTTTCCATGATGCACGTCGAAATCGACTACCGCAACGCGTTCCAGCTGATAGGCATCGACCGCATAAGCTGCGGCGATCGCGGCCTGATTGAAAATGCAGAAGACCTTGCGTATGTCCGTGTCGGCCGCGCTGTCCATCACCGCGTCGACCCCGGCACAGGCTGCGCCGACACAGCGCATCGCGGCTTCCCATGAGCCGGGCGACATGACCGTATCGCCGCATGAGAGTAGACCAGAGTCGTCATGGCGTTCAGTCCGCCCGCCGTTTGCTGGCTCTCGCCCCATTCCCACAACCGGCATCCTGAAAAGTGATGTCCACCGATTCGGCACCACCGTCGGCGCTCACACCGTTCGCCTCGGTTAAGGCCACGACGAAGGCGCGCTTTTGTTCGAACCTGCGGCCTTCAAATAATTCTTCAAATAATTGCGCATTGATGGTGGACATGGGTTTCCTTTGCGGATGCTTGGTGTTTCATCTCGGACTGCTCCATATTGATGCAGGGGGAAATACCGGTGCTATCCGGTATTGCGCAAGCCGGACGCAATTCCATTGATGGTCAAATGGATTGCGCGATGCACGCGCTCATCGGTTCCGGCCAGCCGATGCCGCTTCAGCAATTCGACTTGCAAATGATTCAGCGGATCAAGATAAGCAACGCGGTATTGTATCGATCGCGCCAGTCGCGGGTTGCCGGCCAAAGGCTGTTTGGCGCCGGTGACCAGTGCCAGGCACGCAAGGGTGGCCGCATGCTCGTCAGCGATGCGCTGGAATATTCGCTGGCGCAGCGGCCTGCTGGCGACCAGTTCTGCGTAGCGCGATGCGACCGCGAGATCGGTTTTGACCAGCACCATCTCCATATTTGAAATCAGCGTCGCAAAAAATGGCCAATCGCCAAGCATCGCACGCAAGGTCGCGATCTTTTCCTTTTTTTCTTTGGCGTCACCCTCCTGCAACCAGGATGACAGCGCGCTACCGAAACCATACCAGCCCGGCAGCAGCAGACGGCACTGCCCCCATGAAAATCCCCATGGAATCGCGCGCAGGTCTTCGATGCGGCGCAGCGATTTGCGAGAAGCGGGGCGTGAGCCGATATTCAGTTCGGCGATTTCTGCAATCGGCGTGGAGGAAAAAAAATAATCGGTGAAGCCCGGCGTTTCATAGACCAGATCGCGGTATGCGCGGTAGGCACGTTCGGATAATTCTTCCATCACCTGTTCAAACATCGCCAGCTTTTTCGTACAATGATCTCCGCCGGCTTGCGGAATCAGGCTTGCCTCCAATGTGGCGGCGACCAGCAGTTCCAGATTGCGGCGGCCGATTTCCGGATTGGAAAATTTCGACGCGATGATCTCGCCTTGTTCTGTCAATCGAATCTGGCCGTTGACGGTGCCCGGCGGTTGCGCCAGGATCGCTTCATAGCTGGGGCCGCCGCCGCGTCCGACGGTGCCGCCGCGCCCGTGAAACAAGCGCAGCTTGACCCCGGCGCGGTCGAACACATCGACCAGACACGTCTCTGCTTTATACAATTCCCAATTCGATGTGAGAAAACCGCCATCCTTGTTGGAGTCCGAGTAACCCAGCATCACTTCCTGCACATAGCCTTGCCGGCCGATCAGGCGGCGCACCTGCGGGATTGCCATCAGACTTTCCATGATGCTTGCGGCACAGCGCAGATCAGATATGGTCTCGAATAGCGGCACCGCCATCAAGCTCATTTCCGCATCCGATGACTGTTCGGTCTGATCATTCCACTGGATCCGCAGCAGGCCGGTTTCTCGTTGCAGCAGCAGCACTTCAAGCAAATCGGACACGCTCTCGGTGTGCGAAATAATGTAGTTGCGGATGGCGCGCTCGCCGTAGCGCAGGCGCATTTCACTTGCGGCATGCAGGATCGCCAGTTCCGAATTGGTCTCGTCCGAGTAGCTGAGATAAGGCGAATACAGCAGGCGTGGCTTGCACAGCTCGTCCAGCAGCAATGCGACTTTTCCGCGCTCCGGCAACGCGTCGTAGTGTTGTTCCACCCTGGCGCGGGCAAATAATTCGGCCAGCACCCGCGCATGCACGTCTGAACTCTGACGCATGTCCAGCGTGGCGAGATGGAAACCGAATATCTCGGAGGCGCGCTTGAGCATCGCCAGGCGCGGTTTGATCAGCGCCGTCCCGTGATGCAGCTTGAGTGAGCTCACCAATATCTGCAGATCATTGTTGAAATCGGCCGCACAGGCATACGGCGGCGCGGGACCGACTTCCCGGCGCAGGATGATGCTGCTACCCAAAGCGCGCGTAGTCGCTGCCAGACGTGCATAGATGCCGATCAGCGCGCGTCGATAAGGTTCCTCGGCACGATGGACTGACAGGTCGGGCGACATGTCGGCCAAGGCCTGCAGCTCCGAACTGACATTCACCAGCAAGCTCGAAACCGATAATTCGGCGCCGAGCGCGTGCACTTCTTCCAGGTAGAAATCGAGGATGGTGGTCGATTGGCGCGCTAGCGCGTGCCGCATTGTTGCCGCGTTGACGTTTGGATTGCCATCGCGGTCGCCGCCTATCCAACTCGACATCTGCAAGAACGGCGGCAGTTCGGAATGCACGATCCGTTGTTTCGGTGGTTGCGGAAATCGCGCACTGATTTCCTCCTCAATGTCCTCGTAGAGCGCCGGCAGTTCACGCAGGAAGGTCTGGCGGTAATAGGATAGTGCGTTATCGATTTCCTCCTCGACCGCCAGCCTGGACGAGCGCAGCAGCCGAGTCTGCCACAAACTTGCGATGCGGGCTTGCAGCAGCGCGCTATTGCGCTTGCGTTCGTTCGGCGTCGACGGCAAGTCGCGCTCGGCCAGCAGACGCGCGATGTCGTGCTCGGCATCCAGGACGCTTTTGCGCTGGACTTCGGTCGGATGGGCGGTCAATACCGGAGAGATCAGGGCATTTTTGAGAAAACTCCGGACCGCATCGCTTGCTATGCCGGCAGCATCGAGCTGCGCCAACGCATGGCCGATGCTCCCCGGTTGCGCCGCTTCGCCGGTCAGCAAGGCCGCGCGCCGCAGCCGGTTATGGTGCTGGTCTTCCGCAATATTCGATAAATGCGAAAAATACGAAAACGCGCGGACGACTGTAATGGTTTGTGCAGGCGTCAATTTTTTCAGCAATTTGTTGAGTTCGCCGCCGGCCTGTGCGTTCGACTCGCGCCGAAAGCGCACGGCAGTCTGCCGAATGGTTTCGACCACGGCGAAAACCGGTTCGCCTTCCTGCTCGTGCAATACGTCGCCGAGGAGACGGCCCAACATGCGGATATCCTCTTTCAAGGGCGTATCCTGATCAGCGGCGTTTGCCGCTGACACGCATTTACCCTTGCTCGCAGGCGCCGCGGAAAGCTGATTTTCCAGCAGATCGAGATTTTTCATGATGGGGACAATTCGACGTGATGAGCAATCTGCTGGTATTGCCGACAGCTCAGATCACATGTTCTTCGCGCAACGCTGCAATCTGATCCTTGCTATAGCCTAGTTGCGCCATCACCTCCTCGGTATGCTCACCCAGCAACGGCGAGCGCGTCACGTCGGTGCTGCTGTCGGACAGTTTGATCGGATTACCCACCGTCAGGTACTTGCCGCGCGTCGGGTGATCCACCTCGACGATGGTGCCGGTTGCGCGCAGCGCCGGCTCCTCGGCGATTTCCTTCATCGATAGAATCGGGCCGCACGGGATGTCGTACTTGTTGAGAATATCCATCGCCTCGAACTTGTCCTTGGTCATGGTCCATTGCTCGATGCGCGCGAAGATCGGCTTGAGGTGCAGCAGGCGCGCAGCTGGCGTGGCGTAAGCCTCGTCGGTGATCCAGCTTTCCTCTCCTATCACCTTGCACACCGCGGGCCAGACGGCGCCTTGGGTGATGAAATAAATGTAGGCATTCGGGTCCGTCTCCCAGCCTTTGCATTTCAGGATCGAGCCGGGCTGGCCGCCACCGGAGGCATTTCCGGCGCGTGGCACGGCGTCGCCAAAATGCTGGTCGGGATACTGCGGATACTCCTTCATCACGCCGGTCTGTTCCAGCCGTTGCTGGTCGCGCAGCTTGACGCGGCACAGATTGAGCACGCTGTCCTGCATCGCCGCCAGCACCTTCTGCCCGCGTCCGGTGCTGTTGCGCTGGTAGAGTGCCGCAATAATCCCCAGCGCAAGATGCAGGCCGGTGCCGCTGTCGCCGATCTGCGCGCCGGTGACCATCGGCGGTCCATCGTCGAAGCCGGTGGTCGAGGCAGAACCTCCGGCGCATTGCGCGACGTTTTCGTACACCTTGCAGTCCTCGTAGGGGCCCGGGCCGAAACCCTTGACTGAGGCGACGATCATGCGCGGATTGAGTTCCTGAATGCGCTCCCAGGTAAAGCCCATGCGATCCAGCGCGCCTGGCGCAAAGTTCTCGACCAGCACATCGCAGGTCTTGATCAGCTTTTCGAGCACTTCCTTGCCTTTCGGCTTCTTGGTGTCCAAAGTGACCGAACGCTTGTTGTGGTTGAGCATCGTGAAGTACAGGCTGTCCACGTCGGGGATGTCTCGCAGCTGGCCGCGTGTAGCATCTCCTTCTCCGGCACGTTCGACCTTGATCACATCGGCCCCGAACCAGGCCAGCAGCTGGGTACAGGTCGGTCCCGACTGCACATGCGTGAAATCAAGAATACGGACACCATCTAATGCTTTGCTCATGCTTGTCTCCTGGAGTTCGTTATCTCTCTATGATGCATTATTTGTATCAGGCTTGGGGACGTGCGCTTGGGCGCAGTGTCGTCTCGGATGTCGCCATCATAGCGACCGGGCTGGCAGAGCGGCATTGACCACGGTCAATTTTCATCCCATTTTGCGAAGTAATCTTCATTTTTGCACACCTTGAAACCGTGGCAGATTTATCAAGCAGTCCGTTGATTTTTCTGTCTTTTTTCAACCAGCCTTCAGTTCCGAACAGCATGCCTAAATCGTAAGCATGATTTTCCCGATATGCCCATCAGCGCATGAGCCTGGGCCGCCTGCTCGAGCGGAAAGGTCCGGTATATCACAGGGCTTATTTTCGGGATGCGAGCAACGGCCAGATACGTGCGCGCAGTTGCGTAGGCTTCATCGGTAATACTGGATAAAATGCCGGCGCCGGACTGCACCAAAACCTGGTGTTTGGCTGCCACCAGCTTTTTTACCATCTCCGGAGTCGCCGCGACCCGGATTTCTCCCGGCCGCGTTTCCAGCGTAATACCGATTAGCATTATATTTTTCCCGGATATTCATTTTTGCTTCGGGCATGGTCGCTGCCACCCCGTATCTGCACGCGACCTCGAGGGGAGCTACCGAAAATTCCGGAATAAATGACAGCTCAGTTGATGTTGTCGGGTGGGTGAAACCCGCGCTGTTCATCGATTGCCCTACGCATGCACTGCCATCATTTTTGAAAGCCTGAATAGCCCGCGCTTGTCTGGGCTAAGACACATCGTAACTTCAAAGAACTATCAGTGATAGTTAAAGTTTTTAATTATAATGATTACTTATTACTTATATATGCGACGGCCCCGAAAATGAAAAACGCCACGCTCCGCCAACTAAAAGTGTTTGAAACGGTAGCCCGCCTCTCAAGCTTTTCACGCGCCGCAGAGGAATTGCATCTGACGCAGCCTGCAGTATCGACCCAAGTCAAGAAACTTGAGGACCATGCCGGGCTATCCTTGTTCGAGCAGTTAGGTAAAAAGATTTATCTGACACCGGCCGGCGCTGAGTTGCTGGGTTACAGTCGCGTGATCATCCAGCAGTTCCAGTCGGCCGAGGAAGCGATGGCACAGTTCAAGGGTGTCTCGGGAGGCAAGTTGAACGTCGCCGTGATTAGCGCCGGCGATTATTTTTTTCCGCGGCTTTTGGTTGAATTTGCCAGATGCCATGAAGGCGTCACGCTCAACTTTACGGTCCATAATCGCGAGGAACTGCTGGACCAGCTCGCGGAAAACATGACCGATCTGGCAATCATGGTACGTCCGCCGGCCGACATGGATACGATCAATGAGGCCTTTGCCCCTCACCCCTATGTCATCGTGGCTGCACCCAGCCATCCTCTCGCGCAGAAAAAGCGCATCCCGATGAGCGTTCTGATGCGCGAACAGTTTGTGGTGCGGGAAAAAGGGTCGGACACCTGGCATTCGATGGAAGAAGGCTTTGGCGCCAATCTCGATCACATCAACATTGCAATGGAAATCAAAAGCACAGAAACCATTAAACAAGCGGTCATTGCAGGCATGGGAATCAGCTTTCTGTCAGCCCACACTATCGGTCTGGAAGTGCAGGCGGGAAGCCTGGTGGTTCTCGACGTGCAGGATTTTCCGCTGATGCTGAACTGGTATGTCGTCCATCGCAAAAACAAGCGCTTGCCGCCGGTAGCGGAAGCCTTCAAGAAATTTCTGATGAGCGACGGCGCGGCGTTGATTCAACAGATCGTCGGACTTGATCCGCAGCCGGAAAAGCGCGCGAAAACCCGGAAATAATCCGGTGCATTGTTGAGAATGCCGTAGCACGTGACAACATCAATTCAGCGAGGATGACGGTTTTTTCCATTTACGCCGCCTCGGGTAAGCCTCCCAAGCTCCGGGCGGCCCATGCCACAACCGTTACTTGGGTTCATATCAGACCCTAATCCGAATCTAGTAAAAGGCCCCGGGTGAATCAGATGGTCACTCCGATCCTCTTTCCTGCGGCGAACGCTACCAATCGGCAGTTACTACATTCCCCACGTAAAGGCGGCGTCCGATTTATCGCCAGCGGTTGCTGCATCGAGCGATTCACGTACATTGACTGCAAACAGCACAGCAATGAGTGAAGCCACACTTAAAGTCAAAGGCGCTTTATTCCTATTCGTTCTGATTGAAGCATTTGTGGTCAATGTAGACATGGTGTGCACTCCTCATTAAATGAAATTAAATTTTTCCTTAAAAAAAGTATAGGAGTGCTGAGCCAGCGATGTCTAATCATGGTATCTGATACGTGATATAGCGTTTGTGAATGGCGTCCGGCACTGACATTACTCTTACGCTGCTTGCGGCGGCAGCGCCGTGATTTCACACGCGTTCAGGTCTTTCAAAACCACACCAGGATGGCTTTACCAAATACGTCGAAAATTGACCGCGGTCAATGAGTGGCGCATGGGCGGCTCGCTATGATGGGTTCACTTGAAACGGAGAAGAAGATTTCATTATGAAAAACG
>NZ_FNOR01000024.1 GCF_900107095.1 Collimonas sp. OK242
CGAAGTTGAGGTCGATAACGACGATACATTACTGTTGGTTGTGCTCAGACCGGTCGACAACGAGGCAATGCCGGTCGACAGCGAGGTGACATTACTGTTGGTCGAACTCAAACCGGTCGACAAAGAGGTTTCCGCTACTCGTGACGTGCTGATGCCTGTCGAAGTTGAAGTCGACAGCGATGTCACATTACTGTTGGCGGTGCTCAGACCGGTGGACAAAGAGGTTTCCGCCACTCGTGACGTGCTAATACCAGTCGACAGACTGCCTACAGTTGTCGATGTAGATGTCGACAAACTGTTAAGGTAAATTCTGGTGTTGTTAACGTAGTTAACGCATGTAGGATCGGCAGTGTACATAGTGCCACCGCTCCCTGAAGTACATTGCGCCTCTGGCAATGTTTGTGCAAACACGTAATTAGGCGCAAACAAGAACAATTGCGCTGCGACCCCGACCGTCACCAATGCCCCGGTTACCGCTGAACTACTACGCTTGCCGCGAGCCGCAGTATTTTCGGAAACGGCGACCCAGGTGCCAAGTACTTCGCTATAAACGGTGCGGTAAATTTTATTCATGACTGGCTCTATGCAAATGGTGGTACGGCTTACGGCATGGGATCAGACTGATCGCGCATGCGAGACCACATGGAATTTGAAAATTGAGGGGTTTCTGAAGGATGCGGAGCGAACGCCGACAAGGCATTATTTGGCCGCAGTCTCTATCGACTCGTACTCATACTCGTAGCCAACTGGCCCTCGTCCGACCAGTGCATGCCGCCGATGTAACCGATCCAGGTTTTCCGGTCCGACTGCCCCTTCATCAAGGCAGCGCTTTGCTCCCACATCTGCCCTGCCTGATCGGCATCGGCCAATGTCAGCCATTGACGTGCGGCGCTAATGGCGGCGTATGCAGATTGCGCCATCGCACTTGCCGAAAGCGACATGCTCACGGTAAATAGCAGGATCAGTTTCGCAAGGCTGAAAGGCATGCCGAGCTTGTTGCGCAGCAGTGCCGCGCTATGCGCCAGCCCTTTGAATGAAACCATCTGATGCAACTTACCCATCTTTCCCCCTCGAAAATTTGGCACTTCCCTGACCAAAGAGAACTCGGCTTCATCGCATCAAAGATGGAAAGTTCAAGTGATTTGGCCACTTGCCTCAAACCTCGAGTGAAAAATTAGGAGCTCTGATAATTTGTAAAGCTGGCGGAATTTTGTGCCGCTTTTGCCGCCATCAAAAGTTAACAATATTTGACTTTAAATAACATTCTCAGATGTCTTGAGTTCTTCGCATTCGTTCTTCCATTGTGCAAACGCTACCAAATCCACGCATATGCCTTGTCAAGCCGGTGAAGCACTTAGCCCAAAAGGATGACATTCCATCGTGCGCGGCGCAGGTTTGCATCTGTGCGTTTAACTGACTGCCTATTGCTGCAATTTGAACGTCAATAAATGTCCAAACTCATGTTTTACGAAACGATGCAAATGTTAATTTCAATTGGCATTTATGTCATTAAAATAAGTTCCCCAAAGTCTCCAATAAACAACGAAAAAATTTATATATGACGATCTATTTTTTTAAATAAATCATGATTTTTCAATTTGTTTTTCAAAAAAATATGCCTGAAAGCCTTATGAATACTGGCATAGTCAAGTTATACAAATTTCATATATCACAATCAAAAAAATTTCGAACCTAAAAATAAAAAGGTAACAATTGTTCACATAGCTAAAGTGGAAGCTCTCTAATCCAAAGCAAATCTCTCAGCATATTTCCGCATGGAAATGATAAATATGTTTCTTCCAATTAATAAAATGATAATCGAAGAAATTTTCAATAAAAAAATTGACAATCACCGCAATAAGTCGCCAATTCGATGTAAAAACAACATTTTATGTGGCGGCAATTACAACGAATTAAACGGTGAACAGAAGCCCTCATGCATCCTCGAAAAGCTAGAATTCGCGACAATACCGGGCATGTGAAGTGATTTGATAAAAGTGCGGCTTATTCCATCGCCAGACGTAGCGACGTAAATAGAAATGTAAATTTGATTGTCAATTCAGCCATGCAGCTGCTGTTTCGAAAGCGACACATACGTCAACTCGGGACAATAAAAAACCCGCAGCGACATGGTCGTTGCGGGCTTATAGCGAAGCTGAGGCGCGCTATCTCGTATTGTTCTGATTGCTCTGATTGTCGCTTTCCGCCTCTGCCGCAGCATCAGCCAGACGCTGCGCTATTTCCTCTTGGTGGCGCGCCAGCAAGGCGGCACGGGTTTGCGGTGTTTCCAGGCTAATGCGGCCAAGCGCGCCGGTACGATAATCTTGCAACAAGGTATGCGCGGCCTTCTCCAGGTCAAGATCGCCGCCCTTGAGGCGAAAGCCGCGACGCAGCGCTACGCCTTCGATTACGCTGACGCCATCGATACCTTCCGTCTTGATGCCGTAACGCGCCGCCAGCAAGGGTGCGTAGCGAATCAGCAGCTCGTCGGCCAGAAACGTCGCGACCTCTTCCTCAATCAGTGCGTTAGTGCCTATGGCGTGGCTGGCGGCCAGCATCAGGCCGTCGCTCGGGTGGGCGATCTTCGGCCATAGCATGCCAGGGGTGTCGATCAACACCATATTGTTACCCAGGTAGAGGCGTTGCTGAACCTTGGTCACGGCCGGCTCATCGCCTACCGCCGCCACGCGGCGCTTCAGCAAGGCGTTCATCAGCGTCGATTTGCCGACGTTGGGTATCCCCATGATCATCATGCGCAATGGCTTCAGGGGCGTGCCGCGGTGCGGCGCCAGCGTCAGGCACAAACCAGGTATCTTGGCGACATCCGAAGGCTTCTTGCAGCTCAGCGCCACTGCATGCACGTTTTTCTGGCTGTTGTAATACGCAATCCAGGCCTGTGTGACGGCGGGATCGGCCAGATCGCTCTTATTGAGAATTTTCAGGCAGGGGCGCTGGCGAAACACGCGCAGCTGTTCGATCATCGGATTGCAACTGGCTTGCGGCAAACGGCCGTCCAGCACTTCGATCACAAGATCGACCTTCTCCATAGCTTCCGCCGCCTTCTTGCGGGCGGCGTTCATGTGACCTGGGAACCATTGTATGGACATGCGTTGTCTTGTCTGACTAAAATAAACCGCTATTGTACGGACTTATTTCGGTTCTACCTTGGGTTCTACCTTATCCTTGACGCCGCTCTCTATGTGGCCAAGGGCGGTAAATCGCCGTTAGCCCGGCGTTCTTCGCGTCTTGCCCATGGTCCTGCGACCGCATAATTATTCGAGTTCGGCCAATACTTTCATATGAGCAACCACGCTGCGCCCCAGCGCCGACAGGTTGTAGCCGCCCTCCAGGCAACTGACGATGCGGCCTTGTGCATGCTGGGCAGCGACTCGCATGATCTGCCGGGTGAGCCAGGTATAGTCGGCCTCGACCAGGCCCATCTGCGCCATATCGTCTTCTCTGTGCGCATCGAAGCCGGCGGAAACAAAAATCATCTGCGGACGGTGCGCATCCAGCGCCGGCAGCCATTGTTCTGCCACCAATTGCCGCACTATGCTGCCATCGCTATAGGCTGACACAGGAATATTGACGGCATTGTCACCCTCTTCCGGCTCGGTACCGCTGTACGGGTAAAACGGGTGCTGGAAAAAACTCACCATCAGCACGCGCGGATCCTGCGCAAAAATCTGTTCGGTGCCATTGCCATGATGGACATCGAAATCGACAATCGCCACCCGCTCCAAGCCGTGCGCCTCAAGCGCGTGGCGAGCCGCAAGCGCAATGTTATTGAACAGGCAAAATCCCATGGAGGCGTTCGAGGTGGCGTGATGTCCGGGCGGACGCACCGCGCAAAACGCGTTGTCGATGTCACCCGCGATGACCGCGTCAGTCGCGGCCAATGCAGCGCCTGCGGCACGTAGCGCCGCTTGCCAGCTATGCGCGTTGACTGAAGTATCGGGATCCAGCGGATAGATGCCAGCCGTGCCGGCCAAAGCCAGGCTATGTTCGCGCACCCGGGCGATCATGGCTGCACTGTGAACCCGCGCCAGGTCGCCCTCGCGCGCCAATGGCGGACTACGGTGATCCAGCAACTGGTCGATACGGCTGGCGATCAGCTGGTCTTCGATCGCCTGTAGCCGCGCCGGCGATTCTGGATGCCCTGGGCCCATGTCGTGCAGCTTGCAGTCAGGGTGAGTGTAGAAAGCAGTAGTCAATTGATCTCGCCAAAGGTCTTGCCGCAAATAGTGCTGTAAATCGAGCTGCGAAACGGTGCGGCAACATGACTAGTGTACCCAAGAAACGGGACAATAATGAGCAGATGCACATACATCGTCCTAATCCGCGGCGGGAAATCAGGGCCGCCTTAAGAAAAACCCCATAATTCCTAGGCTAATTCCAGGGAAGTTTGTATGATTCTCTCTCCCGACTCTCTCTATTATGCTGCCCTCACCAGACAAACCCATGTTCGCAAAAATCCACGCAGTTGCACAGCAAGTCGGTCAAATAGTCGTCGGCAAGGATCATCAGATCCGCCAGGCATTGGTGTGCCTGCTGGCGGGCGGCCATCTTCTGATTGAGGATGTGCCCGGTGTCGGCAAGACTACCTTGGCGCATGCTCTGGCCATTTCCTTGGGGCTGCGCTTCAATCGCCTGCAATTTACCAGCGATCTGCTGCCGGCGGACGTGGTGGGAATCTCGGTTTTCGACCGCGAGAAAAGCAGCTTTGTGTTTCATCCGGGGCCGGTGTTCACCCAGGTGCTGCTGGCCGATGAAATCAATCGCGCCACGCCCAAGACCCAGTCAGCGCTGCTGGAAGCGATGGAAGAACGCCAGGTCACCGCCGAAGGCGTCACGCGCGACCTGCCAGAGCCGTTCTTCGTCATCGCAACCCAGAACCCAGCCCATCAGGTTGGCACTTTCGCCCTGCCCGAGTCGCAACTGGATCGCTTTCTGATGTGCTTGTCGCTGGGGTATCCGGACGCCACCGCCGAGCGCGCGCTGCTGATGGGGGAGGATCGCCGCATCTTGCTGAAATCCATCGCCCCGATGATGCAAGCCGCTGAGTTAATCGAAGCCAGGCTGGCATTGAAGCAGATCCATACCTCAGCCTCATTGATCGATTACATACAGGCGCTGACGCATGCTTCGCGCCAAAATGGCTTGTTTGCAGAAGGCATGAGCCCGCGCGCCGCAATCGCATTGCTGCAGGCGGCCCGGGCCTGGGCTGCCATGGAAGGCCGCAACCATGTCATTCCCGAGGATGTCCAGGCGGTATTGGTCCCCGTGACAGCGCATCGCCTGCGTCCGCTGAAAGCGCACGCAGGCAGCACTCTTGGTGCGCGCGACCTGGTGTTGCAGTTGATGAAATCGGTCGCGGTGTAAACCGCTAACCGCCCTTGCTTCGCTATCAGTCTGCGACCGCCACCATGCTGACCTCTCTCCGCAAACGATTCCGGGATTGGCTGGATCGGTCCTTGTTCCAGCTACGCGATGCCGAACCGGGAGAGGTTTTTCTCACCCAGCGGCGGGTATTCATCGTACCGAGCAAACCCGGTCTTGCTTTTGCCGTCATGCTGATATTGCTGTTCTTATGTTCCATCAATTACAACCTGAGCCTTGGCTTTGGCTTGACCTTCCTGCTGGCTGCCTGCGCTGTCATCGACATGCATCTGACTTTCCGTAACCTGGCCTATTTGCATCTGACCGCCGGCAAGGTAGCTGCGGTATTCGCCGGCGAAGATGCGCTGTTCGAGCTGCATCTGGCGAACCGGCGCAAGCATACCCGTTATGCGATCCGGCTCGGCTTCATCGGACGCGGCTTGCCGGCCATGGAACGGGCGACAGATGTCACGGCCCATAGCACCAGCCATCTGACGCTGGCGGTCACCACCACCCGTCGCGGCTGGCAGCCGGCGCCCAGGATACGTTTGCAAACGCGCTTTCCGCTTGGCTTGCTGCGCGCCTGGAGTTACTGGCAACCGGATAGCAAAGCCTTGGTCTACCCGCAGCCGGAAGCCTCGACCTCGACCCCGCCGCTGCCGCTGGCGCCCATCGAAAGAAGCGATGGCGACGGCGTCGCCGGGCATCAGGATTTTGCCGGGATCCGGACCTATCAAAACGGCGACTCGCTCAAGCACCTGGCCTGGCGCCAAATCGCCAGGCTGGATACCGATCTCGACCCCAAGCTGATCACCAAGCAGTTCGAAGGCGGCGCGGTCAGCGATTTATCGATTGATTTTGATGCGCTGCCTTACGACATGGCGCTCGAAGACAAACTCTCGCGCATGACGCGCTGGATACTGGAAGCGGAAGCACGCCAGCTGCCGTATGCGTTCCGCCTCGGCGACAACATCCATGCCGCAGCACTCGGACCGGCCCATCAGCGCGCCTGTCTGCGCGCGCTGGCGCTATACCAAGGTGCGCCATGAACCGGCCCATGCAACAGCTCAGAGCCGAGCTTGAGAGCAAGCCCTTGTTCCGCAACTCAAGCACGTATATGCACATGCTGCCGCGCGACAAGAGCGATACCTTGCTGCTGCTCAGCGCCTGCGCCATGGTGTTGCTGCCGCATTTTTTGCATCTGTTCTGGTGGGCCTCGCTGATCTGCGGCGGGCTGCTGCTGTGGCGCGCCTGGATTACCTTGCGCGGCCAGCGCTTGCCGCCGCTATGGCTGTTGCTGCCGCTGGCGGCACTCGCCATGGCGGGAGTCTATATCGATTTCCACACCTTGCTCGGACGCGATGCCGGGGTGGCGATGCTGGCGTTATTGCTGACGTTTAAATTACTGGAAATGCGCGCCCGGCGGGATTTGTTCGTGGTGCTGCTGTTGAGTTTCTTTTTGCTGCTTACCGGTTTTTTCTATTCGCAATCCATGCTGTCCTTGCTGTGGATGATGGCGACCCTGGTGCTGATCTTGACGGCACAGCTATCGTTTCAATATACCGGCCTGGTGCCGCCACTCAAGCAGCGGCTGCGCCTGGGCGCCTTGGTGCTGGCCATGGCGTTGCCGCTGACGCTGATTCTGTTTTTGCTGTTTCCGCGAATCCAGGGGCCGTTGTGGGGCTTGCCTGGCGATGCCCACGGCGGCCGTACAGGTTTGTCGGACAGCATGGCGCCCGGCAATATCGCGCAACTGGCTCTATCCGATGAGATTGCATTCCGCGTCAAATTCATCGATGCACCGCCCGCCCCTGCCAAGTTGTATTGGCGGGGCGCGGTGCTGAATGATTTCGATGGCCGTACCTGGACGCAGGGACAGGCAAGCGATCCTGCAGCCGATACCGCGCCTCATATTCAGGCCGTGTCCAACCTTAGCCTCAATCCCGACCCTGGCTCGTCAACTACAGTACGCCAGCAAATAACGATGGAAGCGAATGGCCAGCGCTGGCTGTTTGCGCTGGAAACGCCGCAACTGGCGCCGGCGCTGGAGGGAATTCCGGTGCGGCTGACGGCAGAGCATCAGATTCGCGCAGCACGCGCGATCAATGAGCGCGTACGCTACGATGTCACCTCGAATCTGAAACCCGCGCCATCGGATCCGATATCAACGAGCGGCATGCAACAGGCGCTGGCGTTGCCGAATAATTTTAATCCGCGCACCCAGGAATTTGCGGCCGACCTGCGTAAAAAATGGCCCGACGACGCTGCGCTGGTGAGCGCCGTACTGAGTTTCTTTCGCCATGAAAAATTCAGCTACACGCTAGAACCGCCGCTGCTGGGCAGGGATAGCGTCGACGATTTTCTGTTTTCCAGCCGCGCCGGCTTTTGCGAACACTATGCCAGCTCCTTTGTGGCGCTGATGCGCGCAGCACGGATTCCCGCGCGCGTAGTGACCGGTTATCAGGGCGGTGAAATCAATGCGGTCGATGGCATGATGACGGTGCGCCAGTCCGACGCCCATGCCTGGGCCGAAGTCTGGTTGCCGCCGCGCGGCTGGGTAAGAGTCGACCCGACTGCGGCGGTGGCGCCGAGCCGGATTGAAACCCAGCTCAGCAATGTGCTGCCGCGCTCTTTCTTCGGCAACCTGCTGGGCGGCGCTGCCGGCCAGGCCAACTGGTGGTCCGGCTTGAACGCCTCGGCCGCTCTGCTGCGCGCCAATTGGGAAGCGCTAGGCAACGGCTGGAACCAATGGGTGCTGAATTACACGCCGGCGCGGCAAATGGGTCTGATGCACTGGCTTGGATTTGACGGATTCGACTGGCGCAGCCTGATCATCCTGATGCTGGCCGTCGGCACGGTTGCGGTCGGCAGCGTCACCTTGCCTTTGCTGTTGGCGCGAAACAAGAGCAATCCGCTCGATACTGTATACTCTTCGCTGTGCGCGCAGATGGCGCGGCGTGGCATGGCGCGCAACAAGCATGAGGGGCCGGACACTTACGGTCGCCGGCTGTGCGCAAGTAACTCGCCGCTAACGCCATCTGTCAAAATAGCGGTCAAGCGCTTCATGGCATTGTACGAGGCCCTGCAATACGGCGCCGACTACGGGCCGGACAATAAGCCGCCAGCGCCTTTAATGGCACAACTAAAATTACTGCTCTCCCAATGTCGATGAAATCAACTCCCGGTCTCCATACTGTCGTCCAGCTTTGCGCTATCGCACTGGCGATCTCGGCAAGTCCCAACCTGCTGGCGCAGCAAAGCAACTCCGGCAAGACAGCTTCGACAAGGGTCCAGGCACAGATACGTAAGGTCAGCAGCAATGCCGACGATGGAGAATTCGCCAATTTCGCCGACTGGAAAGAAGTCTCGGCTTTCATCGACCAGATGGTCGAAAAGAACGGCTTCGACCGAGCCGAGCTGGTCACCATGTTTAACAAGGTGCGCTATATCGACAGCGCCATCCAGTTGATGAAACCCGCGCCGGCGAGCAAGCCTAAGAACTGGGCAGCCTACCGCGCCCGTTTTGTCGAACCGGTGCGTATCCAGGCCGGCGTCGATTTCTGGAATAGCTATGCCGATGCCTTGAGCCGCGCAGAATCGCAATATGGCGTACCGGCGGAAATCATCGTCGGCATCATCGGCGTCGAAACCGTCTACGGCCGCAATGTCGGGAGTTTCAGGGTCATGGATGCCATCACCACGCTGGCATTCGACTATCCGAATACGCCTACGCGCGAGGCACGGATGCAGTTTTTCCGCAGCGAGCTGGAAAATACCCTGCTGTACGCCAGGGAATCGGGCATCGATCCATTTACCTTGTTGGGCTCATACGCCGGCGCCATCGGCTGGCCGCAGTTCATGCCGAGCAGCATACGTCAGTACGGCGTGGATTTTGACGGCAAGGGGAAAATCGATTTACGCAATTCGCCAATCGATGCGATTGGCAGCGTCGCCCACTACCTGGCAGAGCACGGCTGGAAAACCGGCATGCCCATCGTCTTCCCGGCAACGCTTTCGACCGACACCAGTACCGAAAACCGCTGGCAGGCATTTATCGGCCAGGGCCTGGAAGCCAAATATTCGCTGGATGACCTGACTGCGGCAGGCGTGGTGCCCGGCGTAGTGCTGCCGAATGACATGCGATTCGGCCTGGTCGACTTGCAAAACGGCCAGGGACCGGCCGAGTATTGGCTGGGCACCGATAATTTCTTCTCCATCACGCAATACAACCGCAGTTTCTTTTATGCGATGTCGGTGGTGGATCTGGGGCGTGCGGTGCGGGTGGCTCGTGACCAAAATTAAAATCAGGGATTGCTGACGCTAAGTTCGACTTCCACGGTCTGGTCGCCGGCGGTCAGCCAGATCTGCGCATCCTGGATCGTGCATTGCAGCTGCATGTTGCGCTGGGCGAAGCAGGTCAAGGCCTCGCTGCTGGCCGCGGCAATATTGATGACGGTCAGGTTGCGGGCGCGCGCCACTTTGCTGCTGATCTGATTCCACCAGATGTGGCTGGTGCTGCTGTAGCTGTATACCACCACCTGCGCCGCCCGTCCGCAAGCCTTGAGAATGCGCTTTTCATCGGGTTGACCAACCTCAATCCAGAGATCAATCGCACCGGTCAGATCCTTGGCCCACAAATCGGGCTCATCGGCATCCGACAGGCCTTTGCCGAATGCCAAAGCGGCCGATGCGTGACGGGCGAAAGCCAGCAGGCGCACCATCATACGTTCATCGGTTTCCGACGGATGACGCGCCAGCGTCAGGGCGTGCTCCTGATAATAATGACGATCCATATCGGCAATTTGCAGATCGGCTTTGAAAATAGTTGCTTTAAGGGCCATAACGCCTATTGTTATATATAAGTTGAATCAAACCCGGCCTGTCGCAATCACGGGATCGGAAGAATAACCCGATTTCTGCCCGATGGAGCACGAATGGCGTAGATATATGCGCGCCGGCAAGGCTTGAAGCCGTCAGGTTCACCCTTACCTTTGTCTTAACACCTTGCAAATATTGATACTTACCCCATGACAACTTCTGCATCAGCAACATTATCGCCATTCTCCAGCGAAGTAATCGCTCACACAAAATTGTGGCTGGAGCGCGCTGTGATCGGACTCAATCTCTGTCCTTTCGCCAAGGCGGTGTTTATAAAGGATCAGATCCGCTACGTCGTCAGCACAGCGCAGACGCCGGAAGAGCTGTTGGCGGACCTGGCGAAAGAGCTGGAATTTCTGCACCAGACAGATCCGGAGGCAGTCGACACCACTTTGCTGATACATCCCGATGCATTACGCGATTTTTTGGACTACAACGATTTTCTTGATGTCGCCGATGCAGCTGTCGATGAACTCGAGCTGGATGGAGAAATCCAGGTTGCCAGCTTTCATCCTGACTATCAGTTCGCCGACACCGAGGCGGACGACATCAGCAACTATACCAATCGTGCGCCCTACCCGACCTTGCATCTGTTACGCGAAATTAGCGTCGAACGCGCAGTCGATGCATTCCCGGATGCATCCGAGATATTCAACAAGAATATGCAAACCTTGCATCAATTGGGTTTAGCTGGCTGGCAGAAAATATTGAGGGAGGGATAGACAAAAACAAATTTTATTGCTATTTTATTAATTAAAATATGTTGTAAAAATGGTTTTCCTTGCAATTTTTACGGAAAGTTACTAAATAGTAATAGACATCGTAATAAGAAAATTTTAAATTGAGCTTGTGCAACTTATTTGTATATTTGGTCACTAAACAAAGGTAGGTTGTTTGTTACCAATGTAATGTACAACATGCTGTGCAATGTACTTAGCGGTATCAGCTGTACCATGAAGAAAAAGATAGGGAGTTTCTTTATGACAAATATGTGCTCAAAATCAGTATAAAATACGGCAATCTTATAAGGCTGCCAATAAAACTGGGAGGTGCACTTGGTAATAGTTCGGTATAAATTGCACAAACACTTCCCATATATCAACTAGGATAACGGAATCAATTGATTATGACTATGAATACTACCCCAGACGCACCAACTAGCAACAAGCTCGATGAGCAGGTGACCTATGACCCAAACCACCTGCTGGATTCATTAATCGACAAGTTGCATTTGAAAAATGATGCGGCACTTTCGCGCTCGCTAGAAGTAGCGCCACCGGTCATCAGCAAGATCCGCCATCGCCGCTTGCCGGTTGGCGCATCGCTGCTGATCCGTATGCACGAAGTCAGCGATCTGACTATTCGTGAGTTGCGTGCGTTGATGGGCGATCGTCGCGAAAAATTCCGTATCAGCGACAAGCAATTCAAGCCAAAGAGCAAGATCGAAGCCGAAAAGCTGAAGTAATCAGCATGTCGGCAAGGTCCGGAGTTCCTGCCTGAAGCAGTTTGCTTCAGGCAGGGAAGACACCTGTAGATAAATAACGATCGCCGCGATCGCAAACGACGAAAACAATCGTCGCGTTTTCTACCTGCTGTGAAATCCTGATTGCTACTTCGCAGCCCCCCCCTGTAGATATCCCGCAGAAAATCCCCTCTTCACTTGCCAGTCTGCGCGCCATATGTTCGGACGCGGCCTGACTGACTGACTCAATCTGGTCCACCCTGGAATGCTCGTATATCTTTGGCAGATAGGCTTCCGGCCACTTTCTGATACCTGGAATTTGCGAACCTTCTTCCGGCTGCGCACCGATTATGCGGATCGCCTGATTCTGTTCCTTCAGGTAGGTGGAAACTCCCATGATGGTGCCGGTGGTGCCCATCGCGCTCACAAAATGCGTGATGCGCCCTTCGGTGTCGCGCCAGAGCTCGGGACCGGTGGTTTCATAATGCGCCAGCGGATTGTCCGGATTGGCAAACTGGTCGAGGATCAGTCCCGCACCGTCTTTTTGCATTTTTTCGGCCAGATCGCGCGCATATTCCATGCCGCCGGTCTTGGGAGTGAGAATGATCTTGGCGCCGTACGCAGCCATGCTTTGACGCCGTTCCTCGCTCAGGTTTTCCGGCATCAACAACACCATCTTGTAGCCGCGCATGGCAGCCACCATCGCCAGGGCAATGCCGGTGTTGCCGCTGGTTGCCTCAATCAGGGTATCGCCCGGTTTGATCTGGCCGCGCGCTTCGGCGTGCTTGATCATCGACAACGCCGGCCGGTCTTTCACCGATCCGGCTGGATTGTTGCCTTCCATCTTGCCCAGGATAACGTTATTTCGTTGCGCGGCGTCGCTGCCGGGGATGCGTTTGAGTTGTACCAGAGGCGTATTGCCGATTGTGTCTTCGATAGTCAGATAAGGCATAGTGTGTGCAGGCGTCTCGTCCAAAAAGCTCATTTTAATATGAGACTTTGTTAGGCGTATGAAAGCCTGACAAACCGGATCAAATAGTACTTGGCAAGCACACAAGCGGTCTTAAAAAGAAAAAACCCCGAAGTGCGGACGGGGCGAAGTAGCTGCATCATGTATTGTCTGCCTGGATTGAAACGGGTAGCTGCCGGGACACCCTACTTGCCCTTGGCTACCGGCTTGGCTGCCGGCTTGGCCGCAGCGGTGGCAGGCGCCGTTGCGGCCTCTCCGCCCACCTTCGGCTTACCGTTCACCAGCAAGCCAGCCTGTGACAGCTTGACCGATTTTTTGTCGCCAATGCCTGGCACGCGGCTTTGAAAATCGGCCCAGTCTTTGAAGTTACCGCCTCTGCCACGTTCGTCGACAATACGTTTAGCGGTAGCGGAACCGATGCCCTTGATACCGTTCAGGGCGGACAGATCGCCTTTGTTGACGTCGACCTGAGCGAAACTGGCGGTGGCCATCAACATGCCGGCTATCAGCAATAATTTTTTCAGCATTTCGTCTTTCTCCCATGAGTGTGTTGGTGAAACAAATGATCAATCAGACGCGAAAACGTCCAATTAATTATAATCACGGGCACACGGAAAATTGACGTTTACACCACAAACAAGATTTGACTTAGCCAGGAGCGGCGTTCCGCAAATAGTAAATATGGAAGGCTATCCCAGCAATTCTTCGCGGCTGACGGTTGCCGTACCGAGTTTGCCGACCACGATGCCGCCAGCACGGTTCGCCAGCGCGACGGCGTCGGCAATCGGCAATCCGGCTCCCAGCATCACTGCCAGCGTGGCAATCACGGTATCGCCGGCGCCGGAGACGTCGTATACCTCACGCGCCATGGCAGGGAAATGGCGGATTTCCTTCTCGGTATATAAACTCATTCCTTCTTCCGAGCGCGTCAACAGCAACGCTTCGAGTTGCAGGGAGGTGCGCAGCTTTTGCGCTTTCGCGGTCAGCTCTTCTTCATTCTTCCAGCTGCCGACAATATGCTTCATCTCCGATTTATTCGGCGTCAGGACGGTCGCTCCCGCATAACGCGAGAAGTCATCGCCCTTGGGATCGACCAGGATACATTTACCGGCTTGCCTGGCGGCCGCAATCATGTCCGCCACATTGACCAGGCTGCCTTTGGCGTAATCGGACAAGACGATCACCTGATATTGCGGTAACAGAGTGTTGAAACGAGTCAGTTTGTCGCGCAATACGGCATCGGTCGGGGCTTCTTCAAAATCGATGCGCAGCAATTGCTGCTGGCGGCCTATGACGCGCAATTTGATGATGGTCGAGATGGTCGGATCCCTCGCCAGGAAACTGTCGACCCCCATCTCGCCCAGCATGCTGTCGACGGCGTCGCCAGCCTCGTCCTGGCCCACCACGCCTAGCAAGCCGGCGGCACCGCCCAAGGTAGCGATATTACGCGCCACGTTGGCGGCGCCGCCCAGACGCTCTTCGCGCTTTTCAACCCGGACCACAGGCACCGGTGCTTCTGGCGAAATCCGGCTTACGTCACCGAACCAGTAACGGTCCAGCATGACATCGCCGACCACCAGGATCTGTACGTTTTCAAAGGAAGCGGGCAGCTTGTAGGCAGATGTATTCATGTTCTTATCCACGCGCCAGCACCGAACGGCCGATACCGTAATACTCGAAACCCAGCTCGCCCATCACCTCGGGCTCGTACAAATTACGGCCATCGAAGACGAGCGGCGTCTTGAGCAGCGTTTTTACCTGCTCGAAGTCGGGGCTGCGGAAGGTCTTCCACTCGGTCACGATGACCAAGGCGTCGGCATTTTGCAAAGCATCGGTCTGGTTGTCGCAAAAGCGGATGCGCTCAAAGGCGCCAGGCGTAGCGGCAAGATCCAGCGCCAATACCCGCTTGGCCTCGGTCATCGCTACCGGATCATGCACCGCCACGCTAGCGCCGCGCGCAATCAGTTCGCCCAGCAGCACGCGCGATGAAGCTTCGCGCATGTCATCGGTATTCGGCTTGAACGCCAGGCCCCACAATGCAAAATGCTTGCCGCTCAGGTCCGCGCCGAAACGCTCGCAGATCTTTTGTCCCAGCACGTGTTTCTGGTTGTTATTGACTCGTTCAACCGCGCGCAGGATATGCAATTCCTGGCCATATGCGCGTGCGGTGCGTTCCAGCGCCTGCACGTCCTTGGGGAAACAGGAACCGCCGTAGCCGCAGCCGGCGTACAGGAAACTATAGCCGATGCGCGGGTCGGAACCGATGCCATGGCGCACGGCTTCGATGTCGGCGCCGACCTTGTCGGCCAGGTTGGCCAGTTCATTCATGAATGAGATGCGGGTCGCCAGCATCGCATTCGCTGCGTATTTGGTGAATTCGGCGGAACGTACATCCATCCAGAATGTGCGTTCGTGGTTACGATTGAACGGCAGGTACAGCTGCTTCATCAGCGCTTGCGCCTGCTGGCCTGAGGCGCTTTCGTCGCAGCCGATGACGATGCGGTCAGGCCGCATGAAATCTTCGACGGCAGCGCCTTCTTTCAGGAATTCCGGATTGGAGACGACCGAGAATTGCGGCGCCTCGCCGCTCAGCTTACGTGCGTCCAAACGTGCATCCAACTCGGCCTGGATCGCTGCGCTCACCTTGTCTGCGGTACCTACCGGCACCGTCGACTTGTCGACGACGACCTTGAAGCCGGTCATATATTTGCCGATGTTGCGGGCCGCGGCCACCACGTATTGCAGGTCGGCGGAACCGTCTTCATCGGGCGGCGTGCCGACAGCGATAAACTGCACCTGGCCATGCGCTACGCTGGCGGCAATATCGGTGGAAAAATGCAGGCGTCCGGCAGCGCGATTACGGCTGACGATTTCAGACAGGCCCGGTTCATGGATAGGAATGCCGCCGCTATTGAGCAAGTCGATCTTGCGTTGATCCAGATCCAGGCAAAATACATCGTTGCCCAATTCGGCCAGGCAAGCACCTGTGACCAAACCGACATAACCGGTACCGATAATAGTAATTTTCATGTTATTCCGTGAATGCGCTGCGCTGCCCGCTATAGATATGTCGGGCCAGCAGGATTAATTCATTACGTTCAATTCTTCAGTACGGCGCGGCGGGTAGGTTTCCCATCGGCTGCACCCCGGGCATTGCCAGTAGAACTGACGTGCCTTGAAACCGCAGTGACTGCATTGGTAACGCGCCAGCTTCTGCGTATAACCATGCACCAGATTCTTGACTACCGACAGCTCGCTATGCATTTCCGGCGCGATTTTCATCAAGCGTGCTTCCAGCAGCTTATCCAGGCCGAGCAAGGTCGGCGTACGCCGCAGTTCATCGCTCACCAGCTGATTGGTGGCTTCCACGCCATCCAGCTCCAGCACGGCCTTGAACACCACTTCCAGCAGATCGATGGAAGATGCTTCGGCCAGATAGGAGCGCAGCAAGCTGACGCCCTCATGTGGCCGTCCAACGGCACGGTAGCCATCCATCAAACGCTGGGCCACCAGCGCCACATGCGGCACGCTTTGCTGCTCGACCCGGCGCCAGGCATGCAATGCCGCCTCGACGTCGCCCTGAGCCAGATGCACGTCGCCCAGCAACATGGTGGCGCGCACGCTGTTGCGGTCGTTTTTCAGCGCCTTTTCCAGCAGAGACATGGCGGCCTCGGGATGACCGTCCACCAATTCATCCTGCGCCAGTTCACAATAAAACTGCGCAATTTCCTTTTGCCGTCCGCCGGCGCCGGATTGCTGCAGAGTCTGGGCCGCCTCAATCGCGCGTAGCCATTCTTTTTCGCGCTGATAGATTTCGAGCAGAGCACGCCCTGCTTGCGCCCCGTATTGGCTGCCGGCGAGCAAATTGAAGCTCTCTTCGGCGCGATCCAGCAAACCGGCTTTCAGGTAATCCTGTCCCAGCTCATATTGCGCGTGCAGGCGATGCTCTTGCGCCAGATCGGGGCGCGCCAGCAAATTCTGGTGCACCCGGATCGCGCGCTCGGTCTCGCCGCGGCGGCGGAACAGATTGCCTAGTGCGAAATGCAGCTCCGCGGTTTCCGGATCGAGCTTGACGATTTCGATGAACGCATCGATAGCCTTGTCAGGCTGTTCGTTAAGCAGAAAATTCAAACCCTTGAAATACCCACGGGGCAAACTGCGCGACTCGGATATCAGTTGATTGATATCGACCCGTGCGGCGATCCAGCCTAATCCAAAAAAGACCGGGATACCGAGTAACCACCAAATTTCAAATTCCATACGGACTGTGCTTTATGCGTGACCTGAATCTCAGGTGTGAATTGCCGGCAAGCTGCCGCTGCAAAGTACAGCGATGCAGCAAATTAAATACTTGGCGGCATTATATATTCTTGATGCTGTCCGGTTGCGGTGCTTGCGATTCTGCCAGCCGTTGTGCTTCTTGTTCTTTTTGCAGGGAAGTCAGTGCTTTTTTTGTTTTTGAGGCATTGCGGCGGTGACGGAATACGGATGGCGCCATCGCCAGGACGCCAAGGATCGCGCCAAAGACAAAGAAGCCCAGCAGGAACAGCACCAGCGGTCCTTGCATCGTCGTGCCAGGGAAGAACTGGAGATCGACGTTGCCTTTGTTCTGCAAGGCGAATCCAAAAAATACAACGAAGAGCAAGATCGAAAGAATTCGGGAAATGATTTTCATGATGCCTTTCCGTTTGATTGGGTAATAGCGGGTAGCAAACGCGCTACTCGAATGTGCAATTGGCCGGCTTGAATCTTGCCATATTTACAAATCCAAGGCTAATACGCAAACAATATAACTTTAAATGATGCGAAATTGTACGTGAAAAAAAACGGCATCCGAAGATGCCGTTTCGATTTGCTCACGCATTAACACTAACTCAGCAACTACAACTCAGTCCTCTTGAATCGGTTGCCCGACCATCGCGTCGACCCGTTCGCGCAATTCCTTGCCAGGCTTGAAGTGCGGCACCCGTTTTTCGGGCACCATCACTTTGTCGCCGGACTTGGGATTACGTCCGATCCGCGGTGGCCGCCGATTCAGCGCAAAACTGCCGAACCCGCGAATCTCGATACGCTGGCCGGTCGCCAAGGCGTCCGTCATTGCATCGAGTATGGTTTTCACCGCGTAATCCGCATCCTTAGCTACCAGTTGCGGATAACGCTCGGCCAAGCGGGCAATCAGCTCCGACTTTGTCATTAGCTTTTACTCGCTCAGTTAATTATTGCTTAGTTCTTGCTGTTATCGAGCTTTGCCTTCAACAGTGCACCCAGGCTGGTTGTGCCGGAAGCAGCATTGGAGTCCGAAGACAGCTTTTGCATTGCTTCCTGGGTTTCAACATTGTCTTTCGCCTTGATCGACAGCTGGATGCTGCGAGCCTTGCGGTCGATGTTGATGACCATGGTTTCAACAGTGTCGCCAACTTTCAGGTGGGTACCGGCATCTTCCACGCGATCGCGGGAGATTTCGGATGCACGCAGGTAGCCTTCGACTTCTTCCGACAACTGGATCACTGCGCCCTTAGGCTCAACCGACTTGACCGTACCGGAAACCAGTGCGCCCTTGTCGTTCATTGCAGCGAAGTTGTTGAATGGATCGCCTTCCAGTTGCTTGACGCCCAGGGAAACGCGCTCACGCTCAACGTCGATTGCCAGAACGATGGCTTCCAGCTCATCACCCTTCTTGAAGCGACGCACGGCTTCTTCGCCGGTTTCAGTCCAGGACAGATCCGACAGATGCACCAGACCGTCGATGTTACCTGCCAGGCCGATGAACACGCCGAAGTCGGTGATCGATTTGATCGCGCCCTTAACTTTGTCGCCCTTTTTGTGGGTAACAGCGAAATCGTCCCAAGGATTAGCCTTGCATTGCTTCATGCCCAGGCTGATACGGCGACGGTCTTCGTCGATTTCCAGAACCATGACTTCAACTTCATCGCCCAATTGAACGACTTTGTTTGGCGCCACGTTCTTGTTGGTCCAATCCATTTCGGAAACGTGGACCAGGCCTTCGATACCTTGTTCGACTTCAACGAATGCGCCGTAGTCGGTGAGGTTGGTGACTTTACCGAACAGACGGGTGCTTTGCGGGTAACGACGCGACAGACCGGTCCAAGGATCGTCGCCCAGTTGCTTGACGCCCAGGGAAACGCGATTCTTTTCTTGATCGTACTTCAGAACCTTGGCAGTGATCTCTTGACCGACCGTCAACACTTCCGATGGGTGACGAACACGACGCCATGCCAGATCGGTGATGTGCAACAGGCCGTCGATGCCGCCCAGATCCACGAATGCGCCATAGTCGGTGATGTTCTTGACGACGCCGGTAACGATGGTGCCTTCTTTCAGGGTTTCCATCAGCTTCTGGCGCTCTTCGCCCATCGAAGCTTCGATAACCGCGCGACGCGACAACACAACGTTGTTACGCTTGCGATCGAGCTTGATGACCTTGAATTCCATGGTCTTGCCTTCGAACGGCGTAGTGTCCTTGACCGGACGGGTGTCGACCAGCGAACCCGGCAGGAAGGCACGGATGCCGTTGGTCAGAACGGTCAGGCCGCCCTTGACCTTGCCATTGACAGTACCTGTCACGATCTCGCCGGACTCCATCGCTTTTTCCAGCGAGAGCCACGATGCCAGACGCTTGGCCTTGTCGCGCGACAGGATGGTGTCGCCGAAACCGTTTTCCAGCGATTCGATAGCGACGGAGATGAAATCGCCGACAGCTACTTCGAGTTCGCCGTTGTCATTTTTAAATTCTTCAATTGGAATGAAGGCTTCTGACTTGAGGCCAGCGTTGACGATAACGAAGTTATGGTCAAGGCGCACGACTTCAGCAGAAATCACTTCACCAGAACGCATGTCTTGACGTGACAGCGATTCTTCAAACAGCGCGGCAAATTCATTTGCGCCGGCAGATGCAGGGGACAGAACAGTGATTGACATAGTTTTGACTAGTTTGACAGTATTGCCGCCTTATCTACGTAATGTACCTACTAAGATGCGGTCAATATTGGGTTAGGTTTTTCAACGTCCGGCCAGACTTTGCGTCAGGCCGAACACCAAGGTGCTGCAAAAAAACAACGCAAAAACAAGACATTCGCATGTCTTTTATTTTTGCTTGCGATAAAACACCCCTCACACTACTTGTTCAGACAGGCTTGGCAGCGGCGTACCAGCTGAGTACTTGTTCGACCGCCTGGTCGGCAGTCATTGCAGAAGTATCCAGCAAATACGCCCCTTCCGCGGCCTTTAACGGTGCCGAGCTGCGGTTGCTATCGCGCGCATCACGCTCCGTCAAATCCTTTGAGAGGTCTTCCATATTAGCAGAAAAACCCTTGTCAATCAATTGCTTATGGCGTCGCAGGGCCCTGGCTTGAACGCTGGCGGTCAAAAACACCTTCAAGCCGGCATGCGGGAAAATCACCGTGCCCATGTCGCGGCCGTCGGCGACCAGCCCGGGATGTTGCCGAAAACTCAATTGCAGGCCAAACAAGGCTTGCCTGACGGTTGGTATTGCCGCAATTTTCGAGGCGAGATTGCCGACTGCTTCCGCCCGGATATCATTCGACACATCTTCGTTCGCCAGGAAAATGTGGGCGCCGTTGAAATGACAATGCAGATGCTCGGCGGCCTTGGCCAAGGCGTGCTCATCGTCCAGCGGTATGGCGCGCCGCATCACGGACAAGGCGGTCAGCCGGTACAAGGCGCCGGAATCGAGGTAATGGAAACCCAGGTGCTGTGCAACTTTTTGCGCCACCGTGCCTTTGCCGGACGCCGTTGGGCCATCGATCGTGATGACAGGGATGTGGGGACTGGGCATAGGGATACTCGATGGTTATTCGAAGCTTATTCGAAGGTTATTGTTAATTATTAACTATTGATGAAATTATTGCCGGTATGAAATGCGGCGATCACTCGGACAAAGGTGCAAAAATTGCCTGCAGATCGTCTTGCGTCAATCCGACATTCTGGCTTTCACCCTCGGGAGAAAGCATTGCCTGTGCCAGATCGGCTTTCTTCTGCTGCAGCAACTGAATGCTTTCCTCTACCGTACCCTTGGCAATCAACTTGTAGACAAATACCGGCTTGTCCTGGCCGATGCGCCAGGCGCGGTCGGTGGCCTGGCTTTCCGCAGCCGGATTCCACCACGGATCGTAGTGAATCACGGTATCCGCCGCGGTCAGGTTGAGGCCGACGCCGCCCGCCTTCAGGCTGATCAGGAATACCGGCACCTCGCCGTCCTGAAAGCGGCGCACCGCCTCTGCCCGGTCCAGCGTGGCGCCGGTCAGCAAAGCATAAGCGATATCGCGCTGCTGCAGTTCGGCGGCGATCAGCGCCAGCATACTGGTAAATTGCGAAAACACCAGAATGCGCCTATCTTCCTGGCGCAGCTCGTCCAGCATGTCCATCAATTCCAGCAGCTTGGCTGACGGCACGTCAGCTTGCGCCGCCTCGGCTTGCTGCGATTCAGTCTTGAGCAAACGCGGATCGCAGCAAGCCTGGCGTAATTTCAGCAAGGCCTCAAGGATCACGATATGGCTGCGCGCTACGCCTTTCTTGGCGACTTCTTCGCGCACTTTCTTATCCATCACCAGACGCACGTTTTCATACAGATCGCGTTGCGCCCCGCTCAGTGTCACGGAACGCAGCATCTCGGTTTTCGGCGGCAGCTCCTTGGCGACCTTGTCTTTGGTACGGCGCAGCAGGAAGGGCTTGATGCGGCGGCTTAACAACGCGCGCCGGGCAGCGTCGCCCTGCTTCTCGATCGGCTGCCGGAAATCCCGGTTAAAGGATTTTTCATCTCCCAGCAAACCCGGCAGCAGGAAATGAAACTGCGCCCAAAGCTCGCCCAAATGATTTTCCACCGGTGTCCCGGTAAGACAAAGACGATGCCGGGTATTGAGCAACGCCACGCTTTGCGCCACCTTGGAGCGCGGATTCTTGATGTAGTGCGCTTCGTCCAGGATCAGCAAATGGAAGGCATGTTCGCGCCAGCGCTCTTCATCCCGTGGCAGCAAGGCATAGGTGGTCAAGACCAGGTCGAACTCGCCGATCTGTTCGAATTGTTCCAGCCGCTGTTTTCCTTGCAAGACCAGCACCCGCAAATCCGGCGTAAAGCGTGCAGCCTCCTGTTGCCAGTTGTCCATCAGGCTGGTGGGCGCAATCACCAGGGCCGGTGCGCTCAGGCGTCCGCTTTGCTTCTCAATCAGGATATGCGCCAGGGTCTGCACGGTTTTGCCCAAACCCATGTCATCGGCCAGGATGCCGGCCAGATCGTATTCACGCAGGAACTGCATCCACGCCAATCCTTCCAGCTGATAATCGCGCAATGTCGCTTGCAGCCCGGATGGCGCGGCAATCTTCTGGATGCCGCCGAAGGTACTGAGTTTCTGTCCCATGCTGCGCAGGCGATCGCCGCCGACCCAGCGCAACTTGGCGCCGGCATCCAGTTCCGCCAGGCGCGCCGCATCGAGCGCAGATAAACGTATCGGAGCGTCCGGCTTTTCCGCGAAATACAGCTCGCCCAAGGTGTTCAGGATCGGCTTGATCCGGCCCCAAGGCATGGCGACATGGACGCCATCCGGCAAGCGCACCAGCAATTCATCCTGGTCGTCACGCTGGGCCAGCGTGCGCGGATCGAAATCCTGCGGCGCCTGGCGAATCAAATTGACCAGCAACGGCAGCAGCGGCACGCGCTGGTGGTTGACCACGATGCCCAGTTCAAGCTCAAACGGGGTGTTGGCGGCCAGGTTGCCGGCCGCGTCGGCTGCTTCGTCAACTTCGGCGTACCAGTCTTCGACCGCAGCGACATCAAAGCGGTATTCGGCACGTTTGTCGATCAGCCAGCCCTGCGCTGCAAGTCTTGGCAAACCCTCTTTTGCAAAGCGTATCCAGGACGACTGGTCCGGCTGCATGAACATGCCCGGCATCATCGCCAGCGGATGTTGCGTACCTTGCAGGGGCTGCATGCCAAGCGCAGTCAGCGTCTGTCCGAAGGCGGCTTCGGCATCCTGGTCGCGCACGATCTGCTCGATACCTGCGGACGTGTTGCGGCTTAGCGTTGGCGTGAATCGGGTGGCGGCGATTTCACCGTCATAACGAAAATGCAGTTCAGCAAAATCCTGCATCAGCGGATTGCTGACGCTGGGCAAACTTCCCAGCACCAGTAACGGCTGCGGCGCAATATCCTTGCGGATCGTCTGCGGCACTTGCGGCGGGAACGGAATCACATCGTTCAAACCTTGCGTCAGCAATTGCTGAGCGACGGCCAGGCGATCTTTAGGGTCGAGCAAAGGTGCTTGTATCACCAGATCGTTGAGCGCCTTGCTGGAAATCCTGGCGTTGCGATGCGGCAGCAACAGCTCTCCGCACGACAGATTATCGATATACCAGGGCGGCTCGGTCGGCAGCAGGTAATCGACGTTTTTCCGCAAATGTCCGGACGCGATCTGGGACCCCGGCTCGGACTCTGCCTCTGCCTCGAATTGCCAGCCGAGCTGCCACTTGTCGCGCGCGGCGTCGCGGCTATCGTCCACTGCTTCATACCAGGCCAAGCTGGCGCAACGCGTAGCGGCAAGCTGCAAAGGATAAGCGGTGCCTTTGGCCAGATCGGCCAGGGAATTGGCCCATAACAAGCGCTGCTGCTGCAGCAACGAATGCAGCAATTGCGCACCGAGCTTGCCGCTCAGTTCGCAAGCCGCGTGTTGCGCATGGTTGCCGTCATTCTGGGCGACAAACAAACCGATCAAATCACGATCTTCCGGACTCAGGAATACGGCAGGATCGGATAGCAGGCGCGGCACGTCGGTCACTGGCTGCGTTGATGAAAACTGGCCGTTCGGGCGCTGCTGCGCCTTGCATAAATGCAGCACGGCTTTCTTGCCGTTATAAGCGGCGGTCAGGACAAAAACCACTTGATGCGTGGCGACCTTCTGGCGTAATCCGGATGGCTGCGCCGGCGCCGATCCGAGCGCGGCGATTTCACTTTCCACCCGTGCCAGCCAGGCTTCCATCGGACGCGCAAGCGGTGCATGCGCGTTGGCTTTAGACTCAAGCACAGGTCTTGCCGGCGCCGCCGGCTGAATTTGCGCTTGCAGCAGCGACGGCTTGCCGGCAGGGATCGTCAGTTGATCTGCGGATGAGCGCTGCAGATATTCAATCAGGGCTGCCGCCACGTGCTTGCAATTGGATCCGACCGGGCAGGAGCAGACGCTGTCGATGTCCGGCGTATCGCGAAACACAGATAGCGTGATTTCCTGTTGATAGATGTTGCTGCCGCTGCCCTGCACCGTGGCGTTGAGGACGTCGCCGTCCTGCTCCACCGCAAGCACACGCCGCTGGCGTACGTATTCCTGACCGCGGTCATAGGTTGCCTGGTGCAACACGTCGCGCACATCGGCAAGTGTCAAATTCATGCGCGGCCGCTACCTTACAATAAAGTCTGCTCGGCGATTTGCGCGAACACGGTGAAATAATCGGGGAAAGTCTTGGCGACGCATTGCGGGTCATTGATGCGCACGGTGGTGCCGCGCAACGCTGCACCATCCAGCGAGGCCAGCGAAAAACACATCGCCATGCGATGATCGTCGTAGGTATCGATAGTCGCCGCCTGCAGTTGCGAGGGCGGTGTCACCCGCAGGTAATCGCTGCCCTCTTCAATCGTCGCACCGAGTTTGCGCAACTCGGTCGCCATCGCGCTGAGGCGGTCGGTTTCCTTGACGCGCCAGCTGGCGATATTGCGCAAGGTGCTGGGACCGTCGGCATATAACGCAGCCACTGCAATCGTCATCGCGGCGTCAGGGATGTGGTTGAAATCGGCATCGATGGCTTTTAACACGCCGCTCGACGATGCTTCAATCCAGTTGTCGCCCATGGTGATGGTGGCGCCCATCTGTTGCAAAGCTTCGACAAAACGGACATCGCCCTGGATGCTGTTGTTGCCGACACCCTCAACCCGCAACGGTCCGCCGGCAATCGCGCCGGCTGCCAGGAAATAAGATGCGGAAGAGGCATCGCCTTCAACGTGGATGACCTTCGGGCTTTGATACTGCTGGCCGGCCGCAATGGTAAACGACTGCCAGCCGTCGCGCTCCACGGTCACGCCGAAACGCTGCATCAGGTTTAGCGTGATTTCAATGTAGGGCTTGGAAATCAGCTCGCCGCTCACCTCTATCGTCACCGCTTCATGCTTCGCCATCAACGGCGCCGCCATCAGCAGGGCGGTCAGGAACTGGCTGGAAACATTACCGCGTACCTGCATGCGCCGGCTATGCAACTGGCCGCGCTGGATATGCAATGGCGGATAGCCGGCAACACCAGTGTAGGCGATCCGCGTGCCGACCGCATTCAGGGCGTCGACCAGGTCGCCGATCGGCCGCTCGTGCATGCGCGCCACGCCGTGCAGGGTGTAGTCGCCGCCCATCGCAGCCAGGGCCGCGGTCAGCGGGCGAATCGCGGTGCCGGCGTTGCCCATGAACAGATCGGCCTGGTGCACCGGGAAACTGCCATTGCTGCCGTGCACGGTATAAGTCTGCGTGCCTTCCGCCTGTTCCCAGACCACGCCCAATTGCTTGAGCGCCATCAGCATGACCAGCGTATCGTCTGATGCCAGCAAATCAAGAATGCGGGTGGTGCCACCGGCCAGCGCCGCCAGCAGCAAAGTGCGATTCGAAATGCTTTTGGAACCGGGCAGTTTGACCGTACCCTGCACTCGCGCCACTGGGTGCAGATCTATGTATTCAGGATAGTGTTGCTTGCGTTGCGTAGTCATTACTCTCTACCTTCCTTGTTCTGTTGTTCCGCCGCCTCGATGGCGCTGATCCAATTGTGCCTGGCTTGTTGTGCGTTGCTGTAGATGGCTTCCAGTGCGGGGCCGTCGCCGGCCGCCAGCAAACCGCGCAAGCGCGTCAATTGCAGCAGGTAAGCATCCAGCTCGCTCAGCAAGGCGCTCTGGTTTGCCAATGAAATATCACGCCACATTTCCGGCGATGAACCAGCGATACGCGTGAAATCGCGAAAACCGCTGGCGGCGTATTGAAACAGCGAAGCCGCGTGCGGCTTGTTGGCGATATCGTCCACCAGCGCATACGCCAGCACATGCGGCAAATGGCTGACTGCGGCAAAAATCGCGTCATGCTGCTGTGCCGACAAGCGATGTATCAGCGCTCCGCACTGTTGCCAGGCAGCCGCGACCCGGGCGACATCTTGCTCGGCATTTTCCGGCAGTGGCGTCAACACCACTTTCTTGCCGACATACAGCTCGGCCAGTGCTGCCTCGGGACCATTCTGCTCGCGGCCGGCAATCGGATGGCCCGGTACAAACTGGGCGATCTTGTCGCCCAGCGCCACGCGTGCAGCCGACACCACATCGGATTTGGTGCTGCCGGCGTCGGTCACGATAGTGCCTGCCTGCAGATGCGGCTGGATGCTGGCCAGGATCGCACCGGTCTGCGCTACCGGCGCCGCGATCAGGATCAGGTCGGCCCCGGTGACGGCCTCGGCCACCGAGGTGGCGATGACGTCGATAACGCCCAGTTCCTGTGCGCGCTGCAAGGTTGTGAGATGACGGCCGACGCCGACCAGCTGCTCCACTACCCCGGCCTTTTTCAAGGCCAGGGCAAAAGAACCGCCTATCAGTCCCGCACCAAATATTGCGATTTTCTTGAACACGAGTGATGCTTTAATAAAAATTAGTCGAAGCCAAACGGAGCTAAACGAAGCTAAAATTAGCGCCGGCGTCAGCCCAGCAGCTTTTTCAGTGCATCGATGAAAGCCGCATTTTCATTCGGCAAACCGATGGTGACGCGCAGCCATTGCGGCAAGCCATAGTTGGCGACCGGGCGCACGATGATGCCCTGTTTCAGCAATGCCAGATTGACGCGCGCGCCGGCAGCCTCATCCTCGCCGACTTTGACCATGACGAAATTACCGAACGAAGGCACATATTCCAAGCCCAGCGCATCGAAAGTCTGCGTCAGCTGCTTATATCCGTCGCGATTCAGTTCTGCGCTACGCTGCAGGAAAGCGGTATCGTTCAAGGCCGCCACCGCTGCGGCCTGCGCCAGCGAGTTGACGTTAAACGGCTGGCGGATCCGGTTCAGCAAATCGGTGATCGCCGGCTGCGCGATGCCGAAGCCGATGCGCAGGCCGGCCAGGCCGTAGGCCTTCGACATGGTGCGCGAAACCAGCAAGTTGGGATATTTACGCACCCAGGCGATCGATTCGTATTGCAGCTCCGGCGGCAGGTATTCATTGTAAGCCTCGTCCAGCACCACCACGATGTGCGCCGGCACCCGGGCCAGGAAAGCCTCGAGCTCGGCGGCCGGGACGAAACTGCCGGTAGGATTATTCGGATTGGCGATGAAGATCAGCTTGGTGTCGTCGGTGATGGCGGCTGCCATCGCTTCCAGGTCATGGCCGTAATCCTTGGCCTTGACCACGATGGCGCGCGCGCCGACCGCCTGAGTGGCCAGCGCATACACCACAAAAGAATATTCCGCATACATGGCGGCCTGGCCCGCTTGCACGAAAGCGTGGGTGGCCAGTTCAAGAATATCGTTGCTGCCGTTGCCAAGCGTGATCCACTCTGCCGGCACATCATATTTGGCAGTGATGGCTGCTTTTAAATCGAAGCCGTTGGCATCCGGATAACGGCCGATATCGGCGACCGCCTTTTCCATTGCCAGCCGGGCCGATTCCGGCATCCCCAGCGGATTTTCGTTGGACGCCAGCTTGATGATATTGGCTTCGTCCAGACCGAACTCGCGCGCGACTTCGGCAATCGGCTTGCCGCCCTGATACGGGGCGATAGCGCGCACATATTCTGGACCAAATTTAATTGACATTGTCTGCTTTCAAAACAAAATATTAAGTTAAATGTTTGCTTAAAAACTACGAGGATACGACCCCAGCAGCTTGTAGAACGCGGCGTTTTGCTGCAGTTCCGCCAGCGCCTTGGCTACCTTGTCGTCCTCTGCATGGCCTTCGACGTCGACATAGAAATAGTATTCCCATGCGCCCATGCGCGCCGGCCGCGACTCGAAACGCGTCATGGAAACGCCATGCTTGGCGAGCGGCGCCAGCAACTTGTACACAGCGCCGGCCTTGTTCGCCACCGACAGCACCAGCGAAGTCTGGTCCTTGCCGCTGGCGCCGTTTTTCAGGCGGCCGACCACAGCAAAGCGCGTGCGATTGTGCGGGTCATCCTGGATATGGGCGCTGACAATTTCCAAGCCGTATTTTTGCGCAGCGATCTCGCCGGCAATCCCTGCCACCGCAGCATTTTCACTGGCCATGCGCGCCGCTTCGGCATTGGAAGCAACCGCCTGCCGTTCGATATTCGGGTAATGCTGGTTGAGCCAGGCGTTGCATTGCGCCAGCGCTTGCGAGTGCGCGCAAATGCGGGTGACGGCATTCATGCTGCCGTCTTTGCTCATCAGGCTGTGATGTACCGGGATCGACACCTCGCCGCTGATGCTGAGCGTGGTCTGCAACAACAGATCGAGGGTGCGATTGATCACGCCTTCGGAGGAATTTTCGATAGGCACCACGCCGAAATCCGCGGTGCCGGCTTCCGCCGCGCGAAATACTTCGTCAATCGATACGCAAGCCAAACCCTCCACCGCGTGACCGAACTGCTGGTACACCGCCTGTTCGCTAAAGGTGCCGGCCGGGCCCAGATAGGCTACCGTGACGCGCTTTTCGAGAGCGCGGCAAGCCGACATCACTTCGCGGAAAATGGTTTGCACGTCGCTGCCTTGCAGCGGGCCGGGATTGCGCTCAGCCACCTTTTGCAAGACTTGCGCCTCGCGCTCAGGACGGAACACCGGCGCATTGGTCTCGGCCTTGACGTGGCCGACCTCTTGCGCGATTTGCGCACGCCGATTCAGCAAAGCCAGGATTTCTGCGTCAATCGCATCGATCTGCTGACGCAGGGGGAGGAGTTTATCTTCGCTCATGTTTTACAGTATTTCTATCTCTGGTTCTATTCTGGTTCTATTACCGGGCCAAGCAGATCATCGCCAACCGCAGCTGTCCCGGCCAATGCCGGACCTGGTTAGCCGCGCTGCTTTTCGAATTCTTTCATGTACGCCACCAAGGCTTGCACGCCGGCCAAAGGCATCGCGTTGTAGATCGACGCGCGCATGCCGCCGACCGACTTATGCCCCTTCAATTGCAACAAGCCGTTTTCTTGGGCGCCGCTCAAGAAAGCCTGGTTCAGCGTTTCATCTGCAAGGAAGAAAGGCACGTTCATGCGCGAGCGGCTATTGCTGGCGATTTTGGTCCGGTAGAAATCGGTGGAATCCAGATAGTCATACAGCAGCGCCGCCTTGACGATATTGCGCTGCTCCATCGCGGCGACGCCGCCCTGCTTCTTGAGCCATTGGAACACCAGGCCGGCGATATAAATCGCATAGGTCGGCGGCGTGTTGTACATGGAATCGTTGTCGGACACGATTTTCCAGTTGAACGCGGAAGGGCAAGCCGGCAACGCATGGCCGAGCAAATCTTCGCGCACCAGCACCAAGGTCAATCCGGCCGGGCCGATATTCTTTTGCGCACCACCGTAGATCACGCCGTATCTGGAAACATCCACCACGCGCGACAGGATGTGCGAAGACATGTCGGCAACCAGCGGCGCGTTATTGGTTTCAGCTGCGATATCGGGCGTGAATTGATATTCAACGCCGTCAATGGTCTCATTGGTGCAGATATGGACGTAGGCCGGATCTTTGGACAACTGCCAGCTGTCGCGCTCAGGAATTTGCGCGAAATGAATGTCCTCGGAAGAGGCGGCAACGTTGACGTTGCCGTAGCGCCGCGCTTCTTTCAGCGATTTGGTCGACCAGGAACCGGTATTGATGTAGTCGCTGGTGGCCGGCTGGGATCGACCGTCGCGGCCCAGCAGGTTAAGCGGAATAATCGCGTTCTCGGCAATCGCGCCGCCTTGCATGAACAGCAGTTTGTAATTGGCCGGAACCGCAAACAACTCGCGGAAATCGTGCTGCGCCGCTGCCAGAATCGACATGAATTCTTTGCCGCGATGACTCATTTCCATCACGGACATGCCACTGCCTTCCCAGTCCAGCATTTCGGCGGCAGCTTGCTGCAGCACCTCTTTCGGCAATACCGCGGGACCAGCAGAAAAATTATAGATAGGCATGATGAATGTCGTCAGATAAAGAACCAGAACAGAGAGTGACTACGAACCAACAGATGGCGTTACTGTGTTTTTACAACCTTACTTGCATAAAACCATGCGCGACTCAGCTTACGGGCTGAGCCGCGCTACTTCTTTACTCTGCCGCCGGGTCGGCATCGCTGCCGGCATCAGCGCCAGGCCCAGCTTCAGCAGCCTCAACAGCTTCGACCTCGGCATCAGACTCGACCACGCGCTGCAAACCGCTCAGCTTGTTGCCGTCTTCCACCGCGATCAGCGTCACGCCCTGGGTCGCGCGGCCCATCTCACGGATCTCTGCAACGCGGGTACGAATCAGGATGCCGCCGGTGGTGATCAGGATGATTTCGTCGCTAGGCTCAACCAAGGTAGCGGCGACTACCTTGCCGTTACGTTCGCTGGTCTGGATCGCGATCATGCCTTTGGTGCCACGGCCATGGCGGGTGTATTCGGTGATCGGGGTACGTTTGCCGAAGCCGTTTTCGGTTGCCGTCAATACCGATTGCTGTTCGTTTTCCGCGACCAGCAAGGCGATGACCTGCTGGCCTTCCTCCAGATTCATGCCGCGCACGCCGCGTGCCGTACGGCCCATCGGACGCACATCGTTTTCATCAAAGCGTACTGCCTTGCCGGAATCCGAGAACAGCATCACGTCATGCTGGCCGTCGGTCAGTGCGGCGCCGATCAGGAAATCGCCTTCATCCAGATCGACCGCAATGATGCCGGCCTTGCGTGGATTGCTGAAGTCCGACAATGGCGTCTTCTTGACGGTGCCAAGGCTGGTCGACATGAAGACATAGCGGTCTTCAGGGAAGCTGCGGTTATCGCCGGACAATGGCAACACCACGGTAATCTTCTCGCCATCCTGCAGCGGGAACATGTTGACGATAGGCTTGCCGCGCGAGTTGCGCGAACCTTGCGGCACTTCCCAGATTTTCAGCCAGTACAAACGGCCGCGATTGCTGAAGCACAAAATGTAATCGTGGGTATTGCCGACGAACAGCTGGTCGATCCAGTCGTCGTCCTTGGTGGCCATCGCTTGCTTGCCGCGGCCGCCGCGCTTTTGTGCGCGGTATTCCGAGACCGGTTGCGATTTCATGTAACCGGTATGCGACAAGGTCACCACCATGTCTTGCGGCGTGATCAGATCTTCGGTGCCGAGATCGGTAGGATTCAATTCGATCTGCGAACGACGCTCATCCTTGTTGCCGATGCCGTATTCGTTTTTGGCCGCGGTCATTTCATCGGTGATGATAACGGTGACGCGTTCCGGCTTGGCCAGGATGTCCAGCAAGTCGGCGATCTGCGCCATCACGTCTTTGTATTCGTTGACGATCTTGTCTTGCTCCAGACCGGTCAGGCGTTGCAGGCGCATTTGCAGGATTTCCTGCGCCTGGTCGTCCGACAGACGGTACATGCCGTCAACTTGGATACCGTAATGCTTAGGCAGATTCTCTGGACGGAAGGACTCGATGCCGCCGATGTTTTCGTCGCCGGTACGGGCCAGCATTTCACGTACCATGGAAGAATCCCAGGCACGCGCCATCAGCTCGGATTTCGCTACCGGCGGGGTCGGCGCGGCTTTGATGAGAGCGATGAAGTCATCGATATTGGCCAGCGCCACCGCCAGGCCTTCCAGCACGTGGCCGCGTTCGCGCGCCTTGCGCAATTCGAACACGGTACGGCGCGTGACGACTTCGCGGCGGTGCGACAGGAAGCATTCCAGCATCTGCTTCAGGTTCAGCAGTTTCGGCTGACCGTCCACCAGCGCCACCATGTTCATGCCGAAGGTGTCTTGCAGCTGCGTTTGCTTGTACAGATTGTTCAGCACCACTTCGGCTACTTCGCCGCGCTTGAGCTCGATCACCACGCGCATGCCGGATTTGTCCGACTCGTCGCGCAGATCGGAAATGCCTTCCAGCTTCTTGTCGCGCACCAGTTCGGCGATACGCTCCAGCAATGCCTTCTTGTTTACCTGGTACGGCAACTCATCGATGATGATCGCGGTGCGGCCTTCACGGCCGAATTCTTCGAAGTGGGTCTTGGCCCGCATCACCACGCGGCCGCGGCCGGTGCGATAACCATCGCGCACGCCGGATACGCCGTAGATGATGCCGGCGGTCGGGAAATCCGGAGCCGGGATGATTTCGATCAGCTCGTCGATCGTGCAATCGGCGTTGCGCAATACGTGCAAGGCGCCGTCGATCACTTCGGTCAGATTGTGCGGCGGGATATTGGTCGCCATACCGACCGCGATCCCGGACGAACCGTTGATCAGCAGGTTCGGAATGCGCGTCGGCAACACCGACGGTTCTTTTTCCTTGCCGTCGTAGTTCGGCACGAAATCGACGGTTTCCTTGTCCAGGTCGGCCAGCAATTCACCTGCGATCTTGTCCAGGCGGCACTCGGTGTAACGCATCGCTGCCGCGCCGTCGCCGTCGATCGAACCAAAGTTGCCCTGGCCGTCAACCAGCATGTAGCGCAGGGAAAACGGCTGCGCCATGCGCACCAGCGTGTCATAGATCGAGGCGTCGCCATGCGGGTGATACTTACCCATGGTCTCACCGACCACGCGCGCGCACTTCACGAACGGGCGATTCCAGACGTTGTTCATTTCATGCATCGCGAACAAGACCCGACGATGCACCGGCTTGAGGCCGTCACGCACATCCGGCAGCGCACGGCCGACGATTACGCTCATCGCGTAATCGAGATAGCTCTTGCGCATTTCTTCTTCGAGGGAAATTGGGATTGTTTCTTTAGCGAATTGATCCATTTAGCGAGTCGGCCAATCTTTACTTGGGTTGATCAATATAGAACCAGCGTTCGCAAGCGGTCTGCCAACTGGTGGCGAAACACGATTTGAAACGAAGGTATAACCGCGTGATTTTAGCACGCGAGAGAGGCTATTCTGGCTTTTCAGGCAAGGCGGTCCAGGCCGAAAACCTGCCGGCCCGGAAAAATATGTTTAAATGCCGCCTTGCCCGACTATCCGGCGATCTTAAAAACAATCTCGCCGCCGCCATTTCTCTCAGGAAACAATTTATGCGTTCTTCATTTGCGCTCTGCCTATTGCTAGGTTCGGCCCTCGGCACTGCGTCCAATCCCGGCTTCGCCCAAGCCACCGTGGTTCAGGCGCCCACTGAAAAAAGTGCTTATTTACAAGATGGACGCGGCCCTATCGTTCGCAGCCAGGATGGCATGTGCTGGCGCTCCGGTTATTGGGAGCCGGACGACGCAGTTGCCGGCTGCGACGGCGCCTTGGTAGCGCCGGTAATGAAGGCCAGCGCACCGGCACTGGTTGCCAATCCGATGATTGCCAGCAATGAAGTCGCCCCGGCAACTGTGAGTGCGCAATGCAACATCAACGTGACGCTGGCGAGCGACCAGAATTTCAGCTTCGGGAAGGCAACATTAACTAATGCGGCCAAGCAACGCATTGATCAGCAGCTGATTGCCAAACTGACACGCTGCGCCAGCGCCGACCTCATAGTAGTCACCGGCCATACCGATCGTCTTGGAACTGCAGAATACAACCAGAAACTGTCAGTGCAACGCGCCGCCAATGTTGCCAATTATCTAAAAAGCAAAGGCATCGCAAATAAAATAGAAATCGTCGGCGCCGGCGCATCCGATCCAGCATTGAACTGCAGCAACAATTTGAGTCGCAAAAAGCTGCTTAGTTGCCTGAGCCCTAACCGCAGAGTCGTAGTAAAAGTACAAGCCAATTAAAATAAAATGGATAGTTTTCTTGCACCGATGTAAGATGTTGCCCGTGGTACTGTTTTCATAATGCCATGTTGTATGAAAACAACGAAGCAGGCGAAACGTGGGCTGGATCATTTGGCATCCTTCGCTAGCGCTTGAAGCCTGTGGCAGAATGGTGGTCAAGTTCATTGCGTGTGGTCAAACCTACACGTAACGGCCTGAACCACGTGGTACTATCCAATTTTTGATGTCGTATATTAGTTGCGCAGTTAATCTGCGGATATCTCAACCGAGAGGAGAAACATGAATAAATTAGCAAAACTCGTCTTCGCTGCGTCCGCAGTCGTCGCACTCTCTGCCTCCGCGCAGGAAATCAAGGATATCCAGGCAAACACTCCTAACAGTGCTTATGTGCAAGATGCACGCGGTACTATCGCACGTGACCCGTACGGTCTGTGCTGGCACACCGGCTACTGGACACCAGCTGATTCGGTTCCAGGTTGCGACGGCGAAATCGCTCAAGCTGCACCTGCTCCAGCTGCACCAGCTCCTGCACCAGTTGCTCCTGCACCAGCGCCGGTTTCGCAAAAGGTTACTTTTGCTGCTGACGCATTCTTTGACTTCGACAAAGCTGTCCTGAAGCCAGAAGGCAAAGCCAAGCTGGATGATCTGACATCGAAACTGGGCGCAATCAACCTGGAAGTCATCATCGCTGTTGGCCATACTGACTCCGTCGGTTCAGTTGCTTACAACCAAAAATTGTCGGTTCGCCGCGCTGAAGCTGTTAAGGCATACCTGGTACACAAGGGTGTCGAAGCTAACCGCGTCTACACTGAAGGTAAAGGCAAGTCGCAACCGGTCGCTGATAACAAGACCGCTGCTGGCCGCGCTAAAAACCGTCGCGTTGAAATCGAAGTTGTTGGTACAAACAAGTAATCGACTCAAGCTTGATCAGAACCCCGCCCTGGCGGGGTTTTTTTTCGCATAAAACATCAGCCGCAGTTGATTTGGAAACTTTCGGCGATGGCTTTTAATCAGACAACAAACCGCAAAACCGTACTTTCCAGCTATGATTCAACCTATGAACGCAGACCCGTCAGAACTCAAGAAATTCAGCGACCTGGCTCACCGGTGGTGGGACCCTGAATCCGAATTTCGCCCTCTGCATGAAATCAATCCCTTGCGCCTGGAGTGGATCAACTCACGCGCACCGCTTGCCGGCAAGAATGTGCTGGATATCGGCTGCGGCGGCGGCATCCTGGCTGAATCGATGGCAAGGAAAGGCGCTATCGTTAGCGGCATCGACTTGTCCGACAAAGCCTTGAAGGTTGCCGATCTGCATAGCCTGGAGTCCGGCATCGAAGTCCGTTACGAGAAAATCGCCGCCGAAGAAATGGCCGGCCGCGAAGCCGGGCAATTCGACGTCGTGACCTGCATGGAGATGCTGGAGCACGTACCCGATCCGGCATCCATCGTGCGCGCCTGCGCCACATTGGTGAAACCTGGCGGCCAAGTGTTTTTCTCGACCCTGAACCGCAACCTGAAAGCCTATCTGCAGGCGGTCCTGGCAGCTGAATACCTATTGCGCATGCTGCCCAAAGGCACGCATGACTACGACAAGTTCATCACGCCGGCGGAACTGGCGCAATTCGCCCGCAACGCCGGGCTGACGGTCGATGTGATGCGCGGCATGAGCTATAACCCGCTCACACTGCTCTACTCGCTCAACCAGGATACCAGCGTCAACTATCTGATGGCTTGCACCCGGCCCGGCTAGGCGCCTTGCTTTGGCAGGCGCCGCACTGCCTGCCCACCTGCTTGCCGGCCTGCTTGTTAGCCGATTATTCGTATTTTAGGAATTACCATGCCCTTGCCAATGCCGCGCGCCATTCTGTTCGATCTTGACGGTACGCTCGCCGACACTGCCCCAGACCTGGCGGCGGCGCTTAACCGGCTGCGCAACGATCGCGGTTTGAGCAGCACTCCCTACGAACAACTGCGGCCACACACGTCAGCCGGTGCACGCGGCATGATAGGCGCCGCCTTCGGCCTGCAGCCGGGCGATCCCGACTATGAGGAATTACGGATCGGCTTCCTCGCTCACTACGCCGCCGCGCTGGCAGTCGACAGCACCCTGTTCGACGGCATACCGGCGCTACTCGACGATCTGCGCCAGCGCAATCTCGGCTGGGGAGTGGTGACCAACAAGGCTGCCAAATTTACCGATCCCCTGGTTGCACAGATCGGCCTGGCGGATGCCGACTGCGTCATTTCCGGCGATACCACGGCCCATTCGAAACCCCATCCGGAGCCGCTGCTGGAAGCTGCACGACGCCTCAATTTACAGCCGCAGGAATGCTGGTATGTCGGCGACGATCTGCGCGATATTCAAGCCGGCCGCGCGGCCGGCATGGCTACCGTCGCCGTGGCCTGGGGCTATTGCGGCGAGAGCGCGCCGCACACATGGGAAGCAGACGCCCTGATCGAGACGCCACTTCAATTGCTGGCACTGCTGCCGCGGCACTGATTTCCAGGTACGGAATCAGCGCATACGCTTGTGCATGATTGAACATTGATCGATTGAGCGGCAGCCTGCCGCCGGCCGGTTCGAAGAATTGAATACATTAACGGGCAAGACTGTCTGGCGGTATATTGTGGACATCCTTGCCCAAAGGAATAAAAATGGCAAACCTCCCACGTCCTTCCTGGCTGCCGCGCGCCATGCGCTGGACCGGCATCACCGTTATCGTCTTGCTGGTATTGGCACTGATCAGCTGGCTGGCGGTGCCGCCGGTCGCCAAACACCTGGTCGAACAACAAATCGAAGCCCAGATCGGCCGCAAGGCAACGGTCGGCAAGATCACCTTCAATCCTTTCACCCTGACGCTGACGGCATCCGATTTCACGCTCTATGAGCAGGACAAAACCACCGCGGCGTTCTCGGCAAAAACACTGCTGGTCAACGCCTCGTCGGCCTCGCTGTTCCGACTGGCGCCGGTGCTGAACGAAGCCAGGCTGGTCAATCCCAATCTGCATATCGTGCGCACCAGCGCCGACGGCATCGGCCGCTACAATTTCTCCGACGTCATCGATCGCATTCTGGCGATGCCGAAGAGCGACAAGCCTGCCCTGTTTTCAGTCTCCAACATCCAGCTCGAAAACGGCAGCATCAAGTTCGATGACAAGGTGACCAACAAACTGGTGACTATAGAAGCACTCAACATCGGCCTGCCTTATGTGTCGAACTTCCCCAGCAAGGTCGACACCTTCGTGCTGCCGCATGTCTCGGCCAAGGTCAACGGCACGCCGTTCGATTTGAAAGGACGTAGCAAACCATTCGCCGGCAGCATGGAAACCGCGCTGGCGATCGATATCGAACAGCTCGATGTCGCCAGCTTCGTGGCGTTTTCTCCGGTAGCGCTGCCGCTGGCCATCCAGAGCACCAAACTATCGACCAAGCTCGACCTGACGTTCTTGCGCAGCAAGGACAAACCTGAAGTATTGCTATCGGGAGCGATCAAACTGGCCGACGTCGCATTGGCTGACAAGGACGCAGCGCCGCTGCTCAAGGCACAGGCGATCGACATCCAGATGAATAAGCTCAACGTCCTCACCGGCAGCGCCGCACTCGATCAGATCGAGATCCGGCAACCGGAAGTCTGGGTCAACCTGAACGCCAATGGCAGCCTGAACTGGGCTGCCCTGAGCACGCCAGCCGCCAAACAGGAAATTGTGAAGGATGCCCCCCAAAAGAAAGCAGGCCCATCGCCGCAAATGACCCTGGCCAAGCTCGCTATTCACGACGGTACGGTCAATTGGCTGGATGCAGCCAATGCGTCGCCAGCGTTGAACCTGCAGGTCAAGAACGTGGCGCTGAATGCGACCCAGCTATCGCTGGCAGCCGATGCAAAACCTGCTACCGTGACGCTCTCCAGCGGCACTGAAGGTGAACAGCATATCCAGTTCATCGGCCAGATCACTCCCGCCAAAGGCATGGTCGCCGGCAAGGCCAGCATCAACGCCTTATCCCTCGCGCAGTACCAGCCCTATGTCAATCGCTCCCTGGCAGCAGTGCTATCCGGTCAGTTGTCACTCAACACCTTGCTGGCGGTGGATGGCAGCCGCGTCCGCTTGCATCAACTGGGTATCGATGTCGACGATCTCAAAGTGACAGCAAAAACGAGCGCAGGCGGCAGCATCGGCGCCAAGAAGATCAAGCTGGAAAACGCCAGCGTAGATACCGAAACGCACACTTTCAATGCCGATGCATTGCGTCTCGCAGGCATACAGGGCGACGTGCGCAGGGACGCCCAGGGCAAACTCAATCTGCAACAATTCGTCGCCAACACCGGTGGCGCGAACAAGGCGGCCGCCAACGCATCCGCCAAAAAAGCCGGACCGGACTGGGTCGCCACCCTGAACCAGTTTGCCGTCAGCGACAGTAGCCTTGCTTATCAGGACGATGCGGTAAAACCGGCGGTCAAGTTGCGCGCCGACGGCCTCAACCTGACCGCCGAAAATATCTCCAGCAAACTGGACAAGCCGATCAAGGTCGCCCTTCATACGCAGCTCAATACAACCGGAAAATTATCGGTCGACGGCAGCGTCGCAGCGCAAATGAAATCCGTCGCGCTCGATCTCGACGCGCAAAATCTGCCGGTCGCCGCGCTACAGCCCTATTTCACCGATTATCTGAATGTGGCCCTGACTTCGGGCCTGGCCAGCAGCAAAGGCAAGTTATTGCTGACACTGCCCGGCGGCCGCCAGGAACTCGCCACCAGTTATAACGGCAACCTGCGGCTGGCGAATTTCCGGGTGCTCGATAAAGAAAATTCAGCGGATTTCCTGAAATGGAAACTGCTCGACGTCAGCGGCATCGACGTCAATATCGGCGGCGCCCAGCAACAGCACGTGACCTTGGCAAAAATCGCGCTCAACGATTTCTATGCGCGCATCATCTTGTCCGACACGGCCAAGCTCAACTTGCAAGATATCGTGGTGTCGAAGAACGCGCCGGCAGGCGCACCGGCACCTTCGCTGACTTCGGCCGAAGCAGGCAAGCCGGTGCCGCAAAAGACCACAAAAACCACTGCTGAAGGCAGCACCACGGTGGCGCCGATCGCGCCTGCCGCACCCAAGGCCAATGCGCCGGTGATCAAAGTCGGCCAGATCGTCATCAAAGGCGGCAACATCAACTACACCGATAACTTCGTCAAGCCGAACTACACCGCCAACATGACTGGCATGAACGGCACAGTCGGCGCGATCGCCTCCGACAAGCCGCAGCCGGCGCCTATCGACTTGAACGGCAAGATCGATAACGATGCGCCGGTCGCCATTTCCGGCTCCCTGAATCCCCTGTTCAAGCCGATGTTCCTCGACATCAAGGCCAGCGCCAACGGTGTCGAACTGCCACGTTTGACGCCGTATGCCGCCAAGTACGCCGGCTACGCCATCGAAAAGGGTAAGTTGTCGATGGATGTCAGCTACCGCATCGAAAACGATAAGCTGGTAGCGCAAAACAGTGTGCGTATCGACCAGTTAACATTCGGTGACAAGATCGACAGTCCAACTGCAACCAAGCTGCCGGTGCTGCTGGCGGTAGCGTTGCTGAAAGACCGTAACGGCCAGATCAATATCAACCTGCCGATTTCCGGCACCTTGTCGGATCCGGAATTTTCGATAGGCGGCATCATCGTCCGCATTTTCGTCAATCTGATCGTCAAAGCCGTCACCTCGCCCTTCGCATTGATCAGCTCTGCCTTCGGCGGCAGCGGCGGCGACGAACTCGGCTACGCTGAGTTCGCCCCTGGCTCGGCCACTCTCACCGCGGCCACGCAAAGCAAGCTGGATACCATCGCCAAGGCCCTGACCGACCGCCCGGCGCTGAAGCTGGACCTGATCGGCCGGGTTGACCCGAAAACCGATACCGACGGCGTCCGTCAGCAAGTTCTTAACCGCAAACTGAAAGCACTGAAGCTCAAGGATTCGGTCGACCAAAGCGACAATGCCGAATCGGACGATGTGACCCTGAGCGATGCCGACAAAGAAAAATACATGGGCAAAGTGTACAGCTCCTTAAAATTCGACAAGCCCCGTAACGTCATCGGCCTGGCGAAATCGCTGCCGACCGCGGACATGGAAAAACTGATCGTCGCCAATACCCCGGTGACCCAGGACGCCTTGAGCGCGCTGGCAACCCGGCGCGCCGAGGCGGTCCGCAAATATCTGGAAACCAAGGGCCAGATCCCGCTCGAACGGATTTTCCTGATAGCGCCTAAATTGACTGCCGATGACATCAAAGACAAGGGCCAGCCGAATCGGGTCGACTTTGCGCTGAAATAAGGGTTAAGGAGGGTTAAAGCCCTGGTTTCAATACAGGCAAGGTCCTGACACGAAGACCCCAAGTACGCTACAATGGAGGTCTGCTTGGGGGCGACCTGGTTTCGACGTGGGTTACAAAGCAGCGCAGGGCATACCGAGGACCGACTACCTCGTAAATACAATCGGAATAGATCTAACTGCAAACGATAACTCGTACGCACTAGCCGCTTAATAACCGGTTAGCTCTACACCATCTCGTCCCTGGGGTGGGCTGGTAAAACAGCGGTAGAGTCATTTACAGGGAATCGCCTTTAGTCGGGTTACTTGGCTAAAAGTTAAATTTAGGTGACTCGCCTGAACGAAGCGTGTGCGTCCGCGTCGGCTGGGTTAAATCAAATGACAGCACTAAGTATGTAGAACTGTCTGTAGAGGACTTGCGGACGCGGGTTCGATTCCCGCCGCCTCCACCACCAATAACAAAGGTCATCCTTCAGGATGGCCTTTTTTTATTGGAATTCGAAGTAATGGAATGAAATGCAAAAACGACGGTGACCGCAAGCTACCCACTGCGATATGACGATTCAAATTCACGGATTCATATCTACCGCCGGTTTCGACTCAGTTCCAGGAAGGTAATCAAGCGCTGCAAGCTTGCCTCCTTGGCTTTCGGCAAAGTCAAAAAGCGGCAACCGAAGTGATAAATCGGATCGTTGAAGGTTTGGCTGTTGTGAACGAAGGTGATTCTCAGCTCTGATTGCATCGCGCCGAGATCACGATAATCAAATGTAGCGTCTGTCAACGCCATCCCGATTGCCAGTTCGCCTGTGCTGGCATCGGTGGAGCGCAGCCGGATACCGGTCAGAGACAGATCGACAATATCGAAGCTTATGCGCCGCTTGTCGGGCAAGGTGGCGGTGCAGATGTACGGGTTGGCGATGGGGGTTTCGACACGAAAATGTTCGCGTCGCTGTATGCGGTACAGATTTTTGGGAAGCTGTGATTTGAACGCCGGCAAACCGTCATGCAGGTGCGGCTGCGGCCGGCCGCAAACGAATTGGATATGGACGCCCGATTGCATGCCGGAAAACAGGTTTTCGTCGGATTCCTGCAAACGCAGGTTTTCTGCTTCGCTGGCGCCGTAATCGTAAAGGAAGGTCCCAGCGCGTTCGTCTACCGCCAGGATACGGGTGACGATACGCTCGCCATACCTCCCAAACGCGACATTCAGGAAATCCATTTGGCGCACGAATTTGCGTAGCACGTTCGCGATCTCTTTCGGATTCGAGATCCGGAAATCCTCAAGCGCGGCCAACGATGCGGTCAGCGTTGAAGGCCGGTACGTCTCTACCCCTACGCCTGATCCCGCTTCTACCCCTGTTTCTGATACCCGATTGGTTGTTGTCATTTTATTTCCAATATCTATCAAAATCCCATCCCGGCGTAAGGATGCCGCAGATTGTGAAATTTGTTGTAAATATTTGCAAATTTGAGACAGTTTTTTAGAGATTATCCGGCTGTTTCAGCATGCCATAGCTGAAAATCCTGCGCATCGCCACTTCAGCAAGGTCGGCGCGCATACGCTGGCCGCATGCTTTCGCAGTTGCGTGGTTGGCATAATTCAGCGGCACGACGAACTCCTCCCCGCCGCACCACATCGCCGATGCGCCCTGGCGAAAAACTGAGGTGTGCGATCGCCGGCCTCGTGTCCGCGGCTGTCGTTGATCTGCTTAAAATGGTCGAGGTCCAACACCAGCGCAGCGAGCGGCTGGTCATAGCGCACGCTGTTTTCCAGTTCGACGTGGGATTGCCCAAGGCTACACAAGGACCGCTCCCGCTTCACGAAGCATAACGAAACGGGCTGCGGCGTCAAGACTGATCTCAGATCCCTTCTATGCGTTGCATTTGAGTTTATCCGTTCATCGGCGATCACGGATATCACCTTGTATCTCTACAGTTTCTGCATAAATTCGCAAGAAAGAAACAGCGCGAAGCAATTCCCGATTATTCCGTATACAAACTTTCCACCCAGACATAAAATCCTGTGCCTGGCGTGCGTTGCCGTAGCGCCGCTCGCCGTTGAAAAATAGATATGGGTTCGTTCAATTAATTCTGGGAGTCGTCTTGTGAAGCGTTACACCGGTGTATTTGCATGTATTCTTGTCTACTCCATTGCCTTGGCTGGCACCCTGCTGCCGGCCCGCGAAAGCCGCGCCGATGCACTGGAAGATGTGCAAAATCGCCGCGCGATACGCATCGCCGTGCCTAAAGATACGCCGCCGTTCGGCTCAGCAAATCAATACAAGGCACTGGAAGGATTTGATGTATCGATCGCCAGGATGATCTCGCTGGAACTGGGCGTCAAGCTGGATATGGTGCCATTGGATAGCGGCGAGCGCATCCCTGCGCTATTGAACCGGCATGTCGATCTGGTCATCTCCAGCCTGGGTAAAAATGCGGAACGCCAAAAGCAGATCGATTTTTCACAGGCTTACGCGCCGTTCTATCTAGGCGTCTTCGGCGCCCCGAATCTCGACGTCAAGAATGCTGCGGGATTGGCTGGCAAGAGCATCGCAGTGCTCAAAGGCTCGATCGAGGACGGCGAGTTGAGCAAGATTGCACCGGCGTCGACCAATATCAAACGCTTCGCCACCGAACCGGAGGCCGTGAAATCGTATTTGCAAGGTGAATCCACATTGCTGGCCGCAGGTAATGTCCTGATTTCCGCCTTTAGCAAAGAGCAAGTGGAAGCAACCCAGCTGAAAATCGTGCTGAAGGACTCGCCCTGCTTTATCGGCGTTAACAAAAACGAACCTGCCTTGCTCGCTAAGGTCAACACCATGCTGAGCCGCATCAAGCAAAACGGCATGCTCAACGTCAATTCTCAGCGCTGGTTCAAAGTGCCGTTGCCGGAGAGCGTGTTGCATAGCGCTGTCGAGTAAGGCGGCGGGGCCGCGCTGGAACGAATTAAAAAGGGATTCCGCGGCAGGGATCCCTTTTTCGTTTGTCGGGTAAGCTCATTTATTAAGCGTCGTATTAAGCTTGTGTATGGTTGACACCGCAAATGTGGCTACCGTGAAACGCATCGCGCAATTTGTCGCGGCAGATGTGATAAATTCGGCCAACGATCTGGAAGATAAGCAGGAGAAAACATATGCCAAGCGCCCGCCTGAATGGCGAAATCATCACCGACTGGGATAGCTTTCATACCGAATGCGCGGAGGTATTCGGTTTCCCCGAGTTCTATGGCCGCAGCATGAATGCCTGGATCGATTGCCTCAGTTATTTGCGCGACGAAGACGGCATGAGCAAGTTCCGCTTGCAGGAAAACGAGGTGCTGAACATTGAGGTATTGCACAGCGAAAAACTGCGCCAGCAAGCCGCCGAGATCATCGAAGAATTGGAATTTTGCGTCGCTGCGATCAATGAACGCTACGAGGACTATGGCGAAAAGCCGGCGTTAACGCTGACGCTGCGGTGAAGTAGGGCTAGCGCGATGGGCGCAGATAATAAATGTCCCATTCCTCTTCTGCGAGAAATTCAAAGCCATTGCGCTGGTAGAAACGATTGGAGTCGCTCCCCCTCAGGGCGCCTACGCGCAGTGGCATTGACTGCTCATCTGCTTCCTTGAAGATTTGCGCGAGCACCGCTGCCCCAATCCCCTGCCCCTGACTGCCAGGACGAATATAGAGATGATCCAGCAGCAACTGGTCCTGGGCTGGTTTGACTACGACAAAACCGACTTTCAGCTCGTTCGCTATTACGTGCCGCGTATGTGGGACTGAAAAATTGGAACGGAACCGTTCTCTCGCCCGAACCGGATCAAAACGGCCGATGCGTTCAAGGCTCTCACGCATGGCGGCTATGCGCAATGCGACCAGTTCTTCGAAATCGCCTTCAACTGCCTGGACCAGCGTGATGAGTGATTGGTTCGATGCGGACATGTGCGCTTTCAGAATGTGCGTTTAATTGATCCGGCAATTTTATCTGAATCTCTGAATCCTGGATCGCCCCGCCCCTGAGCGCTGGCGCGCCGATGCATGCTGGAGTACGCTATATACGTCGCCATGTACCGCCTATGGCCGTTCACAGGTTACCGCTATGGAAAAGACTGCATTTGTATTCGCCGGCGGTGGAAGTCTTGGTGCAATTGAAGCTGGCATGTTGCGAGAACTGATCGCTTCAGGTGTACGCCCCGATTTCCTGGTCGGCGCCTCTGCCGGTGCGATCAATAGTGTGTTTTTCGCCTATCAGCCACATACGGCCGGCACGATGCGTCTGGAGTTTTTGTGGCGGGGAATCCGGCGCCGGCAGATCCTGCCTTGGTCGATTCTTTCGGTGCTTGGCGCCGCCCGCGGTACGCATCTGGTCAATCCGGCGAAGTTGCGCAGCCTTCTTTATGAACATTTCGGTAATCGTACGCTGGAAGATGCCGATCTTCCGGTTCATGTGGTCGCCACCGAGATGAAAACCGGCAATGAAATTGTTATTTCCACCGGGCCGGCGGTCGATGCGGTATTGGCAAGCACGGCTATTCCGGGCGTCTTTCCACCGGTCTCTGTAGACGGAAACATGCTGATCGATGGCGGTGTCGCCAACAATACGCCTATCTCTACCGCGATACGGCTTGGGGCAACACGCGTCATCGTGCTTGCCACCGGTTTCACCTGCGCCGAGCGACGGCAACCGAAAGGCGCGCTTGAGCACGCCATGAGCGCGCTCAATTTGCTGGTTGCACGTCAATTGGTATCTGATCTGGAACGTTGGGCATCACATGCTGCAATAGCTGTGGTTGCTCCGCTATGTCCGCTGGACGTCTCGCCGTACGACTATAGCCAGTGCGGCCTGCTGATAGACCGGGCGGCGGCGGAAACCCGTCGCTGGCTGGAGGCCGGCGGACTGGATAGCCACGATATTCCCGGGTCGCTCAGGCCGCATTCGCATTGATGGGAATTAATCAAAAGCTGGCGATGTAGTGGCCAGTAATACGATGCTGCCCAAACAAACCGAATCTCCAAAGCAAAAACCCTCTGAACGTTGGTTCAGAGGGTTTTTTAATAAAAGCCTGACGATGACCTACTTTCACACTGGTTGCAGCACTATCATCGGCGCAAAGTCGTTTCACGGTCCTGTTCGGGATGGGAAGGGGTGGTACCAACTCGCTATGGTCATCAGGCATAACTTGTAACCGTTGTTCGTTCTCCAGGTGGAGCAACGCGCAACGCAATCTAGAAGAAGTAGTTTTTTATACCGGACTCACTGTTGTTTTCACAGCAGAGCGAGTCCGGTTGGGTATGAATGTCCAAACGGTGATTTGATTCACCTTGGCAAACAAATAAGCTCATCATATAACCTGCTAAGGTTATAGGGACAAGCCTCACGGGCAATTAGTACTGGTTAGCTTAACGTATTACTACGCTTCCACACCCAGCCTATCAACGTCCTGGTCTCGAACGACCCTTTAGGGGAATCTAGTTCCCGGGAAATATCATCTCAAGGCAAGTTTCCCGCTTAGATGCTTTCAGCGGTTATCTCTTCCGAACTTAGCTACCCGGCAATGCCACTGGCGTGACAACCGGTACACCAGAGGTTCGTCCACTCC
>NZ_FNOR01000013.1 GCF_900107095.1 Collimonas sp. OK242
CGCGTCGTTCTCAACGGGAGGCGAACTATAGCAACCCTCCCCCGCCCCCGCAAGTACTTTGTTAAAAATATTTCGATTTACTTCTTTTTACCCAAATCCCACTGCACGATAGACTCGCCGCCGCTAGTAGTTTTGGGCACCGGCCGGAATGCATGGCCGTAGATAATTTCAAAGGTGAGCGGCAATTTACCGTCCGGGCGGCGCGTAGCTTCCAGTGCGGCCTTGATGCTAGCCCCGGCGGCGCGTCCTAACAAGCCACGGCCGCGCGTCGCCAATGGGTTACCGCCCCAGGCGCGGACATCGGCCAGCAATTTCTCCACCGTGTCATAAGTCACGGTAATGGTCTCCATATCCATGACCGGCGTCGAGAAGCCGGCATTGACCAGCATGTCGCCAAAATCATGCATATCGACGAACGGTAATACATGCGCGCCATTATCAATGGCCGCAAACGCATTGCGCAGTTCTTTAAAGGTGTCCGGGCCGAAGCAAGAGAACATCAGCAAGCCGTCCACTCTTAATATACGACGCCATTCGGCGAACACGCGATCCGGCTGCGGATGCCAGTGCAGGGCCAGGTTGGACCAGACCAGATCCACCGCGCCCGGCGCCAATGGCAGCTGGGCGAAATCGCCGCACACCAGGGCCGATGCCAGCTCGTCGCTTTTGCCGGTGAATGGCAACCACTTCTTCAACAGGCGATTGACCGATAGCTGCGCCGTCCGACGTTGCTCTTTTGCTATCAGCAGCATGGCGGCGGACGCATCCAGGCCAATAATGGCGGCTTCGCTGAAGCGCTGCTGCAATGTATATATATCCGGGCCGGCGCCACAGCCGGCATCCAGCACCCGTTGCGGCTCAAGTTTCACCAAAGCAAGACGCTCGTGCATGCGGCTGGAAATTTCGCGACGCATGAACTCGGATTCGCGTACCAGCGCAGGCTGTGCAAATAGTTGGCGTACCCGGCGCAAATCGATAGGCGCACTTTGACTAGTTTCGAGAGGAGGGAGTGAGGTAGGCATCGGAATCCGGCAAGTGAGATGAAATGCGATAATCGCCAGTAGTTTACACGCTTGAATGCCTGTAGGCTGGGAGTGCCGCCATCCTTCTCTCCCACACCTGACAAGAACGAGACTCACCCTTTGCCATTTCCCCAGCTACGCCATTGGCCACAACTGCAACTTGCCCGTATCCTGGCGAGCATGCCGTCGTGCTGCGCGTTGTGCAATCAAAGCGGCAAGCGCATTATTTGCGAAGGCTGCAACCAGCATTACTTTTCCGATTGCCCGCCGCGCTGCAGGCAATGTGCGAATCCGCTTCCCCGGCTCAACGGTCCCGGTCCCGGTCCCGCACTATGCGGCAATTGTTTGAAACGACCCCGTGCCTTCGATGCCACCATCGTGGCCTGCGACTATGCGGCGCCAACCGATCAGTTGATTCTCGCGCTAAAATTCGGTGGACGGCTGGCGTTGGCGCCGATGTTTGCACAAATGCTACGCGATGTGATACTGCTCCAGGCAAGCAGCGCTCAACCGACGCTATCGGCGGACTTGCCTGATATCCTGACAGCGGTACCGCTCAGCGCGCAACGGTTGCAGCAGCGCGGTTTCAATCAGGCTTTGGAGATAGCCAAGCCCCTGGCACCTATGCTCGGGCTTAATTTGCAACACGGACTGCTGCTGCGGCAGCGCGACACACCGCCCCAATCTCAAGTGCCGGAACTGGAGCAGCGACGTCGCAACCTGCGCCAGGCGTTTGCCGTGCCGCCTGCAGCCATGCAATACATACACGGCCGCCACATAGGCGTGGTCGACGATGTCATGACCAGCGGCGAGACATTGCACGCACTGGCAACGACGCTACGCCGGCATGGCGCACGGCGCATCACCAATTTCGTGTTCGCCAGGACGCCATAGCTATCCTGGCGATCCATTATCTCGATCTGCCATCTCTATCTGTTACCTATATAAGGAGAATCAAGTTGTTCCATGTCGTATTGGTTGAACCGGAAATCCCGCCGAATACCGGCAACATCATCCGCCTGTGCGCCAATACCGGCGCGCAATTGCATTTGATCGAACCGCTCGGCTTTCCACTGGACGACAGCAAAATGCGCAGGGCCGGCCTGGATTACCACGACTACGCCACCATGCAGGTGCATGCCAACTGGAACGCCTTCGTCGCCAGCATGCGTGCTGCCGGCAACTACCATCCCAGCCGCATGTTTGCCATGACCACGCACGGCTCGACGCCATTTGCCAATCTCCAGTTCCAGGCAGGCGACGTATTTGTGTTTGGCTCGGAGACCCGCGGCCTCGATCCGGCCTTGCGCGAATCATTTGCGGCTTCGCAACGGATCCGCTTGCCGATGCGGCCGGATAATCGCAGCTTGAATCTATCCAATACCGTGGCAGTCGTGGTGTACGAGGCCTGGCGCCAAAATGGTTATAGCGGCGGAGCCTGAGCAGGTTTCCCTTGGTAAAGGAACAATCAGGCCGCGATTGCTATAATCCATCGTCTTGCAAATAGGCATGATGTTTCCCGAGTCGCCCGTGAAAAAACCAGCCCCACTATCTGCCTTTGGCATTTACCTAATTTAATCGAAGGATCATCATGTCTTTACGTTCCATTTCCCTGTTTCTCTGCACTCTCGCTATCAGCGTTACCGCTCATGCCCACGAGTACGACCTCGGCAGCCTGCACATCGGCCATCCCTATGCGCGCGCCACTGTCCCGGGCCAGCCTGGCGGCGGTGCGTTTCTGAGTATCGAGAACAAGGGCAAAGAAGCAGACAAACTGATCGGCGTCAGCTCATCGGTCGCCAAGAGCACTGAGATCCACACCATGGCTATGGATGGCAATCTCATGAAAATGCGCGAAGTCGGCGCGATCGATCTGCCGCCGGCAAGCACCGTCGACATGAAACCGGGCCACGGTTACCACGTCATGCTGATCGGCCTGAACCAGCCATTGAAGGCCGGCGACAAATTCCCGCTGACTCTGACCTTCCAGAAAGCCGGCAAGATCGAAGTGTCGGTAGTCGTCACCGATCTGAGCGGCAAATCAGCCGAAGCGGCGCATCAACATTAAATACAAACGGTTTCTGCAATGAAAAAGCGCGGAATCCGCGCTTTTTCATTGCCCAGCTGATCGTGAAGATCAAGCGCCTTGCCGCACCTTGTCCAGCAATTTGCTGGTCGAACGATCATGGGCAAACGGGATCGCGACTACCTGGCCGCCATACGCCAGTACGGCCTGGCCTTCCGGAATCGCATCCATCTGATAGTCGCCGCCTTTGACGTACACCCCCGGCTGCGCCTCCCGCACCACTTCCAGCGCCGTATCTTCGTCAAATTCGACCACCAGGCTGACCGCTTCCAGCGCCGCCAATACGGCCATGCGGTCGGCACAGATATTGATCGGCCGGTCGTCGCCCTTGCCCAGGCGCTTGACCGAGGCATCGGTATTCACCGCCACCACCAGCGACGCGCCTTGTTCACGCGCCTGCGCCAGATAGGTGACATGGCCGCGATGCAGGATATCGAATACGCCATTGGTCAACACCACCGGCTGCGGCAAAGCAGCAACGCGGGCTTTCAATTCAGCACGGGTACAAAGCTTGGTTTCAAATTTAGGCATGGCGAATATAAAGGGTCACAATGAAAAAGCCGCAATAAAAAAGCCGCAATACTTGCGCTTGCGGCTTGGATTCAATCAATTTGCAGCAGTTACAGGCTACGCTAAAAGCTTAGCGTCGTTCACATCAGACTGCTGGAGCTGGGGCCGATGTCAAGGCCAAGCGGGCGACAACTTCCTTGCGATAGCGGTTCAGTTCTTGCACCGTATCAAAGGTACGCTCAAACAACAACGACATATTGTGCAGGATACGATCGACCACCTTCTTTTCCCAGACGCCGTCGAATTTGATTTGCTCGTCCAGCCAACGCTCCAGCCACTCCGGATCCGGCAGGCGGCTCTGCACCGTATCGTTCGGGAACAACGACTGATTCACGTGCAGATTGGTCGGGTGCAGCGGTTTTTCGGTACGGCGCGCCGAAGCCATCAAGACGCCGATCTTGGCGAATGCGGCAGAAGCGCCGTCACCCACTTCATTTAAAGCCTTCTTCATGTAGCGCAGGTAAGCGCCGCCGTGACGTGCTTCGTCCTGGCTGATGATCTTGTAAATTTGCTTGATCACCGGCTCGGTATGCCAATCGGAGGCGCAACGGTACCAGTGGTTGAGGCGAATCTCGCCGCAGAAATGCATCATCAGCGTTTCCAGCGGCGGCGCCGGGTCGAATTCGAAACGGACCTTGTCCAGCTCCGCTTCAGTCGGCACCAGTTCGGGCCGGAAACGGCGCAGATATTCCATCAACACCAGGGAATGCTTCTGTTCTTCAAAAAACCATACCGACATGAACGCGCAAAAATCGCTGTCGCCGTGGTTATCGCGCAGGAACATCTCGGTTGCAGGCAGCGCCGACCATTCCGTAATCGCATTCATACGAATAGTTTGAGCTTGTTCGTCGGACAGCTGGGTGGCATCAAACTTGTCCCATGGAATATCGGTCTCCATGTTCCAGCGGACTTGTTCAAGCGATTTAAACAGTTCTGGATACAGCATACATACCTTAAGCAAGTGAGTTAACTATTCGATTTTACCAAGAAATTGTTACAAGCCCGTTTTTAAACCGGCAGGCGGCTGTGTTTTTGCCAAAAACCATACTAAAACCATAATAAAATTAAGTTATCACTTAGAGTTTTTCATCCAGGCACCGATCTTTAATCATTGCACTTATCCGGCGCTAGTCAAGCTGGCGAAGTAAGCGCAGCTTGACTAATTGACACTTCCCGCTGGCATGAAAGCAATGCCGCGATTATTTTGAAACAAACTTGGCTTTGCTTGCGCGCGTTGCTGCCTTGCCGCCGGCGACGGAGTTGTTCTTTTTTCCAGCGGGCTTCGACTCTGCGCCGCTGTTTGCCTTGCTACGCGGTTTGACTGCCGGCTTTGCCTGCGCTGGAGTTTTAGTCGGCATGACCATTTTTTCAGCAGCAACCACGCTATCGACTGCTTGCTTGAATTGATTCTGCAATAAATCCCACCACGCATTGGAATTCCCCAACGAGGATTCAGCGGCGTCGCTTGCGGTTGATGGGATTTCAACTGCGGCTTTAGTTTCAGCATCGGCCACCGGCTGCGCGGTTTGGGTTGACGGGGCAGAAGCTTCTTGCGCCGGACTCGTAAATGAAAACGGGAAACCTGACGGCATCGCCCATGCACTCGCTGCAGACTCGGCGCCGCCTTGATTCTGAGCGCTGGTCTGATTGACGGCTGCCATTGCCTGCAACGCAGAAATAGTCGCGCTTTGCACTTCCAGTGCCTGTATGGTGGTGCGCAACATGTTCAGGTTAAGGTTCAGCCAGGATTCGACTGCCTTCAGGTCAGTGATTTTCTTGTTGATTTCTTCCACCGACAGTGTGGGGACAACCATCCCCGGCACGCCCAGGCCGCCCCACATTTTCTTGATGAATTCGAGACTATCCTGCATTGCATCGGCTCCTGGAATATTTGAACTGCTCATCGCACATCTCCTTCAGGGTAATCCACGCGACAGAATAAAATCTCCGGCGTCAGGGGCGCTGCATCTTGCACGTATTGGCTAGGGCCGTCGCTGCCGGCGCCAGGTAACGCTCGGTCTTGAAACCATAGCCGCTACCTTCATTATCAAACCGGATACCGCCATCGGCAAGCTTTTGCATTACGGCGACATACAAGGGTTGTATCAATTGATGATCGCTGGCGCGCATGCTGGCTTCATGGAACTTGCTCTTGTACTGCGCTCCTTCCAGCGCGCGTGCAACGGCACCCGCATCTGTCGTTTGCGCCTTCTCGATTGCGGTCACCAACATGTCGATCATGACATCCATGCGCAAAAACAGATAGTCATCTTTCGGCTGCGGATAACGTTGGCGGAAATTTTGGTAGAACGCATCGCTGGCAGCATTGCCGTCGACAGCGTTCGGATGCCACTCGGCGACGGCGCGCACCGTGCCTACGCCAGCATCGCCGATTGCCGCCGGCGCGCCCAGGCTATTGGCGTAAAAAGTATAGAACTTGAGATGCAGGCCAGCCTCTTTGGCGGCTTTCACCAGCAAGGTCAGGTCGTTGCCCCAATTGCCGGTGACTACCGTATCGGCGCCGCTGGCGCGAATTTTGGCAATGTAGGGGGCAAAATCCTTTACCTTGCCGATCGGATGCAATTCGTCGCCGACAATCCTGATATCCGGCCGTGCCGCCTGCAGCTGTTGACGCGCAGCCTTGGCGACCTGCTGGCCGAAGCTGTAGTCCTGGCCGATCAGGTAAACGCTTTTTGCCTGGCTGTCGCTTTTGATAACATCTACCAGTGCGCGCATGCGCATGTCGGCGTTGGCGTCAAAACGAAAATGCCAGAAACTGCACTTTTCATTGGTCAATGCCGGATCGACTGCCGAATAGTTCAGGAACAAGACACGATTGTCCGGAGTCCGGGCATTGTGTTTGTTGATGGCTTCGACCAGCGCTCCGGCAACTGCAGAGCTATTGCCCTCCAACACGAACGGGATTTTCTGGTCGGTCAATTGCTTGAGCTGCAATAACGCGTCCTCTACCCCTTGTTTGTTATCGAACACGCTCAGGTTCAGGAGATGCCTGCCGTCCGGTAAGCGCACGCCGCCGCGCGCATTGACCTGCTCCACCGCAAACCGGATATTGCGTTCCACGGCTTCACCGGCATTGGCGAAGGGACCCGACATGCCCTCGATCATGCCAAGCCGAATCGGCGCCAACTTGGCCGCTGCCGGTGCGGTAGCCGGAGCGGCAAATGCGATCGGCGTCATGGCGCCCATGGCCAGCGTGCATGCCAGCGAGGTGCTGACGACGTGATGGTATCGATGCTGCATCGGCGACTATTCTTGTTTGATGTAAATGCAATATTTTACGTGGTTTATCGCCGCCGCCCACTCTTGCCCGGATTAATCCCGGCAGATACGTTTACACTATACGAATGTTGTCTTCCTCCGTTCCTCCTTCAATTTCGCGCTATACCTTCTCCAGCCGCCGTCGATGGCTGTGGGTGTTGCTGCTTACGATGCTGCTGCATTTACTCCTGTTTAGCTGGGGTAGCCGCCAATTCAGGGCGCCGCCGGTCAATCGGCCGGACCGTCCAATCATCGCCACTATCGTGCCGCTGCCGCCCGTTGAAAAGCCCGTACTGCTGCCGCAAGCGCCCAACCCGAAACCCGATACGCAAACACGTCCCAAGGCGACGCCAAAACCGCGCCCGGCGCCAGCGCCAGCCGTGGAAGTTCCGGACACACCTATCAGGGAGACTGTTACGCCGCTGGACGACAATGGGCCGACCGGCCCTGCCGCAACCGGCACAGCTGCGGCAGGCGCAGCCACGGCGCCAGCAACTACGCCGGCGGCGCAGGCAGACGCGACGCCTCCTGCCGGCAAGCACTACCAGACCACCCCGCCACCGTCGGCGGAGCTGAAGTACGATGTGGAAGCCTTGCAAAAGGGCCAGAATTATCATGGCGGCGGCAAAATCACCTGGCAAACCGATGGCGGCAGTTACACCATCAACGGCGAGGCCGGTGCTTTGTTCATTACCGTTCTCGATTTCAAGAGCGAAGGCGAAATCAACGGCTTTGGCGTGGCGCCGCTGACTTATACGCAAAAACGTTTCCGCAAGCCCGCCACCCAGACCATTTTTCATCGCGAGCGCAATGCCATCATCTTTTCCTCCTCGCCGAATAGCTACCCGCGCAGCGGCGGCGAACAAGACCGCGCCAGCGTGGTCTGGCAACTGGCCAGCATCGGCCGCGGCGACAGCACGCAATTTTCTCCTGGTGCGGTAATCGACCTGTTTGTCGCGGGCCCGCTGGATGCCGAAACCTGGCGCATGCAAATCATCGGGCAGGAAAAGATCACGGTTGGCGGCGGCGATCTCGATGCCTGGCACGTCATTCGCGTGCCACAGGCAGGTTCTCACGAGCAGCGGCTCGATATCTGGCTGGCGCCGCAACAGGATTGGTATCCCGTCAAACTGCGGTTTACCGAAACCGATGGCGATTATCTGGATATGTCGCTGTCCAAGATGAAACGATTGAATACGGCAGCGGCAAATTGATCTTCCTGCATTACTGAACCACCGAGTCACCGAATCAAGCTTTTTGAAAACAGCATCATTTTTTGGAAAACCATGAAATCATCTTTACTCCGACTATCCATGGCCGCCGCACTTTGCTGCAGCATGCTGACGGCTTCTGCAGCCACCACCGATCATCCTGCGACCAAGTACAAGATAGACCTGCCGCCATCGGCCGACCTGAGTTATGCGATCCAGGCCAAACAAAGCGGCATCACGCTCGGTGGCGAAGGCAGCGTCAACTGGCTGGTGGAGGACAAGCACTTCAGCGTCAAGTCGGAAACCCGCGCCATGCTGCTCGGAAAAATCCTTGAATCTACGAGTGAAGGCGCCATCGACGGCTTTGGCCTGGCGCCTGCCCAATTCGTCAACAAGCGCTTCCGCAGGGAGGCCACCACCACCACTTTCCATCGCGATAGCGGCACCATCGGCTTTTCCGAATCCAGCAGCAGTTATCCCTTGAAAGGCGGCGAGCAGGATCGCACCAGCATCATCTGGCAGCTGATTTCGGTGGCGCGCGCAGCGCCGCAACAGTTCAAGCCGGGGTCGGACTGGACCTTCTTTGTGGCCGGCATGCATGATGCAGAACCATGGACCTTCAAAGTCATCAGCACTGAAAAAATCAAGACGCCGATGGGCGACCTGGACGCTGTCCATATTTTCAAGGCGCCGCCGCCGGACGCCAAGGATCAGCAGCTCGACATCTGGCTGGCGCCTTCTCTGGAATGGTATCCGGTGCGCTTGCGGTTTACCGATCCGAACAAGGATTTTGTCGAACAGACCCTGCAGCAGGTAAACAACAAGGCCAGCAAATAATGTAGCAAATATTGTAGTAACTAAGGCATACAATCTCTTCTTGAATCTTTGGACAGTAAATCATATGACTACACCAAACGGCGCCATCGTCCTGTTTAGCGGCGGCCAGGACTCCACCACCTGCCTGGCATGGGCTCTGGCGCGGTATGAACGCGTGGAGACGATCGGCTTTGATTACGGCCAGCGGCACGCGGTAGAGCTGACGGTACGTCCGGTCCTGCTACAGAAGATCCGCGCCCAGTTTCCGCAATGGGCCGGCAAGCTGGGCGAAGACCACATGATCGACCTGTCGCTGATTTCGAAAATATCGTCGACCGCGATGACGGAAGACGTTGAAATCGTGATGCAGGAAAACGGCTTGCCGAACACCTTTGTGCCAGGCCGCAACCTGCTGTTCATGACGGTAGCGGCGACGGTTGCCTATCGACGCGGCTTGAATGTGCTGGTGGGCGGCATGTGCGAAACCGATTTTTCCGGCTATCCCGATTGCCGCGACGACACCATGAAAGCCTTGCAGGTGGCGCTGAACCTGGGGATGGCGACCCGGCTCAAACTGGAAACGCCGTTGATGTGGATAGACAAGTCCGAGACCTGGAAACTGGCGCAAGACTTGGGTGGCGATGCTCTGGTCGACCTGATCCGGGCCGATACCCACACCTGCTATCTGGGTGAGCGCGGCACGCTGCATGACTGGGGTTATGGCTGCGGCACTTGCCCGGCCTGTGCGCTGCGCGCGCGGGGATACCAGCAATTCAAGCAAAACCCGACCGCTTGAGCCAGTCCCGATAGTTCGCCTGTAAATAAGAATCTCAACAAAAACCTGGCCATCAAGATGTCAGCCTCGAATAAGGGCTGACATTGTCAGGCTGACCGTCCTTGTCCCTCCCCCCATCCTCGATATCAAATTGGCTGGCGTCCCAAGCGCAGTGCAGTTTGCAATTGCGAACAGGAAATATATTTCCCCCATACCAATATATTTATCAAGATGCTAAGTACAATCTGTGCAAGCGCTAATGCCGCGTGAATAATTTATATCACTTAAATCCGGAGAAATTAGATGTCACAGACGGTAGCTTCGCTTCGCACACAAAAAGAAAAAACCTATCAGGCGCTCATGATAGGTTTTGGCATATTGCTTTGGATCGCCATCGGGCTGGCAGTCATAGCATCATGGTCAGATCCCAAATTGGAACGGATGGTGCGTATCTATATTGGATATGCGGTGGCAATTGCTGTTTTTTATTGGATCGCTGCCGCCGTTTATCGCGCATCGGCATTCGGCAACATGATTCTTTTAGGACCGAAGCAATTTCCGGAACTGCACCAGATGGTGGTCGCAGGATCGCAGGAAATCGGATTGTCCGAACCGCCGAAGACGTTTCTGTATAACTCCAACGGCCTCGTCAACGCCTTTGCGCGACGCTTGCTTGGCGGCCGCTATGTATTCCTGACTTCCGCTCTGGTTGAGGCCAATAGCGATGCGCAAGTACGCTTCGTCATAGGTCATGAGCTTGGGCATCATGCCGCCGGACATCTGAATCCCTGGCTCAACACCCTGAAATTGCCAGCTCATATTGTCCCGTTTTTAGGAAAAGCCTATTCCCGCTCGCGCGAATATACCTGCGACAACATTGGCGCTTATTTATCAAAGGATTTCGAGGCGTCGCGCAGCTCGCTGCAGATGCTTGGCTGCGGCTGCCGCCGATTGAATCAGGAGATGAGTTGCGAATCTTTTGTGGAACAAGAAGCGATGGTGCCGCCGGTGTTCGGCTTCCTCAACGAGATTTGCCGCACCCACCCGCGTCTGACACGCCGGGTTGCAGCGATCAAGGAACAGATCAATAGCTGATGACAGGCTAGCGCAGGATAGGTCTTGATGTGCCTATAGACGACACATCAATACCTACCTGCCGCATGTGATTGCAGGCGCTCAATCAAGCTGCAATCGATCGCCCCAACTCCCCCTTCGGTTCAGCTGCAGGGTGATTGAACTGATTGAGCAACTCGGCTTCCTTGGCGCGTGCAGCAGCCAGATGCCGTTCCTTGACATGGCCATAGCCGCGGATTTCCTCAGGGAGGCTGGCGATTGCCACTGCAGCGGCCAGATTATCGGCAGTCAATTGCGATAACAAAGAAGCGATGGTTTCCTTGTAATGCACAATCAGCCCGCGTTCTTCCTTGCGCTCGGCGGTATGACCGAAAATATCCAAGGCGCTGCCGCGCAGGAATTTCAGTTTCGCCAGCAGACCAAAAGCACGCATCATCCAAGGACCGAATTCCTGCTTGATCAGATGGCCGTGCGCATCGTGCTTGGCAAGCAGCGGTGGCGCCAGATGGAATTTAAGCTTGTAGTCGCCTTCAAACATACCCGCAATCTTGGCCTTGAAAGCACCGTCGGTATATAAGCGCGCGACTTCGTACTCATCCTTGTAAGCCATCAGCTTGAACAGATAGGTAGCGACCGCCATGCTCAGCCGATGCGCTGTGCGTCCGCTTTCTGCATGAGGCAATTGCGCTTCGGCTGCCTGCACCTGTTCGACAAAGGTGCGATATTGCTCCGCATATGCGGCATCCTGATAAGACGTCAGGACCGCGACGCGGCGCTTGATCAACACGTCCAGATCAGGTGCGCGTTTGAACTCGATCACCTGCGCCGGCGTATCGCTGAGGCGGGTACGTTTTTCCAGTCCAGCCAAATCGCAAGCAGCCGTGCGGCCCCAGACAAAAGCCTGTTTGTTGAAGGCGACCTGCAAGCCATTCAGTTCGATCGCCCGCATCAGCGATGCTTCCTGCAACGGCACCCAGCCCTTTTGCCAGGCGTAACCGAGCATGAACATATTGGTTGCGATGGCGTCGCCCATCAAGGCGGTAGCGATACGGCCGGCATCGATGAATTCCACACGATCGCTGCCGCAGGCTGCGCGTATATCGTGCTCAGCTGCTGCATCGGGGGACTGCCAATCCGGGTTCTTGATGAAAGCGGCAGTTGGCGTGCGGGTTGAATTGATCGCTGCATAGGTACGTCCTTCGCCCATGCGCGACAAGGCATCGCGGTTGGCGCTGACGATGGCGTCGCAGCCGATTACCAGATCCGCATCGCCGGTGCCGACACGGGTCGAATAGATATCGTCGGGATGATCGGCCAGCCGCACATGCGACATTACTGGGCCGCCCTTTTGCGCCAGGCCGCTCATGTCCAGCACCGAACAGCCTTTGCCTTCGACATGGGCCGCCATCGCCAGGATCTGGCCGATAGTCACCACGCCGGTGCCGCCGATACCGGTGACCAGGATGCCGAACGGTTTTATCGTATTCGGCAAGACCGGCGGCGGCAAGCTGGCAGTCGACGCGGCGGCCGGCGTTGCCGTTACTTTCGCCGGCTTCTTCAAATTACCGCCTTCGACCGTGACGAAACTCGGGCAAAAGCCGGTCACGCAAGAAAAATCCTTGTTGCATGAGGATTGATTGATCTGCCGTTTGCGGCCGAATTCGGTTTCCAGCGGTTCCACCGACAGGCAATTCGATTGCACGCTGCAATCGCCGCAACCTTCGCACACCGCTTCGTTGATCACGGCGCGTTTGGCCGGGTCCGGATATTCATTGCGTTTCCGGCGGCGGCGTTTTTCCGACGCGCAGGTCTGGTCGTAGATCATCGCGGAAGTACCGACCATCTCACGCAATTCGCGCTGCACGGCATCCAGTTCGCTGCGATGGCGGATCGTTACGCCAGGAGCCCAGTTGGTGTCGGCGGCGTATTTGTCCGGCTCGTCAGTCACCACAATAATCGGCGTCACGCCTTCGGCGGCAATCTGGCGAGAAATCATGGCAGGGTCCAGCGGGCCATCGAAGGCCTGGCCGCCGGTCATGGCCACCGCATCGTTAAACAGGATCTTGTAGGTGATGTTCACCTTGGCCGCGACCGAGGCGCGAATCGCCAGCAGGCCGGAATGGAAATAAGTACCGTCGCCCAGGTTGGCAAACACGTGCTTTTCCGAAGTGAACGGCGCCTGGCCGACCCAGGTCACGCCTTCGCCGCCCATATGGGTAAACGTCGACGATTCCCGATCCATCCACAACACCATGTAATGGCAGCCGATGCCTGCCAGGCCACGGCTGCCGTCCGGCAGCTTGGTCGAGGTATTGTGCGGGCAGCCCGAGCAGAAATGCGGAACGCGATCTTTGTTTGGATCGGGCTTGCTGCTGATATTCAGCAACGCTTCCTTGGCTTCCAGATAGGCTACGCGTTGCTGCACGCGTTGCGCCACCGGATGGCCGGCAAAATATTTTGAAATGCGGGTCGCAATCGCTCTGGCGATCTGCGCCGGATTCAATTCATAGGTAGCCGGCAACAGCCAGTCGCCATGGCCTTCACCGCTGCGGTTGCTCCACTCGCCGGTATCGTCGAACTTGCCGACCACGCGTGGGCGCACATCGTCGCGCCAGTTATACAGCTCTTCCTTGACCTGGTATTCCAGGATCTGGCGCTTTTCTTCGACCACCAGGATTTCTTCCAGGCCCTGGGCAAACTCGCGCACGCCTTCCGCTTCCAGCGGCCAGGTCATGCCGATCTTGTACAGGCGAATGCCGATGTCGCGCGCCACGGTTTCATCGATGCCCAGATCGGCCAGGGCCTGGCGCGTATCCAGATACGATTTGCCGGCGGTGATGATGCCGATCTTGGCGCGCGGGCTGTCCCAGATGATCTGGTTCAGCTTGTTCACGCGCGCATAGGCCAGCGCCGCGTACCATTTGTAATTGTTCATCCGCGCTTCCTGGCCCAGCACGGTGTCGGGCAAGCGGATGTTCAAACCATGGCCATCCGGCGGCAGTTCGAAATCGGTCGGCAAGACGATCTTGACGCGGTCCGGATCGAGATCGACCGCGGCGCCGGATTCAACCAGGTCGGTGACGCATTTCATCGATACCCATAGACCGGTATAGCGGCTCATGGCCCAGCCATGCAAGCCGTAATCGAGATATTCCTGTACCGAGGACGGATACAGCACCGGGATGCCGCAGGCTTTCAGGATATGTTCGCTTTGATGGGCGGTAGTCGACGATTTGGCCGCATGATCGTCGCCGGCCAGCACCAGTACGCCGCCATGCTTGGACGTACCGGCCATGTTGGCGTGCTTGAAGACGTCGCCGCAACGGTCGACGCCGGGGCCTTTGCCGTACCACATGCCGAATACGCCGTCGTATTGGGCGCCCGGGAACAGGTTCACCTGCTGCGTACCCCACACACTGGTGGCGGCCAGGTCTTCGTTCATGCCGGGGTGGAACTTGACGTGATGCGCGTCCAGATATTTTTTTGCCTTGGCGGCCGTCATATCGACGCTGCCAAGCGGTGAGCCGCGATAACCGGTAACGAAACCGGCGGTATTCAAACCTGCCAGGGCATCGCGTTGCCGTTGCAACATCGGCAAGCGAATCATGGCCTGTGTGCCCGTCATGAAAGCACGGCCACGCTCCAGCGTATATTTGTCATCCAGGGAAATGCCATCAGCTTCAGACGCTTGCGCCGATTCTGAGGGCAGCAAGGCTTGCGCCGATTTGAGTGGTGCGTTCATTCAGTCTCCGTGCCAAAAATTATGTTTTTGCTTGCACTGCGTGGAGGTTATCCTACGCGGTAAAACGTCTTTGCCTTTTGGGCAAATCGTCCTGTTTTTTTACTACTATCCGTCGCGACGACAGCAGCGCCACATTATCACATGCGGGTAGCTGACTCAATGCACGCCGCAGCAATCGGCCGCGGCGTAGCGGACGTAACAACTGTAACAACTGGTAAATCGAATAGGAATGGGAATCAACTAGGCGTGTAATGGCAACTTGTCTGATGTGGCTGAATACCTCCCCTGGACCAGCCATGTCGGGCATTCCTCCCTCTAGTGTTCCCATTATCACTAGTTTGCGGATTCTGCTCTCCCCGGCAGAATCCGCTTTTTTATTTCAGCGGCAAGTTTGTTTCACCCGGCAGCAGGGTATTCGCCGGCAACGGTTCCAGCGCTTTCAAGCGTTGATATATCGGCGTGAAATCCGGTGCGGTGTCATTGAACAACTGCTGAAAATCGTTAATCACGAAGTAAGTTTCCTGGTAAGAATCGATTTTGTACAAGGTGCGCATCACGCGTTCGACATCGAACGGCAGCCGCAGCGACGTCGGACTGGTCAGGCAATGTTCGATTTCACCACCGGAAGACAAAATCCCGGCGCCATATACGCGCAAGCCTTGCGGGCTCTGGATCAAGCCAAATTCAACCGTGTACCAATACAAACGGGCCAACATACCCAGGCCATCCAGTTTCATCGCCTTTAAGCCGCCCTTGCCGTAGTCCTGCAAATGGTCGGCAAAAATCGGGTTGAACAACAGCGGAACGTGACCGAAGAAATCATGGAACACATCGGGTTCGACGATGTAGTCGAACTCTTCCGGATCGCGCAACCAGACGGTGACCGGGAAGCGGCGGTTTGCCAGATGTTCGAAGAAAATATGATCCGGCACCAGGCCGGGCACCGCCACCAGCGTCCAGCCGGTCGCCTTGGACAGCAAGGCCGAACACTCCTCGAAGCGAGGAATGCCATCGCCGATATTCAGCATTTCCAGGCTTTCGATGAACACGTCGCAAGCCCGCCCCGGGATCAGCTTGGCTTGCCGTTGATACAGGCGGCGCCACAAGGCGTGCTGCTCCGGCGTATAAGCATCCCAGTCTTGCTTGACCACGTATTGGGCGTCGATCTTGCTGTAGTCGCCACGCAATACGGCACCGTCCGATTTCTCGGCGACGGCGGCAAAAAAATCGGCGGTGTTCGAATCGGCGGTGTTCAAGCTTGCTTCCATCACTTTTGCATTCATTTTCTCTATCCTGGACTAAACGCGTTTGCTTCTCTGCTGCCTATAGTATAGGGCCGAGCTGGCGGCAGTTAATTGCAAAATTCGCCTCATACATAAAAATTTGCGCAATAATATAATAAAAATCATTATCTTTAGGGTGACTTATGCCAAAGATTGCAATGGATGCAACAGATCGTAAAATTCTGGCGATCTTGCAGGAGGATGGCCGCCTCAGCAATCAGGAAGTGGCGGAAAGAGTCAACCTGTCGCCGTCGCCGTGCCTGCGCCGTATCAAGCACCTGGAACAGGCTGGCGTGATCCGGCAATACGTGGCGCTGCTGGAGCCGGACAAAATCGGACTGGGCCTGCTGGCTTACATCAATGTGCGCCTGGAAAAACATAGCGATCCGCAGTACCTGAGCGGCACCAAGACGGCGGCACAACACCCAGCCCTGTCGCCGCGCGCCTCATTTTCGGCGGCGGTCGAACAATGGCAGGAGGTAGTCGCCTGCTACGCGATGACCGGTGAGATGGATTTTCTGCTGCGGGTGCATGTGGAAGACATGGCGCATTTTTCGCGCTTCATGATGGAGACCTTGCTGCGCCATCCGGCGGTGCTGGATGTCAAATCAAGTTTTGCTCTGCAACGGATTAAAGATACGACGGCGCTGCCTTTGCTTTAGTCGCACTTAATTAATCACGCTTAATGCCCGGTAAATTGCCCAGCCATTTGAGCGCAGCCCGCAGATTCGCCTTGATGGTGTAATCAAGTGTCGCCACCTGCTCCTGGACAGCTTCTTGCAGCACGCTGGCCGGATTAGCCGGCGGTAATTTCAGATAAGCATCCGCTTCACCGTAATCGCGATGGATCGCCATGCCGGCTTTCTTGGCGATGTGCATCATCACCTTGTTTGAGGACAGGCAGTGCATGTACAAGGTGTCGATATCGACGTTGCGGCAGCGTATCGCGGCGCGTTCGAACAAATGCGTGCCGACTCCCAAGCCACGCGCGGAGGCCGCGACGGAGACGCCGAATTCGGCCACCCGCTCCTTGGTGGTGGAAGCGCTCACCGATGGCAACGCCTCGCGTGGCGCAAATGCCAGATGGCCGACGCCGAGCAAGCGCAATTTGCGGTCGTAGACACCGAATACCGTATCGCGCGTGAAATCGATATTTTCGACATAGCGGCTGACCAGATCATCCGACAATACCGAGCCGAAGCGCAGCAGGCGATCGCCGCTGCTGAGCGCCAGGAAGTGCCGCAGCAAGCGTTTGCGGGCACGGCGCGACAATTCCTTGACGAAAATTGTGGGGCGCGATGCCTTGGTTTTATCCGAGCCGGCGCCGCCGGTGCCGCCGGTTATGCCCGGCACCTGGCTTGCGGAACCCGCTTTGGCATCTGTAGCTGTCATCTTGCTAGCTCTCCTGTCGGATAAGCTTACCTCGGATCATGGTCGTTGCGCTTGCATCGTCTGCTCAACCATCTCGACCCGCGCCGCATGGATGGCCTCGGGTATCCGTTGCGGCTGCTGCTGGAACATGCCGGCGATGACGCCGGCGTTGACCGATTGCGCTGCCTGCAACGCCGCCAGCAGATAGGCGAATTGCGGATAGGGACGTCCCGCGTACCCGGTCCTGCCACGATAATCACACTCGGCGGCGCGCAGCATATCGATAAATCGCTGTGGTTTGCGAAAGGCATCGCACCGCCCCAGCAAATTCACTATGGTGTTCGCGCGCAGCTCGAATGCGCGGCCGACATTGCCGTGCTCACGCGCGGTCATGAGCGCCAGGTCGCGCGCCTCGCCCGGCACTTTGAGGCGCTGGCAAACCCGTTCCACCAATTCCACGCCATACCCCTCGTGACCGTGATGGCTAGGCCAGTCGGCGGCCGGCGTGACGCCCTTGCCCAGATCGTGCATCAGTGCCGCGAAGCGCACCGGCAAGGCGTAGTTTTCACGTGCAGCGGTATCCACCACCATCATCACGTGCACGCCGGTATCGATTTCCGGATGATATTTTTCTGGTTGCGGTATGCCCCACAGGACATCCAGCTCAGGCAGGATGCGCGCCAGCGCACCGCAGGCGCGCAAGACATCAAACATGCGCGACGGCTGCGCTTCCATCAGACCGCGCGCCAATTCCTGCCACACGCGCTCCGGCACCAGCGCATCGACTTCGCCGGCGGCGACCATGCGCTGCATCAAGGCATTGGTCTGCGGCGCCACCGTGAAGTCGGTAAAGCGCGCGGCAAACCGGGCTACGCGCAAGATGCGTACCGGGTCTTCGGCGAAAGCCTCGGAGACATGGCGAAATACGCGGTCCTGCAGATCCTGCCGGCCGTTAAACGGATCTGCCACAGTGCCGTCGTCGGCGCGCGCGATGGCGTTGATCGTCAAGTCGCGGCGCACCAGATCTTGTTCCAGAGTGACGTCGGGATCCGTATGAAACACAAAGCCCTTGTAGCCCGGCGCAGTTTTACGTTCGGTGCGCGCCAGCGCATATTCCTCGTGCGTGTCAGGATGCAGGAACACCGGGAAGTCCTTGCCGACCGGCCGGAAACCTTGCGCCAGCATGTCTTCCGGCGTAGCGCCGACCACCACGTAATCACGGTCTTTTACGGGTAACCCGAGCAACTCGTCGCGTACCGCGCCGCCAACCTCAAAAACTTTCATGGCTGTGATTGAACCTGCTTAGTCTGGCAATTTAATCTGGTAACACTTCAGTTTCCGCCAACGCCTCGCGTATCCAGCGCGCCACGGCGGGATGCGCCTGGACCCGTTCGGCATAAGCTTGCAAGGCTGGCGCCAGCGATACCCCGTAACTGCGGAAACGCATCACCACCGGCGCAAAATAAGCATCGGCAATCGAAAAGGCGCCAAACAAGAATTGATGATGGCCGAATTCGGATAAACAGCTTTCCCAGATTTCGATCACCCTGGCGATGTCAGCCTGGGCGCCGGCAGTACGGCCCTGGCCCGGCTTGTGCGCGCGGATATCCATCGGCATTGCCGAACGCAGGGAGGCGAAACCGGCATGCATTTCAGCGCATATCGAACGGGCAGTGGCGCGCGCCATGGAGTCTTGCGGCCACATGCCCAGATCGGGGAACTGCTCGGCCAGATATTCGCAAATGGCCAGCGAATCCCAGATCGGCCTGTCGCTTACCAACAGAATCGGCACCCGGCCGCTGGCCGAATAGCGTCCGATCTGGTTCGCGGTATCCGCTTGCCGCAGCAGGATCTTGTGCTCCTTGAAGGGAATCCCGAATGCCGTCATCGCCACCCACGGCCGCATCGACCAGGAAGAATAATTCTTGTTGGCGATCACCAGTATCAAGCCATCTGCCCCAGCTTTTTGCAAAGCGGCGGACAGGCTGGGATCAAGTTCTGTGGTTTGCATGGGTGCGCCTAGCATGTGTCCGCCTATTCAACTCCGGATGTCAACATTTTTGCGATATCAAGGCAGCGCCGATTCGACGAAACCCTTGGGCGCGACCGTGCCCAGCCGCGCCTTCAAGGACTGCGGCTTGCCTTCGAACAGGGCTGCATAGTAAGTTGCGTTGGACAGTACATTTTTTACATAGCCGCGGGTTTCGTTAAACGGAATCGACTCCGCAAAAACCGCGCCTTCAACTGTGCCCGGCAAGGTCGAACGCCAGGCGCGCGGCCGGCCAGGGCCGGCATTGTAGGCGGCCGAGGCCAGCGCTTGCGAGCCGTCCAGATCGGATAACACCATGCTCAGATAATTGGTGCCCAGCAGGATATTGGTATTCACATCGGATATCTGGTCGTTGGTAAAACCGTTCAAGCCGATTTTCTTTGCGACCCAGCGTGCTGTCGTCGGCATCACCTGCATCAAGCCGCTGGCGCCGACGTCCGAGCGCGCACTTCTGATGAAGCGCGACTCTTGCCGGATCACGCCATATACCCATGCCATATCAAGCCCCAGATTTTGCGTATTGGCGGTCATGACGTCACGATGAGGAGACGGGAAGCGCTGGTTGAAATCGACTTCGACCTTGGTACGGTCGGAAGTATTCACCATGCGGTCGAGGACATTGTTTTGGCGCGCGAATTCGGCCGCCGTCAGCAATTGACGATCGGTCATTGTGCGCAATTCCCAGTTCCATTCGCGCACGCCTTCAAAGCGCAGATTCATGTCAAAAAACCGCAGCGCACGACGGAAGCCCTGGTTATTTGTCATCGGAGCCAGTTCGGCCGGGCTGAACGCTTGCGTGGAGGAAACCGCGATGATTTTCTGTCCTAATTCTTCCAGCGCCAGTTGACCATAGAAATTGGTCTGGTCGGCGATCGACTGGAATTGCTGCTGCGCTTGCTCAGACTTTCCTTCCGACTGATCGGCCCGCCCCATCCAGTAGATCCAGGTCGGATCGCTGCGTAACGCCGCCGGCATTGCCAGGATAGCGCTACGGACCAGCTTCCAGTCGCCGGCGCGCAAGGCAGAACGGACCCGCCACTGATAAGCATCCGTCGACAACGGCGTATTGCCCGCATTACCTTTGACCTGGCGCCAATAATCGATGGCCTGCGGTTCCAGCTTGAGCGCCGACTGCAGCGCTATCTGCGCCCATGCCAGGGATCGTTCGGAGGATGTCAATTGATCCGCGGATGCGTTCAGCGCGTCGGCCGCCCTGCCTGTATCGTTTTTGGCTACCCGCCCCAAGGCAATGATGAATAACTCATGGTTGTCCCGGCTGGTTCCCGGACCGCGTGCAACCATCAGGGCGTATTTTTCGATGGCCTGCGCCACCTGGGAGTCGTCAGCGTCGATATACGGCGTCATGCGGCGCGCGACGCCGCCAAACCCTGCCTCTACCGCTTGCCGGATCTGGAACCAGACATCATCCGCGGTGAACTGGCCATTTTGCGCCAGCGTGCCAATCAGACCGGTGCAACCCTGGCCGAAATCCTTCGGCGTGGTCAGCAAGGCACGCGCCTCCGCGGCGACATTCTGGCCTTTCAACGCAGCCGAGGTCAGCGCGTAGCATTTCAATTGCGTATCGTCGTCGAGTACGAATTTCGGATATTGTTCGTCGAAAGTGCTCCAGTCGCCGGCCTTGCCCAACTCCAGCAGCCAGTCGTTGCGCAGGCGGTCGGCAATGGCGCTGCCATCGTAACGCGCCAGATATTCGCGAATCTCAGATTGCGGAGCAACCAGGTCTTTGATCAAGGGCTTTAAGCGGTAATAATCGACATACGAAGGAATGTCATAATCACTTAAAGTGGAAGCCAGCAGCGCTGCCTTATCCGTATTGTTCGCACGTGCGGCATCGCGCAAGGCCAGGAAAGCATCGTCCTGACTGGCGTAACTGGCGGGAGCGGCTCCGGTGGCGGCATTATTGGAGCGCTTTTGAGCATAAGCTGCACCTGTCATCACGGCGGAAGAAGCCACAGCGACGGCGATCACAGCAAGCCATTTCTTTTTAAACATGTAACTGCCAACCTTAATTTTACGAAAGCGGATGATGATGTCTAGCATAGCATGTGATGCCAGTGATGCAACGCCAGGCGCGGACAAAACGCTGCTGCGGCGTAGCTTGCTGGCGACACGCAAGTCGATCAGCCCGGCCTGCCGCCAGGATTGGGACGCAGAGCTTGGGCGGCGGGTAATCGCCTGGGCCACGCTGTGGACCGATACACATCCGGACGGCACGCTCGGCGTCTACTGGCCGATCCGCGGCGAACCGGATCTGCGCCCGGCCTATGCCGAACTGGCGGCGCGCGGCATGCGGCTGGCATTGCCGGTAGTGGTCGACAGTGATAGCCCGTTGCGCTTTGTCGGCTGGAATCCGGGTGAGGCCATGGTCAAGGATGGATTCGGTGTCGCCATACCGGCCAGCGATGTAGCGGCCACACCGCAGGCCCTGTTGATTCCCTGCGTCGGCTTCAACATGCACAAAGTACGGCTGGGTTACGGCGGAGGATTTTATGACCGGACGCTGGCGCCGTCGCCGCGTCCGCAGGCAATTGGCATTGCCTATGCCTGCGGGCTGGCCGAATTTGACGGCGCAGCGCATGATGTCGCGCTGGATGCCATCATTACCGAAACAGTGAATTTATAGCTTGAGGCGCTGCCAGATCGCGATAGTCGCAGCCGATTGATTCAGAGTGTAGAAATGCAAACCGGGCGCACCGCCTGCCAGCAGGCGCTCGCAAAGCTGGGTCACCACGTCCAGGCCGAAGGCGCGGATCGAATCCGTGTCGTCGCCGTAGCTGGCGAGCTTGAGGCGAATCCAGCGCGGGATCTCGGTGCCGCACATATCTGAAAAACGCATCAACTGCGAATAATTGGTGATCGGCATGATGCCGGCGATCACCGGTATGGTCGCACCCAGTTTTTGCGCTTCTTCGACAAAGCGGAAATAAGCATCCGCATTGTAGAAATATTGCGTAATGGCGCCGTTGGCGCCGGCTTTCACCTTGCTGACATAACGCTGCACATCGTCTTGCGGCGATTTGGCTTGCGGATGCATTTCAGGATAGGCCGCAACTTCGATATGAAACCAGTCGCCGGTTTCAGCGCGGATGAATTCCACCAGCTCATTGGCATAGCGGAATTCGCCGGAAGAAATATCCATCGCGCCGTAACCGCTGGGCAAATCGCCGCGCAATGCAACCAGGTGCTTGATGCCGTTATCCTTGTACTGCGTCAGAATCGAACGCAGCGATTCGCGCGAACTGCCCAGGCACGACAGATGCGGCGCCGCCTCATGGCCTTCGCGGCGGATCTCGAGCACGGTGTCCAGCGTACCCTTCTGGGTCGAACCGCCGGCGCCGAAGGTGACTGAAAAATACTTGGGGTGCAACTCAGCCAGTTTGGCACGCGTCACCCGCAATTTTTCTGCGCCTTCAGGGGTCTTGGGCGGGAAAAATTCAATGCTGAAATTCTTTTTTGCCATTTTCTGTATCACTCAATCATTCAATTTTTCTTCAACAGCAAAGTAGAGAGTGCCCACGAAACAATGCTGTACAAGATAGCGCCGCCAACCGCCGACCAGAAACTGGCCACGTAGAATCCGCTCACCAGGTGCGACACCAGCCAGAACATCAGGCCGTTGATGATGAAGATGAACAAGCCCAGCGTCAGTAAAGTTGCCGGCAAAGTCAGCAGCAGCAGGATCGGACGAATCAGGGTATTGACGAAACCCAGCACCAGCGCCGCAATCAGCGCCGCACCGAAACTGGCAAACTGCACCGAGTGCATCAAATACGGCACCGCCAGCAAGGCCAGGGTGTTGATCAGCCAGGTAATCAGTAAACGCATCGTGTGTTCCTCTTGGTGATGAAAGAACTGCGGTCGGCACATATATATGTATACGCACCGATCGCAGCCTCGCGATTAGTAGCGGTAGTGTTCCGGCTTATACGGACCGGTTTGCTTGACGCCGATATAAGCGGCCTGCTCTTCGGTCAATACCGACAACTGCGCATTGAGTTTTTTCAACTGCAGGCGCGCGACTTTTTCGTCCAGGTGTTTTGGCAAGGTGTACACGCCGACCGGATAGGCTTTCGTGTTCACGAACAATTCGATCTGAGCGATGGTCTGGTTGGCGAACGAAGAACTCATCACGTACGACGGATGGCCGGTACCGCAACCCAGGTTAACCAGGCGCCCTTCCGCCAGCAGGATGATGCGTTTGCCGTCCGGGAAAATGACGTGGTCGACTTGCGGCTTGATGTTTTCCCAAGTGTACTGCTTCAACGCGGCGACTTCGATTTCGTTATCGAAGTGACCGATGTTGCAGACGATTGCCTGGTCTTTCATTTTTTGCATGTGAGCGTGGGTGATCACATGGTAGTTGCCGGTGCAGGTGACGAAGATGTCGCCATGTTCAGCGGCGTACTCCATGGTCACTACCCGGTAACCTTCCATCGCCGCCTGCAAGGCGCAGATCGGATCGACTTCGGTTACCCAGACTTGCGCCGACAATGCGCGCATGGCTTGCGCCGAACCCTTGCCGACGTCGCCATAACCTGCGATCACGGCAACCTTGCCGGCGATCATGACGTCGGTGGCGCGCTTGATGCCGTCGACCAGCGATTCGCGGCAACCGTACAGATTGTCGAATTTGGATTTGGTGACGGAGTCGTTGACGTTAATTGCCGGGAACGCCAGCTTGCCTTCCTTGTGCATCTGGTACAGGCGATGTACGCCGGTAGTGGTTTCTTCGGTCACGCCCTTGATCTGGGCCAGGCGCGTCGAATACCAGTTGGGCGCCGTCGCCAGCTTTTTCTTGATCGCGTTGAACAGGCAGATCTCTTCTTCGGAGCCTGGATTGTTCAAGACCGAAATGTCTTTTTCTGCACGGGTGCCGAGGTGCAGCAACAGTGTTGCGTCGCCGCCGTCATCCAGGATCATGTTGGCTTGCCCGTCAGCTTGGGAACCCGGCCATTCGAAAATGCGGTGCGTGAAATCCCAGTAATCGTCCAGCGACTCGCCCTTGAAGGCGAACACTGGCGTGCCGGCGGCGGCAATCGCGGCGGCGGCGTGGTCCTGGGTCGAATAGATATTGCAGGATGCCCAGCGTACCTTGGCGCCCAAGGCTTCCAGTGTCTGGATCAGCACCGCGGTCTGGATCGTCATGTGGATCGAACCGGTAATGCGTGCGCCTTTGAGCGGTTGCGCGGCGGCGAATTCTTCGCGGATCGCCATCAGGCCCGGCATTTCGGTTTCGGCGATCTTGATTTCCTTGTCGCCCCAGGCGGACAAGCTGATATCGGCAACCACGTAATCGTGGCTAGTGGAAGTTGTCGAGGAATGTGTAGATGCGTTCATGACTGCGGCGTTCATCACGCCCTCCTTTCGTTAGAAAAAAAGTAACGTGAGCGCAGTTGCAAAATGACTGTACCAAGCCTGGCAGACCATGTCTGTCGCAACGCTCCTTGGATACGAGCCGCTATTTTAAAGCAAAACGGCAGATTTTCGGCTAGCCGAAGCACATATTCCGCTTATCTCGATTGACGAATAACCGGCCGGCCCTCAGACCCAGCCCATTTCGTGCAACTCGCTCTTGATATAAGCATAGTAAATCGGCGCGGCTACCAACCCGGGCAAACCGAAAGCCGCCTCGGCCAGGACCATCATCAGCAGCAACTCCCAGCTGCGGGCGTTGATTTGCGAACCGACAATCCGCGCATTGAGAAAATATTCCAGCTTGTGTATCAGCACCAGGAACACCAGCGCCGCCAATGCCACGTAGACCGATACCGAGAGGGCCACCATGACGATTAGCGTGTTGGAAATCAAGTTGCCGATCACCGGCAGCAAACCCGCCAGAAAAGTGACGATGATCATGGTCTTGGTCAATGGCAGGTGGACGCCGCCGAGCCGCAGCACCACCAGCAGGAAGATCGCCGTCAATATCGTATTCAACAGAGAAATCTTGATCTGGGCGAACACCACGCGATGAAAAGCGTCTGCCAGCAGACGCGCCCGTCCCAGCAATTCGCCGGCCAGCGGCTGCAGCAGCGGCATGGGGTGGGCCGCGTTCAGCGCCACCATGGCGCCCAGCACCATGCCTACCAACACATGCACGAATACCTGTACCGCCTCCTTGCCTGCCAGTTGCACTTCGCCGCTATGGGATTGCAGCCAGTCGCTCATGATTTGCCGGATTTCTTCGATGTCGTCGGGCAGGTATTGCTGCAGCCAGGCCGGCAGTTGGGTACGCGCCTGGTCCACCACCACCAATAATTGGGATTGCAGCACTTGCAGGCGATCGGGACCGCCGTGGAAGAATGCAACCAATCCGAAAATGATCAGCGTCAACAGCCCGATAATAATCGCCGACAGAAACACCACGGAAATCAGATGGGCCCGCTCGCTGGTCAGCCGCCGCTGCACAAATGGGGTCAATGTGCGAACCAGTTCATACACCAGCAGACCGGCCAGCAGCGCCGTCAGCATGTGCAGGCTCATCACCAGGAACAGCGCGGCTAACGCCACCAGCCAGGCCGCCAGGCGAAAGCGTGGCAAGACGGTGATCACCGGACGCGACTGACCAGGATCGGATAGCGCTTCGGGAGCGGACTCAAAAGCGGATTCAGAAGCAGATTTGGGGGCGGAGGCCATGTAGGGGACTTGGTTAAATCGGGCGCAATACATCGAGTGTTGCCGCGGGATCATTCTTTTAGGGAGTCACTGAAGTGGTCAGTGTAGCAAGTCGTTACCATCGTGCAAAGCACGATTCTGGCATCGCCGGTGATTTGGCTTGATTTGGCTTGATTTGGCTTGATTTGGCTTGATTAGGGCCTGGCAGGGAAGCACATCCCTGCCAGGCCTGCACGGTAATTACAGCGCCGCAGCTTTCAGCGCAGCAGCCTTGTCGGTACGTTCCCAGGTGAACTCAGGTTCTTCCCGGCCGAAATGGCCGTAGGCGGCAGTCTTTTGGTAAATCGGACGCAGCAAGTCGAGCATTTGCACGATGCCCTTCGGACGCAGGTCGAAATGTTCGAGCACCAGCTGCGCCAGCTTTTCGTCGCTGATCTTGCCGGTGCCAAAGGTGGTCACCATCACCGAGGTCGGCTTGGCGATGCCGATTGCGTACGATATCTGGATCTGGCAGCGTGAGGCCAGGCCGGCGGCAACGATGTTCTTTGCCACATAACGGCCGGCATAGGCCGCCGAACGGTCCACCTTGGATGGATCCTTGCCGGAGAATGCGCCGCCGCCGTGGGGCGCAGCACCGCCGTAGGTATCGACAATGATCTTGCGCCCGGTCAGGCCGCAATCGCCTTGCGGGCCGCCGATGACGAAACGGCCGGTCGGATTGACCAGGTAACGGGTATTTTGCAGCCATTCCTTCGGCACTACCGGCTTGATGATTTCTTCAATCGCCGCTTCTTCAATCGCCTTGTGCTGCATTTCCGGCGCATGCTGGGTCGACAGCACCACGGTATCTATCGCCACCGGTACGCCATCGACGTATTTCAGCGTAACTTGCGACTTGGCGTCCGGACGCAGCCATGGCAGGCGGCCGTCTTTACGCAATTGCGACTGGCGCTCGACGATTCTGTGGGCGTAATAAATTGCAGCCGGCATCAGTTCCGGCGTTTCGTCGCAGGCGTAACCGAACATCAATCCCTGGTCGCCCGCGCCTTGATCGAGATCGAGGCCCTTGCCTTCATCCACGCCCTGGGCGATATCCGGCGATTGCTTGTCGTAGCCGACCAGCACCGAGCAACTCTTGTAGTCGATGCCGTAGTCGGCATTGTCGTAGCCGATACGTTTGATGGTTTCACGCGCAACGGCGATGTAATCGACATTGGCGAAGGTAGTGACCTCACCCGCCAGTACGACCAGGCCGGTATTGCACAGGGTTTCGGCAGCGACCCGGGCTTGCGGGTCCTGGGTGAAAATTGCGTCGAGAATCGCGTCGGAAATTTGATCCGCGACTTTATCGGGGTGACCTTCGGAAACGGATTCAGAGGTAAAGAGGTATTCATGTGCCATTGCAAGCTCCAACAAAAAAACAAGTGGTGACCATGTCGCAGTCAAACCTGTTGAGCCTGCGACGCTTTAGCGAAATTTGTATGCCGCCTCGCAAGTTGTCTATTAACTCGGCGGATGATGCTAATTGCTACAATTACTATATATTAAGATGATTCCGATGATTTCAATGATTCCTACCGGTAATCTGTCTGCTTTCCAAAAGCGCTGTGCAACGCCGTCCGGTTGTCAAACTATTGTGCTATTTTACGCCTCTTGAAAAAAATCGGCAAAATCCAACCTCTTTTGGCTCTTATCGAGCTCCGCTAATGCTTGTAACGCTCTTTCGCCTGCTCTCGACGCTACCTCTATTTTTCCTACACGCAATAGGGACGCTGGGCGGCTGGCTGGTGTACCTGGCCTCTGGCGCCTATCGCGACAAATTAAAGGACAACCTGTTCCGGGCCGGGTATCAAACGGCTTTGCCGCAAGCCATCAGTGAATCCGGCAAGAGCATGTTCGAGTTGCCGTTTATCTGGTGCGCAGCGCCGCAACGTGTGCTACGTACCGCCGCCATTGAAAACTGGGAGCTGGCGCAGGCAGCGCTGGACGCCAAAACCGGCGTGATTTTCCTGACCCCGCATCTGGGCTGCTTTGAAATCATCGCCCAGGCTATCGCCACCAAGACCCCTCTTACTGCGCTCTATCGGCCGCCCCGCAAAGCCGCTCTTAAACCTTTGATAGAAGGTGCGCGCAGCCGCCACAACCTGCTGCTGGCGCCCGCTAACCTGGCGGGTGTCCGCACCCTGTTCAAGGCACTCAAGAAGGGTCAGGCAATCGGCTTGCTGCCGGATCAGGTGCCGCAGAACGGAGAAGGCATATGGGCCGATTTTTTTGGGCGCCCGGCCTACACCATGACCTTGCCGGCCAAGTTGCAACAAATGAGCGGCGCGCCGATTATCCTGTCTTATGCCGAGCGCCTGCCGTTCGGCCGCGGTTACGTGATCCGCTTTGTGCCGTTCGAAGAAACCCCGGGCCACACCACGGAACAACGCACACTGGCCATCAACCTGGCCATGGAGAAGCTGATCGCACGTTGCCCGGCGCAATATATCTGGAGCTACAACCGTTACAAGACTCCACCCGGAGTCGCGGCACCGCCGGCCCCGGCCGCCCAGGAGCCGCAGGCATGAGGGCCTTGCTCGGTTTGTTGTGGCTGGCGCATTTTTTACCGCTGTGGATTTTGGGCCCGGTTGGCGAAGCCTTGGGCTCATTGCTGTTTATCATCATGAAACCACGGCGGCATATTACGCTGACCAATCTGCGGCTTTGTTTTCCTGACATGCCTGAAGCTGAGCGCGTGGCGCTGGCGCGCCGCCACTTCCAAGCATATTCGCGCAGCGTGCTGGAGCGAAGCGTGTTGTGGTGGGCTTCGGAAAACCGTTTGCGGCGCCTGATCAAGATTGAATCGGATCTGCCGCTCAGCACCTTGCAGGCCGGCCCGACCATTCTGCTGTGCCCGCATTTCGTCTGCCTGGAAATTCCCGGCATCGCCTTGGTGCTGAATTCTTCGACCTCGATTTGCACTATCTATTCGCGCCAGCAAGATGCAGTGATCGATGCGGCGCTGCTGAAAGGACGTTCGCGCTTCCGGCCGGTCAAACTGTTTACCCGCGAGCAAGGCGTCAAACCCATCATCCGGGCAATGCGCGAAGGTTTTCCTTTCATCATGCTGCCGGATATGGATTTCGGCATCAAGGACGCCGAATTCGTAACGTTTTTTGGCGTCCAGGCGGCGACTCTCACGGCCACAGCACGGATTGCCGCTGCGACCAAAGCCAGGGTGGTGCCGATGATCGCAAGCTTTTTACCCGGTTACAAAGGCTGGAAGGTCACCTTTTATCCGGCCTGGGAAAATTATCCGGGCGACGATATGACAGAGGCAACCCGCCGCATGAACGCATTTATCGAAGACCGCATCCTTGAGGCGCCGGCCGAATATTTCTGGGCCCACAAACGCTTCAAGACACGGCCGCCGGGGCAGCCTGATGTTTATTCGGCGCCCGCGCCAGACCATACCGGCAGTGCTGCGCACTAGCTGCGTTTCCAGCATAATGTTCTTATGAAACTCAAATTCACTAAAATGCACGGCGCCGGCAATGATTTCGTCGTGATTGACGCGATACACCAACATGTCGATTTCACTGCGGAGCAATGGCAGCAATTGGGCGACCGCCGCTTTGGCGTGGGCGCAGATCAAATGCTGGTGGTTGAAAAATCGCAGGCAGACGGCGTCGATTTTCGCTATCGGATTTATAACGCCGACGGCGGCGAAGTCGAACAATGCGGCAACGGCGCCCGCGCCTTCGTCAAATTCGTGACCGACAAGGGTCTGACCGGCAAGCGCACGATCAGGGTGGAAACCATGTCCGGCATCATTGAGCCGAGGCTGGAAGACGATGGCCGCATTACGGTCGATATGGGCGCGCCGGTCCTGGCGCCGGCCGCGGTGCCGTTTGACGCCAGTAATCTAAGCAGCCAGGCGATGGGCGAGGATGCGCTCTGGCCGCTGGATATCCAAGGCAAACAAGTCTGGATCTCAGTGGTGTCAATGGGCAATCCGCACGCGGTGCAAGTGGTTGAAGACAGCGAAGCTGCGCCGGTCTTGGTCGACGGCCCGCTGATAGAACATCACCCGCGGTTTCCAAGGCGGGTGAACGCCGGTTTCATGCAGATTATCGATCGCCGCCATATCAAGCTGCGTGTATTCGAGCGCGGCGCCGGCGAAACGCTGGCTTGCGGCACCGGAGCCTGCGCAGCAGTGGTGGCAGGCATTCGACGCGGCTTGCTCGACACCCCGGTCAAGGTGCAAACCCACGGCGGCGAACTGTCGATTGCCTGGGCCGGGAACGGCCAGCCGGTATTGATGACCGGTCCGGCAGTGTCGGTATTCGAGGGCGAGATAGAAATCGGCTGATTTTGTCAGCCGGGCTCGGCTTCCAGCGCCGCTGCCGGCACCGCGGTTTTGAAGCGGTAAAGGCGTTGCCGGTAATTTCCTTCCGGTCCGTCCGGGCCGCAATCGACATCTTCGAACAAACGTGCGATCCGGCTCAGCGCCTGACGCTCGTCGCCGGTCTGGATCTGGATCAGGCGCCGCTTGCTGCGCGCGTACTGGGTGCGGATATCGACCACCAGACAGTGCCCGCAATCGGCCAGATTCAGATCCAGCAACAGCGCTTCCGGCCGGCTCAAGCCGAATAATGTCGCCAATTCGATCCGTGCCGCCAGAAACGGATGCGCCGAAACTTGTTCGCGCGTCAATTGCTGCCTGGCGACCTCGGCCCATGGCGCCGGCTGCGCGCTATCGGCAATTTTTGCCAGCAATCCCGCCGCCTCGCGACTGCCTTGGGCAGCGGCCTTTTGCAGCCAGTACACCGCACGCACGTCGTTAGCGAGTTTCTCCCTGCGCGTGCGCCAGGCGCTCAGGCCGCACTCCAGTTGCGCCGCGCAATGCCCCATTTCAGCGGCATGCTCCAGATGGCGCTGCATATCCACCAGATTGCGTTGGGAAAACTCGGATTTCAGATAAATCCGCGACAAGGCGTACCAGGCATCCGCCAAACCGGCCTCGCCTGCCAGCGTCAGCCAGCGGATGGCTTTTTTGTAGTTGGCCGAACCGCTCCCCACCAGCAAGCGCTCGCCGTCGCTGTTCATGCGGGCATGCCACAGGCCCAGCGCCAGCTGCGCCGCTTTGTCATCGCCATACGCTGCCAGTTCAAGAAACTGCTGCACTTCGGCGGCATCGAAGGTGACGCTGGTCTGCAACACTTGGGCACAGCGCAGCAGTAAAGACAGATTTTCTTCGCCCAGCTGCCGCTCCAGCGTCTCCGACGGCACATTCAATTGCGCCAGGATATCGGCATACTGCTCCGAAAGCGCCCTGGCCAGCGGCAGCGCCCGTTCCAGGAAGACCGGCCAATCGGCATTTTCCCAAGCCAGCTGCGCCAGCGATTGCTGTGCCTGCATCACTCCGGCATCTGCGGCGCGCGCGGTCCACTTTAATGTTGCGTCCTGTTCAGGCTTGGAAGCTGGCTGAATCCCAGCCAATGGCTGGCTTGACACGACCGCGCGATCGGAAGCTTGAGCCGGCACGCTGTCGGCATGCTGGGCCAATAGCCATTGCGCCTCGGCGATGCCGGCATTGGCAGCAGTCTCCAGCACTTTGATGACTTTGCCACGCAGCCCGTGCAACAGGTTCGGATCGCCGCCTTCGCGGCGCAATACCAGTTGCGCCAGCACCAGGCCGGCCTGCATCAGGCCCGCATCAAAAGCGCGCTCATACCAAACGCAAAGTGCCAGCGGGTCACCGACTGCTTGCGCCACTTCAAGCGGAATATGGCTGCCAATCAGCATCCAGGCTTCAGCTTCCTGTTGTTGCGCGGCCCGATCCAGCCAATGCAGCGCCGTCGACAAACTTTGCGGCAAGCCGTTGCCGCCGAATAAATAGCGCTTGCCTAGGGCTAACTGGGCAGCCGCCTGCCCGGCGCGCGCTGCGCGAATAATCGCCAAGTCTTCACGTTTAGCCATAAGTACTCATTACCAAAACGTAAATTATGCTCGATAAATGGATGAAATTTTATTTTTGCTTGATTTTTACGATATGTGGATCTTTTACGCAACATCAACTCCCAGCCGACAAAAAATTTATACGATGACAGCATTGCCCGGCGGCGTCTGAGACAGCGGTGAAAAAATCATGCAACATCGCCCAAACAGCATCAAAAGCCCTTAGTTTCACAAAATTGACGTCAACCGATTTTAAAAAACGAAATCGTCGCTTGATGTGGCACTTATTCGGCTGGCCGGGCCGCCCGAATTGCATCCCATATCCTGCTTTTGAAATAGTCCGGGAGCGGGAAATACAAACCAGGACCTTCACTAGCCTTCGCAAAAAGCCTAGTATTAGTCACGCAATATGTGCAATTACTAAATTGCACACGCAGCAATACTTCTGTTTGCGCAAATCCAGGCCGCTGCAAGCACAGCCAAAGCCCTTCCTTGCTTGTCACAAAAATACAACACAAATAACAATCTTCTTCAATTTCGACCAATTTATAGCGTCACAGGAAACCAAACCGCCAGCATTGCCAGCGAGACCCCTTAATGTTCATCCATCCGGCAAGATGTACGGATCCTTAAGACAGTTTTCTAAATAAAGGACGTCAAATGAAGAAATCACTAATCGCACTGGCCGTACTCGGCGCAATCGCAGGTGCAGCACAAGCTCAAAGCTCCGTAACCATCTACGGTATCGTTGATACTGGCATCGTATACACAAGCAAGGTTTCGACTGGCAAGGGCGCTGACGGCTTCTCCAACGCAAACGGCAGCAAATTCAGCGTTAACTCCGGCATCATCCAAGGTTCGCGTCTGGGTTTCAAAGGCGTTGAAGATCTGGGCGGCGGTCTGAAGGCTCTGTTCCAATTGGAAGCTGGCTTCAACAACGACAACGGCGCATTGAACGGCCAAGACAAGGGCACAACCAACCTGTTCCGTCGTAAATCGGTAGTCGGCCTGGGCGGCAACTTCGGTTCCGTTCTGCTGGGTCGTCAAACTGACATCCTGGACGACGTCAGCCAATGGACTTCGGTTCAAGATTTCGGTGGTGTAACTGGTGCCGTCGGTCACAATCTGGACCGTTTGGAAGGTACACGTACCAACAATTCGATCCGTTATAACACTCCAGATCTGTCTGGTTTCACTGGTAGCCTGATCTATGGCTTCGGCGAAACAGCTGGTAAGACTTCTGCCGGCCAATCGTTCGGTCTGGGCGGTCAGTACGCTAACGGCCCACTGGGTCTGTTCGCTGCTTACTACCAATCGAAACTGGGCGCTACTGCAAGCGATACTGCTGTTCTGAACGGCACATTCCCTAGCGGCAACGTTGGCGATACAGCCTTGAAGACATTCAGCCTCGGTGCTAGCTACCAAGCCGGTCCTGCACGTCTGTACGGTAACTGGTCGCGTACTAAGCAACCTCTGGCAATCAGCTCGACTCTGGGTACCACAGGTGTCCTGCAAGCAAACAGCTTCACAGTTGGCGGCTTCAACAACACCAAGGCTGACATTTTCGAACTGGGCGTGAACTACGCTGTTACTGCACCTCTGCACCTGTTGGCTAGCGTTCAATACAACAAGCTGACATTTGCTGATGCAGGCTCCGCCAAGGGCAAGCTGACCCAAATCAACCTGGGTTCTGACTACTTCCTGTCGAAGCGTACTGACCTGTATGCATTCGTGTCGAACCTGCGCGCTAAAGATGCTATCAATCCAGGCGTCTTCGGTGACAGCACCGGTAGCAACAACAACCAAACAGCAGTTGCTGTTGGTATCCGTCACAAGTTCTAATTTAAGCTGACCGAACCCGCAGCAACAAGCGGGCAAGGTTGCTTGAACAGAGATGTAAAAGGCCCACATGGCTTGCCATGTGGGCTTTTTTTATTGCCTGACGATTGGCGCAAGACTGCAAAGTTGTCACGCACCGGCATAGCGGTGTACTCTTGATCATTCCTTTTCTTCATCATCGACACACATGACCTTCCAACTTGATCCCGATACTATTGCCCAATATCTGATCGACTCTCCGCATTTTTTCGAAGAACACGCCGAACTGCTGGCCAAGATCCGTCTCACCAGCCCTCTGTTAGGCCGGGCCGTGTCGCTGCAAGAGCGGCAAATGGAAGTACTTCGCGAAAAAATCAAGCTGCAGGATTTACGCCTGGCCGACATGGTCCGCAATGCCCAGGAAAACGATGCAAGCGCGCATAAACTGCATAGCTGGACCCGCAGCCTGCTGCTGGCCCGCAACGACGTTGACCTGCCGCACACGCTGATCGATGGCTTGCGCACCGGCTTTGCAGTACCGCAGGCCACCCTGCGGCTGTGGGGCGTCGCCGAAGACTATTCACACACCTGGTTTGCGGCAGCGGCTTCCGAGGACGCCAAGATTTTCGCCAACGGCTTGAGCCTGCCGTTTTGCGGCAGCAATAATGATTTCGAAGCTGCCGCCTGGCTTGAGCAGGATATCCAGTCCATCGCCATGCTGCCGCTACGCAGCAGCGCCAACACCTCGGCAGCCTTCGGCCTGCTGGTGCTGGGTTCTCCTGATCCGCAGCGCTTCAGCGCCGACATGGCGACAGATTTCCTGGTGCAAATTGGCGAGACCGCAAGCGCTGCGCTAGCCTGTCTGCTCGAGTAAGCGCGTCATCCCCTGACATCGTGAGCGGCGACAGCAACCAGGCCTACCTCAGCAGCTATCTGGATAGCCTGGCGGGGCAGCGCCAGCTATCAGCGCATACGATCAGCAACTATGCCCGTGACTTGAAGGAACTGGCGAGCCTGACGCAGGCACTCGGCGACGGCTGGGAGTTTGCCGCCGTCACCCACTTCCACATCCGTAAATTTGCCGCGCAATTGCACTCTCGCGGTTTGAATCCAAGTTCGATTGCGCGCAAACTGTCAGCCTGGCGCGGCTTTTTCGAATGGCTGGCAGAACAGACCACGCTCGCCAGCAATCCGGTCGACGGCGTGAAAGCGCCAAAGCGCGCCAAACCGCTGCCGAAAGCCATGGCCGCCGATGACGCGATTCATCTGGTCGCCAGCGGCAACCCGTTGGCCGATGCCGGATCCAGCATGGCCTTATGCAATCACGCGATGTTTGAATTGCTCTATTCCAGCGGACTGCGGGTCTCGGAACTGGCAGGACTGGACCTGCGCTATCACCGGCAAGCGGGGTATGAATCGGCAGGCTGGATCGACCTTGACGCTGCCGAAGTGACCGTCACAGGAAAAGGCGGCAAGAAACGTAGCGTGCCGGTGGGCAAGCCGGCAATACAAGCGATTGCGGCCTGGCTGCCGCAACGCCAGGCCTTGCTCAAAAATGACCAGGATGACAAGGACGGGCACGCTGCAGCCCTGTTCCTGACCGAACGCGGCACCCGCGTATCGCCGCGCGTGATCCAATTGCGCCTGAAACATCATGCGCAATCGCTCGGCATCGCTAGCAATGTCCATCCCCATGTGCTGCGCCATTCGTTCGCCTCGCACATGCTGCAGGGTTCCGGTGATTTGCGCGCAGTACAGGAATTGCTGGGGCATGCATCGATCGCCGCTACCCAGGTCTACACCTCGCTTGACTTCCAGCGCCTGGCGCAGGTTTATGATGCCGCCCACCCGCGCGCCAAGAAAATCTCGGATACATAAGCTCAGATGCAAGAGCAGCAAGCCATAAATTCTCGGACGGGATGGTTCGAACCACATGTCACATCAAATATGCAACTGAATTGCATTTCAGGCATAATTGGCATCTCACCTACCCATACTGCATTATGAACCCAGGCCCAAAACTGAAATCTGCCGCTACCGTCGCAAGCGCCAAGGGCAACACCCATCAGCATGCGGCGGCATTGGCCGAGGCGCAGTTGCGCGAAGTCGCACTGCGCATCACGCCTGCACGCATCAAGGTCTTGGCGGCCCTGCTGGAGGCCCGTTGCGCTTTTTCGCATCAGGACATGCAGGACCAGTTTACCGAGATGGACCGGGTAACCTTGTATCGCGCCCTCGATTGCCTCACCGATGCCGGCCTGGCGCACAAGATTGCGGGCGACGATCGCGTGTTCCGCTATAGCGCCGGCACCGAGCACGGCGATGCCAGCCCTCATGGCAGCGCGACGCACCAGGCCCAGCATCAGCATGGACATTTCAAATGCACCCGCTGCGCCAAGGTATTTTGCCTGGACGGCAGCGGCGACGCCGGCTTTCTGGACAGCATACTGGCGCTAGGCGACAGCCATGCCAGCACCGCTACGACTCCGGCCAAGCTGCGCAAACAACTGCAACAAGCTTTACAAGACACGCTGGGCAAGGGCTTTCAAGGTCATGAGATCGAACTGACCATCAAAGGCTGGTGCGCCGATTGCGCGCATTAGTTCGCGGCAACCGCCGCAGCCGCAGCCGCAGTTTGCCGATCTGAATTTCCACCCGGTTTTCTATCGTTTTTAGTTTTTATCTTTCCGAATCCCACTATGGCACTCATCCCCACCACGATCCTGACCGGCTTCCTCGGCGCCGGCAAAACCACTCTGCTGAACCGTATCCTGCAACAGCAGCACGGCCATAAAATCGCCGTGATTGAAAATGAATTCGGCCAGGAAAATATCGATAATGAAATCCTGGTGCAGGACAGCACCGAACAAATCGTCGAAATGAACAACGGCTGCATCTGCTGCACCGTGCGCGGCGACCTGATCGTTGCCCTGACCACGCTGGCGCGGCGCCGTGCAGCCGGAGAACTGAACTTCGACCGGGTGATTATCGAAACCACCGGCATGGCCAATCCGGGGCCGGTAGCGCAAACCTTCTTTGTCGACGACGAAGTGGCGATGCACTTCATGCTGGACGCGATTGTCACCGTGGTCGATGCCAAGCATGCGATGTCGCAACTCGATCAGCAGGAAGAAGCGCAACGCCAGGTAGGTTTTGCCGACAAATTGCTGCTCTCCAAAACCGACCTGGCAAGCGCAGAAGAAGTTGCGGCATTGACCGGCCGCCTGAAACGCATCAATCCGCGCGCACCGGTCATTACATTGGATCCGCAACACACGCCGATAGACGAAATCCTGGATATCCGCGGCTTCAACCTCAACGCCAAGCTGGAAATCGACCCCGATTTTTTGGCAACGGAAGAACACGCCCACGAGCACAGCGGCGACGACTGCGATCACCCGTCCCATGGCCATGAGGGCCACGACCATCGCCACGACCATCACCATGCGCATCATGATGATGAAATTGCCGCTTTTGTGTTCAAAAGTGAAAGGCCCTTCGATACTGCGCGCCTGGACGAATTCCTTGGTGGCCTGGTACAAGTTTACGGACCGCGCATGTTGCGCTACAAAGGCGTATTGTTGATGGATGGCGCCGACCGCAAGGTGGTGTTTCAAGGCGTGCATCAGATCATGGGCAGCGATGTCGGCGGCAAATGGGATGCAAATGAGACACGCGGCAGCAAAATGGTCTTCATTGGCAAGAATCTGCCGAAAGACATCTTTATTCGCGGTTTGGAGCAATGTTTGGTATAAACTATGGCAGTTTTGCGCTGGGAAATCACTGGATAGCGGGCCAATCGCATCGTCGCTTGGCTGCTGATTTAAGGGAGAGGACCATGAACCTGACCGTTAAAAAAACCGTTGCCAAGAAGGCGCCGGCCTCGCTAGGCAAATTGACGCCGAAAGCCCGGCCAGCCAGTGCTCCCGCCAGTAAAATAGTTAAAGGCGCAACCGGCAGCACAAAAACAGCTGGAAAAGCAGCAAAAATCTCCACCAGGGCGCCAGTGAAGACTGAATCCCCTGCTGCAACTGCAAGTAAGGCTGCGTCCAAAGTTGCCAAACCCAGCCCCAAACCTGTTGTAAAATCCCTAGCCAAGAAAACGGCGACGGCCAAATCTGTTACCAGCTCCGCTCCGGCGGCAGAGAAGGCAACGCGCAATAAGGTAACGCGTAAGGAAGTAACGCGAAATACAACGGCAAAAGCCGGTAGTTCTGTTACAAAGAAACTGAGTTCCCCAACGGCCAGATCCGACGCTAGCAGCACCAGCAACAAGCCCGCAAGTGCCGGATTAACGGATAAAATTGAAAAAAACGTCGTATCGAAAGCAAGCGAAGTGGCTACTAAAACAACCAAACCAACCTCCGAATCCATTCTGTTGACCGAAGAGCAAATCCTCAAGATGAGCGAAAAGGACTACATGAATGAGGCGCAACTGGCTTTCTTCAAAGCGCGTTTGCAGCAGTTAGAAGTCGACCTGCTCAAGAACGCTGGAGAAACCACTGAGCATTTGCGTGAAACCGTCCTGGTGCCAGATCCGGCAGACCGCGCCACCATCGAAGAAGAACATGCGCTGGAATTGCGTACCCGCGATCGCGAACGCAAATTGCTGAAAAAGGTACAGCAATCGATCGCATCGATTGACGCCGGTGAGTACGGCTGGTGCGAAGAAACCGGAGAACCGATCGGCATTCCACGCTTGCTGGCACGCCCGACCGCAACCTTGTCGCTGGAAGCGCAACAACGCCGCGAACTGAAACAAAAGCTCTACGGCGATTGATCCTCGATAGCGGCCCGGCGGGCTATGGGGGAATTTAAACCAAGGTAGCATTGCAGCCTTGCTTGGTTTTTCTGTAGCCTTCAGCCTGATCCTTGATTGCTGCCCGCTTTCGCCGTCTTTGTTTTCACGCTGCCAGACTCCTGACGTCCACCCAGGTATTCCGCTCAAGACGCCTCCGGCACGCCGCCTTTGCGCCCGTGCTGATATTGGCGATCCTGTTCGCGCAATTGCTGGGGCTGACGCATAGCATCGTCCATGCAGCCTGGGAAAACAAACAATCGACTCAGCTGACGCACATGACGTCGGTAATCGAACGCGCCATCGAAGGCGGTGGCAAAGCACATCACTCTTGTGCCGCATTCGACGACGCCACCCTGGCGGCAACAATCTACTCGGCGCCGCTGACATTACCGCCACTGCCCGGCACACATGTGCTGGCCTTGTGGCAGGCATTCACCTCCCGGGATGCCTCGTGCGCCACCCCGCTCCTGACAGGACGCCTTACCGGCTTCGCTCGTCCCGAAGCAAAGCATTCATCATGCTTGTCCAACGTACTCTGGTTATCCAGCACGGTTCTGTCCGCACTGACCGTTCTCTCGTCTGCAGCATCCGCTGCGCTTACTCAACCCGAAGAAGCGCGCTTCTCTGCCCTGGCGGCCGAAAGCGGTCTGCCAGATACCGTGCCGCGCATCAAATCGACTTCGATCGCCGCGTTCCTGGTGGAAGAGCGCAGCTTCGGCCCGGCGCTGGCCGCAGCTTGATTTTCGGCGTGCGCACCAGGTTCTAAATTTCCGACTTGGAAAACCGGGATTGCAAAGCAAGGAAATCATGCATGTAAAAGCATGCAGGCCGCGCAATCCCGGCCTGCTTTCAAGTATGCATTTATGGGCAAAATATCTATTTTTTACGTTCGACATGCAAATATCACAACATATTTATGTCATAACTTAAGGTGTTCCAGACACACTTCCTGAGTTGCTTTGTGTTACCTTTAGAGGTATCGATTGATCGTGCTTTTTTATTTTTCAGAATAGGTGGAAGCGCGCAAAAACGAGAACAGCATCAAAACAAAAATGTGGCCATAAACATAGCAAAGCAATGGCAAAAAGCGATGATAAAAGCGCATCTGAAAATTTGCGGAACAGGTAGCGGCCAGTTAGCCGTATCTCGCAGCCCGGTTTTCAATAATAATAATCACAGCTACTCATACAGCTTCAACAGCAACTTACTTTCGGGATTGACACGTGGGGATTTTCTCGCTCTTCGGCAAAAATAATCGTCCAAACAGCGCTTCACCGGTGGATGAAAAAGTACCAGCCGCGGCAGACAATCAAACGCCGGTTCTGTTTGGCGAAAACCAGGAGCGGCTGGCCAACTCGACCACGCTGCGCGATGGTACGGCGCGTGCTACGACGTCCATGAAGATCGATGCGATCGAGTCGGAAATGTCGTCCGAATTCGTCCATCTGCCGCCCGCTTCCAAATTGCCTCTCGATGCCAACACGTCGCCGATCACGACTACGCAAGGCCCTAACACCACCCAGATGACGCTGCCGGTGATGAGCAGAACCACCGAATTTCTGGAAGATCAATCGAGAAGCGGCAGCATCGAGGTATCTGTCTCCGATACGCCGGAAGTGATTGAAGAGGCGGCAGTATTATTCGCCAGCGATCAGAGCGACATCGCCGAAGCGCTGCTGTTGAATGCAATTGCCGAAAACAATCTCGGTTCATCGACGCACCTGGTCTGGTGGATGCTGCTGGATCTGTACCAGATCACCGGCAAGCTACAGGAATTCGACAATCTGTCGGTCGATTTTGCCAACAAATTTGAAACTTCGCCGCCGACCTGGATCGATATCTTGACTCTCGACCCGCAGGCAAAGAACCAGGAAAAGCCTGGCACGCTGCCGTCGGTAGCGTTCTCCGGCAAGCTCGACGCCAACATCGGCAAGCAGCTTGAGCGAGCGCAAAAACTGAGCGCCACCCACCCGGCAGTGCGCCTGGAGTTCACCCGGGTCAGCTCGGTCGACCCTATCGGTTGCGGCCTGTTGCTGCGCATGTTGAAAAAACTGCAAAAATCCGGGCTCGACCTGGTACTGGTCGGCGCCAATGAACTGGCCGACAAGATCCGTGAGATCCTGCTTGTCGGACGGCGCGACGAAACCGCCGCCCCATGGCTATTGCTGCTGGAAATCCTGCATCTGCTCAATCTCGAGCAAGCCTACGAAGATGCCAGCATAGATTATTCGATTACGTTTGAAGTCTCGCCGCCGCCTTTTGTAAAACCGCAAGCCAAGGTCATTACCGCCGCCGAAGACAATACCCTGGGTCCCAATACCAGCGCCGGCGGCAACAACAGCTTGCTCATGCCGATACTGATCGAAGGCCGGACCAGCGAGCTGCTGACCAAAATTCAAACCCACGCCAATGCCTGCAGCCCCGCGATCATGGATTGTTCGCGCCTGGTCCGGGTGGACTTCAGCGCAGCCGGCGAACTGCTGAATGGCTTGTCTATGCTCGCCAGCAACGGCAGTGCGATTGAATTTCATAACGTCAACCACCTTGTGACAGCCTTGTTCAAGGTCGTCGGCATACACGAAGTCGCACGTGTGGTATCGCGCAAGAATTAAGTAATTAAACTTGAAGAATTAAGCTTTTAATATAGTCAAATCTCTGCAGTAATAAAAAAACAACGCTAAATCTACGTAATTCAGCGCTTGTAATCACGTCAGCCGTCCCCATTTTTTCGGAACAGTATCGATTTATCATTCGATAGCGAATCACATCATGCGGCACGGGTGCCTAGCGCCCGGCATGAGCGGCCTGACAACGTATTCCGGTCCGCATTTTCTGAGGCTAGCAAAAATGGAACAATTTCACGGCACCACCATCCTTTCAGTACGGCGCGGCAACAGTGTCGCTTTGGGTGGAGATGGTCAGGTAACACTCGGCAATGTCGTAATGAAGGGCACTGCCCGCAAAGTCCGCAAGCTATATCAGGGCAAGGTACTGGTCGGTTTCGCCGGCGGCACGGCCGATGCGTTCACCTTGCTCGATCTGTTTGAGGCAAAACTGGAAAAACACCAGGGTAATCTGATGCGGGCCTCGGTCGACTTGGCCAAGGAATGGCGCACCGACCGCATGTTGCGGCGGCTGGAAGCCATGCTGCTGACGGCCGACCGCGAAACCACGCTGGTCATCACCGGCAACGGCGATGTGCTGGAGCCTACCGATGGCATCGGTGCGATCGGTTCGGGCGGTACTTTCGCCCAATCGGCAGCCAAGGCGCTGCAAGAAAACACCGAGTTGGCGCCGGCTGATATTGTCAAGAAATCGCTGGTGATTGCCGGCGAGCTTTGCATCTATACCAATCAGTCGCACATTATCGAAACCCTGGACTAAGACTTCATCGCAGCTCTGCCCGGCAAGCCAGCGCAAACACTTGCCTGATTCCAAAGAAAATCTGACCCGGCATGGCTTGCGAGCTCACCCATCAAACGCGGAAAAAAACATGAACATGACCCCCCAAGAAATTGTTTCAGAACTGGATAAGCATGTAGTCGGCCAGGATCGCGCCAAGCGTGCGGTGGCGATTGCCTTGCGTAACCGCTGGCGCCGGCAACAGGTCGCCGAACCGCTGCGCCACGAAATCACGCCCAAGAATATTCTGATGATCGGACCTACCGGCGTCGGCAAGACCGAAATCGCACGCCGCCTGGCCAAACTGGCCGATGCGCCATTCATCAAGATCGAAGCCACAAAATTCACCGAGGTCGGTTATGTCGGGCGCGACGTCGACACCATCATCCGCGACCTGATCGACATCGGCATCAAGCAAACCCGCGAGGCCGAAATGCGCAAAGTCCGCACCCGCGCGGAAGATGCCGCAGAAGACCGGATTATCGACATCCTGGTACCGCCTGCACGCGATTTCGGCTTCCACCCTGAGCAGAGTTCCGCAGACGCTGACAGCACTTCGGATAAAGGCGGCAATACCCGCCAGACTTTCCGCAAGCGGCTGCGGGAAGGCCTGCTCGACGACAAGGAAATCGAGATCGAATTGTCGGAAGCGGCATCGCAAATGGAAATCATGGCGCCACCCGGCATGGAAGAAATGACCGAGCAGATCAAATCCATGTTTTCCGGTATTGGCAGCAACCGCAAGAAAAATCGCAAGATCAAGATCAAGGATGCAATGAAAGTCTTGATCGAAGAGGAAGCCGCCAAACTGGTCAACGAAGATGAGCTGAAGCAGAAAGCTATCACCAACGTCGAGCAAAACGGCATTGTGTTTCTTGACGAGATAGACAAGATCGCCACCCGCTCGCAGAACGGCGGCGCCGATGTTTCGCGCGCCGGTGTGCAGCGCGACTTGCTGCCGCTGGTGGAGGGCACCACGGTCAACACCAAGTACGGCATGATCAAAACCGATCACGTCCTGTTTATCGCATCCGGCGCCTTCCATCTGGCGAAACCATCCGATCTGATTCCGGAACTGCAGGGCCGGTTCCCGATCCGGGTCGAACTCGATTCACTGTCTATCAGCGATTTCGAAAGAATCATGACCGGCACCGACGCCTGCCTGACCAAGCAATATGAAGCCTTGCTGGCGACCGAAGGCATAACGCTGGAGTTTGCCAAAGAAGGCGTGCAGCGACTGGCGGAAATCGCTTTCTCGGTCAACGAGAAAACCGAGAATATCGGCGCGCGCCGGCTGTACACGGTGATGGAAAAGCTGCTGGAAGAAATCTCGTTTTCAGCGACTAACGCCAGCGAAAAGGCCATGGTGATCGATGCGGCTTATGTCGATCAGCGGCTGGGAGCGTTGGAGGTGAATGAAGATTTGTCGCGATACGTACTGTAAAACAGCTGGCAGGGTGGAAATCCCTCTCGGATCCCTTCCCTGCTGCCCATCCTACGGAATGCCGTTCTGACATATAAATTCATTTTATGCCAAGCGTTCTTCCAGACTCCTATTTTGGTGGCTTAATATCAAAAAATACCTTGTTATAACCGGATTTTTCCGGTGTGCCATAAATGACAAACACTTCACCTGTTAGCAAAATTTTTTCTTGACTGAAAATGGCGGTAATTAATCCAGATGCATTCGTTTGCAAATCTCGCCCGTCGCCGAGAACATCGTAAAAAGTGGCTGGACTATGGGTAATATCCGTGATCGTCCCATCTGCCTCAATCATTTCAACCTTCAGCTGTAAACTTCGGCCCATCGTGATAGGGACAATGTTCGCGTTGATGATTGCAGTCGCTTGCTCTTCATTTTTAATCAGTCCCTTTTTTTCCATATTTTCCATATCACGCTCCCCCAGAACAAGGCGTTGATGAACGCTGATACGTAGCTCGACATTGGGTTCTGTACCGAGATATTTTGCGGTTGTTTCTGCCCACACCATCGTCGACCACAATAGTAGTATTGCAAAAAAACATCTGGTCGCTTTCATCAATATCTCCTTCATCAACACAATCGACACTCAGCTTTTGGGGCGACTTGCCTGGCACATTTTTCGTATTTCATTCCGCTTTTTTACGATAATGCCATTTGCAACGAGCGTCGGAATAAAGCTATTTTGTTCAGCGACACATTCATGAATATATGTACCTACTTCGTCCCAATCAGCTTCGGTGCCACATCCATTCTCATTGAGCGATTTTTGTAAATCTTGCTGGATATGGTATTTAGCCATCTTGTCTTCGCATCTTTTATCTCTCACGTAGGCTGGAAGAAATTTCGACTGAGAAGCACAGGCCTGCATCACCTCATTCCAACTACCAGACTTGTCCAAAAACGGTTGTACGAAGGCCGGCACGACCTTCGTCAGCCAGGTTGTGTTCTGCATTTGCGGACGGTTGCCACAAGAGTATTTAGCAATACAACGTTGATTTGTGACGAAACCATTGGTTGGGTCATTTGGCGGTTTTGGGATTTTATCGAGCTCTTCCACCATCGCATAACACTGATCACCAGGCTTTACATAGAACAAGCGCACGATGTCTGATGCTTCACACTCCGGAAGTGGCCATTGCCTTTGGAGCCAACCTATAAGCTCATACTTGTTGCGCCCCTCATGTAATGTTTCAGGAGCAGCAAAATGGAAATATTCCATTTCATCGGAAAATTCCCACGAAAAACCAAACTCGTCATCATAAATCATACCGACCATTGCCCAGCCCCCTCGAATATTCGGGCGACTGGAGGCAGTGCCGTTAACAGCGTTTGTACGCAAGACCTCATTTGCAGGCAAAACACTGTTATCTGCTTGCGAGGTAAACTTGAGTTGGAGGCTACATGATTGAGCGATGACGTGGGAGCACGTCAACATTGCGCATGCTATGAACCATACGAGTGATATGTGATGCACACTGTTCCCCTAGAAAATGACAGGACCGAGCTCAGTATGCGATCTAGATCTTTATTTTTAAATAGGGGTTTTCTTGACTTTAAAGAAGCATGTAACTTCCCGCTCCCGAAATCAAAGGATGACGATTAACAGACGCATGAATTCAACCATGAAGCGTAAGTTATATCTCTGCATTATATGAACAGTACAGGGTAAGCATGCTGAAAGAGGTCGACATACACTCTTGCCTCATTGAACTGTACGCGTTCTCTGACGCGACCCAAGTCCTTGCGGATTTTCCTTTGATCTGATTTCAAGAAATGGAGTGGCCGGAAAATTTGCTTCGAACTGAGCCAACCCAGTTGAATAAGATAGATATTTTTTCCCATGTACCACCGAGATAATCGGCATAGGAAATTTGACTTCACGCGTGGGCACAAGTGCCCATCCTACTTGCCTTACTTGTCCTGCACCGGCACCGCCGGTTGTTCCGGCGGCAAATCCTGATTAGGAGCGCCCGGCGCCTGTATCGGCGCGGGGCTGGCCATTCCCGACTTGGAACGCGCATCTTCCGGCAGCATCACGCGCTTCAAAACCCCACCCTCAGACAGCAAGACATAGGTGGCGTGCACTTCCTTGACGCTGGTTCCCGGCAGTAATTCCTTACTCTGCCGCACCGCCTGCGCCGGCTTGCCGTCGGCGCTCAGGATCGCCACGCTGTCCTCGTCTTTTTTTGCGGCCACCACACCCAACAGCTGATAATTGCTGGCAACCGTAACCGTGCCGCGGCCGCCGAACAAACCTGCCGCCAGGGAGACATCGACCTGCGCTTGCTCTGCTTGCGGCGGCGCTGTCACTGCACGCAGTGGCGGCTTGATCAGCTGCATCACCCAGTATGCCGTGCAGGCGCACAACAGCATGAACAGCAGCAGGCTGAGAAATTCCGGCAGACGTTTGCTTTGCCGTCCCAGTTTTTTAGTTAATGGTAGATTCACGTTTTTCCTAACTTTGTCCTAGCGCACTAACTGGTTGATTTCAATAATGGGCATCAGCACTGCCAGCACGATCAGCAGCACCACCACCCCCATCGCCAGAATCAGGGCCGGTTCCAGCAAACCGGCAATGGTCATCGCGCGCCTTTCCAGATCCTGTTCCTGGGCGCTGGCTGCACGCTCCAGCATGGCTGGCAATTCACCGGTCACCTCACCGGCCCGTATCATGTGAATCAGCATCGGCGGGAAATGTTTGTGGGCCGCCAGCGCGCGCGCCAGGCCGACACCTTCGCGCACGCTGGTGGCGGCGGTATCGACCTGCTGCCGCATGGCGACGTTGGACAAGGTATCGCGGCTGGTTTGCAGCGCTTTCAAAATCGGTACGCCGGAGCCGGTAGTAATCGCCAGCGTACTGGCGAAGCGCGCAGTATTCAAGCTGCGTTCGAATTTGCCATACAGCGGCGCACTCAGCAGCCAGGTATGCCAGCGCATCTTGGTGGCGGGATTTTTCAGCGCCGTGCGCCAGCCGTAAAACAGTGCGATCACCGCCAGCAGGACCATCCAGCCATAATTGCGGACGAAATCGGAAGTGGCCAGCATCATCACCGTCAGCATCGGCAGTTTCTGCTTGGTGTTGGCGAAGACTGAAACGATCTGTGGCACCACGTAGGTCAGCAGGAAGATGACGATCACAAACGCCACCACGGTCACGATCGCCGGATAAGTGAATGCCAGCTTCACTTTTTGCACCAGCGAGTTGCGCCGCTCGATGTAGTCGGCCAGCCGCGACAGCACGCGCGACAACTGGCCGATCTGCTCGCCCGAAGCCACCAGCGCCCGATAGATTTCGGCGAAATCGCGCGGATGCGCGGCCAGCGCGGTGGATAGCGAGGCGCCGCCCATCACGTCGGATCGGATCGATGCGATCAGGTCGCGCTGGTAACTGCGTTCGGATTGTTCCAGCAGCGCCGTCAAGGCTTGCTCCAGCGGCAGGCTGGCTTCCAGCAAGCTGGCTAGCTGACGCGTGAACAAGGCGATCTCTACCGTCGACAGATGTTCGCCAAAGCCGCGCCGTTTCAAGTTGCCGGCAGCATCCACCTGCTGCGCAATCGCTTCCACCGTCAGCGGCAGCAAACCTTGGGCGCGCAGCTCGGCACGCGCCATCTTGGCGCTGTCCGCATTCACCACGCCCTTGGTGGTGCTGCCGGCGGTATCTACCGCTTCGTAACGAAATGCTGGCACGCTGCTCCTCTACTGTTCGCTTATTCCTCGGTGATTCTTTAGCTATTCCTTGGTGACCCGCAACAGCTCGGCCTGGGTAGTAACGCCCTCCGTCAGCCAGCGTTCGCCATCCTGGCGCATGGTGAGCATGCCATTGCGCTGCGCCACCTGCTGTATCTCGGCTTCCGACGCCCGGTTGTGGATCTGTGCGGCAATTTCATCGGTCGTCAGCAACAACTCATAGACACCGACCCGGCCTTGATAGCCGGTATGGCCGCATTGCTCGCAACCGACCGCATGCCACAGCTGGCCGTCATGGCGGCGGCAATGAGTACACAGTTTGCGGACCAGGCGCTGCGCCACCACACCCAACAGGGACGACGACAACAGGAATGGCTCGATTCCCATGTCCAGCAATCGGGTCACTGCTGCGGCAGAATCGTTGGTATGCAAGGTCGCCAGCACCAGATGCCCGGTCAGCGACGCCTGCACGGCAATCTGGGCGGTTTCCAGATCGCGGATTTCACCGATCATGATGACATCCGGATCCTGCCGCAAAATCGCCCGCAAGGCTTTGGCAAATGTCATGTCGATGCGCGCATTGACCTGGGTCTGACCAACCCCGGCGAGTTCGTATTCGATCGGATCTTCCACCGTCAGGATATTGGTGCTGCTGGTATTCAAGCGCGACAGCGCAGCGTATAAGGTGGTGGTCTTGCCGGAACCGGTCGGCCCGGTGACCAGCACGATGCCATGCGGCTGTGCGATCAGGCGATCGAACTGCGGCAACACCGCAGGACTCATGCCGAGATGCTGCAGATCGAGCCGGCCGGCTTCCTTGTCCAGCAGCCGCAACACGGCGCGTTCGCCATGACCGGTAGGCAGGGTCGAGACCCGCACATCTACCGGTTTGCCGCCGACGCGCAAAGTGATGCGGCCATCCTGCGGCAAGCGCTTTTCGGCGATATCCAGTTGCGCCATGATCTTGATACGGGAAATCAGCGAGGCATGGACGGCTTTCTTGGGCCGCACCACATCGCGCAAACTGCCGTCGATGCGAAAACGCACCACCGAAATCTGCTCGAACGGTTCGATATGGATGTCCGAAGCGCCCTCGCGTAAAGCCTGGGTCAGCAATACATTGATCATGCGGATCACTGGCGCATCATCCGACGATTCCAGCAGATCCTCGATCGCGGGCATGTCTTGCATCAGCTTGGCGAAATCGAGGTCGGATTCAAATTCGTCCACCACTTGCGCGGCATCGCCGCCGGCGCCGGCATAGGCTTTGGCAATCGCCTCGTCCAGTTCATCGCGCGACAGTTTACGGAATTTGACGCGGCCAAAACGGCGGCTGACTTCGGCAATAGCGCTAGGCTGAGTGGCTTCGGAAATCCACAGTTCCACCGCATTGTCAGCGCCTTTGCCATCCTCGGTACGCTGCGCCAGCAATGAAAAATTGCGGGCAAAAGCGTAAGGCAACAGACGCGTGTCAGTCATTCTGGGGTCGTTCATGGCGCTCTGTCATTCACAAAGCCTGGAGCCGGCGCGGCCACGGGTTTCGGCATCAGCAACTGCGGCTGCTCTGGAGCAGGCTGATGTTGTCCGTCAGGCGCATTTTGCTGCTTGCGCAAGTCGATGAAAGGGCCGCCATCTTCCAGCTTGCTGGTTACCGATGAGCCGAAATCGGTCAGGATGCTGCTGCCTGGCTGCACTTTAATCTGTTGCTTGCGCATGTAATCATAGCGATCTACGGCTAACAGATTGCTGGTCTCTTTGTCGCGAACAATAATCGGACGCAAAAATATCATCAGATTGGTTTTCTCGCGGGACCCGGTCTGGTATTTAAAGAAATTACCAATAAACGGCAAATCGCCCAGCAGCGGCACTTTTTGCACGCCACCCTGGTTGTTATCGCCAATCAAGCCGCCCAAAGCGATGATCTCGCCATCATCAATCACGACATTCGTATCCAAGGAACGTTTGGTCGTCGTCGGGCCGTTGGTATTGCCGGAAGTGCTCGCAACTACCGCAGATACCTCTTGCGAAATTTCCAGACGGACCGTACCGCCCTCTGAAATATGCGGCTTTATCTTCAATGCAGTACCGACGTCCTTGCGATCGATGGTGGTAAACGGACTGCTGGTGCCGGCGCCGGTGGTCAAGGTGGAACCCGTGACAAAAGGTACGTTTTGGCCAACGATGATCTTGGCTTCCTCATTGTCCAAGGTCAGCAAATTCGGCATGGACAGCACATTGCTGCCAGTGGTGGAATTCAAGGCGCTGGCTAGAGCGCCCAAGCCGATTTTGCCGGCAATCTGGCGAAATATACCTAACTGCAGGCCGCTCCCGACATTTGGCAAGGTGGCGGTAGTTCCGGTATTGACGGCCTGGCCGATTGCCGTGTTGAACAGATTATTGCCAACAATCCCAGTGCTGGTGCCAGTGAATCCGGTGCCGCCGCCAACCCGGTAATTGCTGTTTTTATCTCCGCTCAAGGCCAGCCACTGCACGCCGATCTCGCTGGCTGCACTATCCGTGACTTCGACGATCAGGGCCTCCACATACACCTGGGCGCGACGTGTGTCGAGCTGGTCGATCACTCCACGAATATTGCGGTATACCGGTTCGCTGGCGGTAATGATCAGGGTATTGGTGGATTCGTCTGCCTGGATAAAGCCCGCGGCACCGCTACCGCTGCCGCCAGTCTGAGATGACGCATCGGAAGACGGCGACGGCGAAGTCGGCGCGGTCGAATTCCCGGTGTTGAGCGCTCCGCCAGTGCCCGAACCTTGCAGCATGCCGCCGGAACCGCCGCTGGAACTCTTGCTGGATTGGCTGGAGACTGGGGCCGAAGCATCCTGCGACACAATCGCGCGCAAGGTTTTAGCCAGCTTGCCGGCGTCGGCGTTTTTCAGATAAACCACATGCACATTGCCGGCGCTGGCGGTCGGCTGATCGAGCTTGGCGATCAGCGACTTGGCCAGGTTTGCCCGTCCTACGGACGGCGCCCGGATAACTACTGAATTGGTCCTGGAGTCGGCCATGATCATGGTGCGGGCACCGTCACCGGCGCCGGGTGCGCCGGAGCCGGAATCGAGTAATTTGCTCGCCATCACCGCAATATCGCTGGCCACCGCATACCGTACCGGGATCACATCCAGATCGCTGACCGCCGGCACGTCGAGGGCGGCAATCATTTTTCCCAGACGCTGCAGATTTTCCGCGTAGTCGGTCACCACCAGCGTGTTATTGCCGGGGTTGGCATTGATGGTGTTGTTAGGCGAAATCAACGGCCGCAATACCGGCAGGATATTGGTAGCCGATTCGTAGTTCAGCGAAAAGATCTGGGTTGCAATCTGATCTCCCCTGACGCTGGCCGGCCGGGTCGGCGCCACCTGCAGTTTGGCGTCCGCTTCCGGCACCACTTTGACGAAACCGTCGCCGCGTACTACCGCATACCCTTGCAAACGCAAGGTCGAGGCCAGCAAATCGAAAGCCTGGGATTTACTCAACGGCTTTTCCGAAACCAGGTTGATGCTACCCTTGACGCGCGGATCAACGATGAAAGTGGTATTGGTGTACTGGCCGACGGCCTTGATCACGGATTCGATGTCGGCGCCGACGAAATTCATCACGGCCTGGTCGCTCATGCCGCCAGCGGCATTGTTGCCGCTTCCCGGCACCGGCTGTATCGGCTGTCCTGCAACGGCAGTAGCGCAGGTCAGCAGGGCGATGGCCGCAGCGCCGCGCCAGTTGCTTGTGCTTGAAAGTAGTGCGAAATACATTTTATCTTTCATGATTTGAACTCTAGTCCGATAATATTTCTGCCATTCATCTGACGCCGTTGCCCGAGTAAACTCAGTAAAGTCGCCAACTTTTCCTCTTGCCCCGCCGCCGCTTCCGCAGTACCCGAAAACTGTAAGTGACCGTCTTGCAATCTGCCGCTACCGTTCAACAGCATCGCCCCGTCCAGCGTCGCCAGCGTCAGGGTCGCCAGGCGCCCCTGCCAGTCGAACCGCATGCGATAACTGCCGAGCGGCTTGACCGGCGACAAGCGCGACGCCATCGCTAGCAGGTCGAGTGTCATGACACCGCTTAAATCGACGCCGCCGCCGTTGCGAGCCAGCGTCAATTGCTGCCAGCCCAGCTTCATCTGGCCCGACGGCTGCAAGGTGTTCAAGGGCGCACCCAGCGCCGCCAAACGCTCAGCCGGCAAAGCCATGCTGGACGGACTGATGGTCCATGTACTCCAGCTGCCGCGAATACTGACCACGTTCGACAGCGCTTCCGCGTTCTCCATTGTCGCCTCGACCCGCCCTACTAACACCAGCGGCGACAGGCGCCAGGCAAACCGCCCCGGCAATAAAGCCGTCACCGCATCTTTGCCGCTTGGCGCGGCCCCGATAAAGGCCGAACCTCGCCACAACGAGCCTTGCGCATCGCCCAGCGTGAGCCTGCCGCCGGTACGACTTTCCACCAGCGGCGCCAGCCACGCAGCCGGCAAAAAAGCCGAGATTGTGATCAGCACGCTCAAGAGCGCCGTTGCCGCCCACATCAATACTCTGCTCAAACCGCGCATCAAATTTCCCGCATCCGGCGATTACTCATGCTTTTGCTGCCACAAGGTGACCGTGGCATTCACAACACCCGGTTGCGCGTTCGCTCCGCCCGCTGCACTGACGTTGGCGTCCACGACTTGCCAATGCGCGTTTTTTTGAGCATCGTCGAGCCAGTCTAGCAAACCGGCGAACGCCACCGCCGACAATTGAACCTTCGCCATATCGCCGCTGAGCACCACGCTTTGCGGGGTCAAACCCTTGCTTTTCAATGCTGTCTCAACCGCCTCTTTGCTGAGTTGCGAGGCTGGCCGCCCGGCCTGCTGGCCAGACAGCGAGATTGCCTTGGCCGTCAGGGCTTGCAATTCGGCGGCTTGCTGGCGCAGCGCCGGCAAGTCCTTTTGCAAGCGAGCACGCCCGCTCAGCGCCGGATCCAGCAAGAGCAGATAAATCGCGGCGCTCAACATCAATGCTCCGGCGGCAGCCAGCAAGCGCCGTTCGCGCTGGTTCCTCTGCGCCCAATAGAGGCTGGCCGGCGTGCTGATTTTTTGCCAGGTTTGCTGTATCGGATTACTTGTCGACATTACTTTCGGCTCCCGATTTGCCATACGCCGGTAGCCGGCTTGCTCAGCGTTAATTGACTGCTCTCCAGCGCACTCTTGACTTGCGCTTCCGCCCCGTCGGCATCGGCGGCATTTTTCAAACGCACCAGCAAATGGTGGTCGCGATATTCCAGGCTGCTGATTGCCGTGCTGTCGGCACTCTGCGGCGATCCGGCCCAGGCTGCGCCGAAGGCAGCTGACAGCGCCAGGAAATCATCGGCCGCAAGCTGGCCGCCATCGCGTTGTGCGGCAGCGATTTTTTGCCTGGCCTGGGCGATCGGATCGATGATCACGGTTTCTTTCGGGAAGGCCGCACGATAGCCTTGCATCATGCCGGCGCGCAGGCTGGCGGCTTCGTGCCGCATGCGCAACCAGTCGTAATTCAGGCTAAGCACATTCACCAGCAACAAAGCCGCCGCCAATCCCAGCGGCCAGCGCCAACGGCGCCAGCTGAACTCGGTGCCGGCCGCGCTTGCTGTCAGGCCGTTCATCAAATCCATGCCACTACGCGGCAGTTCCTCTGCGCCGGCAATCCAGTGCGACCAGTCGTCGGCCAGCACCGTGATTTTTCCTTGCCCTTGCTCAAGGTCCTGAAGGTCTTGATATAGCGCCAGGCTGGATTGCGGCACGTACAGGGTGATTGGCTGCTGCGGCAGGATCGCCGCGATGCTGTCCAGCACCTCCTGCGCTACCGACTGTCCCGAAGCCGGCGATAAAGACCAGCCTATGCCCTGCTCTGCGGCGATGCGCAATGCGACATCGATATCGCCGCCGTGATCGGTAATGGCGGCGACTGCCGTATCCGGCACCCCCAAGGGCAGGCACAGCTGGGCCGGCCATGCTTGCAGATTGCGGGCGCCCAGCGCCAGCAGGGTTTTCACCAGCAACTCCAGCCAGTCTCTTTGCACCACTGCGATCAGGCGTAGCTTATTTGCAACCTTATCCGCAGCCTGCGCAACACCACCGCCGGCGGCACCATTGCGCTTGCGGCCGACGACGATCACGCAGTCGAAAGGATCGACCAGCAGTTGTTCTTCCACCAGATTCGGCAACGCCATTTTCAGCTTGGCGTCGGATAGCGGCGGCACATGCAGTTGCAACAAATTGACGTCGGCAGCGGCCAGTATCAACACCACACGCGCGGCAGCGGCGATGGCTTCCGCCAAGCCGGATAATTGTTCAACTCCCTGCCGTTCAATGCGGCCGCTATCGGCAACCAGCGCGAAGCGGCAATCGGGCATGGCGACCGCCGCCGCGCTATCGAGCGTGGCCCTGGCGGGTAAGCGAATAAATAAGGTACTCAAAACGCGTCTTCCATTTATTGTTCTCTAATCCACACGATTTCGCTGCTAGCACGGTTGTTGGCGGGGCGTCGTATCAAGGATACGGTATTAAGGGCTGCGCGCCCCATGCGAATCTTGCCGTACACCAAAAAAAAGTTGCTGGCTGGTCCTATTTTTGCAGTTGGCGAGAATGTTTTGTTCAGCCGCTCTCCCATCCGCATCTGCACATTGTCCCGAAATGGAGCCGTACGCCGCATCTCTATCACCGTATTGGCCTCGGCCAACGATAAATTGTCGAAACAGGCAGCCAGCACTTCCGCTGATGCTGTATTGGCATTGATCGGGGTAGCGGCACCGGTCGGAGGCAGAACCACGACATAATCTTGCAATTTACGTACGATATCCGGCGTAATGCCAGGCACCGCCAGCAAGTCGTCCACTTGCAGCATAGGCAAAGTGCCGCTGCCGGACTTGGCTGCAGTCTGCTGTCCGGCGGGAGCAGTGACGGGTTGACTGTCGGCGATGGCTTGGGCGACGGCCGTGGCCAGGCTGGTCGGCAGCCGCAAATAACCCAGCAGGCGTTTGAACCCTGCCACCTCATCCGCAACCGGTTGGCCATTGAGACTCAGGTTATTCAGGTTGTAGCGCGACTGGGCATCGATAATGCTGCCGGAAAGGATGGCGTCACCGGCGTCGCCGGCAGATGGTCCATTTTCGGCATATTGATCGAGGCGAGTGTCAGCCAGGGGCGTGGCCCACGGCTGGCCCAGGTGGTCATAGTTGAACTGCCTGGCGCTGGCGCGCAAGATCATGCTGGCCCAATCCAGCGCCCCGCGCATGATCCAGTCTTTCTGCAATTGCAGGCGCTGGTTCTCAATCGAACGTACCTGCACTTGCTGTTGCCAAAACAAGCTGGCGACGATGGTTACCGCCAATGTCGTCAGCAGCAAGGCCGTCACCACCGCGACACCGCGCTGCGCGCATCGCATCCGCAGCGGTTTGCTCATGACGCCCCCAACAGGAAAGTCTTGACCATGGTGCTGTCGTGGCCGCGCAGTTGCAAGGCAACTTGCAAGCCGGTCCAATGGTTGGCGTTGGTGTTGACGCTGCTGGTGTCCTGGCTGCCGGCCGCGGCGGCGGCTGACGGCCGCCAGCCTTGGCCATCGCTGCCCCACAATTGCATCTGCATGCTGCCGATATCGGATTGCAACAGCACCGACTGGCTATTGGCGCTGCCGTCAGCAGAGTCATCGATGGCGCTCTGCCACATGGCATCGAGCACCTTCAGGTCGCGCGTCGGCGCCGATTCCTGCCGCCTTAGCTGGCCGTTGCGTAAACGGTAATCGACTATCTGGACGCGCGTCGGCTGCTGCTCCGCAAACACCAGCCGCACCATCAACAGGCGGCCCGCTGTCGCCAGCAGGGTGGGACGTGCCGACATCAGGCTGATGGGCGCGATTTGCGCGCAATCGCTTTGCAGTTGCGCAAACGTCAATTGCATGCCGCGCGTTTGCTCCATTTCGCTGGTCAACGCAACGCGCGACCGTACAATGCCGTCAAGGCCGCGCCAGCCGAGTATCGCCACCATCGCCAGGATGGTGATCGCGATAATCATTTCGACCAGGGTAAACCCGGACGCATTTTTTCCGGGCATGCTGCTAGCGCGCATTCGGCACCACCTGCGACAGGTTGACTATGCGTCGCTCCGAATCAGCGTTATCGAACACCGATACCTCAACCCGCCGAAAGTAGGGGTTGGGCGTACCGGATACATGTTCTTCGCAATGCAAAGGCAAGTCGCCTTGCGGGCATTCGAAGGAACGATCGCCGATCACCGGCCATTCATGCCCGAGACGGATTTGCGTCAGCCGGTTTTCTGCCGACCAGGTCGCCATCATGGCGGCGCGCAAGCCGTTGCTGTTTTGCGTCAGGCTGCCGACCGCCCGCAAGCTGGCGCCCAGCGCGGTGCCTACAATGACCAGCGCCACCAGCACTTCCAGCAGGGTGAAACCGGCATCATGGCTAGCATGAGGACGAACATGACGACGGCCGGGAAGCACGCGCAGGATAGACATTTATTCGACCGAGAAATGACCGATGCCGTCGGCGCGAATGATGACGCTGTCGTCGCCGTTGGCCAAGGTTAGCGCAAATGGTTTGTCGACCGGCTCGCGGCCGAATGTAATGCGCAGCGTATTCGGTGCTGCCGTCTCGGTCGGCTCCGGACTCATGGCAAGCTGCATCGGCGCCCGCTTGAAATCACGTTGCCGCAACATGTCGTCCTGGGCCAAAGGCTGCCAGCCGTTTTCTTCACGCACCAGGAAACGGTAGCTATTGGCGTCGGCTTCGAAAGCGGTAGGACGATTGCGCAAGATGGCTTCCTCACGCGTCAATTGCAGCAGCAAGGCGATCCGTTGCGCATCGTTCTGTATTACCTGGCGATCGCTATGGAAAGCGTTGAGCGAGACAACGCCCAGGGTGATGCCGGCAATGACTATCACTACCAGCAACTCCAGCAGCGTAAAACCATTGCGCGTAACGGTAGCGGCTTTGAACTGGCGCAATTTGCGATGCGCCATTGCAAACATTACAGACTCCACGAGCCGATGTCGGCGTCGTTGCCTTCACCGCCCGGCTGACCATCTGCACCATATGAGAATACGTCCACTTCGCCCTTGATGCCAGGCGACAGGTATTGATAGGGACTGCCCCAAGGATCTTTGGGCAGTTTGTCGATATAGCCACCGCTTTTCCAGCCATTGGCGGCCGGGCCGCTGGTCGGTTTGCTGACCAGCGCCTGCAGACCTTGTTCGGTGGTCGGGTAACGCTGGTTGTCCAGTTTGTAGAGCTTGAGCGCTTGCATCAAAGTGCCGATGTCCTGGCGTGCCGCTTGAATCCGCGCATCGTCGGTACGCCCCATCAGCTTGGGCACGACCAAAGCAGCCAGAATCCCCATGATCACCACCACCACCATGATTTCAATCAGCGTGAATCCGCGTTGCACGGCAAGCGTGGAGCGGCGTCGAACGGCAGGGAACATAGTGCTATGCATTTCTTTCCTTATCAAAAAACCATGAGCATGTTTGGAAAGGGCGATTATATGCCGCAATCCTTGCTTACAAGCATGATAAATACACTTAATTCCGTTTGGCGTATCCATCCGGGTTTTGTCACCGGCCTGACACAAAGAAATGATACTACTCAAATACGCAGGACGACATTGCATCGTCGTGCTTAATTCGTAGACAGCGTCGGCCCAGCGGATGATTCAGACAGCCTCTTCACGCGGATTGCGCGATAACAGCAGTTCCATCACCGTCCGCACCGAATCGCCGTCGAACAAGACTCCGGCCACCGCGTTAGTGATCGGCATCTCAACCCCGCACTCCTGCGCCAAGGCGCGCACGGCGGCCGCACAACGCACGCCTTCGGCGACATGGCCGAGTTCGGTCACGATGGATGCCAGCGGTTTGCCTTGCGCCAGGCCTAGCCCTACCCTGCGATTGCGCGACAGATCGCCGGTACAGGTCAAGATCAAATCGCCGACGCCGGATAAGCCCATGAAGGTTTCGCTACGGCCGCCCAGTGCGACGCCAAGCCGCGTAATTTCTGCCAGGCCGCGGGTAATCAAGGCTGCGCGCGCATTTAAGCCGAGGCCGAGACCGTCGGCGACGCCGGTGGCGATCGCCAGGATATTCTTGACCGCACCGCCGACTTCGACGCCGACCAGGTCGTCGGTCGAATAGACGCGGATATTCCCGCCGTGAACCGCTGCCACCACCTGCTCGCACAAGCCCGCATGGACACTGGCCACCGACAAGGCGCAAGGCAAGCCGCGTGCGACTTCCTGCGCAAAAGACGGACCGGACAACGCCGCTGCCGGAATCGCATCACCCAGCACCTGGCGCACAATCTGATGCGGCAGCAAACGGGTGTTTTCTTCGAAACCCTTGCACAGCCAGACGATATTGGGAATAGGGAAAGCCTGCAGCTGCTGGGCCAGTTCGCGCAAACCCGCAACTGAAGAAGCGACAATCAGCAATGCCTCCCTCTGGCTCGCCTTGGCATCGGTAGTCACGTGCGCGATTGCCTGCGCAAAATCGGCGCTGACAGTCAGCGTGTCAGGCAAGGCAAAACCGGGGAGGTAGGCTGTATTTTCGCGCTGCGCAGCTACCGCCGCCATAGTCTCCGGATTACGTCCCCATAGCAGCACATTGTGGCGCCGGGCCAATGCAATCGCCAGCGCGGTACCCCAGGCGCCGGCGCCGAGTACGGTGACACTCATGGATGGATGCATGGAAGGGATGGTAGATTCAGAGGACACGGGCGGCTATCAATCGGGTAAAACTAAAATCGGCGAAGCAAAATTCAGTCGCCCCATACCTCGGCCGCCTTCACATAGCCGGTCTGGCCATCGCGATGACGTACCTTGGCCCAGCCGGACGCCACCGGATCAAGCAGTTCCAGCAGCACACCCTTGTCGGCAGTAAATGCGACGGCTGCTGCATCGTCCGGATTAGTCCTGATCTTGGCGTTGGCGACGCTGACCTGCAGATTGCGCTTGGCGACCAGGCCCTTGGACTGCAACCACGACAAATCGCCGCTGGCGTCGCGCACCTTGGTCCATTCGCCGTAAGTCAACACTACTTCGACCGGCATGCCGCGCGGGGCAAGCGCTACCCGCCGGCCTTTTTCAGATGGCGCATCGTAGAGCACCACCGGCGCCGCACCGACCGACTTGAAGTCAAGTGCTTGGGCGGAACCGGCGACACCGAGCAAGCTTGCCAGCAACAAAGCGGTGGATCCCGCTACGCGTGCAAAATTCATCTATTGCTCTCCAGTTGCGGTAAAACTTCCAGGGTGGAGCGCGCCGCTCGTGTCCGCCGCCATCCATGTGGCGCCAGGCAAGGCAAAACACCGCCGATCCACCCTGCTTGCGGTGCGAAATTAATTAATCGCTGTAGTACCGTCAACCGCGATGCTGTCGCCGCTGCCCTTTTGCTGTTGCTCGGCCAGTGCTTGCAGACGTTGTTGGTAGAACACTTCAAAGTTGATTTCGGCCAGGTGGATAGGCGGGAAACCAGCGCGGGTGATAGCGTCCGCCAGATTGGCGCGCAAATAAGGATAAACGATGTTCGGGCAGCCGATGCCGAGCAATGGATCCAGTTGTTCGGTCGGGATGTTGCGCAACTCGAAAATACCGGCTTGCTTGCCTTCAACCAGGAACGCTACCTTGTCTTTCACCTTGGCGGTGACGGTAACCGTAACGGTCGACTCGAAAATGCCTTCGGCCAGCGCTTCAGCGCCGACATCTACCGCTACTTCGATTTGCGGCGCATCTTGCTCGAGGAAAATGGCCGGCGAATTCGGTTGTTCAAGCGACAAATCTTTCAGGTAAACGCGTTGAATCTGGAACACCGGTTGTGGTTGTTCAACTTGTTGATTCTCTTCAGCCATGACACTCTTTCAGTTAATTTAAATTAGCCAGATAACAAACACTGCCATCTGGCCGGTTTTTAGGGTCGCTAGGTCTGCAACAATACCTGAATCGTCGGCGAACTGACGAAAATTAGTTGCTGAAGCCCGGCGGCCGAAAATCAGGCGCTTTGCAGCAGGGGCTCAAGCTTGCCATCGCGATCGAGCGCATGCAAGTCGTCAAAGCCGCCGACATGGGTTTCGCCGATATAAATTTGCGGCACCGTGCGGCGTCCGGTCTTTTGCATCATCGTGTCGCGCTGCGCCGGATCGAGATCAATCCGGATCTTTTCTATATTTGCCACGCCTTTGGCCTTCAGCAATTGCTCGGCGCGAACGCAATACGGGCACACGGCGGTGCTATACATTACTACATGGGCAGTCATGATTGTTCCTTGTACCAGCCGGATCCTGCCATGGATCCCGGCTTTATTATTTGACGGTAGGCAAACCCTGGGTCTGCCAGGCGGCGATACCGCCTTCCAGGTTATAGGCCTGAGTGAAACCGGCCTGCCCCAGTAGCGCAACGGCTTTGGCCGACTGGTTGCCGGTCTGACACACTACCAACACGTTCTTTGCTTTAAACTTGTCCAATTCAGCCATGCGTTGCGGCAAGTCCTTCAAGGGAATATTTTTGGCATCGATCAGGTGAGCGGCGGCAAAAGCGACGCTGTCACGGACATCCAGCACCAGCGTTTTACCCTGGTTCATCAGCTGGGTAGCCTGCAAGGCCGAGACCCGGTTGCCGCGTTTTTGCAACAAAGGCAACAATAGCGCGCCACCCGACAAAATTGCTACTGCAAACAGAAAAATGTTATCAATCAAGAATTTCACAGTGATCCAATGGTATTAGTTAATCCCGCCATTATAAAATAGAAGCTGACGCGCCATTCAATTCGTATCAGGTCCCGCGAAAAAACCTTTGCGCCCTGCGTTTGCTTTACAGTCGCACTTCTGGCCGCGTACTCCTAGTCGCGTAAATGGGGGGCTCTTGGCCGAATTCCAATGGCGGGCAATAGATTCATAGATTTCTCACTCTTAGCAAACTGCAAACTTACCATGTACAAAATCGTACTCATGCGCCACGGCGAATCCACCTGGAACCTGGCGAACCGCTTCACCGGCTGGGTCGATGTCGACCTCACCGAAAAAGGCGTGGCCGAAGCCCGCCAGGCCGGCCAGATCCTGCAACAGGCCGGTTTCACTTTCGACCTGGCTTACACTTCCGTATTGAAGCGCGCCATCCGCACCCTGTGGGGCACGCTCGACGAAATGGACCTGATGTGGCTGCCGATCCGGCATCACTGGCGCCTCAACGAACGTCATTATGGCGCTCTGCAAGGCTTGAACAAGGCGGAAACCGCTGCCAAATACGGCGATGAACAGGTCATGGTGTGGCGCCGCAGCTACGACACGCCGCCGATGCCGCTGGATGCAGACGATCCACGCACTTCCTATAACGATCCGCGCTATGCCGGCTTGAAGCGCGAAGAAATCCCGCTGACTGAATGCCTGAAAGACACGGTAGCGCGTGTATTGCCATTTTGGAACGATGAAATCGCACCGGCCATCCGCAGCGGCAAGCGCATCATCATCTCGGCCCACGGCAATAGCTTGCGCGCCCTGATCAAAATGCTGGACGGCATCAGCGACCAGGATATCGTCGGTCTCAACATCCCCAACGGCCAGCCGCTGGTCTATGAACTGGACGCTGATCTGAAGCCGATCAAGAGCTATTACCTTGGCGACCAGGCAGCGATTGCAGCGGCAATGAACGCCGTCGCCAGCCAGGGGAAAGCGAAATAAATATCTCGCCGGCTAGGCTCCTGAAGCTCCTGACCTGCAGTAAATCCAGTCACGCCATTGGCCGAGCGCCATTAGCGTGGCTGTTGGCGCTGGCGGTGCTTTTTTTGTCGGCGGCGCTGCCGGCGGCAGCCAATGCCGTCCCCAAGACCACGGAGCGCAGCAAGCAAAAGCAAGCGGCAGAAGCACAGCGCGCCGACTTACGCCAAAAACTGGATCAGCTCAAGCACGACATCAGCCAGACTGAAACCGAGAAAGACAGCGCCAGCGACGCCCTGGCGGACTCCGAAGCGGCGGTTTCCAAGGCCACCCGGTCTTTGCGCGATCTCGGCGCAGAACAACAGCAGACCGAAGCCAAACTGGCCAAGCTGGCGAAGCAGCACGATGAGCTGAGCAAAACCGTGGCTATGCAGCAAACGCAGCTAGCCAACTTGCTGCGCCAGCAATACGTTGCCGGCAATGAAGACCGCATCAAACTGCTGTTATCGGGCGACAACCCGAACCGCATCAATCGCGATCTGCAATACATGGGTTATGTATCGCAGGCGCAAGTCAAGCTGCTGGAGGCGCTACGCGCCAATCTTGCCGCAGTGGAAGCCAACCAGACCGAAGCGCAGGATGCCAAGGATGATCTGGACGAAATTGCCCAGGAGCAGCGCGATCAAAAGAATCTGCTGGAAAAAGAAAAGGCCAAGCGCGCTGCCTTGCTGACCCAGCTCTCCAGTAAACTGGCCAGCCAACGCAAGGAAGCCGGCAATATCGAACGCGACGATCAACGCTTGTCAGGCCTGGTCGACAAGCTGGCGCAGCTGATCGAAACGCAAAAGAAAGCCGATGCCGCAGCGGCTGCAGCCCGCGAGAAATTGCGTCAGGAACAGCTGGCGCAAGCTGCCGCCAAGGCCCAGGCAGCGCTTGAACGCCGGCGCCTGCTTGAGCAACAGCGCCAGCTGGCCGACCAGGCCAGGAAGCCGCCCGCCGCCGATAATCAGGCCAAGCCTGGCCCGGCCGGACCTAGCCAGGCCGGACCTATCCCGGCCGGGCCGAAAGTGGCGAATCCGGATGCGATCGACGACGATCAGCCGCCGCCGGCCCGTAACGAACTGACCCCGGAAGCCGGCAGCGCCTACGGCAAGCCGTTCGACTCCCTGCGCGGCCAGCTCAGGCTGCCGGTGCGCGGCGACGTCATGGCGCGCTTTGGCAGCAAGCGAGGCGACGGCCCGAGCTGGAAAGGCTTGTTTATCCGCACTCCGGAAGGCAGCGAAGTGAAAGCGGTTGCCGCCGGCCGGGTAGTCTTTGCCGACTGGCTGCGCGGCTTCGGCAATCTGATCATTGTTGATCATGGCAATCAGTACATGACGATTTACGGTAATAATCAGGCACTATTGAAACGTCCCGGAGATGCGGTCAAAACCGGCGACGTGATTGCCAGCGCCGGCAACAGCGGCGGTAATGAACAATCAGGTTTATACTTTGAAATTCGGCATCAAGGCCGTGCGTTTGACCCACTCGGATGGGTAACTACTAGGTGAAACATGGGCAGTAAACTCAAGAATATCGGTCTGATCAGCTTAGGCGTCATTGCCGGGATAGGCGCCTCCATCCAGTTCGATGCGATTGCGCAGAAAAGCGCTGCAGCGCCGTTGCCGCTGGAGGAGCTGCGGCAACTGGCCGATGTTTTCGGTCTGATCAAGTCCGATTATGTCGAACCGGCCGACGATAAAAAACTGCTGACCGAAGCCATTTCCGGCATGGTGGCCTCGCTCGACCCGCACTCCGCCTATCTGGACAAGAAGGCATACAAAGAGTTGCGCGAGAGCACCCAAGGCAAATTTGTCGGCCTGGGGATCGAGGTCGGCATGGAAGACGGCTACATCAAGGTAGTATCGCCGATCGAGGATTCGCCGGCCTACCGCGCCGGCATCAAGTCGGGTGATCTGATCACCCGCCTCGACGCCACCCCGGTCAAGGGCTTGACGCTGGATCAGGCGGTCAAGCGCATGCGCGGCGAGCCTAACACCAAGATCACCCTGACCATCACCCGCAAGGATGAAGACAAGCCGTTGATCTTCAGCATCATGCGCCAGGAAATCCGTGTCCAGAGTGTGAAGGCGAAAGTCATAGAACCAGGCTACGCCTGGTTGCGTGTGACCCAGTTCCAGGAACCGACGGTCGACGACATGGCGAAGAAAATCACCACCATCTATGCGCAAGAACCGAACCTGAAGGGTCTGGTGCTGGACCTGCGCAATGATCCGGGCGGCGTGTTGCCAGGCGCGATCGGCGTTTCTGCCGCATTCCTGCCCAAGGATTCGGTGGTGGTCACCACCAACGGCCAGTTGCCAAGCTCGAAGGCTTTGTTCTACGCCAAGCGCGAGTACTACGCCAATCCCGGCAATGACCCGCTGGCGCGTCTGCCTGAAGCGCTGAAGAAAGTACCGATGGTGGTATTGGTCAACACCGGCTCCGCCTCGGCCTCGGAAATCGTGGCCGGCGCTTTGCAAGACTATAAACGCGCCACCATCATGGGCACGCAAACCTTCGGCAAGGGCTCGGTGCAATCGGTGATCGCCTTGCCGCCGGACCGTAACACCGCGGTCAAGCTGACCACCGCCCGTTACTACACGCCGAACGGCCGCTCGATCCAGGCCAGAGGCATCGTGCCGGATGTGATGGTGGATGAATATGCCGACGGTGACGGCTTGAACGGCCTGCGCCTGCGCGAAGCCGACCTCACCAAGCATCTGAGCAACGATACCGACAAGAGCCCTGAAGTTACCGCGCCTAAGGTCGACGAACTGGAAGAAGCGCAGCGCGTTGCTGCAGCCGAAAAGAAACGCAAACCATTGGAATTCGGCAGCAAGGACGACTTCCAGCTGGCGCAGGCGCTGAACCAGTTGAAGGGCCTGCCGGTACAAGTGTCCAAGGTGAAGCCGGAAATCCGCTCGGAAACCGACAAGGACGACAAAGCAACGAAAGATGACAAGCCAGCGCCGGCCGAGGACGGCATCATCAAGAAGAACCTGATGAAGAACGAGAAAAAATAATCGTTTTTCACACTAAGGCCGCAGCGATGCGGCCTTTTTTATGCTTCCGCGTTACGCTCTCCCGCGCTTGCCTGACGTCGCGGTGAAATTTCCGGAATATAGTTTTATCTATTTGACAGCATCCTATGAACGACCAGCAATTACTCCGCTATTCGCGCCACATCCTGCTCGACGACATCGACATAGACGGCCAGGAAAAATTTCTGGCGGCGCATGCGTTGATCATCGGCGCCGGCGGCCTCGGCTCGCCGGTGGCGATGTATCTGGCTTCGGCCGGGGTCGGCCGCATCACGCTGGTGGATAACGACAACGTCGACCTCACCAATCTGCAGCGGCAAATCCTGCATACCAGCGAGCGCGTCGGCCAGCCCAAGGTCAGCTCCGGCAAAACCGCCATGACGCAAATCAATCCTGATATCCAGGTCATCGCATTAGCCGAGCGCGCTGACGAAGCACGTCTCGCGCAGCTGATCAGCGACGCCGATGTAGTCATCGACTGCAGCGACAACTTCGCAACGCGGCAGGCCATCAACCGCACCTGTGTTGCGCATCAGGTGCCATTGGTCTCCGGTGCGGCGATCCGGTTCGACGGCCAGATCAGCGTATTCGACGCCCGCGACGCCAGCTCACCCTGCTATGCCTGCCTGTTCCCGCCAGACCGGGAGTTCGAAGAAATAGCCTGCTCGACCATGGGCGTGTTCGCGCCGCTGGTCGGCATCATCGGCAGCATGCAGGCAGCGGAAGCGCTCAAGCTGATTGCGGGCATCGGCACTTCCTTGTCCGGATTCCTGCTGATGCTGGATGCGCGCAGCATGGAATGGACCCGCATCGGCGTCGCCCGCGATACCGCTTGCCTGGTATGTGGAAAACACGATCGCGCTTGAAATGGATCCACCACCTTGGCGCTCCGCCTTGGCGCTCGTGTTCGCGGGGACCGCATGCCAACTACGGTCAAGCGCTATGCAAAGCCCGTGCAGCCGGCTGCACAGCCGTCAGAACCCGCAATTTCTGGATGACGTCGGCGCAAGCGCGGGCAGCTTCCGCCCCTTTCACCAGGAAATGTTCGAAGAAGTATTTCTGGTGTTCTGCACCGGCGTGGAAATGATGCGGCGTCAATACCGCTGACAACACAGGCACCGAGGTTTCAAGTTGTACCTGCATCAGACCGTTGATCACCGCCTGCGCCACGAATTCATGGCGATAGATACCGCCGTCCACCACCAGCCCGGCAGCCACGACAGCAGCGTATCGGCCGCTGTTGGCCAGCAATTTGGCATGCAAGGGGATCTCGAAGGCGCCGGCGACTTCGAAGAAATCGATGTCTTGCTCGGCATAGCCGGCTTTGGCGATTTCGGCAATGAAACCGAGCCGGCACTGATCCACGATGTCGCGATGCCAGCCGGCCTGGATGAAAGCGATGCGCTCGCCGGCTGCGGCGCCTGGCGTTTTTGATCTATCGACTGCTTGATTGTGTTGCTGCTGCATTTGAAGACTCCTGTTTAGAAAATAAAACAGGGCGTGTCGGATCGAAAGGAAGCGAGAACTCATACGGAATCCATCGGCGTCGCCGAACAACGGCAAAGGCGCTGCCGCTGCCATGGCAGAAGACGCTTATCAATTCCTGGCATAAGCACATCGCAACCTGTTCTCTCTTTATCCGGACTATACCGTCGGCCCCGGGATCGCACCGGGTCTGCTGACCTTGCCGCGGATACCGCAACAAGCGCTCGCGGGCTATGCGCATTGCACGCAATTACCGCCGGTGGGGAATCGCACCCCGCCCTGAGAACGTTTCACTCAATTTCCTGCTTGCTTTCTTGAGCGAGCAGAGAATTTATCACAGAAGCGACGGCCCTGCAGCAGCCGCCCAAATCCCGGGAACACAGCATCAGCCGGCTTTCTTCGCCAGTCCGAGATAGGTATCGATCACTTTCGGATCGTGCGCCAACTCCGCAGCCGGCCCCTGCAGCACCATATCGCCGGTTTCCAGCACATAGCCATAGTCGGCAGCCTGCAAGGCGGCGCGCGCGTTTTGTTCGACCAGCAAGATGGCGACGCCGGTCTGTTTCAAGCGCACGATGATGTGGAATATCTCTTTCACGATCAGCGGCGCCAGGCCGAGGCTAGGTTCGTCCAGCATCAGCAATTGCGGCTTCGCCATCAACGCGCGTCCCAGCGCCAGCATTTGCCGTTCGCCGCCGGACAGGCTGCCGGCTTGCTGCTTGCGCCGTTCCTGCAAGCGCGGGAACAAGTCGTACACCACCGCCATCTGGTCGGCATAAGCGCGGTCGCCGGCCTGGTAGCGGCGGTAGCTGCCCAGCAGCAAATTGTCTTGCACCGTCATGCTGGCAAACAGTTCACGCGTTTCCGGCACCAGGCACATGCCGCGCGCAACCCGTGTTTCGATCGCGACGCCGTCGAGATCCTGGCCCAGCAGGCGGACCTTGCCGCGCATGCTGCCGGTGTTGGGCATGGCGCCGGCGATCGCGTTCAGCATGGTCGATTTGCCGGCGCCATTGGGGCCGATCACGGTCACGATCTGGCCGGCGCCAACTTGCAAGCTGGCGCCATGCAAGGCTTCAACCTTGCCGTAAGCAACATGCAGGTCAAGCACATCAAGCACCGGGACGGGATGGGCGGCAGAATTATTCATCGATGCCTCCCAGATAGGCTTCCAGCACTGCCGGGTCTTGTTGGATCGCGGCCGGCAAGCCTTGCGCGATCTTGCTGCCGAACTCCATCACCACCAGATGATCCGTCAGGTTCATGACAAAATCCATATCGTGCTCTACCAGCAAAATGCTCATTCCTTCCGCCTTCAGCTTGCGCAGCAAATCCGCCAGCGCCAGCTTCTCCTGATAACGCAAACCCGCCGCCGGTTCATCCAGCAGCAGCAGGGTCGGGTCGCAGCACAGTGCGCGGGCGATTTCCAGGATCCGCTGCTGCCCAAGCGCCAGGCTGCCGGCCTCTTCATACAGCAAATGCCCGAGGCCGACGCGCTCCAGTTGTTTTTTCGCTTCAAACAGCAAGGTTTGTTCTTCGCTGCGATTGAGCCGCAACAGGCTGCGCGCAATGCCGATCACATCGTTGCGATGACCCCGCAGATGGGCGCCGATGGCGACGTTTTCCAGCACCGTCATACTGCTCATCAGCCGCACATGCTGGAAGGTGCGGGCAATGCCGCGCGCGACGATCTGGCGCGATGGCAATCCGGAGATGCGCTGCAATTCGCTCTGCGCACGGAACTTGATCGCGCCGCTGGTCAAAGGCAAGACTCCCGTCACTAGGTTGAACATGGTCGATTTGCCGGCGCCGTTGGGACCGATCAGGCCGACGATTTCTCCCGCCCTGACGCTAAAGCTCATGTCGTTGACCGCCACCAGGCCGCCGAATTCCTTACGCGCGCGCTCGATCTCCAGCACCACGTCGGCAGCCGCATGCCTTGCTCGGACAGGCAATGCCGCAGCCGTTTGCGGCGCCAGTGCTGGCGGCTTGCTTGGCATCCATCGGCGCAGATACGGCCACAAGCCGTCGCGCGCGCGCTGCAGCAACAGCAGCATCAGGATACCGAAGACAATGGTTTCGAAATTACCGTTGGCGCCCAGCAGTTTCGGCAGCAGCGATTGCAACTGATCCTTCAGCAAGGTCAGCAACGCCGAACCGAGAATCGCGCCCCACACATAACCGGCGCCGCCCACCACCGCCATGAACAGGTATTCGATGCCGGCGTTGAGGCCGAACGGCGTCGGACTTACCGACCGTTGCAGATGCGCATACAACCAGCCGGAGACGCTGGCCAGCAATGCCGCCAGCACAAAGATCAGCACTTTTATCCAGGTCGTGTTGACGCCCATCGCTTCGGCCATCACGGCGCCGCCGTTGAGTGCGCGGATAGCGCGGCCCGAGCGCGAGTTCAACAAGTTCTGCAAGCCGGCCAGCGCCGCCAGCAGGATCGCCCAGATCAGGTAAAACATCTTGCGGCCGCTGTCGAGATCGATGCCAAACAGCTTGAGTGCAGGAATACCGTTCAAGCCATCGTATTTGCCGAGGAACTCCAGGTTGCCGAATAAAAAATACAGCGACAGCGCCCAGGCGATCGTGCCAAGCGGCAGATAGTGGCCGGACAAACGCATCGTAATCGCGCCGATCGCCAGCGCCGCCAGCGTCGTCACGCACAAGCCGGCCAGCAAGCCGAGCCACGGCGACAGTCCGAGCTGGGTGCTCAGATAAGCCGTGGAATAAGCGCCCAGCCCGACAAAAGCAGCCTGGCCGAAAGAAGTCAGCCCACCCACCCCGGTCAGCAGCACCAGGCCCAACGCCACAATCGCGTACAGCCCGATGTAGTTGGCCAGGGTGATCCAGAATTCCGGCGTCGGCAAGACCGGCAGCAAGGCCAGAATCGCCACGCAAGCAATCAATGGCAAATTATGAAAAGAGAATTTCGGCATCACTGATCCTCCTCATCCACTTGCTTGCTGGCCAGTGAACGCCATAACAACACCGGGATGATCAGCGTAAACACGATCACTTCCTTGAATGCGCTGGCCCAGAACGAGGAATACGATTCCAGCAAGCCCACCAGCACAGCGCCGGCGGCGGCAATCGGATAGCTGCCGAGGCCGCCGATGATGGCGCCGACAAAACCTTTCAAGCCGATCAGGAAGCCGCTGTCGTAATACACGGTGGTCAACGGCGCGATCAGGATGCCGCACAAGGCTCCCAAGGCGGCGGCCAGCGTGAACGCCAGGCGCCCTGCTTGCGTGGTGCCGATGCCGACCAGGCGCGCGCCGAGCCGATTGACGGCCGTGGCGCGCAGAGCCTTGCCGGACAAGGTGCGCTCGAAGTAGAGGTAGAGCGCGACAATCAATAGCAGCGAGACGACGATGATCACGCAGCTTTGCCCGGAAACGGTCAAGCCGCCGATCTCGAAACGGGCGTCGGAAAACGGTGTGGTGCGCGAACCTTCGGCGCCGAACATCAGCAGGCCGATACCGGTCAAAGCGTAATGCACCGCCACCGATACAATCAGCAAGACCAGCGTGCTGGCTTCCGCCAGCGGCTGGAACGCCAGCCGGTAAATCATCGGCCCCATCGGCACTACGATCAGCAGGGTCAACAGGACTTGCAATGGCATCGCCAGGGCCGCATGGCCATACCAGCGCGTGACCACATAGATCGCCGCAGGCAACAACACGAACTTCAGCAGCGCCACGCCGATCTGCCGGATTTTGCGGCGTTCGCCGTGATGGCCGAACGCCACAGTCGCAGCTTCCTGGATAAAACTGAGCATGCCGAGCGCCACCAGCAGTGCCGCCGACAAGGGGAATTTATCGGCCTGAATCGCCGCCAGGGTCAAGGCGCCGAAGGCAACGAATTCACCCTGGGGGATAAAGATGACGCGGGTTACCGAAAATACCAGCACCAGCGCCAGTGCCAACAGTGCGTATACGGCGCCGCTGGTGATGCCATCCTGAGCCAGGATGGCGGCGATTGAAAGATCCATAGATATCGTTGTGCTGCGTTTTACTGCGCAGCGCCTATCAGTTTCCACTTGCCGTTAACGATCTCCACCATCACGCGCGAACGCTGGTCGAAACCGACGTGATCGGTCGGGCTCATGTTCACGATGCCTTGCGATACCGGCAGATTCTTGATCGCTTCGATAGCGTCGCGCAGCCCGGCGCGGAATTCCGGGGTTCCCGGATGTCCCTTCTTCAGCGCTTGCGGCGTGGCGGCAGCGAGCAACATGCCTGCATCCCAGGCGTGTCCGCCGAAGGTTGAAATACTGCCGACGCCGTAGGCTTTTTCGTAGGCGCTGCGATAAGCCATGGCCGATTTCTTGACGGGATTGCTGTCCGGCAGCTGCTCGGCTACCAGCAACGGTCCCGCCGGCAGGAAGGTGCCTTCGCAATCTTTGCCGCAGACGCGCAGGAAGTCGTTGTTGGCGACGCCGTGGGTCTGATAAATCTTGCCTTTGTAACCGCGCTCTTTCAATGTCTTTTGCGGCAGGGCGGCTGGGGTGCCGGCGCCGGCGATCAGGATTGCGTCAGGATTGGCGCTGACCATCTTCAGCACTTGCCCGGTGACCGAGGTGTCGTTACGGGCGAAGCGCTCGTTGGCGACAATCTTGATCTTGCGCAGCTCGGCCAGCTTGGAAAATTCACGATACCAACCTTCGCCGTAAGCATCCGAAAAACCGATAAAGGCTACGCTCTTGATACCTGCATCAGCCATGTGGGCGATGATCGCGGTCGCCATGTGCGTATCGTTTTGCGGCGTCTTGAAAATCCAGCGGCGCTTGGCGTCTACCGGCTCGATCAGCGCAGCCGAAGCCGCCATCGAAATCATCGGCGTGCCTGACTCTGCGGCGACATCGCTCATCGCCAGCGAACCTGGCACCGCGGTCGAGCCGATCAGCAGGTCGACCTTTTCTTCACTGATCAGCTTGCGCGCATTCTTGACGGCGGTAGTGCTGTCAGTGGCATCGTCGAGCACGATGTATTGCACCTTCTGGCCAGCGATTTCCTTCGGCAACAGAGCAAAGGTATTTTTTTCCGGGATACCCAGCGAGGCTGCGGGCCCGGTAGCGGAGACGCTAACGCCGACCTTGATCTGGGCGATGGCGCTGCTGTAGGCGGTCGCCAGCGCGACAGTCATTACTGCGGAAAGGGTAGTTCCCAGCCAATTTTTTTTCATTGAATCTGCTCCATTTTTTGTAAAGATATCGATCGCTATCGATTCGGTGCCGGTTATTCCGGCGTCAGCTACGTAGTGAATTCATCAAACCAGCATCAACGCAATTTGCTGCGCGGCGTCGGCGCCCGGCTTGTGCTGGAAACGGCTTTTGGCAAAGCGCTGCCAGCGTCCCAGCACGAAGCTGGTCAGTATATTGGCGCGTAACGCCGCTTCCGCTTCATTCGCGTCCCCTTGCGACGCCGCGATCCGCAGAGCCTGCTTCAACGCCAGCTCGATGCGGTCGACGAATTGATTCATGCGCAATTGCAAACGCTCATCCTCATTCACCAGCGCATCGCCGATCATGACCCGGGTCATGCCCGGATTGCGCTCGGCAAAATTGAGCAGCATCAGTGCGATCGCCTGCGCCTGATGCAAGCCTTTTTCCTGTTGTTCGGTAATCTGGTTGACCAGGCCGAAGACGCTGCTCTCGATAAAATCGATCAGGCCTTCGAACATCTGCGCCTTGCTGGCGAAGTGCCGATACAGCGCCGCCTCCGACACCTCGATCTTGCCCGCCAGCGCGGCGGTGGTAATCTTTTCGCCCTTGGGCTGTTCCAGCATGGTGGCCAAGGTCTGCAGAATCTGGAGTTTGCGCTCGCCGGGTTTGGTAGTTGCCATGATTTTTATTTTATTTTAGTAATGATGGAAAAAAACTGCGCTTGCTCCCTGCGCAAGCGGCTTCAGTTGTTTCGCTTGCTTCAGTCGCGTCATTCAGTTACTGCAACGCGGCTTCCCCGCCGCTTTCTACTCTGCCCTGCTCTACGTGAGCAAATCGCCTCAACGCAAGCGGTGCAGATTCCGGCTTAGCTGCCGCACCGATTTTACTTTGACATCGACGTATTTGGGGCGCTTTATCACATTTGACTGGTCGGCCAGGTATTGCGTGACCCAGGCCGTGCGCATACCGACCCGTTTGGCCGCCTTGAGCGTAGCAATCGTGTCTTCCACCAAAATGCAGCGCCGCGCCGGGATTTTTTCCCTGGCGAGCAGCTGGCGCAGCAGGTGGCGCGACGGTTTCGGCCGCAGCTGCCGGTGGACATGCATGGATTCGATTGAAATATGTTTACCGAAATGGCGCTGCAGGCGCAGGTGGCGCATGACGTCGCCCGAGTAGCGCAGCGGCGCATTGGTCAGCAGTATCTTGCGCCCCGGCAGGCGCTTGAGCAGATTGATCAGGCCGCGCTCGGCCCGTATCATGCTCTGCAGATCGTCAAAGCGGTGCGCTTCGCGCAGGAAATCCTCGGGCCGCACCTGATGATGTCTGACCAGGCCCAGCAAGGTCGCGCCGTAGCGCCGCCAATAGGCCTCGCGAGCGGCATCGACCGTGGCGGCATCGGCATCGACGCCGCCGCTGCCCAGGGTGCGCGCCATGAAGGCGTTCATATTGTCGTGAATCGCGGGGAAAATTGCATGCGACGCGTCGTGCAGGGTATTGTCCAGATCGAACAGCCAGAGCGCTGTAGTATTCGTTACCATTGTGTCGGGATGTGCATTCGCATTCGTTATATCGAGGATTATCAAGGAGAAAATGTGCTTCGTCAGATTATAGTGACATTGTGCTGGTTGCCGCTCAGCCTGCTTGCCCTGAGCAGCCAGGCCGGCGCCGTCGAGCCGGCGGCAACGCCAGCCCAAGTTGCGCCCGCGCGCCAGGGCGGCGCCTTGTTCAAGGTACAGCGCGCCGGTCAAAGCGCCTACGTATTCGGCACCATCCATGTCGGCCGCGCCGACTTTTACCCCTTCGACGACAAAATCTTGCAAGCGCTGCAACACTCCTCGTCCGTAGCATTGGAAATCGATCCCGGCAATACGCAGGGATTGTCCGCTCTGGTGAGCAAATACGGTATCTATGCCGATGGCACGTCACTGCCTCCGGAATTGCCGCAAGCTTTGCAACAGCAGCTCAATCCGCTGCTGGAAAGATACGGCCTGACGCCAGCCGCCGTGGCCAACATGAAACCGTGGCTGCTGGCGACCCTGCTGGGCATCAGCGAATACAGCTATCAAGGTTATCTGCCGCAGTATGGCGTCGACGGCAGCTTGGCCGCTTTTGCGAAAAGCCACGGCAAACCCCTGATTGAGCTGGAAACCGCCGAACAGCAATTGTCCTTGCTGGGCAAGCTGACTGCAGCTGAACAGATCCAGTTCCTGCAAGACAGCATCGATGAAATACAAGATCCGGAAAAAGCGCAACGTTCATTGCAATTGATCACGCTGTGGCGCAACGGCGATGTCGAGGGTTTGACCGCCATGCTGGCGGACATGACCAGCGACGATACTTTCACCGGGAAATTCGTGCAGCGCGCCTTGCTGGATGAGCGCAATCCTGGCCTGGCAGACGGCATCGCCAGACTGGCGGGCACGACGCCGCGCGCTTTCGTCGGCATCGGCATGCTGCACCTGGTGGGTCAGCACAGCGTGCTGGCGCTATTGGAGCAGCGCGGCTATACGGTAACCCGGATTTATTGACGCCTATCTTGATCCCGCATCCAGTTACCTTGCCGACCGATCACGCGCGCCATTGGCGCGAGCGGAACAGCTTCGTGCTGCTAGAGTGCGAATTCGGCAGCGGCGAACATTTTTTCGCGACCTGGCAGGCATGGCGCGACGATCCGCAACGTCCCCGGCAATTGCATTATCTGGCGCTGCTGCCGCAACTTGTAGCACTCCACGATCTGCAACAAGCCTCGGAGAAATTTCCGGAGTGGCAAACCTTGTACGCCGAACTGTGCCTCGCATGGCCACCAGCGGTAGCGGGTTTCCATCGGATTTTCCTGGAACATGAACAACTGGTCCTGACGCTGATGATCGGCGATGGCGCCGCCTGTCTGCGTCAGATCGTCGCCAAAGTGGACGCCTTCCGAGTGCTCGGGCGCGGCTGGCAAACATGGCCTGCCGCTGTGCTAGGCGGCCTCGGAAAATTAGCTGCACAGCATGCCAGCCTGGATATCTGCGGATTGGAAGCGGCGGCGCGCAAGCAGCTGCAGCAAGCCGGATTTGTGTTTGAAGATGACGCCGATAGAGGGCCTGAATCAGACCCTGAATTAAAAATTTCGTGCGCACGTTTTGCACCACGTTTTAGCGCACGGTCGGCAGCGGCAATGATTCATGGCGACCGCCGCGCGATTGTCATCGGCGCCGGCCTGGCCGGCAGCGCCGCTTGCCAGCGCCTGGTGCAGCGCGGCTGGAGCGTCGATCTGATCGAAAGCCATGCAAGGCCGGCGCAACAAGCCTCCGGCAATAGCGCCGGCATTTTCATGCCGTTGCTGTCGCGCGACGACAACCCCGGCTCGCGTCTCAGCCGCAGCGCCTATCTGTTTGCCCTGCAGGCCTGGCGCCGGCTGGGCGGCATCGGCACCGCCTTTACCGGCGCTGCCTGCGGTGTCCTGCAAATCGCCCGCGACGCCGAACATGCAGACGGCCAGCAGCAACTGGCAGATTTTTGGCGCTACCCCGCCGACTATGCACAGTGGCTGGATCAGGCCGCCGCGAGCCGCCTCGCCGGCTGCCCGGTCAGCGGCGGCGGCTGGTACTTCCCCGCCGCCGGCTGGGTACGGCCGCGCAGTCTTTGCCAGGCGCTGCTGGATGACTGCAGCAGTCGTCTGCAAACCCATTTTGGACGGCACGCGGCCCTGCTCGAACGCGGGCAGGATAGCTGGAGCGTCCGCGACCGGCAAGGCGCGGAGATAGCCAACGCACCAGTGGTGATTCTGGCAAATGCCTGCGACGCCCTGCATTTCCGCCAGGCAGAAGATCTGCCCTTGAACGCCATCCGCGGCCAGATCACTTACATCGAAGCCGGGCAAGTTCCCGCCATCGCGCCGGTGATATGCGGCGAAGCCTACCTGACGCCGGCTTACCAAGGGTGGTGCAGCGCCGGGGCTTCGTATGACGAGGATCAGCAGCAGACGCTGCGCCAGGACAGCCAGGACGACAATCTGGCGCGCCTGGCCAACATCTTGCCGGGCTGGCAGGCAGGCGCATTGCCGCTGGCCGGACGTGTCGGTTTTCGCTGCGTCGCCAGCGATCGCCTGCCGTTGGTCGGCGCCTTGCCGGATAAAACCGGCGCATGTGCAGTGCGCGAAGCGAAATTGAAAGATCTGGCCCGTTTTCCGGGCTTGTACAGCCTGCTTGGCTATGCTTCGCGCGGCTTGATATGGGCGCCGCTGGCGGCGGAATTCCTGGCGTCGCAACTGAACGGAGAACCGCTGCCGATTGAAGCCGATCTGGCGGCAGCACTCGATCCGGCACGGTTTTTATTAAAAAAACAACGCCGCAACATGCCCCCGCACCAATAAACAGGGCGCCCCAAAGGCGCCCTGCAGCTGGTTAACGATCCCAGCGGTATGGCCGCATTCGCCAGTCGCCGCGCGGGCCTTGTTCCCAGCCGGGCTGCCATTACGCCATCGCTAAGGTAAAATGGCGGCCTGCCACGCGGCATTGTCGTTTTATAAAAATAATTGCGGGATAGTGCAGCCGCAATGCGACCACACACTGTCCCCACCTGATTTCCCGGAATACCCATGTTGCGATTGAATGAAATACAGCTTCCCCTCGACCATCCTGAAGACGCGCTGCAAGCCGCGATTCTGGCGCGGCTGGGAATCGCCGCCGAAGAAATGCTCGGCTACACAATTTTCCGCCGCAGTTACGACGCCCGCAAAAAGACTGCGGTGATCCTGACTTACAGCGTAGATGTCGATCTCAAGGACGAGAGCGCTATCCTCAAGCGCATGAAGGGCGATCGCAGCGTAGCGCCGACGCCTGATACCAACTACCGTTTTGTAGCGCAAGCGCCCGGCCAGCTGACAACGCGGCCGGTGGTCATCGGCACCGGGCCATGCGGCCTGTTTGCCGGCTTGATCCTGGCGCAGATGGGATTCAATCCGATCATCCTGGAACGCGGCAAGGCGGTGCGTGAACGCACCAAGGATACTTGGGGACTGTGGCGCAAACGCGAGCTGCAGCCGGAGTCCAACGTCCAGTTCGGCGAAGGCGGCGCCGGGACGTTTTCCGACGGCAAGCTGTGGACCCAGATCAAAGACCCGAAGCACTACGGCCGCAAGGTGCTGACCGAATTCGTCAAGGCCGATGCGCCGGACGAGATCATGTACGTCAGCAAGCCGCATATCGGCACTTTCCGGCTGGTCAAGATGGTGGAGCAAATGCGCGCCAGCATCGAAGCGCTGGGCGGCGAGTTCCGCTTCCAGCAAAAAGTCGAGGACATCGACATCAAATGGGAAAACGGCCAGGGCCAGGTGCGCGCCGTAATACTTGCCAGCGGTGCTTCGATCGTTACCGACCATGTCGTATTGGCGATCGGCCACAGCGCCCGCGATACCTTCCAGATGCTGTACGACCGCGGCGTGTATATCGAAGCCAAACCGTTCTCTCTCGGCTTCCGCATCGAGCATCCGCAATCCTTGATCGACCGCTGCCGCTTCGGCCCCAGCGCCGGTAATCCGATACTGGGCGCCGCCGACTATAAATTGGTACATCACTGCGAATCTGGTCAAGCCCGCGGTCGCGCGGTCTACAGCTTCTGCATGTGCCCGGGCGGCACCGTGGTGGCCGCCACCTCGGAACCTGGGCGCGTGGTCACCAACGGCATGAGCCAATATTCGCGTAACGAACGCAATGCCAACAGCGGCATCGTGGTCGGCATTACACCAGACGATTACCCCGGCCATCCGCTGGCCGGGATCGCCTTCCAGCGCCAGTGGGAATCGCGCGCCTTCGAGCTGGGCGGCGGCGCCTACGATGCACCCGGTCAACTGGTTGGCGACTTTCTCGCCGGCCGGCCATCGACCACGCTCGGTTCCGTGATTCCTTCCTACAAACCCGGCGTCCACCTGGGCGATCTGAGCGCCGCCCTGCCGGATTACGCGATTGCCGCCATCCGTGAAGCGTTGCCGGTGTTCGACAAGCAGATCCGCGGTTTCGCCATGAACGACGCGGTGCTGACCGGCGTCGAGACCCGCACTTCATCGCCGGTGCGCATCAAGCGCCACGACGACAACCTGCAAAGCTTGAATACGACCGGCTTGTTTCCGGCCGGGGAAGGCGCCGGGTATGCCGGCGGCATCATGTCGGCGGCGATTGACGGGATCCGGGTAGCGGAGGCGGTCGCATTGAGCATGCTGAACAAAAAGTAAACCTGCTCGATGGGGGACAATGCGGGACTGCAGGCTTAACGTTTTTCTGCTGTCTTGTACACGGCGTTCCGCTCGCGCTTACCCACGGCCACGATCACTACGATCAATTCTTTGTCGCGCACTTCGTAGACTAGCCGATAGCCCGCCTGGCGCAACTTGATTTTATATCGGTTTTTAGAGCCTGACAGCTGTGCTGACGGGACGCGGGGATTCAGCAACCGTTCTGCCAGTTTCTTTTTGAACTGCTCCCGCATGTCCTGATCCAGCTTGCGCCATTCCCCCAATGCTTCCTCAAGGAAGGCTAGTTCAAAGCTCATCCAGCTTGACCTTGACCACAGCCTGACCTTTCCGAGCATCTGCAACTGCATTCAACTCCATGTCTTCCAGCTTGTTCATCAGCACTTCATAGGCTTTTGCTGGAACGCAATAAAAAACCGGCTGGTTCCGGTTTAATATCGCCACAGGAAATCCTTCGCCGGCAGATACGGTTCCCATAGGGTCTTTTTTTAACTCGGAAACGCTTGCTGTCGTTTCGGCAAGAATCAGGTGCGCCATAGGAATACTTTTAAAAGTATTGTTAACAGCACCAATAATAGCATCTTTCATAGTACTTCCATGCATATCGTCCACCTAGCGAAAAAGCCCAGTATGGACTAACTTTTGCAGCCAATTTATAAGCATGCCGTAAGTCTTGGCTGAATTTCCGTCTCGTGTTCGCGAAGTGAATGGTTTAGCCAATTTCGGTGAAGATTCTTTATTTGTTTGCGGATTCAGCCTGCTGCTTGATATACGCGGCGTCAGTCAGCGTTTGCAGAAAAGCCACCAGATCATCCACATCGCTATCGCTTAGTGCAGGCTTGCTGCCTTCACGCCGGTTGTATGGCACCGAATTGATGTTGACGTTTTCCCGATAGGCAGGCGGCACGTCATCGAATTTAACGCCGTTTTTATACCAGTCGCCCGGTTTGGTCGCGCGTGTTGCATAAAACGCGACGGCGTCGCGCAGCTCGCTAAATACGCCGTTATGCATGTAACTTTCGCGTACGGCGACATTGCGCAGGCTAGGGGTTTTGAAATAGCCGCACCATTGGCTGCTGTCGGGCCATTGCAATTGGGCTGCGGTTTTGCATAAGCCGACATCATAGAATTCGGGATTGCGATTTTCTGCAATCCTGCGGTTACGCGGCACCGCTACCGCATCGTAGCCAAAATCGGTGAACATCGAACGCGCCGGATTGCCGGAGCTGTCATTGAATTTATGACAGGATGCGCAGTTGCCTTTATCCGGGTCCTTGAACAAACGCAGGCCGCGCATTTCTGCCGCGCTCAATTTAAGGCACCCGCGGATATAGTCGTCGTATCTGGAGCTGAACGGCGTCATTTCGTCACTGCGTAAAAAGGCTTGCAACGCGCGGCTGGCGGCCTGGGTCGCTGGTGCCGGCCGCTGAAATATGGCAGCGCCGAACTGGGTTCGCATCTCGGGCGCATACGCTTGTTGCAGCTTGCGCGCCAGTTGGCTGGGGTTGCGGTTATTCATTTCCAGAGGATTAAACAAAGGACCCAGAACCTGCTCTGCCAAGGTATTGGCGCGGCCATCCCAAAAGAAGCCGCCGAACGGAATCGGCGCCAGCGCATCGTCATCCCGATAGAAAAAACGCGGCGGCGTATAGCGCAGATACAAAACCGAGGGCGTGTTGCGCGTACCCAGGCTGGTCGGACGGCTACCTAGCGCGACACCGGTCCGTGACCCGTGATTGCCGGAAAAAGCCTGTGCCGGAGCGTGGCAACTGGCGCAACTGGTGCCGCGCGGTTCCGACAGCCGGGTATCGAAAAACAATTGCCGGCCGAGCGCCACAAGTCCCGGAGGATCTGCGGGCGCCGCTGCCGGCGCCGGCATTTCCGGATAGAGCGGCGTGTTCACTGGCGCGGCATGCAGCGTGAACGGCGCCAGGCCGGCCAGCAGCACGTTGGCTAACAGCAGGGCCTGCCGCAGACTACGCATCAGTTTGGCGCCAGATAGCCACTCTTATCGCAACTGATGTTGTTGCCGTTTTGCAGGCAGGTGGTTAGCAGCAGTCCCTTGCGCGTATAGGCTTTGTATGCCCACGCGCCATTGCTTTGGCGATCCATCACCATGAAACCGAAGCTGCTCGTATGCGCAATCTTGTCGACAATGACGCCAGCAGCGGGACTGACGTTGGCTGGAAACGGATCGGCAAAATTCACGTCCAGATTATCGCCGCCGTTGCCGGAGACGAAAGTGGCGGGATGGTTGGATGAAAAATTGATGGCCTGGAAATCATGAACGTGGCCATGAATCGCGGTCTTCACCCCGGCCGGATAGAAGGCGGTCGGATTGACGCTTTGCATCACCGATAGCAGAGCAGCGTTACCCGGCGCCGGCGCGGCGCCGGCCAATGGCGCGAAACCCAGAATCGGATGGTGGTTGGTGAAAATGCTGTTGACGCCGGCCTTCGCCGCCAGGCGGTTGACTGTCTGGAACTGCACCTGATATTTGATGAATTGCGGATCGCTGGTGGGCAACGCTGTCCGGCCCGCTTTCGATGAATCGAACACAATCACTTGCGTATCGAGACCGAGCGCCACCGCGTAAGGCTCGGAGAAATTCCCCAAGCCGTCATTGGCCGGATCGTCGCAAGACCGCCTGGCGTCGAACGGTTGCGTATCCAGGAAACGGAACCAGCCCTGGCCGGCGCGGGCGCATTCCTCGTGATTGCCGCGCACCATGATCCACGGCGCGGCAGCCATCAGCGGCGCAGCGGGCTTGAACAGATCTGCTTGCCATGCATCCCAGCCATAACCCCATGGACTGTCTTTACAACCGGCGATATCTGCAGGACAGGCGTTTTCGCGATAGTGATAATCGCCTATGTGCAATACCAAATCCGGTTGCATGGCGGCGGCGGCGCTGGCGATCTCGGGGAATGGCCAGGCATCGCCATCGGCGCAGGCTTGCCAGGCGTTATCGGCTTTTTTCATGCGGCAACCGGTATCGGCCAGCACCACCACGCGCTGCGGCTCCTTCTTGGGTAAAGGCAAAGAACGAGAGCCCACTGTGACACCGCTGCTGTCGGCAGGCACGCTGTATTCACAAGCGGCGACGGGAAAGACTGAAGGCTTGGAGTCGGCGGCCGCGCTGGCGGTTGGGCGCAGCGCCGCCGTGGCCGGCGCTGCGCGCAAAGTCATCGCAACATAGTCGGCGCCGTCACGGATTTCGGGACAGCTGGCGTCGCTAGTGATGACCCTGACGATAGCCTGGTTGTTACTGCCGACAGTGACCCAGGCCGCCTTTACGCCAGCGTCAACGCTGTTGCTGTCGCTACCGCCGCAACCTGCGGCTGCCAGCCCTATGCTCATGGTTGCAGCCAATGAAAATGTGCTGCGCCACAGTTGCTTGGTCACGTCCATATAGCTCACCAGGGTCAAAGTTCATGCTGTCGAATGATCAAGAATCATAAGAAAAAAATATGACGTAGTCATTACATCGAGTGGACAAAAAAAATACGCAGGGATGCGTATTTTTTATGACGTGGCTCCGAGCTTCGATCTACGGCCGGAACGGCTATTTGCCGACATCCCGCGTTGCCTGCAGCAAGCACTTCGACAATTTATCGAAATGCAGCCACGCCGCCTGGCTCAACTCTACCTGCTTGCGGCGCGTATCGTCGGTATCCGTCAAGACTATCCAGCCCTTTTCCCGCATCGACTTCAGGCGCGCATGCAGCATGGCCGGCGAACCGAGTTCGCTTTGCGCCATCATGTCGCGTACCGACAAGCGCTCCTTGGCTTGTCCTGCGCGTGCGACAAAAGCCAAAATGCGATCTTCCAACGGGTCTAGCGACGGCAGCGACGGCAAGCCGCGCAGCGCATTCGCCAGTTGCAAAAACCGCACATAGATATTTGCAGGTCGATTATTTTTTTCCATAGCACTATTGTAAGCCGTTGCCAGAAATGCTCTGCTAACGTTGTTAGATCGTTGTTGATACGCTGTTAAATCGCTGTTAATTTTATATCGATAATACCCGTCATTTCACCGCAGTCGCAAGTATCTTCCAGCACCCGCGCAGATACTTCGGTAATATACGCGCGTCATGACCACTACCCCGTCCCCTGTCGAGAAATTGCGCCTCAACCTGCTGACCACCACCACCACGGTGATCGTCTACATACTGGTGTACATGACCAACGACTGGCTATTCAAGCACATCGAGTTTACCCAGGGAATTGCCTGGATCTATCTGCCGGCGGGGATACGGCTTATCTGTACTTTGCTATTTGCCGAGGCAGGCGTGCTCGGCATCTTGATCGGCTCGCTGCTGACGTCCAGCCTCTACGCCCTCTTTCCCGGCGATCCGGTCACCACCATCGGTTACAGCGTCATCTCGGCGCTGGCGCCTTATCTTGCCTATAGATTCACATTGCAGGAGATGCGTCTGCAGCCATCGCTGAGCAATCTGACCCCGGCCAGCCTGCTGGCCTGCATCCTGTTGTACGGGCTCGCCAATCCGCTGCTGCAGCTGGTGTGGTTTGTATTGCGCGGTATCTCCTATCATTTCTGGTCGGGCCTGATCGTGATGTCTATCGGCGACCTGAGCGGCTCTCTGATCGTGGTCTATGCGATCAAGCTCCTGCTGTCTTTCGTTCCGTTGCCGCGCCGTTAAGCAAGCAAAGCACGCACAGCGCGCCCATCTCCGCAGCCCTGGCCGATCGCCTGCCTAACTTGCGTAGCGTCATCGCCACATCGCCACATCGCCACCGATTGTAATACTGCCGAAATAATTCCTCGCTATTCTGCCGACAGTTATAGAAATTATAGCGGTTAGCGAATTCACGCTATCACCGCGCATCTTTTATCGGGGTAGTGCAATGCGTAGTTGGGACGAACCAAAGAAGCGGAAAGCCCGCGTCGAAATCATTCCCATGATCGACGTGATGATGTTCCTGCTGGTGTTTTTCGTGCTGATCAGCCTCAACGTAATTCCTGCGCTCGGCATGAAAACGCATTTGCCGACAGCCAGCAGTTCACAGGATCTGAAGCCGCAAAACAAGGCGGTCGTCACGCTCGGTCTCAATGACGCATTGCAGGTCGACGGCGTCGACACCAAAATCGGCGAGCTGCCGACGCGCCTGAATCAGGCCAAGAAGAACGGTGAAAAACTCAACGTCATCGTCAACAGCGATCGCGGAGTCGAGGTGCAGCGGCTGGTGGAAGTGATGGACACGCTGAAACAGAACGGTTTCGAATCGATCTCCATCGCCACCCGCATGCCGTGATGCGAGCAATGACGACCATGCCGTTCTTCTACCGATTTCGCGATGCGCTGGCAACCTTGCCTTCGATACTCATACTCGCCATCCTGCTCTTTGCCGGCATCCAGAAAGCGGTGAAGATTGAAACGCATACCGACGATACGCTGGTGCAGATCGCGTTGATGGAAGCGGAACCTCCGGCGCCGCCCGTCACCATACCCACGCCGCAGCCAAGCCCGACGCCGCCGCAAGTGGTCAAGCCGCTGCCGGTACCGCTGATGCAGCCGGTCCGGCAGCCGCAGCAACAGACAGTGAGCGCCACACCAGTCAGCAACACCCCCAGCGCAGAGATGGCAGCCGCGCCGACGCCTCCGAAAACCGTCGCGGCGCCTGCCGCGCCGCCAGCGCCAGATCCTGCGCCCCCCGTAGCCAAACCGAACAGCGCCAGTGCCGAGGCCGGCTATATCTCCAAGGTGCGAGCACATCTGAACAGCATCAAGCGCTATCCGACAGGCCGCGAGGCCAGCCTGCAACGGCCGCAAGGCAAGGTCAAGGTCTGGTTCGTGCTGAATCGCGACGGCACCCTGGCCGAACAAGGCATCGAAGAATCATCGAATTCCATGCTGCTCGACGAAGCTGCCCGCAAAACCATCAACCGAGCCGCCTTTTCTGCGTTTCCCGAATCCAGCTGGGTTGGAGAAGCGACACATAGATTCAGCGCCGAGCTGGAATTCATCCCGGGCGCGGGGTAGAGCGACAGCCGGCGGCGGTTGGAACACTCAGCTGCTTGAATACTTAGTTTTTACATTTCATAAAAAAACGTACAGGGAGTAATGCCATGCAATTCAAAGTCACCCGGCTGTCACTGCTGATCTCCGGGTTATTCATCGCCGCCAGTCCATTGGTCCACGCTGCGGACACATCTGAAGTCGGCAAGGTCACCGTGCAAGGCGATGCCGGCGGCGGCCAGAGCACCGGCCTGATCCAGCCGGAAGAATCGGCGAAAGCGCGCAGTTCGGTCAATCGCGATTACATGGACAAGCAAAGCACCACCAGCAATCCGTTCCAGATGATCAACCTGCTGCCGGGCGTGAACAGCTACGATACCGACGGCACCGGCCTGTTCGGCGGCAACATCCGGGTGCGCGGTTTCAACAGCGACCAGCTCGGCTTCACCATCAACGGCGCGCCGGTCAACGATTCCGGCAATTTCGCCGTCTATCCGCAGGAGTACACCGATGCGGAAAACCTGTGCGACATCTTCGTCACCCAGGGTTCCACCGACACCGAAGCGCCGCACGTCGGCGCCACCGGCGGCAATATCGGCATGACCATGTGCACCCCCGAGGACCAGCGGCGTTTCCGTACCGAGTACACGTTTGGCTCGAATGACCTGTGGAAAGGCTATGTGCGTCTCGATTCCGGCAAGCTGTTCAACGACCGCTTCAAGTTCTTCGTTTCCTATTCCAAGACACAGGCAGACAAATTCAAGGGCACCGGCCGCGCCGACAAGGAACACGTCGACTTCAACAGCAAGCTCGACCTGGGCGGCGGCAGCTTTGTCGATACCGGCTTCATGTACAACTCGGCCCTGAACAACAACTATCGTTCGCTGACCAAGGCGCAGATCGCCCAGTTCGGACGCAACCTGGATTTCGGCACGGTCGCGCCGATACACCAGCCAGGCGGCCCTGGCGCGCAAAATGATTCAAGCTACGGACCGAACGCCGGCATCAATACCGGCAATAAAAATCTGTATTACGGCTACAACCTGAATCCGTTCAAGAACTGGCTTGCCACCATGAATGCCCACTTCCAGCTGGCGCCGCAATCCAGCGTCGATGTCAGCCCTTACATGTGGTACGGCTTCGGCACCGGCGGCAATCAATTGCAGACCGTCAGCGAAGGCAATTCCGGCACCTTGCTGGGCGGCGGCGTGCGCGACGTCAACGGCGACGGCGATACCAAGGACACTGTGTTCGCTTATGAAGGCAGCCGTACCCGCACCTATCGGCCGGGTGTCACGCTCAAGTACAACCAGCAGATCGACAACCACAAGCTGATGGTCGGCTACTGGTACGAACGCGCGCGTCATCAGCAAACCGGTCCATTTGCGCCGATCGACAACAACGGCAATTCCGCCGACGTCTGGCAAAACAATCCCGATGTCTGGCTGCGCAACCAGGACGGCTCTTTCGCGCAATACCGCGACACGCTCACCATCAGCACCGGGAAATCCGCTTTTGCGCAAGACAGCATCAGTCTGATGCAGGACAAGCTGAACCTGCAACTCGGCGCGCGTTACTCGAGCATAGACCGCAACTTCACCAACAACCCGAGCCAGAGCGCGCCTGGTTTTTACACCTTGCAGAAATCGTATTCCGACCTGCTCCCTAGCGTCGGCATCCGCTATCAGCTTGATCCGGCACAATCGGTATTTTTCAACGCAGCGAAGAACTTCAAGGCGCCGGGCAATTTCTCTTATTTCGGCTTGATCTCGGGCGGCAAATTCGTCAACGGCGTATATACCGGCGGCACCGTGCGGAATGTGCCGGTGGATAAGGAAACCTCTTGGAACTACGATCTCGGTTACCGTTACACGACCGACAAATGGACGTTTTCCGGATCGGTCTTCTATGTCGATTACAAAAATCGCATAGCCACCTCGTTCAACCCGGATACCGGCAATCGTACCGATTACAACGTCGGCGATTCGACCTCCAAAGGCCTGGAGCTGGAATCCGGCTACTCGCTCACCAAGAACCTGAGCGTGTACGGTTCGCTGTCCTATATCAAGAGCAAAATGGAAAAGGACATGCCATGGGCGGTCAACTTCAATCTGCCGACCGGCGGCAAGGAGTTTCCGGACACCCCGAACTGGTTAAGCGGCTTGAGCCTGCAGTACGCGCAAGATAGCTGGTATGTCTTCGGCCAAGCCAAATACACCGGCAAGCGTTACACCACGCTGGTCAACGACGACAGCCTGGGCGGCTATACGGTATTCAACGCTGGCGCCGGTTATACCTTCCCGTCTACCGCCTGGCTGAAAAAGCCGACGCTGCGCTTCAACCTCAACAATATCTTTGACAAGCAATACCTGAACCTGAATGCCGGCAGCGGCAGCCAGTTCACCAGCAATGCGGTCGCGATCGGCAGCAGCGCGCCGGCAACCCCGCCAACCTTCTACGTCAGCGCGCCGCGTACCTTTAGCGTCACCCTGATGGCGGATTTCTAATCCAGCTGCAGCAATCCCTGGCGGCGGACCCTGAGCTGGATCCGCCGCTGCAACAAACGTGCATTCGTGCGCAGAGAGGTCACCATGAACATGCAATTATTCCACGAGCTCGCTTTCTATCTGATGTACGCCTGTGCCGCCCTGGCGATATTCGTGATTGTCGAACGCGGACTGTTTTTCAACTACACGCTACGCCAGGCAATCGGCCTGGAAAGAGCCATGACGCACGCCGTGCAGCACGTGCAAGAACTGCCGGCCGCACTGACATCCCGTGCCAGCTTGCCGCTGACGCTGGTGTCCGACATCCTGGCGGAAAAACATCAGCTGGCCAGTGAAAAGGACCTGGAAGATTTCAGCGAATCGGTGTACATCGCCAACCGCGGCGAGGTGCAGCACCGGTTGTGGATTCTGGACACCATCGTCACCGCCGCGCCCCTGCTCGGCCTGCTCGGTACGATTTTGGGTATCATCGATACTTTCAAGGCACTGGCGGTATCCGGCGTATCCGATCCGGGCCAGGTATCGCAAGGTATAGGCACCGCTTTGTATGCGACAGCGCTGGGTATCGGCATCGCGGTGGTCGGCATGTTTTTCTTTAATATGTTCCAGGAACGGATCGAGCGCATCAACGATCATTTGAAAGTATTGATGCTGCGTGCCTGCGTCGGCCGGGCGGCTGGCAACGATATGCAGCGCGATATAAATGCGGCGGCGGCAGAATCCGGTAAATTGCATCTCGCCTGATGGGAATTGAAATGCATAAGCTGATCACCACGCTGGCGATACTGCTCGGTTGCGCCGGCAGCGCCCAGGCCGAATTCAGCATTCCCGGTTATGAACTGGTGCACACCGCCCCGGTGGAAACCACCTTGGCAACGCCCGATTTGCGTGAACCGCTGCAAGTCTGGAGCGAAATGTTCGACGCCGCCAGGCAGCAAATCGTGCTGGGCCAGTTTTATGCGGCGAGCCAGCCTGGCGCGGCCTTCGAGCAGGTAATAGCACGGCTCGCCGCCGCCGGTGCGCGCGGCGTCAAGATCCGCTTCCTGATGGAAGAAAAAGGAAAATTCGCCTCCGATATGCCTACCATCGAAAGGCTCAGGCAGATTCCCAATCTGGAATTCCGCTATCTCGATTATTCCAAGCTGACCGGCAACGGCATCATCCACGCGAAATATTTGGTGGTCGATGGCAGCGCCGCCTACGTCGGCAGCCAGAATTTCGACTGGCGCTCGTTTGCCCACATCCATGAGACCGGCTTGCGCGTGACTGACGCCGCGGTCGTCAGCCAGCTGCAGAATATCTTCGAACACGACTGGCATGCGCAGGAGCTGATCGCGCAGGGCAAGCAAGTGCCGAAACTTAACCAAAGCGTGGTTGCCGCCAACGACCGGCAAGCGACATTCCTGGTGGCCAGCCCGAACGCGTTTAACCCGCCCGGCGTCGGCGACTCGGAAACGGAATTGCCGAAACTGCTGGCGGCGGCCAAATCCGAGGTCCGGATCCAGCTGCTCGACTATGCGCCGTTAAGCTACGGTCCGAATCGCACACGTCCTTATTACGCGGTGATTGATGATGCGATCCGTGCGGCGCTGGCGCGCGGCGTCAAGGTCAAGATGATGGTGTCGAACTGGAATACCGAAAAGCCGGCGATCGCTTATTTGAAAAGCCTGGCGCTGCTGCCCGGCATGGAAATCAGGATCGTCACGCTGCCGCAGGCCAGCACCGGCTTCATTCCTTTCGCCCGCGTAATCCACAGCAAGACCATGGCGATCGACGGCCAGCTGGCATGGATAGGCACCAGCAACTGGAGCGGCGGCTATCTGGATAATTCGCGCAACCTGGAAATCGTGCTGCGCAATGAACAGATGGCGCAACGGATCGCGGAATTGCACCAGCAAACCTGGGATTCGGCATATGCGCAGCCTATCGATGTGATGAAGGATTATCCCAAGCCGGTGAAAGGCCAGGAATAATCCTGCTTGCGCCTGGCCTCAGCTAACCTCAGACAGCGCCGACCACGGCGGTCAGCATGCTGATGGAACCGATATCGATGCCATCGACTGCAATCGAAATCGTTTCGTCATCCTGCTTGGCGCCGGCGACGTACAGCAAAGGCAGATAGTGCTCTGGCGTCGGCACCGACAATTGCGCATCCTGGCCCTGGTCGGCATAGTCGATCAGCGACTGCATATCGCCGCTCACCAGGCTTGCGCGGATATGGTCATTGAAGCGTTGGGCCCAGTCATATCCCGGCGCAGCCTGGCTGCGGCTCATCAAGCGCAGGTTATGCACCACATCGCCGCTGCCGATGATCAGCACACCCTGTTCGCGCAATACCGCAAGCTTGCGCCCCAGGTCAAAATGAAACTGCGCCGGCTGGGTCGCATCGATACTGAGTTGTATCACCGGTACATCGGCCTTGGGAAAGGCTTTGACCAGCACCGACCAGGTGCCGTGATCGAGTCCCCAGGATTGATCCATGGCGACCGCTACCGGCGCCAACAGATCGCGCACTTGCGCCGCCAGTTGCGGATCTCCCGGCGCCGGATAGCGGACATCGAACAGCGCTTGCGGAAAGCCGCCGAAATCGTGGATGGTCTTCGGCTGCGCCATCGCGGTGACACCGGTGCCGCGCGTGTACCAATGCGCGGATACCGACAGGATCGCCCTCGGCTGCAGCTGCGCCGCGCTGGCGCCCAGCTGCTCCCAGGCCGCGGTGTAGCGATTGTCTTCGAGTGCATTCATCGGGCTGCCGTGACCGAAAAAAAACGCCGGCATGCGGGTGGCAATGGTGCTCATCTTGATCTCTTTCAATCAGCTTATTTGTCAGGTTGCTTGCCGGCCTTGGCCGAGCCCAGCGCAAACGCGCCGTTGCCCAGCAAGGCAACTGCAATGGCGCTGACCACCATGAAGGCAGGATATTCCCAACCGCCGTTAGGGCTGGTGAAAACCCAACCGTTGCCGGCATGTACCGATAATGCCCCTAATAATACCGGCAGCGCAATCACGGCGGCAATCCGCGCCTGCAGGCCAAGCACCATGGCAATCCCGGTCAGCACTTCAACCGCCACCACCGGGTAGACCGACCAGGCCGGAAAACCCTGGCTGGCAAAGAAACCGGCAGCGCCCGGCAAAGTGAAAACGAAAACCTTGAGATAGGCATGCGCCAACAGCGCGATGCCTAAAGTAAGCCTGAGCAAGGTGGCGGCGTAGATGCCAGGATGGTTGCTGTTCATGGTAGGACTTTCGCAAGAAATGGTTAACGGCCAGGAAATTCATGGAGTTTGTGTGACTATATATTCTTGCAATAGAAAGAAAAATGACGTTTTATTGAAATACTATTTCCGAATTCCAGAATAATAAGGCCTTGCGATGAATCTGTTCGAAGCCATGAAGGTGTTTGTCAAGGTGACGGAAACCGGCAGCCTGTCGGGCGCGGCACGCAGCCTGAACCTGTCGAATCCGTCGGTGACGCGGCATATCGCCGACCTGGAGCAATACCTGGGTGCGCGCCTGTTGAACCGCAGCACGCGCCGCCTCAGCCTGACCGATACCGGCAGCGCCTATCTGGAGCGCTGCCAGCAGCTGCTGGCCGATCTGGAACAAGCGACGCTGGCGGCCGGCATGCACGCCGCCAATCCGAGCGGCGTGTTGCGTATCAATGCACCGGTGTCTTTTTCCGTCAATCATCTGGGCTTGCTTTTACCGCTCTATGCGCAACGCTACCCCAATGTCGAACTGGATGTGACTCTATCGGACCGGATTGTCGATCTGGTCGAGGAAGGTTTCGATCTGGCGATACGCATAGGCAGATTGCAAAATTCCAGCCTGGTGATGCGCAAACTGGCTCCCGCCCATGTGCTGACCTGCGCCGCGCCGGCCTATCTTGCGCAGCACGGCATACCGCAGCATCCCGCCGACCTGGCCCGCCATACTTGCCTGACCTATGCCTACACGCTGCCGGACAATGAATGGCGCCTGCAGCGCGGCGGCAAGATCCACACGGTACGCATCAGCGGCGGCTTGCATTGCAATAACGGCGACCTGCTGCTGGCGGCGGCCGTTGCCGGCATGGGCGTCATACGGCAACCGACCTTCATCATCGGCGATGCGATCCGCGACGGCCGCCTGGTGCCGATCCTGACCGACTACCATGGCGATGCGCTGGCGATTCACGCGGTGTATCCGAGCCGTCAGCATTTGTCGGCCAAGGTCCGCACCTTTGTCGATTTCCTGGTGCAGCAATTCGGCGAAGTGCCGGCCTGGGACCGCGCTCTGCCGATATGAATAAAGGCCGCATTTGCGGCCTTTACTTTATCCTGAAGCTGGAAGCGCTACCGGCCTTGCTTCCCGGCCTTACTTCTTGCTCTTGGGCGCGGCAGCCTTGGCCACTTGTTCACTGGCGTTGTTCAGGTTGGCTTCCAAGGTCGCCACGGCCTGCTTGGCGTTCTTGGTCAGCTGTTCATAACCTGCGTTGGCGTTGCTGATCACCGATTTCAAGATCGAGATCGCGTTTTCCGAACCGGCTGGCGCGCTCTTGCTGACCTCTTCTATCAAGGCATTGATGCGGCGGCTGGTTTCCGCAACTTGCGCTTCTGCTGCGCGCGTATACTCAGCCTGGGCGCCGGAAGCGATGCCGGCCAGGTGGCGGCCGTAGGCTACTGCCTTTTCGGCTCGCGGCTTGGCTTGCGCGGCCGAGATGGAGAGGAATTCCTGCGGGTCCTTGGCGCTCAGCAGTTGCTTGGTGGCGTCCCCGGATTCTCCCATTGACGCCTTGGCGGCATTGAGATTGAGTTCGATGACTTTTTCAACGCCCTCGAAGGTTTTTGCGGTCAGGGTATTGAGCAATGCCAACTGGGCTTCAAAATGTGCTTTGGTTGCTTCGGCAAACTTTTCATGAAACGAAAACATGGCCTTCTCCTGTGTGAACAAATCATCTCTCGCTATCAACATGGCAATATTGCACATTCTGTAAGCAAAATGTGCATTTGCCTCCCGCCAAACCTGACAATCCACTAACTGTCTGTTGCGGCGCAAGCCTTCCTGCCTTGCGGCTTGCCGCCATGACCGGTACGGCAAGCGCGGTAGGCGACAACCGTACTTTCGAACACCTGGCGCGCCTGCGGCGCCGGCAGTTTCGCCATCCGCTCAGCCAGCTTGCGGCTGACCTGGAAATGCTGGTAATCGACAGGTTTTTTCCAGTCGCCACCCCAAATCAGAAAGCCATGCTGCGCGAATAGTTCCACGATTTGTTCACTGCTTCCCGGCCGGCTTGCTTGCCGTTTGCCGTACGCCTGGCCAGCCGGCGGACTGTAAGCCAGCCGCCCCTGGGCATCACGCTGCACATACGGATTTTGCAAAGGATTAATATCGATCGCCAAACCGTAGGCATGCAGGGACACTGAGCTGCCGCCGGTAATCGGCCGGTCGTTAAAGGCCGAGCTATTATTTTCCGCCATCGATGCGTCGTCGTTGCCTTGATAATGCTCCATCAGGCGGGCCTGCGCAAGCGGGAAACGGCGCTTGAGAAGTTCGTCAAACAGCGCCTTCACCTGCGGCGCAACTGCAGCCATCACCATGATCTCGCCGTCGTCGTGACGTGCCCGGTCAAAGTCGACATACGAGAAACGCACTATTTGCAGCTGCCGGCAAGCGACCGGCGCGCCAGGCTGCAGCACATGCTGCTTGAGGATCGCGCATTGTTCGGCATCAAGCCCGGAAGTGCCGGATCGTGCATGCGCATGCGGCGCCAGGCCGGCCAGCAGCGGAATCACCAGCAGCATGGACAGACGCAAGCCGGCAACAGGAATGGAGAACAGCGCCATCGGCTTCAGCTCACCGGCGGCATGACCAGTTCATGCACCACCAGGCCGGCGTCGGAATTGCCGAAGGTGTCGGCGTTGGCCCGGATCCGCTCGCCGGCCTGCATGGCGTCGGCATAACCCTGCTCCCAACGCCATTCGATCGAGCCGCGCGAAAAATTGATGTCCTTGGATGGCATGTTCCAGTCGCGGCCGCTGTAACGCAGGCGCACGATATGAATCGTGCTGTCGTCGTTCAAGCCTTGGAACTCCTTGAGGTCGGCCTTGCTGCGCAACGCTGGCGGCAGCTTGTCATACAACGCTTTCGCAGCCCGCCGCAGTTGATACATGCGCAAATAATTTTCGATATGGCGCTCTGAACGTGAAGCAAAGGTCACGTCCTTCTGACGATTGGTGATCTGGTCCAGCGTCACCGGCTCGGGACCGTTGGCGCTCCACAAATCCACCATGACGCATAGCGTGTTGCCATCGACATCGGCCTTGGATTCGTCGTCCAGCACAACTTCCAGCGGCGTATTCGAATACAAGCCGCCATCCCAGTACAGCTCGCCGTCTATCCGTACCGGCGCAAAACCGGGCGGCAAGGCGCCGCTGGCCATGATGTGCTCAACTCCGATCTGCCGCTCGCGGGAATCGAAGTTGACCAGGCTGCCGCACGCCACCTTCATCGCACTCACGGTCAGGCGCATGGCGCCGGGAGCGTTCAGATGCTTGAAATCGACCAGACGTGCCAGCGTTTCGGCCAGCGGGGCAGTATCGTAAAAACTGGCTTGCTCAGGCAGGACCGGCCAGCCCAGCACAAAGGGATTCGGCGAGCGCGGCGAGAAAAATCCCGGCACGCCGCGGGTGGTGACGTCAGCCGTGGTCCACCAGGTATTGAACTGGCGCGCGCCATCGGTGACTTTACTCATATCCATCAGGTCGCCATGGCCGACCTGCTCCCAGAACTCCTTCAGTCGCGATAAGCGCAGATCGCGTTCGTTACCGGCGATGATGGCGGCGTTGATGGCGCCGATCGAGGTTCCCACCACCCAGTCCGGCGTCAGGCCGTTCTCGTGCATCGCATGATAGACCCCGGCCTGATACGCCCCCAGCGCGCCCCCGCCCTGCAGCACCAGCGCCACCCGCGGGGTGAGCGATTCGGCTTTGGTTTCAGTGCGGATGTTTGCTTTGGAGGTGGTTTTATTGCTCATTTGATACCCATCTTGTGTTGGGAAGAGCAACCATATTAACCGATCGCGCCAAGAGACGACGACGGCCGGGCATATGCCATCAATTTGTCATCCGGCCATCATAAACGGTAACGATTCTCATTTGTGTTATAGTAATCCTGCCTTAAATGTAACAATTTGTTACCGGCAATAAATCACCATTCCACCATCAAAAGAGGAGTTCCCATGCTTTTGCGCTCTATCGTCGCCGGCGCCATCCTGGCCGCCAGTTCAGCCGCTGCCTTCGCGCAGGATCAAGTGTTGAACCTGTATTCCGCACGCCACTATCAAACCGACGAAGCGCTGTATGGCAACTTCACGAAAAGCACCGGCATCAAGATCAATCGCGTCGACGGCGACGACGCCGGCACCATCGCACGCCTGAAAAGCGAAGGCGCTGCCAGTCCGGCGGATGTGATTTTGCTGGTGGATGCGGCGCGTCTGTGGCGGGCAGAAAACGACGGCCTGTTCCAGCCGGTGCAATCGGCCATCCTTGATGAACGCATCCCGCGCAACCTGCGCGGCAAGGACGACGGCAAGGGATCGCAGTGGTTTGGCTTTTCGACCCGCGCCCGCGTGATCGTCTACAACCAGCAAAACATCCGGCCGCAAGACGTCGAGACCTACGAAGCGCTGGCCGATCCGAAGAACAAGGGCAAGCTGTGCACCCGTTCCGGTTCGCATCCTTACAATGTGTCGCTGTTCGGCTCCTTGCTGGAGCATCATGGCGAAGCCAAGACCGAAGCGCTGCTGAAGGATTACGTTGCCAACCAGGCGCGCTCGCCGGTCGGTGGCGATACCGATCAGATCAAGGCGGTCGCCTCCGGCGAATGCGGCGTGGCGATTTCGAATTCCTACTACGTTGCGCGACTGATGAAGTCGAGCAAAGCGGAAGATGTCGAAGTAATGAAAAAAGTCGGCGTGGTCTGGCCTAACCAGAACACCACCGGCGCCCATGTCAATATCGCCGGCGCCGGTGTCGCCAAGCATGCGCCGCATCGTGCAGCGGCTATCAAGTTCCTGGAGTACCTGTCCAGCGACGATGCCCAGCGTTATTTCGCCGAAGGCAATAACGAAACGCCGGCAGTCAAAGGTGTCAAGAGCGGCAACCCGGCGCTGGATGCGCTCGGCCCTTATAAAGCCGAGGTGATCGATGTCTCTGCGGTTGGCCGCAACCAGCAGAAAGTGCAGCAATTGCTGGATCGCGCCGGCTACAAATAAGCAACCGGGAAAGCCCGAAAAGGGACGCTTCAAGAAGACTGGCGCGCGCTGCGCCAGCCTTTTTTCCTAGCCGCGAGCTGTCTATTTTTTCCTGATCATGTAGATCGCCAGTCCTACCAGCAGCACCACGCCAAACTCCAAGCCAACCACAATATATTGCGCCATGATGATTACTTATTCAAAAAGTCATGCAATTAATGAAGGAAAGGTCACCACGTGACTCACATCCAGTTTGATGCCGATCCACTCATCGATCGCATGATCGTGATGGGACGGCACTAATGCCAGCAACTCCTGGCCGCTCGCCAGTTGCAGCGTGTATAAGAAATCCGCGCCGCGGAAAGACTTGCGCTTGATCCGCGCCTTGAACGGGGAAGCATCGTCATGCACGATATCATCCGCGCGCAGCAATACGTCAAACGGATCGCGCCCGTGAACCTGGAGCGCCTGCAACACCGATGCGCTGATATCCTGCAAATCGCCCAATACTGTCGATACTGCCAGCCGGCCGCCGCCGTCGACCAGGCGGCCCGGCAGCAACACCCCGTGACCGATGAAATCGGCGACAAAGCGTGTCGCCGGACGATGGTACAAATCGTAAGGCGCCGCCCATTGCTGCAGATGGCCGTGCTGCATCACACCGACCACATCGCCGATAGCGAAGGCTTCCAGCTGATCGTGGGTCACCATCAGCGCCGTCATACCGGCCTGCTTCAGAATCTGCCGCACATCATGCGCCAGACGCTCGCGCAACTCGATGTCCAGGCTGGAAAAAGGCTCATCGAGCAGCAGCAAACGCGGCTCCGGCGCCAAGGCGCGCGCCAACGCCACCCGCTGTTGCTGGCCGCCCGACAATTGATGCGGATATTTTTCCTGCGCGCCTTCCAGGCCCACCAGCGCCAGCATCTCTTCAACCCGCCGCAGGCGTTGCGGGCGCGACATGCCATGCAAACCGAAACCGACGTTGGCCGCAATGTCCAGATGCGGGAACAAGGCGAAATCCTGGAACACCATGCCGATGCGGCGCTGCTCGGCGTCGATCCTGGCTTGCGGCCCATCCAGCAAGACCTGATCCAGGGCGATTTTTCCGCTCTGCGGCTGTTCCAGGCCCGCAATCGAACGCAGCAAGGTGGTCTTGCCGCTGCCCGAGGGGCCGATCAGCACTCCGAGCTGGCCGGCAGCAAGCTGCAGCGACACGGCTTGCACCGCTGGCGCTGGTGCGCCTGGATAACTGACACTGATCTGATCGAGAGTGAGGAACATGGGAAAAGAGTACATGAAGCTGGTTACAATCCGGCTGGCTCGGGATGAACGCTTGCCTGCCGCTTAAGTCGAAGTTGTCCTGCGACACTTGATACGAAGTTTTGTACGAAGTGTCGTACGAAGTTTCGTAGTTTACAGCACTCTCATTTAAATCCAGCATTTCCCTTCTTTCATACACATGTCACTGATCGCCTTAACCGCGCTGCTGATCGCTGTTCCCATACTCGGCATCGGCGCCGCCTGGCTGCAGCTGGATGCCGCGGCGCTTGATCTGCTGTCGCAGCAGATGCAGACGGTGTTGCCGGCTTATCTGGGCACATCCGCCTGGCTGGCATTGGCAGTGACTGCCGGTGTCGTGCTTGTCGGCGCCGCCACCGCGGTCACGGTCAGCCTGTTCGAATTCCGCGGCCGCCGTTTTTTCCAATGGGCGCTGCTGCTGCCCATGGCGATGCCGGCCTACGTGTCGGCCTATGCCTATACCGATTTCCTGCAATACAGCGGCTTGCTGCAGAGCAGTTTGCGCCAGCTCATCCCGGGCTTGCGCCTGCCGGAAATACGCAGCCTGCCCGGTGCGATCTTCCTGTTCATTTTTACGCTCTATCCCTACACCTACCTGCTGGCGCGCAATGCCTTGAACGAGCGCGGAGTGCATCTGCTGGAAGCCGCGCGCTTGCTGGGCACGCCTTTAGCGGCGCGCATCCGCCGCGTGGCGCTGCCGCTGGCGCGGCCGGCGCTGATGGCCGGCGCCGCGCTGGCATTGATGGAAACGCTGGCCGACTACGGCGTTGGCGCCTACTTCGGCCTGAGCACTTTCACCACCGGCATTTATAAGGCCTGGCTGGTCATGGACAGTCATATGGCGGCGGCACAACTGGCATCGGTATTGCTGGTTATGGTCGCACTGTTGTTGTGGGTCGAACGCAAGGGCCAGCAGCGGCTGCGCTTTTCCAGCGTGCGCGGACAACGCAGCGATGCACAGGAAACCCGGCTCACTCCCTTGCGCGATGGCCAGCGCATGCTGGCCTGGCTAATCTGCGGCTTGCCGATCATGCTCGGCTTTATCTTGCCGGTATTGATCCTGCTGCGCCTGATGGGGCGCGAATTCCTGCACCAGGAAAGCGATCCCTACCTGAATAGCGGTGTCGACTTGCTGCGTTATGCCGGCTGGGCCTGGAACAGTTTCCGCTTCGGCGCCATCGCCGCAGTACTGGCGGTAGCGGTAGCGTTAGCGCTTAGCTATGTGCAGCGAGCCCGCAATTTACCGCCGTTCAAACTATGGCTGCTGCGCCTGGTGACACGCATGGCTGGCATGGGTTATGCCGTTCCCGGCTCAGTGATTGCGGTGGGCATCCTGTTGCCGTTGGCATGGCTGCAAACGGCAGCGCCGCAAAACCAGGTCGGAATTCTGGTGACGGCCACCTCAATCGGTATCTTGTACGCCTACCTGGTGCGCTTTAGCGCGGTTGCCGTGCAGTCAATCGAAGCCGGCTACGCCCGCATCCCCACCACTCTGGACGAAGCGGCGCGCACCCTCGGCAGCAGCGGCTGGCGCATCGCCCGCATCTTGCACGCGCCGCTGCTGTGGCGCTCGATGGCGACCGCATTCCTGATGGTGTTCGTGGATGTCGTTAAGGAGTTGCCAGCCACCCTGTTACTGCGGCCGTTCAACACCGATACGCTGGCGGTGATCGCCCACAACCTGGCGCGCGACGAGCGGCTGGGCGAAGCGGCGCTGCCGGCGCTGACCATTGTTGCGGTAGGGCTGATTCCGGTATTGTTGGTCACACAGGCGCTCAGCAAGCGCTGAGGCGTAAAATGACGCATTCCGCAGTTTCTGCCGCCAAACTTTCCGCTAGCCAATTATGACCATCTTGCTGTCCACGCTCAACGCGCGTTATTCCCACGCCTCTCTCGGGTTGCGCTATTTGCAGGCGAACATGGGCGATCTGCGCGAAGCTACGCAATTGCACGAATTTGTGATCGGCGCCAAGACCACCGATATCGTCGAGAAACTGCTGGCGCACAAGGCCGATACCGGCACTACCATCGTCGGCTTCGGCGTGTATATCTGGAATATCGAGGAAACCACCAAGGTTGTGGCGATGCTGAAACGGGTGGCGCCGGACATGGTGATCGTCCTGGGCGGACCGGAAGTGTCCTACGAATCGGCGGAACAACAAATCGTCCAGCTCGCCGATTATCTGGTGACCGGCTGGGGCGACGTAACCTTGCCGCAGTTATGCCGGCAGATCCTGCATGGCCCGAAGCCCTTGATGAAAGTCCATGTCGGGGTGCAGCCGCCGATGGCCGATATCGTCTTGCCATATAGCTTGTACAGCGAGCATGACATCGCCCATCGCACCTTGTATGTGGAAGCCTCGCGCGGCTGTCCGTTCAAATGCGAATTCTGTTTATCGGCGCTGGACAAGACCGCATGGCCTTTCGCCCTCGATAATTTCCTGGCCGAGATGGAATCGCTGCATGCGCGCGGCGCACGGCTGTTCAAATTCGTCGACCGCACGTTTAACCTGAACGTCAAGACCAGCCTCAAGATCCTGCAATTCTTTCTCGACAAGCTGGCGGCCAATCCCGACGACCCGGTATTTGCCCACTTCGAGCTGGTGCCGGATCATTTGCCGGATGCCTTGAAGGAGTCGATCTCGCAATTCCCGCCCGGCGCGCTGCAATTCGAAATCGGCATCCAGAGCTTTAATCCGGAAGTCCAGGCGCTGGTCAGCCGCAAGCAAAACAATGAAAAAGCGGCAGAGAACATTCGCTGGCTGATACAGCAATCGCAGGCGCATCTGCATGTCGACCTGATCGCCGGCCTGCCGGGCGAAGATGTCGCCAGTTTCGCCCGTGGCTTCGATCGCCTGGTGGAGCTGCAACCGCATGAAATCCAGTTCGGCATCCTCAAGCGCTTGCGCGGCACGCCCATCATTCGCCATACCGAACCCTACGGCTTGATCTTCGACCCGCATCCGCCCTATACCATCCTGGCGACCAAGCAGATCGATTTCCCGACCATGCAGCGCCTGCAACGGTTCTCGCGCTACTGGGACCTGGTCGCCAATTCAGGCCGCTTCGCCCACACGTTGCCGATCTTGCTGGGCGCTACGCCGTTTGACAATTTCATGGCGTTTTCCGACTGGCTGTACGGCAAGACCGATGCCACCCACCGGATTGCACTGGATCGGCTGGCGGGCCTGGTCGGCCAGTGGTTGCGTTTGCAGGGAATGAGCGAGAGTGCGGTCAACGCCGTGCTCAGCACGGACTATGCGGGCAAAGCGGCCAAGCAAACGGATTTGCCGCCGCTCGCTGTCAAACCTGAGGGCCTGGTTGCCCCCAAGCGCCAGGCACGGCATCTAGCCCATTGATTGCTTGCTGCTACTGACGTCCTGCATGGTTTGGCGCCAGGCGCCGATCAGCTGCTGCGCAACGCTGCCCATGGAGGCCAGCGCGACGCTGCTGCTGTGATTGATGATCATCAAGGCATAGACGTCGGCGAGCGCGTTGACCTCGGGTGACAACGCGCACTCTTCCCCTACCGCAGGCCGCTGCAGGCGCCAGTAATTAATGGCTTGTTCCAGTTCGGGCATTGAGATATTCATGGCTTTATTGTACCTGCCGAAAGGCGCTTGTCAGCTACTCGGCCAGAGTATTGTCAAAAAACCACGCCGGCCACCAGAATGATGTTGGCGTAAGGCGTGAACTCGCCGCTGCGGATAACGGCTTTGGCGCTCTGCGTCATATGCTTGAAATCGGCATGCGACAAGGTCCGCTTGTCGGCCAGGCCGAGAGCGTCGATCTGTTGCGCCAGCTGCGGGCTGTGCAAGGGCAGTTCGTCGGCCAGCACATGATGTTCAACCTGCATTTCCGTCAATACCGTTTGCAAGGTCACCAGGAAGCCGGGCACGCCGCGCGTCAGCGCCAGATCGATCAGCGGCACGCCGGGCGGCACCGGCAAACCGGCATCGCCAATCACGATACTTTCGCCGTGGCCGAGTGATGCAATCAGTTGCGACAGAGCGATATTCAATAAGGGGCTTTTTTTCATCTCAGGCTTCCAGTTCGCGACGGTAAGGGATCGAGGTTTGCGCACCGATGCGCGCCACGCTCAAGGCTGCCGCGCGTTGGCCGAAGGCGATGGCCTCGGCTTCGCCGCGGCCTTCGGCCAGCGCCGCGACAAAGCCGCCGATGAAGGTATCGCCGGCGGCGGTAGTATCGACCGCCTTGGTCGGCTGCGCGGCAAAATGGACGGAACCGGACGTCAGCGCGGCATAGACGCCCTTCGCGCCCAGCGTGACCAGTATATTGGCGCTGCCGGCGGCGCGCAATGTTGCGACCGCTGCTTCGATTGCAGCATCATTATCCAGACTGGCAGCGCTCAGCCCGGCCAGCATGGCCGCCTCGATTTCGTTCGGGATCAAATATTCCACTTGCGCCAGCAAATCGGCAGGCAAGGCTTGCGCAGGCGCCGGATTCAACACTACCACCTTACCCAGTCCGTGCGCCAGCTTGATCGCATGGCGCACCGTGGCCAGCGGCGTTTCCAGCTGCAACACGACGATACGCGCCTGTCCGATCAAACTGCGTGCAGCGTCGATATGGGCCGGGCTCAGCGCGTCGTTGGCGCCGGCGGCCAGTACGATACTGTTCTGGCCGCTGGCATCGACCAGAATCGAGGCCACGCCGGAAGCTTCGCCTTCCATTGTGCTGACATGGCTGTCGTCGACGCCGTCGTTGCGCAATGCGGCGCGCAGCTCGACGCCGAAGGCATCGTCGCCGAGGCAGGCGATCATCGCCACCTTCACGCTATCGGCGCTGAGGCGCGCGCAAGCGACTGCCTGATTCGCGCCCTTGCCGCCGGCGATGGTCTGGAAGCGGCCGCCGGACAAGGTTTCGCCGGGATGCGGCATGCGCGGCACGCGTAGCACCAGGTCCATGTTGATACTGCCGATGATGACTATCATGTGTGTTCTTAAAAATAAGAGTTACGAGAACTTCCCGTCGTCACGACTTTACGGTCGAGTCGCGGATGTGCAATTCCGGGGCAATCGAAATACGCTGCAAAGGACGGTCGGGCGTGGCAATCCGCTGCAACAGGCATTCGGCGGTAAGTTGCCCAAGCCTGCGCGTATTCTGCGCCACGCTGGTCAAGGTCGGATGGACGAACTGCGCCAGGTCGATATCATCGAAACCCACCACCGCCAGCGCCTCAGGCACCGCGATGCCGCGCTCCGCCGCAGCGCGCAAAGCGCCGATCGCCATCAGATCGTTACAGCAGAAAATCGCATCCGGCGCTTGCGGCAATGCCAGCAGGCTGCGTGCCGCCAGATAACCGCCGGCGCTGGTGAAATCGGCGTAGGCCAGCAAGGTCTCTGGCAATTCGACACCTGCGGCCAGCAACGTCTGGCGCAAACCGCCGATCCGCTCGCGCGAAATGGCGATGTCTTGCGGGCCGCCGATACAAGCGATGCGGCGTCGCCCCAGGCTCAGCAGATGCGCCGCCGCCAGCGCACCGCCGGCGCCATTGTCGACCGCCACCAGATCGATCGCCATGTCTTTCGGCGCCCGGTCCAGCAGCACGGTCGGCACCTTCATCTTGCGCAGCAGTTCGCCATCGGTCTGGGCCAGCGTCGCCACGATCAGGCCGTCGCAGCGCTTGGTCAGCAGCACATTCAGATAGTCGCGCTGCTTGGCTGGATCGTCATCCGAATTGCACAGGATGACGCTGTAGCCGGCGGCATAGCAACTGTCTTCGATGCCGCGCGCCACTTCTGAAAAATACGGATTGGTGTTGTTCGGGATAATCAGGCCGATACTGCCGGTAGTCTTGCTTTTCAAAGAGCGCGCCAGCGCGCTCGGCACATAGGCCAGCGCTGCCGCCGCCGCCAATACCCGCGCCCGGGCATCGTCGCTGACCGGGCGGGTCTGGTTCAGGACGTGCGACACCGTGGTGTATGAGACCCCGGCCGTGCGCGCCACATCCTTGATGGTTGCCATATTATTTACTCAATTGCTGATTGCGGAGCCGTAGCTGAATGTACAGATAATGTAAAGATTAATGGCTTGAACGCTCACCGCGGCGGCGATAAGTATCCAGTACCACCGCGGCAACAATCACCAGTCCGGTGATGATGCGTTTCATCGGTTCGCTGACGCCGACTTGCGCCAAGCCCGCTTCCAGCACCGAAATAATCAAGACGCCGATGAAAGTGCTGATCACCGAGCCGCGCCCGCCCATCAGGCTGGTGCCGCCGATCACCACCGCCGCAATCACCTGCAGTTCCAGGCCGACGCCGCCGTTCGGATCGGCCGCTTCCAGCCGCGATACCTGGAACAGCGCGCCGACGCCGGCCAGCAAACCCATCAAGGCAAACACCAGCACCTTGCTAGGACGCGGATTGATGCCGGACAAGCGCACCGCCTCCTCATTGGTGCCGATGCCGATCCAGTGGCGTCCCAGCACGGTCTTGGTCAATACCAGCTGACCGACGATGACGATCAGGATGGCGGACAGGAAGGCCGGCGACATGCCGAACAAGATCGGCGAACTGATGCCGTCCACCGCGCTGCCGATATATTCAGTGCGCGAATTGGTGACCTGATAAGCCAGGCCGCGCGCCATTTCCAGCACGCCCAGCGAGACGATGAACGAAGGAATGCGCCAGCCGACCGAAATCAGGCCGGTCAGCATGCCGCACAGACTGGCCACGAACACGCCCAGCACGGCGGCCGTAAACAAAGGCCAGCCCCAGCGCACCATCGCCATCGACAGCACCGAGGCCGCCAGCGCCATCACCGAACCGACCGAAAGGTCGATGCCGCCGATGATCAGCACAAAGGTCATGCCGACTGCCATCACCACCAGCGTCGGAATGTCGTTGGATAAAGTAGTGAACGTGGCGGAGGTCAGGAAATTTTCGCTTAAGATAGAAAACAGCACGCACATCGCAAGCAGCGCGCCGATCAGGCCCAGGTAATTCTTCAGGCCGGACATGCTTCGGGTAACAGAGAGAATTGTCATGATTTTCGATTATGTTGTATGCGGCGCGCTTCAGGCGGCTTGCGCGCTTGTTGTGTCTGCAGGAATATTGCCGTTGCCATTCACGTAGCCGCTGAAGGCTGCCGCCAGAATCTTCTCCTGGCTCCATTCGCCGCGCACGAAGGTGTCGACCAGCTTGCCGGCGCTCATCACTGCGATGCGGTCGCAAATCAGCATCAGTTCGCGCAGGTCGCTGGAAACGATCAACAGCCCCTTGCCTTGCCGCGACAGTTCGGCCAGCAGCTTGTAGATATCGAATTTGGCGCCGATATCGATGCCGCGGGTCGGCTCGTCGAACAGCATGATCGGGCAATCGCGATATAGCCAGCGCGCGATAACCACCTTCTGCTGGTTGCCGCCGGAAAGTTCTCCCGCTGCCTGCAGGCCGTTGCGCGAGCGGATCCGCAAGCGCTTGATGTAGTCGCCGGCGACCTCGGCTTCTGCCTGCTTATCCAGCACCCCGAACTGGCTGACAGAAGACAGCTTGGCCAGCGTAGTGTTGAGTCCGATCGATTGCGACAGCAGCAAGCCCTGGCTCTTGCGGTCCTCGGTGATCATGGCGATGCCGGCTGCGATGGCTGCTTTCGGCGATGAAATTTTCGCCGCTTGCGCTTGATCGCCGATGAATATTTCACCCTGATCGGCGCGATCCGCACCGAAAATCAGGCGCAGCAATTCGGTGCGGCCAGAGCCGATCAAGCCGGCGACGCCGAGAATTTCGCCCGCGTGTAAATCGAATGAGGTAGGCGCAACCACCGCGCCGCGGCCAATATCGCGCACGCGCAGCAAAGCTGCGCCGATGCTGCGATGGCCTAGATCGAGTTCAGCTTCCGCAGCGCGGCCGACCATCAGCTGCACCAGCGCGTCCGTGCTGTAGCCGCCGATAGCGTCGTCGCATACCAGCCGGCCATCGCGCAATACGGCGATGCGGTCGGCAACCCGCTTCAACTCTTCCAGCCGATGCGAGATATAGATGATGGCGACGCCTTCCGACTGCAGCCGCGCAATCTGCGTGAACAGTAATTCGACCTCGCGGCTGGTCAGCATGGCGGTAGGTTCGTCCAGCACCAGCAAGCGGCAGCTGCCGATCAGGTTGCGCGCAATCTCCACCATTTGCTGATGGCCCACACCCAGCTCGCCGACCGGCGTCCAGGGATCGATATCGGCCATGCCTACCGCCGCCATCTGGACTCGCGTAGCCTGCGCCAGCGCAACCTTGTCGATCCAGCCGAAGCGGTGCGGCAGCTGGTTGAAGTACAGGTTTTCGGCAATGCTCAGGGTTGGAATCAGATTCAGTTCCTGCATCACCATACGGATGCCGAGATGCTCGGCTTCCTTGCGCGAACCCGGCCGGTAGCTATGGCCGTCGAGCAGCATGCTGCCGGTGGTCGCGTCTACCAGGCCGCAGACGATTTTCGACAGCGTGCTTTTGCCGGCGCCGTTTTCACCGGTCAGGGCAAGTATCTGACCGGGACTGATGCTGATTGAGACCTCGCTCAATACCGGTTCGACGTAGGTTTTGCCAATTCCGCTCAAGCTTAATAAAGGAACTGCGGATGCAGCGGCACGCACCTCAGACTGGTGCGCCGCGTTGAATTCATTGGACATTCTGTCCTCCACCATGACAGCTGTACTTAAGCTGATTGGGAACAGGGTAAGCCGCCGCACGCTTGGCTCGGCGGCTCCTCAACCCTGTCCCGCAATTACGTTGCGCAGTTACGTTAATTACTTGCTGTCTTTGGTCACCAGCGCAACCTTGGTTTCAACCGTGCCGCCGAGCGTGTTCTGGGCTTTTTTGTCGGTAATCGCCTTCAATACCGTCTCGATGCCGAACACCGCTTGTTGCGAAGCAAACTGATCGGCTGTCGCCAGCACGCGGCCATCTTTCAGCATCGGCTTGATGGCGTTGATGTTGTCGTAGCCAACCACCAGCACTTTGCCGGTCTTGCCGGCAGCCTTGACGGCAGCGACCGCGCCCAGGGCCATGTTGTCGTTACCAGCCAGCAATGCCTTGATGTCCGGATGCGCATTCAGCATGGCGGCGGCAATCTGGTTGCCCGGGGCCATTTCCCATTGGCCGGATTGCACCCCAACCACGTTCGCGCCAACCGCGCTCATGGCATCCTGGAAGCCCAGGGTGCGCTGCTGCGCATTGATGGTGGTGGACACGCCTTCGATGATGCCGACCTTGTCGCCGCGCTTGATCTGCTTGGCCAGGTAGTCGCCGACCAGCTTGGCGCCCTTGCGGTTGTCCGGGCCGACGAACGGCACCGTGATGCCTTTTTCCTTGAGCGCTGCGTCGTCCAGCTTGTTGTCGATATTCACCACGATGATGCCGGCGTCGATAGCTTTCTTGATGACGGGCACCAGCGCTTTCGAATCGGCGGGAGCGATTACCAGGCCGTTGACCTTGGAAACGATCATCTGCTCGACGATCTTGATCTGGTTCGAAGTGTCTTGCTCGTCCTTGATGCCGTTGGCAATCAGCTCATATTGGGCGGCGTGGGCTTTCTGATGTTCCTTGGCGCCGTTTTCCATGGTCAGGAAAAATTCATTGGCCAGCGATTTCATCACCAGCGCAACCTTTGGTTTGGCGGCGGTTTGCGCCATGGCAGGCAGAGACGGCAAGGCACAGACCAGAACAGTGGCAGCAATCAGCTTGAGGCGGATACGGGTATTCATCGAAAGTCTCCTGAAAATGTTATTGAATGCGGTTTTTGAGTGCCGCTATTAAATGCTTGCTGAACGGCATATCCGTTCGGATCGGCATGCCATCATTTGGAACGCGCAAACGTTTGCGCGAGTTGATGATAGCACCAGATCCGGGGAAAATTCAAGGTCGCCGTATTGCTTGATAAAACGACAAAAATTGCCCGGGAGGCTGATTTGGAAAGATGCTGATCTTCAAGCCGGGTCCCGATCAGGCCGACAAGTAGCGCTCCAGGCGCTGCGCGCCATCTGCCAGACGTTCCAGCGAACTGGCAAAACACCAGCGCACATAACCTTCGCCTTCGGGGCCGAAGGCATTGCCCGGCGCCAGGCCCAGTCCGGCATCGCGCACCAGCTGCTTGCACAGCGCCAGGCTATCGTCGACGCCGTCGACGCGGAAGAACAGATACATTGCGCCCTTCGGCCGCGGCGCAGTAATCCCCGGCAAGGCGTTCAAGCGCTGATACAGGAAATCACGCGCTGCACGGTAACGGGCCACCGTGTTGCCGATGATTTCGTCGCCGCGCTCGATGGCGACGACGCCGGCGCGTTGTATGAACCCCGGTGCGCAGGAAGTGTTGTACTCGATCAGCTTGCCGATATCCGTCATCAGCGCCGGCGGCGCCACCAGCCAGCCGAGCCGCCAGCCGGTCATCAGCCAGGATTTGGAAAAACTGTTGGATGAAATCAGCCGGTCGTCGGCAGCGGCGATGTCCAGGAAGGACGGCGCACACTGCGGTGCGTCGGCCTGCTCGGTGTACACCAGCCGTTCATAGACGTCGTCGGCTACGATCCAGATGCCGTGCCGGCGGCAGTGCGCCAGCACGATTTCCTGCTGCTCGCGCGGCATGACCCAGCCGGTCGGATTATTCGGCGAATTCAGCAAGACTGCGCGGGTGTCCGGCGTCAAGGCGTCCAACAACTGCTGCAGATCGAGTTCCCAGGTCTGGCCGAACTGCAAGGCCACCCGCACGACTTCGGCGCCGAGGATTTTCGGGATTTCGGCGACGTTCGGCCACAGCGGCGTTACCGCCACCACCCGGTCGCCAGGGTTGATGATCAGTTGCGACAACACCATCAGTGCCGATACGCCGGAGGAAGTGACCGCTATCCGGCCAGCGTCCAGCGGTTGGTGCAGGGCAGATAAATAAGCGGCAATCGCCGCGCGCAAAGGCGGGATGCCGTAGTTGTGGGTGTAAAACGTGTCGCCGTCATCGAGTCCGGCCTTGGCCGCATCGCGAATGAAGCCCGGGGTCACCTGATCCGGCTCGCCGAACCAGAACGGCAATACGTCGCCGCGGCCCATACCGGCGTTGGCGACCTCGCGGATACGCGAGGCTTCAAGTTGGCGCACCACGGCGCGGGCGACAGCAGGATGATCCAAAGGCATGGCAATATCCGGTGAGCGGTAATTGAGCGGAAAACAATGCCGGCGAAAGCTGGCCGGCGACAACCAAGCATGTCAGGAAGTGTAGCTGAAGCATCCCGCGTTGTGGCACGGTGGAATCACCAAGCCAATCGTCGCAGTGGTCGCCGCGGCAATAAAAAAGCCGCTCGATGAGCGGCTTCTTCTAAGCTAGACCAACGCTTATGCAGCTTTACGCTTGGCGACCACTTTTTTGGGCGCCGCTTTTTTAGCCGCCGGTTTCTTGGCTGCGGGCTTCCTGGCTGCCGGCTTCTTCGCTACCGCCGCTGCCTCGCCATCTTCGCCTTCGACCGCAGCAGCTTTTGCCTTGCCCTTGGCTGGCGCCTTGGCTTTGCGCTCTTCAAACTCGAAGCTGACCTTGCCATCCTTGCCCTTGACCAGGAAGGCTTTGAACGGCCGGCGCGTACGTTGCGAGATAAAGCCCGGCAACAAATCGGTCTTGCCATCATTGAGCAGCTTCACCATTTGCTCCGGCAATATCTCTTGCTGGAGAATGATGCGGCCGCTACGGAAATCGCAAGCTTTCGGTTTGGCTACGGATTTTTCGCAGACATAGGCCAAGCCCATTTCGTAGACGCCGCTGCCGCATTTCGGACATGGACCAAGCGCGGTCTGGCCGGTGAAATCCACACCCTCGCCATCTTCGCCTTCGCCGTCGTTCTGGCCGAAATCGAATTCCAGCTTGAAGTTCTTGATCTCTTCGTCGCGGCTGATTTTCAGGATCGCGGCAAACGGCCGGCCCATCTTCGAGCGGAACCCTTGCAGCGGACCGATGGTGCGCTTGGTCAGCAATTCTTCGACTTCAGGAATTTCAAACTGACGGCTGCCTGGTGTCTTGCTCATCGAGAATTCGCATTTGGTACAGGCGAAGCGGCGATAGTTTTCCTTGACCACGCTGCCGCAATTCGGACACGGCGCCAGCAAGGTGGCGTAGTCGCCGGGGATGGTGTCGTTATCGTATTCCTTGGCGCGCTTGACGATGATCTGGGTCAGCTGCGCGATCTCGCGCATGAACTCTTCACGGCTGATGGTGCCGCGCTCGATCTGCGACAGCTTGTGTTCCCATTCGCCGGTCAGCTCCGGTTCCGTCAATTCATCCACGCCGAGACCGTGCAACAAGGTCATCAACTGGAATGCCTTGGCGGTCGGCATCATTTCCCGGCCTTCACGCAGCAGATACTTTTCGTTCAGCAAACCTTCGATGATGGCGGCGCGCGTGGCTGGCGTACCCAAACCTTTACCTGCCATGGCTTCACGCAGATCGCCGTCGTCCAGCAATTTTCCTGCGCCTTCCATCGCCGACAGCAAGGTCGCTTCGGTGTAGCGCGCAGGCGGCTTGGTGACCAGGCCGTTGGCGGTAATCTTGTCGGTCTTGACCTTTTCATCCTTGGCCACGGCAACCAGCGTGCCGCTGTTTTCCGGATCCTTGTCATCCGCGGCTTCCTTGCCGTAGATCGCCAGCCAGCCCGGATTCGTCATGACCTTGCCTTCAGTCTTGAACTGATGGCCGGATACTTCGGTGTAGCGGGTGGTGACCTGGAACTCGGCGGCCGGAAAAAAAACCGCCATGAAACGGCGGGTAACCAGGTCGTACAGCTTCTGCTCCGGTTCCGACAGATTCTTCGGCGCCTGAGTGGTCGGGATGATCGCGAAGTGATCGCTGATCTTGGTGTTGTCGAAGATCCGCTTGTTCGGCTTGACCCAGCCCTTGTTCAGGATCTGCGCAGCGAACTGCTGATAGTTATTATTCTCCGACACCGTTTCCAGCGCTTGCTTGACGGTGCTCAGGTAATCTTCCGGCAGGTGACGCGAATCGGTACGCGGATAGGTCAGCACCTTATGCTTTTCGTACAGCGCCTGCGCCAGGCCAAGCGTGTTCTTGGCGGAGAAGCCGAAGCGCGAGTTGGCTTCGCGCTGCAGGCTGGTCAGGTCGAACAGCGCCGGCGCCATCGAGGTGGTCGGCTTCGACTCCTCGCGCACGTTGCCCAGTTTGCCGCGGCAGGCGGCAACGATGGATTCGGCGGCAGCTTTGCTCCACAGCCGCTCGGCGCGCTTTTCCGGATCGGTTTCATCCTTCTTGTGCGCGGTGTCGAGCCAGCGGCCTTCGTAGATACCGGCAGCGCAGACGAAGTCGGCGCGCACTTCCCAGAAATCGCGTGGCACGAATTTCTTGATCTTCTCTTCGCGCTCGACCACGATCGACAAGGTCGGCGTCTGCACCCGGCCGACGGTGGTCAGGTAGAAACCGCCTTCTTTCGAATTGAAGGCAGTCATTGCGCGGGTACCGTTGATGCCGATCAGCCAGTCAGCTTCGCTGCGGCAGCGGGCGGCGTCGGCCAGCGGCAGCATGTCCTTGTCTTCACGCAAGTGGGTGAAACCGTCGCGTATCGCGCCCGGCGTCATCGATTGCAGCCAGAGCCGCTTGACCGGCTGCTTGGCTTTCGTATATTGCGCGATCAGGCGGAAAATCAGCTCGCCTTCACGCCCAGCGTCGCAGGCGTTGATCAGTGCGGTGACGTCCTTGCGCTTGATCAGCTTGTTGAGCACCTTGAGTCGCGACTCGGTCTTGGCGATCGGGTTCAGCGCGAAGTGCGGCGGAATCATCGGCAGATGGGTGAAAGTCCATTTGCCGCGCTTGACGTCGTATTCTTCAGGAACGGCGATTTCCAGCAGATGGCCGACCGCCGAGGACAGGACGTATTCGTCGGATTCAAAGTACTCATCGTGCTTGGTGAAGCCGCCGAGCGTCTTCGCGATGTCGTTCGCGACAGATGGTTTCTCAGCAATGATGAGGGTCTTGCTCATAGTGTTGTCTCGAAAGTTACGCGCATCATAATAAGGATAGGGAGCGCATGTTTTTGCTTTTGCACGTAGGTGGCAGCCTGGAAATTTAGTTGCTGACGGGAAAGTCCCCGTAATATATCAGTAAACCCAGCAGCAAACTCATTGCAGTAACTCGCAACAAATTTCACAGTCTGCGCCGCATTAATGCGGCCAATGATAAGCGGGTTGTTGGAAAAATCGCAAGCGCCGTGACCCGGTCTGCGGTCTGGCCAGCCTGCGGCAGGTGTAAGCGGCGTTTAGTGCAGCTGGCGCGGTTCGGGATCGTCGTCTTCGTCGATAAACAGTTCGTCGAACATCAAGCCGTCCGGCTCCTTGCCCTGGCTCCAAAGCACCATCAACACGATCACCTTGAGTTTATCGAGCGGGACCGGGGTCTCGCTGACGGACAACGCACGTTCAATGACAATCTCGCGTTGCACCGGGTTGAGCATCTTGGCCGACTCCAGGAACTGGATGAAACCAATCGCGGCAATGCCCAGCACATCGATTTCCTGCTGAGCATAAATGCGGATGCCAAAAGAAAAAGCGGTTTGCTGCGGGTATTTATCGGCGAATTCGTGGTTGGTCTCCGCCAGATCGGTCAGCCAGCCGAGCGCCTTGGCGATTTCGTCTTCTTCAAAGCCGATGGCTGACAGCTTCTTGACCAAAGCCTCCGGTTCAGGGCAGGCGTCGGGCCGATAATAAGTTTCATACAGATAAACAAGGACTTCAAACATGGTTCTACTGTATCGCTAAGGTAAGGATATGACAAGGTAAGACAAGTAAAGTACAACGGTAACCGTGAAAACAACTGCAAACTGGCTGGCTCTGCCTACTTCGTATACGTATACAAGTATCGCAGGATTTATGCAACGCTGCCCGAAATGGCAAAATGCCATCACGCCAGAGACGGTCCGTATCAGCCGATACGGCGATAAATTCCACCCGGCAAAACCTCGATCAGTCCCGCCAGTTCCAGCTCAAGCAACTGGCCGTTCAGGCTGGCCGCATCGTTGCCGCTGCGCTCTGCCAGAACGTCGAAACTGACCGGATCATACCCGAGTACGGCAAGCAACTCCTGATTGGCGCTGCCAGCCACCGCGGCGACCGGCATCGCAGCAGCGCCAGCCTGAACCGCCGCCATCGCGTGCAAAGGGTCCAGCTCTTCCAGAATATCCTGTGCCGACTCCACCAGCTTGGCCCCCTGCTTGATCAGTTGATGGCAGCCTTTGGACAACGGCGAGTGAATCGAACCGGGGATAGCGAATACGTCACGTCCTTGCTCGGCCGCCATCCTGGCCGTGATCAGCGAGCCGGACTGCGCCGCGGCCTCAACCACCAGCACACCGCGCGCCAGGCCCGAAATGATGCGGTTGCGACGCGGAAAATTGGCCGCTATGCCGGGCATCCCCAGCGGGTACTCGCTGACGATGCAACCGGCCTCGGCAATCTGATGCGCCAGCCCGCGATTGCGCGCCGGGTACACAATATCCGCGCCGGTGCCGATGACCGCCACCGTGCTGCCGCCGTCAGGGCTGCCCGCGGCGCCGCGCAAAGCGCCTTGATGCGCAGCGGCGTCGACTCCCAAAGCCATGCCGGAGATGATGGTCAGGCCGCGCTGACTGAGGATTTCGGCGAAACGATCGGCATTGGCGATGCCCTGCGCGGTAGCGTTGCGGCTGCCGACCACGGCCATGGCCGGCCGCGCCAGCAACTCGGCGCGCCCCTTCACATACAGTATGAGCGGCGGGTCGGCGATATCCAGCAAGGCTTGCGGATAAGCGCTGTCGGCCAAGGTGAACAGCTGATTGCCCGGTTGCTGCAGCCATTCCAGCGTGCGCGCTGTCAGTGCCCGGAGCGCATCCGACGGCGCCGCCAGCAAGGCGTAGGCGATCCGTTCCGGCACGACTTTGTGCAAGGCCGAGAAGGACGAGGAAAAGATATTTTCCGGCAGACCGAAGGCCAGCAGCAGCCGGCGCGCGGTTTCGGCGCCGACGCCGGCAGTCTGCTCGAGACGCAACCAGGCTGCCAGTTCGTCGGCCTCAGTTGCTGTGCTTGCAGCAGGGCGGCTCATACCGCCGCCATCGTGATGATGATTATCTTTATTTATCGTTGTCAACAGCGGCAAGGACCTCTATTCTGGCGATCTGGCGATGTCGCCGATATCGACCGGGTGCTGGACTTCCATGATCAAGCCATACGAAATATGGTTGAACACACGGAAAATGAACAGGGTACCGTATTGTTCGTCCGGCAGCTTGACCATGTTGTTATGATCGGCAGGATCCTTAACGGTTTTACCGAAACGGTACAGCTGCAGCACCGTGCCGACATCGATATTGTCGGCCTTGCCGCGGTTGACGGTCAGGATCTGGTTCTGCGCAGCGGTCGCCACGCCGCCATAGACCGAGACCACGCGGGCTTGGACGTCGCTGGCCGGCGCGTGCGGCACATAATTCAGGATCGGCTCGACCGGCCGTGGAATGATGCGATCGCCGACCTGCATTTCTTCCTTGGTGTCGACCACGCTGAATGTCGCCGCCTCGTCAGGAGTTTTACCTCTGCGGTCCAGTTTCAGGGTACCGAGGTACAGCGCTTCATTGGCGATGACCTTGCCGGTATCCGGATCCTTGAGCGAATTGCCGGGACGGAAAACCTGGAACGCAGTAGCGTCCGTCAGGTCGCCGCGCACATAGGCTTTATCGCTCTTCCCCAGGTTCAGATGGCCGTCCTGGACTGCCACGATATGCGGCGCATTCTGCAAATCGTTGTCTTCGATGATCAGCGGTTGCGACAGGAAAGGGCCGATGGCATCGGTCGAAATGGCGGTGATCGCATCGCGTCCGATGCCTTGCACGCGCGTTTGCGGCGACAACTTCACGACGCCGGGTTCGCCGCTGGTTGTATTGCCGAGGCGCAGGCGGCCGTTGGCGCGGTCGAAATAAACGATCTGGCCTGGATAAATCCAATGCGGATTGCGAATCTGGTCCTGGTTCAAGCCCCATACTTGCGGCCAGCACCACGGATGCTGCAGGAATTTCCCGGAAATTCCCCACAGCGTATCGCCGCGCACCACGACATGCTGATCCGGAGCGTTGGCTAAAAATTCACAACGCATGGTCTTGACCGCCTGGGCGTGAGCCATGCCCGAGAGGCCAAATCCGGTGCTTAAAGCAAGAAGGAGTGCAGCTGTGCTAAACTTTTTCATATTGTTTCCGGTGGATACTGCGTTAAATTGGCGCCTACACCCTTATTGGTTCATCGCCACGGCTGATCGAGGCAAAGCAAAAAACTTGCCATAGTGAATCAAATTTTGCCCATAATCGATTGAACTAGCAAGAGAAAACCCCTTCCAAATAGCCTAAATTGTTACGCAATCTTGTATGTCCATATTAAATATCCTGCTTTACCCTGACGCCCGTTTGCACAAAATTGCCAAACCAGTGACAGTTTTTGACACTCGCCTCAAAAAATTGATCGCCGACATGGCCGAAACCATGTACGCAGCGCCGGGCGTCGGCCTGGCTGCCTCGCAAGTCGACGTCCATGAACAACTGGTCGTCATCGACACGTCCGATACCGGCAACGACCTGCACGTTTTCATCAATCCGCAGATTCTCTGGGCCAGCGAAGAAAAACAGATTTACGACGAAGGCTGCCTGTCGGTGCCTGGCGTCTACGACGGCGTCGAACGCCCGGCGCGGGTCAAGGTGCGCGCCCTGGATGCCGACGGCAATCCGTTTGAAGTCGACGCCGACGGCTTGCTGGCGGTGTGTATCCAGCACGAGATGGACCACTTGATGGGCAAGGTATTCGTTGAATACCTGTCGCCTTTGAAGCGCAACCGGATCAAGGCCAAGATGCTCAAGGAAGAACGCGAGCAGAAGCGTGACAAGCAATACGCTAGCAGATAAACATCTTTTCCATGTTGCGGGACAAAGTGCAAGAAGCGCCTAGCGTTTCTTGCACTTTGTCCCGCAATCATTTTTGGCCTCCAGCTGCTGTACTATCGCCCCATGAAAATCATCTTCGCCGGTACCCCCGAATTCGCCGCCGTGGCGCTCAAAGCCTTACACGACGCCGGTCATCAGATCACGCTGGTGCTGACCCAGCCCGACCGGCCGGCCGGCCGCGGCATGCAACTGCATGCATCGCCGGTCAAACAGTTTGCATTGGATCATCAGATGCCGGTAGCGCAACCGGTCTCGCTGCGGCTGGATGGCAAGTATCCTGAGATAGCCAGAGAAGCGCATGCATTGTTGCAGGCAACGCCGCACGATATCATGGTGGTGGCCGCCTACGGCCTGATCCTGCCGCTCAGCGTCTTGAACATCCCGCCGCGCGGCTGCCTGAACATCCACGGCTCGCTGCTGCCGCGCTGGCGTGGCGCCGCCCCTATCCACAGGGCGATTGAAGCCGGCGACAGCGAGACCGGCATCACCATCATGCAGATGGATCAGGGGCTGGATACCGGCGCCATGCTGTTGATCGAGAAAATGGCGATCGGCGCCGACGACACCACCGGCACCCTGCATGACAAAATGGCAAAACTCGGTGGCGACATGATTGTCGAAGCGCTGCGCCGCGTGGAGCAGAACGCCCTGCCGGCGACGCCGCAGCCGGAGCAAGGCGTGAGCTATGCCGCCAAGATCGGCAAGGAAGAAGCCGCTCTCGATTTCACACTGCCAGCCGATGTGCTGGAGCGCAAGATACGCGCATTCAATCCTTTCCCCGCGGCCTCAGCCGCGTTCGCAGGAGTCGCCTTGAAATTGTGGCAGGCAAAAGTTGTTGCCTCGGATGGCAGGCACGCGCCAGGAACGATCGTCAGCGCCGATCCGCACGATGGCGTGATCGTGGCTTGCGGCAGTGACGCATTGCGTATTACAGAATTACAGAAACCGGGCGGCAAGCGCCTGCCGGCGGCTGAGTTTCTGAAGGCGTTCCCGATGCAGGGCGGAAAGTTCGGCTAGGTGATCAACACGCATTCCAGATTTTGAGCCCCGCTCCAGACCGCATGCGGCGCCAATGTAATTGGATGCTCAACCGAGGCAGCCTCGACACATACGAAATGCCGATAAGAATCCAGCTTCAGATCGGCAATTTGCTCGCAGCCGTTTTCCCAGGGATTCCACACTACCGTATCGGCAAATCCGGTCTGGGTTGCGATCACGCTTTGCTTGCGGCCGCCCAGGGTAATCGGTTTATCGACCGCAAAATAAACCCGGTCGACCTCCCTGGCGATATGCAGGACCTCTTCATCCGCAATCTTGATACGGCGCTTGTCGACAGAGTCGCGATAGCGATAGCCGTCGAGTCCGTACACAGCGGCATCGGCAATATCTGCATTCAAATAGGTATGCAAGGCGCAGGTGAATTCGAAAGGCTGATCGCCATTATTCGTCACCTTCAGCTCGGTATGCAAGGCCTCGCCAGAAAATTGCACGCGCAATTCGAGCGCAAACGCGTGGGGAAATACCAGCCTGGTTTTCGCTGAATCGGCCAGGCCGAGGCGAATCGATCCGCTGCCGTCTATCTGGCGCGAAGATTCCAGCAAGGTCCAGGCGCTGGTGCGTGCAAAACCATGCTTGGGCAACGGCCCTTCGCTGGCGAATTGCGGAAAAATCACCGGAATGCCGCCACGGATGGCGCTGTCGCTAAGCCACGAATTCAACGGGCTCATGAACAAACGCTCGACGCCATCCGGCGTGCGCCAGGAACAGACATGGCCGCCATGCAGCGTCACTCCCACCTGCGCGCCGTCGGCGGCGGTTGCAATGATGAAATCGTCGGTCGCTTGCAGATTCTCTGAATTTGGCAAAATCGTGTCTCCTGTGGCTAGGTGCATATTATGCTCCCGCTTGCGGCACCCGCTTGCGGCTCCCGCTAGCGGCGCCCGCTTGTGGTTCCCGCGTGCGCTACGCCGACTTCGGAACCGGAACGGCGAGACTGATCCCGTGCTGCGTAAAACCGAAATTTTCATAGAAGCGATGCGCGTCCATGCGCTTCAGATTGGACGACAGCGCAATCTTGTAGCAACCGGCCTCGCCGGCAATCCGCACGGCATGATCCAGCATCGCGCTGCCGATACCCTGGCCGCGGCATGCGCGGCCGATGACGACGGCATCCATCACTGCCTGTAGCGTGCCTTCGTGGCTCAGGCTGCAGAAAACCAGAAGACTGAAAGTGCCCACCGCAACCTCGTCGGCAACTACCAGGAACACCCGGAAATACGGATAGGCAGCCATCCTGGCCATGATCTGGCGGACACCGGCGGCGTCCAGCCTGGCGGCGCGCGTCGGTTCATCGTCCATCTCGGCCAGCAGCGCTGCCAGGGTCTCGGCGTCGTCGGGGGTAGCCTGGCGCACAGTAACGGTAGCGCGTGGCAAAACATGATCGGAAGCGGTGGCGGTCATCGGTCTTTACTCCGTGTCGGATGCATTCGAGAAGATAAAGACTATACCGAAAATTCCGCCCATGGAAAAATGGCGCGGCCGGCTTGCGATAAATCGCAGGCGGCGCGCCAATCATTGCTGTGCAAGCAGAAACGGATTACCTGGAAGGATTGCTTAGATGAAGAGCTTGCGCAAACGTGACGACATCAGATCAATCACACTTACTGCAACCACGATCATGATCAGTACTGCACAAGTCTGGGCATATTCGAAGCTGCGGATCACTTCCCACAGAATCACGCCGATGCCGCCGGCGCCGACCATGCCGACCACCGTCGCCGAACGGACATTGGCTTCGAAACGATATAGCACATAGGAAATCCACAAAGGCATCACCTGCGGCAGCACGCCGTAGACAATTTCTTCCAGCGCATTGGCGCCGGTAGCGCGTATCCCTTCGACCGGTTGCGGATCGATGGCTTCGACCGCTTCCGAAAACAGCTTGGACAAAGTCCCGGTGGTCGCCACAAACAGCGCCAGCACGCCGGCAAACGGGCCCAGGCCAACCGCCACTACGAACAGCATCGCAAACACCATTTCATTGATCGCGCGTGCCGCATCCATCAAACGGCGCACCGGCTGGTTGACCCAGGCCGGAGCGATATTGGAAGATGCCAGCAAGCCGCACGGCACCGCGCACACTACCGCCAATGCAGTGCCCCAGACCGCGATCTGTATGGTGACCAGCAATTCTTGCAGATAGGTGCGCCAGTCATGGAAATCGGGCGGGAAGAAACTGGCGGCGTAAGTGCCCATGTTGCCGCCGTCGCGCAACAGCTCGAGCGGGCGCATGTCGGCGCCCTTCCACGATGCGATCAGGACTGCCAGCAACACGCCCCAGAACAAGGTCCGGCCAATCGCTTGCTTGGGCGGCAAAGGGAGCGTGTTTTGCATTTTCAAAGTTGCGGGACTTGTCATTGCTCAGGATTTGGCCAGGTCGGACAATTTACGGTTGATGTCGTCCAGCTTGCTTTTCCTGTCTTCGGCGCTCAGGTTGGCATCCGCTTCCAGCTTGCCTTTTTGCTTGAACAGTTCCAGTTGACGGATAGGGTTCAGCTGGGCATCGCTGGAGGCTTCAAAACCGCTGTATGTCAGCTTGGCCAGTTGCGCCTTTTCCTGTGCTGCGTTAGGACCGGTCTTGCCGTAGTTGACGAAGAAATCCTTGATCTTGGCTTTGACGTCTGCCGGCAGGTCTTTACGCCATACCAGCGGATCGGCTGCGATCAACGGCGATTTCCAGACAATCCGGACTTCCTTGGCAACCGCCGGCTGACGCTCTTCGATCCGGGCCATGGTGTCCGAGGCGAACACGGCGGCATCGATCTGCTTGTTGGCGACCGCCAGGATATTGGCTTCGTGATTGGAAGTGCGGATCACTTTAAACGCAGTCTTCGAATCGACGTTGTTTTTGGCGAAAATGTAATAGCTGGGAACCAGGAAACCGGAAGTCGAATTCGGATCGCCAATACCGAAGGTCAGTCCCTTGGCATTTTTCAAGATGTCTTCAATACTCTTGTTCGGGCTGTCTTTTTGCACGCCCACCAGGCTGTAGTAACCGGCGCTGCCATCCGGATTGAGCACGTGCGCGAACACTTCGCCGCTGGCGCGATCCACCGCTTCCATCGCCGACTTGTTGCCGAACCAGCCCATCTGTACTTTACCGAAGCGCATGCCTTCGATAATGCCGGCGTAGTCGGAAGCGAAGAAACCATTCACCTTGATGCCTGTGCGCTTGCTCAGTTCATCCAGCACCGGCTGCCAGTCTTGCTTCAGGTTCTTCGACGATTCGGTCGAAATAATGCCGAAGTTCAGTTCTTTGACGTCGTCGGCAAGGGCCACGGAAGCCGTCGCTGCCAGCAGCGCCACTGTCATTGCAGCGCCGGAAAATAATTTTGCAAGCATGATTTGAAACTCCTGATTGAAAGGGATGACGAGAGGGGCGGCGATAAGGATGAAATTCAATGACGGATTGCGCGTTCAGGCCGCGACTGCCAGCGCCGGTATGCTATCGAACGGCGTTGGCACCGCGGCGGTCGGCCGGGTCAGACTGTTGGAGCCGCCCAGGATGTCCTCTGCCTCGCTGCCGTACAGCTCGCGCAGCATCGCTTCCGTCAAGGCGCTGGACGGGCCGTCGTACACCACACGGCCTTTGTGCAGGGCCACAGTGCGCGCGCAGAAGCGCAAGGCCACATCGACCTGATGCAGCGACACGATGACCGTGCTGCGGTCACGCTGGTTGACGTCGGCCAGCGTTTGCATCACGCGCCGCGCCGATTCCGGATCCAGCGATGCGATCGGCTCGTCGGCCAGCACCACGCGCGCCTTCTGCACGATGGTGCGGGCAATCGCAGCCCGTTGCTGCTGGCCGCCGGAGAGCGCGGAAGCGCGTTTGTAGGCGTGCTCGGAAATGCCGACCCGCGCCAGCGCTTCCAGGCCCAGCGCTTTCTCTTCGGCGGTAAATATTTTGAAGCAGCTGCGCCAGAGCGGCATGCGTGACAGGCCGCCGGTTAACACATTGGTCAAGACCGGCAGGCGGCCCACCAGGTTGAATTGCTGAAAGACAAAACCGACGTTGGCGCGCACCGCGCGGATATTGCGGTCGACGACGCCATCCTTCTGCACCGCATGGCCGTCGATGGAGATTGTGCCGCCGCTGTTATCTGCGGCCATCAATCCGGAAATATGCCGTAAAAGAGTCGATTTTCCAGAGCCGGATGCGCCGATCAGCGCCACCATCTCGCCTTGCGCGAAACGCAGGCTGACGTTGTCTAGGGCGCGGAATCCGCCGCGGAAGGTCTTTGACAAACCGTTGATTTCAACCATGATATTGACCGCCATTGCGCTTTTGAATGGCCGAAGTATTGCGGTCAAATATGTCAGGCGTATGAAGTTTCTATGACCATTCGGTTACAACAAAGCAAGGCGGATATCTTCAGCAAGCGTGTTTAGTCCCGTCTTTTCCAAGCTTTACTGGTTCGGCAAAGGAAGGCGCTGTTGAGCAACGACAGGAGACGGCCGGATCGGCTGTATTGGAAACGCACCGCCATCACTGGCATGTGGTTGGATTGGCAACGCCTATGCGATCTAACGCTGGACGATGATCGGCGTAGCGCCGGAGCGTTGCCGGATCTGTTGCAAGACGCTGTCGGCGTCAATCCGGCTGGTGTACGGACCGGCATACAGACGATACAGGCCATTCACCGCGATGCTGTCGAGCGAAGCGACCAGCCCGGACAACTCCTGCATCAAGCGAGCGCGGGCGCCGTCGGCATTGGCTTGCTGCGAATATGCGCCGAACTGTAGGTAATATCCGGCGGCCAGCGAACTGCTGTTGCCGGTGGCCGCGCTTGCGCTTGGCGCCTGCGCCTGTCCTTGCACCTGAGGCTCTGGATTTATGAGCAACGGTTGCGCGCTCAACACCGGCATGTCGACCGCTTCGGTAGTCACTGCGGCGGCGGCCGTGTTGTCCCTGGCCGGCTCGCTCTTGACCGGCGCCGTCGCTGTCTGCGATGCCGGCGCGTTGCCGCGCTGTTTATTAAGAGCGTCGATATCCGCCGGCAGCAAGCGTTCCACCTCCAGCTGGCTGCTGCCGCTGCCCAGATAACCCAGTTTCAGCGCTGCGGTATAAGACAGGTCGATGATGCGGCTCGAGTGGAACGGCCCCCGGTCATTGATACGCACAATCACCTGTGCGCCGGTTTTCAGATTGGTCACCCGGGCATAGGATGGGATCGGCAAGGTTGGATGGGCGGCTGTCATCTTGTACATATCGTACAGTTCGCCGGATGATGTTTTTTGCTTATGGAATTTCTTGCCGTACCAGCTGCCGATGCCGCGCTGCTTGAACGGCTGGTCGTCTGTCAGCGGGGTGTACGTCTTGCCAAACACGACATACGGCTTGTTGCCTGTGCGCGAGTAGGGTTCAACTACGGGAATCGCATCCGGGGTATCTAACAGCCCTTCCGGCGTGGCGTCGCCCGGACCGTCATCCTTGTAGTAGCCGCCGCGCCCCGAGCCTGCCGGGGGCAGCGCGGGCCCGTTACGGCCGGCGATATTGCCGGAAGAACCGGATTTGACCGGCGCAGACGGCGTGGAAGATGTTGGCGGCGCGCTGCCGCAGCCGGCCAGAATCAGCGACAGCAGCAAGGCACTGGAATATGTAACAACGTTGCAGCGACGGAGTTTGCCGCTTTGCTTACCTATCATGCACTCTCCTGACGGCGTTTGAACACAAATAATTGCATGAATGGACCCGACTTTTGCTACACAAGTTCAACCAAGATCAAGTCTGTATCAATTTGCGGTGGCGCTGGATGCTCATCAATATGCCGGCGCCCAGCCCCAGGGTGACCAGTGCGGTGCCACCATAACTCATGAATGGCAAAGGTACGCCAACTACCGGCAAAATGCCACTGACCATGCCCATATTGACAAATGCATAAGTAAAGAAGATCAATGTGATGGACCCGGCCAGCAGGCGCGTGAACATGGTGGGTGCGTTGACCGCGATCATCATGCCGCGGCCGATCAGCAACATATACAGGAACAACAAGACGCCGTTGCCGATCATGCCGAATTCTTCGGAAAATACCGCAAAAATAAAATCGGTGGTGCGTTCCGGGATAAATTCCAGATGCGCTTGCGTGCCTTTCAGCCAGCCCTTGCCAAAAATCCCGCCGGAGCCGACCGCGATGGTCGACTGGATGATATGGAAGCCTTTGCCGAGCGGATCCGAAGTAGGATCGATCAGCATCATCACGCGTTGCCGCTGATAGTCGTGCAACACCGACCACAGCACCGGCAGGCTGGCGCCGACGGCGACTGCCAGGCCGATCAGGATGCGCCACGACAAGCCGGCCAGGAAGATCACATAGAATCCCGCCGCCAGCACCAGGGTGCCGGTCCCCAGATCCGGTTGCCTGATGATCAAGCCGACCGGCAGCACCAGCAAGATTGCCGCCACTAGGTAATCACGCCAGGTGATCATGCCTTCGCGCTTCTGGAAATACCAGGCCAGCATCAACGGCATCGCGATTTTCATGATTTCCGAAGGCTGGATCACCATGCCGATATTGATCCAGCGGCGCGAACCTTTTTTTACTATCCCGAACAGCGCCACCGCGATCAGCAGCGATACGCCCAGCGCGTAGGCCGGTATCGCAAACCGCATCAGGGTCTGCGGCGGAATATTCGCGGCGATCCACATGATGACGAACGCCACCAGGATATTGCGCAACTGGTCTTCGACTCTTCCTGGAAAATCGATCCCGGCCGAATACAAGGTGACGATGCCGACTGACAATATCAAAAACATGATCAGCGACAGGGCGCCGTCAAACACCGCAATATGCGATTTGATGTTTTGCCAGACGCTATGTTTATCGGTCAGATTCATGGTTCCAATTACTCGCGATTACCCGGGGTTTCTTCGCCCGGCTTATAGGCGTCTTCAGTATTCTCGCCAGCCTTGGCCTGACTTTCCCGCTGTGCCGGCGCGGCATCGTCTTCCGCCGACACCGGCGCCGCTGCCGGCGACGCGGCCTTGTCGCTGTCCCCCGGACGTTTGCCTAGCAAATAGAAATCCAGTGCCTTGCGCACGATCGGTGCCGCAGCAGCGGCGCCGAAGCCGCCGTTTTCGACAATCACCGCAATCGCGATGCGCGGCTTGTCGGCGGGTGCGAACGCGGTATACCAGGCATTATCCGCCAGGCGCGTGCCATTGTGCCTCTTGTCGTATTTTTCACCTTGTTTGATGCTTAAGACCTGGGCGGTTCCGGTTTTGCCGCCCGATTCATAACCGGCGCCGGCAAACGTTGCTCTCCCGGTGCCTTCGTGCGTTACACCCACCATCGCCTTCTTGATGAAATCGATATTTTCCTGCTTCAGCGGAATGCGGTAACTTTCCTTCGGCACGGTTTCCGTTCGCGTGCGCGTCGTGCCGTCTTCGATGATCTTTACCAGATGCGGTTTCATCACTACCCCATCGTTGACCAAGGTCGCTACCGCGTGCGCCATCTGCAGCGGCGTAAAAGCATTGAAGCCCTGGCCGATTCCAAGTGAAATCGTATCGCCTCCGACCCACTTCTGCGCTGCCACCCGTTTGTAGTATTTGCGCTTCCAGTCGGTCGACGGCAATATTCCGCGCTGCTCGTGCTCCAGGTCGATGCCGGTAAGCTGGCCGAAACCGAACGGCTTCATGAAATCGTGGATGGTGTCGGGGCCCAGGTCGTTGGCCAGCATGTAGTAGTAGGTATCGCAAGATTCAACGATGGACCGGTACATGTCCACCCGCCCGTGGCCGCCTACCTTGTCGTCGCGGAACTGGTGCCCGCCCAGCATGAAATAGCCGATATCGTTGATGGCGAAAGAAGTGGTGCGTTTGCCCAGCTCCAGCGCCGCCAGCGCCATGAACGGCTTGTAGGTCGACCCGGGCGCATAAGTGCCGCTCATCGGGCGATTGATCAACGGGTGATCGGGCGAATTATTCAGCTCGTCCCAGCTTTGCTGATCGATGCCTTCGACAAACAGATTGGGGTCGAACGACGGCTGCGAGACATACGCCAGCACGTCGCCGGTGGACGGCTCGATCGCCACCAGCGCGCCGCGGCGATCGCCGAACGCTTCCTCTACCACCTTCTGCAGTTCGATATCGATCGACAGGATCAGGTTGTTGCCCGGTACCGCAGAAACGTGCGACATGCTGCGCACCGCGCGTCCGCTGGCAGCGATTTCGATTTCCTCGTAGCCGGTGGTGCCGTGCAACTGCTGCTCGTAACTCTTTTCCAGGCCATCCTTGCCGATATAGCTGGTGCCCTTATAGTTGGCGGCATCGTCGCTGTCGTCGATGCGGTCGGCATCCTTCTGGTTGATGCGGCCGATGTAACCGATCACGTGCGCCGCCACTTCGCCCAGCGGATATTGACGGAACAAGCGCGCCTGCACATCGATCCCCGGGAAGCGATAACGCTGCGCGGTGAAGCGCGCCACTTCCTCGTCGCTCAGACGGGTGCGGATCGGCAGGCTGGCAAAACTCTTGGAATCTTCCAGCAACTTCTTGAAGCGACGCCGGTCTTTCGGCGTAATGCTGACCACCTGCGCCAGTTCGTCGATCACGCTGTCGAGATCGCCTTTGATTTTGGAACGGGTGACTTCCAGCGTATAGGCAGAATAATTGCGCGCCAGGATGGCGCCGTTGCGGTCCATGATCAGGCCGCGGTTCGGCACTACCGGCACCAGCGAAATCCGATTGTCCTCGGCTTGCGCGGCGTAGGCATCGTGGCGCACCATTTGCAACCAGATAAAACGCGCGCCCAGCAAGCCGAAACAGATCAGCACAAAAATCACGGCCGCCGAGATCCGCAACCGGAAATTTCGTAGTTCGCGCTCGGTGTTTTTAAATTCGGTCATGGATAAGCTAAGGCTAAAGCTGGCATCGGGCAGCAATTGGCATCATCTGCCGCAGGCGGTGAATATCAAATCGGGCGATTGTCATCGCGGTCGACCGCACGGCGTTGCGGCGCCAGCAACAGCCACACCACCAACGGCCACAACGCCACGCAGACAAAGCTTTCGGAAAAATACAGCCAGCCCGGGAACTTGCCGCTGACAGACATGCGGATGATCAGCTGTATCAACTGCGTCAGCAACATCAAGGGCAACACGTGCAAAGCTTGAATCTCCACCGAAAACCACAGTACGCGGCGATGGATCATGATCGCAAAATACGATAGCAGCGTATAAGCCAGCGCATTCTGGCCGAGTAACGTGGCTTCGTGCACATCCATCAGCAAGCCCATGCAAAAGGCAATGCCGATGCCGATCTTGCGCGGTTGGTGAATACTCCAGAACACCAGCACCAGCGCGACGAAATCCGGCACGCCCGGCCACTGCCCCCAGGGCAGCAAATTGAGCAGGAACGCCAGCAGCAATGTCATCGCAATGAACAATGGATTGGCGGGCAGCAGGATGTAATGAGGACGCATCATCGGGTACCGGCTCCCTGCGGATTCTTGCGGGCCCCTTCGGGGCTATTGTCTTTCACTGCTTCTTTCGCAGCCTCTCTGGTTTTGTCGCGCGTGCTTTCGGTCAGCCGGCGCTTGCTGAGTATGTCGGCTTTGCTGTTCGGGACTGCCGCTTCGTCGTCCGGCCGCGCGGTCGGGCTCGGATCGACCAGCAGGATCAGCAACTGGGTGTGCCTGTCGATGCCGGCGATCGGCTCACAAACGATATGGGCAAATGCATCGGCCGACTTGGATTCGACCTGCACTACCTTGGCGACCGACAAGCCGGCCGGATAAACGCCGTCGATACCGGAAGTCACCAGCACGTCGCCCTTTTTGATATCGGCATTGGACGACATGAAGCGCAAATCCAGATACCCGGACTGGCCGCGCCCGTAGGCAACGCTACGCAAGCCGTTGCGCAGCACCTGCACCGGGATCGCCTGATCCTTGTCGGTCAGCAGCGTCACCTCGGAGGTAAACGGGAAGACGCGCGTCACCTGGCCAACGATGCCGGCATCGTCAATCACCGGCTGGCCGGCGGCGACGCCATGCCGCGAACCGCGGTTCATGATCACTTTGCGAGCGAACTGATCGCGCGCGTCGTACAGGATTTCGCTCATCACGGACTTCACCGGCACACGCTGCTCGGCCCCCAGCAAATTGCGCAGTTGTGCATTTTCTGCGGCTAGCTGTTGCGCCTGCTGCAATTGCTGGGCGCGCTCGCCTTGCCGGCTGCGCAGCATCTGATTTTCTTTTTCCACCGTCGACAGCGAAGAAAAATAATCGATCACGCGATTGCTTGCATCGCGCGGCATCAGCGCCGCCATCTGCAATGGATAGAGCGCGGTGCCGACCACCTGGCGCAGCAGCTGCAAAGCATGTATGCGTGAGTCGGCGATCAGCAGCGCCAACGCGAACAGCGTGCATATCACCGCCTTGGCGCGGGCTGAAGCACCTTGCTTGAAGAGGGGTGGTGGACTGTATTCCATCAATAATGGACAGGTTCGGTGTGGTCAGTGGCTGGCGGTACGAACAGATTCATGTCGATACCGCAGATGTAACAACGGGTCGTATGCACAATGCACCGACCCGGTTGCCGCTACCCAACCTCAAGATCAAACTGAAGAAGTTGGGCAAGCGTCGCATCAGCCTGGATTACTCGTAAGAAAAGATCGAGCCCAGCTTGTCCATCCGTTCCAGCGCCATGCCGGAGCCGCGCACCACGCAAGTCAGCGGATCTTCGGCGACGATCACCGGCAAGCCGGTTTCTTCCATCAACAGGCGATCCAGGTCACGCAGCAAGGCGCCGCCGCCGGTCAGCATCATGCCCTTTTCGGCGATGTCGGCGCCCAGTTCCGGCGGCGTCTGTTCCAGCGCGTTCTTGACGGCGGAAACGATGTTGTTGAGCGGGTCGGTCAGGGCTTCCAGGATTTCGTTGCTGGAGATGGTGAACGAGCGCGGAATGCCTTCCGACAGATTGCGTCCCTTGACTTCCATTTCACGCACTTCCGAACCCGGGAAGGCGGAACCGATTTCCTTCTTGATGGCTTCAGCGGTCTGCTCGCCGATCAGCATGCCGTAGTTGCGGCGGATGTAGTTGACGATGGCTTCATCGAATTTATCGCCGCCGACGCGTACCGAACCTTTGTAGACCATGCCGCCCAGCGAGATGATGCCGACTTCGGTAGTGCCGCCGCCGATATCCACCACCATCGAACCGGTTGCATCCGACACCGGCAAACCGGCGCCGATCGCGGCCGCCATCGGTTCTTCGATCAGGAACACCTGGGATGCGCCGGCACCCAGCGCGGATTCGCGGATCGCGCGGCGCTCAACCTGGGTCGAACCGCAAGGCACGCAGATGATGATGCGCGGCGAAGGCTTGAACAGCTTGGTGTCGTGCACCATGCGGATGAATTGCTTGAGCATCTGCTCGGTGACGGTAAAGTCGGCAATCACGCCGTCTTTCATCGGTCGGATCGCTTCGATATTGCCAGGGACTTTACCCAGCATCTGTTTTGCTTCACGGCCGACAGCTTGAATAGTTTTCTTGCCGTTAGGGCCGCCTTGCTGGCGAATCGCAACAACCGACGGTTCATCCAGGACAATACCTTGATCGCGCACATAAATCAGCGTATTCGCGGTACCCAGATCAATCGCCAGGTCATTCGAAAAGTAACTGCGTAAAAATCCAAACATGAATTGTTCCAATGCGCAACAATGGTGCGCTCAAACGTTTTTTAGGGGGGTGTCTAGTATCCGGCGCATGGTAAAGATCTATTACCTGCCGCATGGACGCAACATTCTACCTTATAATTTGACTCAAATTAGGGCGTATAGCGCTCAAAACGCTTGCTTTTTACAAAAATCCGAGAAGTTATCGGCAAGCAAAGTATTTCTTTTTTAACCATAACAGCAGCAGCGCCCTTGAGCGCCATCGAAAATCATGTCACTAGCCCTTTCCGACGTTAAGCGCATTGCCAATTTGGCACGCCTCGAACTCACTGAAGACCAGGCCGCTTCCACGCTCGATAAACTGAACGGCATTTTCTCGCTGGTCGAGCAAATGCGGGCGGTGGATACCGCCGGCATCGAGCCGCTGAGCCACCCGATTGCCGCGCTGCAGCAGGATTTGTCGCTGCGCTTGCGCGACGACGTGGTGACCGAGTCGAATCATCGCGAGGAATATCAAAAGGTAGCGCCGGCAACTGAAGACGGCTTGTATCTGGTGCCGAAAGTAATCGAATAAGTCGACACATGAATGCATGCGCAATCAATTGATGCACAGCATATTGGTCGCCGCAAGACAAAGCTTGATGGCTTTCATGCGCCACCCCGCAAAGTTCATATTTAAAAATTCTCATGCATACCAAAACTCTCAAGCAACTGTCGGTGCTACTGCACGAAAAGAAGATTTCTGCCGAGGAACTGGCGCAACTGTATCTGGCGCGCATCGGGCGCAGCGATCTGAATGCATTTTTGCATGTCGATCAGGAATTGACCCTGCAACAGGCGCGCGCCGCCGACCAGCGCCTGGCGCAAAACGACAGCACGCCGCTGACCGGCGTGCCGATCGCCCACAAGGATATTTTCGTGACGCGCGGATGGCGTGCTACCGCCGGTTCGAAGATGCTGGAAAACTATACCAGTCCATTCGACGCCACCGTGGTGGAACACTTCAATGACGCCGGCATGGTGACCTTGGGTAAATTGAATTGCGATGAATTCGCGATGGGTTCATCGAATGAAAACTCGCATTTCGGCCCGGTCAGAAATCCTTGGGATAAAACCGCAATTCCGGGCGGTTCATCCGGCGGTTCAGCCGCCGCCGTAGCTGCGCGCCTGACGCCAGCCGCGACCGCCACCGATACCGGCGGCTCCATCCGTCAACCGGCTTCCTTGTGCGGCGTCACCGGCATCAAGCCGACTTACGGCAGCGTCTCGCGCTTCGGCATGATCGCTTTCGCTTCGTCGCTGGACCAGGCCGGCCCGATCGCGCAAACCGCGGAAGATTGCGCGCTGCTGCTGAACGCCATGACCGGTTTCGACCCGCGCGATTCGACCAGCCTGGAGCGCAAGAAAGAAGATTTCAGCGCCAGCCTGAACCAGGACCTGAAGGGCCTGCGCATCGGCATTCCGCGCGAATATTTCAGCAGCGGCCTGTCGGCCGATGTCGAGCAAGCCGTGCGCGCAGCGCTGCAGGAGTATGAAAAGCTGGGCGCTACGCTGATCGATATTTCGCTGCCGAAAACCGAGCTGTCGATCCCGGTCTATTACGTGATTGCGCCGGCCGAAGCGTCGTCCAACCTGAGCCGTTTCGACGGCGTCCGTTACGGCCATCGCGCCGCCAATTACAAAGACCTGGCCGACATGTACAAGAAGTCGCGCGCGGAAGGATTCGGCGAAGAAGTGAAGCGCCGGATTCTGGTCGGCGCGTACGTGTTGTCGCACGGTTATTACGATGCCTACTATTTGCAGGCGCAAAAAATCCGGCGCCTGATCGCCCAGGATTTCCAGAATGCGCTGACTGGGCCGAACCGGCTATGCGACGTCATCATGGGGCCGGTATCGCCGACCGTGGCGTGGGATCTGGGCGCCAAGGCAGACGATCCGGTCGCCAACTACCTGGCGGATATCTACACGCTGTCGACCAGCCTGGCCGGTTTGCCGGGCATGTCGATACCCTGCGGTTTCGGCCAGGGCGAGAAGAATGCAAAGCGTCCGGTCGGACTGCAAATCATCGGCAATTATTACGACGAAGCCAAGCTGCTCAACGTCGCGCATCAGTATCAGCGCGTCACCGACTGGCATTTGCGCAGCCCTGATTAAGAACGATCGGTAAATCATGCCATCGATCTTGCGCTTTTTCACTGCTCGCCACTCTAAGCTGACTGTGCCTGTCGTGCTGGCTTTGAGCGCTGCGTTGATGGCGCCGGCTGTCCAGGCCCAGCAATTGCAGACCAAATTCGGCTGTTCGCTGACGCGCGATGAAGATGGTGAAAAGGTGATTTATGGCGACACCGGCGAATTCAAGCTGGATGGCGACAAGATCGAGGCGCTACGCTGGGAATCGGCGCAGTACCGGCCGACCCACGGTTTCGATTGCAGCATCGATACCGGCGACGGCCTGCAAGCGGAATTTCGGCAAGACGGGCTGAAAGAAAACTGGCGCATCACTTTGAAAGATCCGGTCGCGGCACGCCATCAACGCGGCTACGATTCTTTCAATCACGGCATGAATTGCAGCGTCCGCTTGCAACGCGAAGGCGACAAGTTGCATGTGATACCCAGCTGTCCCGCGCTGTGCGGTTCAAGAGTAAACTTTACAGAGTTGTCGGTAGATGTAACAACCGGCGACTGCAGTTACCAAGACAAATAAGGAAATAATTATGCAGTGGGAAGTCGTGATCGGTCTGGAAACGCATACGCAACTCTCGACCAAATCAAAAATTTTCAGCGGCTCGTCGACCCAGTTTGGCGCCGCCCCCAACACCCAGGCCAGCCCGGTCGATCTGGCGCTGCCGGGCGTGCTGCCGGTGCTGAACCGTGGCGCGGTCGAGCGCGCGATCCAGTTCGGCCTGGCGGTGAACGCGACGATTGCGCCGCAATCGATCTTCGCGCGCAAGAATTATTTCTATCCCGACTTGCCGAAAGGCTATCAGATCAGCCAGTTTGAAATCCCGGTGGTACAAGGCGGCAAAGTCTCCTTCGTCCTGGAAAAAGACGGCAAGAGCGAACTCAAGACCGTGCAGCTGACGCGCGCCCATCTGGAAGAAGACGCCGGCAAATCGCTGCACGAAGACTATCAAGGCATGACCGGCATCGACCTCAATCGCGCCGGCACGCCGCTGTTGGAAATCGTCACCGAACCGGATATGCGCAGCGCGGCCGAAGCGGTCGCCTACGCCAAAGCCTTGCACTCGCTGGTGATGTGGCTGGGGATTTGCGACGGCAATATGCAGGAAGGCTCTTTCCGTTGCGACGCCAACGTCTCGGTGCGCCCGGTCGGGCAAGCCGCCTACGGCACCCGCACCGAAATCAAAAACCTCAATTCATTCAATTTCATGGAAGAGGCGATTAACTACGAAATACGCCGCCAGATCGAACTGATCGAAGATGGCGGCACTGTCGTGCAGGAAACCCGCCTGTACGACCCGGACAGGAAAGAAACCCGCTCGATGCGCAGCAAGGAAGATTCGCAAGATTATCGCTACTTCCCGGATCCTGACCTGCCGCCGCTAGTGATCAGTGCGGAATGGGTTGCGCGCGTCAAGGCGACCATGCCGGAATTGCCGGAGGCGATGCGTGAACGTTTCGTGCGCGATTTCAGTTTGTCAGCATATGATGCTGCGGCGATGACGCAATCGAAGGCGATGGCCGGCTATTTTGAAGCGGTCACCGCCGGTGGCGCGCAAGCCAAACCTGCGGTTAACTGGCTAATGGGTGATATGTCCTCTACGCTGAACCGCGAAAACGTCGACATTTCCGAAGCGCCGGTCAGCCCAAAACAATTGGCGGTATTACTGCAACGAATTGAGGATGGCACCATTTCCAACAAGATCGCCAAGGAAGTATTCGGCGCCATGTGGGAAGCCGGGTCCGCGCAGGAAAACCTGGCCGACGAGATTATCGAAAGCAAGGGCTTGAAGCAGATTTCCGATAGCGGCGCACTGGAAAAGATCATCGATGAAGTACTGGCGGCAAACGCCAAGTCGGTCGAAGAATTCCGCGCCGGCAAGGAGAAAGCCTTTAATTCCCTGATCGGGCAGGCCATGAAAGCCACCAAGGGCAAAGCCAATCCGGCGCAATTGACTGAACTGCTGAAGCAGAAACTGAGCGCTTAAAATGCATGCGGCCGGCGCTTACGCCGGCCGCATTATCATTCTCGCCACCTGACAAAATCTTAGCGTGCTTCCTGCGTCTCCGGCATGGCGCTCATCAATTCCCGATAGTGTTTTACCGTTTCATCGAACTTGCCGTTGATGCGCCCCAGCTCGGCTTGATGGTCCAGCATGTTTTTCTGGTTGTAGGCGATGTCGCGGTTGGCTTCGTCTATCTTGTTGCGCAGCGAAGCCGGCAAGGTTTTCCTGTGCTTGTAAAACTCGGCTTCGGTGTAGGCGGCTTTTAATTGATACTTCGCATCGTCGATGCCGACCTGGTCGCGCTTGATCAAATCCTGCGACAGCGACAGATAATAACGGCGTGAAGACTCGATGTCGGCTTCGCTGCGATAACGGGACAGCAACGCGCGATCTTGCTGGCGCTGCTGCTCCTCTGCTGCCGCCTCGGCCCGGCGCTTGTCTTCCAGCGCTTGCTGCTGACGCTTTTGCTCAGCGTTCAGCGGCGCCGGGATTTCCCGTTTGACCATGCCCGCCTTACTCAACTCCAGGATTTTGCGATCAGCGCATTCCGGCATCGGATGATCGGCGGTCACAGTATGCCCGGCAGCATCCTTGCAGGTATAAATCTGGCCGTGCGCAAGCAGCGGCAGCAAGCCTGCCGCGCTCAAAAACAAACCCCGTTTGAGAGTAAGAGCAATACGATTCATTCGGTCATCCAGGTGTCGACACTTTGCTTGTTGCAATCCGGCGTTCTGGCTGTGATGCAGCACTGCCGCGCGTCTGGCGGGTGCAATCACGCTACGCCATAGCGTTCCCGGTAAGCCGCTACTGCGGCTTGATATCGGTTCAGCTCGGCATCGGCGCCAGCGCCGGAAATATATTCCAGCAAGTCGTTCAGATTGCCGATCGAAATCACCGGCATACCGTACGCTTGCGTCACTTCTTCCACTGCCGAATTGGCCGACAGTGCCCCATCCTTGCCGGACCGTTCCATCCGGTCCAGCGCAATCACCACCGCACAAGGCGTGGCGCCGGCGGCGCGAATCATCTCGACCGACTCACGCACCGAGGTTCCGGCTGAAATCACGTCGTCAATGATCAGTACCCGTCCCTGCAATGGGCCGCCGACGATGTTGCCGCCCTCGCCGTGATCCTTGGCTTCCTTGCGGTTGTAGGCAAATTGCACATTGCGTCCTTGCGCCGCCAACGCCACCGCAGTCGCCGATGCCAGCGTGATGCCTTTGTAGGCAGGCCCGAACAACATGTCAAATTGCAAACCGGAATCGATCAAGGTACGTGCATAAAATTGCGCCAGCTGGCCCAGTGCGGCGCCCTCGTTAAACATGCCCGCATTGAAAAAATACGGCGAGGTACGCCCTGCCTTGGTCACAAACTCGCCGAACTTCAGCACTCCGGCCTTCACCGCAAATTCAATAAATTGTTGACGTAAATTGTTCAAAATGCACTCCAGACGGTTGAGGCTGACAAATTTTGTCGCTATTTGCAGTGCATTAGCGACACCAGACCGCCATTTTAAATGGAGTTCACCGCTTCCACAGCAGTAAGTGCAAACACCGTGCCTGCCCGCAGCCGAATTTTTAACGGCCGCCGCCGACGCCTGCCGCACGCGACCGCGGCCCTTCGGTTATCCTTAGTACTTGCCGGGTATCCCCCCATATTACTTTTTTTATCGATCAAACATGCCAAGAATCATTTCCGCCAATCTCAACGGTATCCGCTCAGCTGCCAGAAAAGGCTTCTTTGAATGGATGGGCAAACAGTCTGCCGATTTCGTCTGCGTCCAGGAGCTGAAGGCCCAGGCCGCCGACATGACGCCGGAATTCCTGGCGCCGGAGGGTTACACCGGACACTTCCATTACGCTGAAAAGAAGGGCTATTCCGGCGTCGGTCTATACAGCAAGCGCAAGCCGAACGCAGTAAGGATAGGCTTTGGCAATCCTGAATTCGACGCCGAGGGGCGCTACGTGGAATGCGATTTCGGCGATCTGACGGTGATTTCGCTGTACTGCCCGTCCGGTTCTTCCAGCGAAGAGCGGCAAATTGCCAAATTCCGCTTCATGGAAGCCTTCCTGCCGCACCTGCAACAACTCAAGGAAAGCGGCCGCGAAGTCGTCATTTGCGGCGACTGGAATATCGCGCATCAGGAACGCGACCTGAAAAACTGGAAGGGCAACAAGAAAAATTCAGGCTTCCTGCCGGAAGAACGGGCCTGGCTCACCCACCTGTTTGAACAAGTCGGCCTGGTCGACGCTTTCCGCAAGGTCGACCAGCGCGATGAGCAATACACCTGGTGGAGCAATCGCGGCCAGGCCTGGGCCAAGAACGTTGGTTGGCGCATCGATTATCACATCACCACGCCTGGCATTGCCGCCAATGCGCATGCGGTAGCGATTTACAAGGACGAACGCTTCTCGGACCACGCGCCTCTGACGATCGACTACAGCTGAGTCTGGATAAGGGCGAGCCTTACAGCGACACCGGCTGGCCGTCGACAAAGACGATCAGCTCGCCCTCGTTAAACCTGGTCCACACCTCATTGGTGGTTAGCGGTTCGGTGACAATTACCGCCACCCGGTCCTGCGGTGTCGTCACCTGCGAGAAATCGACGCTGACATCTTCATCCGACAGATGGGCCTCGGCAAACGGAAACTGGCGCACGATGTAATACAGATTGGTGGAGCAATGCGTATACAGGGCTGAGCCATCCGACAACATCATGTTGAAGGTGCCGTGGGTGGCAATCTGCTGTGTCAGTTCGCGCAAGGCGAGCGTCAGCTCAGCCTGCGGCGGCGTGTCGCCGAAGCGCTGCCGCAGCTGCTGCAACAGATAGCAAAACGCCAGTTCGCTGTCGGTATTGCCTACCGGCCGGTACGGCCCGTTCAGGTGCGGCGCAAATTCCTTGAGATCGCCGTTATGGGCGAACACCCAGTAGCGGCCCCATAATTCGCGCACAAACGGATGGCAATTTTGCAAAGCCACCTGCCCCTGCGTGGCTTTGCGGATATGCGCAATGACGTTTTTCGATTTGATCGGACAGCGCCGGATCAGCTCCGCCACCGGCGATGCAATCGCCGCCTGGTAATCGACAAAATGACGCACCCCGCTACCTTCGAAGAAAGCGATGCCCCAACCGTCGCTATGGTGACCGGTCTGGCCGCCGCGCGTGGCAAAGCCGGTAAAACTGAACACAATGTCGGTCGGCACATTGCAGTTCATTCCAAGTAACTGACACATATTCCTGAACCAAGTGAAATAGACGACAACTGCATGCAAATTGCAGCTTGAATTGCAACTTGATAACGGTATCACGCAGCAGCGCTAATCAAAAGTTAAATATGGCGGCTGCGCCGCCGCATATCGTCTCGGCGCTATACCTTCGAAGCTATACCTTATATTGCTCCCATCAAATGGCCCGGAGCCGCTTTGCCAGCAATATGTGTGAACAAATGCGCGCCGACCCCAGATTCGGCGCCTTATAAAAAGGAAGAGACAATGCCGCTGGCCCCCCATACATCCTGTGCGTACGCACGCCCCGCTATCAGCAAACTGGAATGTCAACCACATCACAAGCCGCATACGCGCTGGTGGCTCTGGTTGCTGCCATTGGCGCTGCTGCTGGCAAGCGCGAGCGCGATCACCAGCGCCGCCGACCTGCCCAAGATCATCTACGTGCGTCCGGTACCCAACAACGACGATGTACTGCTGCAACAAGGCACCAGCGGCGTCAATAACGCTGCAAAAATATACCGGATGCAAGCCAGCACCCTGGAAAGCGTGGCGACCCGCGCCGGCCGCCAGCAGCAACTGGACAATGCGGTCAGGCAAGGCGCCAAGATCGTGGTGCTGATCGGCATTGAATTCAAGGAAATCCTGGACAATACGGCGCGCCAGGCGCCGCAAACCCGATTTTTGATTCTGGAGCATTGCCTCGCCAATGCCGCGCCCAATGTCACTTGCATCACTTTCCGCGAAAACGAGGCGAGCTATCTGGCCGGCATGCAGGCTGCGCTAGCTTCGAGCGCCGGCAAGATCGGCATGATCGGCGCCGTCAACACCCCTTTGCGCCTGCAAAACAGCGAGGCGTTCATGGCCGGCGCACGCGCCGCCAAACCCGGCATCTCGATTCATGAAACGATGTGGGTGGAAGGTGCTCAACCTTTCAATGACCCGCAGCGTGCGGAAATGTTGACCAAAACCATGCTCGGCGATGGCGTCGACGTCATCTGGGCCGCCGCTGCCGCCAGCAATTCCGGCGTGTTCAAGGCATTGACGCCGCAGTCGCGCGCCAAGGCGATCGGCAGCGGCGTCAACCAATGCATACAAGCCGCGGGACGCGTGCTCGACAACGTCGAAGTGCATGCCGATACGGCAATCGTGATGGCGGTCGGCCTGCTGGTCAACGGCTCGACCGCGCCACGCTTCGATTTCGGCTTGAAAGAAGGGGCGGTTTCCTTGACCGCGCTGGGCCTGGACGCCGCTTATTCGGAGTGCGAGATCCTGCGCCAGCGGCCGCTGTTGTTAAAACTGCGGGAAGCCAATAAGGCCATCGTCAGCGGCACGCTCAAAATGGATTAAATGCTGCGATTCTGATAGCGTTGTGGTTTTATTCAGGGTGGAGCGGCATGGATCAACTGGCAACGATGCGCGCATTCCGGCGCGTAGTCGAGACCGGCAGCTTCACTGCTGCCGCCGCAGAACTCAACCAGTCGCACACCATCGTCTCGCGCCAGGTGCGCCAGCTGGAACTGCAGTTGGGCGCGCAACTGCTGAATCGCACCACGCGCCGCTTTGCGCTGACCGAAGCCGGCCAGGAATATTACGAACGCAGCCGCCAGATCATCGATCAGATAGATGACGCCGCCCAGGCCGTGTCGGCGCATCAGGCGCGCCCCTCCGGCACGTTGCGGATTAACGCCCCGATGGCGTTCGGCACGCTGGAACTGGCGCAATGGCTGCCGCAATTCATCCTGGCCAATCCGCAACTCAAGGTCGACCTGGTCTGCAACGACCGCTTGGTCGACGTGATAGAGGAAGGCTTCGATGTCGCGCTGCGCCTGACCCGCTCCCTGCCCGACTCGACCCTGGTTGCCAAACGGCTGACACGCTGCGAGATACTGCTGGCGGCCGCACCGGCATATCTGCAACGGCATGGCGTGCCGCAGCAGCCGGGCGACCTGGCGCAACATAATTGCCTGACTTATACGCTGGCGCAAAAATCCAGTGAATTCCAGTTCTACGCCGCCGACGGCAGCGAGCACATGGTGAACGTGCGCGGCAATCTGCAAGCCAACACCGGCATCGCTTTACGCTCGGCGGCATTGGCTGGCCTGGGTATCGCTGCTACCAGCTCGTTCATCGTGCATGAGGATTTACGGCGTGGCGATCTGCTGCATATCTTGTCCGACTACACGCTGAAACCGCGCGATCTATATGCGATCTATCCGCAAAACCGGCACCTGTCGCCGAAAGTCAGGGCGTTTGTCGATTTTGCGGCAGCCTGGTACAGCACTCCGCGCTGGGATTGACGACCCGCGGCTGCTCTATAAATGCAGGTGGAAATGGCCGCCGCCGAACAAGCCGATCAAACCGATCGCGATCAGATAGAAAGCGACGATATAGTTCAAGAGTTTGGGCATGACCAGGATCAAAACACCGGCGATCAGGGAAACCACCGGTACTAGCGAAAGATGAATATTCATAGGCAATCTTTTTATGATGGAAAATGGCAAACGCAACCCGCCTCGAGCCGGCAGTCGCGGCCGCGGTCAGGCGAGATTTTACAAGATCGCAGCCATCATACGATGATTTATCAGTCGCAATTTAGAGGATTACAGAATGTCACTTGCGCCGGACGAATTCACCGTTCGCATTGAGCCGAAGGGATCGACGTTTGTTACGTCCGGCGCCGTCCCTTTGCTGGAGGCTGCGCGGCACGCAGCCGTCAATTTGCCGAGCTCGTGCAGAAACGGCACATGCCGTACCTGCATGTGCCGCCTGCTGAGTGGACAGATACGTTACCGGATTGAGTGGCCAGGCCTGAGCAGCGATGAAAAGAAGGACGGCTACATTCTGCCCTGCATCGCCTATCCGCAATCAGACCTGGTGATCGAAGAACCTCGGGCCGGCGTAATCCTCGTCTCAGGCTAGCGCGCGGCTTGCAGGCGTGCGGCCACCGCCCGCTGCGTTTGCGTCAATCCGCCGTAACCATATGCTGCGCCGCGCACGTCGTGGACATGGACATAACTTTCATGATGCAGCTCCCCCAGCAATGCGCCGATTTCCTTGAACACGGCATCGATATAAGCGGCCTTTTCGTCGGCGGTATTGGTTTCATCGGTGATTCGTATCTCAAGGAAGAAACTGGTTTTTCCCTGCGCCGTCAAAGAAGGGCCGCCGACAAACCAGTGCGCCGGATCGACATGCGAAATCGCAATCGACGTCAGTTCCGGCTTCTTGTGCAAGATCGCCGCGGTCAGGCGCGACAGGGTGCTGGCGACCTTGGCGGAAACCGTAGTGTCAGGTGTGGTGGATAGCAGTACGGTAAGGATGGGCATGATGCGGACTCCATATTTAGTTAATTAAAGATACAGGCCTCAGTTGAACAGTTCGAGAATCGCGCTGGTAGTACGGATTTCTGCGACCGCATCGGATATGCCGGTCAATACCGCCCGATGCAGATCCTTGTGACTGATCACGCTGCCGTCCCAGCTTTCAATATCGCGGGTGGCGCTGGCATCGCTGGCGACGATGACTTTATGGCCGTTGGCAACGCCGTCGAAAGCCGAAGCAGCGACGCAATTGTTGGTCATCAAGCCGCTGACGATCAGTGTCTTGATACCCTTTGCCAGTAATTGCTGCTGCAAACCGGTGCCGGCAAAAGAGCTCGCGAAAAGCTTGCGGACGGTCGAATGATGCGCAGCGCGTTGCACTTCGGGATGGATTTCAGCCATCACGGTGTCTTGCGTGAACAATGGCCGCGCAGCCGGACTCCATTGTTGGATATGAAACACCGGCATGCCATGCCGGTCGGCCAGCGAAATCAGGCGATTGGCGTTGCGCAGCACCAGCATGCCGTCGGGAATCGGTAATTGGCCGTCAAAATATTCATTTTGGATATCAATCACCAGCAAGGCGGTCGACTTTGGATCGAGACTGGTGCTGGGGGCGGCGCCGACGATGGTGCGGATGGTTGGATTGCCGTGCAGTTTGCTAGCCGAGGTGGTCATGTGAGGCTCCTTGTTGTGATCTGGAGTAGACAGCTTAAGCCCGCAGCCGGGCAGGGAACAGCAGGCTGGCGACACATGATTTGTGCTGGATTAGCACAAATGCCGGAATGGTATACATCGCGTAAATTGACTCGGCAAATAGGGGGAAGACTAAATTCAGACTATAATTAGTCCACCCGGTTATAGCAAAGACACACGATCCGCCCGGCAACTGCGTAAGGAGCCCAGCAATGAAATTCTCGACTCAAGTCAAACCGATCAGCTATCTCAAGAGCCATGCAGCCGAGATCGTCAAAGAGATCACGGAGACCCGCGAGCCCATGCTTATCACTCAATACGGCGAAGCAAAACTTGTCGTGATGGATGTACGTTCATATGAGGAACATGAGGAGACCCTGTCGCTGCTGAAGATTCTGGCACTCGGCAACCGTGAGATTGAACAAGGACAAATCCGTACAGCGGCAGACGTATTTGCGGAACTGGACAAAGAAGATGCTCAATGAGCTTTCAAGTCGTTTTTCTGCGCTCGGCGGAGCTGGATTTGAAGGAATTGAAAACCTACATCACCAATAATTTTGGCCAGGAAGCGTGGCGGGTCAGTTATGGCAAACTCAAGGAATCCGTGAATAGCCTTGGAGCTTTCCCCCTCAAGGGAAACGTGCCGGAAGAAATTCAGAGCTTGAACCTCACCCAATATCGGCAAGTTATATCTGGCATGAACCGAATCATTTATGAAATCCGCCAAGAAACCATCTTTATCCACATTATTTGCGATACCCGTAAGGACATGAGATCACTGCTGACAAAGAGACTGCTGAGAGTCTAACCTCAGCTTCTCTTCCTCGTCCCTCAATCCGCCAATGGCAACGGACTGGACGGCTTGATCTCTTCCAGGCACACCATCGACCGCACGCCGGCCACTCCCGGCACCTGCATCAAACGATCGGTCAGGAACGCCGACAGCGACTTCAGGTCGCTGGCCGCCACCTTCAGCAAATAATCGAAATCCCCTGAAATCGTATAGCACTCCAGGATTTCCGGAAACAGGCGGATCGCCTTTTCCAGCTTGCGCACCTGCTTGAACTGTTCGCGCGCAATGTTCAGGTTAACAAAGGCAACCACGCCAAGGCCGATGGCAGCCGGTTCCACTTGCGCCGCATAGCCGCGGATGATGCCCTCTTTCTCCAGCCGCTGCACCCGCCGATAGCACTGCGGCGGCGACAAATTGACTTGCTCGGACAGCTCCACATTCGAAGCGCGCCCGTTAGCCTGCAAAGTCCGCAGCAAAATACGGTCATAACGATCCAGTTTTTCCATCCCACTCTCCTTCCATGCACGATTCGTGCAGATTACATCCAATTGATGATCAATTATGCAAAAATATTTCCAGTGCTTGTGATTATCATGTAGCCAGATGCAACAGCATCGCATTAAACCTTGCATTAAGCCTATAAATACAGCATTTTGCAGCCACCTCTAAGCGTCTCAGCCAGCATCCGGCAGCGGACAAGATGTCATCGGAATCTCGGCCTATCGACCGATCGTCCATTGCCTCGGCCAGGTTCTTAGAAGTGGCCTCACCAGGAGCAGACCATGAAGAATCATGCAATAACTCTCGAAGACCGCTATTGCGCGCACAACTATGAACCGTTGCCGGTAGTACTCAGCAGCGGCAAAGGGATCTGGTTGTGGGATCAGGACGGCAAACGTTACATGGACATGATGTCGGCCTATTCCGCCGTGAGTTTCGGCCATGGCCACCCTGCTCTGGTGGCGGCGTTGAGCAAACAGGCCAGCCAGCTGGCGGTCGTCTCCAGGGCGTTTTATAGCGACCAGCTGGGGCCCTTCCTGCAGCTGCTCTGCGAAATGACCGGCATGCCGAAAGCGCTGCCGATGAACAGCGGCGCGGAGGCCGTGGAAACGGCCATCAAGGCGGCCCGCAAATGGGGATACAAAGTAAAAGGCATTGCCGACCAGACTGCCGAAATCATCGTTTGCCGCGGCAATTTCGCCGGCCGCACCACCACTATCGTCGGCTTCTCGTCGGAAGCCCAGTATCGCGACGGTTTCGGACCGTTTTCCGGCGGCTTCGTCAGCGTGCCGTTCGGCGACGCCGCTGCGCTGGAAGCGGCCATTACCCCGCGCACCGCAGCCTTCCTGGTGGAGCCGATCCAGGGCGAAGCCGGCATCATCGTGCCGCCCGAAGGCTATCTAGCAAAGTGCCGCGAAATCTGCGACCGCCACAATGTGTTGCTGATTTGCGACGAAGTGCAAACCGGCCTCGGCCGCACCGGCCGCCTGCTGGCCAGCGATCACGACGGCATCAAGCCGGACGGTTTGATTCTGGGCAAAGCACTCGGCGGCGGCCTGCTGCCGGTATCGGCATTTTTGGCCAGGGAAGATCTGATGGCGGTATTCACGCCTGGCGACCACGGCAGCACCTTCGGCGGCAACCCGCTGTCGGCCGCTGTCGGCCATGCCGCATTGCGCTTGTTGCGTGACGAAAAGCTGGCAGACAACGCACAGTACATGGGTGAGCGCTTACTGACCGGGTTGCGCGCAATACAGCATCCGGCTATCCGGCAGGTTCGCGGCAAAGGCCTGTTGATCGGCATGGATCTCGATCCGAGCTTCATTTCTGCACGCGAATTTTGCGAGCGCCTGATGCTGCAAGGGATCTTGTCGAAGGATACACACGACACGGTTGTGCGCTTTGCGCCGCCGCTGATCATTACCGCCAGTGATATCGACGCAGCATTGGAAGCGATCAGACATACATTTTCAACTTTATCTTCACCACCCGCCCACCTGACCGAAAGGAGCTACGCATGACCGAGCACTTGCTGGACCATACCGCGGAGGACACATTCCTGATGTGCGCTCCAGACCATTTTGAAGTTTCCTACGTCATTAATCCGTGGATGGCAGGCAATATTGCGCATGGCAACCGTAATGTCGCCATGCATCAGTGGCTGGCGCTGGTGGAAGCTATCGGACAAGTAGCGAAAATCAAGATGATGCCGGCCATGCCTGGCGTTCCTGATCTGGTGTTTACCGCCAATGCCGGTGTGGTGCTGGGCAATAAAGTGGTGCTCTCGCGCTTCCGCCATGTCGAACGGCAAGCCGAGGAAGTCTATTTCGACGCCGCGTTCACCGCCCATGGTTTCGAGGTGCTGACCTTGCCGCCGGAACTGCCTTTCGAAGGCGCCGGCGACGCCTTGATGGATCGCAGCGAAAACCTGCTGTGGTTCGGTCACGGCCATCGTTCGGATATCGCCTGCGCCACTCGCTTGTCGGAATTGCTGGACATCGAAGTGCAGCCGTTGAAGCTGGTCGATGCGCGCTTTTATCACCTGGATACCTGCTTCTGTCCTCTCGCCGGCGGCTACGTGATGTATTTCCCGGAAGCGTTCGATGCAGCTTCGCAAGCCGAGATCACGGCCCGTGTTCCCGCTGACAAGCGGATCATCGTCAGCAGCGAAGATGCCCTGCATTTTGCTTGCAATACCGTCAACTCCGGTCGCCATATCTTCCTGAACCAGGCATCCGATGCCCTGGTCGCGCAACTGCAAGCGCACGGCTTTGTTGTGCATCAGACAGCATTGACCGAATTCCTCAAGGCTGGCGGCGCAGCAAAATGCCTCACCTTGAAGCTCAATGAACCACATCGTAGCGCTGTGCAGGCAGCTCATCAGGAAGCTGCGTAATCAGCTAAGGACCATACGCAAGCCCTTGATTTAACGTATAATTTCTGGCATTGCCCGTGCAAACAACCCGGCGCTATCGGCGACCGGGTTTTTTGCGTTCTTACCGACCAGAGTACGCCAATGACGCCTTCCGCATCCGCACCAACTTCGACCGCCGCTTCGACTACTGCCTTGAGCACCGAAGCCCGCCTGCGCCAGCTGCTGGCGCAACGCATCCTGATCCTGGACGGCGCGATGGGCACCATGATCCAGCAATACAAGCTGACGGAAGAAGGCTATCGCGGCGGCCCCAACGGCCGTTTCATCGACTTTACCGGCCCCGGCCGCGAGTTGTTCGTCAAGGGCAATAACGAGCTGCTGTCGCTGACCCAGCCGCATATCATCAGCGCCATCCACGAGGAATATCTGGCGGCCGGCGCCGATCTGATCGAAAGCAATACCTTCGGCGCCACCACCGTGGCCCAGGACGATTACCATATGGCGCATCTGGCCTATGAGATGAACGTCGCCTCGGCGCGGCTGGCGCGTGCCGCCTGCAACAAATATTCGACGCCGGACAAGCCGCGCTTCGTCGCCGGCGCACTCGGACCGACACCGAAAACCGCGTCGATCTCACCGGACGTAAATGATCCGGCGGCGCGCAATGTCACCTTCGACCAGCTGGTTGCGTCGTATCTGGAACAGACCCGCGGCCTGGTGGAAGGCGGCGCCGATGTGCTGCTGGTCGAAACCATTTTCGACACCTTGAATTGCAAGGCAGCGCTGTTCGCCATCGATACCTTCTTTGAAGAGTCTGGCCTGCGTCTGCCGATCATGATTTCCGGCACCGTGACCGACGCCTCCGGACGCATCCTGTCGGGACAGACCGTACCGGCATTCTGGAATTCGATCCGCCACGCCAAGCCGCTGACGGTCGGCCTCAACTGCGCACTCGGTGCGGCATTGATGCGGCCTTACGCCGAAGAGTTGTCGAAAATTGCCGATACCTTCGTCTGTATTTATCCCAACGCCGGCCTGCCCAATCCGATGAGCGACACCGGTTTCGATGAAACCCCGGACGTGACTTCGTCGCTGCTCAAGGATTTCGCCGAGAGCGGCTTCGTCAACATCGCCGGCGGCTGCTGCGGCACCACGCCGCCGCATATCAAGGCGATTGCCGACACCGTCGCCAACATTGCGCCGCGCATCGTTCCGGAAAGCACGCACGAGATGCGCCTGTCGGGGTTGGAGCCATTCACCATCGACGACAACTCGCTGTTCGTCAACGTCGGTGAACGCACCAACGTCACCGGTTCCAAGGCTTTCGCAAGGCTGATCCTCAACGAGCAATACGACGAAGCATTGGCGGTAGCGCGCCAGCAAGTTGAAAACGGCGCGCAAGTCATCGATATCAACATGGATGAAGCGATGCTGGATTCGGTGGCGGCGATGCAGCGCTTCCTCAACCTGATCGCCTCCGAACCGGATATCGCGCGGGTGCCGATCATGATCGACTCGTCCAAATGGTCGGTGATCGAAGCGGGCCTGAAATGCGTGCAAGGCAAGGCCGTCGTCAACTCGATTTCGATGAAAGAAGGCGAACCGGAATTCCTGCGCCAGGCCAAATTGTGCCGCCGCTACGGCGCGGCCGTGATCGTCATGGCCTTCGATGAAAAAGGCCAGGCCGACACCTACGAACGCAAGATCGAAATTTGCGAGCGCGCCTACCGCTTGCTGGTCGATCAGATCGGCTTCCCGCCGGAAGACATCATCTTCGATCCGAACATTTTCGCGATTGCGACCGGCATCGAAGAGCACAACAATTACGCAGTCGATTTCATCAACGCCACCCGCTGGATTCGCGAGAATCTCCCTTACGCCAAGATCAGCGGCGGCGTCTCCAACGTCAGTTTCAGCTTCCGCGGCAACGATCCGGCGCGTGAAGCAATCCACACGGTGTTCCTGTATCACGCGATCAAAGCCGGCATGACCATGGGCATCGTCAACGCCGGCATGATGGGTGTATACGACAATCTGTCGGCCGAGTTGCGCGAACGGGTCGAAGACGTGGTGTTGAACCGGCGTGAAGACGCGACCGAACGCATGATCGAAATCGCCTCGACCTTGAAGGCCGGCGACAAGAAGGAAGAAGCAACGCTGGAATGGCGCAGCGGCACCGTGCAGCAGCGCTTGGCGCACGCACTGGTGCAAGGCATCACGCAATGGATCGTGGAAGATACCGAGGAAGCCCGCCAGGAATTGCTGGGCAACGGCGGAAGGCCGATCCATGTGATCGAAGGGCCGCTGATGGATGGCATGAACATCGTCGGCGACCTGTTCGGCCAGGGCAAGATGTTCTTGCCGCAGGTGGTCAAATCGGCGCGCGTGATGAAGCAGGCGGTGGCCCACCTGATTCCCTATATCGAAGAAGAAAAGCGCCTGCACGAAGAGCTGACCGGCATCGCCGCCAAACCCAAAGGCAAAATCGTGATCGCCACGGTCAAGGGCGATGTGCATGACATCGGCAAGAACATCGTGTCGGTGGTCTTGCAGTGTAATAATTTCGAAGTGGTCAACATGGGCGTGATGGTGCCATGCTCGGAAATCCTGGCCATGGCGAAAGCGGAGAATGCCGACATCATCGGCTTGAGCGGCTTGATTACGCCATCGCTGGAAGAAATGGCGCACGTCGCCAAGGAAATGCAGCGCGATCCGTATTTCCGCAGCGTCAAGATGCCTCTGCTGATCGGCGGCGCGACGACCAGCCGCGCCCACACCGCAGTCAAGATTGCACCGAATTACGATGGCCCGGTGGTCTACGTACCCGATGCGTCGCGTTCGGTATCCGTGGCGCAGTCCTTGCTGACGCCCGAGCAACGCGATCAGTACATAGACGACATCGCGCTCGATTACGAACGGATACGCGAACAGCACGCTAACAAGAAGGCGGTGCCGCTGCTGACATTGGCGGCCGCCCGCGAGAATCGCGCGCGGCTGCAGTTTGCGCCGGTCAAACCTAAATTCATCGGTCGCCGCGTGTTCAAGAACGTCGACCTGGGCACACTGGCGCGTTACATCGACTGGGGTCCTTTCTTCCAGACCTGGGATCTGGCCGGTCCGTATCCCGCCATTCTCAAAGATGAAGTGGTGGGTGAAGCTGCCAGCAAGGTATTCGAAGAAGGCCAGGCGCTGCTGAAGAAACTGATCGACGGCCGCTGGCTGACTGCCAATGGCGTCATCGCGCTGATGCCGGCCAATACGGTGAATGACGACGATATCGAAATCTATACCGACGAAACCCGCAGCAAAGTCGCGTTTACTTACTACGGCATGCGCCAGCAAACCGTGAAGCCGGTGATCGACGGCGTTGCGCGTCCGAATCAATGCCTGTCCGATTTCATCGCGCCGAAATCTTCCGGCATCGCCGACTATATCGGTTTGTTCGCCGTCACCAGCGGCATCGGTATCGAGAAATACGAAAAACGCTTCGAAGACGCGCACGACGATTATTCGTCGATCATGCTGAAGTCGCTGGCGGATCGCCTGGCGGAAGCTTTCGCCGAATACCTGCACGAGCGGGTGCGCAAGGATCTGTGGGGTTACGTTCCGGACGAAAACTTGTCCAACGAAGCCTTGATCAAGGAAAGCTACAGCGGCATCCGCCCTGCTCCCGGTTATCCGGCCTGCCCGGAACACACGGTCAAGGCTGACATGTTCAAGCTCTTGCAGTGCGACGAAATCGGCATGCTGCTCACCGATTCCTTCGCCATGTTCCCGGGTGCTGCCGTGTCGGGCTTTTATTTTGCCCATCCTGAATCGAAGTATTTCGTGGTCGGCAAGGTGGGCGACGACCAGGTCAGCGATATGGCGGCCCGGCGCGATGTCAGCAAGGACGATGTCGAGCGCTGGCTGGCGCCGAATTTGTAAATCGAACTTATAAAAAAGGGAGCGTTTCGAAACGCTCCCTTTTCTTCATCTACGCATTTTCAACTATTCAATTTCAGCTTTTAAGCAAGCCGGTCTTCAGTCGCCACCCAGGTGGATGAACTTGAACAGGAAGACCGCAGCAATAATCCAGACCATCGCAGGCACTTGCTTCGCCCGGCCGGTGAACAATTTCAACGCTGCGTATGAAATGAAGCCGAAGGCAATCCCGTTGGCAATCGAATAGGTGAACGGGATCATCAGCACGGTGATTACGGCCGGCACGCTTTCGGTGCTGTCTTCCCAGTTCAGGTGCACCAGCTCGCGCAGCATCAGGCCGGCGACATAGAACAATGCCGGCGCGGTGGCGTAAGCCGGCACGGCGCCGGCCAGCGGCGAGATGAACAGGCAAGCCAGGAACAGGATGCCGACCGCCAGCGAGGTCAGGCCGGTGCGGCCGCCAGCCTGTACGCCGGCGGCGCTTTCTACATAAGCCGTGGTGCTGGATGTGCCCAGCAGGGTGCCGGCGACAATCGCCGTGCTGTCCGCCAGCAAAGCCTTGTTAAGACGCGCCATCTTGCCGTTGACCAGCAAGCCGGCACGGTTCGCCACGCCCATCATGGTGCCGGTCGCATCGAACATCTCGACCAGGAAAAACACCAGCACGATGTTCAGTATCCCCATGGACAAGGCGCCCATGATGTCGAGCTTGAACAGGGTCGGCGCTATCGATGGCGGCATCGCCACCACGCCGGTGAAGGTATTGCCGCCGACCAGAAAGCTGAGTACGGTAACGGTAAGGATGCCGATCAGGATCGCGCCCTTGACCTTGAGGTGATCCAGCACCACGATCAGCAGGAAACCGACAATCGACAGTATCACCGGGATTTGGTGGAGATCGCCGATTTGCACGAAAGTGGCCGGATTGGCGACCACCAGGCCCGAGCTCTTGAGCGCGATGAAACCGAGGAACAGGCCGATGCCGGAAGTAATCGCCATCCGTATCGTGGGCGGAATGCCGTTGACGATCATGCCGCGGATGCCGACCAGGCTGACGATGATGAACAGGCAGCCGGAAATGAAGACGGCGCCCAGCGCCACTTCCCAGGAAACCCCCATGCCCTTCACCACCGCGTAGGCAAAGTAGGCGTTGAGGCCCATGCCGGGCGCCAGGGCGATCGGATAATTGGCGTACATGGCCATGATCAGGGTACCGATGGCCGCTGCCAGGCAGGTAGCGACGAACACGGCGCCCTTCGGCATGCCGGCATCGCCCAGGATGGCCGGGTTGACGAAGATGATGTAAGCCATCGTCAGGAAAGTGGTGAGTCCGGCGATCAGTTCGGTGCGGACGTCACTGCCGTTTTCTTTAAGCTTGAAAAAATTCTCGAGCAGCTGCATTGTGTGTATCTCCTTGATTATTGTTGTTTTTGGTTTTCTGGCTGCCGCGTTGCGCCGCCTGATGCGCAGTTCCGGCAAAGTAATGTGCTACGGGATGGGGTCACAATTATGCTCCATGGGAAATATCAATTATTCAGGCGTGATGATAACCGCTCCCGCCGCCGCATTGATAGCCCTGCAATTGCCGTCGCTAAAGATTTCACGCGCCTGAAATACATCTGGAATACTTCGAAATTATCAAATGCATCATTGATCAATCATGTCGCTCCGGCAATACTTATATTTGTCGAATGGAATTACTTATGCGTTCTCTATTCCATTTTCAAGATACCTGACATTAACCGTATCGCTATATGGAGCCGCGGCGCAAATGCTAATCTGGGGTCATAATTAATAGACCGTTGCAAAGTCAGTCTGGCCATATGTAACGAGCGGTAGCGCCCACAGGCAATACCGGCGATACGGCCCCGAAGACACAGTTTTTGCAACAGTCCAACCCGATTGGAGATTGTCTTGTCTACGCCCGCACCGCATTCCACGGCCGAGAATGTCATCCGTTTCTACTACCGTGGCGAAATCCACACGGTAGATCAGGCAGCGCCTACCCGCACCGTCTTGCAGCACCTGCGGGAAGACCTGCACTGCACCGGCAGCAAGGAAGGCTGCGCCGAAGGCGATTGCGGCGCCTGCACTGTCGTCATCGGCGAACAGACTGCGGATGGCGTCACGCTCAAATCAGTCAACTCCTGCATCCAGTTTCTGCCGACACTGGATGGCAAAGCCTTGTATACAGTTGAAGACTTGAAACAAGACAACGGCGCCTTGCATCCGGTCCAGCAAGCCATGGTCGAATGCCATGGCTCGCAATGCGGTTTCTGCACGCCGGGTTTTGTGATGTCGCTGTGGGACCTGTATCTGAAAAACGATGGCGGCCAGGCTCCTGCCTGCAAGTCCGCCGGCACTGCAGCGAGCGCATGCCAGCCGTTGCAACGCAAAGATATCGACATCGCGCTATCCGGCAATCTGTGCCGCTGCACCGGCTACCGCCCGATCATCGACGCCGCACACCGGATGGGCGAATTGCCGGCAGTCGGCTTCGATCGTGAAGCCTTGCAACACGCGCTGCAACCCTTGCAGCGTGACGACATATTCGTCTACCAGCACGATGGTCAGACTTTCTACGCACCGCGCACGCTGGCGCAACTGGTGGAAGTACGCGCCGCCAAACCGGATGCACGCATCCTGGCCGGCTCGACCGATGTCGGCCTGTGGGTAACCAAGCAGATGCGCGATCTGGGCGACATCATCTATCTCGGCCAGGTGAGCGAACTGAACGCGATGGTCACACGCGGCGGACAACTTGAAATCGGCGCCGGCGTAACGCTGAATGACGCCTACGCCGAGATCTGCAAGCACTACCCTGAATTGTCGGAAATGTGGCAACGCTTTGCCTCGCTGCCGATCCGCAATGCCGGCACCCTGGGCGGCAATGTCGCCAACGGTTCGCCTATCGGCGACTCGCCGCCATGGCTGATTGCACTCGGCGCGCAAGTCGTGCTGCGCGGTCCGGCCGGGCAACGCGTGATGCCGCTGGAGGCGCTGTACCTGGACTATATGAAAAAAGACATGCAGGCCGATGAATTTGTCGAAAGCGTACGCATTCCATTGCCGCATGCAGGACAACGCTTCCGTACTTACAAACTGGCCAAGCGTTTCGACCAGGATATTTCAGCCGTCTGCGCGGCGTTTTCCGTGACCCTCGACGGCGACCAGATCCGCGATATCCGGATCGCCTTCGGCGGCATGGCGGCAACGCCAAAGCGCGCTGCGCTGACTGAAGCTGCATTGCGCGGCCAGGTCTGGAACGAAAGCGTGCTGGAAACCGCGGTAGCGCTGTTGAGCGACGATTACCAACCGCTCTCCGACATGCGCGCTTCCGCCGAATACCGGATGAAGACGTCGCAGAACCTGCTGCGCCGGTTCTGGCTGGAAACCCGTATCGATGCGCCATTGCGCGGCGATCAGGTAAACCCTTTTGTGTGTGCTTGAGTTCACAGCCGGCGAAGACAAAGAGTAGAGATCATGAACAAGCAAACTGAAGTTTTTATGAAAACCGCGCCACAAGACAGCAGCACTGCCTGGGCGGAAGTCGGTCAATCGCATCCGCATGAATCGGCGATATTGCATGTGCTGGGCGAAGCCACCTACACTGACGACATCCCGGAAGCCCAAGGCACATTGCACGCCGCGCTTGGCATGTCGCAAAAAGCCCATGCGCGGATTCGCTCGATCAACCTCGATGCCGTGCGCAGCGCACCTGGTGTGGTGGCGGTATTTACTGAAGCCGACATCCCCGGCACCAACGATTGCGGCCCCATCCTTCACGACGATCCGATTCTGGTCAAGGGCCTGGTCGAATACGTGGGACAGCCGATCTTCGCAGTAGTCGCTGACAGCCATGACAATGCGCGTCGCGCGGTGCGCAAGGTCGTCATCGATTATGAAGAGTTGCCAGCCATCCTGACGCCGCAAGCGGCACATGCCGCAAAGTCCTATGTATTGCCGCCGATGCACCTGGCACGCGGCAATCCGCAGCAAGCGTTCGACACTGCGCCGCATCGCGTCAGCGGCCAGTTGTATGTCGGCGGCCAGGAACAGTTTTACCTGGAAGGCCAGATTTCCTACGCCATCCCGAAAGAACAGAACGGCATGCTGGTGCTGTGCTCAACCCAGCATCCGACCGAAATGCAGCACGTGGTAGCGCATGCGCTGGGCGTGCATTCGCATAACATCGTGGTGGAATGCCGGCGCATGGGCGGCGGCTTCGGCGGCAAGGAGTCGCAATCGGCCTTGTGGGCGGCGGCGGCGGCGATTGCCGCGGCCAAACTGAAACGCCCGGTCAAGCTGCGCGCCGACCGCGACGACGACATGATGGTCACCGGCAAGCGTCATTGCTTCTATTACGATTACGAAGTCGGGTACGACGATGCCGGCCGGATTGTCGCCGCAAAAGTCGACATGGTGAGCCGCGCCGGTTTCTCGGCCGACTTGTCGGCGCCGGTGGCAACCCGTGCAGTCTGCCATTTCGACAATACCTACTACCTGTCCGATGTCGACATCAAGGCGAGTTGCGGCAAGACCAATACCCAATCTAACACCGCCTTCCGCGGTTTCGGCGGACCGCAGGGGGCGATTGCAATCGAATACATCGTCGACGAAATCGCCCGCAACCTGGGCCGCGATGCGCTCGATATCCGCAAGCTGAATTTCTACGGCCGCAACGATGAGGAAGGCCGCAACGTCACGCAATACGGCCAGAAGATCGTCGATAACGTGATTCATGAGCTGGTGGCTGAACTGGAGGACAGCAGCGAGTATCGCCAGCGCCGCGCCGCCATCGAAGCCTTCAATGCCACCAGCCCGGTATTGAAAAAGGGCCTGGCGCTGACGCCGGTCAAGTTCGGCATCGCCTTCAACGTCACCCACTTCAACCAGGCCGGCGCGCTGGTCCACGTGTACACCGACGGCTCGGTACTGGTCAATCACGGCGGCACCGAAATGGGCCAGGGCATCAACACCAAGGTGGCGCAGGTAGTGGCGCATGAACTCGGGATTCCGCTGGAGCTGGTACGCGTCAGCGCGACCGACACCAGCAAGGTCGCCAATACTTCGGCTACCGCGGCCTCCACCGGCGCCGATCTGAACGGCAAGGCCGCGCAGGACGCCGCGCATACCATTCGCCAGCGCCTGGCGGAATTCTTCGCCAAATTGCAAGGCGGCGACGCCAAGGCGGTGACTTTCGCCGCCGGCGCCATCCATCTCGGCGAGCACAGCATGGCGTTTGGCGAGCTGGCGCAAAAGGCGTATCTGTCGCGGGTCCAATTATGGTCTGACGGTTTCTACGCCACCCCCGGCCTGCACTGGGATCCCAAAACCATGACCGGCCGGCCGTTCTCCTACTTTGCCTACGGCGCTTCGGTATCGGAAGTGGTGGTCGACACTTTCACCGGCGAATGGAAATTGCTGCGCGCCGACGCCCTGTACGATGCCGGCCAGTCGCTCAATCCGGCGATAGATATCGGTCAGGTTGAGGGTGCGTTCATTCAAGGCATGGGCTGGCTCACCACCGAAGAACTGTGGTGGAACAAGGATGGCCGGCTGATGACCCACGCGCCCTCGACTTACAAGATCCCCGCCATTTCAGATTGCCCTCAGGATTTCCGCGTCAAGCTGTTCAAGAACCGCAACGTCGAAGACAGCATCCATCGCTCCAAAGCTGTCGGCGAGCCGCCTTTGCTGCTGCCGTTCTCGGTATTTTTCGCGATCCGCGATGCGATCGCCAGTGTCGGCGGCAAGCGCTTCAATCCGCCGCTGAATGCACCGGCGACCAGCGAAGCGATTCTCAAGTCGGTCGATGCCGTGCGCGCCATGGCGCGTGCGGCCTGATCCAGCGCATTTACCCATCATCGGGAGACTCACCATGAGCAACTGGCTGGATGCGCTCACCACGCTGATCACGCAACCCTCGCAAACCACCACGGCGATCCTGGTCACCGTGGCGCAGGTCGAAGGTTCCGGTCCGCGCGAGCCTGGCGCCAAAATGGTGGTGACAGCGGTCGGCCAGTTCGACACCATCGGCGGCGGCCATCTCGAATTGCAGGCGATCAGGATCGCCCGCGAAATGCTGGAAGAAGGCCTGTCGCTGAGCCGTGAGCGTCGCTTGCAACGGTTTTCTCTCGGACCGTCGCTGGGCCAATGCTGCGGCGGCGTGGTGCACCTGGCGTTTGAACGCGTAACGCCCGCCGCCGCCGATTATTTCAGTTTCCTGCAACGCCGCTTGCGCGAAGCCGAAGACAGCTGGCGCCTGGTCGCCCTGGATGATGCCGCACCGCCCGCACTATGCGATGGCGAGGGCGAACGCCTGCACGGGCCGGGACGGCTGCCGACCCTGCCGTCTTTGGCGACGCCGTCAGTCAACGACCTCGGCGCCTGCCTGGTCTTGCGCGACGATAACGGTAAGCGCTGGCTGCTCGATGCCTGCCTGGCGACGCGGCCGCAATTGTTCCTGTTTGGCGCCGGCCACGTCGGCGCTGCAATCGTCAAGGCTCTCGGCGATTTGCCATGCCGGGTGGTCTGGATCGATGAGCGGGAAGAAATGTTTCCCGACGAATTACCCGCCAATGTCTGCGTGGAAGCAACCGATACGCCGGAAGCCCTGGTGGACAGTGCCCCGGCCGGCTCCAGCTTCCTGGTCATGACGCACAATCACGCGCTCGACCAGCGTCTGTCGGCGCAGATTCTGCAGCGCGATGGCGTGGCCTGGTTCGGCCTGATCGGTTCGAAGAGCAAGCGTATGCAGTTCGAGCATCGCTTGCACGAACGCGGTATTCCTCTTGAACGCCTGGCCGACATGGTCTGCCCTATCGGCATTCCCGGCATTGTCGGCAAGGAACCGGCCGTCATCGCTGCCTCGGTCACCGCACAGTTGCTGCAGGTCTGGGAACAGATCGCCCAACAAGAATTGACAGCAGCGCCGCAATTGGGGCCGCAGCTCGTCAACGAAATATAAGTCCGACTTTAGTCGGGTTTAGTTACTCATAGCGCTTTCGTAAGCGTTTTCATTCAAGGATAGTTTCATGGCAGCCATCAGTTTCAGCAATATCGATCAGTCCACATTGCAGGCATACCGCGCTAGCGTTCTCCATTTCACCGCCGATCCGGCCCATCAGGCAGACGCTCATGCGTGGCACGAAGATGGCCTGCTGCTGATCGCCGACGGCAAGGTGGTGGCAGCCGGCGACTATCAGCAATTGTCGGCGCAGTTGCGGGCTGAGCTGAAAACCGAACTGAACATCCAGGATTACCGCGGCAAGATCATCATGCCGGGTTTTATCGACACCCACCTGCATTACCCGCAAACCGACATGATCGCCTCGCCGGCGCCGGGTTTGCTGCCTTGGCTGGAAAAATATACCTTCCCGACCGAGCGCAAGTTTGACGATCCGGCCCACGCCAGCGATGTCGCCACATTCTTCATCGATGAGCTGCTGCGCTGCGGCACCACCACGGCGATGGTGTATTGCACAGTCAATCCGACTTCGGTCGATGCCTTCTTCCATGCCAGCGAAGCGCGCAATCTGCGGATGGTGACCGGCAAGGTGCTGATGGATAGGAACTGCCCTGATTTCTTGCAAGACAGCGCTGAAGGCGGCATCCGCGACACTGAAGAACTGCTGAAGAAATGGCACAAGCGCGGTCGTCAGCTGTATGCGATCACGCCGCGTTTCGCGCCTACCTCCAGCAACGCCCAGCTGCAACTGGCGGGCGAGCTGGCGCAGGCTTATCCGGATGTGTATTTGCAAACCCACGCGGCGGAAAATATCGATGAGATTGCCTGGGTCAAATCGCTGTTCCCGGATTCGCGCAGCTACATGGATGTGTACGACAAATACGGCATGTTGCGGCCGCGCTCCATGTACGGCCATTGCGTCTGGCTCGACAACCATGACCGGCAACGCATGGCGGAGACGCAATCGGCCATCGCGATTTGCCCGACTTCGAATCTGTTTCTCGGCAGCGGCTTGTTCGACTTCAAAGGCGCCGATGCGGCAGGAATGCCGCTGTCGCTAGCTACCGATGTCGGCGGCGGCACCAGTTTCTCCATGCTGCAAACCATGAACGAAGCCTACAAGGTGGCGCGTATGGCAACCACCTATCTGCCGGCGCTGCGCATGTTTTACCTGGCCACGCTGGGCGGTGCGCGCAGCATGCAACTGGAAGGAACGATCGGCAATTTCGTCGCCGGCGCCGAAGCCGACTTCATCGTGCTCGATCCGCAGGCCACGCCGCTGCTGGCGCGCCGCAGCGAACGTACGGAAAACCTGGAAGAACTGTTGTTTGCCTTGGCGTTGCTGGGGGATGACCGGACTATCGCGGCTACCTATGCGGCCGGAAAACTGGTGCATAGCCGGGCGGCGGCTACGGCGTAAGACGTAAGGCGGGCACCTGCGTCCACCCTACGGCCTACGGTCGCAACGCATACTTGTTTTCGCTGACGCATTCATAGCGTTGCAAAACGTTGCCGCTGTCGTCGACGCTCTCCAGATACACGTCGAACTGCCACAGGCGCGCCATATGCCGCAGCACTTCATCGGTGCCATCCGCCAGCGGCCGGCCGTCACTGCGGAAATGGCGCAATGTCAGGCTGCGGTCGCCGCGCGTGTTGACTGACCATACCTGGATGTTCGGCTCGCGGTGATTGATATCGTACTGACGCGACAGGGCTTGCCGTACGTACTGATAGCCGGCCTCGTTATGGATGGCGGAGACTTCCAGTTCGCTGCGATTTTCATCGTCCAGCACGGCAAACAGACGCATGTCGCGTATCAGTTTCGGCGACAGGTACTGGGCGACAAAACTTTCATCCTTGAAATTACGCATGGCGTAGTGCAAGGTATCCAGCCAAGGCGTTCCGGCCAATTCGGGAAACCATTGCCGGTCCTCATCGGTAGGCTTTTCACAGATGCGGCGGATATCGCTCATCATCCCGAAGCCAAGGGCATAGGGATTGATGCCGCTGTAATACGATTTGCTGACCGGCGGCTGATACACCACATTGCTATGCGAGTGCAAAAACTCCATCATGAAGCCGTCAGTCAATTTACCCTCGTCGTACAGCGTGTTGAGAATCGTGTAATGCCAGAACGTGGCCCAGCCTTCATTCATCACCTGAGTCTGGCGCTGCGGGTAAAAATACTGTGCAATCTTGCGTACGATACGAATCACTTCACGCTCCCATGACTCCAGCAGCGGTGAATTTTTCTCGGCAAAGTACAAAAGGTTTTCTTGTGTCTCAGGCGGGAAACGCCCTTCGACCTGCTCGGCTATTCCCGCCTTTTTCTCAGGCAAGGTACGCCACAATTCATTGACTTGCGACTGCATATAATTTGCGCGTTCGCGCCGCTGCGCCCGCTCTTTTTCCAGCGACAGCTTCTGTGGCCGCTTATAGCGGTCGACACCGTAATGCATCAAGGCATGGCAGGAATCGAGCAGTTCCTCAACCTTGGAGTAACCGTATCGTTCTTCGCATTCGGCGATGTAGCTCTTGGCGTAGACCAGGTAATCGACGATCGCGTGGGCATCGGTCCATAGCTGGAACAGGTAGTTGCCTTTGAAAAAAGAATTGTGCCCGTACGCCGCATGCGCCACCACCAGCGCCTGCATCGTCATGGTGTTTTCTTCCATCAGATAGGCGATGCAGGGATTCGAATTGATGACGATTTCGTAGGCCAGCCCCATCTGCCCGCGCTTGTAGTCGCGCTCGGTCATCAGGAAATGCTTGCCGAACGACCAGTGCCGGTAATTCACCGGCATGCCGGACGAGGCGTAAGCATCCATCATCTGTTCAGCGGTGATGATTTCCAGCTGGATCGGATAGATATCCAGCTTGTAATTGGCGGCAACGCGGGCAATCTCGTCGTTGTACAGCTCGATCAGGTCGAAAGTCCAGTCGGATGGGCAGGGCAGCACTTGATTTTGCAAGCGGTCATTCATGAGTGCACCTGCTTTTCAAACAGTTCACGGAACACCGGATAGATCTCGCTGGCAGATTGCACTTTTTTCATGGCGAACTGTGGATTGACGGCGGCGATCTGCTGATATTCAGTCCACAGATTCTGCTCTTCGACCGTTACCTGGATGTAGGCAAAATAACGCGAGCGCGGCAGTATCTCCAGTTCCAGCAGCTCCCGGCATTTCGGCGAATCGTCATTCCAGTTGTCGCCATCGGAGGCTTGGGCGCCATAGATATTCCAGTCCCCCGGCGGGTAACGCTCGTCAATAATCTTCTTCATCAGTTCCAGCGCACTCGACACCACCGTGCCGCCGCTTTCCTGGGAATGAAAGAAGGTATCTTCATCGACCTCGTCGGCGCGCGTGTGATGACGGATGAAGACCACTTCGATATGTTCGTAGTTACGGGTCAGGAACAGATACAGCAGAATGAAGAAACGCTTCGACAAGTCTTTGCGTTGCTCATCCATCGAACCTGACACATCCATCACGCAGAACATCACCGCCCGGCTGGACGGTTGCGGCACCTTGACCCGATTCACGTAGCGCAGATCGAAAGGGTCGATGAACGGGATCCGCCAGATGCGGCCTTTCAGGTGATGGATATCGTCTTCCAGGCGCTTGATTTCATCGCGCCTGTCTTCGGGATCCGCCTTGAGCGCCTCCATCAGCAGTTCCAGCTCGCGCAGCTTGACCACCAGCGGCGAACCGAGCGCAATCCGGCGTCCGAGCGAGCTGCGCAAGGAACGGACAATATCGATATTGTTGGGCGTGCCGGCGGTGGAATAGCCGGCGCGCATGTTTTTCCAGCTCGGCACCGCCAGCAGATTAGTCTTGATCAGGCGCGGCAATTCCAGGTCTTCGAAGAAATACTGCATGAATTCTTCGCGCGACAACTGGAACACGAATTCATCTTCGCCTTCCCCTTGATTGCTGGCCGAGCTGCCGCCACCGCCACCGCCGCCGTCCGGGCGCGCAATGCGATCGCCTTGCAGATAATCCTGGTTGCCGGGATGGACCATCTCGCGCTTGCCGCCCGGACCGTGGCCGAATATCGGCTCGTTGATCCCCTTGCGCGGAATGCTGATGCTTTTGGCGTTCTCGATTTCCTTGATGCCGCGATCGCGTACGGCCTCCGTCACGGAGCGATGAATAGCCGCCCGGAAGCGTCGCAAAAAGCGCTCCCGGTTGGCAATGCTCTTGTTCTTGCCAGACAGTCTACGGTCGATTATCTGATGCAACACGTCGGCTCTCCTAGTCGAATGCATCCGGTGAGTCGCTGGTACTTATCCAATGCGTACCCAATGCGCACCTTACGACGATTTGCGCACGCGCAGATACCATTCGCACAGCAAGCGAACCTGTTTCGGCGTGTAGCCTTTGCTGACCATGCGATTGACGAAATCTTCATGCTTGCGCAACTCTTCGTTCGAACCTTTGGCGTTGAATGAAATAACCGGTAACAAATCTTCGGTATTCGAGAACATTTTTTTCTCGATCACCACACGCAATTTTTCGTAACTGGTCCAGAGCGGATTCTTGCCGGCGTTCGAGACCCGTGCGCGCAACACGAAATTGACGATTTCGTTACGAAAATCCTTGGGATTGCTGATGCCGGCCGGTTTTTCTATCTTTTCCAGTTCGGCGTTCAAAGCGGCGCGGTCGAAGCTTTCTCCCGTGTCATGATCGCGGAACTCCTGATCCTGAATCCAGAAGTCGGCATAGGTGACGTAGCGGTCGAAGACATTTTGACCATACTCCGAATACGATTCCAGATAGGCGGTCTGAATTTCCTTGCCGATGAATTCGGCATAGCGCGTCGCCAGCGTATCCTTGACGTAGGACAGGTATTTCTGTTCCAGCTCCTGCGGGAACTGCTCGCGTTCGATCTGCTGTTCCAGCACATACATCAGGTGCACCGGATTGGCCGCCACTTCGGTCGAATCGAAGTTGAACACGCGTGACAATATCTTGAAGGCAAACCGGGTCGAGACCCCGGTCATACCTTCATCGACGCCGGCATAATCGCGATACTCCTGGAACGATTTGGCTTTCGGATCGCTGTCTTTCAGGTTCTCGCCGTCATACACCTGCATTTTCGAGAAAATGCTGGAATTTTCCGGCTCGCCCAGACGCGTCAAGATCGAGAATTGCGCCATCATTTTCAAGGTTCCCGGCGCACAAACCGCCTTGCCCAAGGAAGACGTGCGTATCAGCTTTTCGTAAATCTTGATTTCTTCCGACACCCGCAGGCAATACGGCACCTTGACGATGTAAATACGATCCAGCAGCGCTTCATTATTCTTGTTGTTGCGGAACGCCTTCCATTCCGATTCATTCGAGTGCGCCAGGATAATGCCGTCAAACGGAATCGCGCCAAAACCTTCCGTTCCCTTGAAGTTGCCTTCCTGCGTTGCAGTCAGCAGCGGATGCAGCACCTTGATCGGCGCCTTGAACATTTCGACGAATTCCAGCAAACCCTGATTGGACAGGCACAAGCCGCCTGAATAGCTGTAGGCGTCGGCGTCGTCCTGCGAATATTGCTCCAGCTTGCGGATATCGACCTTGCCGACCAGGCTTGAAATATCCTGGTTGTTTTCGTCGCCCGGCTCGGTCTTGGAAATGGCGATTTGCCGCAAGATCGACGGATAGCGTTTTACCACGCGGAATTTGCGGATGTCGCCATTGAATTCATGCAGGCGCTTGACAGCCCACGGGCTCAGTATCGATTTCAGATAACGGCGCGGAATGCCGTATTGCTCTTCCAGGATGGCGCCATCTTCTTCGTAATCGAACAAGCCCAGCGGCGATTCGTTGACCGGCGATCCCTTAAGGGAATAGAACGGCACATGTTCCATCAATTGTTTGAGGCGCTCGGCGATCGACGACTTGCCACCGCCGACCGGACCAAGCAGATAGAGAATCTGTTTGCGCTCTTCCAGGCCTTGCGCCGCGTGCCGGAAATAGGCGACCACTTGTTCGATCACCTCTTCGGCGCCGTAGAATTCCTTGAACGCCGGATAGACCTTGAGCACCTTGTTGGCAAAGATGCGCGATAAGGAAGGGTCGTGGCGAGTATCTACTTGTTGCGGTTCGCCTATCGCCATCAGCATGCGTTCGCCGGCTGTTGCATAACAGCCGGGTTCAGTCTTACAAAGCGCAAGATATTCTTCTAAGGAAAACTCTTCTTCTCTGGTTTTGTCGAACCGACTCGCAAAGCTGCTGTAGATATCCATATCACCCCCGCATCAACGATGTTGCGAAAACAAATTGAAGATTATTTCTAGCGATTTCGACCTCTTCAGATACGCACAGTTCCTTGATCGGCCAGCTTCATTTTTCGATGCGGCCCAGAAGAGGATTACACGATTTGATTCTAATCCTTTTTCTAAGATGCAACAGGGATTTCTGTTTTTCCGTTCCAGGGCGCGACCTTGAATAAAATCAACATCCCTGGCAGCGCCAGCACGAAACATAAAATGAAAAAATGAAACCAGCCGGTTTCTGCAACAATGTAACCGACCGAGGAATTGATGAAGGTACGCGGCACCGCAGCAAGGCTGGTGAACAAGGCATATTGCGTCGCGGTGTAGCGCGGATCGGTGGTGCGCGCGATATACGCGACAAAAGCCGCGGTGCCGAGACCGACACCGAACGCCTCGCCGCCGATCACGATCGCCAGCACCAGAGGATCCGGCCCGGCCTGCGCCAGCCAGGCGAATCCGAGGATGGTCACCGCTTGCACCACGCCAAAAATCCACAAGGCGCGATTGATTCCGATTTGCACCATCCAGATGCCGCCGACCAGGCCGCCAACCAGACTGGCCCACAAACTGGTGGTCTTGGAAATCACACCGATCTGCGTCAGCGAAAAACCGAGATCGATATAAAACCGGGTAGCAAGCGCGGTTGCCATGCTGTCGCCGAGCTTGTACAGAAAAATAAAACCCAGTATCCACAATGCGCTACGCCAGCCATCCCGCGCAATAAATTCTTGAAACGGCAACAAGACGGCTTCCCGCAGGCTCTTTGGCGGCACGCCGTACACCGTCGGCTCCTTGATCAGCAAGGTGCAGATCAAACCTGGCAGCATGAACCCGGCCGTGATCCAGAATACCGCCTGCCAGCTCATGTGATCGGCCAGGAACAGCGACAAGGCGCCCGGCACCATGCCGGCCACCTTATAGGCATTGACGTTGATGGCAGCGCCCAGGCCCTGTTCGCTATCCGGCAGGATTTCGCGCCGATAGGCGTCGATCACGATATCCTGGCTGGCCGATAAAAACGCCACCAGCGCAGCGATGCAGGCAATCCCCGCCACCTGCGTATGCGGATTGAGCATGCCCATGCCGCCGATGGCGACGAACAGGCTGGCCTGGGTCAACATCATCCAGCTGCGCCTGCGTCCGAGTTTGCCGAAATGAAAACGATCCATCAACGGCGACCACACGAATTTCCAGGTGTAAGGAAACATCACCAGCGCGAATAAGCCGAGCGCCTTCACATCGAGGCCGGATTTACTGAGCCATGCTTGCAATAAACTGAGCAGAATGAACAGCGGCAGGCCGGAACTGAAGCCGAGGAAGGCGCAAATCAGCATGCGCCGGTTGAGATAGTGATGCCAGGGATTTGAATCTGATGTCATGGATGCGCCCGCGGCGGCGGGGAGTTTAGGGTATGCCGCCGGCCTGCAGTTGCAGACCGCGGCCTGAAATCGCCGTCATTCCCGCGAACGCGGAAAGGACGTGGCTAGCGTTTTACCAAAATAGTTATGCGGCCTTATTTATTTCTTGCGCAAGCGGAATACCGCAAGACTACCACGCCAGTTCGGCAACACCGATATCGGCCGGCCATCATGCAGGGCGACGCATTCCAGCACTTCCAGGCCGACTTCATTCGCCAGTTCCTCAAAATCCTTGATGGTGGCGCAACGCAGGTTGGGTGTGTCATACCATTCGTACGGCAAACTCTTGGAAACCGGCATGCGGCCACGCATTAACGCTACCCGGTGCGGCCAGTAGGCGAAATTGGGGAAGGATACGATCGCTTCGCGCCCGACCCTGGCGATATCGCGCAATACGCCCTCGACATTTTTCATCATTTGCAAAGCCGACAGGCACAGCACGGTATCAAAGGCATCGTCGGCAAACAGGTTCAGCCCGGCCTCCATATCCTGCTGAATCACCGAAACGCCGCGCGCTACGCAAGCCGGGATCTTGCTGTCATCGATTTCCACGCCGTAGCCGGCGCATTGCTTGTCGGATTGCAGATAATCAAGCATGACGCCGTCGCCGCAACCGAGGTCGAGCACCTGAGATTCGCCGCGCACCCAATGTGCAATAAAAGCCAGGTCCGGGCGCAAACTGCTTAGTTGATCAAAATTCATTTACCGCTCCTGCCACTTCAGTAACTGCATTCGATACGGCTGGCTGCTCCAGCTCCTGCCAGATGCGGTTGTAGTATTCGCCCACCACCGCCATATAACGCGGGTCATCCAGCAAAAAGGCGTCGTGGCCGTGCGGTGCGTCAATCTCGGCATAGCTGACGCGACGCTTATTGTTTACCAGGGCCTGTACGATTTCGCGGCTGCGTTCCGGCGAAAAACGCCAGTCGGTCATGAACGATACAAGCAGGAATTGCGCCTGAGTCTTGCTCAGGGCGAGGGTCAGGTCGCCGCCGAATTCCTTGGCCGGGTCGAAATAATCGAGGGCCTTGGTGATCAGCAGATAGGTGTTGGCGTCGAAATATTCAGAAAATTTATCGCCCTGATAGCGTAAATACGACTCGATTTCAAAATCGATGCCAAAGCCGAACTGGTAAGCGCCGGAACGCAGGTCGCGGCCGAATTTTTCCGCCATGTCGTCATCCGACAGATAGGTGATGTGGCCCACCATGCGCGCCACGCGCAAGCCGTTCTTGGGCACCACGCCATAGGCGTAATAATTGCCGCCATGAAAACCCGGATCAGTCAGGATCGCCTGGCGCGCGACGTCGTTGAAAGCGATGTTTTGCGCCGACAGTTTGGGGGTCGAAGCGATCACCACGCAGTGGCGCAGACGGGTCGGATACAACAAACTCCAGGCCAGCGCCTGCATGCCGCCCAGCGAACCGCCCATGACGGCGGCAAATTGCGTGATGCCCAGCACATCGGCCAGACGCGCCTGCGCTTGCACCCAGTCCTCCACGGTCACTACCGGGAATTCCGCGCCATACGGCTTGCCGGTGGCGGCATTGATATGCATCGGCCCGGTGGAGCCGAAACAGGAACCCAGGTTGTTGACGCCGATGACAAAGAATTTATTGGTGTCGAGCGCCTTGCCTGGCCCCACCATGTTGTCCCACCAGCCGACACTCTTTGCGTCGTCCTGATATACGCCGGCGACGTGATGCGAGGCGTTCAAGGCATGGCAGACCAGCACCGCATTCGATTTGTCGGCGTTGAGGCTGCCATAGGTTTCGTACACCAGCGTGTAATCCGCCAGCAGCGCGCCGCTTTGCAACTGCAGCGGCGTCGCGAAATGCATGGATTGCGGGGAAACTATTCCTTGGGACATGGTTCGTACGCTTGTGTTGTTTGGAAATAAAAAAAGCCCGAGAGCTTTCGCATATCGGGCTAAATTCAGGGCTTGTACTTCAAGCTCGCTTTAGCCGTATTTATTTAGCATCATCCGGTCCGCAAACCAGGTGATGCCGCGCGCCCGCAAGCTGAGGTGGTAAGACCATTCAAATCGGCGCGATAGCTCAAGAATAACCAAGTCGGGGCCTGGCGTCAAACTGGAACTCCAGGACAGGCTGATGGCGGCAGCTATGCCGGCATGCGCATCTGGCTGACAGCCGCAGCAATCGCGCTCGGCTCGGTATTGCGCAGGATTTTTTTGGTTTGCGGCATCAGGTCGTCCAGATCGCTGTTCAGCACTTCCTGTTTCACCGCCAGCAACTGTGCCGGATGCATGGAAAACTCCAGCAAACCCATGCCCAGCAACAAACGCGTGAATTTGACATCGCCCGCCATCTCGCCGCATACCGACACCGGGATCCCGGCTTTGCGGCCTAATGCAATCACGGTTGACAACAAAAACAAGACTGCCGGGTGCAACGGGTTATACAAATGCGCCACTTCATGGTCGACACGGTCGATCGCCAGCGTGTACTGGATCAGGTCGTTGGTGCCGATCGACAGGAAATCCATGCGTTTGATAAACATCGGCAAAGCCAGGGCCGCCGCCGGGATTTCAATCATGGCGCCGATCTGGATGGCTTCGTCGAAGGCGATGCCTTCATCGCGCAATTGTTGCTTGGCCTGCTCGATGATTGCCAGGGTTTGATCGATTTCAAAGGCATGCGCCAGCATCGGAATCAGCAATTTGACCTTGCCCAAGGCGGAGGCGCGCAAGATCGCCCGCAGTTGTGTCAGGAACAGTTGCGGCTCTGCCAGGCAATAACGAATCGCACGCAAACCCAGCGCCGGGTTCAGCGCCGTCTGCTCCTCGGTATTGATCGGCTTGTCGGCGCCGACATCCAATGTACGGATGGTGACCGGCCGCCCCTTCATTGCCGCTACCGCCTGCCGATACGATTCAAACTGCTCATCCTCGGTCGGCAGCTCATGTTGAGGGCCGATGCGGCCCATGAACAGGAATTCCGACCGGAACAGGCCGACGCCGCTGGCGCCGGCATCCATCGCCGCCGCACAATCGCTAGGCAGCTCGATGTTGGCCAACAAGGTGATTTCGGTGCCGTCCAGGGTAACCGCACGGGTTTTCTTGATCTTGCCCAGCTTCCGGCGCGAACGCAGCAGCTGTGCCTGCCGTTCCCGATATTGCTTGAGTATCACCGTTGCCGGATCGACAATCACAACGCCGGCGTCGCCATCGATGATGATCCAGTCATCCTGCTTGATCAACCGGGAGGCGTTATTCATGCCGACCGCTGCCGGAATGTCCAGGCTGCGCGCCACAATCGCGGTATGCGAGTTCTGGCCGCCGAGATCGGTGACGAAACCGGCGAAAGCGCGGTCGCGGAATTGCAGCATGTCGGCCGGTGAAATGTCATACGCGACCACCACGATATTGGCGAAAGAAGCGCCGTCGCTATCGACCTCCGGCAATCGGGTGGAGGTGCCGGTCAGCACTTTCAGCAGACGCTCGCCGACTTGCAGCACGTCCATTTTGCGCTCGCGCAGATAGGGATCTTCGATTTCGTCGAACTGCGCCGACAATTCGTCGATCTGGGTCACCAGCGCCCACTCGGCGTTATATTGGCGGTTACGGATGATATCGAGCGACATCTCGGCCAGCATCGGATCCGCCAGGATCAGCAGATGGACATCGACAAAAGCACCCAGCTCGGGCGGGGATTCCTTGGGCAAATCGCTGCGGATGGTCTGCAGTTCGGTGCGCACTTTGGCCACCGCGTTTTGCAAACGCTGGACTTCCGCTTCGACCTCGGCTTCGCCTATCAAGTAGTGTTTGACGTCCATTGCCGCCGGCGCCAGCAAATGGGCGCGGCCGATCGCGATGCCGCGCGAAACCGGAATGCCGTGTAAGGTAAAGGATGCCATCTGGTCAGCCCGCTGAAAAGAATATGTTTTATCAATTGCGAGACAGAGTCCAAGCGCTGCCATGCATGGCTAGCGGCAATGCTCCATCTCCAAGGCAACCGGGCTCAAAACTGTCGAAGGGCGCTCAATTGCAGGCCGTCTTACTCACCTTCGCCGAATTTATCTTGAATCAGCTGATATAAGGCATCAAAGCAGTTTTTCTCATCCTCGCCGTCGGCCTCCAGCAATATCGTGCTGCCCTTGCCGGCTGCCAGCATCATCACGCCCATGATCGACTTGGCGTTGACGCGACGCTTGTTGCGGGTCATCCAGACTTCACATTTGAATTTACTTGCCAGTTGTGTAAATTTAGCTGACGCGCGAGCGTGCAAGCCGAGTTTGTTGATGATTTCGATTTCTTGTTGAATCATTTGTCTTTTATCTAATATTTGATTTATTGAAAGACCCAGCCTTTGGCGTACCGCCTTAGTGCCTTAGTGCGCCACCCGCACCCGATTATCGACCCGCACCGCGCCGCCTTGACCGCCGGCCAACGCCATTTCGGTCACCACGTCAAGGGTATCGTTACGATAGGTCAAGGCGCGCAACAGCATCGGCAAACTGATGCCGGCAATCACCTGAGTCTGGCTGCCGGTGCAAAACGGCAGCGTGCAATTGGACGGCGTGCCGCCCATGACATCAGTGATCACCAACACGCCGGAACCATCGTCCAGCCGCGCCGCAGCCTCTTTTGCCAGTGTTTGCACTTCAATCGGATTCTGGTCGGCGACCACGTCGATCGCTTCGAGCCGCTCCGGCGTCTGGCGAAATACATGAGAGGCAGCTGCGATGAATGCCTGGCCCAGTGGGGCGTGGGTTAAAAGAAGAATGCCAATCATAGTGTCAATCTCAAATCCTGCTTGCGGATTTGTCCGGGTTTACAGCGGTTTTACAACAACGACCATCCTGTTTCGCGACTTTTACCGTGACGATCAGGACAAGATAAATCGCGGTAATCGATTACTGCGCGATTACTGCAGCGCTGCTTCCAGCGCATTGATGAACATCTCGGCAACATCAAAACCGGTTTGCTGTTTAATTTCCTGAAAGCAAGTCGGGCTAGTGACATTCACTTCCGTCAGATAATCGCCAATTACATCTAATCCTACCAGTAACAGACCGCGCTGTAGCAACACCGGTCCAAGTGCTTCGCCGATTTCACGATCGCGCGCCGTCAGCGGCTGCGCCACACCGATGCCGCCGGCTGCCAGGTTGCCGCGCACTTCGCTGCCTTGCGGAATCCGCGCCAGCGAAAAGGGCACCACTTTACCGCCAATCACCAGCACCCGCTTGTCGCCGGCGACGATCTCAGGAATGAAACGCTGGATCATGACGGTGCGATGACCGTTGTCGGTCAGGGTTTCAATGATCGATCCAAGATTCAGGCCATCTTGCCGGACCCGGAAAATGCCGGTGCCGCCCATGCCGTCGAGCGGTTTCAGGATCACGTCCTGATGTTCTTCATGGAAGGCGCGCAAACGCGCCGCATCGCGCGTCACCAGGGTGGGCGAAGTGTATTTCGAGAATTGTGCGATCGCCAGCTTTTCATTGTGATCGCGGATCGCCTGCGGCTTGTTGAATACCCGGGCGCCCTGTGTTTCCGCCAGCTCCAGCAAATACGTGGTGTAGATGTACTCCATGTCGAAAGGCGGGTCTTTGCGCAACAGGATCGCATCGAATTCCGACAAGAACATGGACGCCGGCGCGCTGGCGCGGTACCAGTCCTTGTCGTCGCCGGTCAGGCTGACGCGGATCACGTTGGCGGTGACAATCCCGCTTTCCAGCGCCATGTCTTTTTGCTCGAACGCATAGATGGTATGGCCGCGCTTGACGGCTTCGACCATCATTGCGTAGGTTGAGTCCTTATACGTCTTGAAGGTAGCGAGCGGATCGGCGAGGAAAGCAATTTTCATTTTTTTGGGCCCAATGACTGTCAGGACAGAGTGCTAATCAATATTAATATTCTTCCGGATTCGGATCGGTCTTTTCCATCTCCAGCGAAGCCGCCAGCAAGGCCAAACGCGCGACCACGCCGTACATGTAAAACCGGTTCGGCGCAGTGGTGCCTGGTTTGGCCAGCATATCCGGCAACGCATGCTGCTGGGCAAAGGCCAACGGTACGAAATGGGCACCCGGCGCATTCAGGTTTTCATTGATGCCGCGTTCGGCATGCACGCGATAAAACCCCCCGATCACATAGCGGTCGATCATGTACACCACCGGCTCCGCCACCGCATCATTGATATGCTCGAAAGTATGCACGCCTTCCTGGATGATCAGGTCATGGATCTCGCCGCCGGCTTTGCCCAGCGACAGTTTCTCGCGCTGCTTGCGGCTCAACTCCTTGATCTGGCTGACATCGGTCACGCTCATCACGCCCATGCCGTCGGTGCCGGCATCGGCCTTGACGATCACGAACGGTTTTTCCGTGATGCCGTATTCCTTGTATTTCTTGCGTATCTTTGCCAGCAGCGAACTGACGCTGGCGGCTAATTTGTCATCGCCGTCGACGGCCTGGAAATCGACCTGGTCGACCTTGGCGAAAAACGGATTCAGCATCCACGGATCGACATCGACCAGTTTGGAAAATTTCTTGACCACTTCATCGTAGGCCGCGAAATGGTTGCTCTTGCGGCGCACGGTCCAGCCGGCGTGCAGCGGCGGTAACAGGTTTTGCTCGTTAAGATTTTCCAGAATCGACGGCGTGCCGGAAGACAAATCGTTATTCAGCAAAATGGTGCAGGGATCGAAATTCTTCAGACCCAGGCGACGCCCGTTGGCGGAACGTTCCAGCGGCTCCAGCGTGATCGTGCTGCCGTCCGGCAATTCAATGGTTTGCGGCTCCTTCAAATCTTCCGAGAGCGAACCAAGCCGGACATGCAAGCCGGTCTGACGGAAAATCTGCATCAGCCGCGCTACATTTTGCAAATAGAAAGTATTCCGTGTGTTCAGTTCCGGCAACAGCAACAGATTCTTAGCATCCGGACAATATTTTTCGATGGCTGCCATCGCAGCCTGTATTGCCAGCGGCAACATTTCCGGCGAGAGGTTACTAAATCCGCCTGGAAACAGGTTGGTATCAACCGGCGCCAGCTTGAAACCGGAGTTGCGCAAGTCGACCGAGCAATAGAATGGCGGCGTGTGCTCTTGCCATTCCATCCGGAACCAGCGCTCGATGGCAGGCGTGGCCGCGAGGATTTTCTTTTCCAGTTCGAGCAAAGGGCCGTTCAGGGCGGTGACAAGGTGGGGAACCATATAAAGCTTTCTTTTTGGGAACTATGTAGCGTCTGCAACTTGCGCAACCGCCTGCTATGGAAATATCCTTTCAGGACTTCCTCGGCAGGCAAGAGACGCAGATTCTAACGGGAAATGCATTGTTTCGCCGGTTACCCGGTGTGACGCCACTTAACATGATGATCCAACGACCGGCTCATTGGCCTGGTATACGAGCCAAGTTTACATCGGGTCAATCGGGAATTTTTAAAGCCCCGGAAAAACAAAAAAGCGCCATCAGGCGCCTTTTCAAGAATGCCATATTGACATCGAATCAAACGTGATAATCAGCAATCATCAAATCCGCTTGTACATGAAACTGGTGTCGGTCAATTTACCGGCCGTCGAACGGGCATAGGCGGGAATGATGCCGGCCAATTCGAAGCCGAGCGAACCGTACAAGGATTCTGCGGCATCGCCGGTGCGCGTATCCAGAACCAGCAAGGAGCGGCCGTCGGCGCGCGCGATTGCCTCAGCCCGTTGCATCAATATCCGCGCGACGCCTTTGCGCCGTACGTCGGGGTGCACCAGCAGTTTCGAAATTTCGGCGCGATGACGGCCATTGGCCGGCGCCGCCAGCACCAGCTGCACGGTGCCGACAATCTGTCCGGCAAAGCGCGCCACCAGCAGGCGACGGCCGCCGCTCACCAGCGAGCCGCTGACACCGTACCAGAAAGAAAATGCATCTTCCGCATCCGGCTTGCCCAGAAAACCGACGCTGGCGCCCTGTCCTACGCAAGCCATCAGAATCTCGGCCAGCGGGCCGACTACCTGATCGAACTGATCCGCCCTGACGTCTTCAACCGTGCATGTGGTCAAGCGTTGCGGAGTAATGGACGGGTCCAAGCTGAAATCCCCTGAAACAAGTATGGCAGAAAACAAAAATCCCGGGCCATCGCTAACGACCCGGGATTACACGGAACATCGCACCGGATAGCTTTGTTGCAGCTATCCGGCGCCTTTCGGTAAAACTTAATCGTGATAAGCAGATTCGCCATGGCTGGAGATGTCCAGGCCTTCGCGCTCTTCTTCTTCCGTTACACGCAAGCCCATGACGATGTCGACCAGCTTGAATGCGATCAGCGAAACCACGCCGGACCAGATCAGGGTCGTCAGCACGCCTTCAAACTGAATCCACAGTTGGCCGGGAATCGAATAGTCCGGCGTCACGGCATTGGCGACATAGTCATAGATGCCGGTTCCGCCCAGGCTAGGCGCAGCAAACACGCCTGTCAGCAATGCGCCCATGATACCGCCGACGCCATGCACGCCGAACACGTCCAGCGCATCGTCCGCACCCAGCAATTTCTTCAGGCCGGTAACACCCCACAGGCAGACGAAGCCAGCCAGCAAGCCCATGACCAAGGCGCCCATCGGGCCGACAAAACCGGCGGCAGGCGTAATCGCCACCAGGCCGGCAACAGCACCGGAAGCGCCGCCCAGCATCGATGGCTTGCCTTTGCCGATCCATTCGCCGGCGCTCCAGCTCAGTACTGCAGCGGCAGTCGCCAACAAGGTGTTGATAAAGGCCAGCGCGGCGCTGCCGTTGGCTTCCAGGGCGGAACCGGCGTTGAAACCAAACCAGCCGAACCACAGCAGCGATGCGCCGACCATGGTCAGGGTCAGGCTATGCGGCTTGAACGCTTCCTTGCCGAAGCCGACGCGCTTGCCGATCACATACGAACCAACCAGACCAGCGATAGCGGCATTGATATGCACCACGGTGCCGCCGGCGAAATCCAGCGCGCCCTTCTGGAACAGCCAGCCGCTGGCAGCGGTCACTTTTTCGGCAGCGGCAGCGTCGGTAAAGCCATCCGGACCAGGCCAGAACCAGACCATGTGCGCCATCGGCAGGTAAGCGAAAGTGAACCACAACACGGTGAAGACCAGGATCGCGGAGAACTTGGCGCGCTCGGCAAAAGCGCCGATGATCAGGGCACAGGTAATCGCAGCGAATGCGCCTTGGAACACCACGTAGGCAAACTCAGGCACTACCACGCCCTTGCTGAAAGTGGCGGCGACAGAATCCGGTGTCATGCCATGCAAGAACAGACGGCTGAAGCCACCGAAGAAAGCATTGCCCTCCGTGAATGCGATGCTGTAACCGTAAAGTATCCACAGCACGATGATCAGCGAGAACACAGTGAAACACTGCATCAGCACCGACAGCATGTTTTTGCTGCGTACCAGGCCGCCGTAGAACAAACCCAGGCCGGGCAAAGTCATCAAGATCACGAACGCGGTACACACCAACAACCAGGCGGTGTCGCCCTTGTTCGGTACCGGCGCGGCAGGCGCCGCTGCGGCTGGAGCGCTGGCGGCAGCGGCGGCCGCTGCAGGTGCAGCCGGTGCTGCCGCTGCAGGCGCAGCAGCTGAAGCAGCTGAAGCATCTGCGCTGGCCGACGTTGCTACGCTGGCGCTGGCGGATGCCTCGTCGGCGGCCGATGCCGGCAACATCGAAGTTGCCGCGATCAGCGCACAAGCCGCTAAAATCGTAGTAAGCATTCTGTTCATTTTTTTTATCCCCTTAGATTGCGTCTTTGCCGGTTTCACCGGTACGAATACGAATAACTTCCTGCAGATCAAACACAAAGATCTTGCCGTCGCCGATCTTGCCGGTGCGGGCGGCATTTTCAATCGCCTCTACGGCCTGCTCCAGAATGCTGTCATCTACCGCTGCTTCGATTTTCGTTTTCGGCAAAAAGTCGACCACATACTCGGCGCCGCGGTATAGCTCGGTATGGCCTTTTTGACGGCCAAAACCCTTGACCTCGGTCACGGTTATGCCTTGTACGCCAATCGCCGAAAGTGCTTCACGCACTTCGTCGAGCTTAAATGGTTTGATGATTGCTGTAATCAGTTTCATGTCGGCCTCGCTTATTTTGGGGGCGGCTTGCGTGGAGTGCATGGATAGCTTTACGCCTGCCGCCGTGGATACTGCTGTTTTGCGTCGATCAGAAGGTCTTCGCTACAGAAAACACAGCGCCGTTGCGGCCCAGGTTCTTGCCGCTCGGGCTGACATAAGCGCCATCCTTGGCATCGGTGCCGACATAGGCCAGCCCCAACGTGATGCCGGCGAGCTGATCGAAGGTCTTGGTGACGCCGACTTTCCAGTCGGTATAGCTGGCAAAGCTGGTGTGCTCCACCGTTTGATGGCCCAGGTGCAGCCCCAGCGTGACGCCCGCACCGACATCGAAATTGGCGCCGGCATCGTAGTAAGCGCTGTTCTTGCTATTAACGGTGCCGAACAGGTTGGTCATCGCATGCGAATATTTGAAATAGGCCGGGCCATAGCCGATCTGGCCATACAGCTCGAAGGTATTGGCGTTTCTGCCGATTTGGGAGTAGTTATTGGTTGGGTAGTAGTAGTACAAACCGCCCACGTCATACGTGAAACCGCCAGGCAGATCGCCGCGTTTGCCGCCGTAGATATCCCACTCCACCGGTCCCTTGCCGCCGGTGCCCGTATTGGCGCTGTCGACCGCATCCTTGATCCATTTAATGTTGGACAACCAGGTTCCTGCATACAGGCCGGTCGGATTATTGGTGTAGTCAGCGCCACCTTGTACAGCAGGGTCGAAACGCGTTTGCGAGATACCGCGGAAGCGATAGTCGTTGACGGCGCCGATGTTGTAACTGATTTCGTTATCCGGCTTGGCTTCCTCCGGCTTGGCATCTTCGGCATAGGCCAGGCTTGCTGTAAAACATGAGGCTATTGCTAAGGCTAAAATCAGCTTTTTCATGGTTGTCCCTGTGGTATGTTGAATGAAAAACTGCTAAATCAGTACTCTTCAAGCTTTCCATAGCAGAACCCATGCCAACTGGTCAGATCGCTCCTTTTGGCCCGTAGCAACCTATTGTGGAGACATTTACCCACTGCTTTTTATTAACTATTAACAAATAAATAATAAAAAACGTTCCTCCGTAGGAAATTTTGGCAAACAAATGCACCACAATAGAGCGGACATTTAAATAAGATCAATTTTGGTGCGAAAAATCCAGAAAAGAACTACATGACAGCCCGTAGTCAACTACAGTTCAACGCCAGGCTTGTTGCAGAGATGATAATGCGCGCCGAATCGACGTTTCGTCGACGCCGGCAAAACCCAATACCAGGCCGGCCCGATGTTGCTGGTTGACGTTTTGGCCAGGCAACAGAAACCGGCTAAGCGGATTGATTTCAACGGCGGCGGCGATGGCCCGGGCCACCAGTTGGATCTCCTGCTCTGCACTGCTCAGGGGCAGGCTCAAGTGCAGACCTGCGGCGACCTTGGGCAAAGGGTGTTGCTGCCCAAACAGAGGCGTCCAGGCTCCCATCAGGGCATCGCGCCGGGCCATCGGACATCCGGCGCCGCTCGCCATAGCTGCTCAAATGGTGCTGCATGGATGACTGCTGTACGGTTGGGCTTGCCGCCGCTTGCGTGTCAGACCTGGCTACGGTGGCGGCAGTTGCCAGGATCCGCTGGCGCAACGCCAGGCAGAGTTGCTTGGCCGAGCCTTTGCCGGGATCGAGTGCAATGCCGGCGGGATCCAGATTCATCGAAAGGGGCGGCACAGGCTTCACATTGGACCTATAAATATAAGCAATCTTGGATCTTTGATGATGCCAACTTATGGCGTTACGATCACTACGATAGACGCTGCTTTCGTTTCTTCATCGTCCATCGTCACCGTATTCTCATAGGAGGTTATCTTGGCTTCAGAATCAACATCAAGCGTACAAACGTATATCAAACCGCTCGGCGAACAGGATTTTGTTATCTGGCAGCAGCAATGGCAGGGCTACCAGGATTTTTATGAAGTTGACATTCCGCAGGCCACGCGCCTGCTAACCTGGCAGCGTTTGCTGGATCCCAAGGAGCCGATATTTGGCGCACTGGCGATGGTGGGCAGTGAGGCGGTCGGCCTGGTCCACTGGATTTTCCAGCGGTCTTGCTGGACCGTGGAAGACTCCTGCTATTTGCAAGACTTGTACGTTTCTCCACAGCAACGCGGCACCGGCGCCGGCCGGCAACTGATCGAACACGTGTATCAAGAAGCCAAAGCCGCCGGCAGCACGCGCGTGCATTGGCTGACGCATGAGACCAACAAGACCGCCATGCAACTGTACGACCGCATCGCGGTGCGTTCAGGTTTCGTGCAATATCGCAAGCAGCTCGATTAAGAATATGCTGAATCTTCTTGGACGGCAGGATGATTCCCACAAAGCAGTAATGGCTTAAATCGCCGCGCCGAATCGCGATTTCAATGCCGGGTTTGCGCGTATCGGTTATCATTTTTTTATTTACTGCCAAAGGGCGACCGATCATGAACAAACCCAACTTTTTTGACGACATCCAGGCCAAAATCAATCAAGCCATCGAAAATTCACCTGCTAAAGATATCGAAAAGAACGTCAAGGCAATGCTGGGCCAGGGTTTCGCCAAACTGGATCTGGTCACACGCGAAGAATTTGACGTGCAAGCGCAGGTATTGGCCAACACGCGTGAAAAACTTGAAGCTCTCGAAGCCCGCGTGACCGAGCTTGAAGCGCAACTGAAGCGCCCATGATGGGTGCCTCGAAAAACCGTAGCGAGCGGCGCAAGGTCGGCACGAGAAGCGCAGCCGTACGAAAGTACGGTGAGCATCGCAGTGTCGAGATTGCGCCGCGCAGTAGGTTTTTGAGGCACCCATGATGTCGCGCCAGTGACGCTGGCCGTACTCAAGAGCCGAGCGCTGGCAGGAATGCAAGCGCCCGCAGTCACAGTTGAAGTCCACCTGGCCAACGGCCTGCCATCTTTTACTATCGTCGGCCTGCCCGAAACCGAGGTCAAGGAATCCAAAGACCGGGTCCGCGCGGCGCTGCAAAATGCCCGTTTTGAATTTCCCTCGCGCCGTATCACGGTTAATCTGGCGCCGGCCGATTTGCCGAAAGAGTCAGGCCGCTTCGATTTGCCGATTGCGCTCGGCATCCTGGCAGCCTCCGGACAAATACCGGCGGATGAACTGGATGACTATGAATTTGCCGGCGAACTGTCGCTATCCGGCGAGCTGAGGCCGATACGCGGCGCGCTGGCGATGACGTTTGCCATGACTGCCCAGAACGCTAATCCGCTTGCCACCAAGAGCCGCGCCTTCATCCTGCCGCGCGCCAGCGCCGATGAAGCGGCGCTGGTTACCGATGCCCGCATTTTACCGGCCGACAGCCTATTACAAGTGTGTAGCCACTTCAGTTCTCGGCAAGCAGAAACAAGGTTGTCGCGCCATGTTGCAAAACAACAACGAAAACCGCCTCACTATCTGGATTTCAGCGATGTAAAAGGTCAGTTGCAAGCCAAGCGCGCACTGGAGGTAGCCGCAGCCGGCGGCCATAGCGTATTGCTGATGGGGCCGCCCGGCACTGGAAAGTCGATGCTGGCGGCGCGCTTGCCTGGCATTTTGCCGCCAATGAGCGATCGCGACGCGCTGGAATCGGCGGCAGTGCAGTCGCTCGCCAGCGGCTTTTCCAATGCAGCCTGGAAAGTAAGGCCTTATCGCTCCCCGCATCACACGGCATCGGCCGTAGCACTGGTGGGCGGTGGCAGCCCGCCCCGTCCCGGTGAAATTTCACTGGCGCATCGCGGCGTATTGTTTCTTGACGAGCTGCCGCAATTCGACCGGCGCGTGCTGGAAGTATTACGCGAACCGCTGGAATCCGGCCACATCACGATTTCGCGGGCGGCCCGGCAAGCCGATTTCCCCGCGCAATTCCAGCTGATCACGGCCATGAACCCCTGCCCCTGCGGCTATTTTGGAGATGCCGTAAAACAGTGCCGCTGCACGCCCGATAATATCTTGCGCTATCAAAACAAAATCTCCGGCCCATTGCTGGATCGGATCGACATGCAGATTCAGGTGGCTGCGCTACCTCAGGATCAATTATTGAAAGCAGCCAACGGCGAACTGTCGGCGACGATAGCTGCCAGAGTGGAACAGGTATGCGTGCTGCAACTGGCACGCCAGGGCAAACAGAACAATGGTTTGTCGGCCAAAGAAATCGATCAATACTGCAAACCCGACAGTGCCGGAGAAAAGTTGCTGCGAGGAGCAATGACCCGCCTGAACTGGTCGGCACGCGGCTATCATCGCGTACTCAAGGTTGCCCGCACGATCGCAGATCTGGGCGGCGCCGATCAGGTTGCCTCAACCCATGTGGCGGAAGCAATCCAGTATCGGCGCGCTTTGAATGATGTTTAACAGAGGGTAGTGCTGCGTTGAAGACGAACGTACCGGCCCGTGTTCGCCATTGCTCTGGCTGCGCGTCTCTCGTCAAGCAGCTTATCGCCGCCCATTAGCGTCAGCCTCGCGCTCCTCCGTACTTTATATGCCATCCCTAACGCTTGCTGGTCCCACAGTCACTGAGACTCTGCAGTCCTTGAATTTCTATCGAATGCTTCTCATACAACTCGTGAGTCTGAACCTTTGACATTTTTGGTTCACCCTGCAACAAAGCACTACACAGTTCGCTCAACAGTAGATTTTTCCGAACGATGCATTCACGAGCCTTGCCCATGACGGACACCTGTTCCTGGAATTACGGCACAGCCAGCAAATTCTTGTCCATGGTTGTCGTTTCGTTGGCCGGATCTTGCACGATGTAAATCATGGCGGCGGGACCAACCCATAACTCACCGCTGCAGAGATATGTTCGCAAGACAACTCTAAGAAGCGACATTTCCAGGATGCGTCTTGACTGCCACCATCTTGATTATTTACCGGGGTGCCGTGCCATGTTCTCCATCGCCTTGACTGAACTTCTCTCATCAAGTAATTAGCCGCTGCCCATTAGCGTCTGCCTCACGTTCTTCAGTACCTTATTTGCCATTGCTAATGTTTACTGGTCTCACAGTCACTGAGACTCTGCAATCCTTGAATTTCTGTCGAGTGCTTCTCATACAACTCGTGGATCTGAACCTTTGACATTTTTGGTTCGCCCTGCAACAGAGCACTACACAGTTCGCTCGACAGTAAATTTTTCCGAACGATGCATTCGCGAGCCGCGCTCATGGTGGCAAACTGCTGCTGGAATTGCGGCATCGAAAGCAAGTTCTTGCCTACAGGCGACTTTTCGTTGGCAGGATTTTGTACGACACAGGTCATGGCGGCAAAGCCAACCCATAGCTCTCCACCACTCGCATGCGCAACGTCTGTCAATCCACCAATCAACAAAATTCCTGTCTGTCCCAGTGCAAGAAAATTCTTCTTGATGTTCATATTCATTCCTTTTTCCTTTTGTTTTTTTTACAGACGGCGAGTCGTGCCAGCGCTTCTTAATTCGACGAATACACACTTGCAACCCGCTGTTACGTTTGATCACATCGTGTCCGTTATTTCAACAAAAAACTTAGCTGGTGGTTCTATAAAAATAGACCTCATTGAGTTCAATTGACGCCTGCCTGTCCATCAGTGGCATCGATTTGTTCGAGAGGCCGCTCAAAATTATCTATGCGATTGTTCTCCATGTGCACGCTTTGACTATCCCGCAAAGCAACTGCTGCCGTATTTCCACTTGTCCCATAATTCCTGATGGTATTGCCACGCACTACAGCATGCTCCACGTCCCGTAGATAAATCCCATAGGAAGAAAATTTCGACGGCTGCGTGCTTCTCGTTAATCGATTGTTTTCAACTACCGGATGAGGGCCACGGATAACTACTGGCGCCAGGAAGCCGGCATTCAATGCAACGTCATTGTTGCGTACTACAGCATTGGCAGCTGAGATAGCAATACTTCCCGTTTCAATGCGCATATTTTCAACCCGAGTGAAATTATCTGCGTCAAAGCGATCCGCCGTATAGCCCCCACCTCTATTGATATTGTCGGAGCTTGGCGCATGCAGCGATTGAATAGCAATTTTTCCTTTTTTGATCACGCCATTTTTAATAACAATGTTACGGCCGCGTCCAAAAATCTCGATAGAGCTTCCCGACAAGCTCAAGGTATGTCCCTGCAAATCCACCTCAACATCGTTCGCGAATATTTCCAAGAATGCGCTACTGCCACAGCTCCCCAGCCATTCGGAACAACTGAAACGATAATCTTGATCAATGCAATATTTTCCGGGCTTAACTACCGAAAGATATGGAAATGCAGATCCTTTTCGATCCCAGTGAAGCACTTCGCATGACGTAACTGGATTGCTAATAGCATCCGCCGCACATGCCGACTCAGAAAATGTACATCCAAGCAATGCAACATTACCGGCTATTAGCACAATACATTTATTAAAGAATGTATTTCTTCTACGTATAGTTGCCAATGATCTCGCCGATGCAAGTGAAGCATTTATGACGTTTCGTTTTGACACTTAATTCGCCTTTACACAAGATGTAATGCAAGTTCCCGGATAATCTTTTTGATCCAAGCCGTCTAGATTTTTCAACCTATTACTTTCAGCTTCTGGCCTCATGTATCCGTCTGCTCCTTTTGGCGTCATGTCAATTCCTTCGAAGCCCAACAACTTCAACACTACTTGTAGTTCCCCGACCTTCGAAGCAAAATTCGGATGGGTTGGATCGATACTTGCATCTTCCTTTATAGTGTCTTCATTCGCCTTTGTAGCGTTATATTGCTCGAGGAAAGGTTCGAGATCACTAAATGCAATCTCAGCTGTAGATATCCCTAGTTGCCCTTTCATATTAATCATTTGCGTGTACACGTCCTTTTCCATTTCCAACGTCCGAGCTTCGTTGGTATTCCAGCCAGAGTGGTTGTAGGTCATATCTGGATTGGTACCCAAATAGCCATGTCCGATTCCAAGCTGTGTATCAGAAAGAGGGACATGCCAAACAGCATCGACAGGAATATCATTTGAATTTCGATGAGAAAATGTATCTTGAAACGCATGGAGATATTCCCCAAAAAATTGCAAACTTGGGCATTTTGTTGGTGCGTTTTCAGCTGCATGCAAAAGATTCAGCAGCTGTTGGCTAGGATCGGTTAGAGCAAGGTCAAGATTATTATTTTTGTATTTTTCTTCTGTCGTGCCAGTTGTACCATCCGAAAGCGTGAAATGGTAGTTCTTTAGACGAGGTTGATTATCGAATATGGATTTTATATATTCGGGCGAACCTGTTTCATCTAAATCGATTGGTTCCGTCAAGGGATTATCGTCGACAAACTGGGCCGCAAGTGCAATCGTCCTGGCGTCTTCTTTGTCTATCCCGGCCGCTATGGCAAGAAAATAGGTCATGTAATAGTGAATATCCGACTGGTATAACTCCAACGGATCAATCTTGTTGATCGGATCCCCCTGCACATACGAATAAGGATCCGGCCCATCCAGATATCCCAGCGGATCAGGCTGCAGGTAGCGCCCTGTGGCAGGATTGTAGGTCCGATGGAAGTTGTCATGCAGACCGGTCTCGGCGTCGTAATACTGACCAGGCAGGCGCAGGTTGAGCGTGCTGCCGTCCTTGCTTTGAATCTTCGCCTGTCCCCATGGCGCAACGTCCGCCTGCCAGACGACATGCTGGTCGCTGTCGGTCATGGCAATCGGCGCACCGCGCTGGTCCGCATGGATATACAGCAGACGATTGGATTTTCCTGCCGCACTTTCCAGTTTGGCGACTGGCGCCGGTTTGCCGTCTTCGGTCAGATACAGGTATTGCGCGCTGATGTGCCCCTGCCGGTCGGTCTCCGCCACCAACCAGCTTTGCTGCTATAAATAGTGGGTAGCATCTTATGAGATATAGATTCACGCCATCTTTTTCATGAAACCGCATCGCGGGAATATCACGTAAATATTTGACGTTGGTTCTTTGAGAAACGCTACCGCATTATGTTCACAGCGGCTCTGACTGAACTTCTGTCGTCGAGCAATTTATATGCCTCCTCGGCTCCCGTGATGGTATTACCTTCCAGTGTGACGTTCCGTGAATTTTTTAATACGATAGCCTCGGATCCCGTGGCCCGGCCTTCTATCACAATACGATTGTTACGCACTACGCTGTCAGCGGCATCTTCCAGATATAGGGCTACCGGTGGTTCATCACCTGCTTCTTTTTGATCTTTGGCTCTCAGAATGATTTCATTGTTCTCGAATACCAGATTGGGGCCGTACAAATTCACAGCACCGTTGCCACCAATGATTTTGCAGTTGCGAATCACATTGCTCTTGCCTTGCATGATGATAACCGTGCCGTCGGCCTCTAGCGTCAAATTCTCTAGAACATATTCAGTCGAACGATATTGAGATATATCACCATCGTAGTCTGCAAGTTTTCCAGCTGAAGAGCGAACATCGACACCCAACATTTTGTGATAGAACCGGACATTTTTTTCATTCCCCGCATGCACCATGAAAACGCTAGCTTGCTTTGACGTCGTAATACTGCCATTGCCGATCCTAATCGCGCGATAAGGTGCGATCCTGCCACCATCATTCGATAGCAAACGGCCGTCATACAGCCAGACGCCTTTACCATATGGGATCTTTGCCGAAAGACTATGTCGCATCAAATCGATTGTCACGTTCCCACTATCAATGCTAATTAATGCCCCCATAGGGACAGCTTGATGCGGCAGACGAAACATGGGAAGCGTTTGATACAAATCCTGGGCAACACAATAGTTTCCAGACCTAAAAACGCCAACCGACCATTTGTTAAAGTCTTTCAATTCAATGCAGTTTTCCCCGCGGTATTGAACAATATTTGTCTTCGATGTCTCTTCCTTTTCCAGACCTTGTGCAACCCCGACCGCTCCCAAAAATAGTGTTACGCTTGCCAAGAACATCGCACCTAATCTGTTAATTCGAATCATTATTTTCGACATCATGGCAAAATTGAACCTTCGAAACTTGAATCATTTTCATTGAAAGCATCCCCAGTTTTATAACCGTTGCTATCGTCCTTATACCGCAAAAAATTATTACGATTATCTTGGCCTTGTTGGATCTTGTATTGCCCTCTATTTTCCACTGTTAAATCAAGTGTTCCCACATCTCCATTCACACCCACAAATTGATAACCCCATTTTTGAAGCTGGTCATTCAGCATATCCACTTTCTTGCTCGCCCCAGCAAAATCGCTGGTATTACTGCTGTCTTCCTTCGTCGCATTAAATCCCACCACACTTCCGACACCTTTGAGCATCGGCTCAATTTCTTCCCAAGTATGCGACTGATTCGTTGTTGCTCCCCAGTCGGCACGTAAGCGTTCGAACACTTCGTGCTCCGCCTCCAGAGAACGGTCTTCGTTGTAACTCCAGTCATGTCCAAAAATTTGGGTTTCATTGTACGTATGATCAGGGAAATGGCCATACACGGCATGCCCAAAGCCAGCGTTGATTGCAACGGGCCTGTTGTCGTAGCGCCGATGGGCGAACGTATCCTCAAACGCATGCAAGTACTCACCATACATCACAGCTTTGGCGCATTGGCTACCGAGATCGCCCGCGTTTTTCGACGCGTTGAACAGTCGAGTTAACTGCGGATTTTTTGGATCATAGTAGCGTGTGGCTGGGTCGCTTGTGAGATCGTCGTCGGGTGTCTGTGTGAAATGATAACTAGCCAGCCGGTTTTGCACCTCGGCGTTATTGGTGAGGATGTCCCACGCTGCCGTAAAATAACTTGGAGCGAGCGGATATGTGGCGGGATTATTGTCGACATATTGGTCGCCGGTTGCAATTATATAGGCCATTCTAGGATCCACCCCAGCCGCCATCGCCAGAAAGTAGGTCATGTAGTAATGAATATCTTCTTCATACAGCCCTAGCGGATCAACCTTGTTGATCGGATCCCCCTGCACATACGAATAGGGATCCGGCCCATCCAGATATCCCAACGGATCAGGTTGCAAGTAGCGCCCTGTGGCAGGATTGTAGGTCCGATGGAAGTTGTCATGCAGACCGGTCTCGGCGTCGTAATACTGACCAGGCAGGCGCAGGTGAAGCGTGCTGCCGTCCTTGCTTTGAATCTTCGCCTGTCCCCATGGCGCAACTTCCGCCTGCCAGACGACATGCTGGTCGCTGTCGGTCATGGCAATCGGCGCACCGCGCTGGTCCGCATGGATATACAGCAGGCGACTGGATTTCCCTGCCGCGCTTTCCAGTTTGGCGACCGGCGCCGGTTTGCCGTCTTCGGTCAGATACAGGTATTGCGCGCTGATGCGCCCCTGCTGGTCGGTCTCCGCCACCAAACGGTTTTGTTGCCACAAATAGTGGGTAGTAACAGCGTCTTTCTGGCTGTTGCCGTAGACGATTTTTGTCACGCGCTGACTGAAGCTGTTGTAGCGGTAGGTAGCTACCGGCTTCCCGCTTTTTGCATCCGTTACCGTTTCAATCTGCCCTTCAGGCGTATAGCTATACCGATACTGACCATCATCCACCGAACGGCCTAACGCATCGCGCTGGTTGCGGATGCTGCGCACCATGCTGTCTCGTGTGGCGGCAACGGTCTGCAGATGAGGCAAGGCTGCGACGGGTTTCAATGCACCGAATCCGCTGTAGTCGTAGCTGGCCTTGACGATGTTGCCGCTGGCATTGGTTTGCGTATCGGCGGCAGCCTGCAGAGCCCGGATGCGTGGACCGACGCCGTAATCATAGCGCCAGCTGGCGATACTATTGCGGCCGTCACCGATCTTCATCGAAGTCAAACGTCCGGCGATATCAAATCCTTTCGCCGTCTTGATCCCGTTGCCTTGGGTATAGCCGGTCAGACCGTTATAAGGATTAAAACCGATCTCAGCGACCACGGTCTGCTTTGGCAGAATAGCTTTGGCCCATTGCAGCCAGCTTGGCAGTTTCTCGATTTGGCC
>NZ_FNOR01000011.1 GCF_900107095.1 Collimonas sp. OK242
GCGGCGGCGATTGCCGGCTTTGACGAAGCTGAAGTGATGTACCAAGGCCAGCGCATGAGCGCGCCGCAAGCGATTGCCAAGGCCGGCGTCGGCCCGGTCAAGTTCGACCTGAAAGCCAAGGATGCCTCGGCCCTGATCAACGGCTGCACCGCTTCGCTGGCGGTAGCGGTATTGGTCGCGCACGATGCACGCAATCTGCTGAGCGACGCCTGTCTGTCGCTGGGCCTGACTTTGGAGGCGATGCGCGCTGAAATGGCGGCTTTCGACCACCGCATCCAGCAAGCCCGTCCGCATGCCGGCCAGATCAAGACTGCCGCCATCATCCGCAATCTGCTGTCGGGGTCGACCCGCACCACGCATGAAGCGCGGGCCGTGCAGTTTCCGGAAGAAACGCGCCGTACCGATATCCCTTACAGCGCGCGCATCCAGGATGTGTATTCGCTGCGTTGCGCGCCGCAGGTCTACGGCCCGGTATTCGATGCGCTCGACTATATCGACAATATCGTCGACAAGGAAATCAACTCGGCTACCGATAACCCGCTGATTTTCGACAAGGAAGGCGGCGGCTTTGAAATCATCTCCGGCGGTAATTTCCACGGCCAATACCTGGCGCAAGCGATGGATCTGCTGGCCATGGCGATTACCGACCTGGGCAGCATCTGCGAACGCCGTGTCGCGCGCCTGATCGACCCGACCCTGTCGTGGGGCTTGCCGCGCAATCTGATGAGCGGCGTGCGTGGCGTCAACACCGGTTATCCGGTGGTGCAATGTTCGCTGAGTTCGCTGGTGATGGAAAACCGCACCCTGTGCATGCCCGGCAGCGTCGACAGCATTCCGGCCAAGGGCAATAGCGAAGACCACGTCTCGAACTCGACCTGGTGCGCGCGCAAGGCGGCGACGGTGGTGGCCAATACGCAATACATCATCGGCGTCGAGATGCTGCTGGCGGCGCAGGCGTTGACCATGACGGAAGATCTGCTGCCGGGCTTCGTGCTGGGCAAGGGAACGCAAGCGGCGTATCAGGAAATCCGCCGCCAGATTCCGGCTTGCCTGGAAGGCGATCGCTGGTTCCACAACGATATCGTGGTGGCGCAGTCGTTTGTGGTGAGCGGTTCGGTGCGTAATGCGGTGGTTAAGCAGATTGGCAAGTTTGCCTGATAAAGAATAGCCGGGCCAAGGTGGCTAGCGCCTCGGGAAGTACGGTATCGGCTTCCTGCGGCCAGCTAAGCTGCAACTGTTCCTCAATTGTAATTGCTCAGACTTAACCGTGAATAAGGGGACAAATTTTATCGCTGATAGACTGAGTTTGAAGAACAGCAATCCGCCAGCGAACCCGGCCGCTTCCACGGAAACAGAGCCCCATCGCTACAACCCCATTGCCCTCGTCAAAAACGCTTTTACATCAGCCTCGGATTTTCTGCCTTGATCGAGACTGGAGCCAGCTGAGACGCCTCGAGCAATGCAGCGCCTGTATTCAGCAACCATAGCCTGGAAGCTGGCGTATTTCTCGCCGGTCAGCAGTCGGTAATACGCATCGTGCCGAACGTCGAGGATAGCCTGGGGACAATCGCGGAGCGTCGTGGCACCGGGAAAGTACTTGAAGTAGACGTGCGTATTGTCGAAATCGTGATAAGCCCCGGGGTACACGTGCACCTCCACCGACTGTCCATCTCGCTTCATAGTGTCCGCGGCATTGAGGCATGGCTGCGCTGGTGTGTAGTCATCCTTCTCGCCCACGGCCAGCATCAACGGTGCCCCTGTCAACGGAGGTGGCGGGACCTCCCACCAGAGTTGAGTGCATCCGGGGTAGAAACCAATCAGTGCAACGAACCGTGTATCGTCGTCGATGACACCTTTTCGGAACGATTCGAGCACCATATCCATCGCAACGTGCCCACCCCGTGAAAATCCGATCTGCCCGATTCTTTGCGGATCGATACGCGGATCCGTACTCAGCAGTTTCAAGGCAAATAGCGCATCGGCGTCGTTGGCGGCAGGGCTCAATTGCGATTGGTCATCCATGGTGCCAGTAATCCCGCGCCCGCCAAACGAGTCGACCACGAACGCTGCGATTCCCATCTGGTTGAACGCACGTACCCAGCGGTCGATGTCCTTTTCCTGTACGCCCGCTGACCCGTGGGAGATCACCATGGCGGGAACTCTGCCTTGGACGCTCTCGGGCATGTACAGCATGCCCCAAACGGTCGTTGGCTTCCTGCCGTACTTACGACGGACTAGCTCCCATTTGCTCTTCGGGGTGACGCTGTTGAAATAGATTCTTCCGGACGGCCTGGAGGCGAGGTCGTTGTAGATTTCCTGAGCCAGTACTGGCAATGCAACCGCTGTGGCAAGGCTGATTGCGAACAACTGACGCAACAAGCTGGTTTTTAACAGACACCTCATGAGTTTTCCGCGTAGTCGTATCCGAACACTGATTGTCCATCGCCAGGCAGCTCTTGTCGAATGGCTCCTTCTGGCCGGACTCTGTCATTCGCGCATGACCGAATTCGCCCCTAGCCGCCAAAAGCGCGTCTCCAAAGAGGACGTAGAAATGTGAACTTGCTCATACGGTTAGTTTGTCATTTCAGATGAGCGGCCATCTGTGCCTTATGAAGCAAGCATTGAGGCTTTACCTGTGGCCTTTTCAAGCGCGGCAAGAGCTAGCAGCCGAGTTGAATCCAACGTTGGCAACGACGAATTACAATCGTTGATGATCAATGGAATTTCTGTGCACCCCAGGACAACGGCATCACACCCATCGTTCTTTAGTTGCTCGATGACGCTTTGAAAACTAGCCACACTTTCTGGCTTGAAAATGCCATGGACCAATTCATCCATGATGATTCTCCCTATCACGGCACGCTCATCATCGCTGGGCCGCACAAAATCCAGGCCCCTTGCCGCTAGGGCGTCGGGATAAACGCAACTATCGACCAACCAGCGTGTTCCGGTGATGCCTAATCGCTGAAAGCCGCGCATCACAGCCGCGGCAGCGACCACTTCCGCGATATGAAGCCAGGGTAAGGGCGATTTTTTCTTCACTGTAGCAAAGGCCTGATGAATTGTATTGTCTGGACATATTAGGAAGTCAGCGCCCGCGGCGGCGAGCTTTCTTGCGGATGACAACATAAGTTCCGCAACGCCCTCCAAGTCCCCTTGATTCAAGCATTCAACATAGTCGGCCAACGAATGTGTGTGAACTGATACTTCCGGGTGAGCATATGGACCGAGTAATTTCGCTCCCTCTGCACAAATTGTACGGTAGCAAAGCGCGGCACCCTCAGCGGAGCATCCAACAATCCCAATATGTAATGGCATAGGCAAAGGAATCCTTTCACTTTCTGTCGAATAAAAAAAATTATATGGCAGGCGATTAGAATTTTTGCTAATTATTTACCTTTCTGGTTATAGTTATAATGCATCGACCAGTTGAATCCGCCGCCGACTCCTGCCCTTTGTGTCACTTGCACTTTAGTTCAAATGAATTGTGGTGTGACTGATGAAGTCGATAATATTATCGATCGCCGCCGTGTCAATTGTCGTTTGACTGACATCGAAGTCGTCAGGAGCACTTCTCATTTCAACACAAAAGGTATAGCCACATGTGGTCCTCGCCCCCCCAGCTTTGAAACTCTGCTTTTGCAAGGCTATTGGGCATCGTTAAGCAAGCAGCACCCGCCGCTCACGCCAACACCGCATACTCGCTAAGCCCGCCCTCGATTTCTTCTCATTCAGAAATTTTCATTTGCATTGGGAAATTTTCATTTACTTTGTAAATGGTAATCATTATTATTCGTATTAACTAAATTTCTCAACGGAGAAACGAAATGGTCCATCACAGCATCCTGAACAGCATCGGCAATACGCCGATCATCCGCTTGTCTCGTCTATTCGACGATCCACGCTGTGAGGTTTTGGCCAAGCTGGAAATGGCCAATCCCGGCGGCAGCGTCAAGGACCGGCCGGCGCGCTATATCGTCGAGCGCGGGCTGGCCGAGGGTTCGATCCGGCCGAATGCGCATATCGTCGAAAGCTCTTCCGGCAACCTGGCCATCGCCCTGGCCATGGTGTGCCGGATCCACGGCCTGTCTTTTACGGCAGTCGTCGATCCCAAGATATCCCCGACCAACCTGCACATCATCCGCTGCTACGGCGGCAAGGTCGACATCGTCACCGAAAAAGATAGCCAGGGCGGTTATCTGGAAACGCGCATCAAGCGCGTCAAGCACTTGTTGCATGAGCAGCCGAACAGAGTCTGGATCAACCAGTACGCCAATAAGCGCAACTGGCAAAGCCACTACCACGGCGAAGGCGAAGAAATACTGCGGCAGCTGGACCGTCCGGCTGACTACCTGGTGCTCGGGGTAAGCACGTCCGGCACCTTGCACGGCATCGCCCGCCGCTTGCGCGAAGCCTGGCCGGAACTGAAGATCGTCGCCGTCGATGCAGTCGGCTCGGTGCTGTTCGGTACGCCGCCCTATCCGCGCGATCTGCCTGGCATCGGCGCCAGCCGCGTGCCCGAGCTTTTGCAGCGCGATGAAATTACGCAGGTCATCCATATCGACGACTACCAGTCTGCCACTGCCTGCCGCCAGCTGGTGGCACGCGAAGGCATTTTTGCCGGTGGCTCGTCCGGCTCGGTCATCGCCGCCATCCAGCACCTGTCCGCCGGCCTGTCCCGGCCAGCCCGCATCCTGACCATCCTGCCCGACCGCGGCGACCGCTACCTGGATACCGTCTACGACGATGACTGGCTGGCACGCATGCAAGAACGTCACTTGATCCGCACCACCGACATTTCCATCAACGCCACTACGGGACAAACAATATGACCAGCACTACCATTGCGCTCTCAACCTCCCCTGCTCCACACCTGCTCTATCTCAGCCGTGCCGACCTGGTAGCTCTCGGCGGCGGTACCTCGCAACCTTACGTCAATGCGATCGGCACCGGCCTGGCAGCACATGCCCGTGGCGACTACGTGCAACCACTCAAACCTTACCTGCGCTGGCCGGGCGCCGACCACATCGCCGACCGCATCATCGCCATGCCCTGCTATATGGGCGGCGAACAAGCAGTGGCCGGTTTGAAATGGATCGGCAGCCGCCAGCACAACCCGGCGCGCTTCGGACTGGAGCGCGCCAGCGCCGTGATTGTCCTGAACGACGCCCAAACCAATTATCCGATCGCACTGATGGAAGGCGGGCTGATCAGCGGCATGCGTACCGCAGCCATCACCGCCGTCGCCACCCGTCACCTGGCGCGCAGAGGTTTTACCGAGGTCGCCTGCATCGGCTGCGGCCCGATCGGGCGGATGCAGATGTTGACGCTGCTGGAGCAGTTTCCGTCGATTTCCCAACTTCATCTGTTCGATCTGTCGCCAGCCGCCGCCGATGCTCTGGCGACCACATTGGCAGAGCGTTTCCCTCACATCGCTTGCGTCTGCGCGGCGTCGGCTGAAGCTGCGGTACGGGCAGCCGAGGTGGTCGTCACATGCACCGTGGCCGACGCGCCCTATCTGACTTTCGACTGGCTCAAACCTGGCGCCTTCGTCAGCAATGTCTCGATCATGGATGTCCATAAGGACGTCTATGCCAAGGCTGACAAGGTAGTGGTCGATGATTGGGACCAATCCAACCGCGAGAAAAAAATCATCAACCAGCTGGTGCTGGAAGGCCGCTTCAGTCGCGAGAAATTACATGCCGAACTGGGCCAGATCGTCATCGGCGAGAAGCCCGGCCGTGAAAGCGACGATGAAATCATCCTGCTCAATCCGATGGGCATGGCGCTCGACGATCTGGTGTGCGCACGCCATTTCTACCAACTGGCGCAAGCCGGCGGCGTTGGCACCCGACTGCCGCTATACGGCTGAAGCGTATGCACGCAACCTCCCCACATCCTTACCGGCAACGGCTAGCCCAGGACCTGCTTGACGCGCTCTGGCTGGAAGACCTGTATGGCTTTCGCACTCACTGCATTTTCCATCCTGTTGCCAATGACAGCGAGGACGCGATGATGCTGGAAGTTGTACTCGACAGCACTCGCTCGCTGCACTGGCGAGGCAGCCGGGCCGGCGGCCTGCGCCCGTTCCGGGTCACGGATCGCGCGGCGGTATTGCAAACTGCAACGCTCGCTATCGAACTGGAACCGGTCAAGGCAGTCGAGATATTGCAAACCGCGGACTGGTGGCAAGACCGGCTGGGCCGCTGCGCCCGCTTCTTCCGCCTGGCTTATCGACAAGCTGCCTTCGCTGCAGAGCGCGAACCGGCCATCCTGGCCCGGCTGGCGACGACGCCGAACCAGCTACTGAGCTGGGAAGCCTTGAGCTGCCTGAAAGACCGGCCCTTCCATCCGCTGGCGCGCGCCAAGGACTGGGGCAGCCTGGATGGCAGTTCCTACGCCGCCGAGACCATGGCCGCTCTGGTGCTGCAATGGGTCGCGGTACCGCGCGATCAGATCTGCGGGACTACTTGCGCCGGCCAGCCGTTGGCTGAAGCTCTGCTAGACACGGCGCAGCAAGATGCGCTGGTCGCCAAAGCCCGCACTTGCGATGCTGACAGCGATGCCTATTTGTGGCTCCCGGTTCATCCATGGCAATGGGCGTGGTTGAAGCAAAGCACTACAGCATCGGTATTGAGTACCTGCATCGATCTCGGGAGCGGCCCGGGAACGGCAACGCCAACCGCCTCGCTCCGTTCGCTCGCTGTCAGCGGATTCCCAGACACTCACCTGAAGCTTGCGCTTTCGGTTAACGCGCTGGGCGCGGTGCGCACGCTGCCACCACGCTACCTGCACAACGGCATGCTGGCCAGTGCTTGCCTCGAACAGCTACGCCAGCGCGACGTCTGGCTGGCCGCACATCTTTTGTTGTGCGACGAAAATCGTTGGTGGGCGCTTAAGCAGCATGCACAAGAAAACGGCCAGACAAATGCGCAAGAACATACGCAAGAACGTGCACTTGCAGCTGAACCGGGCGAATTGGCCTGCCTGATCCGGAGGTATCCGACATTACCCGACACCACTCTGATTCCGATGGCAGCCTTGCCGGTGTCGACCGCCAGCGGCATCTTGCCGGCATTTGAACACTTTCTGGGCGCCTCGGCTCACGAAGCGGCGGCATGGACGTTGTTCGGCGATATCGCCCGCATGCTGCTGGAACTGGGTCTGCGCTGCCTGGCGCAAGGTGTGATGCCGGAGCTGCACGGACAAAACGTGGTACTGGCTTGCCGCGGGCAGAAAATTGTCTCGCTGCTGCTGCGCGATCATGACACCTTGCGCATCTGTCCGCCGCTGATGCAGGCGCAAAACGTCGAGATACCGGCGTACGTGATTGATCGCAGCACGCCCAATACGCTGGAACTGAACGACCCGCGCGCACTGCTGAGCTACCTGCAAACGCTGGCAATCGAGGTCAACCTGTACGCCATCCTGGCCGCACTGTCCGAGCATTATGGACGGGACGAGGCGCATGGCTGGCAACTTGTCCGCATCGCGCTGGAAGATTGCCTGGCGTGCGTGCCGCTACCGGCACGGATCGCACGCCAGACCAGGGAGCTGCTGCTGGATCAAGCCGACTGGCCATTCAAGCAAATACTGGCGCCGTTGCTTGGCCGCGCCAACTTCAGCACTGGCATGCCCAGTGCAATGGGGCGCATCGGCAATCCCTTCAGTGATGCAGCATGAGCATGAGTCCGGCTAAAAAAACAGGCAGAAGCGCAGGCGCAAATTCCCGCAACCTGGCATTGCTCCTGACCTGTCAAGCGGTGACCACGCTCGGCCTCATGATGCTGGTGCCGATCATGCCCTTGTATGTCGCAACGCTGATACCGGCCAATACGGCGGATGTGATCGATGTGGCCGGCGCCGCCCGCTGGAGCAGCCTGGCGCTGGCGGCGCCGGGGCTAGGCACACTATGCTTCGCGCCCTACGCCGGCAAGTGGTGCGACCGTTTCGGCTATCGGCGCATGCTGCTGGTATCGCTGACGCTGTTCATTGTAAGCATGTTGCTGATGGCATTGAGTCCCGGTATTACCGGTTTCATGCTGGGCCGGCTGCTGCAGGGCGTCAGCACCATCGGTGTAGTGCTCACCGCCTTCATCGGCCATGTCAGCAACGACACATCGCGCGGACGCTCTCTCGGCCTGCAGGAAAGTGCGATCGCCTGCGGTGCGCTGGCCGGTCCGGTGCTGGGCGGCATGATGCTGGATTACTGGTCGCTCAGGCCGCTACTGACTGCCAGCGCCTTGGCGACCGGTGTGGCTGGCGGAATACTCTGGAGCCAACTGAGCGAACCGCCAAAGGCTGCCGCCTCGGGACCGGTGCAATTTTCAGGTTTGCGTAGCGTGCTGGCCGATCGTGACTTGCGCCGCTGGATGCTCGCCGTGTGCCTGACCCAAGCGGCAGGATTTGCGCTGATCAACGTTTTCGCACTGTATATTGCGGCGCGTTTTCCACATGCCGGCGCACTAGCCAGCAAGACGGGAACGCTGCACGCGCTGGGCTGGCTGGCGACCATGCTGGCCAGCCCATTGTGGGGCCATCTCGGCGACCGCGGCGAACCGCGCCGTCATTTCATTCTGGCGGCTGGCGCTTGCGCACTGGCCATGGGGCTCTTGACGATCGCCGATCAACTCTGGCTGGTGGCGCTGCTGCGCATCCTCCAAGGCGCCTGCTACGCCGCGCTGATGCAGTCGATGCTGTTGGCCTGCAGCCGTCAATTGCCGGCCTCCGCCTATGGCCACCTCACCGGAATCAGCCGCAGCTTCATGGTGCTTGGCCAAATGCTGGGCCCGTTGCTGAGCATGCTACTACTGCCGATCCTGGCGCCGATCCATCTGTTGTGGGCGGTGGCCGCACTATTTCTGAGCGCGGGGCTGCTGGTCCTCAGCGGCCGCCCGGCGGCTCTGGCCTCTCCTCTGCAAAGTTAAAGAAAGGACTCCGATGTTTTCACATCTGCCGCATCCACCATACCTTAGTGCTATCGACCGGCGCCTGCTGGAGCAATACCTCAATACCTATTGCCGGGAAACCGGCTGTGCCGACCCGCGGCTTATTTCAAGAGATACCGAGCCAGAAGCCTTACAGCCTCAGTTTGCCGCCTGGCGAGAGGCCGGACTGATGCCGTATCTCGTGTCATTCGCAGAGACCGGCTATCAGTTGGCTGGTGCGCTCAATTACTTCTCGCTGATTGGCTATCATCGCGTGGCGCCGTTCGCCTGGATCGGACGCAATGGCGACTGGCGGCCACTGAAGGACGTTACCCCTCTGACCGACTTGATCGCCGATACGCTCGCGAGCCTCAGTGAAGACTCAAGCGACGAGGCAGAACGCTGCAGCGGCCGCCTGCAGGCACTGATGCGCAATAGCGTCGGCAAGGTGCGCCGCTTTCATCAGCATGTGCCTCAGCCACCCCGCTCGCCGTTCGTGGCGGCCGAACAGGGCATGCGTTTCGGCCACATCTTCCATGTCACGTCCAAGGCGTCAGACGGTTTCAGCGACGACGACATGCTACGTTATGCGCCAGAGCTTGGCGCCTCATTCCGCCTGCATTATTTCGCTGTGACGGCTGGCCTGCTAGAGGTGCACGGCGTGAATCGCAAAGCGATGCCGATCGATCCCGCAGTTGCCAGTTTCGCCGAAGGTTTGCTAGTCGATGGCGAATACCGGCTGTTGCCTTGCCATCCTTGGCAGGCTAACTATTTGCTGGCTCTGCCAGAAATCGCGCTGTTGATAAAAAGCGCTGCCATCATCTCGCTTGGGCCGTTGGGCGAACTGGCCTGGCCGACTTCTTCCGTGCGCACCGTATGGCTCCCCGGTCAGAACATGTTTCTCAAACTGCCGCTGAATATTCGCATTACCAATTTCATCCGCAACAACCCGACCGAGCAGGTAGTCCGGGCGCTGGATGCCAGCCTGGCGCTGACGCTGTTGCCGCCGCACGTGCGTGAACAAACGACCTTCCATATTCTGCCGGAACTGGGTAGCCAGACCTTGAAATTGCGCGATGAAGCAATGCGCGCAGCCAGCGCGGTCGTGTACCGGCAAGCCATGCCGGAGGCCGAAGCTGAACAGATCCAGGTGCTTGCCGCGCTACTGGAAGAGCCCGCCGAGGGTGAGATCCCGCTACTCGCGCTGTTGCGCCAGGCAGCAGCGGAATCTTCACACGGCGAGCTGGATCCGGCCCTGGTCCGGCAATGGTGGCAGCGTTACCTGGACGTCACCCTGCTGCCGTTGCTGCAGCTGTTCTCAGGCTATGGCATCAGCCTGGAAGCGCATCTGCAAAATACGATGGTGGCTTTCCGCGACGGCTGGCCGGCACGCGGCTACGCGCGCGACATGGAGGGCGCCAGCATCAGCCGCCAGCGCTTCCCGTTCTGCGACCGCCTCTCGGCCGACAGCCCGGCGCTGTACGACGACGAACAGGCCTGGCATCGCTTCCAGTATTACGTCCTGGTCAATCACATCGGCCATATGATCGCCTGCCTCGGGCGCACCGGACTGATCGAGGAAGCGACATTGTGGCAGGACACGGCGCAACGCCTGCAAGCCAGCGAAATACCGCTGGCGCAGCAATTGCTGAAGCATCCCACGCTGCCAGCCAAGGCCAACATGCTAAGCAGCTTTCACCAGCAGGGCGAACGCCCGATCTGGGTCAGGATCGCCAATCCCCTTCACCGTTTTCAAAGATAAGCCATGCATCCAACCGAATATCATAATCTGATCGACAGCCGGGCCTATCGACAAGCCAGCCGCCGCGTTCTGCGCCAACTGCTGGAAGCCCTGTTGTTCGAGAATGCCTTGCCGCACGTTGAATGGCAGGACGGGCAAGATGGACAGGACAATACACTGACGGTGCCCGGCCTCCGCAACGACGGCGCTACGGTCACCTATCAATGTCAGGCGCAACGCACTTTCAGCTTTGGCCGCATACGGGTGACGACGCCGCTGCTGCGCTACAGTGGCAATGACGGCAATGGCCAGACAATTGCCGAGGAGGCCAGCGATCCGGCGCTGTTTCTGGCCGAAATCGCGCCATGGCTGAACGCCGATGCAGCGCGGCTCGAACAGTTTGCAGCGGAATTGCTGGCGACCCAGATCAAGGATGCGCACACCCTGTATTCGCGCAGCGGCAACGTGCTGCGCGGCGCTGACTACGACACGCTGGAGGCACGCCTAAGCGATGGCCATCCCTACCACCCGAGCTATAAATCGCGCCTCGGCTTCACGCTGGAAGACAATGCCGCCTACGCACCTGAAATCGCCAGCGCTGTGGTGCCAATACTGCTGGCGGTGCGCCGCGGCCGCTGTCGCTGGACGGTCAGTGCTACGCTCGCCCCCACATCCGCAACGCCGGCAAGCAACTTGCTCAGCGACGCCGATTACCGGCAATTTCGCGATGAACTGATCCGACGCGGCCTGCGCCCCGAGGACTATCTGCCGCTGCCAGTCCACCCTTGGCAATGGAACGAGGTGATACTGCCGACCTGTCATCAGGCGCTGGCGCGCGGCGAGTTGCTGGCGCTGGGGCCGTTGTTGGCGCGCTATCTGCCGCAACAGTCGATCCGTACCTTGAGCAATGCCAGCGAGCCCCGGCAGCTATCGCTCAAGCTATCGATGAACCTGGTCAACACCTCGACCTCGCGTGTGCTGGCCCCGCACACGGTGCAAAATGCAGCGCCCATCAGCGACTGGCTGCAAGCATTGGTCGCCGGTACCGACTGGCCGTCGCCCCTGGCGCGTCCGGTGCTGCTGCGCGAAGTGGCTGGCGTCAGTTTTACCGCGCCGGCCCCGGCCCAGGGCCAGTATGGCGCACTGGCATGCATCTGGCGCGAAAGCGTGCACCAGCATCTGCTGCTGAACGAAGCCGCAGTGCCGATGACTGCCGTGCTACACATCGATGCCGATGGCCTGCCTTTGATCCACCCGTGGGTGCAGCGTTACGGCCCGGAAGAATGGCTGCAACGCTTGATCGAACGGGCCTGGCTGCCCGTACTGCATTTGCTGTGGCGGCACGGCACGGCGCTGGAATCGCATGCCCAGAACATGATTCTGTTGCACGCCGACGGGCTACCTTCACGCGTAGCGTTGAAGGATTTCCACGACGGCGTACGTTTCAGCACGGCGCTATTGTCCGGCCCGGCGCCGGCACTCACCGCCGCCCCTGCGGAACACGCTCGCGTCAATCCCAATTCCTTCCTGCAAACCAGCGACGCCGAAGAGCTGCGTGACTTCACTTTCGATGCTTTGTTTTTTGTCAACCTGGCGGAACTTGCATGGCTGTTCGCGCGTTTCTACGACATGCCCGAACGCCGGTTCTGGCAAATTACCGCCAACGTGTTGCACGCCCATCAGCTGCGCCATCCGGAACAGGCGGCGCGCTTCGCCCTGTTCGACTGTTTTGCCGATACCGTCGCGATCGAATTGCTGGCCAGCCGCCGTTTCCAGCCAGAAATTCGCTTGCGCACCCGGCTCACGCCTAATCCGCTAGCGCACTTTGCGAAACCGCCATGTCCCTGAAAACCCGGCTGCAGCAAAGCGAAACACAGAACAATCCAATCTACGGCCTGTTCTGCTCAACCCCGACCGCCCTGAGCATAGAACTGATCGCGGCGGCTGGTTACGATTTCGTGGTGATCGACCTGGAGCACACCTTGACCAGTCCAGAACAACTGGCAGCGATGCTGCTGGCGGCGCGCGCCAGCAGCATCGCTGCATTGGTCCGGGTAGCTGCCCTGCAGCAGGTGGTCCAGGCGCTGGATGCGGGCGCCGAAGGCATCGTGTTTCCGCGTATCCGCTCGGCGCATGACGCGCAGGCGGCGGTGCGCGCCTGCCATTTTGCGCCACGCGGCGAGCGCGGTTTGAACAGTACATGGCACAGTCGCTACGGTCGTGACGACCTGGCACAAGCAATGAATGCAGCAAGCGCGGCTACGCTGGTAGTAGCGATGATCGAGGATATTGAAGGGTTGATGCAGGCCGACGCCATCGCCGCCGTCGACGGCATCGACATTTTGCTGGAGGGAGCAGCCGATCTGTCGCAGTCGCTCGGCCTGCCATGGCAAACCCGTCATCCGCAGGTCACGGCAGCGCTGGCGCGCATACGGCAGGCGGCACAAGGTTGCGGCAAAAGCTTTTGCGCATTGCCGCGTACGCCGGAAGATGCTCAAGCGGCGCATCGGGACCAGGTGCGCATGTTCGTCCTCGGCGACGACCGGGGTATCGCCCGGCGCGCCATGGCCGCACATTTGAAGCAACATCAAATGAAAGATCTTTAAGTAATGAATCGCTCCGTGAATCAATCCATGAGTCAGCCTATGAAACACCAACACCTGCGCAATTATCTGGACAGCAGCACAGAGCCGGTTTGCGCCTATTTATACGATCTGGCGCATTTGCGCCAGCGCGCCGAAATGCTGCGCCAGGTACTGCCGCCGCATTGCAGTTTGTTCTACGCGATCAAGGCCAATAGCGACGCGCCGATCCTGCAAACCCTATTACACCGCACTGACGGCTTTGAAGTCGCTTCGCTGGGCGAAATTGAAAGCGTGCGCGCCATCGACGGCAATGTACCGATAGTGTTCGGCGGCCCCGGCAAGACCGACGCTGAACTGGAAGGTGCGCTGGAACAGCGGGTCATGTTGATTCACGTCGAAAGCGAGCATCAGTTACGCCGTCTCGACTGGATCGCGCGGCGCCGCAATCAGGTCGCCGACATCCTGCTGCGGGTCAATCCGGCACAACTGCCGGCAGATGCCAAGGCAACGCTGCGCATGGGCGGCCAGCCGACCCAGTTCGGCATCGAAGAAGCGCAGATCCCGGCCATGATCGCGCTGGCCCGAAGCTTGCCAGGAATCCGCCTCAAGGGTTTGCATCTGCACGCAATCTCCAACAACCTGGACGCACGCAGCCACCTGGCGCTGCTATCGCATTACCTGACGCTGGCGCAAGACTGGCAACAGCGCTACCGATTGCAGTTTGAATGGCTTAATGTCGGTGGCGGCATCGGCGTCAACTACGGCGCAAACCATGCCCACCCGCACGCCCAGTTCGACTGGGAAAATTTCTGCACTGGCCTGGCGGCACTTATCGCGATGCATCGGCCCGGCTTTCGGATCGTCTTCGAGTGCGGTCGTTTCATCACCGCCGATTGCGGCTATTACCTGGCCGACGTGACTGATGTCAAAACCACCCACGGCAAACATTTTGCGATTCTGCGCGGCGGCTCGCACCATTTCCGCTTGCCGGTATCGTGGCAGCACAATCATCCGTTCACAGTGCTGGCGCGCGAAGCATGGGCCTATCCATTTGCACGCCCGACCGTACGGAATGCCCCGATCACCCTGTGCGGCGAACTGTGCACGCCGAAAGACACGCTGGCGCGCGATGCCCATGTCGACCAGTTGCGCGCAGGTGATTGCGTGGCCTTCTTGCTGGCCGGCGCCTACGGCTGGCATATCTCTCATCACGATTTTTTGAGCCACCCGCATCCCGAGCGGGTGTATCTGGATACCGGAGCGGATAGCCGAGACCATGAATAGACTCGACACACCGGACACGCTGCTGCCACAGCCAACGCAGGAGATCATCCATCTTGTCCGGCTTGAACAGATTCGCCCTAACGAACAACATTATCCCGAGCACGCACTGTTCCTGGCCGATACGATCCTGCGCGAACAACTTTGGCGCATCCCGGTCGCATTGGAACGGCACAGCCTGGCAGTCATGGATGGTCATCATCGGCTTGAGGCTGCGCGCCGCCTTAAACTGGCGCTTGTGCCGTGCCTGCTGCTCGACTATGCGCAGGTCGAGGTCAGCGCAACGCGCCAAGGCTATGTGGTTACTCCGCAGGAGATATTGCGGCGCGCCAGAAGCGGCGAACTGTACCCGCCAAAAACCACCCGCCACAGCTTCAAGTCACCGCCACCGACCTGCAGCATTTCGCTGTCGTTTCTCACTCAGGCAGCGCCGGGAGTTTTACCAGTTTAAATATTTTCAATTCATTGGCCATACAGCAATCAGGTTGCGCGTTATTGCGCAGCATATTGGTTTAGAGGCCGCATTTCAAAAGGGATTCACCCATGTCGCAATTTCGTTTTTCCGTATTGGCAAGCGCACTTTCCCTAGCGTTTTCAACCTCCTCCGCATGCTCGCAAACGCCGCCCGAATCGGATCAGAAAAAAATCAGCTCCGATGCAACTCGTCAATCTTCATCGACAACAGAACATGAATTGACAGCGTTGGATGTCACCACCCAACGGACAAAAAGCGATTTAATGCGCCCGACGCGTCAGGTCAATGTGATCGAGCACGAAGAGTTGGAGGAGCTACGTCAAGGCTCCGGCAGTTTTGCTACGCTGTTGAGCAAAATCATAGCTGGCATGGCAGATTCCAGCCACACCGTCAGTGATTTCGGGCAAACACTGCGCGGCCGGAATATGCTGGTGCTGGTGGACGGTATTCCGCTCAATACCAATCGGGATTCTGCTCGAAATCTGGCCAGTATCAATCCTGCCAGCATTCAGCAAGTCGAAGTTCTGCGGGGTAGCAGTGCGATCTATGGCAGTGGTGCGACCGGCGGCATTATCTACGTGACAACCCGTCCGGCTGGTGGCGAACCCTACGCCGAGACCACGTTTTCAGCGACATCGCCGCTATCCCGTCTAGGTAAAGATGGGCTGGGTGGACAGGTTCAGCATTATCTTTCGGGTAGCAATGGCATCATCGACTACGCACTCGATATTGACATGCAGCATAGCGGCGCCTCGTACGATGGCCGCGGAAATCGTCTGGCGCCGGAACCAAGCCAGGGCGATATGTTCGATAGCAATGCTTATAGCATCGGCGGAAAAATCGGCATGCGCATCGATCGTGATCAGCGCCTGCAATTTGCAGCCAGCCATTACGACGCTAGTCAGGATACTGATTACGGCTCCGATCCTTCAGTTGCCAAACTAGCCGCAGGAACGGCAACTGCGCGCGCCATCAAAGGCTTGCAGTTGGCGGATCAAAACCAGATCAGGAATACCTTGTTAAGCGCCGATTATCAGCATCAGGATTTTTTTGGGAGCACGCTCTCCGCCCAACTTTATTATCGCGATTTTTTCACGCGTTTCCCGCCATTCGATGCACGTGCGGTATCGACCCGTGGCAACAATGTGGATCAAGTGATGCAGAACACCAGCGTGCTTGGCAGCCGGGTCACGCTCAAGACGCCTTTGACTGCCGACAAGAAAACCCAACTGACCTGGGGCATGGACTTTAACCAGGAACGTAGCGACATGCCCACCAACATTTTCGATCCGGCTGCCTACGACGCCAGCGGCGGCCTGGTGTTTAACAAGATCGGCACCCTGACCTACATGCCGTCGCTGACCACCCGCAGCATCGGCGCCTTTGGCCAGTTGCAGCACAAGTTCAACCAGCAATGGTCGGTGGAAGGCGGCGTGCGATATGAACATGCCAATGCCAGGTTCAACGATTTCATCCCGTTGTCTCAATACCGCGCAGCGAATCCGCAAGCGGTCAAAGGCGGTTCAGTCAGTTACGGCTCATGGCTGCTGAACCTCGGCGCTACCTATTCACCGGTGAAACAGCAAGAGTTCTACGCCTCGTTCAGCCAAGGCTTCCAGCTACCGGATATCGGCCTGCAGATCAGGAATGCAACGCCGCGCTTCGACATCGCGTCGTCCAATCTCGAGCCAGTGACAACCAACAATTATGAATTGGGCTGGCGTGGCGCATTTGATAATATGCTGACTTCGCTGGCGGTGTTTTACACAAGCTCCAAGCTGGGTGATGTGCAAAGTTTCAACAATGGTCTGATCTTGACGCGTACCAGCGAAAAAATCCTGGGTGTCGAAGGCAGCCTGGATTATTTGCCGGATGATTCCGTGTGGGGTGCGGGTGGCACCATGACCTGGATGCGCGGCCGCGAACTGCCGCAAAACGCTGTCAGCGATCAGGTTATGACTGGCTATCGCATCCCGCCGCTGAAACTGACCAGCTATATTCAATACAAACCGAACAGCCGTTGGAGCAATCGCTTGCAGGCCACCTATTTTGCGGCACGGGATTATCGCCTGAACGGCCAGAACAGCTTTGGCCGCCGGGAAGTCGGCAGCTATACGACACTTGATCTTGTCAGCCGTTACCAGCTTGGCAAGAAAGATACTATCAGCGGCGGTGTAGAGAACCTGCTCAACCGTCATTACTATCCGCTTTACAGTCAGCTGATGCGCAACAGTAACAACACCAGCCGCCTGCCCGCCCCGGGAGCGGTGCTGAAGGTAAGTTACAACCATGTCTGGTAAAGGCGGCGGCCAACTTAACTGAAGATGCGAGAGATGGCACTAAGTGAATTACGGAAATACTGCGCGCAATTACGCCAGCGCCACCTGCCCCACCAGAGTCTGCAATAGCGACTGGCCGTACAGCCAGTCGCCGAGATTGGATTCGGCATTGATATGCCCAAGCGCGCCGGCATCGACGTATTCCGCGCCCCAGACTTGCGCCCAGTGACGGGCGCGCCGGCTTTCCATCCACGGATCGTTGAGGCTGCCGACCACGATCGACGGCAGCGGCAGGCGTCCGTTCACCGCCTCACTGACGTCGAATTTGTCCGGATCGGCCGGCGCCACCAGCAAGGCCCCGGCCAGATTCGGAATCTCGTTCAGGGCGCTGTGCACCGTAGTCAGGCAACCAAAGCTATGGGCGATCGCCAAAGCGGGTTGCTCCGACTGGCGCAACTGTTGCTGCAAGCGCTCCGACCAGACTTCCAGCAGCGGCGCATCCCAGTGCGCTTGCTCAACCCGTTCGAAAGTTGGATACAGCCGTTGCCATCGGGATTGCCAATGCAGCGGGCCGCTGCCATATAGCCCCGGCACTACCAACACACGAAACGATGAGAGCGTATTCATGTTCAATTTCTGTCAAGTGTCTCTGTCGATATGCCATCTTGCTGCAATGGCGGTGAATCGGCGAATGCATGCAGCGCCGCCTGCGGCAGATCCCACAAAAAACCTTGCGCATGCAAGGGATGGGCGCTGATCCTTGCCAGTTGCTGCAACACCTCCAGATCGCGCGGCTTTTCAAGGCGCTTGAAAATCACCTGGATTCCGCGTGTCGCGCATACTTCCAGCAGACGCGTAGTCTGCTCATCATGCGTGACGCCGCGCGCATCGATCTTGATCACATCCGGCTTCACCCTTTCCAGCAAGGCCGCGGCTTGCGCCACGTCGTCGGCATTCACCGCCAGCCGGAAATGATTGCGCCGGTAATTGTCCAGCACATAGTTTAGCAGCCAGCCCTGGTTCTCGGTAATGGCCGGCAGCTGCAGCACTATCCTGTCATGCGGTAAACCGAGCAGGTTCAGGATACGCCGGAACGCCATGCCGTGATTGCTGTCGACCGCCGCCAGCAGACGTGCATGTACGCTCAGGTACAAATCGCCCGCCGCAGCATCTTCCTGCCGATAAAAATTGATCGAATGCAGCATGCGGCACAGACGATCCAGTGCTATCGATTCGTCGTCGCTGGCCGCATGATCCAGCAATTTCCACAGATACAGGCCGTTGTCGCTGGCCGAATAGCTGTGGGCAAAACCCTCATACCCGACGATGGCGCCCTTACCCGCACCCGCTTCAATCCGGCGCAAGGGCTGGAATACGCTGGTCAGCGCGGTATTGAAATAACGTCCCTGCGCGCGTCCGCCGCCATCCAGCCAGACTCGGCACCCGCTACGGACATCGTTGCGGTTCGGGTCATCCCTGGCGCCGTTCAAACGGGCCAGATACTGCTCCAGTGCGGGAAAGGACATGGCTTGTCTCGATATGATCAATAGTCGGAAGGATGGCTCAGATCTTGGCGATCGATACTTCGGTAGCTTTTACCAGCGCCACCACTTCGGTGCCGATCACCAGTCCCAGGTCCTTGACCGAACGGGTAGTGATCACCGAAGTGACGATGCCGGCCGGTGTCTCGACATCGACTTCCGACACCACGATGCCTTCGATGATTGCCCTGATCTTGCCCTTGAACTGATTACGCACATTGATAGCTTGGATAGTCATGGTTTTTTCCTGAAAAATGCGAATGAATAAAGAGTGAATGAAATTTTCTGATTGCAAAAGAATTACAGTTTGGCGATGGATACTTCAGTGGCCTTCACCAGCGCCACCACTTCCGATCCGACCACCAGTTCCAGATCGCGTACCGAGCGAGTGGTGATGACGGAGGAAACGATGCCGGAAGGGGTTTCGATGTCGAGCGCGGATAGCACCTCGTCCTCGGTAATGCTCTGTATCCTGCCGCGGAACTGGTTGCGGACGTTAATTGCCTGGATGCTCATGGTTTCTCCTTTGGTGATGCGGCCACATCAAAATGACGTCAAAACAACTTCGGAATTACACTCAAATTACGCCCGGATCAGATAGCCCAGCCAACCTGGCTGACCGTCCGCTGCAGCGAGATATCGCCCAGCGCCGAATCAAACTGCGGCGCCGGATGCTTCAGCACGCGCGCCAGGATCCGCTCCTCCAGTTGCGCAAAAGCCGGGTTGCCGCGAGCCCGCGGACGCTGCAGCCTGATCCGTTCATCCAGTGTGATCTCACCGTCCTCGATCAGCAGCACGCGATCCGCCAGGGCAATCGCCTCTTGCACATCATGCGTCACCAGCACCGCGGTAAACCCGCGCTCCTTCCATAATGATTCGATCAGTTGCTGCATGTCGATACGGGTCAAGGCATCCAGCGCACCCAGCGGCTCGTCCAGCAACAGCAAGTCCGGCTCATGCACCAGCGCCCGCGCCAACGCTACCCGCTGCCGCTGGCCGCCGGACAATACCGCCGGCCACTCGCCGGCACGGTCTTCCAGGCCTACCTGGGTCAAGGCTCTGAGCGAAGCCGGCGAGGCGCGCGGCAAACCCAGGCCGACATTGTTCAGCACGCGCTTCCACGGCAACAGACGCGAATCCTGAAACATGATGCGAATTTCAGGCTTGTTTTCAAACTTATCGCCGCGCGCGCCAAAGCCGATGTCACCGTTGCCCGGCTGTTCCAGCCCCGCGATCAAGCGCAGCAATGTGCTTTTTCCGCAACCGCTACGGCCGACGATGGCGACGAATTCACCGGCCGCAATCTCGACATTGAGCGTCTTCAGTACCTCCCGGCCGGCATACGATTTGGATACCGAGCGCACTCGAATGCCGACACCACGGCCAGCATCAAGCCGAACTGCAAGCTGGACGGCAGCGTTGACTTCGGCATTTTCAACAGGATCAATTTGCATCTTCGCGCTCACCTTCGCATTCATCTTTTCCAACTCTCATTTACGACGTCCCTACTGGTAACCCGGATGCCAGCGCAGCCAGTAACGCTCCAGCAGGCGCGCCAGGATATCGGCCAGCTTGCCCAGCAAGGCGTAGAGCAGGATACCTACCAGCACCACATCGGTTTGCAGGAATTCACGCGCATTCATGGTCATGTAGCCTATGCCCGCCTGCGCCGAAATGGTTTCGGCAACGATCAACAGAACCCACACCAGGCCCAGTGCGAAGCGCACGCCGACCAGTATCGACGGCAATGCCCCCGGCAAGATCACATCGCGGTACAAGGGCCAGCCGGACAAGCCGTAACTCTTGGCCATCTCGATCAAACCCTTGTCGACCGAACGGATGCCATGAAAGGTATTCAGATACACCGGGAAAAATACACCTATCGAGACCAGGAACAGTTTTGACGATTCATCGATGCCGAACCACAGGATCACCAAAGGGATCAAGGCCAGCGCCGGAATATTGCGGATCATCTGGATGCTGGTATCGAGCAGGGTTTCCGCCTGCTTGAACGTCCCGGTCAGCAAACCCAGCAACAAGCCCAGGCCGCCGCCCACGGCAAACCCGGAAATCGCACGCCAGGCGCTGATCCGCACATGCGTCCACAGTTCGCCGGATAGCGCCAGCGACCAGGCGGCGCGGGCCACGGCCCATGGCTCCGGCAAGATCCGGCTCGACAGCCAACCGGCCTTGGCGGCACACTCCCAGGCCAAAATCAAAGCCACCGGCAACAACCAAGGGAACAGGCGTTCTTTCCAAATCGCTGCAGCCTGGCTCGCTTTTTTATGCGCCGCGCCAGCTTGCGGCCGCTGCGACTGCTGCTCAGCAATGGGGTCCACTGCTGTAATGATTGCGCTCATATCAATTCCTTCAACTTTGCGATGCTTTCGGCAGCAAGCCGTTGGCAATCACTTCGCCAAATGGCCCCGTCAACGCTTGCTCGCCGCTAGCCGCACGCCCTTTGCCCAATAGCGGGAAAACCAGTTCGGCAAAACGGTAAGATTCTTCCAGATGCGGATAACCAGAAAGAATGAATGTGTCTATGCCCAGCGCCGCATATTCCTGCATCCGTGCCGCCACGGTTTCCGCAGCGCCGACCAGCGCCGTGCCGGCGCCGCCGCGCACCAGGCCGACGCCGGCCCACAGGTTTGGCGATACTTCCAGCTTGTCGCGGCGACCGCCATGCAAAGCCGCCATGCGCCGCTGTCCTTCCGAATCCATCTTGGAAAACGCTGCCTGCGCCCTGGCAATGACATCGTCATCGACATGGCTGATCAAATCCTCTGCCGCCGCCCACGCCGCCTGATTGGTTTCCCGTACGATCACATGCAAGCGAATCCCGAAGCGCACGGTGCGGCCATGCCTGGCGGCGCGTGCACGAATGTCGGCAATCTTTTCAGCCACCGCGGCTGGCGGCTCGCCCCAGGTCAGGTAGACATCAACCTGCTCCGCGGCCAGCTCATGCGCCGGCTCCGAGGAACCGCCGAAATATAAAGGCGGATATGGTTTCTGCACCGGCGGGTAAAGTGTCTTTGCGCCCTTGACCTTGATGTGCTTGCCGATGAAGTTGTAACCGGATTCGCCGCCCTCGCCAGACAAAGCGCCGCGCCACACCTTCAGGAATTCCGAAGAAATTTCATAACGCTCGGCGTGCTCGGCGAACAAGCCGTCGGCTTCCAGTTCGGCCTGGTCGCCGCCGGTAACCACGTTGATCAACAAGCGCCCATTCGACAAGCGATCGAAAGTCGACGCCATGCGGATCGCCAGGCCTGGCGTGCTCAAGCCGGGCCGGACCGCCACCAGGAATTTCAGGCGCTGGGTGAAACCGAGCAAACTCGAGGCGACCACCCAGGCATCTTCGCAAGAGCGTCCGGTCGGCAGCAATACGCCGTCATAACCGAGGGTATCGGCGGCTACCGCGATCTGCTTCATGTAATCGAAATTGACCGGGCGCGCCCCCTGCGAGGTGCCGAGATAACGGCTGTCACCGTGGGTGGGAATAAACCAGAAAACGTTCATGACTGCTTCCGTATTGGTTGATTAATCTGTTTTTCGAATTTCACTGCTGCGCCAGCGGCGCATTCTTTGGCTGCCAGATGACATCGGCCACTTTGACAGCGCGCGGGATCAAGCCGATTTCCTTGAAACTATCGGCGACACGCTGTTGATCGATCGCCATGACCGGACTGATTAGCGCGGTCGGCGACGGACTGGCGCGACGGCTCAGGAACAGATGCACGGTCGCCAGGTTCAAGCCGCTGACATCGGAGATCAGTTGCGCCACTTCCTTGCGATTCTGTCGCACGTAGCGATCGGCTTTGGTCAGTTCGTCCAGCAAGCTCAATACCGTGCCAGGATAGTTTTCGGCAAAACCGCGCGCCGCCAGATAGAAGGAATTATTGTCGGACAAGCCACGGCCGCTGCTCAGTACCCGCGGTTTGAAACTCAGCTCGGCGGCGCCGTAGTACGGATCCCAGATCGCCCAGGCATCGACGCTGCCACGTTCGAACGCGGCGCGGGCATCGGCCGGCGCCAGATAAATCGGCTGGATGTCGGTCCACGCCAGGCCAGCTTTCCTGACCGCCTGCAGCAGCAGGAAGTGCGCACTGGAACCTTTTTGCAAGGCGATCCGCTTGCCTTTCAAATCCACCAGGGTCTTGATCGCCGAAGCGGCTTGCACCAATATCGCAGAACTCTCAGGCTTCGGCGGCTCGGCGCCGACATACAGCAAGTCCTTGTTGGCAGCCTGGGCAAACACCGGCGGGCTATCTCCGGTCATGCCGAAATCAAGACTGCCGGCGGACAAAGCCTCCAGCAGCTGCGGACCGGCGGGAAATTCCAGCCAGACTATCTTGCTGTTCTTGAAGCGTTGTTCCAGCGTGTTGCGTTGTTTCAGGACCACCAGATTGACCGCGCTTTTTTGAAAGCCGATGCGTATCTGTTCAGGTTCTTTTTTGTCGGCCAAGGGTTGCGCTTGCAACGGACCTGGCGACAACAAAGCTGATAATAATAGAAACGTCAATGGAAGCGCCAGCAGCAAACGGCGATGGAGGAAAGCGATAGCCATGATGTCCGGCCTTCTCAAGATTTAGGAGGAAACAGCACGGCGTCACGCGTCGAAATCTTCTTTGGTATCAGTTTCAATTCATAGAAGGCATCGGCGATCTTTTGCTGTTCGTCCAGCACCTTGTTATCGATCGGTTTGTAAATGTGGGCGTAATGCCTGAGGCCGGCTTCGACCACCTCCGGCTCCAAGCCCTGGATCGGCGCCAGTTGCAGCGCTGCTTCCTTGTAATTGGCGCGTATCCAGCGCCCTTCTTTATCGACCTCTTCCATGACAGTATTCATCACCACTTGATTTTTTGAGGCGTATTTGCGCGCACTCAGGAAGAACTGGTGATGGCTGACGGCGCCGCTGCCGCTGGCCAGGACTTTGGCGTCGAGTTGCTTGATCGCTGCCGTTTGGAATGGATCCCAGATCGCCCAGGCATCGACCGCACCGCGCTCGAAAGCCGCGCGGGCATCGGCCGGCGCCAGGTAGATGGGCTGGAATTCACTGTAGGCGATACCGCCTTTCTTGAGCAGGCTGATGACCAGCCAATGCACATCGGACCCCTTATTGAAGGCTATTTTCTTGCCCTTCAATTGCGCCGGCGATGTGATCGGCGAGTTCTTCGGCACCAGGATGCTTTCTGCCTCCGGCGTCGGGATTTCGTAAGCGCTGTACACAAAATCAGCGCCCGCCGCCTGCGCAATGATAGGCGGCGCTTCACCGACATAACCGAAGTCGACCGAGCCGACATTCAAGGCTTCCAGCAATTGCGGACCGGCGGCGAACTCGGCCCATTTCACCTCAATGCCCTGGGCCGCCAGGATTTTTTCCAATGCGCCATGGGCTTTCAGCAATACCAGGGTACTGGCGGCTTTCTGATAACCGATACGCAGCACCTGTTTTTCCTGCGCCTGCGCCAGCTGCGGCGCGCTAACCGCAAACGCACCGGCGGCGACTGCGGAGAGCAACGTCAGCACGTGGCGTCTTGTGTATTTGTTTCTAGTCGAGGCTATCATTGCTGGTTTCCTGATTTTTTAGGCAAAACGATCCCCTCCATCAGCGACGATGGAATTTTTCAAACTGCTGGGCGGGATAAATTGTTAGCTAGTTGATTGGCTATCCGAGTGGATTTTCCTGCTACACGCTACATCGCACCTGCGCAAACGGAATCGGATCGAAATCGTTCGCGCTACCCTTGCGTAACGCCAGCAAGCTATCCGATAACTGCTGCACACCTTCGTTAATCCGCTGGAAGAGATTCTGGTCCAGGCTCAAACCTTCCTGTTCCGACCATTGCACCTGCGCTTCCGTCGCATAAATGCTGGGCAGTACATGCCTGGCGGCCAGCGACGACAATACCGGCCGCAAGGCGTAGTCCAGCGCCAGCATGTGCGATTGACTGCCGCCTGTGGCCAGCGGCAGCACCAGCTTGCCGGCCAGGCCAAACTGCGGCAGCAGATCGAGAAACGCCTTTAGCGCACCGCTATAGGCCGCCTTGTAGACCGGCGTCGCCACCACTACTGCCGTCGCTTGCGCCACTTGCGCCAGCGCGGCCTGAATCAGCGTGTTGTTGAAATCGGCGCGTAGCAATGCATCGCCCGGCAGATCCCGCACATCCAGTTTGCTGTATCGATGTCCTAGCAACGCCAATTTTTCACCTGTGTAATGCAGCAATCGGGTAGAACTCGAAGGCGCTGACGGGCTGCCAGCCAATAACAAAATAGTCATCTGTTGCAATCTTGAAACGCCCCTGCCAGGCAGGGCCGTTGAGTCTTTACGATCAATTCGATCAGCCGGCTTATTTCACGCCAGGCTGATAAATCTTATCGAACACACCGCCATCGCTGAAATGGACTTTCTGCGCATTTTTCCAACCGCCGAAAGTGTCGTCTATGGTGAACAGACTCAGCTTCGGAAATTTAGCCGCATACTTGGCGGCGACTTTAGGATCGATAGGACGATAGTAATTGTGGGCGGCGATTTCCTGCCCTTGCGGCGAGTACAAGTACTCCAGATAGGCTTGCGCCACCTTGCGTGTGCCGCGCTTGTCGACCACCTTGTCGACCACCGCCACCGGCGGCTCAGCCAGGATGCTCAGCGATGGAAACACGGTATCGAACTTGCCTTTGCCGAATTCCGCTTCGACCAGGTAAGCCTCGTTTTCCCACGACAGCAGCACATCGCCTACACCGCGTTCGGCAAAGGTGACAGTCGAGCCGCGCGCGCCGGAATCCAGCACCGGTACGTTCTTATACAGGCGCGAAATGAAATCGCGCGCCTTGGCGTCGTCGCCATGGTTCTTCTTCAGGGCATAGCCGTAAGCTGCCAGATAAGCCCAGCGCGCGCCGCCGGAAGTCTTTGGATTAGCCACCACCACCGATACGCCGGGCTTGACCAGATCGTCCCAGTCCTTGATGCCCTTGGGATTACCCTTGCGCACCAATAACACGATGGTCGAGGTGTATGGCGTGCTGTTATGCGGCAAACGTTGTTGCCAGTCGGCCGGCAACAACTTGGCCTTTGCGGAAATTTCATCGATATCGTAAGCCAGCGCCAGAGTCACCACGTCGGCTTCCAGGCCGTCGATCACTGAGCGCCCCTGCTTGCCCGAACCGCCGTGCGATGCCTTCAGAGTGAGGTTGTCGCCGGTCTTTTCTTTCCAGTACTTGGCAAAAGCCTTGTTGTACTCTTGATACAACTCACGCGTAGGATCGTAAGAAACATTGAGCAGCGAAACATCCGCCGCATGCACAATCGGTGCGCTCTGCGCTACCAAGGCGACGGCGATCGCCGCACGAACGATTTTCTTCAACATGTTCCGCTTCCCTCGTAAATGTTTTTTGTTTTGAGGAATACAGATTAATGAGGCCACCTGGAAAACAGAACGAATTCTTTCTTCTCTCCTTATGCTAAAAACAGATATGCATGGATTGCCCGGATGAATAAGGGGGATGCTTATTCCTGTTGAATTGGCATAAAGCCGCCAAGACGGGCGCTGGCAGCGACCAGCAGCAGCGCGCAACCCAATCCGGCGAAGGCGACGCTTAAACTGGTAGCGTGCGCCACAAAGCCGATCAGGGCGGGGCCGGCCAGAATACCGGCATAGCCGATGGTGGTGATGGCAGCAATTGCCAGGCTGGCCGGCATCGCCGCCTGCCTGCCGGCAGCGGAAAACAGGATAGGCACGATGTTGGATGCCCCCAGGCCGACCAGCACAAACCCGAGCAGCGCGATACCGGCTGTAGTCGCAAACACCGCCACAAAAAAACCGCCGGCGGCAAACAGGCCGCCCAGCAGCAGCACGCGCTTGCCGCCGAAACGCCTGACGATGCGGTCGCCACTGAGACGGCCGCTGGTCATGGCGATGGCGAAAGCAGCGTAGCCGAGTCCGCCCTGGCTGGCAGCCAGACCGCGCGTGGCTGTCAGGAACAAGGCGCTCCAGTCGAGAATGGCGCCCTCCACCAGGAATACGATAAAACACAGCACGCCGATAAAAATCACTGCGCCATGCGGCAGCACGAATAATGCGCCACCAGCGCTCGGTTCCGGCTCGCGCAATAAGTGCGGGCCGGCCGCCGCCAGCACTAGCGCTGCGATAACCGCAGCCACGACGCTGGCCCAGAATGGACTCAAGCCACTCCAAAGCAGCAATGCCATGCCGCCGGCGCCGACAAAACCGCCGACACTGAACAGTCCGTGAAAACCGGACATGAGCGCGCCGCCGCTCGCTTTTTCCACCATCACTGCATGGATATTCATGGCAACGTCCAGGGTGCCGATGGCGGCACCGAACAGGAACAGAGCGATAGCCAGCTGCAACGGACTGGCTGCCAGCGACAGGCAGGGAAGCAGCACGCTAGCCAGGCCGCCGGCAATCAGAACCACACGCCGGCAACCCAGGCGCGCCGCCAGCACCCCGGTCAGCGGCATGGCGAGCAGCGAGCCGACACCGAGGCACAATAAAAGAAGTCCAAGCTCTGCTTCCTCCAGCCCCAGCCGCGTTTTGACATACGGCACCAGCGGCGCCCAGGCCGCCATGGCCAGGCCTGCGGTAAGGAAGGCCAGACGGGTCGCCAAGCGTTGTTCAGGACCGATATTGTTCATTGCATGATCTCCGGAAGCGGCTGCATTTAGTCTTCACTCAGCCTTTGCATACATCAGCTGCACACCTTGCCGGGCAAAGCCATCGGCCTGGCCACTGTCTACGTCAGATTCGAGCACCAGATGGGTGAGATGCGCTACGGGCAGCACCGCATAGTTCGCAGCGGTGCCGAGTTTTTCACTGGTGGCAGCTACCAGCACCGATTTGCTGATTGCTGCCAGGCTGCGTTTGAATTCGGCTTCTTCGTAGTTAAAACAGGTAACGCCGGCTTCGACATCGACGCCGCAGCCGCCCAGAAAGAAAATGTCGGGACGTATGCGCTCCGCGTCGCGCAGCGCGGCGGCGCCCAGGTTAGCGCCGGTACGGCGATCGAAGCGGCCGCCGATCATGATCAGTTCGATTGCCGGCCGATCCTGCAAGGCCAACGCCACCGCGGCGGCATTGGTGATGACGGTGAGCGGCAATTCCGGTAAAGCCGCGGCAATCGCCAGGTTGGTCGAACCGGCATCGATGAACAGCACGCTGTCGGCAACCACCAGCGATACCGCTGACCGCGCCAACCGTGCTTTGCGCTCCGGCGCCAGGGTACGCCGCTCAGCCAAAGGCCCAGCCGCCGGAGACGGCGCTAACGCACCGCCATACACCCGTGTGCACCAGCCGGCCGCAGCCAGATCGCGCAGGTCGCGCCGGATGGTGTCTTCCGAAACGCTCAGTTGCTGCGCCAGATCCAGTGCCAGTACCCGGCCGTCGGCCTGCAGGCGTTGCCGGATGAATGCGTGACGTTCTTTGAGAAGGAGATTGGCGGTGTTCATATCGATCCATATCATGCACAAACAAGTGTAAATATACACAAACGTGCAGACATCATCAATAGAAAGCCGCAACAGGCCCTTTTCGGCGGTTTTAGGTTTTAAGCTTGAGTCAGGACAGGGTAGAGAATGACGGCCCAGGTGGCGACAGCAAGCACACAGGTCAGCAGCACCGCGGCGCTGCCAAAATCCTTGGCGTTCTTGGAGAGTGGATTGCGCTCCAGCGAGACCCTGTCTACCACCGCTTCGATCGCCGAATTGATCAGCTCGATGATGATGATCCAGACCAGCACTGCGATCAGCATCAGTTTTTGCACCGGGGTGACCGGCAACAGCAAGGCGACGATGATGCCGGGAATCACAATCATCAATTCCTGGCGGAATGCATGCTCGTTTTTCCAGGCTGATTTGAAACCCTCCGCCGAATAAAAGAAAGCTGAAAAAATCCTCTTGAATCCGCTGGTGCTCTTGAATTCGCTGATCGGCTGCTGCGACTCTTGCGGTTGCGGTGATTGCTTGTTTTCGCTCATGCTGTGCTGGTTCTGATGGCTAGCTGGAGATGCCAGGCTTGCCTTGATGGAAACGCAGGTTTGCGTGAGTGAATTTTAACAGCCTTGCTGCGCTGCACGCCAAATGCTTTTCTTTTGATTGCGAGAGCAATGCCGGCTCGTGGCGGCACTCTAATCGATGACGATAGCGAAGCACAACTTTTCACATTATGATATAAACATTCCATTGCAATGCACCATTACTCCAATGAAAACAGCCACTCCCGACGACGCCGATAAAATTTCGATCCAGGTCATAGAGCGCATGATCTCGCTACTCGATACCTTGGCGCTCTACCCTGATCCGGTCAGCCTGAAAGAATTATCCGCAGTCACCGGCTTGCATCCTTCGACAGCGCACAGGATTCTCAACGACCTGGTGGTAAAGCGCTTCGTCGACCGCTCCGAACCGGGCAGTTATCGGCTTGGCATGCGCCTGCTGGAATTGGGCAACGTCGTCAAAAGCCGGCTGAATGTGCGCGAGGCGGCGCTCGACTTCATGCGCGGGCTGCATCGCAAGACCAACCAGACCGTCAACCTGTCGGTGCGCCAAAGCGATGAAATCGTCTACATCGACCGCGCGTTTTCAGAACGTTCGGGCATGCAGGTAGTGCGCGCCATCGGCGGCCGCGCGCCATTGCACCTGACTTCTACCGGTAAATTGTTTTTATCCATCGACGATCCGAAAATGGTCCGTGCCTACGCTACCCGCACCGGACTGGCCGGACACAACAAGAATTCCATCACCGATCTGGGCAAGCTGGAGCGCGAATTGAGCCTGGTGCGCGCATTGGGTTACGCGCGCGATAACGAAGAACTCGAACTCGGCGTGCGCTGCATGGCCGCCGGTATCCGCGACGATTCGGGCAAGATGGTCGCCGGCTTGTCGATCTCCGCACCGGCCGATCGCCTGCAAGAGGAATGGGTCGAAGATCTGATCAGCACTGCGAATCAGATTTCCGCGGTGCTGGGCTACACAGCGTAGGGTGGGCAAGTTCTGCCGCCCACGCGGCAGCTGCAAACGCAATGAGAATTTGAGATAACACTTGGGCGCTTCGTGCCCGCCCTACGCCTGTCGTTATCCGCACTCGGCAATCAGTGCCCGGCACAAAAAAAAACAGAGTTTATTCATCAGTCCGCTGACGAATAAACTCTGTTTTTTCTATCGGATTACAGCCTGGATTACGCTCGCATCTCAGGTTTGGCCGTCAGCGATTTTTACGCGCGTCAGGGCTGCAGGATGTGAATCCGCCAGCCATTTGCGAACCCGGTCGGCATCCGCCTGGCGCGAATACTTGCCGCGCGAATCGAGGAACACCATCACGATCTGGCGACCGTCGATGGTAGTTTGCATGACCATGCAACGGCCGGCTTCGTTAATGTATCCGGTCTTTTGCAAACCGATCTGCCACTCAGGTTTGTCTACCAGGTGATTGGAGGTCGAATATTGCAACGGACGTCCGCCCGGCTCCACCACATATTTTGAATCTGTAGAATACTGGCGAATCACCGGATGTTGGTAGGCGGCCATGACCAGACGCGACAAATCGCGGGCGCTGGCGACATTCAGATGCGACAGCCCGGTCGAATCGACATAATGGGTTTCGCTCATGCCCAGGGCCTTGGCCTTGGCATTCATGGCGGCCACAAAGGCCGGCAAGCCGCCTGGATAGTTACGGCCAAGCGCCGATGCGGCGCGATTCTCCGAACTCATCAAGGCGATGTGCAGCATGTCGGCGCGGGTCAATTGCGAACCGATACGCAGACGCGAGCTGCTGTGCTTTTCGCGATCGATATCGTCATCGGTCACGGCCAGCACCTCGTTCATGTCCTGCTTCGATTCAACCACCACCATACTGGTCATCAGCTTGGTCAGCGAGGCGATCGGCAATGCGACCTGGGAATTTTTATCCAGCAGTACTTCCGAACTATTCTGATCCAGCACCAGCGCTACGCTGGATTTCAACTCGAGCGGATCGCGCGTCAAATTCAATCCCGCCTGCTCACCTGCAGACAGGACTGGCGGCAAAGCCGGTACCGCCGGTGAGAATGCCACGCGCTGGTAAGTTACTTTGCGGCGGCCATGAACCATCGCCACTTTCCTCACCAGCTTTTCATTTTTATCGAAAGACGCCGTATTGCTGCCGCCACGCGCAGCGATCACGGCATGTTTTCTGGAGCCGGCTTTGGCTACGGTTTTCTTGTGGGCAGAAGCAGCGCTAGCCGCTGATTTTTTAGCGGCTTTTTTGGTGGTGCTTTGTGTTGTTTGGTCAGAAGCAAGAGCAGCGGGCGCGTTCGCGAGCACGAGGGAGAGTGACAAAAAAACAATTAACGCGGATTTGCCCATTTGCGGCTCCAATATGCGGCGATCTATAACTTTGTGGCAGTGTAGGCAAATATCGAAAAAATCGCAAGAGAATTAGATAGTTAGCGCACTAAATTAAACAACTTTCGATGTCGGGACGACGATTTGCGACATAGATTTTACCGCAACTCATCGGCCCGGTATTTACTTTAGTATCGACTACTTAAACGTGACATTCAAGCAATATTGCATCAATTGAAAAAGAATAATCACCTTGCAGATTGAAATACGTCGTCACCTCTGACGGTGCGCTATCCCACAGAGACTTGATCGCAACTACCCGCTCGGCAGGCGTACGCATTCTGGCTACCCAGGTATCGAACTGCAACGGCAATTTCCAGCTCTGGTCGGCAGTTGGGCGCAAGCCTGCCTGATTCAGCAACTGGCGCCAGCTGGACAAGCTGCGATTACGTACGTGCGAAGTGTCGCGCAGCAATTCGACGGACTGGAAGTAGGTGTCGCTCAAGACATCCTCCGGCGCCGCGGTATCGATCACGATGCACATGCCGCCCGGCTTCAATACGCGCGCCATCTCGGCCAGCGCTTCCGGCAGCCTGGTCCAGTGATGCGCGCTAAACCGCGTGCACACCAGATCGAAGCAGGCGTCGGCAAAGGGCATGCGTTCGGCACTACCCTGCTGCACGTGCAGATTTTTCAAACCGCGCTCGGCAGCGGCATGCTGCACTACATCCAGCATTTCTGTAGCCAGGTCGTACGCGATTACCGTGCCGATATGCGGCGCAATGGCGAAAGCGGCATGTCCTGCGCCGCAACCGACATCGAGCGCTTTGCCTTGCGGAAACCGGCCGGCATAGGCGGCGAGTTGCTGTAAATCCGCGCCTTGGGCGTGAACCGTGCTGGTCAGGTAAGCGGCAGCGGTGCTGCCGAATTGTTCAGAAACCACTTTATCGTGATTGCGGGCGACGATCATCAGTTTTCTCCTCAGAAATGAGTCAACGCAAAGCAATAGTGTTTGCGGCGGAGTTCAGTGTAATTATTTTTTATCCTGTTACAAGACTAGTGTTTATACTAGTACTACTAATAACAGGATAAACGGGAACAGCGTGGATCAAGCCGGAAAACGCAAAGCACTTGGCGAATTCATCAAAACCCAGCGCACCCAGATCCCTACCGCCGCATTGCGCCTGGGCGGCAGCACGCGCCGTCGGACTCCGGGTTTGCGGCGCGAGGAAGTCGCCCAGCTGTGCGATATCAGCGTCACTTGGTATACCTGGATCGAACAGGGCCGCACCGTCTCGGTATCGGCGGCGGCATTGGCACGGATCGCCGAGGCTTTACAGTTGTCGCGCGCCAAGCGCGCTTATCTGTTCGAGTTGTCCGGTAAAAAGGATCCGCAGGCGCTGGATGCGCAGGCCCAGGAAATTCCTGATGAAATACTGGCAGTCACCGGCGCCATCAAGACCCCGGCTTATCTGCTGGATCGCCACTGGAACGCGATCGCCTGGAACCGCGCTGCCAAAACCTTGTTCGTCGGCTGGCTGGACAGGAAAAGCGCCAGCAGGAACTTGCTTGAGTACACCTATTGCCAGCCTGAAGCGGCAACCTTGATCAGCGACTGGGAGCAACGCGCAAGCCGGCTGGCGGCGGAGTTTCGCGCCGATTGCGGCATGTACCTGGACGAACCGGAGATTGCCCGGCTGGTAACCCGCTTGAGCGCCGCCAGCGCTGCTTTCAAGCGGGCCTGGAATCTGCACGACGTGGTGGAAAAAGAAGGCGGCGAGCGCCGCTTCAGTCATCCGACGCTGGGCCAGCTGGCGTATCGCCAAGTCAATCTGCGGGTCGCCAACCGGCCTGAGTTGAAGCTGGTGATGTTGCTGCCGCTGGCGCCCGCCTAGGGCGTTTATTTTTTCATGACGAACACCACGCCCAATATCGCCACGGCCATGCCGGCGATGCCGAGCAAATTGAAGACTTCGCCGAACATGAGCCAGGCCATCAGCGCAGTGGTCGGCGGCGTCAGGTAGAGCAAGCTGGTAACGCGGGTTGCCGCGCTCTTGCGTATCAGTGCGAACAACAGGAAGATCGCGCCTATCGACAAAGCCAGTACCGACCACAGCAGCGCGCCGATGAAGCGCGGCGTCCATTGCACGGTGTCCAGGCTTGGCGCCAGGTGTTCGTAGAAAATCGCAAACGGCAGCAACACCACGATCGAGGCGGCAAACTGGATGATGGTGCCGGTGCGCAAATCAAAATGCGAGCAGTGGCGTTTCTGGTACAGCGTACCAAGCGTAATCGAAAGCAACGCCAGCAGGCACAACGTAATACTTTGCCAGGACAAGCCGACCAGGCTGATTTTAGCGGCCACCACCAGCCCTACTCCGCAAATGCCAAGCAGCAGGCCCAGCCATTGCCGCGGCCGTACCGACTCACCGATCAAGGGTGCGGCAAATGCGGTCAGGATAGGCTGCATGCCGACAATCAGCGCCGACACGCCGGCCGGCATGCCGAGCTTGATGGCGCACCACACGCCGGCCAGATAACCGCCTTGCAACAAAATTCCGGCCAGCGCGATGTGACGGATCTGGCCCAATGGCCAGGGAGCGCGCATTAACAAGACCAAAGGCAGCAGGACCAGCAGCACGCCGACGAACCGCAGCAATAGAAATGTCAGCGGCGGCGCATACGGCAAACCGAATTTGGCAACCACAAAGCCGGTGCTCCAGAGCAGCACAAACACCATAGGCATGGCCGCTAGCAGGAGAGGAGCTGGCCGCGATGCGGCCGGAAGGCTGGCTGATTGCATGAATTATCCGTGTTGAATCCGGCTTGGATCCGTATCAAGTAAGCAGTTGCTCCGCACTGTGCAGACGCGCGAAACCTGCCGCAAGCGCGATAGTTTGCAGGTGGATCGCTACCGTGTCTTGTATATTCTTGCCATAGCCGCCGGCCATGGCGATCGCCACCGGTATGGCACGCTGGCTGGCGGTCTCCAGCAGCATGGCGTCGCGCCGGGCCAGGCCGTCAAAACTCAGCTTCAGGCGCCCTAGCCTGTCGCCTTCATGCGGATCGGCGCCTGCCAGGAAAATAATCAGCTGCGGCGAAAAACGCGCCATCATGGTTGCCAGTGCATCCTGCAGCGCGCTCAGATAAGCCTCGTCGCCGGTGCCGTCTGCCAGCGCCACATCCAGATCGCTGGTCTCCTTGTCGAACGGATAATTGCGGGCGCCATGCAGCGACAGGGTGAAAATCGAATCGTCATCGGCCAGGATAGCTGCTGTGCCGTTGCCTTGATGGACATCCAGATCGACGATGGCGACCCGCTGCACCCGGCGCTCCGCCTGCATCAGACGGGCCGCAATCGCAGCGTCGTTAAAGACGCAGAAGCCGGCGCCCTGATCGGCAAACGCGTGATGGGTGCCGCCGGCCAGGTTGACCGCAATTCGCTCGGGCTCTGTCAACGCCGCGCGACAGGCAGCGATGGTGGCGCCGGCGGAGCGTCGCGAGCGCTCCACCATCTGCGGCGTCCACGGGAAACCGATGGCTTTTTGCACACTTTCAGCCAAAGTGCCGTCGCTGACTGCGGCTATATAGTGCGGATGATGGGCAAGCGCCAGCACGCCGTCGCTAGTGGTCGGCGCCTCGTGAAAATCGATATCGCCGATGCTCGCCAGCGCGGCTTCGTGGATAAGCCGGTATTTTTGCATGGGGAAGCGATGGCCGGCCGGCAAGGGCAACACGAAATGGTCGCTGTAGAAAGCTTTCAAGGTAGATGCGGAAGTCAGGTAAAGCGATCAGTCTACCATCAGGCAATGGCAAGCGAAGAGTACTCAAAATAACAACATTTAACTACGCTAATACATTGATTTTATAAGCTTTCGCTTAAATGATATAAACAATATATTGCGGCGCACAAAAAATATCTTGACACCGGTTCAGAATAATTTAGAATGAAATTGTTGCATCGCACAATGTTCATTTAAGGCCATCGGCAGATGCAATCAACGGCTAGATCTTAGCCACCCTAAGTCACTCTATCGCTCTATTTTGTCATTTTTACAGTATTGAACCCTAGGAGAAGCCATGTCTACCGTTGCAGAACAATTTTCAGCCGCCACTAAAGCCAACTTTGAAGCTAATCTGGCCCTGTTCACCGATTTCACTACCAAGGCATTTGCCGGCGTGGAAAAACTGATCGACCTCAACCTGAGCGCCGCCAAGGCCTCGCTGGAAGAGTCGAACGCCACTACCCAGAAATTGTTTGCGGCGAAAGATCCACAAGAATTTTTCTCGCTGAGCGCAGCCCTGGCCCAGCCGAACACTGAAAAAGCCATTGCTTACGGCCGTCATTTCGCCAGCATCGCTTCCAGCACACAAGCCGAGCTGACCAAGGCGGCAGAAGCGCAAGTCGCAGAAACCAAGCGTAAAGTCATCGAGTTCGTCGACCAGGCATCGAAAAACGTACCGCCAGGCGCAGAAGGCGCAGTTGCTTTCGTCAAATCGGCAATCGGCAGCGCCAACGCCGGTTACGAACAGTTCGCCAAGAACACCAAGCAAGCCGTTGAAACTCTGGAAAGCAACGTCAACAACGCTGTCGACCAATTGTCCCAAGCTGCTACCAAGACTGCAGCGCGTCCGGCCAAGAAGTAATTTGTCAAACAGGCGTGCCTGGCGCGCCTGCCTGAATCTCCTCGGTATCCGGCAGCGCCGGTATCGTTATTTACCCCGGATCACCGGGGTATTTTTTTTGCCTGTCAGAATTAACTATGGCGCCAAACCGGCATCAAGGTTTGATCTGAGCCACAAGTTTCAACAGTCGCTGCAGCGTCGGTTCATCCATCAAGGCCGGCAAGTCGCAAATATACAACAGCTGCTGCTCGACATTTCTCGCTGAAGCGCCCGCCTTCAATGACGCTTGCAACACCTCAACCTGCAATTGCAAACGTTCGCGCGAGAGCGCTGCAGGGCTCTCGATTCCTGCCAGGATTTCAGCCCGCAACAACTCCTGTTGTAGCGCCGGGCGCTGGTTTTCAAGAGTAGCCGCGTAGTTGCCGCTATTCTGCAACGCCCGTTCGAAACGCGCCGCGACGACTTTTTCAAATGCCGGGGCCAGCTTCGGCAATGCTTGCCAGCTACCGCGCCAATCCGATTCGGCCTGGCTTCCTGCAGAGCCTGCATCTGCGTGGACGATGCTTGCTTCAACTTGCTGGCACAAAATCAGTTTGTCGCGCAAGGCGTCGGCTTGCGCCTGCGCCGCCTGCTGCCGACTCTGGTCGAGCCGCGCTTGCAGCGCGCCGAGCGCGGCCTGGAAACGTGCGTCGATCTGCGCCTGAAGCGCACGCGGCACTGGTCCGCTGCGCGCCCACTCTTGCTGGGCTTGCTGCAGGATTTTCGGCAATTCCGGCTGCGGCCGGTCTAGCGCTGCTTCCAGCACCGCGCATTGCTCTTCGCGCAAATGCAGGTTGTCGCGGCGTTCCGCATCGGCGCTTGATGCGGCCTCCTTGCGTTGGGCAAAGATGGCGTCGCATGCACTGCGAAAACGCAGCCACAGTTCCTGCTCATCCTGCCGCGGCAAAGGCAGCGCCTTGGCTTGCTCTTGCCAGCGTTGTTGCAATTCTTTCACACGCTCAGCCGTATCGCGCTGGTTGGCGGGCAACTGCGCCGCTTCGGCAATTAATTTTTCTCGGCGGGCGATTTCGATATCTTGTTGCTGCGCCAACGGCGCCAGCAAGGTTTCGATCGCGGTGGAAAAACTGTTATCGAGTGTCTTTTTCTCACTGCGATTGATCGGTCCCAGGTTCTTCCACGCCTGCTGCTTTTGCTGGCAATACTGGGCGACGGCTTTCCAGTCCGGCGCAGCCTCCGCCGACAGCATCGCTTGCGCATGCTGCTGCACTTCATCGATCAAGGTGCGGGCATTGGCTTGATTGGCTTGGCGCTGTTCAGCCTGTTGCTGGAAGTGCGCGGCGACCGGCGCATAAGCGCTGGTGCAAGCCGCATCAAATCCCTCCCACAGGATTTTCGGCGCCGGTCCTGAATTGCCATCCAAGGACTTCCAGCGCGCCCGCAGGCTGCCGATTTTCTTTGCCAGTTCGGCCGGCGCCAGCGCCTGCAGCGGCAATTCCTGCGCAGCCTTGGTCAATTCTTCACGCGAGACGTTGCCGCCCCAGCGCGCCCAGCCTTGCAAGCGGGTCAATTCGCCGCGTGCTTGCGCCAGACGGCTGCTTTGGCTCGCATTCGGTTTGCGCAACTTGAAATCGATAGCGCGCAATATCTTGTCGAAATCCATCGCCACTTGCAATGCACCGTCTTCCAATGCCTTTTCAAGCCCATCCAAAGCTTCGGCAATTTGCGGGCCCTCGGCCGCTTCAGCCGGTGCTGCCGACGCATGAATCTTTTGCGGTTTGGCAGGCACTGCCGCATGTTGCTTCAACAACGCCTGATAGCGTTGCTCCAAACCATCGTCAAGTAACGCCGCAGGCAATGTCGGCAGTGCCGACCAGCCGGCTTTTAGCGCATCCGGATTCAGCGTCTCTGTGGCCGCTTCCCAGTTTGCCAGCGCGTCGTTGCGCGCCTGCAGAGCCGATTGATGCTGTTGCAAAGTCGACAGCAGCTTGCGTAACGCCTGGGCTTCCTGTGCGAACTCTGGCGCCAGATGGCGCGGCAAGCTCAGCGCTTCCGCGTGAGCGGCGCAGACGGCCATTTGCGATTCCAATGCACCCAGCTCCTGTTCGAGCTGCGGAGCAACGGCCATCGTCGCTTTAGCCTGCGAATGCAGCGCGCGCGCACTGTTCAATGAAGCGATGGCGCTGCGTTGCAAGTCGGCCTGGGCCGTCAAGCGATCGGCAAGCACGGCACGCAGCTGCGTGAATTGTTGCAGTAATTCGGCGGGCACATCCTTGGCGTCCCAGCCGCGGTCCAGCTCCGCAACCTGATTCGGCATCAGCTGCGGCTCTTGCTGCAAGCGCTGCGCCTGCGCCACGGATGCGGCCGCCCTGTCGGCGATCAATTGCTGCTGACGCCCGCTGTCCAGCCTTCCCTGCACTAATTTGGCAACCCGCCTGTCGGTATTGCGGCAGGCCTGCAGCACTTGTTCCAAAGCTGCGCGCGACTGCACCTGCTGTGCCGCACACAAGCGGGCGTCGGCAAACGTCGATTGCAAAATGAACGCGACCGCGGCAGCTTCATCCGGCAAAGCCTGCGCCTGTTGCAGCGCTTGCTGCCGGGCCTGGCCGGACGCTTGCCTGGCTTCGGCGCGCAATGCGTCCTGGGGAGCAACGACCGGTTGTGGCGCCTTGCGCTCAGCGCGCTTAAAGAGGAATCCGAACATGTGATATCAATCAGATGGAAGCAGATTGCCGTTAGTCGCTAGCGGCAAAAGCTTTGGTTAAGTAGGGAAATAAATAAGGGAAATAAGTAAAGATAGAAAATGGCTCAGCCCGGCAACTAAGCCGGCCGGTACTCTGCCTTGAGCTGATCGAGGCCGGACAGCATTTTCTTGAATGCTGCTGCGCTCTGCACCGGTTCGCCCTTGACGCCGAGATCGATGTGGCGTCGGGTGTCGGCATCGCCGACATGCGGCAGGCTGAATACCTTAACCAAGGGGAATTCCGTCTCGATGGCTTCCATCAACGGTGTCAGCGTCGACTCCATGGCGCCGAACACCAGTACCGATTGCTCCAGCTGCGGATTCTGATGGAAGCGGTCTGCGTAATACGTATCCAGTACCCACTCGAACATGGGCCAGGCCATCACCGGGAAACCCGGCGCAAAATAATGTGCGCCCGCGCCTTGGTGCAGCACTGAAAAACCGGGAATCTTGTTAAACGGGTTGGGAATGATGGCGGCGCCCTGCGGAAACTCGCCCATCTTCAGCCTGTGCAGGTTATCAGGCGTGTCGTAGTCAGGTTCCGACCCGGCGTCGCGCGCGGTGTCGGCAATCCGTTCACGGATTTTCTCGCGCGCTTGCGGATGCAACACCAGCGGCACGCCAAGCGCCGCCGCCGCACACTGACGCGTGTGATCGTCTGGCGTGGCGCCGATGCCGCCGGTGCAAAACACGATGTCGTCGCTGGCGAATGTACGTTTCAGGGTCGCCGTAATGCGGGCCGGATCGTCGCCTATGCATTCTGCCCAGTCCAGGCTTAAACCGCGGGCGGCAAGCATTTCCAGTATTTTCGGAAAGTGTTTATCGACTCGCCTGCCTGACAGGATTTCGTCGCCGATGATGATAAGTCCGATTGCCATGGGGGATCGCCGTTTACTTGGAAATTAACTGAAGATGAGCAGAAATAGGTGGCAGAAAGATAATGAATCAGGGAATAGCGCTAAGGTATTCTATACAAATCTTAACTCCAAATCTTTACCGGCACAGCAAACCTAATCCGGGGTATCCGACAATTGGTGTATCACCCGGCTGTCGTGGCGTTCAGCAATAATGATGGCAGCCTGGCCAGCTGCCCGATATTTGGCCAGAGCCGCCAGGCAATAATACTCAAACCACAAACCGGTGAACACAAACACCAGAACGTAAAGCCAGATGGAGCCGGCTGCCAGCAAGGGGAAAATCACCAGCCACATGGCGCCGCCCAGCCACAGTATGGTTGGCGCCGCGCCCATGGCGCCGGCAATCACGCCGATCAGCAGCAGCGGCCAGCGATGGATCCGCAGCAGCGCCCGCATTTCTTCCTTGTCGGCATGCGCTGCCAAGGCTTCATAGGCGAACACCCGATACGTCAGCCAGCCCCACAGCACCAGCGGCACCAGGAAGGCGAACGGCGGAATCAGCCAGAGCGGCAAAGTCACCAGCCACAATACACAAAACAACAGGAACGCGGTAAACGAAGTCCAGACGCTGCCGAGCAGCGAGCCGCCCTTGCGCAGTTCCAGATCGGGGAAGTGACGGCGGCCGATGTGGCGCGCAGTTGCCGGCAAGGCAAACGCGCCGACGAACAGCAAGGCGGTCAGAATCATTAGCGGCAGCAGGGCCCACAACGCCAGCCACGGCACGATGACGGTCTTGAGTGCGCCCAGGCCGAGCCAGGCGGGAACGTAGTTGGCGATGCCCCAGCCATCGTTGCCGGCAAAATAATTCTTTTGCAGCCAGTCGATCATCGGTTGCAAACCCCACCACAGGGCCAGCCCCCAGATCAGCACCGACAACACAAATGGCAGGAAAGTCAGCATCAGCATGCGGTAATGCAGCTGCGACAATACAGCCCGGCCGAAGGCTACCAGTACCGGGCGCATCAGCGGGACGGCTTTCTGGCAAATTCAACCATGCGCTTCAGGCCCAGCCATTGCTGCGACCAGAACCCGCGGCCATAGTCGCGCGCCGGCCTGCTTGCCGTCGGCAACTGGTCGCGCACCCCGGTATGTTCGAAGGTCTTGCCGAAATAGGCGCTGCGAAACAAGACATCCCAGAATGCAAACAGCACGCCGAAATTGTGGCCGCCCAATGTGCCTCGCCCTTTGCTTTCATGGCCGATGCCGATCGCGTGGTGCCAGCGATGGAAGCGCGGCGAGACGACAATGGCGTCGCCCAGGCGGCCAAAGTGAATTCGCACATTGGCGTGTTGCAGGCTTTGCAACATGCGGGTGACTGACACCAGCAGCACGTATTGCGCAGGCTCGACGCCGATCGCCAGCGCTACCAGGGCCAGCACGACGTCATGAATCAAACCGTCCAACAGGTGATTGCGATCGTCGCTCCACAGGTTCATGTTTTGCTGGCTGTGATGCAAGCTGTGCAAGCCCCACAACCAGCCGACATTGTGCTGCGCGCGGTGATACCAGTATTCGCACAGATCGAGCACCAGCAGATACATCAGGAAGGTAATCAAAGGCCGGTCGGTAACACCCGGCAACAGGTTTTCCAGGTTGAACGGATTGAGCCCCTGCAGGTGCAGCACCTCAGTGACTTTCGCCATCAGCGGATCGACCAGGAAGAACACCAGCACCGAAAAAGCGCCGAGACGGTACAACACGGTATAAATGAAATCCGTCCGGCGTGCGCGGCGGTCGGTAAAGGCATGCACCGGAATCGCTGCCTCCAGCGGCCGCAGGACAAGGAACAGGACAATCAACTCGCAGACGCCGATCAAGAACCATTCAGTGCCGTCGAAGGCGTCTTCCAGATATTCGCTAAAACCTGCATGAAACATGAGCGGCTGCACCACGGCCTGGAACAGCCAGGCCTGGGCGCTTGCAAACCAGTCCATCAAGGTATTTGTCATGATGCTTTACGGGCCTTTCCAGCGGTAGTCTCGGCGACCGGCCCTTTCAAGTTGCCCTTGTAGGCCGGATGCTCGCGCAGCGTCGCAAAACAGAAACCCTTTTTCTCCAGGCCGCTGATCAAGGGTTCCAGCACCGCCGGCGCCCAAGGATCCTGGCGCGACCAGATTCCCAGATGCGCCATGACGATATCACCATCCTTGAGATTTTTCAGCATGCGCTCCAGCAACATCTGATTCGGCCATTTATCGCTGGGCAATTCGTCACCGGAGAAACCGGCTTCGGCCCATGCCACGTGCTGGTAGCCGCAGGCCTCCCCTGCCGCCAGCGTGTGCGGCGTCAGATGGCCGCCGGGAGTGCGCCAGAAACGGTCGATATGGGTACCGGTGAGGGTTTGGAAGCGCTGGTCGACGCGCTTGAGTTCGTCGCAATATTGTTGCGGCGTCCAGGCCAGCAGCTTGCCGCCATTGGCGCCGAACTGCGGCTTCACTTCGATCTTGCCATCGGCCAGGTCGCGCTTGGCGTACACATGGTCGAAGGTATGGGTGCCGAAGGCATGGCCGTCAGCCACCAGCGATTTCCAGAACGGCGCCCAGGCCGGGTCCAGCGTGTAATCGCCATTCACGGTTTTCTCATTGGCCATGAAAAAAGTGGCCTTGATATGGTGCCGCCTCAGGGTCTGGGCGATGTACTCGGCTTGCGACTGGCTGCCGGTATCGAAACTCAGGAACAGCGTGCCGCTGCTGCATGCCTTGGCCGGCTGAGCCAGTGACAGCGCGGCGGGCGCCAATGCTGCCAGCGCCACGGCGGCTGCCAGTAAATTACGCTGCAAAGTAGGAAACATGCAGGGAAACATGCGCATCACACTTCAGACGCGCGGTTATGAAAATAGATGCCGTGCGGCGAGCGCCCCACCGGAATCGACTTGATCACTTTACGGCTTGCCAGATCGACCACCGAAACTTTCTTCAGCCAGCGCTGGGTGACCCACATGGTCTTGCCGTCTGCTGTCACTTCCATGCAATCCGGCCCGCCGGGAACGGCGATGCTGCCGACGCTTTCCAGCGTGTTCAGATCGAGCACATTGATGGTGCCGGCGACCCGGTTGGAGACGAACAGATGGCGATTGTCGCCTTGTGGACGGAAATTATGGGCGCCGTCGCCGGTCTTGATTTTCTTGACGATCTTCCGGGTGCGCCAGTCGATCACGGCGACGTAGTCGCTGCCCATCACGCCCACCAGCAGATACTTGTTATCCGGGGTCATGTACACGCCGGCCGGCTGTTTACCGACGGGCATGGTCCACTTCACTTTTTGCGTTGCCAGATCGACTGCGGCCAGTTCGTCGCTGCCTTGCAGGCTGATGAAAGCCACTGAACTGTCGGCGGTGAATGCCATATGGCTAGGCATGGCCGGCAGCGGCAGGCGCTTAGCCAGCTTCAGACTCTTGCCGTCGTAGCCATAGATATCGATACGATCAAGGCGCAGGCCGTTGGCGATAAACCATTTCTGATTGGGCGAAAAGCCGATTTGGTAAGGATCGACAATATCCTTCACCTGGTTCTGGATCTGCCCGCTTTTGGGGTCCAGGAACAACAGCGAGTTGCCGGTGGCGGCAGCCACGATCAGCGATTTATTGTCTGGCGTCGGCATCAGGTGATGCGGCTCCTTGCCGACTGGAAATGTACCGATTTCCTTATAAGTTGTCTGGTCCAGCAAAGTAATGGTGGCGTCGCGCGAATTCAGCACGACCACGGTATTGCTGTTCGCTGTAGCAGGAAGAACAGGCGTTGCGGCGGCAGGTGCTGCCGCGAAAGTGGACAGTGCAGTCAACAAGCCGCAAACGGCTACAACAGAACGACGAACAAAAACAGACGTAACAACGAACATAAGGAAACTTTGAAAAGCAAAAACGGCTATTTTACCGTGCATGAATGCTGCCTATAGATTTAAATGACTTATGCCGGCGTGCCGAGGCAGTGCACTAGATTGCCTCGCGGCATGGGTTGCCGGCTGAATTTTGGTTTACACTGCACTACCTAGCAGGGCGGCTGGCTCGAGCAAGAACTCTTGCGCTGCCTGGCAATTATTGACCACTTTAAAAGGATTCCCATGTCGACCACCACTACCGTTTCCGGCCTGCAGTATGAAGATGTCACCGTCGGCCAAGGCGCTGAAGCCAAAGCAGGCGATCATGTGACCGTGCATTACACCGGCTGGCTGCAAAATCCGGACGGCAGCGCCGGCAAGAAATTCGACTCCAGCAAGGATCGCAGCGACCCGTTCGAATTCCCGCTGGGCGCCGGCCATGTCATCAAAGGTTGGGACGAAGGCGTGCAAGGCATGAAAATCGGCGGCGTGCGCACGCTGATCATTCCGGCAGCGCTGGGTTATGGCCCGCGCGGCGCCGGTGGCGTGATTCCACCAAACGCTACCCTGATTTTTGAAGTTGAACTGCTGGGCGTATAAGCTCGCCGCGCCCGGCAATGGCAATGGCCGTCCAATGAAAAATTTCAGTTTGCCTGATACCGTCCTGAATAGCCGCTGCATCGCCTCATTGCTGGTGGCGTTGCCGCTGTTGGCCGGCTGCACCGTCGTCAGCGTCACCACTAGCGTGGTCGGCGCCGGCGTCAGCGTCGGCAGCGCCGCCGTCAGCGTTGCCTCTACCGTGGTGGAAGGCACCGTGAAAGCGGGTTCCGCGGTGGTGGGCGCTGTTGCCGATTGATTCGATTTTCTCCCTCTATCCTTACGAGACTCTAATGACCCTCCAAGCCCAGTTCGAACAAGCCCAGGCCGACTCAAAGACATTGAGCGAGCGCCCTGACAACATGACCATGTTGAAAATGTATTCGCTGTTTAAACAAGGCAGCAGCGGCGACGTCCAGGGCGAGCGCCCCGGCATGACGGATTTTGTCGGCCGCGCCAAATGGGATGCGTGGAATGAGCTGAAAGGCAAAAGCCAGGCCGAAGCCCAACAGCAATATATCGATCTGGTCGAAGGCCTGAAAGACTAAAGAAGCGTTGTAGGGTGGGCACATCGTGCCCACCCTACGGCTAGCTCAACGTAACCCGGCCCAGCACTTCCGGGTTGAGCAGGTTCGGCGGCCATTTCCGCTCCGCCGTCGGCAACAATGCCGCCAGCAGGTTATCCGCCGCACAGTCGGCCATCGCCCGCCGCGTAGGCTCCGAAGCGCTGGCAATATGCGGCGTCAAGACCACATTCGACAGTTCCAGGAAATCAGGATGCAGCGCCGGTTCGTTCTCGAATACATCGAGTCCGGCAGCCGCAATTTTCTTGTCGCGCAAAGCGGCAATCAGCGCCAGGTCGTCGACAATACCGCCGCGCGCCAGATTGACCAGGGTCGCTCCAGGCTTCATTAACGCCAATTCGGCGGGGCCGATGGTGTGATGCGATTCTTTCGAATACGGCAGCACCAGGATCACATGGTCGGCGCTGGCCAGCAACTCTTCCTTGCTGACATAACGCGCATTGTTCGCGCGCGCCTCCTGTTCTGGCGCCAGGCGTGAACGATTGTGATACAGCACTTGCATGTCGAAACCCAGCGAACGCCGCGCAATCGCCTGGCCGATGCGTCCCATGCCGATGATGCCCAGCGTGGCGCCATGCACGTCTGCGCCGAGGAAACTGTCGTAGCGCCATTGTTTCCAATGCCCGGCGCGCAGCCAGTGCTCTGCCTCGGTGACCCGGCGCGCGGTAGCCATCAGCAGGGCCCAGCCGAAATCGGCGGTGGTTTCGTTCAATACGTCCGGCGTATTGGTCACCATCACCCCGGCCTTGGTGGCCGCGGCGACATCGATATTGTTGTAACCGACGGCTTGATTGCACACCGCCTTCAGACGCGGGCTGGCCTGCAACAGCTCGGCGGAGATGCGTTCGCTGGCGGTGGCGATCACACCATCCTTGTCGTGCAATTTTTCAGCCAGCTCTGCAGCGCTGAAAATACGGTCCTCTTGATTGCTTTCCACGTCGAAATGCTGCTGCAATCTTGCGATCACATCCGGAAATACCGCGCGCGCCATCAATATCTTTGGTTTCATCGTTCTGCCATTAACGGAAAAAAATCAAGGTCATTATCACAAACAAGGGCAACAATACGACACAAGCCCAGCCCATGTAACCGAAGAAAGACGGCATGCGGATGCCGCGCTCTTCGGCGATGGCTTTCACCATCAGGTTGGGAGCGTTACCGATGTAGCTGTTGGCGCCCATGAACACTGCGCCGCAGGAAATCGCCGCCAGCGTCGCCGCCAGCCTGGTCATCAGTTCTGCGGCGTCGCCGGAAGCCGTATTAAAGAACACCAGGTAGGTCGGCGCATTGTCGAGGAACGAGGACAGTATGCCGGTGGCCCAGAAATACATGATGTTGTTGGGCTGGCCGTCGGCGCCGGTGACAGCGCTGACCACCAAGCCGAAAGCGCCGTGCTCGCCGGCGCGCAACATGGCGATCACCGGTGCGATGGTGACGAAAATCCCGGCAAACAATTTGGCTACCTCAAGGATAGGTCCCCAGCTGAAATCATTGCCTTCGCGGGCGATTTTAGGGGTCAGCCAGAGCGAGCCCAGAATCACCGCGACCAGCAAGCCGTCGCGCAGCAGATTCTGCAATTCCACCGGCGTGCCGTAGATATCATAGCTGATTGCGGGCTTCCAGAAGCCGCTCATCAGCACCAGCAGGACCACCGCGGCCAGCAGGACAAAATTGAATTTTCCTTCGAAGCGCAGCTTGGCATCATCCGGCGTTGGATCCAGCGACGGCGCGAACTCCTCTTCGCGCTTATGGAAATAAAAGCGGTCTAGGCAATAGAAAATCGCCAGCAGCGAACCCCACATGAACATGGTTTCGCCAAAGATGTTCTTGAGGGTCCAGGAAAAATCCACGCCCTTCAAGAACCCCAGGAACAAGGGCGGATCGCCAAGCGGCGTCAAGGCGCCGCCGGCATTGGCTACCAGGAAAATGAAGAATACGACGATATGCAGCACATGCTTGCGATTGTCGTTAGCACGGATCAAGGGCCTGATCAGCAGCATTGAAGCGCCGGTAGTGCCCATCAGGCTAGCCAGCAGGGTGCCGATGGCCAGCAAGCCGGTATTCAGGGCCGGCGTCCCATGCAGATTGCCGCGCAGGCATATGCCGCCAGCCACCACGAACAGGGCCGTCAGCAAGATAATGAAGGGAAAATACTCTGCCATGAAGGCGTGCACTACGCCGGCGGCAGCTGTCGGCACACCAAACGCCAGCGCACACGGAATCAGGAAAGCCAGCGACCAGGCTATCGCAATCTTGCCGAAATGATGGTGCCAGAAGGCCGGCGCCAGCAAGGGGCCGAGCGCGATCGACAGCAGCAAGCCCATGAAAGGCGCGCCCCACCAGACCGACAGCCGAGCGCCGTCCAGTTCCGCTGCCTGCGCGGCTACGGGCAGGAAGGCAATCAAGATAGCGAGGATTTTTTTATGCAATGTAGTCTTCCGGATTAGGTGATCGATCGGTGCTTGATCGGTGTTTGATCGAAGCGCGGGCTATTTTAGCGCGAAATAGATATCAAACAAATAACAAAGACACCACACTATGTTGCAGCGGCAAGCGGATCGGCTATCTCGAAAACCTGGCGCAGGTAGTTCAGATAAGCCTGGTCATCGCACATATTCTTGGCTGGCGTATCCGACAGCTTGGCGACCGGCTGGCCGTTACAGCGCACCATCTTTATAACGATTTGCAATGGCGTGTAGCCGAGGTCGTTGGTCAGATTGGTGCCCACGCCGAAAGCCACCCGGGTCCGGTCCTTGAACCGCAGATACAGCTCGTTGACCTTGCCGAAATCGAGGCTATCGGAAAACACCAGGGACTTGGTCGACGGATCGACACGATTATCCTGATAATGCTTGATCAGGCGCTCGCCCCATTCGAACGGATCGCCGGAATCATGGCGCGCGCCGTCGAACAATTTACAGAAATACAAATCGAAGTCGCGCAGGAACGCCGCCATGCCGTAGACATCGGACAAGGCAATCCCGAGATCGCCGCGATACTCCTTGGCCCACATCTCAAACCCGAAAATCTGCGAGTCGCGCAGGCGCGGGCCAAGCGACTGGCAGGCTTGCAAATACTCATGCGCCATCGTGCCCAGCGGCGTCATGCCGTATTTCATGGCGAAATAAACGTTGGAGGTACCGACCAGATGTTGCGCGAAATCGCGCTGCAAAGTCTGCACTACTTCTTCGTGCCAGCTACGGGAAAAACGGCGGCGCGTGCCGTAATCGGCGATCTTGCAGCCGGCCATGGCGGCATCGTCGCGAATCAAGGCCATCTTGCTTTGCAGGCGTTGGCGCCCTTCCGGATAATCCGGCGCAATCTCGGTGGCACGGAAATAGACTTCATTGACGATCGCCAGCACCGGCACTTCAAACAGGATCGTATGCAGCCACGGCCCTTTGATCACGATATCGATTTCGCCGTTATCGGCTGCCGACGGCTGCACATTGATATATTTTTGCTGCAGATGAAACAGGCTCAGGAAATCGATGAAATCGCTCTTGATGAAACGCAAGCTGCTGAGATAAGCCAGTTCCTGCTCCTGGAAGCGCAGGCGGCACAGGCCGGCGATTTCATCGCGGATTTCATCGACGTAAGGCCGCAAATCCACGCCCTTGTTGCGGCATTTGTAGCGATACTCCACTTCAGCTGCCGGAAAATGATGCAATACCACCTGCATCATCGTAAATTTATATAAGTCTGTGTCTAGCAGCGAAGTAATGATCATGGTGTGTGAATGCGGGACGGTGACGACTGGAAAAATGGCTGCTGCCGGATAGGCCAGAATCGATTTCGCATCTTACAACAGCAGCCATGCAAACGACGGCAAGCGGCTCATTTGCTGCATTCGCCGCGGTAGCGCGCTTCCAGCTTGCGGCGGTCGCCGTATTGCGGGGCCTTACCATTCGCGCTTTGATAATAATGTGGCTTGTTCATTCGGCTCCGGCAGCAGCCTGTTTCAACAACGCATGGTCGGGCTCGAAGAAACACCAGTGCACCTGCGGCCAGCGTTGCTGGATCCCGGCCTCGATGCGGTTGATCGCATCCACCAGCGCCACATCGGAAGACTGTGGCCGCATCACGGCTTGCACCGCAATCATGACTTGCTCGCCCCATTGCATCGAAATCAGATTCCTGATGCTCGCCACATCGACGTCCGCTTCGATATGCGCCTTGATGGCGGCATGCACCTCAGGTGCAGCGGACTCGCCGGTAACCATGGCTTTCACTTCGCGTATCACCATCACCGCGACCACCATCAGCAACACGCCAACCGCAATCGTGCCGCAGGCATCCCACAGCGGATTGCCGGTGATCACGGTCATCAGGACGGCAGCAAACGCCAACGCCAGACCCGCCAGCGCGGCGATATCCTCACCTGCCACCACCATCAGTTCCGACTGCCGGGTTTCACGAAACCATCGCATGAATGGCTTGCCCTGCGCAATCTTGCGGATTTCCACCATCGCTCCGCGCAGGGAAATTGCTTCCAGCACCACCGACACCCCCAGCACGCCCAAGGCTATCCAGGGAGCGCTGATCGGCTGCGGATGCTTGAAATGCGCGATGCCTTCCATGACCGAAAACGCGCCGCCGACAAAAAACAACAGCAGCGCCACCATCATCGCCCAAAAATAAACCACGCGCGCATAACCCATCGGATGGGAGGCGTTGGCCGGTTTTTTGGCTTCTTTCAAGCCGATCAGCAAAAATACCTGATTGGCGCAATCGGCCAGCGAATGAATGGCTTCCGCCAGCATGGCGCCGGAGCCGGTATAGATCGAGGCGGCAAACTTGGCCAGCGCAATCCCGCCATTGGCGCCCAAAGCATAAAATATCGCTTTGGTGGAGCCTTCCGTCGAAGATGACATAATTATTCCATAGCAACAAAGGCATTCACGATAGCCATTTTGCCAAGTTCGCGCAAGCAATCCTGCGGCGCTCTCAAAAAAACCGGGGCGGATATGGTAAAACTGCAGATACGGCGGCATTTGCGGCTAATGTGAATTTCACATTTGCTTATATGGATTCTATATAACAGCTGTTTGTGGGAAACCCCGAATTACCTTAAAATACAAGGCTTTGCGACAGGGTGTGCAGAACAGCGCCGCTTGCTGGAAAACCCCTGCCGCCGCCTCAAGAACCGCTTCAAGACCATTATTACAGATAGGACTGTTGTTATGACCCACGTTGTGACCGAATCCTGCATTCGCTGCCGCTATACCGACTGCGTGGATGTATGCCCGGTTGATTGCTTCCGGCAAGGCCCTAATTTCCTGTCTATCGACCCCGACGAGTGCATCGATTGCGCAGTCTGCGTCGCCGAGTGCCCGGTGAACGCCATCTACGCTGAAGAAGATGTGCCTGCGGATCAGCTGCATTTCATCAAGCTGAATGAAGACCTGTCGCGCCATTGGCCATCGATCACCAAGACCATTGCACCTTTGGCGGAAGCCGAGGAATGGAAAGATGTAAAAGAAAAACTGGAATTTTTGCAACGCTAAGCTGCTTCCTGGCCGCCGTTCAAATGGCGGCCCGGCGCAGCAGCGGCGCCAAGCCGCCAGTTCAGTTACGTCAATAAGTTACGTCAATAAGTTACATTAAATTAAGCCAGGCCATCACCCCCAGCCTCAGCGCAACACTTATATTCGCCGTCAGACAGAAATTCGCGAAATTTTGATCCAATCGCCGTCGCAGCCATCGCTAACACACCGCCACGGCGTTTTTGGGGACCCAACTGAAACAGGAATCAGATCGTCGTTATGGATACCAACGTCAAGCTTGCAGCAGCACTCAACTCCGCCAACAGCACACCGATAGAGACCGATGCCGTCATCGTCGGCGCCGGTCCGGTCGGCCTGTTCCAGGTCTTCGAACTCGGCCTGCTGGAAATCAAGGCCCATGTCATCGACTCCTTGCCGGTGGTCGGCGGCCAGTGCGTGGAACTGTACCCTGACAAGCCGATTTACGACATTCCGGCAGTGCCGGTCTGCACCGGCCAGGAACTGACCGATAACCTGCTCAAGCAGATCGAACCGTTCGAGCCGACTTTCCACCTGAACCAGGAAGTAACGCTGGTAGCGCGCCGCGAAGACAATCGTTTCGACCTGGAAACGTCGGCCGGCACCCGCTTCATCACCAAAACCATCTTCATCGCAGCCGGCGTCGGCTCGTTCCAGCCGCGCACCATCAAGGTCGACGGCATCGACCAGTTCGACAATACGCAACTGTTCTACCGGGTCAAGGATCCAGCCCAGTTCCACGGCAAGAACCTGGTGATCTGCGGCGGCGGCGATTCGGCGCTGGACTGGGCGCTGGATCTGGTCGGCAAGGCGGAATCGGTCGTACTGCTGCACCGCCGCGAAGAATTCCGTGCTGCGCCGGCTTCGGTCGCCAAGATGAAAGCCTTGTGCGAAGCCTACGAAATGCAATTCCTGGTTGGCCAGGTCACCGGCCACGAAGCCAAGGACGGCAAGCTCAGCGAGATCAAGGTCACCGGCCCGGATGGCGTCACCCGCCGCCTGCCGCTGGATACCCTGCTGGTGTTCTTCGGCCTGTCGCCAAAACTCGGTCCGATCGCTGAATGGGGCCTGGATATCGAACGCAAGCAATTGCGCGTGGTCGATACCGAGAAGTTCGAAACCAATGTACCTGGCATCTTCGCGGTCGGCGATATCAACACTTACCCGGGCAAGAAGAAACTGATCCTGTCGGGCTTCCATGAAGCTGCATTGGCCGCATTCGGCGCTGCGCCGTACATCTTCCCGGACAAGAAGATCCACATGCAGTACACCACCACATCGCCAAAACTGCACAAGATTCTGGGTGTGGAATCGCCAGTGTTCGATTAAACAAACCTTGGCTAGACAAAAAAAAGCCGTCTGAGAAGCGATTCTCAGACGGCTTTTTTATCGCCGTATTGTGCGGGAAGATTAGCCTCCTTATCGCCATGCCGATCACGCATAACGAAAGCAATTTCTTAAAACCGCTTTAAATTCATTGTTTTTTTAATAAAAATATTGACTATGTAATAATTTATTTCTACATTCTTAGTCATAAAACCCCTGCACAAACATTCATGCGCTGCTTTATTCCTCTCTGGAACCGCATCACTCTCACTCGCGGCGCTCAGTCGTATTGACGGGAGTGTCGTCACACGTCCGCCTGAATTTTTTGCGCGCTTTTGACAAGACATCGACATCCGCTTCTCAACCCGCCTTGAAAAAAAAGGAAATGATCATGAAAAAACTAGTTCTGGCAACAGTACTGAGCGCAATGGTTGTAGCACCAGCGATGGCGATAGAAAGCAAAATTTCGGCTGACGATACGCAACAAATATTCCATACGGGTCGCCACCCTCTTGAACTATCCGATCTTTCTCAGCAAGAGATGAAAGAAACAGAAGGGGCTTTTCTTCCCCCGCCTGTCGTTGGCGCGATAGGCGGCGCAATCGGTGGGGCGGCTATCTATGCCGGAAGTAATTATCTTGCAAGTAAACCAGTGACTTGGATGGGCGCCGGAATCGCAGCTGGGGCTGGAGCATTAGTGGGTTCCGGTGGAGGGGCTTTAATAGTAGCATCAGGTGGGGGAGTCGCAGGTAATCTTGCCTGGCGCCCTGCGATGATTGCAGCAAATTATAGTTTGCAACAAATTGGCAATGGAACAATAGGTAAACCGGGACTTGCTTGCACAGGCAACCCTTGCATTTTACCTAAATAATAGACAAATCAATTCTATGTTTGAATTGATAGGCGGCTTCATTGGTGGTGCATTAGTCGAATATTTCCGCTTTCGGAAAATAGCAAAATGCAAAGCATTCTTTCTAACTTTTTTGCTTTTCACCGGGGCGCTAGCAATACCGGGAATTTTATATTGGCGACCAAATGAAAAATTGCTTGCTCTTACAGTAGCAATTGGAATAGGAGTATCGGTTGCATTTTCTTTCGTTGCAATTCTAGTACTGGACGAAATACTGGAAAGAAGGAAAAGACAAAATATAGAAAAGCATGAATGATTTTATATCTCCCCCAAAACCTGGATTGACGCTGCCGCCTTGCACTTAGGGAAGCGCTTATATGGACGTCCCCTGAAATGCCAGCAATAACAAAAACGCCCGGAATGCAAATGCATTCCGGGCGTTTTTCACACAGCTAAGTTACTGCGTAATTACTGCGCCGCTGCCGGAGCAGCTTCGCCGCCTTCGTCGGACTGAGCTGCCTTCATCGACAGTTTCAGACGGCCGCGGTCATCGGTTTCGAGAACCTTGACGCGCACTTGCTGGCCTTCTTTCAGGTAATCGGCAACCGCATTCACGCGCTCATTGGCGATCTGGCTGATGTGCAGCAGACCGTCTTTGCCCGGCAATACCTGCACGATTGCGCCGAAGTCCAGCAGCTTCAGGACAGTACCTTCGTAGACCTTGCCGACTTCAACCGAAGCCGTCAGCTCTTCGATGCGGCGCTTGGCTTCCTGGCCTGCAGCAGCGTCCACCGAAGCGATAGTCACGACGCCTTCGTCGCTGATATCGATCTGGGTGCCGGTTTCTTCAGTCAGCGCACGGATCACGGCGCCGCCCTTGCCGATCACGTCACGGATCTTTTCCGGATTGATCTTGACGGTGATCAGGCGTGGCGCGAAATCGGACAGCTCGGTCTTACCGTGCGGTACCGCTTCTTGCATTTTGCCGAGGATATGGATGCGACCTTCTTTAGCTTGCGCCAATGCGACCTGCATGATTTCCTTGGTGATGCCCTGGATCTTGATATCCATTTGCAACGCAGTGATACCGTTGGCGGTACCGGCTACCTTGAAGTCCATGTCACCCAGGTGATCTTCATCGCCCAGGATGTCGGTCAGGACGGCGAACTTGCTGCCTTCCTTGATCAGGCCCATGGCGATACCGGCAACGTGCGCTTGCATAGGCACGCCGGCATCCATCAATGCCAGGCAGCCGCCGCAGACCGAAGCCATCGACGACGAACCGTTGGATTCGGTGATTTCCGATACCAGGCGTACCGAGTAGCTGAAATCTTCCGGCGCCGGCAATGCTGCTTGCAGTGCGCGCTTAGCCAGACGGCCATGGCCGATTTCACGGCGCTTAGGCGTACCGACGCGGCCGGTTTCGCCGGTTGCGAACGGTGGCATGTTGTAATGCAGCATGAAGCGGTCCGAATATTCGCCCATCAGCGCGTCGATCTTTTGTTCGTCGCGTGCGGTACCCAGCGTGGCAACTACCAGCGCTTGGGTTTCACCGCGGGTGAACAGCGCCGAACCGTGGGTACGCGGCAAGACGCCGGTACGGATCGTGATCGGGCGCACGGTGCGCGTGTCGCGGCCGTCGATACGTGGCTCGCCTTCGAGAATCTGCGAACGGACGATCTTGGCTTCCAGGTCAAACAGGATGCCGCTGACTTCCGAAGAATCAGGTGCGGCGGCGCCAATCGAAGCAGCTTCAGCAGCCAATGCCGTGTTGACTTCGGCAAAAGCGTCTTTCAGCTTGGCAGTACGGGCTTGCTTGTCTTTGGTTTGATAGGCTTCACGCAGCTTGGCTTCGCCGAAATGCGCAACGCGAGCGATCAATGCCTCGTTCTTCGGCGCCGGGCTCCATTCGACTTCAGGCTTGCCGCCGTCGCGTACCAGTTCGTGGATCGCGTTGATAACCGCCTTCGATTGCTCGTGGCCGAAAACTACCGCGCCCAGCATGATTTCTTCCGACAATTGCTTGGCTTCGGATTCCACCATCAGCACTGCGGTTTCAGTACCGGCAACCACCAGATCCATGGCTGACTTGGTCAGTTGCGAAGTGGTTGGGTTCAAGACGTATTGACCGTCGATATAACCGACGCGCGCAGCGCCAACCGGGCCGGCGAAAGGAATGCCGGCAACCGACAGGGCAGCCGAAGCGCCGATCATTGCAGCGATATCGGGATCGATTTCAGGATTGACCGACAACACGTGAATGATGACTTGCACTTCATTCAGGTAGCCTTCTGGGAACAACGGACGGATCGGACGATCGATCAGGCGCGATGTCAGGGTTTCTTTTTCCGAAGGACGGCCTTCGCGCTTGAAGAAACCGCCTGGGATACGGCCGGCAGCGTAAGTCTTTTCAACATAATCAACGGTCAATGGGAAAAAATCCTGACCTGGCTTGGCATCTTTGCGTGCCACAACGGTAGCCAGCACAACGGTATCTTCGATCGATACCAGCACTGCTCCGGAGGCTTGGCGAGCGATCTCGCCGGTTTCCAGCGTAACTTGATGCTGACCATACTGGAATGTCTTCGTAACTTTATTAAACACAATATATCCTTTCATTTTGCCGACAGATTTTCAGGCGCTGTCGTTCACCTCACCACTGACGATTCATCGCTGGCTGCTGCCAATGAATTGCCGTCTCCTTGCTTAGTACTAACCTCTTGAAACTTGTGCAGATAAGCCGCAAAGAAGCTGCTGCCAAAAGCAAAAATGCCCGCATCAGAAACTGATACAGGCATTTTTTTCAACTTATCGACGGACCAAGGACATCGTCACGAAATATCGAAACAGGATGTCGCTGAAAATATCGGAGGCCGACGACGAGTCGCGCACTTACTATTACTTACGCAAGCCGAGTTTTTCGATCAGCGAGCGGTAACGGTTCAGATCCTTACCCTTGAGGTAGGACAGCAGGCTTTTACGACGGTTAACCATCATGATCAGGCCGCGGCGGGAATGATGATCCTTAGCGTGGGCCTTGAAGTGACCGTTCAAGTCGTTGATACGGGCAGTCAGCAGCGCAACTTGCACTTCTGGGGAGCCGGTGTCGTTTTGACCGCGCGCATTATCAGTGATAATAGCGGCCTTGGCTGTTTTTTCGATAGTCATGCTTTACCTTTCACAAGCGGTGTACAGAGTACGCAACCCTATGCACCGTGAACAAACAATTAAAAAATCCGGTCAAATGACCAGACGCGCAGTATATAGCAAAAATCCTGCTGATTCAAACAGTTAGCACGCCCAACAACAATCAATATTGGAGTATTGCCATGAAACCCCTCTTCCCCACCCTGCTAGCCTGCTTGTTGCTGAGCCTTGGCGGCTGCGCATCCCTCCTGGCGCCGCCGGTCAATCCCGGCGAACCTGAGGCGCAGGTGCTGGCCCGCCTGGGCAAACCGAGCGGGACTTATCAAGACGGCAACGATGTATTATTGGAATACTCCCGCGGCCCGTTTGGCCAGGCGACTTTCATGGCAAAAATCGGCCCGGACCACAAATTAATTTCCTATGAGCAAGTGCTGACTCTGGAAAAATTCGCCACCATCAAAGTGAATCAGTTCAACCAGAACGATGTCTTGCGGACCATCGGCAAGCCGATCGAAACCATCTACTACGACCGCGTGAAACTGAACGGCTGGAACTACGGCTACAAGGAAAGCGGCGTCTGGAACTCGATGATGACGGTCTACTTCGACGACAGCGGGATTGTGCGCAGACTCGAAAACGGCCCTGACCCGCGCTACGAACATAGCAGGTTTGGCATGTAAGGGCTTAATCCAAAGAGAAAGGCGGCATCAATGATAAAACTCCCCGCACGTCAACCCACTTCGGCCCAGTCCTGATACGGTTCCAGTCCGCGCTCTGACAGCCGCAGGATGCGGCCGCAGCGGCGCGCCAGTTCAATGTCATGGGTGACAATCACGAACGCAGTACCCAAGGTTTGCGACAACTCCAGCATCAGGTCGAAAGTCATCTGCGCGGTGGCGCGGTCCAGGTTGCCGGTTGGCTCGTCAGCCAGCACGCAAGCCGGCCGGGTAACCAGCGCCCGTGCCAGCGCCACCCGTTGGCGCTCACCGCCGGACAACTCGCCCGGCACGTGAATCACGCGCTGCGCCAGGCCGACCCGGGCCAGGATTTCGCGCGCCTGCTGTTGTGCATCGCTACGCTTGAGGCGGCGAATCATCAACGGCATGGCGACGTTATCCAGCGCGGAAAATTCCGGCAGCAGATGATGGAACTGATAGACGAAGCCGAGTGCGTTATTGCGCAAGTCGCCGCGTGCCTTTTCTCCCAGCGTCGTGAAGTCCTTGCCCAGCAGGCTGACGTTGCCGGCGGTCGGCGCATCCAGGCCGCCCAGCAAATGCAGCAGGGTCGATTTGCCCGAGCCGGAAGCACCGACGATCGCCACTTGTTCACCCTTGGCGACATCGATATCGATGCCGTTCAACACCTTCACCGAATAACTGCCCTGGGTAAAGGTTTTTCCCAAACCGCGGCAGGACAGAACGATTTGATTGTTGCTCTGATTATTTGTATTACTCATAGCGCAATGCCTCAGCAGGTTTCACCCGGGCAGCCCACCAGCTCGGATACAAAGTCGCCAGGAAGGCCAGCACCACGGCGACGACGCCGATAGTCCAGACATCCGGCCAGCGCAAGTCCGACGGCAATTCGGTAATCACATACACGCTCTTGGGCAGGAACTGCACGTGCAGCAGGTTTTCGATAAACGGCACGATGACGTCGATGTTCAAGGCCACCAGCACGCCCGCCCCGACCCCGATGGCGGTGCCGATCAAGCCCACCAGCGCGCCCTGGATCATGAAAATCTTCATGATCGAACCCGGCGAGGCGCCCAGCGTACGCAGGATCGCAATATCGGCCTGCTTGTCGGTCACCGTCATCACCAGCGTCGAAACCAGGTTGAAAGCGGCCACCGCGATGATCAGGGTGAGGATGATGAACATCATGCGTTTCTCTGTCTTGACTGCTGCGAACCAGTTACTGTTCTGCTGGGTCCAGTCGCGCAGATACAAATTGGGCGGCAGCGTGGTCGCCAGTTGCTGCACGATCTGCGGCGCCTGCAGCATGTCGGTGACCTTCAGGCGCACGCCGGACGGCGCATCCTGGCGGAACATCTTTTCCGCGTCCTCAAGGTGGATGAAAGCCAGGGTCGAATCGTATTCAAAATGGCCAGCCTCGAAAATCCCGGCCACGGTGAATTGCCGCAGGCGAGGAATCACGCCTGCCGGCGTCACCTGCCCCTGCGCCGCCATCAACGTCACCTTGTCGCCGACGCCGACGCTCAAGGCATGCGCCAGCTCTATCCCCAGCACGATATTGAATTCGCCCGGCTTCAGGTCATTGAAGCTGCCTTGCCTGACCTTGCTGGCCACATCCGACACCTTCGGTTCCTCGGCCGGCAATACGCCGCGTATCGCCACGCCGCGCAGCACGCCTTCACGCACCAGCATGGCCTGTGCATCGACATAGGGCGCGGCGCCTATCACTTCCTGGTTCCTGAACGCCTGCTTTGCGACGTCTTCCCAGTTGGTCATGGAACCGGAAGCGTCGAACACCTCGATATGCGCCAGCACCGATAACATGCGGTCGCGCACGTCTTTTTGGAAGCCGTTCATCACAGACAGCACCACGATCAGCGCCGCCACGCCCAAGGCGATGCCAGCCATCGATATCAGCGAAATGAAGGAAATAAAGCTGTTGCGGCCGCTGCGCTTACCCGCACGGGTATAACGAATGCCGACCAGCCACTCAAACGGTAAATTTTTTAAGATGCTCAACACGAGGCTCCCGAAATCAGCCCGCAGTTTGCCATAATTTGGCGAACTTACGGAGCTTTACAACTTAATGCGCTTGCTAATGCGCTTACTCTGATCGAAAGCGGGCACTATCGTTCAATCTCAAAACAGCACGAAAACTGCGTCATCACGCGATCAGCCGGGACGACCCACCTATTACCAAAACGAAATATACTATTCGGCGCACGACTGAATTCGCAATACATCCGGCATCGGGCAAATGCCGGATGAGTGCCCAACCTGAACAGGATTGCATGATGAAAAAATTCTTCGCCCTATGCCTGGGGCTGTTATTGGCGCAAGCGGCAGCCGCTGCCCCGCTTCCCTATGATGAAAAGGCCGACGCCAAAGCCGACCTGAGCCAGGCATTAAGCCAGGCCCAGAGCAGCCACAAGCAGGTGATACTGGTATTCGGCGCCAACTGGTGTACCGATTGCCGCGAACTGGACAAGGCGCTACATGGCAAAAGCGCGGCGCTGATCGATGGCAAATTCATCCTGGTGAAAGTCGACGTCGGCAATTTCGACAAGAATCTCGATGTCGCCCAGTCTTACGGCAACCCGATCAAAAAGGGTATTCCCGCTGCTGTGCTGCTCAGCCCCGGCAACCAGATCCTGTATTCGACCAAGGCCGGCGAACTGGCGGATGCCCGCCGCATGGGCGAGAACGGCATCTATGATTTCTTCCATAAAGAGCTCGTAAAACGACAAGGCGGCTAAACCTGCGTTCAGCCGCCCTGATTTTCAACAACTACTGCTCTAGCCGCTGTTACTTGGGCGCCAGCCGGATCCCGCCGTCGAGACGTATCACTTCGCCGTTCAGGTAAACCGTCTCGAAGATGGTTTTCACCAAGGCCGCGAATTCAGCCGGCTTGCCCAGCCGCGGCGGGAACGGCACCATTTTCCCTAGCGCGTCCTGGACTTCTTCCGGCATGCCCAGCAACATCGGCGTTTCCATGATGCCGGGTGCAATCGTCATCACGCGGATACCGTGGCGCGCCAGTTCACGCGCTGCCGGCAAGGTCAAGGCCACCACCCCGCCCTTGGACGAGGCGTAGGCGGCCTGGCCGATCTGGCCATCGAATGCGGCAACCGAAGCGGTGTTGATGATCACGCCGCGCTCGCCATCGGCATTCGGCTCGCCCTTGCTCATCGCATCGGCGGCCAGGCGCATCATGTTGAAAGTGCCGATCAGATTGATCTGGACCACGCGGCTGAAGTCTTCCAGCGCATGCGGCCCTTCCTTGCCGACGATGCGCTTGGCCGGCGCCACCCCTGCGCAGCTGACCAATCCGTGCAAACCGCCAAACACGGTGAGAGCGGTGTTGACCGCTGCCATCGCGCTGGCTTCGCTGCAGACATCGGTGGCCACAAAGCGGGCGTTGGCGCCCAGCTGCGCCGCCAATGCGGCGCCGGCTTCCTGGTTGATATCGGCGATCACCACCTTGGCGCCGCCTTGCACCAGCATGGCGGCGGTGGCCGCACCCAGGCCGGAACCGCCGCCGCTGATCAGGAATACATTATTTTCGATTTGCATGTTTTTCTCTTCTTTACATTTTAGACTTGGCGACTTCCTGATTGCGCAAGATGAAGCGCTGCAGTTTGCCGCTTGGGGTTTTGGGGAGTTCTGTTAAAAATTCGATTTCGCGCGGATAGGAATGCGCAGCCAGGCGGCGCTTGACGTATTGTTGCAGCTCGGCGATCAGTTCCGCACTGGCTTGATAGTCCTTGCTTAAGACGACAAAAGCCTTGACCAGTTCAGTGCGTTCAGGATCCGGCTTGCCGACCACGGCTGCTTCCACCACCGCCGGATGCTCCAGCAATGCGCTTTCGACGTCGAAAGGTCCGATGCGGTAACCGGACGAAGTAATGATATCGTCGCCGCGTCCGATAAAGCTGATGCTGCCATCCTGGTTGTTCTCGACTGTATCGCCGGTAATGTAATAGTCGCCGTTGTCGGCGCCGGCGTCCTGCTGCCAATAGCCCTGGAACCAGTACACCGGCGACTGGCGGCGATCCACCGCCAGCACGCCCGGCTCGCCAACTCCCAGCTCATGTTGGTCGTCGTCCAGCACCGCCAGCCGATAACCTGGCATGGCGAGGCCGGCCGAACCCATATGTACCTGGTGTTTCAAACCATGATGATTACACAACACCATACCCGTTTCGGTCTGGCCGTAGTGATCGTTGATAAGACAAGCGAGATGTTCGCGGAACCAGCGGATCACTTCGGGATTCAAGGGCTCGCCGGCGCTGCTGACAGCGCGCAGACGTCCCTTGACCGGCGCGGCTGCCGCTGCGCCGCCGGCAATCAGCATCCGGTACGCGGTGGGTGAACCTGCCAGGTTGGTGATCTTGTATTTATCGATGATCCGGTAGGTGCTTTCCACCGTGAACGAACCCTCGTAGAGGGTGATGGCGTGCCCCATCAGCAAGGGCCCGGTTACACAGTAGTACAAACCATAGGCCCAGCCGGGATCGGCGATATTCCAGAAAGCGTCTTCCGGCCGCACGTCCATCGCATAGCGCGTGTAGACATAGAACGCCAGCATCGCCCGCAACGGCACCGCGACGCCTTTGGCCGGCCCGGTCGTGCCTGAAGTAAACAACATGATGAAAGCGTCGTCAGCCTTGCGCATCACCGGCGCGAACTCGGCCGACTGGCGTTCCAGCTCGGCCCAGAAATTGAAGTCAGAGCCGAAGTCGCCCGCTTGCGCTTGATTCTTGTCGGCGACGGTCATGATGGGCGGACACTCCGGCACTTCCTCCAGCTTGCGGCGGTTGTCGGCGTCGGTAACGATCAGCCTGGCCTCGCTGGCAGCTACCCGATATTCGATCGATTTCGAACCGAAGGCCGTGAACAAGGGCTGGTACACCGCGCCGGCGCGCCAGCTGCCGAGAATCGCGATCAGCAGTTCCGGCGTACGCGGCAACAATCCCGCTACGCGGTCGCCGGGCTGGACGCCCTGCGTTTTCAGGAAATTGGCAAAACGGCCTGATAACTCCTTGAGCTGGGCAAAGGTATAAGTGGCGCTACGGCCATCCTTGCCCTCCCAAAATAGCGCAATGCGGCCGGGCGTGGCGTGGCGATCGCAGCATTCAACACAGGCATTGATTCCGGTTTGCAGGTTCCCGGACAGCTCGGCGGCAATGCTGTCGGCGCTGAAATCCGCATAAAACTGGGCATAATCCGGAATGCCAGCAGCCGTAGTTGCAGCATCGGCGGGCAAAGCAGATGACATGAGTGTTCTCCTCTAACCTAAAATGGCAGGCTTAATCAGCTCTTTTTGTTATCAGAAATGGAACTGCTGCCGTTAAGTCTAGAATATTTAGCGACTGACGGCCATGTTAAAAGCGATCAACCGGATTGATCGAAATTGCAATAAGCAGGTAAATGGATTTATGGAAGACTGGGAAAAAGGGACGATTGCGATCAGTTTTGTCGACGAAGCGCTGCACAGCATGCGCCGGCGCGGCATGGATACCGAATCGCTGCTGCTCCAGGCCGGCATTTCTCCGCGCTGGCTGAGCACGCCGCACGCGCGGGTCGCTGCCGCCAATTACGGCCGGTTGTGGTACCTGATCGCGCACGCCATGGATGACGAATTTTTCGGCATGGATAGCCATCCGATGCGCGTTGGCAGCTTCAACATGTTATGCCGCAGCGCGCTCCACAGCGCCACTCTCAGCAAGGGCCTGGCGCGCATGCTGGATTTCCTGCGGCTGGTGCTGGACGACATGTCGGCAACGCTCTCGCAGCAAGACGGCCTGGCTCGCATCGTCATCAATGAAAGCGGCAGTTCGCGCCGCATGTTTGCCTACGCTACCTTCCTGATGATCGTGCATGGCGTCGGCAGCTGGCTGATCGGACGCCGCATCCAGTTGCTGTCGGCCGACTTTCGTTGCGAAGAACCGCTCGCCAGCCTGGATTACAAGATCCGCTTTTGCGACCAGGCACGCTTCGGCCAGGCGCAGACCAGCATCACTTTCGATGCTGCTTGCCTGGCTTTGCCGATAGTGCAAAACCAGCGTTCGCTGCAATCTTTCCTGCGCGGAGCACCGGGCAACCTGTTGGAGAAATACAGCAATCACGACAGCCTGGCGGCCACCATCCGCCGCCGTTTGCGCCGGCTGCCGCTGGCCGAGTGGTCGGACTTCGACAGCATGTCGCAACACCTGCGCACGCCGGCGTCGACCCTGCGCCGCAAACTTGGCCAGGAAGGACAATCGTATCAGGCGATCAAGGATAATCTGCGGCGCGACCTGGCGATCAACTATTTAAGCGGCTCGGCCAAGAGCATTGAAGAGATCGCAATCAGTCTTGGCTTTGCCGATTCCAGTGCTTTCCATCGGGCGTTCAAGAAATGGACCGGGAGCAGTCCGGGCGAACATCGGCGCGCTTTGTCGGCGACGTAAAAATCGCCTAACAATGGCACAGGCACGCCATATATTGAAAGCAATCAAAGCTACCACTTCCTGTCTGAGAAAGTGATAGCCGATGCAAAAAAAAGCGCCGTTATAACTGCCGCTGAAATAGCTTTATATCCCCAACACTAAACGCACCACAGGCAGCCGCGTTATCGAGGTCGATACGAATTCCTTTAACATGTTTCGTGGCCAACCAGCGAGGGGATGCATCAAGGGGAACAATAAGCGCTCCGTCGTCTGCAGTAAATCGTATGCTGGAGATTTCGAAAGGCCCTTCATGATTATCTCCCCACCAAAACACCTGTATCCTTGGTTCCACGCCCCTGTTTATGCAAGAAAAATTGAACCGTAAGAGGCCGGCGTCGCGTCCAGAAAGATTAAAACTCGAAATATCGAAACGCAGGAAAGGATCAATGCCAAGGACCTTATAGTTCCCATTTTCAGAAACTAGATCATGAATACTAGGAGCCAGCCTGCCAAACTCCTTGATCAAAGTCATTTTCCTCTCTAATGATTTCTCCGATCTGCCCCAGGCAACTGGAATTTTTTTAAAGTCTGACTGTGCGAATGCCTTCTCAAATAGCGATACCTTGTATTCAGCTTCTATTTCTGTAGCAACTGAAATCTGAATTCGATGCGGGTAGCCAGCGACCGATGGATCAATAGTTAAGCCATCAAGCCATATCGCGTTTCCTTCGTTCGATATTCTATTGATTCTGCGAATCTCACCTGCGCCAATACGAACTTGGTTACCTACGGTGAGAAGCGGTAATAACACGGCATTGTCTACGATTACCGCCGGCTCTCGGCGGTTGACGCCACGATCCCAATTGACATCCGTTATATTTTTGATTGCAACATCAATTGTCGGTTCGTGATAATCAATACCGCCAGTTTTCTTGTATCCAAAAATGAAACCGTTTTCAAATTTTGGAGCATAGCTATCAAGAATAAAGCGATATAAATAGGGATCGCGTAACGCCAGACCGCCGCCGTCATGGATAATATTAATTCCTTCTAGAAGCGCTACGCGCGGCAGATTTTTTGAAAGCTGCTCTATTGCGCGTTTTTGCTGAGAGGGGGGAGCCATGTTGTATGGAGCGGTCACAGCCGTCATCGGCCGATGATTCAGGTAGAAATACTGCGCATTTCGAGAAGTCAGGTCGAGATAACTCTCACCCGGTGCAAGCTTGCTATTTAATAACTCGTCCAGCTTGGTTAGTTGATTCCAGTGTCCATCCTGAACTGCAGCCATACCAATATTGGGTAGGCCCGCACTTGCTCCATCTTTCAATGAGCCGGCCATAACCTGAGCAGATGCAGCTGAAACCAAATGAAAAACACGGGGTGGCGTGAAATTCATGGAGGCACTCATACCTGCAATCAAGAGAATCAATGGCGCTCTATTAACCGGCTTCAACATCCCCCACACAATAATGGGAAGTAAAATTGTCCAACCTAAAATCGCAACGATACCTGGTCTTGATATGCTATCCGAATCAATTCGTCCCATGGAGTATGGGATGAGCAACAAGACGAACAGGAAAACGACGACTGCAGGGAGAAGAAATTCCTTTCGATTGGCATAATTTTTCATGTTCGCGTAAATTATCGCCAAGCACATGATAGGGATCACCACCCACGACGTGCGAACGATCTCAAACACAAAACCGGCCTTCCGCGTCTCATTCCAGCTGTTTGCCCAAGGTATGCCATAAGCTACCTGATTGATCGGGCCATTCTCCAGTACATACCGTATAGCGCCAAATAGCATTGGCATCAATGGTGTGCCAAACGCTACGGCGATGAGCAACGCCACTGATATTCCGATGTCCCTCCATAATCTTTTTTCCGGATTGCGCCAAAAATTCCACATGATGTAGGCCGCCATGACACCTGATGCGGCAACAAGCAACAGACCTTGGCCGGGAACACCCAGAATAACAATCGGGATCGTCAGCATCCAGATACTCAACCATCTTGCTGGGCTATCAGTTAGCGAGCGACTAAACCACAGACAAAGAAAGGGGGTAAAGAAAAGCCAAGCTGAAATCCCCCCGACAAAATAGGTGGATGCAAAAGCAAGTCCTATGCTTCCGGAAAAGCGGTAAATAGATATGAAAGCAGCGGATCCGAGCAAAGCATAGCTTAGGCGGCTCGCATCAACAAAACTACCAGCCGTTCCATCATAAAAAACAAACGAAAGAAATGATGGTAAGTCGTCTGGTATCACTCCATGAGCTGGTACGTAACCGACGTAAGGTATTACCCCATGCAAATATGACCACCAGCCGAGTACCATTTCACCGAAATGGTAATCATCAGGACTAATAAAAGGAGGAACCGTATTGCCAACCCGGAGCGCGATCAAAAGCGCAAACAATGCTATAGGCGAAAGTAAAGACGCCCAGTTATCGTGAGCAGTCACCGAAAACCTTCGATAACGGCGTATTACGTCACATACTCCCCATATAACCAAGCCAGCGATAAGCAGCTTGAAACCCAATGTGGTTTGATATTTCGTAACCACTCCATTGGATTGCAATAGTCGAGCGGGATAAAGTGTCAGAAATAGTGCAGGTAAACCAATTTGGCCTACCAGAATGAGTTTCGGCAAAAACCGAGACAATTTTTCTGGGTAGCGCATCCCGTAGAACAATCCCACAACTAGCCCAAGACTGCCCACGATATATGTAGTTACTTCGTAATTGGCAAGATTGACAGCACCAACCAACATCGCTGGCGCTCGTCCAAGCACGAGAGCAATTTCTAGCGGGATAAGTCCTATCAAAATTATCGAAAAGGCCGCGAAGCCAATCATTTCTGGGCTGACGTCTTTCTTGTTCGATACATTATAGGCAGACGTAATCCCAAGGAAAGCAATGCCGGCAGTCGAAATAATGAAAAATCCCTCATCGATTGCGGGACCTAAGACAAAGCCAAAGATGGCTGCAATAGAGGGTGCGGACCACCACATCAATTGATTGGACAATTTAACGGCATGGTCACTGCCAAACTGCTGTTTTTGCTTGATCAACTGAAGCGAGAAAAAAAGCGCTCCAAAAAACAAAACAATAATAAAGACCGGCACAGCAATAAGATCTTGCAATTTTGTGCCGGCCTGCCAAGCAAGATTCCCGACAATAAAATCGGCATAGCTCGGGGCAAGTGTGAGTTTAAGGCCGTACAACAGCGCTAATGCTGCGACGACGCATGATGAAACAGCTACCGCAAATTTTTCGGTAGCCGAAAGTTGATTAAACATCAGAGTAGTCGCTATCAGTTATTTTTAGGGTTGTAAGTGCCGAAGCAAGCTCGAAAAAGCACCGTCAGCACAGATAGGTTTCCCTTAAAGGCACTAATTTTGGTCGGCACCACTCCTTTTGGATATCTCCGAATTGTCGGCAGCTCAAGACAACGATGACCGAGCTTAGGTCCCCGGTATGAAAGATAGGCAAGTAATTCATACGTTATGAAAACGTTGCGGAACGGGGCTATCCTGGCGTCCAACAATATTTTTCGGCTATAGGCGCGGAATCCCTGGGTTGTATCGGTCCATTGGTAGCCCGAAAACAGACCCAACATCGGCGCATGAATGAAACGAATGGCGAAATCTCGCGATTTGGGTGTGTTCTCTGCTACTCCCCCTACTATAAAGCGGGATGCCTGCACAAAATCCACGCCTTGTTTCAGCGCTTCAATGAAACGTGGTATTGCTTCCGGATCATCCTTGTCGTTACCGTCAATGGTGACGATTCCTTTATAGCCTTGGTCGAGTGCAAAAGCGTAGGCGCAGCGAAGCTGTGCGCTCAATTTGCCCGGACCTGTCTTGACCTGCAGTCCGCGCACACCGTTCTGTTGCAGTGACTCCAGCTCCAGCGAGCCATCGGTACTGCCACCATCCACGATGATAATGTCGGCTATCCCGTCGATCTTGAGAGCTGCCATTCTGGAAAGCAGGCTTTTGATTCTTTCGCCTTCATTAATGACCGGAATCACGACGCACCACGGGTGCTGTCGCCCAAGCCATAGGCGCGTCTCAAAGGTGGGTATTTGCCAACTGGCGCGAACTTCAGGGGTAATATCAGGAGTCATTGTTGTTTTCTACTTTTAACCATCAGGCCACTCGAACTGTAATCAGCCCTACACCAGCGATCACAAGTACGATTCCGGCTCCCGTCGTCCAGTGGAAGGGCTCTCGGAAAATCAACACCGAAAACAGGGCAACAGTCGCCACTGCTCCGGCGGTCAGGACCGGATGCGCTACATTCAGCGGTAAGCGTGCCAAGGCAGCGGCGTAGAGCAGGAATGCGCCACCATAAAGACCTAGACCCAACCAGAACGGCCAATTACTAAGCGCCGCCATGGGGTCATTGAGAGAAGGAAATTTTCGAGGTGACATCATGGCCATCTTGACCAAGACGCTGGCTGAGGCGTTGGAGGTAATACCGAGAATCAGAATGAGCCACTTCATACGTTGACCCCAACTCTGTTATTGCGGTAGTGCTGAATCGCCACGCTCAGCGCGCGCTCAATCGACACTTCGTGCGGTTCATTTTTGGTCGCCAGCATCTCAATGGAAACTACGTGATTCGGCAGATGCTGCTCCAGGGTTGCAACAACCTTCGCGTGGTCAGTTCCACCGTCACCCAGAGGCAGCAGTTCCGGCTCACTGGCGTGAACGTGCCCAATGAGACGTGCAGAGTCGTGCAGCACGGTGGCAGGGTCTTCGCCGTTGATGGTGAGCGCACCTGTGTCCAACTGCATCCGAACCGCCGGGTGGGCAATCTGCTCCACCACCTGTGCAGTGTCAGCACTGGTGGTCATGAAGTTGGCGCCATAGCAAGTCGGGTTGGGCTCGAGGCAGATCACAACACCGTAGGATTGAGCGGCGTCTCCAAGACGTCGAAAAAAAGGGACAGCCACATCCAGGGCTTCCTGATCGCTCAATCCGGTGCGATCTCGATTCTTTGGCGAGCCAAACACCAGTCGATTTGCCCCCAGACCTGCGCCAATGCGGCACACTGCGGTGAGATGTTGCAGCATCGCGTCTTGCACCTCCGGTGGGCCAAAGACGTTCAAGCCCGTTGTGCCAAACAACAGCGCCTGCATGCCCGTGATTTCAATACCACGTTCCGACCACCAGTTCTTGACGCGAGCGATGTCCTCGTCTGTTGCCTTGGCTGGCTCAGGGAAATACTTGCCAGGTGCGACATCAATCGCATCGACACCAAAGCGAGGAAGCAGCATGGCTATTGCCTCATCTTCAGCGGTATCCCACGCAATGTTTGAAATAGCCAGCCTCATGAGTTCGCTCCCGGGTTGGATTTAATTGTAAGTGGTTCAGACTGTGCATACGACCTAATGGCCTGAATGGTTTCACGCGCACTGTACTGGTAATGCCCTGGGGCGCCAAAAATTTGAGCGTGACGGGTCTGCATGTCGTAGGTGGCCGGAGTGTTAGCCAAGGCATGGTCGAAGGATTTGCCAAAGCCTTTCTTTGACACATCCGCCACGCTGATCGGTTCTGCTGTGAGATGCACCAACTTCAAACTGGCGCTGAGTGCGGTTTGGATGTCATGCCAGAGGTTGACCATCGGGTAGAACTGGAAAGCCCCTCGGCTATCAATCGTGTGGAGATTATTGTCATTTAAGAAGTCAAAGATGACGTTCTTGCGCAGTCCAGGACCGACCAATCCGGGGAGCCGAACGATCAGATGGTTTGCGAAATGGCGTTCGACAAATTTTTCGAGCAGGCGGCGATGCAGGCCATAAGAGTGAAGTCCTGACTCGTCGACGGGCGTGTCTTCATTAGTCCCTATCGGGCTTTTGAACACATCGACAGTGCTAATCAGAATAAACGTTTTGCACTGGATGGTTTTCAGGTGCGCGATCAGGCCATCAATCTTTTGACGATCCGCCTCGGGTTCCCTGTTAGCAATCCATTTCTGCGCAGGCGCGCCGGCGCACACGACGGTATTGAACGATTGACCCTCGATATTGCTGATATTTGTTGAGCGATAAAGCGACTCGAAGGGAGCCTGCTTAAGCAGCGTACTTCCTACGAAACCAGAAAATCCAATCAGTGCATTAGCCATTCATTACTCCAGATCTAGCGTGTTCTTGAACTGCAATGCCTACAAACTGTTCTGCATCCAGTTTTTCAAGAACATCGTATATGTTATCGATTTTTCCACCCAACACGGAGTAGCAACCTGGCAACTCCGGGTGTTTCTCAAACAGAATAGGCCTTCCGTCGTCACCCTCATTTTTTACCAGAACGGTTTTGACCTCGAATAGCGAGTCGACATATTTGGCATCGAGCATGGCAGGTAGATAACGCCCCACATCTCTGATCATGCGATCTACGCGAGTGGCGCGCTCATAATCATTCAGCTTCCGATAAGGGTCGATACCTTGTTGGTCATTCCAGTGCAAGTGTGGGGTATAACGTACGTGAGACAGTGTGTGAAGTCCACGCGCGGGGAATGGCATCATCGAGAAAAAAGGGCCATCCATCACCGTAATGCCCAACCCTTGGAGTACAGGTGGCACCTGCATCAGCGCCATTTCAGTGATTTCCTGTTTTAGACCGGTTCGGATCCCGGGAAATTCTCCCTTGAACTGATTGAGTCCGCTATAGGTACAATTGAAAACGTAGCGGCAGGAAATCAACTCCTCGGTCCTGCAATTGGGCTGTAAGGCAACACTCAGCATGCCATTCGGTCCCTTCGAGATTTTGGTCGCACGTGTCTCAAAGCGGATATGTACGCCACATTCTTTCAGCTCGCGTTCAGCCCAACTTGCCAGCTTGGTGGTGTCGAAAGCATATTCCTCAACCAGAAACACATCTTCGATTAGGCGCGGTTCAAATAATGCTCGTAGCGCTGGGGCCGCAGGTCGAATCCTGGCGCCAATCTCCCGACAGAAGCGTTCAAATTGCTTGGCCGTGACTTTGGAGTTACGGCGTGCAATGGCGTACAGCTTGGTGAAATCTTGCTTTACCGCATCTGGCCAGTCATGCACGAACTTGGGTACATTGACCCGACTTCGATACGCTGTAGTAAAGCTGCGTGGATAATGATAGCCATTATGTACGCGAGCCTGATTGCTATAGGAGGCACGTGTGAGAAGCGCCGACTCGCGCTCCGCCAGGACTATGCGCTTCAGCCCACGCTGCTTGGCCAGGTAAATGGCAATAGCGGCGCCGTAAAATCCACCCCCGATAATGACTGCGTCTTGGCTTATGTCTGTGGCCGGCATTAGGCAACTCGTTCCGGGTAAGAGCCTGGCGTATGCGTCGGCTTTGACGCCATTTCCTCAATATTTAGCTTCTCACGGCGGGTCATCCGGGCACTGGTGAATTCTTGCCCTACGTGATAAAGAGGGCCTTCATTCGACAAGCTGGTCATGTGCAGGATGTATTCGCCAAGTACAAGAAGGACGAGCGAAATCAAGAAAAACATGCCGGATTGCTGGAGGGACAAGCTGATCCAGCCGGGCGCAACATCTGTCTTCAGGAAAGCAATGGCGACGACATAGATGGAGTACACAAGGTTGGCAACAGCCCCAAACAACGAGAGCGAGGTGACGAGACGCATTGGCGCGCGAGTTGTCGAGACTAGCAGTCGCATTCCTCGGTCGATGCTTTCGCCCAAACGTTTAGGCTGCGAAATCTTTGGTGTTGCACTGTAGTTGAGATTGACGCGTGCGAATCCCCCTGTCGCTGGTAGATGGCGATAGGTCATCGCAGGCTGAGAATGCTGAAGAATGAAGTTGACCACTCTCTTACTCAGGACACGGTACTGCGGGGCCTCCTTGCCCAGATGGATGCCGTTGAACCACTTGTAGAGTCTGTCAAAAATAGAGTAAGCAACCCGATAGGCAAAGCTCTGAGCAGTTTTTTGCTGATTGCTGGCGAACACCACATCAGCGCCGCTGACCGCCTTGTCGAGCATTTCCGGTAGAAAGTCGATATCGTCCGCCAAAGGGTCGATGACGACGACGAAGTCACCCAATGCATTTTCCAAACCGACCCACGATGCAGTGTCAGCATCCACTTCTTTAGTTAGTGCATAAACCTGCAAATTGGGCTGTCCATTCTCCCCCGCTAGATTTTTGAGGACAGAAATGCTGTCGTCATCCGATGCGTTGTCTACGATAATTAATTCATAATCGCTGACTAGGGAAGAAATGCCGGTGGCGGCGTCTGATAGTATTCTTTCGATGTACTCAGACTGGTTGCGCACAACAAAAACTACCGACAAAAAAACAGGAAAGAATGCCACTCGAAACCCCCTCTAAACGTTAACGTCGGCGTCCTATGTAGAGAACAAATCGCGCCATTTTAGGCTACAAACTGAAATGTTTCAATTTGTAACTACTTATTATTTTTGTCATAGTTCACATTCAGCGCCCTCTAGATACTCAACGACTCCTATCACAGCTGCTCAGCCGACTGATCGCCGATGTTCATTTACGCCTGGCCTGTATAAAACCCTGCCATGTATCGCAGATAAAATCGCTTCCACTGCCGGATGCTTGACCTTGCGTTCATTGGACATGGCATAAAATTGCTCATGCACCTGATCCAGCTCGCCGATCAGCAGCGCATTGTCATCGAATTCTCTCACCACGTCCGATCGCAGATCGCGCGACTCGAACCAGCCGTCGATGCGCCCGCGAATCACGTTATTGCGTGTAGGCAGCAACAAGGGAGCGCCGTCATGCAACTTGCCACCACGCTGGCAGCAATTGCCTGATTTCCGGCCGCGCAAAACGATCGTCGATCAGATACACCACGCCACGGTCCTGCTGCGTGCGGATCACCCTGCCGGCGGCCTGCACCACTTTCTGCATGCCGGGATAAAGATAGGTGTAGTCATAGCCGTTGCCGAAAGTCTCGTCCATGCGCCGCATGATCTGTTCATTCACCGGATTGATCTGCGGCAGCCCTAGCGTTGCGATGAAAGCGCCGATCAGGCGCGCGCCGGGAAGATCGATGCCTTCGGCGAATGAACCGCCCAGCACGGCAAAGCCGACCCCTTGCGAAGTGTCGGTAAAGCGCGCCAGGAAATCTTCCCTTTCCCGCTCATCCATGCGGCGCGCCTGCAGCCATAGCGGAATCTCTGGATAACGCTCGGCAAACAGCGCGGCGACCTGTTGCAGGTAATCGTAACTGCTGAAAAACATCAGGTAATTACCGGATTGCTGCCGATACTGGCGCGCAATCAGATCGACGATGGGCGACAGCGAACGCTGCCGATGCAGGAAACGGGTCGAGATACCGGTCACCAATTGCACCGTCAACTGATCCGCGGTGAAAGGCGACGGCACGTCGATCCAGGCCGTGTCGGCCGGCATGCCCAGCGTGTCGCTGTAAAAATGCCAGGGACTCAATGTCGCCGAAAACAGCACCGTGCAACGGGCGGCGGCAAAGCGCGGCGTCAGAAAAGGCGCCGGCACGATATTGCGGATGCATAAGGTATTGCCGTGCGCACCCTGCCGGGTGATATCGAATAGCGAATGCGGGCCAAACAGCTCGGCCATGCGCGTGAAGTGCAAGGCGTCAAAATAGAATTGCTGCAAATTGCCGTCCATGGCGGCCGGATGTTCCTCCATATAGTCGCTGATATCGGCCACCGCCCTCAGCAGCGCCTCGACAAACGCCTCCGGTATTTCCGCATAATGCTGGTACTCGCCATCCTGCTCCTTGCCCAAGGCGTTCCATTGGCGGCTGACCCGGTCCAGTCCGCGCTTGAGCGCCGGCGCTGCGGTTTTGCGCAAGGTTTTCAGGTGGACGTATTCCATTTCCGCGGAATACATCTTGCGCGCACGGTCGATCATGTTGTGCGCCTCGTCCACCAGCACGCCTACCCGCCACTGGCTGGCGTTGGCCATGCCGTACAACATGGCGTTCAGGTCGAAATAGTAGTTGTAGTCGCCCACGATCACATCCGACCAGTTGGCCATTTCCTGGCTCAGATAATAGGGGCAGACCCGATGCGCGGCGGCGACCTGGCGCAGGCTTTCCCGGTCCAGCGCGCCGGCTTCGATCGCCGCACTGCGCGCTTGCGGCAAACGGTCATAGAATCCTTGCGCCAGAGGACAGGATTCGCCGTGGCAAGCTTTGTCAGAATGTTCGCAGGCCTTGTCGCGCGCTACCAGTTCCAGTACCCGCAACGGTAGCGCCGGCGCGCTGTGCCTGATCCGCTTCACGGCGTCCAGCGCCAGCGCCCGGCCCGAGGTCTTGGCTGCGAGGAAAAAAATCTTGTCCAGCGCCTGGCCCGGACTCGCCTTGAGCATCGGGAACAGGCTGCCGATGGTCTTGCCGATACCGGTGGGAGCCTGCGCCAGCAGGCAGCGGCCGCTGATGGCGCTTTTGTAGACCGCTTCAGCCATCACGCGCTGGCCCGGGCGGAAATCCGCGTGCGGAAACTGCAGGGCCGTCAGTTGCATATCGCGCTCGGCACGATGCGCCATTTCCTGTTCGGCCCATGCCAGGAAGCGCTGGCAGTGATCGTCGAAGAATTGCTTCAACAGTGCGGCAGTCAGATGTTCAGTCAGCAAGGTTTCCTTCTGGCTGCCGATATCGTAGTAGACCAGCGCCAGTTGCAGTTCATCCAGTTGCCGGCTCTGGCACAGCAGGTGGCCATAGATCCGCACCTGCGCCCAGTGCAGATGACGATGGTTGTCCGGCATGCGGCTGAGGTCGCCGCGATAAGTCTTGACCTCCTCCAGCCGGTTCAGCTGCGCATCGTAGCCGTCGGCGCGGCCGCGCACCAGCAACGGCCCGAAGCTGCCGCTCAGGCTGACTTCCGGCTCGTAAGAAGCGGAGCGGCGCGACGCCACCACGGCATGGCCGGCAATGCCTTCCTGCGCAGTCGGCGACGGCGTGAAGCGCAGGTCGAGATCGCCCTGCTTGGCAGTGAATTCGCACAGGGTGCGCACCGCGACGACATAGCGGGAAGGGGACGGCGAAGGAGCAGCGTTTGACGCCATCACGCGTTTTCCCCTGTCCATTGCACGTAATACACGGCGACCGGGATTGCATGGCTGGCGAAGTAATCCAGCCAGCGGATCTGGTTGTCTTGCAAGCGGTCGCCCGGCCCTTTGACTTCAATCATCTGATAGCGTTTTTCTGCCGGCCAGAACTGGATCAGGTCAGGCAAGCCGGAACGGTTGCTCTTGATGTCCTGCAGGATCCGTTCGAAACATTTTTCCAGGTGCAGCGGCGGCAGGCAATCCAGCGCCATGGCTAGCAAATCATCGTCGATCGCGTCCCAGAACACGAACGGCGACTGGATATTTTCCTTGATCCGGAAATTCCGCAGGATGGTCTCTCGATAGCCGCCGTCGTGAAGCAAGGCAAAACCGTCTTCAAACTGGCGCGCCCGGCGCATTCGGAAATCGGCGCTGTGCAGGTCGGCCGGAGCGCTCTGGAACGGATGAAAAAAAGCACCCGGCACCGGCGCGAACACGGCATCCCAGAACAACAGGCCGAACAACGAATTGATCAATGCATTTTCGACATAGAGGGCGGGTGCGTCTGCATGGGCCAGGTGCTGGCTGAGCGCGGTCTCGACCGACATGCCGGGGCCAGGCCGCGGCAAGGCGATCTCGTGCTGGACGACGCTTACCGCAGACGGTTTCGGCAGTTTGGGATAGCCTAGCGCGCGCCGCAGACGCGGCATGACGCGCAGCAGCTGTTGTTGTTCGGCTTCGCTTTCGGCCTGCAGTTCAGCCTGCTGCGCCAACTCAAACGCGACTGCAAGCTGGCCGCAACGCTCCAGCACCCGGATCGCCCGCAAGCGCGCTCCGGGCCGGCTGCTGGCGGCATACAGGCGCAGCGCCTGCGCTAACTCGCCATTGCGCTCATGGTGCCTGGCAATCTGGAACAACAGCTTGCTGCGGCGCTCTTCCAGCCAGGCGTTCGGATAAGGATAGTCGGCGATATCGGCCACCACCGCGTGTGGCGCCTCGCCGCCCAGAAACCGTTCGCGGCAGGCATGCAGATGCAGGTAATCGTCAAGATCCTGACGGCGGCTGAAAGCTTGCGTGGCGGGAGATAAGTCTAGCTGTTCATATTTGAAGATGCCCAGCTCGGAAAGCACGAACTCCGACCAGTCCTGATATAAATTACCGAAGAACATCAGGCGCAGACGATCGCATAGCGCGGCAATCGGCCCGGACAACTGCAACAGGCTATCGCCGGCGTCGGGCCACCAGTCCGCCAGGCTGCGCATGCGCGCATTATCATCCCCAACGTCCCGCGCCGCCCCTGCCTCGCGCAGGAAGGCCAGCTGTTCGCTCTTGCGGGTTGCTTTGCTATGTCGCAACAGCGGGAAAGCCGCAGCAATTTCGACTTTGGTGAGCACGCTGAAAAGCTGTTCGATATCGACCAGCGGCTGCTGGCTTATCCAGCCAGCCTGCACCAGCGGCGCCGCCGCACTTTCCGTGCAGCCGATTTCGTCGTAACGCAGCTTGCCAAGCCGAAACAGTTCGCCTTTGCGCATCACCATCCGCACCAGCAATGCCGCGGAGGATTGCGGCAAAGCGCCGAAGCCATCGACGAATGCCTGTTCCTCGCTGTTCAGCAAATGGCGATAACGGGCGCGTATCGACTCGACAACGGTGACGAAGTTGTCCAGATAGTAGAAACGGTTTTCCAGCGTTCTGTTCATGGTCGGGGTATGGCGGCACAACGCCGCCGGAATAACTGGCAGCCGCCTCTATTGACGCCCTTATTCATTTTCTGATTGATGATTTTATTTATTTTAACACTGTATAAACGTACAGTTATTCTGTAGTATATACGAATACGAATGCAAGAGTCTGAACGGGAATTGCAATGGAATTGAGCGATGCTGAAAAATTGATATTGACCATGCTATGCGAAGCGCATCAGCACTTGGACATTGCCGGCGAGCTTGATCCGAAGTTTGTCCAGTCCGCGCTGCATAGCGGCAATACCTGGGGCTTGCGCTGGAAATACGGCGCGCTGTATGACGGCAATTCCATGTCGGATCCGCCTATCGTGAAAGAAGTCGTCCGGATTCTTGACATGTGGTCGGTAATCGAAGACGGCTACGATGCACTGCGGGCGCTGGACCAGGATCGGGTAGCCGCCAGCATTTCTCCGCATCAGGGAGAAGTGAAATTCATGGGATTCGATAGCGATACCGAGTTTGAACACGCCAACATAGCTTCATTCCTGATCAAGGATATGCAGCGCTTTCCCAAGTTCGCGGGACGCGACATCCATTCGCACCTGCCGTCGATTTCCATCTATCGGCGCATGGTGCGTGCCTACGAGTCGCTGCAAAAACTGATCGGCAAGGGCCGCCTGAACGCCGATCAGCTGATTGCGCTTCTCAACGAAAATAGCGGCCGCGGCGCGGCTGCCTGAATCCCTTATGCCGCTTGCCGATTTTCGCCACCATCGACATTAGCAACGCTCGACGGTGCTGCCCGCGCCAGCCATAGCTTGATCTCGGCCGCCTCAAGCAACAACGGACCTTGCGGCAAGGGGAACGCTGCAGCCCTGCTCTCGTTCCAGTCCGACAAATCGGCCTGGGCGACACTGCCGTCGACATGCTTAAAAATATCCTCGACCTTGCCTTGCCAGGCTTGATACAGATCTTGATTCACCACGATCAGCAAGGACAAGCGCGCATTGTCGCCGCGCTGGCCGCCAAGGCCCATGCGTGTACTACGCTGTAGCAAGGCCAGCCCACCGCCCGGACTGCGCAGCAATGCAACCGGTGCGCCTAAAAAATAACGCCCGGTGTCGACAATGAAGCGATTCGCTTGTTGAATTTCATCGCATAAATCGATCTCTGCCTCCCCGCACAGGCTGGCGTATTGTGCCGGCGTGAGCACGGTGTCGAACGGCACGGTCAGCCCGAGTTCGAAGCCCATCGGTATCAGGATGCCGTTGCCGCTGGCGGCCGCAAAGCGCAGTGCGCGCAGGCTGGCGCGCCGGCGCGACGGGACGTCGGTCAGGCTAAGCTGACCCGCCAGGCGCGGACCGAAAGGCGTTTCCGGAAAAGCGATGATGGTGGCGTCGCCGATCAGATTGTCTTGTTCGCGCACATAACGCGTAGCTTGATAATCCCACCATGCTCCCGGGCAGAATACGGCATCGAAACCGGCATCGGTCAGAGGATCGAGTTGCGGCGCCGAACTGCCTGGAGTCCAGGCGAGGAAACTCACCGAATTGCGGTAGCCGCGTGTGGCTGCCATCAAATCCCGCCACAGTGCGACGGGCACCGCAGCAGGCGCACTGCAGACAAACCCGGCAACGCCGACGTCGAGCCAGTCTCGCAAGCGCTCGCACCAGAGCGCATATACGCCGCGCCGTATGGCGGAATCAGCCATGCGCAGATGGGCGACGCTGTCGCTCGCTACGGACGGACCATCGGCAAGCGACTTGCTTTCGGGTGAAGATTTGTTTTCGAACCAGCCTGGACATGCATCGATCAGCGGGTCCTCAGACGAGACTCTGTCGAGCACGATATCAAGCAACAGGCACAGACCGCGATCAGAACAGGCTGCCGTCAACTCCGCCAATGCAGGCCTGTCGTCAATGCCAGGGGACTGGCCCAGATTGAGCGCATTGGCCAGCAACACGTGATCAAAGCCCAGTGCGACGCAATGGTCGAGCAAAGCGGGCCAGCCTTGGTGCGCGACCAGCGCCGGATTGATGCAATAAATGCGGGGTGCAGTTGCGAAGCTCATGTCAGCAATCCTTGATAACGTTGCGGGCGCTCGCCATCCGCCAGAGCGGCGATTGGCAGGCGCAGCCTGGGACTCAGGCGAGAGCGCCGATTTGCACATTTTCAAACTCTATCGCGCCGCACCGCGGAAACATATCGGCGCCCACCGCAAAGGATTGTAGGAATCCACCTACATCGATAGCTAGCCAGGTTCACATCGGATAAAAAATGATGGCATCCATATAAAAATCCCCGTCGCTGCCGATGCAGATACGGGGATTTTTTACAGGCCTTTTTTTTGACCGATCAGACTTTCTGTTTTGCGGAGATCGCGTTTGCCACCACCAGCGCAGTCATGTTGACCACCCGCCGCACAGTCGCGGACGGGTTCAGGATATGCACCGGAGCCGCAGCGCCCAGCAATACCGGTCCGACCGTGACACCCTGGCCACCGGTCATTTTCAACACGTTGAACAGGATATTGGCGGCATCCAGATTCGGCGTCACCAATACATTGGCGTCGCCGCTCAGGGTCGATTTCGGCAAGTACTTCGCCCTCAGCTCTGCGCTCAGGGCGGCATCGCCATGCATCTCGCCATCGGCTTCGACATCCGGCATGCGCTTGACGAACAAATCGCGTGCGGCGCGCATCTTCTTGGCCGAAGGCCGGGTGCTGGAACCGAACATCGAATGCGACAGGAACGCCACTTTGGGCGGCACGCCGAAGCGCCTGACTTCTTCCACCGCCATGGCGGCGATGTCGGACAACTGCTCCGCATCCGGATCATCGTTGACGAAGGTATCGGCGATGAACAAGGTGTGCTTGTCGAGTACCAGGCCGTTCATGGTGGCGAAACACTTGGCGCCGTCGCGCAGGCCGATGATGTCGCTCACATGTTCCAGATGGTTATCGAAACGCCCGACCAGGCCGCACAGCATGCCATCGGCGTCGCCCAGCTTGACCAGCAGCGCAGCGATGGTGGTGTTGGAACGGCGCAATGTGGATTTCGCCATCTCGGGAGTGACGCCGTCGCGCGCCTTGATCTCGTGATAGGTCTCCCAGTATTGGCGGAAACGCACGTCGTCTTCCGGGTTGACCAGCTCGAAATCACGTCCGGCCTGCAAGCGCAGGCCGGCGCGCTTGATGCGCGCCTCGATCACCGCCGGGCGGCCGATCAGGATAGGCCGCACCAGTTTTTCTTCGAGCGCGATCTGCACCGCACGCAATACCCGTTCGTCCTCGCCCTCGGCGTAGACGATACGTTGCGGTTCGCCGCGCGCCGCCAGGAAAACCGGGCGCATGAACATGCCGGTGTGGCTGACAAAACGCATCAGCGACTGGCGATACGCATCCATGTCCTTGATCGGACGTGTCGCCACGCCGGACTCTTCGGCAGCACGGGCGACCGCAGGGGCAATGCGCAAGATCAGGCGCGAATCGAAAGGTTTCGGAATGAGGTATTCCGGACCGAAATGCAGTTCCTGGCCGGCGTAGGCGGATGCCACTTCTTCGCTGATCTCAGCCTTGGTCAAGTCGGCAATCTCGCGCACGCAAGCGACCTTCATCGCTTCCGTGATGCTGGTGGCGCCGCAATCCAGCGCGCCGCGGAAAATGTAAGGGAAGCACAGCACATTGTTAACCTGGTTCGGATAATCCGAACGGCCGGTGGCGATAATGCAGTCCGGCCGCGCCTCCAGCGCCAGCTCGGGACGGATTTCCGGTTCCGGATTGGCCAGAGCCAGGATGATAGGCTGCGCGCCCATGGTCTTGACCATATCCTGCGTCAGCACGCCGGGCGCCGAGCAGCCGAGGAACACATCGGCGCCGACAATTGCATCTGCCAGGGTGCGCGCATCGGTAGTCTGCTGGTAGCGCTGCTTGGAGACATCCAGCTTGTCTTCTCGCTTATCGTGAATCACGCCGCGCGAATCGCAGACGAAGATGTTGTCACGCTTGACGCCCAGCTCGACCATCAGGTCGAGACAGGCAATCGCCGCGGCGCCGGCGCCGGAGGCTACCAGCTTGACTTCGCCGATCTTCTTGTCGACCAGCTCCAGGCCGTTCAGCAAGGCTGCCGAAGAAATGATGGCGGTGCCGTGCTGGTCGTCGTGAAAGACCGGGATTTTCATGCGCTCGCGCAGCTTCTTTTCGATATAGAAACATTCCGGCGCCTTGATGTCTTCCAGGTTGATGCCGCCCAGCGTCGGCTCCAGCGCGGCGATGATCTCGACCAGCTTGTCCGGATCGCGCTCAGCCAATTCGATATCGAATACATCGATGCCGGCAAAATTATGGAACAGACAGCCCTTGCCTTCCATCACCGGCTTGCCTGCCAGCGGACCGATATCGCCCAGGCCAAGCACTGCGGTGCCGTTGGTGACCACACCCACCAGATTGGCGCGCGAGGTGTATTCCACCGCCATCTCCGGATCTTCATGGATCGCCAGGCAGGCATAGGCGACGCCGGGCGAATAAGCCAGCGACAGGTCGCGCTGGTTCGACAAAGGCTTGGTAGGCACCACGGCGATCTTGCCGCGCGTCGGGCTGCGATGATATTCGAGCGCAGCGTCGCGCAGGGCCTGCTCGGCCGCAGAAAGAGTGGTTGGGGTGCTCATTGATGGTCTCCTGGATACGCTAGTGAAAATTGGATGGCAGCGACATTATCACAATGTCTATCGATTCGGTTTCTCGCTGACCGATATCTCTGTTGTTGAAGATGCTCTGGGGAAAGGGAAATTGTTCTTCGGTGTCGTGGTTTGAATAATGCGGCTCATGGCAAATGGTAGACGAATCTGCTGGAACTTGCAGCGTTGCCGTTAAAAAACACCAACGAAATTACCAATGACATACATCCCGGGTGCCGCATAAAACGAAAAGCCCGCGCATGCGGGCTTTTCTCAACAGATAGCTCTTAAATATTGAATATTGAATATTGAGTCATATCAACACCAAATCGAATTTTCCTGATCGCAGCTTCAAACCACGACGCCGCTCTCCAACGGCTGTTGCAGCAGCAGGGTCTCATAGCTCCAGCGCGTCCAGCTCGAAGCCACGCCAAGGCGTCCGGTATTGTGACGGATCTTGGGCTTATGGATTGCGACCCGGATTTCATCCAGCATGGAGAACTCGCGAAACGACAGGTTCGCGACTTCGGACGCCAGCGTCTCCAGCAATCGGGTATGCGGCTTGGCTTGCAGGAAAGCCGTGACCACGCCGCAGTAATGATCGTAGTCGATCACCGAAGAAGCATCATCATCGTGCTGGCCGCCACCGGTGCGGTAAGACAGTTCGATGTCCAGCTCGACCGCCTGCGGCTTTTCATGTTCGTGCGGATGCAAGCCGATGCGTGTGGTCACCGCCAGCGCTTCGACGAAGATTTGCCAGCGTACGCCGCTGGCGATATTTTCATTCTTCATCAGAAATACTCCTGACAAGCGTCCAGCAGTATGCGGCCGAAATAATCGGCAAAGCTGCGTCGGATGACCAGTTCATACGCGTTCTCAGCCAGCGGCCGCAACAAGACGCCAGTCTTGAAATAATGGCTCTGGGCGCATTGGCCAACCGTGAACACCCCAGGATGGAAATCCAGCGGACAGCCTTTTTGCAATACTTCGCGTGCCTTCGCCCCTCTGAGAACCAGGCTGGTGTTGCCGCTGCTGACATCCACCACGGAGGCGAACTGCCCCGCCAGTGCGCTGCTCAGATCGGCGCAAAGCGCAGGCAAGCGCGGCTGCCTGGACTGGATCAGCCATTCATTGGGCGCCAGCCAGTAGATAGTGAACTGCTCGCTTTCCGCTACCGTATTGGGCTGCAGCGGCAAGGTCGCGCCGGTGAGGCTCTTGACCGCCGACAGGAACACCGCGGAATCCGCTTGGCCTTTGATATTGATCAATTCAAGGAAAGGCCTTTCCTCCATGCTGACAGCTTGCCTGGCGCCCACGGCAAGCGGCGCCAGCAACTGCGTCAGTTCGGTGAACGGCGATTCTTGCTGCACCTGGAAAAGCTGGGTTTCATTCAACATGTTGACGGACTCCTTCTGCATCGTAAAACACCAGGCTGTTGATCTTGGCCGCGAGATTGCGCCCATTCGCCAGCGAAATACTAACCTCCTGCCCCATCTTGTCCTGACCGCCCTTGATCAGCGCGAAAGCAATCGAACGCTGCAAGATCGGACTGAAATAACTGGAAGTCACGTGACCTATCATGCTGGCGATAGCTTCGTTGCTTGGCTCGGCCAGGATCTGGCTGCCTTCCGGCAGGACAAAATCCTTGTCTTCGCTCAACAGTCCGACCAGCTGCTTGCGGTCGCTACGCGCCGTATCGGAACGTGCCAGCGAACGCTTGCCGAGGAAATCCTTGGATTTGGCGACCAGGCCGCCCATGCCCAGATCGAATGGCGTGACCGAACCGTCGGTATCCTGGCCGACGATGATATAGCCCTTCTCCGCCCGCAGCACGTGCATGGTCTCGGTGCCGTACGGCGTGATGTCGAACTCCTTGCCGGCCTCGATGATCGCATCCCAGATGGCGCGCCCCATATTGGCCGGCACGTTCACTTCATACGACAGTTCACCGGAAAAGCTGATCCGCATGATGCGGGTAAACACGCTGTTGATGCTGCCTTCGCGGAACGACATGAAGGGAAATTTCTCATTCGAAAAATCGATGTCCTTGCACACTTTCTGCAAAACGCGCCGGGCATTCGGGCCGACCACGGCAAAGGTCGCGAAGTGATCGGTGACCGAAGTCAGGTTGACTTTCAAATGCGGCCACTCGGTCTGCAGCCAACGCTCCATCCAGTCCAGCACGCGTGCCGCGCCGCCGGTGGTGGTGCTCATCAGGAAATGCTGTTCGCCCAGGCGCACCGTGACGCCATCGTCGAACACCATGCCGTTTTCATCCAGCATCAAACCGTAGCGGCACTTGCCGACTTCGAGCTTGTTCCATGGATTGGTGTAGATCCAGTTCAACAAGGTCACGGCGTCCGGCCCTTGTACATCGATCTTGCCCAGGGTCGATGCATCCAGGATACCGACGCTGTTACGCGCCGCCAGGCATTCGCGCGCTACCGCCGCGTGCAGGTCCTCCTTGCCGCGCGGGTAATACCACGGACGTTTCCAGTTGCCCACATCCTCGAACAAGGCGCCCTGTTCCTGGTGCCACGAATGGATGCAGGTCTTGCGTATCGGCGTCAGGAACTCGCCCAGTTCGCGCCCTGCTACCGTACCGAAAGTCACCGGCGTGTAATTCGGACGGAAGGTGGTGGTGCCGGTTTCCGGAATGGTCTTGCCCAGCACCTCGGCCAGGATCGCCATGCCGTTGATATTGCCGAGCTTGCCCTGGTCGGTGCCAAAGCCGAGCGCGGTATAGCGCTTGACATGTTCCACCGAGTGATAACCCTCGCGCGCCGCCAGATAGATATCGGCCGCCGAGACATCGTTCTGATAATCGACGAACTGCTTGGGGCCGCGCCCCACCTGCTTGCGATCGCCCACTAGCCACAAGGGCATGATGGCGGCCTCGGACAGTTCGGCGACCTTCCAGTTAGGCAGCGTCACCGGCTTCAAACCCGCGGCAACAATCGCCTGCTGTGCTGCCAGGGCGCCGTCGCGCAAGGCGCCGCTCAGGCTGAAGTCGCCATTGGCGGCGCCGGCGCTGGTTTCCTTCTGCATCGCCGAGCCCGGCACAAAGCAGGCTTTGTCATTGTTCCAGTGCGCCTTGCCGCCGGATTGGGCGAACAGATGAATCACCGGATTCCAGCCGCCGGACACGCCCAGCAAATCGCAGGCAATGGCAGTGATGAACTGCCCCGGCACGCCATCCCGATGACGGGCGACCTCCACCCTCTTCACATGGCGGCTGCCGCTGGCGGTCACCACCACGGCATCGTTGATGATGTCGATGCCCAGTCGCCTGGCAGCGGCCGGCAGGCTGCTGGTGCTGCCATTACCGGCGGCGCGCGGATCGACTACGGTCACCTCGGCGCCATTGCTCTTCAGATCCAGCGCGGTTTGATAGGCATCGTCATTATTGGTGAAAATCACCGCCTTGCGCCCCGGCAGCACACCGTAGCGATGAATATAGGTCGACACCGCCGACGCCAGCATGATGCCGGGCAGATCGTTATTGCCGAACACGATAGGCCGTTCATGCGCGCCGGTGGCCAGTATCACGTGCTTGGCGCGCACCTTCCACAGCCGTTCGCGCAGCGAGCCACGCGCCGCCAGCGGCAAATGCTCGCTCAGGCGCTGGGTCACGGTAAGCAGATTGTGATCCTGGTAGCCGAACACGGTGCTGCGCGATAAAATCGTCACCTCCGGCGATCGCCGTAAATCCGCGGTTATTTTTGTCACCCACGCGGCTGCCGGTAAACCGTCGATCACGGCCGGGCCTGACAACAGGCTGCCGCCCAGCTCCGACTGATCGTCTACCAGCACCACCCGCGCGCCGGAAGCGGCGGCCACCCAGGCTGCCGCCAGGCCGGCCGGACCGGCGCCCGCAACCAGCACATCGCAATGGGCGTAGGTTTTTTCGTAGCGGTCGGGATCGCGCTCGGTCGGCGCCTTGCCGAAGCCGGCCGCTTCGCGTATGACTTCTTCGTACTTGCCCCACCAGCTGCGCGGCCATTTGAATGTCTTGTAATAGAAACCGGCCGGGATGAACCGGGCAAACAACTGCGTCACCGCCATCCGGTCGTTCTCGATGCTGGGGCTGGCGTTGACGCTGGTCGCGCTCAAACCCTGATACAGCTCGATTTCAGTGGCGCGCGCGTTGGGCACCGTATACGCCCCGCTTTCCAGCTGCACCAGCGCATTCGGTTCTTCCACGCCGGCCGTCACAATGCCGCGCGGACGATGATATTTCCAGCTGCGCGCCACAAAATGCACGCCGTTCGCCAGCAAGGCCGAAGCCAGCGTGTCGCCCTGGTAACCCTGGTAGCTCTTGCCGTTAAAAGTAAAGCTGAGCTGCGCGCCGCGGTCTATCCGGCCGCCGCTCTGCAGGCGGTGCGTTTGACTGATGCTCATGTGGCACTCCCTTTTTCAATCTTCTCGCCGAACTTGCTGTAGCCGAGGAATTCATAAGTGACGGTATCGCGCTCGGCCATGAACCAGCGCCGGCAGCCATGGCTGTGCAGCCATTGTTCGCGATGCGCGCCGCGCGGATTCTTGCGCATGAACAGGTAGTCGCCCCAGGCTTCGTCGCTGATATTCTCGGTTTCCAGCGGACGCGCGATATCGGCTTCGCCGCCGCAATGGAATTCACTCTCGGCGCGCGGCCCGCACCAAGGGCAGGTAATCAATAACATGGTGGATCTCCAGGCAGGTGGCAGGTTTTAGTGAGCGACGGCGGCAGCGCCGTGTTCGTCGATCAGGTGGCCGTTGTAGAAACGGTCCAGCGCAAACGGCGCATTAAGAGGATGTGGATGGTCATTGGCGATGGTGTGGGCGAACACCCAGCCCGAGCCCGGCGTAGCCTTGAAGCCGCCGGTGCCCCAGCCGCAATTGAAATACAGGCCCTTTACCGGGGTCTTGGAAATGATCGGGCAGGCATCCGGCGAGACATCGACAATCCCGCCCCATTGGCGGTTCATGCGGACCCGGCTAAATACCGGGAACATCTCGACAATCGCCTGCAAAGTCCCTTCGATCACGTGATAACTGCCGCGCTGGCCGTAACCGGTGTATTGATCGACGCCGGCGCCGATCACCAGGTCGCCCTTGTCGGATTGGCTGATGTAAGCGTGCACTGCATTCGACATCACCACGGTATCGATGATCGGCTTGATCGGCTCCGACACCAGTGCCTGCAAAGGATGGCTTTCCAGCGGCAGGCGGATGCCGGCCATGGCGGCCAGCACGCTTGAGTGGCCGGCTGCGACTACCGCCACCTTCTTGGCCTTGATGAAACCCTTCACGGTATCGACCCCGGTCACCGCCCCGTTCTCGCGCCGGATTCCGGTCACGCCGCAATTCTGCAGTATGTCGACGCCGCGCTCATCGGCGCCACGGGCGAAACCCCAGGCCACCGCATCATGCCGGGCGACGCCGCCGCGCCGCTGGAACGAAGCGCCCAGCACCGGATAGTGGCTGTTGAGGTTAATGATAGGCACGATTTCCTTGACCTGCGCCGGCGTCAGCCACTCGGCGTCGACGCCGTTGAGCCGGTTGGCGTTGATGCGGCGGTCGGTGTCGCGCACGTCCTGCAAGGTATGCGCCAGGTTCATCACGCCGCGCTGGCTGAACATGACGTTGTAGTTCAAATCTTGCGACAGCCCCTCCCATAGCTGCATGGCTTTTTCATACAGCATGGCCGATTCGTCCCACAGGTAATTCGAGCGCACGATGGTGGTGTTGCGGGCGGTGTTGCCGCCGCCTATCCAGCCCTTTTCGATCACGGCGATATTGCGCAAGCCGTGCACCTTGGCCAGATAATAGGCAGTCGCCAGGCCGTGGCCGCCGCCGCCGACGATGACGATGTCGTACTCTTTTTTCGGTTCCGGACTTTTCCAGGCGCGCTGCCAGTTCTCATGATAGGAGAGCCCGTTGCGGATCAAGCTGAATATCGAATAATTGCTCATATTTCCCTCAAAAAAACCGGAACCGTTACGGATGGCTCGGCAGCCTGCTGCGCGGCTTGAGCGCCATCCTTGTATTGATAAAGACTACTCAGCACTCAATGACATTGACCGCCAAACCGCCACGCGATGTTTCCTTGTATTTGGTCTTCATGTCGGCTCCGGTTTGCATCATGGTCTTGATCACTTTATCGAGCGACACATAATGCTTGCCGTTGCCGCGCAATGCCATGCGGGCGGCGTTGATCGCCTTCACCGCGCCCATCGCATTGCGTTCTATGCAAGGAATCTGCACCAAGCCGCCGACCGGATCGCAGGTCATGCCGAGGTTGTGCTCCATGCCGATTTCAGCAGCGTTCTCGATCTGCTCCGTGCTGCCGCCCAAGACCGCAGCCAGTGCTCCCGCCGCCATCGAGCAGGCGACGCCGACCTCGCCCTGGCAGCCGACTTCAGCGCCGGAGATCGACGCGTTTTCCTTGTAGATCAGACCGATCGCCGCTGCCGTCAGCATGAAGGTCATGACGCCATCCAGATTGGCGCCGGGGATGAACTTGGTGTAATAATGCAGCACCGCCGGCAACACCCCCGCCGCACCGTTGGTCGGCGCAGTAACTATCCGTCCGCCCGCAGCATTTTCTTCATTCACCGCCATCGCATACAGGTTGACCCAGTCGAGCATGGACAAGGGATCCACCAGTGATTCTTCGGAACGGTCCTTCAGTTGCCGATACAACTCGGCAGCACGGCGCTTGACCCGCATCGGCCCCGGCAATTCACCACCTATCGAGCAGCCGCGCTTTACCGCTGCCGCCATCACATCCCAGATTCCCAGCAGTTTGGTGCGCACCTCTTCCGCCGAGCGCCAATGCTTTTCGTTTTCCATCATCAGCGCCGCGATGGTCAGGCCGCTTTCGGCGCACATCCGCAACAGATCGTCGCCGGAATGGAAGGGGTATGGAAGATCGCCCTCCGCCTGCACGCTGCCCGCCTGCACCAGGTTGACGCGCTGCCCTTCCTTGCTGACCACAAACCCGCCGCCGACCGAGTAGTATTCTTTTTCCGCAATCACGCTGCCGCTCGCATCCAGGGCGACAAAGCGCATGCCGTTCGGATGTTGCGGCAATGCTTCGCGGCGGAAAAACAGCACATGTTCTTTTTCCACGCAGCAGATCGAATGCGTGCCGTTCAACTGCAGTTTTCTTGAACTGCGGATTTCCGCCAGGCGCGGCTCGACATGATCCGGATCGATGTCGTCCGGCAGATTGCCTTCCAGGCCCAGCAGTACCGCCTTGTCGCTGCCGTGGCCCTTACCGGTTGCGCCGAGCGAGCCGTACAACTCGACGCGGACAGCGTGCACCGCATCCAGCAGATTAGCGTCATGCAAATGAACAGCGAATCGATTGGCGGCAATCATCGGACCCACCGTGTGCGAACTGGATGGACCGATGCCGACCTTGAATAAATCGAATGTGCTGATGTTCATAGAAAACCCGCTTGGATACTCTGGTAAAACAAGGGTGAACCGTTCATGGCAACTCCTGGGTGGGTTGAAGTATTTTTCCCGGCAAACAGCAGCAAACGCACGAGACACGACAACGCCAGAATACAGCGCAACGCTGCTGATTAACGCAGCCATCAGCGATAAATTGCAGTGCTATTCCCTGGCATCATTTTGTCCTTGCGCAGACTGGTCTATTTTCCGTAGCTGACAAGTGTTTGTCCTTTTCCGACAAGCGCGACATTTTTTGATTTTACGGCTAAGTCGGCGCCGGAACGCGATGACATTTTCTTGTAGGCCATAAGTCAAACGCTAAAATATTATCAATTGAATATTTTAAATTGGATGACAAACTCGCCTGAAACGCACACCTTGACGTCAGGATTTTTGCCGAAAAAGAGAGATGGCTGGGGCGATGGGAATAGGGGTAGGATGGCAAGCTCCTGTTCTTGAAATGAAACCGAAAAATATGCCCAACGCCAATCTACGCAGTCAATGCCATACCTTCTTTTCCGCAGCCCCGCCACGCTCTGCCGCTCAGGATTTTTCCGAGATGGCGGCCTGGTGCCAGGCGCATGATATCCAGCATGACAGCTACGGCGAAGGCGCACTGATTCAAGATTTCGAAAACAAGGTAGCCGGACTGCTGGGCTTCGAGGCTGGCCGCTTCGTGATTACCGGCACGCTGGCCCAGGCGGTGGCGCTCCGGCTCGCCTGTCAGGACAGGGGCAATCCGCTGGCGGCTCTCCATCCGAGCGCGCATGTGCTGCTGCACGAAAGCAGCAATTACCAGCTGCTTGGCCACTTCACCTCGCTCAGCCTGGGAAATCCTTACCGGCCATGGACCGTGGATGAGCTCAAAGCTCTGCCGGACCGTGCGGGAGCTGCGCTGTATGAGCTGCCTATGCGTGAAATCGGCGGCCAGCTGCCGGCGTGGGAAGAGTTGAATACGGTCAAGGAATATTGTCATGAACAGAATATTCATCTTCATCTGGATGGCGCACGTGTGTGGGAGGCAGCGGCCGGCTATGGCAAGCCGCTCGACAGCGTGGCAGCTGGCTTTGATAGTGCGTATGTCTCGTTTTACAAGGGCATCGGCGGCCTGGGCGGCGCAATGCTGCTGGGCAGGCACGATTTCATCGCCCGCGCATCGGAATGGATGAAGCGCATGGGCGGCAATGTCTATCAGCGCTCGCCCTACGTCGTGGCAGCAGCAATGCAGCTGGATCAGAAACTCGCACGCATGCCGGCATACCTGCAACGCACCCGGGATTTATATCGCTTACTGGCGCGCTACCCGCTCTGGCAAACCAATCCGCGCCAGCCGCATTGCAATATGCTGCATCTCTACCTGCCGGTTGGCCGTGACATTGCGAACGCCGCGCGTGATCAAATGGCCGAGGAGCACGGCATCTGGCTGTTTGGCGAGGCTCGGCACGCGGCGCTGCCGCAGCAGAGCTACATCGAGTGGTATGTGGGAGAAGCGCTGCTGTCCTTGTCCGACGACCGGATTGCCACGATTCTGCAGCAGTTCCAGGCCTTGCTTGCGCCAGCATGATACGACCTCTGACGGCGCCGGAATCCGCCGTCAGCAGGTCGTCATGCAGGCTTTGCCTAGGCAGCCTTTTTCAGCAAATGATGCGGATCGATGACAAATTTCTTTGGAGCCCCGGCATCGAACTGCTGATAGCCGGCCGGCGCCTGATCCAGGGTGATCACTTCGACGCCGACAATATCGGCGATCTTGATGCGGTCCCACAGGATCGCCTGCATCAGTTGCCGGTTGTATTTCATCACCGGCGTCTGGCCGGTATGAAAGCTGTGCGACTTGGCCCAGCCCAGGCCGAGGCGGATACTCAGGCTGCCGCGCTTGGCGGCGCCGTCGACGGCGCCCGGATCGTCGGTCACGTACAAACCGGGGATGCCGATCTTGCCCGCGACACGGGTAACTTCCATCAGCGAATTGAGTACGGTTGCCGGTGCTTCCAACTGCGCTCCGGCATGGCCATGGCCGCGCGCCTCGAAGCCTACGCAATCAATCGCGCAATCGACTTCGGGCACACCCAGGATCTGGGCGATCTGGTCGCTCAGCGAAGTATCGGTGGACAGGTCCACGGTTTCAAAACCGACGCTGCGCGCATGGATCAGACGCAAAGGATTGACATCGCCGACGATCACCACCGCGGCGCCGAGCAAACGGGCCGAAGCAGCGGCAGCCAGGCCGACCGGACCGGCGCCTGCGACATACACAGTGGCGCCGGGACCGACGCCGGCCGTCACCGCACCGTGGTAGCCGGTCGGCAGGATATCCGACAGACAAGTCAGGTCGCGGATCTTGGCCATCGCCTGCTCTTTATCGGGGAAACGCAGCAGGTTGAAATCGGCATAAGGCACCATCACGTACTCGGCCTGGCCGCCGATCCAGCCACCCATGTCGACATAACCGTAGGCGCCGCCGGCGCGCGCCGGGTTGACGGTTTCACAGACGCCGGTATGTTGTTCCTTGCACGTGCGGCAACGGCCGCAGGCGACGTTGAACGGTACCGACACCAGATCGCCCTTCCTGATGGTTTCCACATCCGAGCCGATCTCTATCACTTCACCGGTAATCTCATGGCCAAGCACCAGCCCGGCCTGCGCCGTGGTGCGGCCGCGCACCATGTGCTGGTCGGAGCCGCAAATATTGGTTGAAACCACTTTCAGGATCACGCCGTGCTCGATCTTCTTGCCCTGCGGATTATCGAGTTTCGGAAATGGGATTGACTGTATCTCGACTTTGCCCTGCTCGATGTATACCACGCCACGATTTTCAAACATTGTGTCTCCTCCTGTCAGGATGTTATGAAGATATTAAAGCGGGAATTAAAGCAAGAAACAAACGCCACGGCGTCACAGTCCCAGTGAAGCCTTGACTGCCGGCAAGCCGTCCTTGCCGTCAAAGGTCTTGACTCCGGCCAGCAGCTTGTCCAGAATCTCCGGATTCTTTTTCAGCCACTCTTTCGCTGCAGTCTTGGGATCGGATTTATCCATGATGCGTCCCATCAGCTGGTTCTCCAGATCGGTGGAAAATTTCAGGTTAGTCGCCAGCTTGTCGGCGTTCGGGCAGCGTGTCGCATAGTCGGTTGCCGCCACGGTGTAGACCTTGGCCTCGCCATAATTGGGGCCGAACACATCGTCGCCTCCGCTCAGATAACTGATTTTTTGCTGCACATTCATCGGATGCGGTTCCCAGCCCAGTATCACTATCCATCTCTTTTGCTTGACCGCGCGTCCCAGCTCGATCAGCATGCCTGCCTCGCTGGATTCCACCATCTTGAAATTCTTCAGGTTGAACTGGTTCTTGCTGATCATGCCCTGGATCAAGGCATTGCCGTCATTGCCAGGTTCGATGCCGTAAATCTTGCCATCCAGTTCTTTTGAATATTTGGCGATGTCGGCGAAAGTCTTGAGGCCGGCGTCGTAGACATAGGTCGGCACTGCCAGCGTATATTTGGCGCCGACCAGATTCGGCGTGCTCAATACCTTGACCGAATTGTCCTTGACGAAGGGAGCAATGATGGGATCCATGGTCGGCGCCCAATAACCGAGGAACAGATCGATCTGTTTATTTTTCACTCCGGCAAAGGCTATCGGCACCGAAGCGATGGTTTTGGTGGGGCGATAACCCAGCCCCTCAAACACGGCTGAAGCAAGGCCGGTGGTGGCTGCAATATCGGTCCAGCCGACATCTGCGAAGCGCACGTTCTGGCACGATTTCGGCTCTTGCGCCTGGACCGGCGCCGCCAGCAAGCTGCACGCCATGCCAACGCCGGCAACCAATAAGCTAAATGAACGCATTGCTTTTCTCTCCTGTGGCAAAGACGAAATTCCGATGCTTGCATCGGCATAAGATGAATGAAAAGAGCCTACCCGCCGACGCCATGTTCGCGGTAGCAAACCACGCGTACCGGTACAACAAGAAATTACATCGCATCCGGCATGTCGCCTGGACCGATTGCGACATGCTATTGCCTGCCGGCGTCAAGCAGCTCATCCGCCGCCAGCGGCAAGCCCGGCAAGGACGGCAACTCGTCGACGGCAGCCAGGTAAGGATGACGCAGATGCCGTTCGCTGCTGGGAGAACAACCGAACTGGTTGCGGTAGGCTTTGCTGAAATGACAGGACGACTGGAAACCGCAAGCCACTGTCACGCTCATGATCGACATGGTGGTCTGCAATAGCAGTTCGCGCGCGCGCCGCAAGCGCAGCTGCAAATAATAATGGGTAGGCGTGACGTCCAGGTAATACTTGAACATGCGCTGCAGCTGGCGTTGCGACAAGCCGACCAGCCTCGCGATTTCTTCGAAAGACAGGGTTTCTTCGATATGGGTTTCCATCAGCCTGGCCACTTCGATCAGTTCCTTGCGGCTGAATCCGAGCCGGGCTGCAATCGGAATGTGCTGCTGATAGGCGCCGTCGCGTATGCGCTCCAGGATGAACTGCTCGGAAATTTCCGCCGCCAGCGTTTTGCCGTAGCGGTTGGCGGTCAGGTTCAGCATCAGGTCGATCGGCGCGGTACCGCCGGAACAGGTGAGGCGGTCGCGGTCCACCGCAAACAAACCCTCGGTAAACAACACGCGCGGAAACTCTTCGCGCAGGGCCGAAATATTTTCCCAGTGGATGGCGCATTGGTAGCCATTCATCAAACCGGCTTTGACCAAGGCATAGCTGCCGGTGCAGATACCGCCCAGCATCACGTTACGTCGTGCCAACTGGGTCAGCATGGCGCTCATATTGTCATCGACAGCGTCATGGATCTTGACGCCGCCGCACACAAACAGGATATCGGGCGTGCCGGCCTGCTCCAGGGTCAGTGTCGGCGTAATCGGCAAACCGTTGCTGGCCAATGCCGGCGATCCGTCGGCGCTGATGACAGACCAGCGGTACAAAGTCTGGCGACTGATGTAGTTCGCCATACGCAAGACTTCGATCGCGCTGGCGAACGCGATCATCGAAAAATTCGGCAGAGTCAGGAAACCGAAATGCACTACCGGCGCCGATGCGGAAGTTTGCGGCAGCACGGGTGTTGACTGCGGCGCTGGTTTCGAAGCGGCTTGTTGCGAAGACATACTGCCTCCATCAATGGCTACCGGCGCCGGAGCTCCAGCGCGCGGATCACGTTGCTGACTCTTTTGTTGCGCTTTTTATTTCACTGTTAGCCGGTCGCCAGCGCAGGACTCTTGCGAAACCACTTGCGCAGCCGGAAAAAGCGCTGCACCTTGCCGGCTTCCGGCGTGCGGCCGAAACTCTCGGTGATGCGGTCGAGGATGATCGCCAGCAGCACCACGCTCAGGCCGCTCTCGAAACCGAGGCCGATGTCCAGCCGCTGGATGCTGGCCAGCACGTCATTGCCGAGGCCGCCGGCGCCGACCATGGAGGCGATGATCACCATCGACAGCGCCATCATGATGGTCTGGTTGATGCCGGCCATGATCGACGGCAAGGCATTCGGAAACTGCACCTTGTACAGCAGCTGCCAGCTGGTGCAGCCGAAAGCTTGTCCGGCCTCGACGATTTCATTGTTGACCTGGCGTATGCCAAGCGCGGTCAAACGCACCGCCGGCGGCATCGCGAAAATCACAGTAGAAAGTATGCCCGGCACCCGGCCCAGGCCGAACATCATGGCTGCCGGGATCAGGTAGACGAAGGCAGGCATGGTCTGCATCAGATCCAGGATAGGCCGCACGATCATCGCCACCCGCTTGCTCTTGGCAGCCCAGACGCCGACCGGAATCCCCAGCGCCAGGCTGATCAGGGTTGAGGAAATGGTCAGCCCCAGGGTGACGATGGTCTGGTCCCAGAAACCGGTGTTGTAGATCACAAAAAATGACGCCACGGTAAACAGCGCGAATTTGAAGCCGACGCGCCAGATGCCGAGGGCGATGAAAAAGCCCATCAGCAGCCACAAAGGCAGGGCTTGCAAGCCATGTTCTATGGTTTCGGCAAACCAGCTGATGGCGTTGCCAAAGCTGTCGAAGCTGTTGCCGTGCTTATCGAGTACGTAATGGACGAACTGGTCTACCCAGCGCCCCAGCGGAAGATGTTCAGACATGCGAACCTCGCGATTTTGACAAAGCTTGGAGAACCATGGACTGGCTGATTGCGCCGCAATAGCAGCCGTCGCCATCCACCACCGGCAATGGACAACGGCTGCCGATCAGCTTGTCCATGACGTCTTCCAGATTGCTGCGGTGGTGGACCGCCTCCACCCGATCGACGCCGTTCACCTGGAGATTGCCGCTGGCGTCGGCATGGCGACGGGTTGCAACTATGCCTTGCACCTTGCGCCCGGCATCGACCACGAAGGCATAGTCGGAGCGGCTGCTGCGGTACAAATCGCCATTGGCGTGCACTTCGCCGACAGACGCCACCAAGGGCACGGCATCGGTTTGCATCAGGTCGCCGGCGGTAAGGTAACGATTGGTGTCGACGCCGTCGAAAAAGGCGCGCACATATTCTTCGGCGGGATGATCGATGATTTCCTGGGCGGTGCCGACCTGCACCAGGCGGCCGCCTTCCATGATGGCGATCCGGCTGCCGATGCGCAGCGCCTCTTCCAGGTCGTGCGATACGAAAATGATGGTGCGCCGTTGCTCCTTTTGCAAATCCAGCAGCACGTCCTGCATCTCCTTGCGCTTGAGCGGGTCGAGCGCCGAGAAGGCTTCATCCATGATCATCAGCGACGGATTCACCGACAACGCCCTGGCCAGGCCGACCCGCTGCTGCATGCCGCCGGAAAGTTCGCACGGCAGCTTGTTGGCAAAAGCTGCCAGGCCAACCTGTTCGAGTACCGTCATGGTGCACCGCTCGCGCTCTTTTTTGGCGACGCCGGCCACTTCCAGGCCGAAGGCGGCGTTCGACAGGACAGTACGGTGCGGCATCAGCGCAAACGACTGGAACACCATGCTCATGTCGCGCCGGCGCAGCTTGATCAATTGCGAATTCGTCATCTGCGCCACATTCTGGCCATCGACCAGGACATTGCCGGCGCTGGGATCGACCAGACGGTTGATCAGGCGGATCAATGTCGATTTGCCCGAACCGGACAGGCCCATCAACACGAATATCTCGCCTTCCTGGACTTCGAACGAGACATTCTGTACGCCGACCACCTGCCCGGTCTCGGCGAATATCCTATCCTTGGAATGCCCTTTTTCGAGCATGCTTAACGCCAACTGCGGATTATTGCCGAAGACCTTGTACAAACGGTCAACTACCACTTTTGCTGACTTCATCACCTGTCTCCTGATTTAGCATTCGACGATATCGCAGCACGCAGGTCGTTCCGTGCTGCAACATATCGCTAGCGTGCGGGTCTTAAGTAAATGGCATGGCCCGCTTGTTTGATAAACGCCGCTGCAGAGTTTATGTGCAGTATGGCGAAGAACACAAGCAGCAGGCACGATGCGACGCAGCACGATCGCGGAAAATTCACGGGAAATCATTGCCCTAAGTTAGTCATATAGTCGCGACAAAGGTTTTTTACCGGATGACGATTTACGACAAGCACTTAGTCAAAAACGACGAAGCACTTGTCGTGCCATGACGGCTCCCCCGTTTGGATAGGCACGACAGGCCCGGCAGATCATGGGAATGTCGCAATACAGTCAATTGGCGTCGCCAGGAATTTAAATCCGGCAACGCGATAGCCGGCGCAAGACAAACCGCGGCGGTCGAGCTAATGCAGGAAATTGTTGAAGCCGCAATCGCATGCCGCCAGCATCGGACGGCAGCCCTGCTCGCATTTGCAGAACACGATGTGATACCGGAAGCAATATTGCCCAATATCACCTCATATCATGTTACCAACTTGCGTACTGACGAGCGCTGCTTCCCGCCATATCTCTGTCGCCGCGCTGCCGGCGGCTATTGGGCAAGCGGCCCGTTGCTCGAAAAAAGCATGGCCGCACCCGCCTGTGTATCTACCACCGCCGTCAGCGCGGCCCGATCCGTACGCTGCTTGCCGGTGAAGCTGAGGCCGTCGTCAACACTGTGCAGTGTCACGCCGTCGAGACCGACCGCTACCACGGACTTGTCTGGCTGTTGCAGCATGGCCGTAACCGAACTTTTGAAAGACGTCTTCGACGCCTGCCAACTGTCGCCGCCGTCGGCACTGCGATAAATCGTCCCGCGCAGTCCGCCGACCAGCAATGCCCCGTCCTGCAACGCGACGCCGCTCCAGAACGAACCTGCATAACCGGTTTCGACATAGTTCCAGGTGTTGCCGCCATCGGCCGAACGGATTACCCGGCCTTGCTCGCAAGCGACGAACAAGGCGCCTTTGGCGTCGGCAAAGACCGCATATAAATTACGATCGGCTTTTTTTGCGCCCGGCGGCGGCGGCAGGCGTATGCTAGACCAGGTCGCACCGCCGTCGCTGGTGTGCAGCATCAGCGACCACAAACCGACCGCCCAGCCTTCTTGCGGATTCTTGAAATACAGTGAAAACAATGGCTGATCGACTTTGTCGTCGCTGCGTTGCAGCTGCCATGATTCGCCGCCGTCGCCGGTTTTCAGGATCGCGCCCCAATGGCCGACCGCCCAGCCGGTGCTGGCGTCGACAAACGATACCGCGGTCAGGGTTGAACTGACCGGCACTGAGCGCGCTTGCCGGTAGCTCTTGCCGTCGTCGTCTGACAGCAGCACGACGCCATGGTCGCCGACTGCCACGATGCGCTTACCCGCCCGCGTCGCCGCCAGGATCTGCGTGCTGCCGGCGGCACTGGAATGTTCGGCCGGCAGGATCTGCAACTGCGGCTTCGGCGCAGGCGCCTGATCGGCCGCCTGCGAGATGCAGCACAGGGCCAGCAGGCCGAGCATCGCGCTGCGCCTTAAGCTTGCGTTGATTTTTTCCATTTTTAGCTTCCTAATGACTGAACACGCCCGGCGCACGCACCGCTTTGCGGCGTGGAAAAATCCGTTCCAGCACGACTGCCAACGCAGGCAAGGCAGTCATCGCCATGACCAGATTCACAATGAACATGAAGGCCAGCAACTTGCCCATGTCGGCCTGGAACTTGAGTGCCGAAAAACTCCAGGTGGCAACCCCGACGGCCAGCGTGATCGCCGTGAAAATGGTGGCCATGCCGACTTCGAGAATCGATTGCTCAATCGCCTTGACGATAGGCTGGCCGGCGGCAAGATGGCCCTGCAGGCGGTTGTATATATAGAATGCGTAATCGACGCCGATCCCCACCGCCAGCACCATCACCGGCAAGGTCGCCACGGTCAGCCCGATCTCAAACTCTTTCATGAACCAGTAACCGATGAAGGTGCCGACCGTCAGCGGCAGGCAGCAGGCGAGCACCGCGCGCAAATCCCGGTAGACAACAAACACCAGCAACATGATCGCAGCGTAGACATAGAGCATCATCGGCAGTTCGCTTTTCGCCACTTCGTCGTTGATCGCGGCCAGCACCCCGGCATTGCCCGCGGCAAGCCTGACCGTGATCCCCGGCGTCGGGTGAGTATCGCGGAACGCCTTGATCGCATGAATGACGCGGTTGATGGTGGTCGCCTTGTGGTCCGACAGGTACAGGTGGACCGCGGTCATGCTGCAATCCTTGTTCAGGTAACCGCGCACCCGCCCGATCTCGGTCGACAAGCCGGCATAGTTGCCGGTATCGATAGGAATCACGTTCATCTTCGGATTACCTTCGTTATAACCCTGGTTGTAGCTGCGCAGGTTGTCTGCATACGAGCTGATGGAGACGATGCCCGGCAGATTTTTCAGCGAATAGGCCAGCTTGTCGTCGAACACTCCGACTGCCGGACTTTCGCAGGACTCCGGCGGCGCCTGGATCACCACCGACAACCAGTCCAGGCCGACGTCGAAACTGTTGGCAATGGATTCGGCGTCGCGGTTAAAGCGCGCTTCCGGCCGCAACTCCGGCGCTCCGGGCTGCAAAGTGCCGACCACGCGGTCGCGGCTCTGCCACACCGCGGTGGCGAATACGCCGCTCACCAGCACCAGCGTAATCACCGCGTTGCGCGGCTCGGCGACACGCGCCAGGGTGCGCAGCCAGCGCGCGCGTTGTTCACGCTTGAGCATGGCCTTGTCGGCATAGGCCTTGGTGAAATTGAAACAGGACGCGGCGACCGGCAGCATGACCAGATTGGTGATGATCTTGTAGCCGACCCCGAGCGAGGCGGTGATCGCCAGTTCGCGTATCATCGGGATCGGAATCAGCAGCAGCGTGATGAACGATACCAAAGCCGTCACCAGCGCCAGCGTGCCGGGTATCAGCAGCCCGGTAAAACTATGCCGCGCCGCATCCATCGACGACTTGCCGTGCGCCAGTTCGCGGGTGATGAAATTGATCTGCTGCACGCCGTGCGAGACGCCGATGGCGAACACCAGGAACGGCACCAGCACTCCGAGCGGGTCAAGGCCAAAGCCCAGCAGGCGCAGCGTGCCGAATTGCCACACCAGCGAGGTCAGCGAACAGGCGATAGGCAGCACCGTGAAGCGCAACGAGTGGCAGTACCAATACACCGAGAGCGCGGTCAGCAGCAAGGCGATCGCGCAGAATACCAGCACCGATTTGGCGCCGTCGGCGATGTCGCCGATCTGCTTGGCGAAGCCGATGATCTGGATCTCGAAACCGGCGTCCTCATAGGGCTTGCGCAGCTTTTCTTCGAGCAGCTGGTTGTACTGGATATAATCGATTTTCTTGCCGTCGGCGCCGGTCTCGCCGATTTCCGCCGTGATCATGGCGCTGCTCTGGTCGCGCGACACCAGCGAGCCGACGAAACCGCCTTCCGCCGTCGACTGCTTGATGCGGGCGATGTCCTCCGCGCTCAGGCTGTCGGGCGTGACCGTACCCGGGATGATCGGCTGCGAGCGAAATCCTTCCTCGGTGATCTCGTTGATGAAGCTGTTCGGGGTCCACAAGGACTGCACGCCGAGCCGGTCGACGTTGGGCAGATAAGCTGCCGCCTGCGTCACATTGTAGAGCCGCGTGAGCCCTTCCTTGGTCCAGATCGTGCCATTCCTGGCCTTGACCACGACCGTCAGCCGGTTGGCGCCGAACAGGTCGGCGCGATATTGCTGGAAGGTCCGCACATATTCGTGGCCGATCGGAATCTGTTTCTCGAAACCGGCGTCCATCCGCAGCTGCAAGGCAAAAAAAGCCATCACCGCGGTGAGCGCGGCAAGTACGCCCAGCACCAGCGCGCGGCGGGAAAAGAGCCAATGCTCCAGGCTTTGAATCGTTCTGTTTAACACGTGCGTTCCTCGTTCTCTATGTAACATTGTTCACGCTTCTGAACACGCTGGCCGGATGAGCGGATTGCCGAATTCATCCAGGCCAGCGCACAGAGTTAAAAATTACGTGTCAAGAATGCGCCGATGAAATTGCGGTCGGAGTATGGCTGAGACACTGCATTGCCGCCGAAAAACGCGGTGAAGTTGAGCCCCGCCTGCCACACCTGCGGATTCTGGTTGAACAGCAGGTAGAAGTTGACCGATTTGGCGCCAGCCTCGTAGTTGGCGGAGAAGGTCGGCGTGTATCCCTTGACCGCGTCATAGAAGGTAATGCCGGGCGTCACCTGCCACCCCGGAATCAAGGTGCCGTCGTAGGTCCAGTTGAAGTCGATCGTAGCGCCAAGCGCAGTCGAGCTGCCCTGCCCTGCGGCAATCGGGTAGCCGAGCCCGGAGTTGTTGTTCAGCCAGGTGCCGTATGCTGCATCGGCCATCTGATACACCTGTTGTCCGTTCACGGTGCTGGCATACTTGGTGTTGGCATTGACGCCGGGATATTTGATCATCGTCAGTTCCGCCGTGAACACCGCCAGGTCGGCGTTGATCAGTTTCAGCAGGGGCTGGGTGGTCTTGGTCATGTTCAGCTGGGCGTTGATGTCGAACTGCACCTTCTTCATGTCCTTCCAGGCCCGGCAGTCGGCTCCGCTCAGCAGGTTGGTATTGGCATCGGCTGGTCCTCCCGCCAGGTAGCATCCCGACATCGCCACGGCATCGTGCGGCCGGTACGACAGCTCGGAACCGATGGCCCATTCGCCCAATGCAAAATTGGTGCTGACGCCGAGCAGACTGCGGTTCTGCAGATAAGACCATTGCGAAGAACCGTTAGCCAGATAGGACAGTACCGGCGCCTTGTCGGTGTAGTTCTCGTAGTAGAAACCGAAATTGATATCGGCGCCATCCGGCTTATAGCCGAGGCGCAGACCGAACTGCGGCTTATTGCCCGGCAGTACCGTGTTGTACTGGGCGCCGGTGGCATTGTACGGTGCGCCGGCATAGACGCCATTGAGCAGATTCTGGTTGACGCCGCTCAGGAACTGGCTGTTCTTGCTATTCGGTCCGGCGATGGTGCCGGCATCGACGCCGGCGACGTTGAAGTTCTGCGAATTGAATGATGCAGGTCCCGCGCCGCGCCCGAAGACGTCGGACGCCGACCAGAAAGTGCCGACCGGCGGGTATTTGTTGCTGTTCCATTGGAATTGATAGTAAGCCTCGGTCGACAAGCCGGACGGCAGGCTGCTCGCAAAACTGAGCATCGGCGCCGGCAGCAGGGCCTGTTTGAGCTGGGTGCCGGGAATCAGCAATTTCTGGATGTCGACCGAATTGGTGGCATTGATCCCGCCCGCGGCGAAGTAACTTTCGCCCCAGTTGATTACCTGGTTGCCCAGTCGCACATGAGCGCGCTGCTCGCCGATATTAAAGTCCTTCTGTCCCCAGAAATCGAGCAGTTGAATACTCTGCACGGCTTGGCTCTTGACGTCCGACGCCAGCGGGGTGCGCTCCGTGCGGTCAGCGGCAAAATCGTACATTCCGGTGCCGCGCACCAGGAACTTGTAACCCTCTTTCGGCATCGTCAGCAGCAATTCGCTGGTGAAGCTGGTGTAGCCGGTGTACGCCTGCCCTTTTTTGTAATTCAGATTACCGTCGTCACCGTTGGCCCACACGCCGGTATTCGCCGCGCTGCCGCAGCCGTGTGCATTGGGATCCCCTGTCAGGCTGCAACTCGGGTTCTTGGTGCGGACCCCGAGCCCGCCCGTGATGTTCGAGACCCACGTCGCCTGCATGTCGCCAACTCCGGTATCGAAAGTATAGGCACGCGCATGTCCGTAGGCCAGAGCCCCGCACACAGTCACGCCAACCAATCGAGTCATTGATTTTTTCATGTCTACCATCCCCAAATTCGTAAAAAATCAGATAGGCCGATTTCTTGAAGAGTATCGGCCGGGCCGGCGTCGCGCCCTACCCGCAACGCCAGCTGATTTGCATCAACGGTCGCTGATCGCTCCCAGGTTCTCGCCGGTGAAAAAGTTATCGGTCAAACGCGGATCGCTCGCCTCTGGCGGATAAAATTTCAAATCCTTGCCGGTGCCGACAATCGTTTCATCAAACACATAGCGGCCGCTGATCAAATCGTTGTAGACCGAAGCCACCGGCACGCAGGCGCCGATTTCGGATTGCGAGGTGATGTAGTTTTCCTTGGCCTTCCAGATTTTTCCCTGAGCGTCGTAATCGTCGCCGACGGTAACCAGCCAGCTGTCTTCATCCACATACAAGGTTTTCTTGGGTGTAGAGTGACGCACGCCAGCCTTCACCGTCCCTTCGATCTCCCACACGCGATGCAGCTCATAGCGGCGCAGCGCAGGCTTGACGAAATTCGGCCCCAGCGCGTCGTCCATCTTGGTATTGAAGCGCTGCATCGCAAAGTTGTTATACGGTACGTAGACTTCCTTCTTGCCGACGATCTTCCAGTCGAATCGATCCGGGTTGCCATAGAAGCCGAAGGAAATGTCCGCCGGATACTGATTCTCGTAACCGATCAGCGGCGCATCGTAGGCATAACTCGGCAGACGGCGCACCCGGCGCTGTCCGGTGAAGTAGTAGTAGGTATCCGTGTCCTTGTTGAAGTAATAACGCTGCACCGTGCCCTGGCCGGCAAGTGCGGCAGGCTCGGAGTACAGATAATAGAAGCCATTTTGCAAACCCTTGGCATCCTGCGGCGAATGCTGGCCTTTCTTCGCCCACGGATAATAGGACAATTGATTCCAGCGCGTGACGATGGGGTTGGTGGTTCCCGGGCGCGGCGATACGACGGTATAGCCATCCGGCCACTCTGCCGCGACGCCCTGATAACGCATGAGCCAGTTCCACATCACTTCAATTCCCTTTTGCGGCACGGGAAAAGGCACACCCGGCATCGTGGCATTCTCCAGCGACCAGCCGTCCTTGGCGATAGCCGCTTTCAGCGCGCCGTCCTTGGTGTTCTTCTCGACGGCATCAGGCAAGCCGCATTCGCGGTGGCTGGCGTAGACCGGCATGGTGTAACCCTTGACCTGCTTAAGCATCTGGATCTGACCCGGGGTCAGCTTGTCAGCGTATTTGTCGACGTTGGACGCATCGATGACAAAGAGAGGCTTTTCTGCCTTGTGCTTCCAGTAATCTTCACGCAGCTTGCCGTACGACCAACCCGGCAGCGGACTTTGCGTACCTGAAAATTCCGGGATCGAACTATCCTTGTTGGCAGCCTTTTCGGCGCCGACCGCAGTCAGATCCTGCCCCAGCCGCGTCACATCCGCCGCTGTCACCGCCCACGCATTTCCGGCAATCAGACCCAGCGCCGCCAATGCCCTCACAACCTGTTTTGCTTTCATGATCCAAGCTCCTCGCCAAACTTTCAGATGATGTTTCTTATAAAATCCCTCGACCCGATTCAGGATCTTGAGTTTCTGTTGCGTCTTTTAGGCCGATATTTCGGACTGAAACCTCGGACTGAAACAGCCTTGTGCGAATCAAGCCAACGTAAAAGGTGCCATGTTTTCATGCCGGATTGAGAAGGTACGTTACACCGCTGTACAGGCTAGAAATTACACGCTAAGTCCGGCTCAACTTGGATATATTGCGACATACAGTTGTCTGCCTGCGTCACGTCCGCAATAGCGTGGCAACGACGACAACTACGGCGGCTGGTCTGCCACCGCCGCTTCAATCCGCCTTATCCGGAAATATGGCATGCGCTACGACAGCGATGCCGTTTTCTCCTTATTTCCAGTCGCATCCGGCTAATTGGCCAGTTCCGTCCCGGGTCAGGATAGCGGACCGGTTTCAAACAAAAAGCGAGGAGAAGCGACGTCCGGAATGCTGCCGGCATGTGCCATCGTCGTCGGCGTCAGGCTGATGGCTGGTAGCTGCGATACGCAAGCCGGACAGTCATTATTTCCGGGACGGATATCGTCCGACGCAACAACCCCAGACAACCCCGGTTATTGCTCGCATGGATTTGATCGCGGCGGCGGCATCGACAAAATGTGCGATTGATATCAAAATGCAAATACATTAAAAGATGGGGGAATTGTCCACATGCTTCAGAAATTCGGTAAAGCTAGCGCTTATACATGCTGTGCTGCAGCCTTCACGCTCGCTTATCAGTTGCCGGCGCTGGCGCAGAGTGCGGATATCGGGGCCGCCGCTCCGGCTCTCACCGCAAATGTGACGATCGCCTCGCAATATGTGTCGCGCGGTTTTCGCCAGACCTGGGGCAAACCGGCGCTACAGGGCGGCTTTGACTATGCCCATCCAAGCGGTTTGTTTGCCGGCACCTGGATGTCCAGCGTCAGCGATCATTTCATCGAGGGCGGTTCGGTCGAGTGGGATTTGTACGGCGGCTATACAGGCACGGCGGGCGATTTTACCTACACGGGGCAGATCTACTACTACCTCTACCCTGGCGCAGAGGTATCTTTTGCAAAAACCAAATACAACTACGGCGAAGCGCTTGCCTCGCTCACCTACAAATGGTTTAACGTCAAATACTGGCTGACTTACACGCCCGATTATTTCGGCTATAACAGCGCTACGCTGGGTATCGGCAACGGCCGGCACAGCCGCGGCTCCGGCTACCTGGATCTGAACGGCACGTTCGACCTGGGCAGCGGCTACAGTTTGCTGCTGCACTACGGGAATGAAAGGGTGAGGAATTTTTCCGCCTACAGTTTCCAGGATGGAAAAATCGCCTTGTCCAAGGTATTGGACGGCGGCTGGACTGTCACCGGCGCAGTCACCAAAGGCTGGGGGAAAAACGGCGTCTACGATCGTTACACCACAGGCGTGCTCAACTCTGCCGGGGTTGCCGAGGTCTCCAATCCGCTTGCCGCTACCCTGGTGCTGTCTCTTACCAAGACATTCTGACCATGCCCTTCTCCCTCTGACGCGAAGCATCCCGCCACCCGCTGCGTTGTTGGCCTGGCTTCGGCCCTTTCTCTACCGCCCGCATCTCATGCCATTCAGTAAAATCTGTCCCTGCGCTCGTCATCGCGCGGCCCGCGCACATCGATAAAACCGATATCGCGCAATACATGATCGCTCAGCTCGCGTGCAGTCCGTGGATGCAGTGTTGCCGGCGGACGCGGCGGCACCGGGCGCTGGCGCCACCATCCGGCTACGCGCCTGGCGGCTCGCAACAACCAGGCCAACGGCCGCCGGGAGCGCAATAATGCGAACGGTGAAGGTTGGGAGGATGCGGCGGTCATTTGACAACATGTCGATGCGCAGTTCATATCGGGCTCTTGAATTAAATTGGAAAACCTTGTTTGCTGGAGCAAATTAAACCGCACTTACCGATCTCGACAAAACGAAGTATTCTCATGCCTTCGATAAGAAAAATTGATTGAGCCATGCGCCGACTCCCTCCTCTTACCTCCTTGAAAGCCTTCGAAGCCGCCGCACGCCATCAAAATTTCACGCGTGCTGCGACTGAACTCCACGTCACGCAGGCGGCAATCAGCCATCAGGTCAAGCAATTGGAAGAATGGCTGGGAATGAAATTGTTTGAGCGCCGTGGCCACGCATTAACGTTAACCCCGGATGGCAGAGCCTATTTGCCGGATGTGGCCGAGGCTCTGGATCGCCTGACTGCCGCCACAGAACGCTTGACGAGCCGCACGCTGGCCGGCCCTTTACGCATTACGGTGCTACCTTCTTTTGCGGCGAAATGGCTCATGCCTCGGCTCAGCCGATTTCATGCTGCGCATCCGGAGATAGAATTGGATCTAGTCAGCACCGAAGAGAGTTGGGATTTTTCGAGCAAGCATTTCGATCTGGGCATCCGCCTGGGCCATGGCCGCTGGAGCGGCCTGCAAGCGGATCTCATAGCCCAGGAATGGCTGACGCCGATGTGCAGTCCGGCGTTGAATGCGCGCAAGCCGCTGCAAATGCCGTCCGACTTGCGCCAGCACCCTTTGCTGCACGATACGCCGCGCGATGGCTGGTCGAGATGGCTGGAGCTGGTCGAAACTCCTGCGGTGGACGCCCGCAAAGGCTCAGGCTTTACCGATAGCAGCCTGGCGCTGCAGGCAGCTATCGACGGCCATGGCGTGCTGTTGGGGCGCCTGTTTTTGGCGGCCGACGACATTGCCGCAGGCCGGCTGTTAACGCCCTATCGGCAACGCTTGAAAAATGATTTTTCCTATTGGCAGGTATATCCCAAAGCATCGGCGCTGAAACCCAGGATCATGGCTTTTCGTTCCTGGCTATTGGCAGAGGCGGCAACCTGCCAGAGCTGATCCGCCTGCACGCTAAACGCTCCTCAATGCACTTACTTCTGCAGCCACTGGCTGACGCGTTGCGGATGAGCATCTACCCATTCTTTTGCGGCCGCCTCAGGCTTTGCGCCATTTTCTACGGCCAGCATGACGCTATCGATCTCACCCGGCAGCCACGAGAAATGCTTGAGCAAATCATTGACAGGCTTAGCCTTGGCTTCCAGGCCGGGATTGGCGATATTGTCGACGTGCTCGGCTTCGCCATAGACCTTTTTCGGATCGTCCAGGAATTTCAGCTTCCATTTTGCGAACATCCAGTGCGGCACCCAGCCGGTCACCGCAATCGCCTTGTTATTGCGGATAGCCCGCTCCAGCTCAGCCATCATGCCGCTGCCCGAGCTGGGCATCAGCTTGTAGTCCAGGCCGTACTCCTTGATCGCCAGTTCAGTCTTGGTCATGACGCCGGCGCCGGCGTCGATGCCGACGATGCGGCCATCGAACGCAGCCTTTTGTGCAGGCAGATCGGAGATGCTGCCGGCGTTGACGTAAGCCGGCACGATCAAGCCTATCCTGGCGCCAGGATAATTGACGCCCAGGTTCACCACCTTATCCTTGAGTTTTTCGTAGTACGCGCCCTGCGTCACCGGCAGCCAGGCTGACATAGTGGCGTCCAGGTCGCCGCGCGCCACGCCCTGCCACATGAGTCCGGCGGAGACCGGTATCAGTTTCACCTCATAACCCAGATTCTGGCGGATGACCTGCGCTGCGACATAAGTGGTCGCGACACTGTCCGACCAGCCTTCGACATAGCCGATCTTGATGCCCGGCCTGGCATCGGCTGCGGCGATTCCCGAGCTCGCCACGCACGCCAGCGCAACGATCAGATAACACAATTTTCGTATCGAATTCATGGTCGACCTCTTTCAGTATGCTGCGATTTATACTGCCTGATTTAATTGGGGTCAGAGTCGAATTAATCTTCGAAATAATTCGACTCTGACCCCGATTATTCTGACCCCGATTATTTGTCCACGACCAGATTGCTTAGCGGTTTGCTGCAACATAAAAGCACCATGCCCTGGTCGATTTCCCGTTGCCGGATGCCTCCCTTGTGCTGCATGTCGACGGTTCCGGAAATCAGTTTGACCTTGCAGGTGCCGCACATTCCCTGCGCACACGAGGACGCCAGCCTGACCCCCGCGCTGCGGGCGGCTTCCAGCACATGCTGCTGCGGGCCGCACACGATCTGGCGCATGCTCTTCTGAAAATTGATTTCGAAGCCGGCCGTCGCCGCAGTGTTGCTAACCGATGTCTGCGGTCCACTATCCTGCTGCAAAGTCTCGAAGGAAAAACTTTCCTCGTGATAGCGCGCATGGTCAAAACCGGCCTCATCCAACATGCTGCGCACCGCCTTCATGTAGGGCGCCGGGCCGCATACGAAAATCTCGCGCTCCATGAAATCGGGCGCCATCAATTTCAACGCCGCCAGCGACAGCATGCCGATCAGGCCAGACCACTCGCGCCGCTGGCCTGGCCGCTCGCAGATGAAACGTGTCCTGAAATTCTGCTGATTGGCGGCGATCAGGCTCAATTCCCGTTCAAAGATGATGTCATCCGGAGTACGCGCACTGTGAATGAAGACGATATCCCTGTCATCGCACAAATCGTGATGAGCGCGCGACATCGACATCAGCGGCGTAATCCCCGAACCCGCCGACAAAAACAGATATTTCTCCGCGGGATGGATAGCGCAGGTGAATTCACCGGCTGCGCGCAATACCTTGACCTTGTCGCCGGCTTTGAGATTGTCGTGCAGCCAGTTCGATACCGGGCCGCCCGGCACACGCTTGACCGTAATCGAGATCGTATGCGGCCGCGCCGGCGACGACGAAATCGTGTAGCAGCGGTTGATGAGCTCGCCGTTGATTTCCAGCTCCAGCGTGATGAACTGGCCCGGCTGAAATGCAAATGCAGCGCCGTCGGCAGCGGCAAAGAAAAAACTCTTTACATCGTGCGTTTCGGCGCGCACCTGACAACAGACCAGCGTTTCCTCGCTGTCGCTGTTCCACAGCGGCGGGATGCTGTCCCAGAAATGCCGGCGATTCAGTTTATAGGATTCCATGACCGGTCCTGGCAATATTTCGGCTTTCAATTAATTCTCCACAGCGATCGCTATAGTAGTAGCCGATGCGGCCGATGAGTCCGCTAACAAGCCAGCCGACAAGCGGCCGATATACCAGGTGCAGAATTTTTCAACGAGACCTTCGGTATACGGCGAATAAGGACCGGGCTGATAGGCTGTACTGCGCGCCCCTTGCTGCGACAGTTCGACCAGCCGCTTGTCCTGCTCATTGGTGGCGTTCCACACCGCGGTCAGATTATCGAGTTGATAATCGATGCCCTCGCGCGCATCCTTGTGCACCAGCCATTTGGTGCGCACCAGGGTACGCTCCGCCGATAACGGCAAGACTGAAAAAGTGACGATGTGATCGCTCATGAAGTGATGCCAGGAATTCGGCTGGGTCCAGAACGAAAGGCCGCCCAGGTCGGCGCGTTCGAAATGTCCCAGCAGCTTGCCAGAGGCGACCTTGCCGTCCAGCGTCTGCGATTCGCCGGCGCGGTCCAGCGGCAGGCGCTGGGTGCGAAAGCCGGTCACCAGTTCGTCCAGACGTTCGATCTCTGCCGACGGCAAGCCGGCTCGCTCCCATTCAATGCAACGTTGCGCAGCCAGGCGATTGAATTCAGCGATCTGTTCGGCATTGCCAGGCGCCGACTGATAACCGAAGCCGAATTCAAATAAGGAAACGGTTAGCTCCGGATGATTGGTCGCGCAGTGATAACACTCGCGGTTATTCTCCATGGTCAGCTTCCAGTTGCCCTCTTCGATCAGATCTACCTGCTTGGCGATCTTGCAATCCTGCAGCCGGTGCGGCAGCAGATAGGGCGCCATAGCCTCGCGCATGACGGCAAAATCCTGCGGCGGCTGCTCGGCCAGGCAGATGAATATCAACCCTGCCAGATTTTCCACGTGCACCGCCTTCAGGCTGTGCTTGCAGCGATCGAATTTCTCCCCCATGTGCTCGGCGTAGATCAGTTCGCCACCCAGGTTGTAAGTCCATTGGTGGTAAGGACAGACCAGATTGCCCACCGATCCTTTGTGCTCCGAGCACAGGCGCGCACCGCGATGGCGGCACACATTGTGATAGGCGCGCACCGACAGGTCGTCGTCGCGCACCACCACGATCGAGTTGAGGCCGATCTCGACGGTGACGTAATCGCCGGGTTCAGGAATATCCGGTTCAACCGCGACCTGGATCCAGTGCTTGCCGAAAATCTCCTGGATATCCAGGTCGAAGATTTCCGGGCTTAAATAAAACGGCGCATCCAGGCTATGGCCAGGCAGGCGCTTGGCGATCAGTGATTGAATCTCTTTGGATACTTTCAATTATTTCTCCATGCGTTGCATTTATGGAACCGACTCAATATTCGACCAGGTGATGCTCACGTAAATAGCTAAGAACTACTTTTGCCTTATCGGCAGCGCTGCCGTCCTGAACCACCTTGCCGCCGCGACTTTCAGTCACGGTCGCCGCTTGCATGCGGGCATGCCCGGAGCGCTTCTCCGGCGCCGCCAGCTTGCGCGGCGCAGCTTTGACGGTGTCGACTGTCCACGTCTGGGCACTGTCGCAAACCGCCGCTTCATGCGTTGCAAAGATCTGTTTCCTGATCTGACCGCGGCACAACCTGGCGTAGGCATAGCGTAAACTGTTGGACGCCAGCGGATGCACCGCCAGCAGGGCCGGCAGCTGGAGCGCCACTTCGCGCCGGCGCCCTTTAGGCAGATATTGCTGAGCGACGACCGTCTCCTTGCCCGCCGTCACGGCAATCACACCGGCCAGCAAAGGCAAGTTCAGGCGCGCCGCCAGCAGATAGGGCAACATGCCGCTGCCAGCCCCGCTTTCAGCACGGCTGCCGCACAGCACCAGCTCATACGCTTGCAGCTGCGCTTGCAACGCCGGCAACACATCGTGAGAGACTGTCGTTTCGATCAACGTGACGCTGGCGGCGCCCAGCGCCAGGTATTCGGACAGCGCCGGATTGTCGCTATCAGCCGCATGGATCACATCGATGCTGATCCCGGCTGCGCGCTGCGCCAGCTGGCTTGCCATGCTGAGGGCGGCGGCGTCATTGCGGCTATAGCGCGGCACGCCGCTGACCGGATGGCGGCCGATCGACACCAGTACCGCGATCCGCTTGATGACGGTCTGATTCATGACGCCACCGCCGCATTGCGAGCCTGCCGCACCTGATCCAGCAGCGCCGCCATCAATTCCTGAGCATCGCCGATGATGCCGAGATCGGCGCGCTTGATCATCGGTGCGCTGGCATCAAGGTTGACTGCGATAACATGGCGGCAATCCTTGATGCCTTGCAGATGCTGGACCGCGCCTGAAATGCCGAACGCAAGATAAGCACTGGCGCTGACTGTCTTGCCGGTGGCGCCGATCTGTTTGTCGCGCTTGAATTTGCCGTCATCCACAGCAACCCGGCTCGCGCCCACCGCCGCATCCAGTGCGTTTGCCAACGAATTGAACAGCACGACATCTTCAACCCCGTTGCCGGCCGACACGATGAAATCAGCCTCCTCCAGTTCCATCTGCGACGCCGCCATGGTCTTGCAGCCGAGATCCAGAAATGCCTTGGCCGACGCTGCCGCGCCAGCCGCCACAGCCAGAGCGGCGCTCAACTTATCGGCCACTTGGCCACGGCCGAGAAAAGGCAGCCGCGCATCCACCGCGTCGATTTCCAGCAGAATGATGTTCGCCAAGCTGCGTCTAGCCAGAAACTGGCCCTGCTGACGATAAGCCGCCAATCCTGTCTTGTCGATCTCGACCACGCAGGTAGCGATGCTGGCGTCAGCTGCCGCCGCCCCGAGACGGCGCCCCAGATCGCTGCCGGCAATACCGTTGTCAGGGATAAAGACATGGGCCGGCTGCAATTGTTCGATCAAGCTGCTTAACGCCGCCAGTTCGGCTTCCGGCGCAAACACGTGATTGCCGTATTGCGGAAGTACGATGCAGCGGTCTGCACCGAGCGCGGCAATATCGTCATTCAGATCGCCGAACACCAGCAACACCACTTCGGTCACATCATCCGCCAGTAATGCTGCGGCAGCCACGGCCTGGCGCGCATGTTCATCCAGCGTGCCACGATCGCTGTGCGCGACTGCCAGCAGGCACTTTACCGGCGCGACATCGGCAGCGAGACGCACAGGTTTGGCGGTCTGATGCGACTGGCTTTGGATCAGTAGCCGGCGGCGGCCGTCATCGCCGGCGCCGACCTCGCCCAGCACAATACGCTTGAGTCCACCCGCATTGACGGTAAATGGACGGCGCGGATCGATGCGTCTGATGCCCTTGTTTTTTCCTATGCCCATTGCCACGTCCATCTTCAATTCTCCAATGCCGCGGCCAGCAATTCGGCGATGTCGCGTACCTCGGGACGCGGTCCCACCACGCCTTCCAGCATCGCGCTGCAATTCGGACAAGCCACTACCACCGTATCGGCGCGCACGGCGCGGGCGTCGTGGATGCGAATATCGGGGATGCGCTGTTTGCCGGGGATGTCGGTCAGTGGCGCGCCGCCGCCGCCGCCGCAACACCGGCCGCGCATGCCGTTGCGCTCCATTTCATGCAACGGCAGGCCAAGCAGCTTGAGCAATTCGCGCGGCGCTCCTGTCTCACCGTTGTAGCGCCCCAGGTAGCAGGGATCGTGATAGGTAAAACGCTGGCCGCTGTCGGCAGCCGCGCGCGGCTTGATTTTTCCGGTATTTACCAGCGCCGCCATGAAGCTGGTGTGATGCAAGACTTCATACCGGCCGCCGAATGCGGGATACTCATTACGCAGGCAATGCATGACATGCGGGTCGGCTGTGACTATCCGTTTGAAAGTGAAGGCCGACAGCTGTGCAATCATATGCTTGGCCATGTCCTGGAACGTCGCTTCGTCGCCCAGGCGGCGGGCGACATCGCCGGTATCCGTTTCCAGCGAGCCAAGCACGGCGAAATCCACATCCGCAGCCTGCAATACCTTGACCAGTGCGCGCAGAGTGCGTTGATAGCGCATGTCGAAGCCGCCCTCGCCCACCATCAGCAACACATCAACCGCCTGCCCAGGAGCGATCTGCCGGACGCCAAGATCGACCGCCCAGTTGTAGCGCACGCCCAGGTCAAAGCCGCCGGCGCTGCCGGTCTCGCGCAAGTTCGCCAGTATTTCCGGACCTTTTCCCGGCACTTCGCCATATTGCAATACCTGATGGCGGCGCATGTCGACAATGGCGTCGACGTGCTCGATCAGCATCGGGCATTCCTGCACGCAGGCACGACAGGTGGTGCAAGACCACAAGGTGTCGCTGGAAATCAGTCCCGGCACGATCGCATCGCGTGGCCGGCCCTGATGCCTGCCGAGCGGAATGCCAGGATAAGGGCTGCCGGCAAAGTTGGCGTCGCTGCCGCCAGCCATGCCGATTACCATGTCTTGTATCAGCTTCTTCGGATTCAAAGGCTGGCCGGCGGCGAATGCCGGACAAGCCGCTTCACACTTGCCGCATTGGACACAGGCATCGAAACCCAGCAATTGATTCCAGCGAAATTCGACCGGCTTGCCGACGCCGAGCTCGCCCTGATCCAGCTTTAAGGGCTTAAGCGCGGTGGGCGGCGTGCCATCGCCATCTTGCCTGAAGCGTTCCTGGCGCGGATGAAACGCCAGGTGCAGCAAACCGGCCAGCGCATGCTTCATCGGCCCGCCGCGGGTAGCGCCAACGGTCAGGGTCCAGGCGCCCAGTCCCAGCAGCAGTACTGTCGCCAACCCGCTCAGCCCCGACACCAATTGCAAGGGAATCAAACCCAGCGCCAGCAAACCTACTGCAAATGCCGCCAGCATCCAGGGCAAACGCATCCAGGCGCCACGCGACAAACGTGGCGGCGGCGTACGCCGCCGATGCCAGACGAACAGCACGCCGACCAGCATGAGCAATGCAAACAGCGCAATCGCCGTATTGAGGAATGATGCGTACAACATCAAACCGTAGTTGACGGCCACCAGCGCCATCGCCGCGATCGCACCACCGGCGGTAGCCACGTGGGTACGGGCGATATACGGATCGCGCGCCACCACATGATGCAGGTCGACGAAATAGCGTTTGGGGATGGCCAGCAATCCCAGCCAGGACACCGCAGCATCGCGGCCGGCGCGCCACAACGCCGCCCTGCGCATCATGCCGACCGCCAGCCCCGCCACCGAAAGCCAGAACAAGACGGTGATGACGTGATTGAGAGGAGAAGCCGAGCTGTCCATGGTCAGAAATCCTTGCACAGGCGCAGCGCATCATAGATTGCCGCGTGGATGTTATGCATGGAGATGCAATCGCCGACCCGGAACAGCAGGAAGCGACCGTCGCCCAAGGTTTCCGCCAATGCCGGCTGCGGCTCGGCGGCAAACAGTTTGCCGACATCGATCTGGCCGCGATTGAGCGATTGCGGTTTGAGCGACCAGTACAAATGATCGTTAGGCAAGATGCCGTTTTCAATCACGACCTGATCGACCACCCGCTCTTCCTGCACTTCGGTATATTCGTTGCGCAGCACCGCTACTTTCTTGTCGCCCTCTGCATAGACCCGGTCCAGCCAGTAGTTAGGCGTCGGGATCACGCCTTGCGCATACAGGCGGCGATAGAAAATCGGGAAAGTGGTGCCGCCGGTATCGTCGGCAATCTTGACGTCGGGCGTGACGATTTCAACCATGCTGCCGCGGCTTGCCAGGAAATCCGCCACGCCAAACCCGGCATGGGTGCTGATGCCGTCATATACCAGCACGTTCTTTCCAGGCGCAATGCGTCCCTGCAGAATATCCCAGGAACTGACCGACAAACCTTCGGCAATGCCCCAGGCCGCCACTTGGCTGGTGTGGTTGCTGCCGCCGGTGGCCAACACCACGATATCGGGCTGTTCAGCCAGAATCATTGCCTCGTCGGCATCGACGCCCAGCCGGCGGTCGACACCGAGGCGCCTGGTTTCCATATCGAACCAACGCACGATGCCGGCCATTTGCTCGCGTTGCGGCGCCTTGGCCGCCAGGTTGATCTGGCCACCCACCACGTCGCTGCGCTCGAACAGCACCACGTCGTGGCCGCGTTCGCGCGCAACCCGCGCTGCTTCCAGGCCCGCCGGACCGGCGCCTACCACCACCACCTTGCGTTTCGGGCCACGGCTTTTGGCGATCTGGTGCGGCATGCTTTGCTCGCGTGAGGTTGCGGCGTTTTGCACGCACAGCACGTCGAGGCCGTTGTACTGCCTGTCGATGCAATAGTTGGCGCCCACGCATTGCTTGATTTCATCTTCGCGGCCGTCTCGAATCTTGATCACCATATGCGGATCGGCGATCTGCGCCCGTGTCATCCCTACCAGATCGACCATGCCGGAAGACAGTATCCGTTCTGCCTGGCCGGCATCGCGTATGCTTTGCGCATGCATCACCGGCACTTTTGACACCGCCTTGATGCCGGCAGCCAGATGGACGAACGGTTCCGGCGGCAAGGCCATGGGCGGCATGCAATTGGCGAGCGTATTGTGCGTATCGGCGCCGGAGCCAACCACGCTCAGGAAATCGATCAGGCCGCTGGCCGACATCGCCTGTGCGATTTCCTTGGCGGTTTCATGGTCGATCCCATCTTCATGGAACTCATCGCCGCACATGCGCAGGCCGACGCAAAAATCGCTGCCGACCGCATCCCGCACCGCCGTCAGCACCTCGATGCCGAAGCGCATGCGGTTTTCCAGGCTGCCGCCGTATTCGTCGGTCCGCTGGTTGACGCGCGGGCTCCAGAACTGGTCTATCAATTGCTGATGGGCGGCGGAAATCTCGATGCCATCCATGCCGGCCTGCTTGACCCGTTTGGCCGCGGCGGCAAAATCGGCGACGATGCGGCGTATTTCTTCAATCTCGATGATCTTGGCGTTACCGCGATGGACCGGCTCGCGTATCCCTGAAGGACTCACCAGATGCGGCCAGTTCTCGCCATGCCATGCTGTGCGGCGGCCCATGTGGGTAGCCTGGATCATGATTTTTGCGCCATGCCGGTGCATGGCTTCCGCCAGCCGCGACAGCGGTTCTATCACCTTGTCGGTAGTCAGGTTGACCGATTTCCACCAGCCTTGCGGACTATCCATGGACACCGTGCTGGAACCGCCGCAAATCGCCAGGCCGAGACCGCCCTTGGCCTTTTCTTCGTAATACCGTATATAGCGCTCACCCGGCAAGCCGCCTGCCTCCGCGTACACCTCTGCATGGGCGGTGCTGACCACCCGGTTGCGCAGGGTTACCTGGTTCAAGGTCAACGGTGAAAACAAGGTCGGATAACGCATGATCTGTATCTATCCCTAAGCGGCGACTGCCGTGACGGTGAACACGCAATGATCGTGGCCTTCGCCGCCGCATTGGGTTTCGCTGCAGACCGAACGCAGCGGATTGCCGCCGGTGTCGGAGACCCAGTCCATGGCGCCGGCAAACCAGCCGGCGAACATGTAGCACAGCTTGCCGTGCGCTTCCGGTTGCTGCAGCACGAACGACGAATTGAGCAGCTTGATGCTGGCGCTGGCGTTGGCTGCGTCCACCTCGGAGAAAGAGAACAAACCCCAGCCACGTTGCGACAAACGTTTCAGATAATGTTTGTAGACGTCCAGGCCGGACATGCCATGTTGCTTGGCTTCCTTGTCGCACCAGTAATAGGCCGATTTGTGGCCGGCCTGGTACAAGATCTGTGCATACTTTTCGCGCCCCAGCGCAGCCTCTACCGCAGTATGGTTGTTGGTGAAAAAATGGCGCGGCACATACAGCATGGGCAGCTTGTCGGTAGTCCAGACGCCGGTCTCGGCATCGACTTCAATCGGCAATTGGGGTTGCATTGCTACTCCTTAGTATTGCTCAGTGTTGTTTTATATGGCGTTCAAGCGTTCCAGACTTCACCGAAAACCCGCAGCCAGTTCTCGCCCAGCACCTTGCGTATGCGGCTCTCTTTCCAGCCGGCGCGTTCCATGGCCGTGGTCAGGTTGGGGAAATCGCCTATGGTGCGGAAGCCCTCCGGATTGATCACCGTGCCGAAATCGGTGAGGCGGCGATGGCGGCCCTTGTCGTGCGTCAGCCACTCGAAAAATGGCTTGCCGTAACCTTGCGTGAAGTCGGTGCCGATGCCGACGCAATCGTCGCCGACCAGGTTGATGATGTAATCGAAGGCCTCCACGTAATCGTCAACGTTGGCATTGCTGCCGCGCTTCAAAAACGGCGGGAACATGGTGACGCCGATAAAGCCGCCATGATCGGCAATGAATTTCAATTGCTCGTCGCTCTTGTTGCGCGGATGCTGTTTCAAGCCGGACGGCAGGCAGTGCGAATAACAGACCGGTTTCTTCGACGCCAGGATCGCCTCGGCTGAGGTGTTGCCGCCGACATGCGACAGATCGACCATGATGCCGACCCGGTTCATTTCTTCAATCACCTCGCGGCCGAAGCCGGACAAGCCTCCATCGCGCTCATAGCAGCCGGTGCCGATCAGGTTCTGGGTGTTGTAGCAAAGCTGCACCACCCGCACGCCCAGTTCGGCGAACACTTCGATATAGCCGAGGTTGTCTTCAAATGCATGGGCATTCTGGAAACCCAGGATGACGCCGGTGCGGCCTTCTATTTTCGCCCGCTTGATATCGTCGACGCCGCGCACCAGGGTCAGCAGGTCGGCGTTAGCGCGGATCAGGTTCTTCATGTCGACCACGTTGCCGACCGTGCCCTGGAAATTTTCCCATACCGAGATGGTGCAATTGACGGCGCTCAGGCCGCCCTTCTTCATGTCTTCGAATACCGGCCGCTCCCATTTCGAGATATTCAGGCCGTCGATGACCAGACTTTGCTGATGCAGCTTGCTCATGCCGGACTCCTTAATAGATGGGGAAACGCTTGCACAGCGCGCGCACTTCAGCCAGCACCCGCTGCTCGACCTCAGCGTCGCCCTCCGGCTTACGCGCCAGCGCATCGAATATTTCAACGGTCAGGCGGCCGATAGTGCGGAACTCCTCTACGCCGAAGCCGCGCGCAGTTCCGGCCGGAGTGCCGAGCCGGATGCCGGAAGTGACGGTCGGTTTTTCGGTATCGAACGGGATGCCGTTCTTGTTACAGGTGATGCCGGCGCGCTCCAGCGCATGCTCGACTTGCGTCCCTTTCAAGCCCTTAGGCCGCAGGTCCACCAGCAGCAGATGGTTTTCAGTGCCGCCGGTCACCAGGTCGACGCCGCCCGCCAGCAGCACTTCGCCCAGGGCTTTGGCGTTGGCGACAACGTTGCCGATGTAGTGCTTGAACTCCGGTTGCAGCGCTTCGCCGAAAGCGACGGCTTTGCCAGCGATGACGTGCATCAGGGGGCCGCCCTGCAAACCCGGGAAAACCGCGGAATTGATTTTCTTGGCGATGTCTTCATCGTTGCTCAGCACGAAGCCGCCGCGCGGACCGCGCAAGGTCTTGTGGGTAGTTGACGTGACTACATGCGCATGCGGCACCGGGCTAGGATGATGACCGGTTGCCACCAGCCCGGCGATATGCGCCATGTCGACCATCAGCAATGCATCGACGCTATCGGCAATCGCGCGGAAGCGGGCGAAATCGAGCTGGCGCGGATAGGCGGAATAACCGGCGATGATCAGACGCGGCTTGTGCAGCTTGGCCAAAGCTTCCACTTCGTCGTAATCGATCAGGTAGGTGTCGCGGTTGACGCCGTATTGCACCGCATTGAACCATTTTCCCGACATCGCCGGCCGCGCACCGTGCGTCAGATGGCCGCCGGCGTCGAGCGACATGCCGAGTACGGTATCGCCCGGCTTGACCAGCGCCAGCATGACCGCGCCGTTAGCCTGGGCGCCGGAATGCGGCTGCACATTGGCGTATCTGGCGCCGAATAATTGCTTGACTCTTTCCAGCGCCAGGGTCTCCACCTGGTCGACGAATTCGCAACCGCCGTAATAGCGCTTGCCGGGATAACCTTCTGCATACTTGTTTGTCAACACCGATCCCTGCGCCTCCAGCACGGCGCGCGAAACGATGTTTTCCGAAGCGATCATCTCGATCTGGTTTTGCTGCCGTTCCAGCTCAAGGCCGATGGCTTGCATGACCGCGGCGTCGCGTTCGGCCAGCGACTGGGAAAATGCAGAAAGTGTCATTTGTATATGTCCTGGAAAAAGATGGCGAGATTGCGCATTAAACTGAAATCGGAATGGTTCGCTTGTTGACATCATTCTTGTCCCAAGCCATTGCCCGCTATTGACTTGATCTGACGGGAACCTTTCAATTTGCGACATTGCCGTCACTTTTGGGCAAGCGCCGTTTCTTGACGCTGCTCACGCAGCTGTGGCGCAGGCTTGCCGGCCGATTGCGCCGAAATGGATCGCATGCACAAAAAGCGGGATCGACCGGACTCAGCGCTACCCTGCCTGGCCATATGGCGTGCTTGCCGGAAAAGATGCAGAGCGTGTCAAGAAAATCGAAGCGCCCCGGAGTGAACCAGGTATTCCGGCATTTTTTTCGCATCGGGACTGTTGAAATAAGCCTTCTGGTCAGCTTGGCATGCTTATTGCGACGCACAACCGAAAGCATTTGTTGTCCGGTCGTTTCAACGTTACATTGTCCATCGCTGATGTTTGCCAACGGAGCAGGTCATGTCTAAAAGCGCTTCTTCCTTCACCCATTTTGCTTTCATGCCGCTCAACAACTTTACGATGTTGGCATTTTCAAATGCCATCGAAGTATTGAGAATGGCCAATTACCTGGAAGGAAAAAATCTTTACCGCTGGTCCGTCGTCAGCCCCGAAGGCGGTACTGTCATGGCTAGCAACGGCCTCTCCGTGACCACTACGCGCGCCGGCCAAGGCACCGCGGCCGACGTCGTCTTCGTCTGCGGCGGCACCGACATCGCAGCAGCGATCAATCCTGCCACGCTGGACATGCTGCAACATCTGGCACGCAAGGGAATTGCCCTGGGCAGCCTGTGCACCGGCGCCTTCGCCCTGGCCCAGGCCGGCCTGCTGGATGGCTACACTTGCGCCACCCACTGGGAAAACCTGTCGACCTTAAAGCGCAGCTATCCCGCGATTTCTTTCGCTCCCGATCTGTTTGTCATCGACCGTGACCGCATCACCTGCACCGGCGGCATCGCGCCGCTGGACATGATGCTGAACCTGATTTCAAGCCAGGTCGGAAAAACCACGATTGCAGCGATCGCCGATCAATTTATCCTGGAACATGTACGCGACCACAAAGACCAGCAGCGGGTGCCGCTGACGGTGCGCATGACGTCTGCCCGTCCGGCCATGGTCGAGGTGGTGTCGCTGATGGAAGCGAATATAGAAGAACCCCTGTCGCTGGATGAGCTGGCGCAGTTATCGAACTCGTCGCCGCGCCAGCTGCAGCGCATGTTCAAGGAACATATGGGCATGTCGCCTACCCATTACTACCTGACGCTGCGCCTGCGCAAGGCCAGGGAATTGCTGCGCCAAACCGATATGTCGATACTCAGCATTACGGTTGCTTGCGGCTTTCAGTCCGCCTGCCATTTCAGCAAGACCTATCGTGAAATATTCAGCGTTGCGCCAAGCACCGAACGGCGCCAGCAAGCACCGGTTCCGGCTGCGTTGCTGGCGGCGCCCATGCAGCAAGCGGCAGCTTTCATTTAGCGGCGCAGTAGCAGGGAGAGAAGAAGAAAGAACGGGCGCCGCTGGCGCCCGTTTTATAACAGAAAATGGCAACACTCAAAACAGTCGCCTTAGCCGTTTGAAGAGCCCTCCCACAGATTAATCCCGCCCTCTTTTGCCTGCACATCGATAGCCGCCAATTCTTCCGTCGAAAAATCCAGCCGCTGCAAGGCCGCCACGTTTTCCCGGATCTGGGCCGGACTGCTGGCGCCGATCAAGGTGGTGGTCACGCGCGGATCGCGCAGTACCCAGGCCAGCGCCATCTGCGCCAGGCTCTGGCCGCGCGTCTTGGCAATCTCGTTGAGAGCCCGCACGCGCGCCAGGTTTTCCGGACTCAGATGGGCCTGCTGCAGCGAGCCGCCACCCTCGCGATTGATGCGCGAATCTTGCGGCACGCCGTTCAGGTATTTATCGCTCAGCAGTCCCTGCGCCAAGGCGGTAAAAGTGATGCAACCCATGCCCTCCTGTTCCAGCGTATCCAGCAAGCCTTGTTCGATCCAGCGGTTGAACATGTTGTAGGACGGCTGATGAATCAGGCAAGGCACTTTCCAGTCGCGCAACAGCTTGGCGGCTTGCGCAGTCTTGGCAGGCGAGTAGGACGAGACGCCGACATACAGCGCCTTGCCTTGCTGCACCGCGGTCGCCAGCGCACTCATGGTTTCTTCCAGCGGCGTTTCCGGATCAAAGCGGTGCGAATAAAAGATATCGACATAATCCAGGCCCATGCGCTGCAGGCTCTGGTCGAGGCTGGCCAGCACATATTTGCGCGAACCGCCGCCCTGCCCATACGGCCCCGGCCACATGTCCCAGCCAGCCTTGGTCGAAATGATCAGCTCATCGCGGTAAGGGCGCAGGTCTTCTTTCAGGATGCGGCCGAAATTGGTTTCGGCGCTGCCGTATGGCGGTCCGTAATTATTGGCCAGGTCGAAATGCGTGATCCCGAGATCGAAAGCGGCGTGCACCATTTCGCGTTGACGCGCCAGCGAGGTGGTGTCGCCGAAGTTGTGCCAGAGTCCCATCGACAACAATGGCAACTTGAGGCCGCTGGGGCCGCAAAACCGGTACTGCATGTTGTCGTAGCGCTTGCTTGATGCGTGATAGCTCATGACCGAAATTCCTTTACGATGTGTTCGAAAAATCCTGCTTAGGCAGAAAAATGGATGGCAGTCTATCTAGCTGCACTTCGCCCCAGAAAAATATGCAATACCAGCAATAGTGGCAACAGCAAGCCCGGCATCCAGTGCCCGGCCGACCAGAGCGGCCTGCTGGCTTCGCTGGCGATGTAGTACAAAGCATAGCCGCTGATCGTCAACCAGGCTAGCAAGGCCGCCATGCTCCAGCCGGAATAGCGATTGCGGCGCGCATGGTGAGCGCGGCGGATATGGCTGAGCAGCAGGCTGCCTACGAAGAAAAGCATGGCCATGGCGGCCGCACCATGCAGTTTCATCGACCATGGCTCGACCGGATTGACGGTTTCACCGAACTCACCCGCTACCCGCAGGAAATAATGGACGATCAGCCACAGAATACCGCTGGCCGTCAGCAGGCCGGAAATGCCATAAAGACTGATTCGATGCCAGCGCTCAAGGCGAAACCTCAGGATTTGCTGCCGGATTCTTGGATGATGAAGACTTTGTTTAGGATGTTTAGGGGAGCGCATCCGTCAGATTATAAAAGCAGTTGCGCCAAACTGCTGCAATAACGGATGTTGGGGATCGGCGCTTGACAGCACCAGCTTGGTCAGCGCATCCGCCGTCATGCAATCGGCAGCTTGCACCGTGGCGCTGACACTGTCGACTAGCGCGTTGCCGCTTTCACAGTCGACCAGCGCCGAACGTTGGTGGCCCCGCACCGTCTTTTGCGAAAAATAACTGCCGGAAGTCGCCATTGCAGCATTTTTCAATTCGATCCGGCCCGCGATTTGCGCGGGCGCCCGGGGATCGCGAATCATGACCGGATAGGCGTTTTCGCCGAAAGCCCGCAAATCGCCGCCCGCATTGACGCACGCCGAGGCGACGCCTGATGCTTGCAAGGCATTGATGGCAGCATCTACCGCGTAGCCCTTGGCGATACCGCCCAAATCGATCAGCACCGGCGCCATTTTCCGAACTTTATCGGCGTCATCGATATGCAAGCTGAACCGATTAGCCGCGTTGCCTGAGCCGGTTTCTGCGATTTTCCCGGCTAGCTTCGGCAAATAGCCCCATTCAACCAATTTTGACGCACAACCGATATCAAACAGACCATTCGTTACTGCATTCAAATTGAGTGCCGTGCGAATCACTATCGCCGTGTGCGCATGAATCTGTATCGCGCTGCCAACCGCCATGCGATTGATACGGCCGACATCACTGGCTGCATCGTGATAGCTCATCAAGCGATGCACTTCGGCGACAGCGGCGAAAGCCGCATCGAAAGCGCAAGCGGTGGCGACATCGCCAAGCGTATCCGCAAGTGTCACCTCGACCAGGGTTCCCAGCCAAGGTTGCGCCCGCCGCTTCATTTTTTCAGCATGACCTGAGCGATGGCGGCTATCCGCCGTACGCCATCGGTGACATGCGTGCACGACAGCGTGGCGCCGCTGATGCTGGCGATGCCGTCGCCGATAGTCAAGCCGGCGGCAGCTGTCTTGCCGACGAATTGCTTGCGCCACGCCTGGCTTTTGATTTCAAAGCCGTGGCTTTCCCGATAGGTGAGAATTTCAATCTGCTTGATGCTGGCATCGGGATTGACCGCTACCGCATACGAAATCAATTCAAACTTGCCGACCACGTCATCCAGTACCACGTAGCCTAATTGGCTATCGCCTTTATACGCGGCAAACACGCGCCAGCCGACCGAACGTGCAGGCAGGCCGGAAATTTTCTCGACCTGTTTCATCTGTTCGCCGGACAGCTGCAAGCTGGCGTCCCGGAAGCTGGTCGCATCCGGAAACATCACTTGTTGCGCCTGCTCCACCGTCAGGTACTGGGTGGCGAAGGCGCTCGAAGTGGCGCCGGTCGCAAGCGCCAGGGCAGCCAGGTTGATCTGTTTCATCGTGGATACCAATAAATAGTTAGAAATTAGAACGCATAACCGAGGCCGAGATCGAAGCTATCGCGCGTCGTATCTACCTTGAATTTCCGATAATCCGCTTTCAAAACCACGCCTTCGCCGATATTGAAGTTGGCGCCGACCGTCCAGACACCTTCGTTCGGGCCGCTTGCTACTCCCAGGCCGGGCGGCAGCGCCGCATAGCTGTTGGCAGTATTGAAGCGTTCATAGCGGGTGAACGGTGTCAAAGTATAGTCCGAGTTTTTCCACAACTGATAGGCGGCCTGCGTGTACCAGCCGTAGAACGACGACGGCACCGGTGTAGGCTGACCGGCGAAGGTCTGATTCAGGACCTCGGTGTTGCTGATGGTGCCGCGCGCATAGACTGCGGACAGATCCCATTTGCCCGGCGTGTAGCGCGCATGCAGATCCCACAAAGTAAGGCGCGCATCCTGCGCCGCGAAATCCGGCGTCTTCTGGCCGACTTTGCCGGTAAACACGGAGCCGCCCAGCAGCAAGCCTGGCACGCCGCGCCAGTTCAATGCGCCGAACACACTCAGATCATGCGACTTCGCCATCTGGCCTTCCTGGTGAATGCTGCCCAGCGGCGAGGTGCGGCCGTCGGTCGACGAAGCATCCCATTTGCTCAGATCGAAACCGGTAGTCAGCCCCGTATCCCAACTCAAGCCGTTGTCGAGCGTCTGCGACAAGCCCAGGCCAGCCTCGCGCCAGGTGGATGGAATGATCGCCGTTTCGACGAAATTACGATACACGCCGTAATAAGCAGTCGGTTCGTGATTAGTATTGAGCAAGCCGGCCGGGATCAGGAACAAGCCGCCCTTGGCGCGCAGACCGTTGTTGAATTCGCGCTCGACATACAGCTGCTCGACTTCAGTCTCGCCCTTATCGCTGGCGGAAGTGACGGCGTGCTCCCATTCAAACTCCGCCACCATCTTGGTCTTTTCATCAAAACGGTGGGTAATGCCGATCACCGCGCGAGCGACATCGGTTTGCGACTTGCTGCTGTCTTTGCGAGGACGGGTGTAATTGACTTCGCCATAACTCGACAGCACCGTATTGGGGCCCAGCGATGTCGCCGGCGAAGCAGCTGGCGACATCGCCGCGACTGCCGACATCGGTGCAACGGCAGTACCCGACGGTGCTGCCCCTGCGGCCGCCGCAGTCGTTGCGACGGCCGCTGCTGCCGGAGCTGCGGCGAGCGCATCCTGGCGCTTTTCGACCGTATCGGTTTTTTGCTTGGTGGCGGCCAGTTCGGCCTTGAGCTGCTCGACTTCAGCAGCCAGCTTATTGAGTCGCTTCAATAACTCAGCCTCGCTGGCGGATGCCGCCAAAGGGCTTGCCATCAGGGCGATTGCAATGGCTTGCGTCAAGATATTTTTTTTCATGATGTTTGTTCCCCTAAATGTTTATTGTGCTTTGTAGCCGTCGGTCAGCGTGCCGAGAAATTGCACGACGTCGTCAACCTCGCTCTCCGACAATGCCGGCGGCATATTCGGCTGCCGGTTATACGGTACTTCGGTGACATTCACGTTCTTGCGATATGGCTCGGGCAGATCGTTGAATTTTTGTACGACGCCATTGGCGTCGGCCGGATACCACAGCTCCGGATTGGTATCGCGCTTGACGTAAAAACTGACCGCCTCGCGCAGAGTCTTGAAGTAGCCGTTATGGAAAAACACTTTGCGCGTCGCAACGTTACGCAAGGTCGGCACCTTGAACTTACCGCACAACTCGCTGCGATTACTCAGATCGCTACGATCCGGCCCGCACAGGCCGAGATCGAAATAGCCGGCATCGGCGGTCGCTGCAATCGCCGGATTGCGCGGAACGCCAAGATTGTCAAAGGTGAAATCGGTAAATAGCGGGGATGAGCCGTCGCTGCCCTTGGCGCTCAGGTGGCAGGCGACGCAGTTGCCCTTGGTTGGATTATTGAACAATGCCAGCCCGCGCAATTCAGCCGCGTTCAATGGCACTTTGCCGCTCAGGAATTGATCGTATTTGGAATCGTAGGGGTGGAAATCGCCGTCTTCCTTCTGGTACTGCTGCAACGCCAACTGAATGCGGTTGAATGCATCGTCGCTATTATCCAGGATGGCAGCGCCGAATACCTGGCGGAATTCCTCGACATACGCCGCCAGCTTTAATCTGGCAATCACATCAGCCTTGCTGGCATTGGCCATTTCATGCGGCGCCAGGAACGGCCGCTGCGACTGATCGGCCAGCGTATTGACACGGCCGTCGCGATTAAAGCCGCCGGTCGGCGTGCCGTCGCTGGCAAAAAAGAAAGCCGGAGTCAGATTAAGGTAGCGCAAAGACGGCACCGCGCGAAAGCCTGGCACATCGAGATTGGGGCCGCCCAACTGCACTGCCAGGTCGTTGCTCTGTGCGTGCGCATTGTCGGGATTGTGGCAGGTGGCGCAAGACTGCTTGCCCGAGGCTGACAGACTTTGATCGCTGAAGATTTTCTTGCCAAGGCTGGCGACCTGGCTGAGTCCGCCGTCAGGCACTGGCGTATTCGCCGTACTGGTGCTGCCGCCTTCACCGCCGCCGCAAGCAGCCAGCAAACAGGCCGCCGCCAGCATCAACGACCACTTCATCCCCCCCGGAATGCGAACCATGGTCTTTACCTCATATTGAGACATTTGCATTATTTTTTAATTGATCTGAATTCACGCGAGTTTTCTCAAAGCTCAAAGCTTTGATTTCAGCCTCGCCCTGGCTTCTGTTTTATCGTTTTATTTTTTCTGGAACAACAGAATACGAATGGTATTGAGAATGATTGCAATTAGCAATTACAATCGATTCACCTGCAGAGTTTCTGTTAAACATGTCTTTTTCTTCCAACAATCGAACCAACGAATTTGCAAAAAAACACTCCCGCCTCACATTTAATTGCGAATGCTTCTCAATTAGATATAATGCCGCCTGTTAGCAAAAATGAATAAGCAGGCGAGGATAAAGTGTTGAAAAAGCAGATAGCGGGCATATGCTCAATCATGCTGACGCATGGCGTAATTGCGGCAGACCTGCAATCCGGAGAGTCGTCCAGACTGCCGGACAGCCAGGCCACAGCAGTCGGAGATGCCCAGAAAAATATCGACGCAAGGAGCAGCGAAAATGTGTTGCCTACGGTATCCGTGACGGCCAGCCGGGATGACGCCAACCCGGCGGAAAACGGTTATCAGGCAAAGCGCGCTACCGTCGCCAGCCGCAGCGACGCTGCCCTGATCGACGTACCGCAGGCGGTCAGCGTGGTGACTTCCCAATTCCTGCAGGACCGCCAGCCGGGCAGCCTGGCAGAATCGCTGGATACCGTATCCGGCATCCGCATGGGTAATACACTGGGCGGCACGCTGGATGCAATCATCAAGCGCGGCTTCGGCGACAACCGCGACAACTCCATGCTGCGCGACGGCATGCTGTCGGTCCAGCCACGCAACTTCACGCCGACCACGGAGCGTATCGAGGTACTGAAGGGACCGTCATCCATGCTTTACGGCAGCATGGACCCGGGCGGCGTCATCAACGTCATCAGCAAGAAACCGCTGCTGGAAAAGCAACGCTCGGTAACGCTCACCACTTCCAGCTACGGCGGCAGCGGCGAACAGATCGACCTGACCGGCCCGATCGGCGATTCCGGACTGGCTTACCGCTTGATCGCCGATCACCAGCGCAGCAACTACTGGCGCAACTTCGGCGAAACCACGCAATCCGTGGCGGCGCCGTCGCTGGCCTGGTACGGCCGCGATACGACATTGTCGTTCGCCTACGAACACATGAACTATTCGGTGCCGATCGACCGCGGCACCGTCATCGATCCGCGCAGCGGCAATCCGGTTGCGCTACCCAAGGAACGTCGTTTCGACGAAGCCTACAATGTCTCGGCCGGCCGTTCCGACGCCGTCAACCTGCGCTTCGACCACCAGCTCAACGCCGACTGGACCCTGCACGGCGGCTACGGCTTCAGCCGCAGCTACTACAATGACTGGCAGGCACGGGTACTGTCCGTCAACTATGCCACCGGCATCGCTACCCGGCGCGTCGACGCCACCCAGAACGGCGTGCAATCGGCGCATACGCTGACCTTGAACCTGGAAGGAAAATTCAACTGGGGCCTGATCCGCCACGATATCGTCGGCGGCGTCGACTACATGCGCAACTACCGGGTGCTGGCCGACCTCTACCGCAGCCCGAGCAATAGCCAGTTCAATATCTACGACCCGGTGTACGGGCAGCTGGCGCAGGCCGGCAGCAAAATCAGCCCGGTAGATAGCGACCAGACCGACAAGCTGATCTCGCGCGGCGTGTTTGTCCAGGATTCGATACGTCTGGATGAGCGCTGGATCCTGCTGGCCGGTGCGCGCTACGAATATTTCAATGAACTGGCCGGCAAGGGCCGCCCGTTCATTGTCGGCAGCAAGGTTGCCGCGGGCAGAGCCACGCCGCGCGCCGGCGTGACCTACAAACTGGCGCCCGACTGGTCCATGTACGCCAGTTACAGCGAGTCTTTCAAACCGAATACTTCGATCGCCACACCGATAGGCGAGTTGCCGCCGGAACTGGCCAAGAGTTATGAAATCGGATCGAAACTGGAAACCGCGAACCTGACGGCGACGCTGGCGCTATTCGATATTCAAAAACGCAACATCCAGACTACCGAAACCATCAGCGGCATCAATTACACCCGCAATGCCGGCAAAGCCAGGTCGCGCGGCCTGGAGTTCGACGCCAGCGGCCGCATCAGCCAGAACCTGAGCCTGGTCGGCAGCTACGCCTACACCGAGGCACGCTACGCCGATGACCCTAAACTGGCAGGGAATCCCCTGCCGAACACTCCGAAACATGCGGCGTCGCTGTACCTGACACGTGATTTCGGCGTATCGCGCGTCGGTCCGGTCGAAGGCCGCATCAGGGCCGGCGCCGGCGCCCGCGTGTTCAGCAGCCTGCCGGTGGGCGACGGCAGCGGCAAGGTCTATCGCCTGCCTTACGGCCGCGTGATGGATGCGTTCGTGTCCTGGAATACCTTGATCGGCGGTCAATCGATAGACTGGCAGTTCAACATCAAGAACATCTTCGATTCGACTTATTACACTGCCAGTTGCTGTACCGGCACGCCATTCGTCAATATCGGCGCCGGCCGCGAGTTGACGCTCAATGCCAAGCTGAATTTCTGAGCATGCCAGACCTGGCGGCAACAGAGTAAACAAAGGCAATTCGACTCATGCCGCGGCTATGCCCTACAATCGCGCCATGAGTCATTTAACTACCCTATTGCCATTCGGCCTGCCGCCGCCGGAACTGGCGCGCGATTTATTGCGCGAATTGAAACTGCCCGCCTTCGCCACCCTGATGGCGCGCGCCAAAAAGGAACATTCCCGTCAAGAATTTGACGACTTTGCGCGCGCCTTGCCGCACGAAATGTGGTTGAGTTCGCAATTTTCCCTGCCTTCGTTCGCCCCGGTCAGCGCCGAGCCACGCCAGGACGCGCACAACAGCCCCGCCCTGGCCTGCGCCGCCATGCGCGCGCTGGGCCTGAGCGTCGATGAAGGTGTCTGGTTCATGCTCCATCCGGCCCACATCCATATCGCCCGCGATCATCTGGTATTGACCGATATCCGCCAGATCGGCTTGTCCGAATCCGATGCACGCGAATTGTTCGACGCCGCCGCGCCTTTGTTTGCCGAAGAAGGTAGGCCACTGCTCTACGGCAACGCCAACACCTGGTTCATGCGTGCTGACGACTGGCAGGGGCTGATTACTTCCACCCCGGATGCTACTTGCGGGCACAACATCGATATCTGGATGCCGCAAGGCGACGGCGCCCAAGCCTGGCGCAAGTTGCAGAATGAAGTACAGATGCTGTGGTTTGCCCATCCCCTGAACGAGCGCCGCGAGAGGCAGGGAAAGCAGAGCGTCAACTCCCTTTGGCTGTGGGGCGGCGCCGCTGCTACGGCGCCGACCGTCGGCCAATACGAGGCATTCAACCTGCCTGACGGCTTCGTCGGTCTCGGCCAGTACGCCAAGGCTGCGCATGCAGATGCCAGCGTCGCCGGCATCATCGCCGCCAAACCCGGACGCGGCCTGCTGGTATTGGATCAATTGATCGAGCCGGCCCTCACCGGCGAGTGGTCAAGCTGGCTGCAAGAGTTGCAAACCCTGGAAAGCACCTGTTTCGCGCCGGTGCTGCAAGCGATGCAACAAGGGCAGCTGGATAGTCTTTCCCTGATCATTACCGACAGTACGCACGTGCTTGAACTGGCCGCCAGCCGGCTCTCGCTCAAGAAATTCTGGCTGAAGCCAGCCCTGACCAGATTGCTGCCATGACGCGCATAACCACCCGCCCCTACTCTTTCCGCGACTCCGAACGGCTGCACCAGAGCGGCATTCATCCGGTGCTGGCGCGTGTGTACAGCGCGCGCGGCCTGCTCGATGCCAAGGAACTGGAAAGTGAACTGACGGCGCTGATTCCACCCGCAGGATTGCTGCATATAGACGCTGCCGCCAGCTTCCTGGCCGACGCCATCGCCGCGCAAAAGAAAATGGTGATCGTCGCCGACTACGATTGCGACGGCGCCACCGCCTGTGCCGTCGGCCTGCGCGGCTTGCGGCTGCTGGGCGCCAACATCGACTTCATCGTGCCGAACCGGTTTGAATACGGCTACGGCCTGACGCCCGAAATCGTCGAACTGACGGCGCGCGAGAAATCGCCCGACATCATCGTCACCGTCGACAACGGCATCGCCAGCATCGACGGCGTGGCTGAGGCCAACCGGCGCGGCATCGAAGTGGTCGTCACTGACCATCACTTGCCTGCGGACACGCTGCCAGCCGCTCGCGTCATCGTCAACCCGAACCAGCCGGAATGCGGCTTTCCCAGCAAGAACCTGGCAGGTGTCGGCGTGATGTTCTATGTCTTGCTGGCGCTGCGCGCCGAAATGCGCAAGCGCGGCGTGTTTGACGCCAAGAGCCAGCCGAAACTGGATGTACTGCTTGATCTGGTGGCGCTCGGCACCGTTGCCGACGTCGTCAAGCTGGACGCCAACAATCGCATCCTGGTAGCGCAAGGATTGAAGCGCATGCGCGCCGGCCGCATGCATGCCGGCATTGCCGCCCTGTTTCGCGCCGCCGGCCGCGAGGCGCGCCGCGCCACGCCGTTCGACCTTGGCTTCGCGCTGGGCCCGCGCCTGAACGCCGCCGGCCGCCTGGCCGACATGGCGCTGGGTATCGAATGCCTGACCACCGACGACGAAGGCCGCGCCTGGGCCATCGCCCAGCAGCTCGACGCCATCAACCGCGAACGGCGCGATATCGAAGCCGGCATGCAAGATACCGCACTGGCATTGCTGGACGATTTCAAACCGCAAGACAGCACCACCATCAGCGTCTTCGACGCGTCCTGGCATCAGGGCGTGATCGGCATCGTTGCTTCTCGTCTGAAAGATAAATTCTATCGGCCCACGATCACTTTTGCGCCAGGCGGTGAAGGGTTGATCAAAGGTTCGGGGCGATCGATTCCCGGTTTCCATTTGCGCGATGCACTGGATCTGGTGTCCAAGCATGCGCCCAGCCTGATCCAGAAATTCGGCGGCCATGCGATGGCAGCCGGGCTGACGATCCGTGCGGATGCGTTTGACGCTTTTGCGGAGGCTTTTGAAAAAGTCGGGCGTGAATGGCTGGGACAGAGCCAGCTGGAACGCGTGGTTGAGACCGACGGACCGTTGGAGGACGCCTATTACACCACGCAATTCATAGAGTTAATGGAGGGCCAGGTGTGGGGCCAGGGCTTTGCGCCGCCGTTGTTTTGCGATGAATTCCGGGTGGTCAGCCAGCGTATCTTGAAGGAGAAGCATTTGAAGCTGCTGCTGGAACGGAATGGCACGCGCTACGATGCGATCTGGTTCGGACACACCGATGAGTTGGGGAGTAAGGCCAAGGTGGCGTTTCGGTTGGATGCTAATGAATATAATGGGGTTACCAAGGTGCAGTTGATGGTTGAGCATGCGGAGCCGATGTAGTTCTTACTTAGAATGCGGAGTGTCGTGCTCCGTGGCCCGTCAAATGGGGTCAGAGCCGCGCGGGGAGTGTAATTTACGACAATAACACTGTCGTAAACAAACTCTGACTCCATTTGACTATTTAACTATTAGCCTGGCGCTGTTGGCTGGGTGGGAGGCTTTCGAATTTGCTCCAGACACGGCGTAATTGGCGGGTTGAATTGAAGCCTGCTTGTTGCGCTACCTGCTCCATGTCCAGCTTGGATTGCGTCAATAGCTCGCGCACCAGGGCGACGCGGATGCGTTGGATGTAGTCGACCAGGCTGCTGTCGGTATGTTCGCGGAACAAACGCGTCAGATGGCGTTCGCTGGTGCAGGCGATCTCCGCCAGCTGCTGTAAATCCCAATCGTTCGCGGGATTGCCGATCACGGCGTCTTGTACCCGGTGTACCGCCGGATGCAAGTGATTGCGGCAGGCCAGCCATGGCGACAATTGCGGATCGCTGCCGGCACGCCGCATATATACCACCAGCGATCGGGCAATCGAAGCGCTGCGGGCGTGGCCGCAAATTTGCGCCACCACATGCAAAGCCAGGTCGATGCCGGTGGTGACACCCGCGCTGGTATACACATTGCGGTCTTCGACAAAAATCCGGTTTTCCAAAACCTGTGCACGCGGCGCAAGGCGACGCAGGTCATCGCAATGGCTGTGATGGGTGGTGCATTGGCGGTCGTCGAGCAAACCGGTATATCCGGCCAGCAAGGCGCCGGTGCAAATACATAACAATTTATGCGAAGCGCCCCAATGGGTGCGCAGCCAGCTCACTGCATGTTGATCGGCAATGCTGCTGAAATCGTCGTCGCGGCCGCTGCAGCCGTTAAGCACCAGGATGGCGTTGGCGGGCAGGCCATCCGGCAGCGGACAAAAGCCGGTCAGGCCAAGTCCGATGGAAGTGCTGATGTTATCCGCCGCGCTGATATAACGCACATCGAAAAAATCAGGTCGCCCTTCACGCTCGGCGATCCGGTTGGCATAGCGCAGCACTTCCGCCGGACCAATCAGGTCAAGCGCCATGGTGGCGTCACGCAGCAGGAAATAGACCGGAATGGTGATTTCGTCGGCACGCATGTTGTCGGCTATTGCAGCCATCGATACTCCATCTGTCTGGCAGTGGCGGCAGCCAGTTCGGGTCCAGCCAATCGCTCGACCAGATGCAGGCTCATGTCGACGCCCGCTGAAATGCCGCCGGAAGTGACCACTTTACCGCAATCTACCCACGCCACATCACGCTTGACAGAAAGCGCCGGAAATCCGGCCTGCAAATCATCCTGGTCCTCCCAATGCGTGGTGACATCCAGTCCATCCAGCAAGCCTGCCTTGGCCAGCAGGAAGGCGCCGGTGCAGACCGAAGCGGTGATAAGCGCACCCAGCGACTGCGCCGCGATCCAGCCGATCACCGCGTCGTTATTGAGGATAGCCGAGACATCGCCACCCGGCACCAGCAGCACATCCAGTTCCGCAGATGGCAGCAATACGCAATCAGGCAGTACTTTCATGCCGCCGCGGGCGCGCACCGGTCGCATGCTCGGCGCCACCAAAAAACACTGAAACAGGTTTGCGGCAGCATGGTTGCCATTGTTGCGACGGTGCACCCGGGCCGCGGTGGAAAACACTTCGTAGGGGCCGGAAAAATCCAAAATTTCAACATCGTCAAAAACCAGTATTCCTACGCTCAACATGCTTGGGCCTCATTCAACTCACGGAAAGTCCGGGGCTGGACTTCTATCGTTGATATCAGCTTAAGCCCAAGGCGGGTATCGCGAAATGCTCCCTGTAGACATAATGCGGACAAAACCGGACATCCTGGCTTGCCCTCAATGATCAACTATTGCGTTAGTCGAAATCGCCATGCCTATCCAAAGCAATTGCACTTTATATCCGAACCAGTATAATCAATCTGTAAAACCGGTACGCTTCCTTGGCGACTCGCTCAAATGCCTGCGCCAGTTCCCCGAGGATGCAAAGCAAGATGCCGGCTATCAACTTGATAAGGTGCAAAAGGGCAAGCCGCCGGATGACTTTAAACCTATGCCGTCAATCGGCACGGGTGTTGAAGAAATCAGGATAAGGGACGCTTCAGGTATTTATCGGGTTATCTACACAGCGCGCCTGACTGATGCCGCATATGTGCTTCACGCTTTCCAAAAGAAGACGCAAGCCACGGCCAGACACGATATTGGCATTGCCAGAGAGCGCTTTGCGCAATTGATGAGAGGTAACAAATGAGCAAAATCGAAAGCTACGCCAGCGTGTGGGACGCGCTTGCCGACACATCGGAGCAAGCCGCGAATCTGCGCGCCAGGGCTGAGCTCATGCAACAGATTGCCGATATCGTGAAGCAAAGCGCATGGACGCAGACCGAGGCAGCCAGCCATTGCGGCGTGACGCAACCGCGCGTCAACGACCTGTTGCGAGGCCGGGTATCGCGCTTTTCGCTCGATGCATTGGTGAATATGGCAGCGGCGCTTGGCCGTCGCGTGCACGTTGAACTCGAGCTTGCCTGATAGCGCCTAGCGTACCGGCAAAAACTGCAAAAACGTGCCGCCCACCATATTCTGCAAATAGCTGATACCGGCGCGCTTGTACTTCTCGGTCGTCATTTCAGCCAGTAAATCGATGCGGCCGATGATCTTGCCGAACTCTCTTTCAAAACTGACGTTGCGTTCGCTGTCGCTGATGTCGTTGGACAGCAGCAAAGGCTGGCCAGCAGGGTTTTTCCGGCTGTTGAGTATCCACGACGCTATCTCCATGTTGCGGGCGGCGTTGTACAGATACTGGGCGTCGAAACCGTCAATCAGATAAAACCTGGTTTTACCGCCATGCGCGACGATGATCATGTCGGCTGCGGCGTAGATAAAAGCCGCCGCCCGGTCGCCGCTGAAATCCGGGCTTAGCGCCAGCGACAAGGCCTGGATATCATGCTTTCCTCGCAGCTCCGGCCACGGCTGCCGGGTTTCGATAGCATCGCGCACGCGCTTGATCGCCAGTTCGCGGCTGGTGGCGGTCTTTTTCCATTCGGCCGGATTGCGCCGGTACAATTTATCCAGCAGGCGATAAAGACTGTCCAGATTGTCACGCATGGCAAGAGTCGCGAAACGATTGACATCGGACTGCGCCAGTTCCGCGCCGCTGGTGGACGCCCCCTGGACTTCGCCGTGCGGCGCCGGTGCCGGCGCCAGTAGGCCGCAAGCGCCGAGTCCCAAACACATCAGGCATAGCGGGACCACCAGTAAAAATGATGATAAATCGACATTGTAACGATTGGTATTTGCCTTAATCGCCATGTGCGGCCCGGCCCGGTAGGTAAATTAGCAAGCTCGCATCCATTGTAGAGAGTTGCAGCTTCGATAGCAGCCTTGTTGCAATGGTTCACATTTCTGCATATTTGCCCAAAAAAGATCAGCAAAAATGGGCGAAATGCAAACAGCGGGGCCATCTGCCATGCTGCAGGCGTATAATTTAGGGTTTGATTGCAAAAGAGCCGAAAATGGAAGCCGAACGCTTAAATTCCCTACAAAACCTGCTTGCGGACCTGACCAGCCGCGAAGCCGAACTTCGGAGGTATCTTTGACTTCGATACGAAGTTAGAGAAACTCGACCAGGTCAATGGCGAACTGGAAGATCCGGAAGTCTGGAACGACCAGAAACGCGCCCAAGACCTGGGCAAGGAAAAGAAATCCCTGGAAGCCATCGTCCTGACGCTGACCAAGATCGAAGCCGATCTGCGCGACACCAGCGACCTGTTCCAGATGGCCCGCGAAGAGCAGGACGAAGAAACCATAGAGGCAGTCGAAGCCGATACCGATGGCCTGCGCAAGCTGGTCGAAGGCATGGAATTCCGCCGCATGTTCAGCAATCCGATGGATCCCAACAACTGCTTCATCGATATCCAGGCAGGCGCCGGCGGTACCGAAGCGCAGGATTGGGCATCGATGCTGCTGCGCCAGTATTTGCGCTATTGCGAACGCAAGGGTTTCAAGGTCGACATCCTGGAGCAGTCCGACGGTGAAGTGGCCGGCATCAAGACCGCCACGCTCAAGGTCGAGGGCGATTACGCGTACGGCTTCCTGCGCACCGAAACCGGCGTGCATCGGCTGGTGCGCAAATCGCCTTTCGACTCCGCCAACGGCCGCCACACCTCGTTTTCCAGCCTGTTCGTGTACCCGGAAGTGGATGATTCGATCGATATCGACGTCAACCCGGCCGATGTCCGCGTCGATACTTACCGCGCATCCGGCGCCGGCGGCCAGCACATCAACAAGACCGACTCCGCAGTGCGCCTGACGCATATGCCGTCCGGCATTGTCGTGCAATGCCAGAACGACCGCAGCCAGCACCGCAACCGCGCCGAAGCGTGGGACATGCTGAAAGCCAAGCTGTACGAACTGGAATTGCGCAAGCGCATGAGCGAGCAGCAAAAGCTGGAAGACTCCAAGACCGATGTCGGCTGGGGCCACCAGATCCGCTCTTACGTGCTGGATCAATCGCGCATCAAGGATTTGCGCACCAACTTTGAGAGCGGCAATACCAAGGCCATCCTCGACGGCGATCTTGACGACTTCATCGCTGCCTCGCTCAAGCAAGGCGTGTAAGTTGCAAAGCAGTTGCAAGCCATGCCACGGACCAGGTCCGTGGCAATGCCTTCCTCGCCGCACCACAGACGTTTCACCGCATCACTTTAAAAGACACTGACATGACGACAGACAATCAGCAGCAACCTGTCCCGCAAGACGAAAATAAAATCATCGCTGAACGCCGCAACAAGCTCGGCGCCCTGCGCACGCAAGGCGTGGCTTTCCCTAACGACTTCCGGCCGATGCACAAGGCCGCCAGCATCCAGGCCGAATATGCCGAACAGGAAAACGACGCGCTGGACGCTGCGGCGGTCAAGGTTGTGGTTGCCGGCCGCATGATGTTGAAACGGGTGATGGGCAAGGCTTCCTTCGCCACCTTGCAGGACGCCTCAGGCAGTAATGCCGACGGCCGCATCCAGCTATTCATCACCAAAGAAAATATCGGCGAAGATAATTACGATAGTTTCAAGCATTACGACCTAGGCGACATTCTCGGCGCCGAAGGCATGCTGTTCAAGACCAAGACCGGCGAGCTGTCGATCAAGGTGACTACCCTGCGCCTGCTGACCAAATCGCTGCGCCCGCTGCCGGATAAATTCCACGGCCTGGCCGATCAGGAAACCAAATACCGCCAGCGTTACGTCGACCTGATCATGAACGAAGATACGCGCCGCACCTTCAAAGTGCGTACCGCTGCGATGTCGTCGATCCGCCGCTTCATGGAAAAGAACGACTTCATGGAAGTCGAAACGCCGATGCTGCACGCCATCCCCGGCGGCGCCGCGGCCAAGCCGTTCATCACCCACCACAATGCGCTGGACATGCAAATGTTCCTGCGCATCGCGCCTGAACTGTATCTGAAGCGGCTGGTGGTGGGCGGTTTCGAACGCGTGTTTGAAGTCAATCGCAATTTCCGTAATGAAGGCGTGTCACCGCGCCACAATCCGGAATTCACGATGATGGAATTCTATGCGGCATACGTCGACTATCAATGGCTGATGAATTTCACCGAGCAAGTGATCCGCCAGGCAGCTATCGATGCCCACGGCACTGCCACCCTGATTTATCAAGGCCGCGAACTGGATCTGAGCAAGCCGTTCCAGCGTTTGACGATTGTCGGCGCCATCAACAAATATGCGCCGCAATACCAGGACGAGCAACTGCAGGATGCCGAGTTCATCAAGGCCGAATTGAAAAAATTCGGCGTCAAGCCGCACGCCCACGCCGGCCTCGGCGCGCTGCAGCTGGCCTTGTTTGAAGAGACCGCAGAAGCGCAACTGTGGGATCCGACCTACATCGTCGATTATCCGGTCGAAGTATCGCCATTGGCGCGCGCCTCCGATACCGTGCCAGGCATCACCGAACGCTTCGAGCTGTTCGTCACCGGCCGCGAAATCGCCAACGGCTTCTCCGAGTTGAACGACTCGGAAGACCAGGCCGCCCGCTTCCAGGCGCAGGTTGCAGCCAAAGACGCCGGCGACGAAGAAGCCATGTTTTTCGACGCCGACTATATCCGCGCGCTGGAATACGGCATGCCTCCAACCGGCGGTTGCGGCATTGGCATCGATCGCCTGATGATGCTGATTACCGACTCGCCGAACATCCGCGACGTGCTCCTGTTCCCGCATCTGCGCCGCGAAGACTGATCAATCGGCAGCAACGCAGCCAAATGGGGTCAGGGTAATTTACGACAGTCTCATCGTCGTAAATCACCCTGACCCCATTTGACGTTCCACGGAGTAAAAAAGTTGGCAATCATGAAAAACAATTCGACTCTGACCCCAATTCTTTTCTTGGCACGGGAACTCGTTACATAAGGATACATCTGACACATTATCTACATAGCGTTCGGCACCTGAACCTTTGATAATTACAATATCCAACAATCAAAAATTCCCCTGGAGGTAATAATGGACAACCCGAAACCAAGTAGCCGCATTCATCCACTGGTCGCCGGCGCGGCCGTGGCAGTGACGCTGGCCAGCCTGGTAGGCGTGGCCGCCATGACCGGCCTGTTCCCTAGCTCGCAAGGTTCGAATCCGGCGCAAGTCGCCGCTATGTCGACAGCGCCGGCAGACTATAACAACCAGCAGCAGAACGGCCAAGCGATGCCAAATGGCGCACCGGCTGGCAACCAGAACGGCTATTATCAGCAACAGCCGCAGCAGCAACAAACACAGCAGCAACTGCAGCAGGCACAGGATCCAAGGCAAGCGCCGCGTCCCGAGTATGCCGCTGCTCCGCGCCAGCAAGAACAAGCGCCCCAACAACCAGCCATCTGCCACAGTTGCGGCCGGGTCGAGTCGATCCAGGCAATCCAGCATGCAGTACCGACTAGCGGTGTAGGTATCGCGGCAGGCGCGCTGCTGGGCGGCGTCCTGGGGCATCAGGTCGGCCATGGCAACGGCAACACCCTGGCGACTGTCGCCGGCGCTGTTGGCGGCGGCTTTGCGGGCAATGAAGTAGAAAAACGCACTCGCACCAACACCACCTATCAAGTCATGGTGCGGATGGACGACGGCAAGGTCCGCAGCTTCCCGCAATCCAGCCAGGGATGGCGCGTCGGCGATCCGGTCCGTGTAGTCAACGGCCACCTGGAAGGACGCGGTTAAACCGCATCGGCCTGAAGCTGAAAAAGAAAAACCCGCTGTCGCTACAATCGTAGCGGCAGCGGGTTTTTCTTTATGGCGGCACTTTTTTTATTAACGGGCTTCTTCTATCCAGGCTGCTTGTATCGCTTCCAGGATCTTCTCGCCGGAGCGATTCGGCTCGTCCTCGAAGCCGTCCAGTTCAAGCACCCATTTGTGCAGGTCGGTAAAGCGGATCTTCTCCGGATCGGTATCCGGGAATTTGTCGTACAAGGCTTCTGCAACGCGCAATGTATCGGTCCATTTCATGGTGCTGGTCCTCTCGTTTAGTGGGGCCTAATGACGCTTAGTGATTCTCGCTGGCGTGGTTGATCGTGTACTTCGGGATCTCGACCACCAGGTCTTCCTTGCCGACGATGGCCTGGCATGACAGGCGCGAAGTCGCTTCCAGGCCCCAGGCCATGTCCAGCAAATCTTCTTCCTTATCGTCCAGCTCGTTCAGGGATGCGTAGCCTTCGCGCACCACTACATGGCAAGTAGTGCAGGCACAGGATTTCTCGCAAGCGTGTTCGATCTCGATATGATGCGTGAGCAAGGCATCGCAAACGGATTGGCCGCTTGGGGCGTCGATCACGACGCCCTCCGGGCAGAAAGTAGGATGGGGCAATACGACGATTTGGGGCACTTGGTTTACCTCGGGAATAGGTTGAGTCTTTATGAATTTATATAATTTTCTATGACACCTGGTCCAGTGTCTTGCCGGTCAGCGCATCATGCACGCTGCGGTCCATGCGGCGTGCGGCGAACTCTTCTGTGCCATGCGCCAGCGCATCGACTGCAGCCTTGATGACTACATGATCCGTGCCCTGCGCCTGCACGCGGACGGCATCGATCAAGCCGGCTATGTCGACCCGCTCCTGCTCGGACAGCAAGGCGGCGTCGGCTTGCAAAGCCGATTCGGTGGCCAGCACGATACGCTCCGCCTCCACCTGTTCTTCTCTCAAGGCACGCGCTTGCATGTCGACATCGGCCGAAGCAAACGACTCCTGCAACATCCTGGCGATGTCGTCGTCCGCCAATCCGTAAGACGGCTTGACGCTGATCGACGCCTCCACGCCGGAACGCAATTCGCGCGCCGAGACCGACAGCAATCCATCTGCATCGACCTGATAGGTCACGCGGATTCTTGCCGCGCCGGCCGCCATCGGCGGAATCCCGCGCAACTCGAACTTCGCCAGCGAACGGCAATCGCTGACCAGCTCGCGCTCGCCCTGCAAGACCTGGATCGCCATCGCAGTCTGGCCATCCTTGAAGGTGGTGAACTCTTGCGCACGCGCGCAAGGAATGGTCGAATTGCGTGGAATAACCTTCTCCACCAGGCCGCCCATGGTTTCTATGCCTAGCGACAACGGGATCACATCCAGCAGCAGCCAGTCATCGCCGGCAGCGCGGTTGCCGGCCAGCAGATTGGCCTGGATCGCAGCGCCCAGCGCCACTACTTTGTCAGGATCGATATTCGCCAGCGGCGTAGTCTGGAAATAAGCGCCGACCGCTTTGCGAATGCTTGGCATGCGGGTAGCGCCGCCGACCAGCACCACGCCATCCACGTCATCCACGCTCAATTCAGCATCGCGCAGCGCCTTCCGCGTCGGCGTCAAGGTCTTGGCGACCAGATGCTGGGTAATCTCGTCAAAAATCGCCGACGTCAGCAGCAAATGCACTTGTTCGCCTGAACCCAGGGCGGCGTCGATGGTGACCTCGGTTTTGGCGGAGAGCAGTTCCTTGGCTTCGCGCGCCTTGACCATCAGCACCCGCGCATCTTCATCGGACAAGGGCGCCAGCCCTGCTTCCTGGCTGATCCAGCAAATTACCCGGTGATCGAAATCATCGCCGCCCAGTGCCGAATCGCCGCCGGTTGCCAGCACTTCGAACACGCCCTTGGTCAGTTTCAAGATTGAAATATCGAAAGTACCGCCGCCCAGGTCATACACCACGTACACGCCTTCCGAGGCATTATCCAGGCCGTAGGCTATCGCCGCAGCGGTAGGCTCGTTGAGCAAACGCAGCACATTGAGGCCGGCCAGTTTGGCGGCATCCTTGGTGGCCTGGCGTTGCGCATCGTCGAAATAAGCCGGCACCGTAATCACCGCGCCGACCAGATCGTCACCCAGCGCATCTTCCGCTTGCTGACGCAGCGTGGCCAGGATTTCAGCGGAAATTTCAACCGGGCTCTTGACCCCGGCGGCCGTCTTCAATTGCACCATGCCCGGCACATCGAGGAAATCGTAAGGCAGGTTTTCTGCGTAGGCGATATCTTTCAGGCCGCGTCCCATGAAACGCTTGACCGACAGGATGGTGTTCTTCGGATCGGTGGTCTGCGCAGCCTGCGCCTTGTAGCCGATATGCGCATTGCCGTTCGGCAGATAACGCACGATGGATGGCAACAAAGGCCGCCCCGCTTCATCGTTGAGCACTTCGGGGATGCTGTTGCGCACCGTCGCGACCAGGGAATTGGTGGTGCCCAGGTCGATCCCTACCGCCAACCGATGCTGATGCGGCGCGGTGGACATTCCTGGTTCGGAGATTTGTAAAAGTGCCATAGGGTGACTTGCTTTTCGATTATTGCTTTATTGTGGCAGAGCGATGCGAATACCGAGTCCGATAAATGCACAGCCCGCCAAGCGGTTCATGGTGGTGGCGGCCGATTTCTTGCGTTGAAAGAACGCTCCGACCATGCCGGAAAAAAGGGCCACCAGGCTGAAAATTGCCAGTGCCTGTGCGATGAATACCACCGCCAGCAGCAGCATCTGCGCCGGAATATGACCGGCGCCTGCATTCACGAACTGCGGCAGGAATGCGATAAAGAACAAGGTCACTTTCGGATTTAGCATGTTGGCGATCACGCTCTGCCAATAGATGCGCGACAGCTGCATGGGTTCGGCATTGCCTTGCAAATGGATCGCCGAGTGAGAACGCAAAGTACGCACGCCGATGTAGATCAGATACCCGGCGCCGGCATAACGCAGCAATGAGTAAGCCAGCGGCGAAGCCTTGATCAGCGCGGCAAAACCCAGTACGGCCAGCATGGTATGGAACATCAAGCCCGAGCTGAAACCCAGCGCGGAAACCAGGCCGGCTTTGCGGCCCTGCGTTATCCCGCGCGTCAGCACGTAGATATTGTCCGGCCCCGGGGCCAGGGTCAACGTCATTGCGGCAATCAAGAATAACCAGACTTCAGGCATGCTCGTACTCGGTTAATAATTTTTCAATCTTACGATTCAAGAACGGCGAACGCATTGCCGATCTCTTCCCCAAATTTGTCCAGGAACATCAGCTGACGCACATATTGCGCAGCCTGCTGGAAATCCCGTGCATCCAGCAAAGCGCCGATGCGCTGCAGATCGGCCTTGCGGGCTGCGCGCAGTTCGCTGTCCAGTTGTTCCAGCGCCGGCACGCTCTTCGCGGCGCGCGCATCGTCCAGCGTTTCGCGCCATTCCATCTGCTGCATCAGGAACGCCGCCGGCATCGCCGTATTCGACTCGGCCTGCAACTCAACGCCATTCAGTTCGCACAGATAGGCGGCGCGCTTGAACGGGCTCTTGAGCGTCTGATAGGCTTCGTTGGCGCGCGTCGTCCATTGCATCGCCACACGCTTTTCAGCGCTGCTGGCGCTGGCGAAACGGTCCGGATGCGTCTGGTTCTGCACTTCGTGATAGGCGCGCTCCAGCGCCGCAAGGTCCAGCGTGAAATTTTGCGGCAGATGGAACAGTTCGAAATGATTTTGCATAGTTCTCAAAACAAAAGCCTGTTGGAGTGCAACAGGCTTGGTCATCCATCCAATCCAACGTGATGCAGGGTCAACCGGACCGTCTGAAATCCAGCGTCAGATCCGGAAACTCTCGCCGCAACCACACTCATCCTTGACGTTCGGGTTGTAGAACTTGAAGCCCTCGTTCAAACCTTCGCGCGCAAAATCAAGCTCGGTGCCATCGATATAAGGCAGGCTCTTGGGATCGACAAACACCTGGATCCCGTGCGATTCGAACACGGCATCTTCGTCAGTCTTCTCGTCCACGTATTCCAGCTTGTAAGCCAGCCCCGAGCAACCCGTCGTGCGCACGCCGAAGCGCAGGCCGATGCCCTTGCCGCGCCGCTCGATGTAGCGGTTGATATGCTTCGCCGCTTTTTCAGTAAGTGTGATTGCCATATGCCGTCGATCTCTTTCCGCTAGATTAGCTTTTTAAGCTGCCTGCTTCTGCTCGCCGTGCTTGGCTTTGTAATCCTCAACCGCGGCCTTGATCGCATCTTCAGCCAGGATAGAGCAGTGAATCTTGACCGGCGGCAGCGCCAGTTCTTCGGCGATCTGGGTGTTCTTGATCGACATCGCCTGATCCAGCGTCTTGCCCTTGACCCATTCGGTCACCAGCGACGACGAGGCAATCGCCGAACCGCAGCCGTAGGTCTTAAACTTGGCGTCCTGGATGATGCCGTCGGCGCCGACCTTGATCTGCAACTTCATGACGTCGCCGCATGCAGGCGCGCCGACCATACCGGTACCCACGGTTTCGTCGCCTTTTTCAAAAGCGCCGACGTTGCGTGGATTTTCGTAGTGGTCCAAAACTTTTGCTGAATAAGACATTTTGCTACTCCTTGTTTGATGCCGCGGCGGTGAGTGTCACCAGATTTACCAAACCGCAGCGAAATCCTGTTAGTGTGCCGCCCATTGGATCGAGCTGATATCAATCCCATCCTTGTACATATCCCACAGCGGCGACAACTCGCGCAGTTTGGCCACTTTGCTCTTGATCAGGCCGATCGTGAAGTCGATGTCTTCTTCGGTGGTGAAGCGGCCGATGGTGAAGCGGATCGAGCTATGCGCCAGCTCGTCGTTGCGGCCCAGCGCGCGCAACACATACGAAGGCTCCAGGCTGGCCGAAGTACATGCCGAACCGGACGATACCGCAATATCCTTGATCGCCATGATCAGCGATTCGCCTTCGACGTAGTTGAAGCTGACGTTGAGGTTATGCGGCACGCGGTGCGCCATGTCACCGTTGATATACACTTCTTCCATGCTTTGCAGGCCGTTCGCCAGACGATCGCGCAGCGCCTTGATGCGGATGTTTTCCGCTTCCATTTCTTCGCGCGCGATTTCGAAAGCTGCGCCCATGCCGACGATCTGGTGGGTCGGCAAGGTGCCGGAACGCAGGCCGCGCTCATGACCGCCGCCATGCATCTGGGCTTCCAGACGGACCCGCGGCTTGCGCCGCACGTACAGAGCGCCGATGCCTTTCGGACCATACGTCTTGTGGGCCGTGAAAGTCATCAGGTCGACCTTCCATTTTTCCAGGTCGATTTCCACCTTGCCGGTAGCTTGCGCCGCGTCGCAATGGAAAATGATGCCCTTTTGGCGGCACAGCTCGCCGATTTCCGGGATCGGCTGGATCACGCCGATTTCATTGTTGACCAGCATCACCGATACCAGGATGGTGTCGGGGCGGATCGCCGCTTCCAGCTGTTCCAGCGTGATCAGGCCATTGTCTTGCGGCTGCAGATAAGTCGCTTCGAAGCCCTGCCGCTCCAACTCGCGCACCACGTCCAGCACAGCTTTGTGCTCGGTCTTGACCGTGATGATGTGCTTGCCCTTGGTCTTGTAGAAATTGGCTGCGCCCTTGATCGCCAGGTTGTTGCCTTCGGTCGCGCCCGAAGTCCAGATGATCTCGCGTGAATCGGCGTTGACCAGCCTGGCGACCTGCTCGCGTGCATCTTCCACGGCTTTTTCAGCAGACCAGCCATACATATGGCTGCGCGAAGCCGGATTGCCGAACTGCTCGCGCAGGTAGGGAATCATCTTGTCGGCAACACGCGGATCGATAGGCGTGGTGGCCGAATAATCCATGTAAATCGGGAAGTGAGGCGCCTTCAATGTGTCTATCAGGCTTTTTTCCAAGGGTGCGTTCATACTTTTTCTAGCTCCAATCAAGCAACCAGGTGGGACCTATGCATCACCACCACATTTTGTTCCAGGGTCTTCTTCTGCTGCGCTTGCTGCTGCGCATGTTGTTGGTCTACCAAATCCTTCAGCGACACCGAATCCAGGTATTCGACCATCTTGGCATTCAAGGTCGACCACAGATCGTGCGTCATGCAACGGCTGCCGCCCTCGTGGTCCGGGCTGTGGCAGTTTTCCTTGCCGCCGCACTGGGTCGCATCCAGCGGTTCGTCGACCGCGATGATGATGTCCGCCACCGTGACGTCTTCGGCCTTGCGCGCCAGGTTGTAGCCGCCGCCTGGCCCGCGCACGGATTCAACAATCTGGTGACGGCGCAATTTGCCGAACAATTGTTCCAGATATGACAGGGAAATCTCTTGACGCTCGCTGATTGCAGACAAAGTTACCGGACCTTTACCCTGCCGCAATGCCAAATCGATCATCGCAGTTACCGCAAACCGGCCTTTTGTAGTCAGACGCATGTAATCTCCGCTCTCAAACCTATCCTATCCGCGCATCCTTTTTTTCGGGACTACGTAGTGTAACGCCAGTATACCAAACTTGAGTGAATCCGTCAGGTATTGCCCGATTCCCGGATTCCCGCGCCGGCCGTGGCTTTGGCGGCAATTGTCATTTATACAAACACAACAAATAAGGGCATTATCCGGACCGGAGCCAGCTCAGGAAAATTGCCTTATATACACAGACTCCTATAACAAGAACAGTACAAAAATAGTGTTAACAGCAAAAAATTTATTCCAGGTTGGTACGCATATGAGCTGCGCTTAAACCTATAATGTCGACCCTCCGCACAGTCCTCTTTTGAGCAGCACTCAGTATGGCCATCCGCAAATCCAAGACACCGCAATCACCGACGCAGAGAGCTGACCAGAAACGCGTCGACATCCTGAAATCCGCAGGAAAGTGCTTCCGCAAGACCGGTTTTCACCAGACTTCCATGCAGGAAATCTGCAGCGAAGTAGGCTTGGGGCCAGGTGCCGTGTACCGCTATTTCACCAGCAAGGATGCGATTATTGCCGCCATGGCAGAGGACGAACGGCGTCAGGCACGCACTTTATTGTCAGAATTTCACGATACCGACGACCTGCCGCAAGCCTTGTCGGCCATCACCCGCGCCTTCGCCCAGCGTTACGCGGCCATCAGCGACGCTGGTCTGATGACGGAAATCTACGCCGAAGGCTTGCGCAACAAACGCGTCGGCGCGGTGATCAAGAAAGCGGAGACCGAGTGGGTGGACGGCCTGGCGGACATGCTGCGCACCGCCCAGCAACGCGGCCAGATCGACCAGGCCCTGGATGCGCATGCGGCGGCGTTGCTGCTGACCGCCATGTGGGACGGCATCGTGATCCGGCAAGCTTACACGCCGGAATTGCCGGAGGCGATGCTGGCGTTGTTTGACGACATGCTCAAACGCTGGCTGGCTAGCGCCACGCCAACCGCCGTCGTCGTTGCCGGCAGCAAACGCGCCAAACCCGCACCAGCGCCAAAAGCTGCGGCGCCTGCCGCCGAGCCGGAACTGGATCTCGGTCCGGCGCCGGCAGCCGACAAACCGTTGTCCCAGGCCGAAATCGATTTACGGCAAATGAGCCTGATCTGAATCCAGGACCAAGCGTCTTGCGATCATGCTGCGCGCCGCAATAACTGCATCGGCCCGAACAAGGCCTGCATGCCGGCGTTACCGATGAAACTGAGATTGTAAGGATGCTCGGCCACCGCTTTCGGGAAGCGTGCGGTCACCGGATAAGCATTCAACTGCTCGGCAATTTTCCCCCACAACACCAGCGTCGGCAGACCCTCGCCGCGCTTGTCCGCCGCATCGGCCAGCCCTTGCAGCACGGTTTGCATGAACGGCTGCCAGGCCTTGGCATCTTTCACCGGCGCCACATCCGGACGAAACACCAGCGTAGCGTTTAACAACAAGAACCCTTGCCCCACCATATTGGCCTGTAAATCGGCCAGCAACTGGATCGCCGGCGAGCCGCCCGCTTGCGCCCGCTGCGCCACTTCCGACATGGCGTCGCCGGTGGTGCTTTCAATCGCCAGCTGGCCATCCGCCACCAGCAACATCTTCATAAAATTACGCAAGGACGTGGCGCGATTGACCTGCTTCGACAAGCCCTTCTCCGACCACAAGGAGCCGACGGCGCCATCCATGAAACACACGCCGGTAGCGCTCGCGGCGCGCGGATAAGGCCCCTCGCCCACCAGCACATAGCGCACCGCGGCCAGCGGCTGGGCGAAGGCGGCAAACATGCGGCCTTCCGAAGGCAGATAGTCGGCCGCGGCCAGATCCTGCAGATAGGCCGGATTAGCCTGCGCTACGGCGCGCAAGCCCTGTTCCAGAATAGTCAGCCAGGAAGCATGCACGCCATCTAAAGCAGCACGAATTGAAACGGGAAGAAAATCAGTCATCGCTCTCGGTAAAAAAAACAGGTCGGTCAAAACAAACAGCACGAACAGGGTTGCAAGAACCCTGCACTCAGAACGCAATATTGTCGGCCCCAGGCGCGCCGAACAATTGCGTCTTCAACACATGCAACTGGTCGCGCACTTGCGCGGCTTTTTCGAACTCCAGGTTCTTGGCATGATCGATCATCAATTTCTCCAGGCGCTTGATTTCCTTGCTAACCTGCTTTTCGCTCATCGCCTCGTACTTGGCCTGGTCCTGCGCCGCATGCAATTCTTCGCGCGCTTCTTGCGGGCTGTAGACGCCGTCGATCAATTCCTTGATCTGCTTGCTGATGCCGACCGGCGTAATGCCGTTCGCCGTATTGAAGGCAATCTGCTTGTTGCGGCGGCGCTCGGTTTCGTCGATCGCACGGCGCATGGAATCGGTCATCCGGTCCGCATACAGGATCGCGGTGCCGTTCAGATTACGCGCGGCGCGGCCTATGGTCTGGATCAGGCTGCGCTCGGAACGCAGGAAGCCTTCCTTGTCGGCATCCAGGATCGCCACCAGCGACACTTCAGGAATATCCAGGCCTTCGCGCAGCAGGTTGATCCCGACCAGCACGTCGAAGGTTCCCAGACGCAAATCCCGGATAATCTCAACCCGCTCGACAGTCTCGATATCGCTGTGCAGATAGCGCACCTTGATGCCGTTATCGCTGAGGAATTCAGTCAGTTGCTCCGCCATGCGCTTGGTCAGCGTAGTCACCAGCACGCGCTCGTTCTTCTTGATGCGGGCATTGGCCTCGGTCATCAGGTCATCGACCTGGCTCAAGGCCGGCCGCACCTCGATGGCAGGATCGATCAAGCCGGTCGGCCGCACCACCTGCTCCACCACCTGGCCGGCACGCTGGTTTTCATAATCGGCCGGCGTCGCCGACACGAAAATCGTCTGCCGCATCTTGCCTTCGAACTCATCGAAACGCAGCGGCCGGTTATCCAGCGCCGATGGCAGCCGGAAGCCGTAATCCACCAGATTGGTTTTACGCGCGCGGTCGCCGTTGTACATGCCGTTAAGCTGGCCGATCAGCACATGCGATTCATCCAGGAACATCAATGCATCCTGCGGCAGGTAATCGACCAGGGTCGGCGGCGGCTCGCCCGGCAAGGCGCCGCTCAAATGGCGCGAGTAGTTTTCGATGCCCTTGGTGAAACCGATTTCCTGCATCATTTCCAGATCGAAACGGGTGCGCTGCTCTATGCGTTGTTCCTCGATCAATTTATTTTCCTTGCGGAAAAATTCAAGCCGATCACGCAATTCATCCTTGATGGTGTCGATAGCACGCAGCACCGTAGCGCGCGGCGTCACATAATGCGAACCGGGATATACGGTAAAGCGCGGAATCTTTTGCCGCACACGGCCGGTCAGCGGATCGAACAGCTGCAGGCTTTCGATTTCATCGTCGAAGGTCTCGATGCGCAAGGCCAGCTCGGCATGCTCGGCCGGAAACACATCGACCGTATCGCCGCGCACGCGGAAAGTGCCGCGGCCGAAATCGATTTCATTGCGGCTGTATTGCATCTGGATCAAGCGTGCAATCAGGTCGCGCTGGCTGACCTTGTCCTTGGCGCGCAAGGTCAGGATCATCTGGTGGTATTCGTTAGGATTACCGATACCGTAAATCGCCGACACCGTTGCCACAATCACCACATCGCGCCGTTCCATCAGCGATTTGGTGCATGACAGGCGCATCTGTTCTATATGCTCATTGATCGACGAATCTTTCTCAATGAACAAGTCGCGCTGAGGCACATAGGCTTCCGGCTGGTAATAATCGTAGTAACTAACGAAATATTCCACCGCGTTATGTGGAAAAAACTCGCGAAACTCGCTATACAGCTGGGCCGCCAGCGTCTTGTTCGGTGCAAAAACGATGGCCGGCCGCCCCATGCGGGCGATCACGTTCGCCATCGTATACGTCTTGCCGGAGCCCGTAACGCCCAGCAAGGTCTGGTAAAACAAGCCGTCTTCCACCCCCTCTGCCAGTTTGGCGATCGCCGCAGGCTGGTCGCCTGCGGGCAGAAACGGCTGGAACAATTTGTACGGCGAATTGGGGAAAGTGACGATTTTAGACTCGTCAACGCTACTGGAAACCTGTGATATGTCAGCCATGGGCCTCGACCTTTGGTAGAATAAGCGGTAGTAAATCCGCGCCGATCAGCGAAGTATTCGTGACCCGGCACAGCATTCAACCCGACTGCAAGATTCGATTTGCAGCCAACTTTTTATGTTATCACGATGAACGCACCTCTTTCAGCCTCCCTCTTCACCGCCATCGAAATGGCGCCACGCGATCCTATCCTCGGCATCACCGAAGGTTTCAATGCGGATCAAAATCCAGGCAAGACCAACCTCGGCGTCGGCGTCTATTACGATGACAACGGCAAGGTGCCGCTGCTGGAATGCGTGCAAAAGGCTGAAGCGCTGCTGATTGAAAAACTGGCGCCGCGCACCTACCTGCCGATCGAAGGCCTGGCTGCTTACGACAAGGCCGTGCAAGAACTGGTATTTGGGGCCGACAGCGCCGTAGTTCAAGAGAAACGTGCGATCACAGTGCAAGCCATCGGCGGCACCGGCGCATTGAAACTGGGCGCCGATTTCCTCAAGCGCTTCGCCGCAGCCGATGCGCAAGTCTGGATCAGCGATCCGAGCTGGGAAAACCACCGCGCGCTGTTTGAATCGGCCGGCTTCACCGTCAACAACTATCCTTACTACGATCCGGCCACCCGCGGCGTCAACTTCAGCGGCATGCTGAACGCGCTCAAGACCATGGCCAGCGGCTCTGTCGTGGTGCTGCACGCCTGCTGCCACAACCCGACCGGCGCCGACCTGACCGATGCCGAATGGACCCAGGTCATCGAAGTAGTGACCCAGCGCGGCCTGATTCCTTTCCTCGACATGGCCTACCAGGGTTTTGGCGACGGCATCGAAGCCGACGGCCAGGTAGTACGCCGCTTCGCCGCAGCCGGCGGCCCATTGTTCGTATCGAACTCGTTCTCCAAATCGTTCTCGCTGTACGGCGAGCGCGTTGGCGCACTGAGCATCGTCGCTGCCAGCAAAGAAGAAGCCGGCCGCGTGCTGTCGCAATTGAAGCGCGTGGTACGCACCAACTACTCCAACCCGCCTATCCACGGCGGCCAGGTAGTCGCCACCGCCCTGTCGTTGCCAGAGCTGCGCAAGCTGTGGGAAGAAGAACTGGCCGGCATGCGCGTACGGATCCGCGAAATGCGTCATCTGCTGGTCAAGAAACTGAAAGAACAAGCGCCAGGCCACGACTTCGATTTCGTCACCAAGCAACGCGGCATGTTCTCCTACTCCGGCCTGACCAAAGCCCAGGTTGACCGCCTGCGCGACGAGTTCTCGATCTACGCCGTCGACACCGGCCGCATCTGCGTGGCCGCACTCAATACAAAAAATATTGATAATGTTGTCGCCGCAATCGCAAAAGTCCTGTAATATTCGGCTCCCGGAGAAGTTGTAAGGACTGCTCCGGGGATGTAGAAAAGTTTAGAAAAAGCTTTGACAACTCAGCGAATTCAAGACTATAATTCTGCTTCTTTCAATTCCCTGATAGCTCAGTTGGTAGAGCGACGGACTGTTAATCCGCAGGTCCCTGGTTCGAGTCCAGGTCGGGGAGCCAAGATTCTAAGGGGCCACATGCAAATGTGGCCCCTTTTCTTTTGCCCTTCAACTCTGCAATTCCTCACGGCAAACTTGACGTCAATCTCGTGACGCGTAACTACCGGTTTCGCCTCAGCTCCGCCTCGACATTCAAGACTACACGTCGGCTGCCATGCTGATCGAAATCGAGCACAAAATATCAAAGCCCCTGATTCAAATCCTTTTATCATTCGTCCATTAAGGAGAACTGATGAATTATCTCGATCAAATTCAACGCGGCGTCGACTATATCGAAGCCAATCTTGACCAGCCAATTTCCATCAGTGCCGTGGCAAGCGGAGCCGGGCTGAGCCAATGGCATTTTCAACGCATCTTTAAAGGACTGACGGGCGACACCGTCAAGGACTACATCCGCTCGAGAAGGCTCGGGAAAGCACTTGAGCAATTGCTGAACAGCGACAAAAAAATCATCGACATCGCAATGGAAGCGGATTTTGAAAGTCAGGAAAGCTTTACACGGGCGTTTAAATCCGCGTTTGATACTACGCCGGCTGAATATCGAAAAATAGGAAAGAGGCGCCCATTCCCGCAGAAGGTAAAGTTCGATCAAGACTACCTTGAACATATCAACAAGAGGATGAATACCGTCCCTGAAATTTATGAGCAAAAGGAAATGCACCTTGTGGGGCTAAGGACAAGTTTCTTTGGCACCGATTCCGAGAAAAACAATATTGGCGAAAAACTCCCGCCTCTGTGGCAGCAATTCCTTCCCCGGCTATCCGAAATCAAGAACACGGTTGGCGGTACCTGTTACGGCGTCGTCAGGCAGATAACAAAGAACAGCGATGAACTGGAATATTTTTGTGCGATTGAAGTGACGGCGCTCACGGATATCCCTGACGGAATGCTGGCGATTAAAATCCCGGCATGCACCTATGCCAAATTTACGCACAACGGCGCCGTCAGTTTGATCGACAACACCATCAACTATATTTACTCGACCTGGCTGCCGCGCAGCGGAAGAAGACACTCCAGTGCGGCCGATCTGGAGTTCTATGGCGCGGGCTATAACCCCAGCTCGAATGAATCGGTCATGCACTATGCCATCCCGATAAATTGATCACGAGAGGACCAGCAAACATGAATGCAGATCTTGAGAAGACGTGGGAAAAATATACTTCTGCCTGGAAAATGACAAGCAAGGCGGACAGGCTGGCTATATTTTCAGAGGTACTCGCGGATAACGCCGTCTACACTGACCCGCTGACGCAAGCGGCATCATGGGACGAGCTCATCAATTACATGGAGAACTTACATCGACAGATTCCCGGCGCCCATTTCGTCACAACCTGTTTCATGTCGCACCATCAAAAAAGCATCGCTAACTGGGAAATGAAAACGCAGGAGAACATAACGGTGGGAACCGGGATCAGTTACGGCGAGTATGACGATCAAGGCAGGTTGCTCAGCATGAATGGTTTTTTTGCGAATAACTCTTGAAATTTACACACAGGTGGAGCCAGGTCTTGCTCTGAGGCAAACGAAAATTCACCTGGCCGGCGCTGCCAGCATCCTCTCCTGCACCTCCGAAGACAAAGGCTTCTGCCTCATCCAGTCGGCCAAGAGTCGATCATAGCCGGCCGCGTAAGCCAGATATTTACGGCTGCCGTCAGGCTTCACGGAAAACGAACGGATGCCGTGATCCGACTGCGGAAAAACCGCAATCGCGATATCCTTGCCGCTGCCGCGCAAGGCATTCAGGCGGGCGATGGTCGGCGCACTGGGCGCCACCGAATCGTCTTGCGCAAACACCCACAGCTGCGGGATGGCGAGCTGCCGCAGCACTGCCAGCGAATCGTAATGCCAGATCACTTGCGGGCTTTCGCCGCGCGCCCGTCCCACCTCGCCGCGCAGCAGCGTGCCACTGTACTGGCCATCGACTTTCGCCAGCCAAGGCTCGCCCGCGTATTTATCCTTAGCGTGCAGCAATTGCGGCATGCCGCGACGGAAATCCGATGCGGCGACGTTGCCGGCCAGGGTAGTTAACGTACGCGCCTTGCCGATCACATCTTCGCCGTAGCCGAGCTGGCGCAACTGGTAATCAACCTGCCACTGGTCCTGCTCGATCGGCGTGCCGATCACGCCATAACCGACCACCAGGAAATCGGCATGCGCCTTGAGCGCCGCCAGCGGCGCGACCCAGCCGCCCTGGCTGAAGCCGGCGAGGCCGACGCGGCCGATACGGCCGGCGCCCAACCGGCGCGCCTCCCCTACCGCTGCTGCGGCGTCGCCCGCCAACAGCACGAAATCCTGGGTATAAACGCCGCCTGAGCCGCCAGTGCCGCGCTTGTCGAACAAGAAGGCGGCGACGCCTTGGCTCGCCATCAGGAATGCATGGTTGCTAGCATCCACCGTGGCGCTCGATTCGGATCCGTGCACCAGCACGAACAGCGGCGGTTTGTCGCCGCCAGCCATCGGTTCGATCAGTTCGCCATTCAGCTGCACCGCACCGGACATGAAACGGGTGCGGGTAATCCGCAGCGGCAACCGCGACCATTGTTGCGCGTCAGCGCCGGAAAACTGCAAGTCGAGCGAAGCGGCCTGGCATCCGGCATAAGTCAGGCGCCCCGCCAGCCTGGCCGGATTATCGGCATCCTGCGCTGCGTTCAGGACGCCGTCGCCAGCCATTTCAAAGACGCCGCTGCGACCGTTGAAATCAGTCGCCAGCAGTGTCTGCGGAAAGCCCGGGCGCTGGGTCAGGGTGACGATTTCGCCCGCCGGTGAACGGTAGGCGCCGGTAAGACAGGCCGGCGCCGCCGGCGGCAGGGACTGGGCAAAAGCCGCGTCTGAAAAGCAGGCAAGCGCAAATACTGAATAGAAGAGAATAGTAGAGGTTCGAGCTTTGGTGGATGGCATTTGAATTCCTTGGCGTAGGTGCCAAATCCTACCCGATATACTTACCGCAAGGCAACTACGCTGCCTGAGCCAAACCCGCGCAGCGGTCAATTGGCACTAGCGTCTGCGCTGGCAAATAATAGAATGTCCGGCCCGCGGCAAACGTCGATAATTATTCATGCGGCTTTCCGACTAATTCGAAGCTCGGACGGTTAATCCGCAGGTCCCTGGCTCGAGTCCAGGTCGGGGAGCCAAGATATATAAAGGGTTGCATGCAAATGCAGCCCCTTTTCCATTTCTGGCCTGTGACGCAGACGTGACAGGCACACCACGTTCCCCTCCCTTCTTCGATCCTTGACGCCGCAGCTTGCAAATTTCGCGCAATGATCCACCATCACATGCGACTTCTTGCCGCCTAGCTGTAGTTCATCGCCGCGCCGATCGGCAGCCGCCGCGGGGTCTGGACCCGGCCTCTGCTTGGACTTTCAAGAACATGGCGCTTCTCAAAATTTACCGGCGGGCAGCAGCCAGTTCCTGGGCAGACTGTAGTGCTGCTCGCTCAGCAGATCGATGCCGCAATCCAGCTGCTCGACCCAGGCTATGAAGCGGGCCACCATTTCCGGTCCCTGGAACATGCAGCCGTGCTGCGGCACGATGCACTGGATATCCAGCTGCCGCACCATCGCCGCCCACAGGCGGCAGGCACGGTTGCCGCTCATATAGCGCCGGTGGAAGGATTGCATGTTGCGCAAGTGCGCCGGGAAATCGCTCACCGGCTGCGCCGCTTCGCTGTTGCTGACCATCGACGCTCCCAGGTCGCCCGAGAACAGGATCTTGCTGACCGGGTCGTAGAACTGGAAATTGCCCTCTGAATGCAGGAAGTGCGCCGGCAACGCCAGTACTTCGCTCTGGCCGATCTGGATGCGCAAACCATCATCCGGGATAGAGATGATGCGGCCGGCGGTTTTCCCCGCCGGGCAAAAATGCGGGATGAAACGCGACCACAGCTTGGAGATGACCACCTGGCATTCCGAGCCGGTCAGCCAGCGGCCGACCGAGGCGACGATGTCGGGATCGGCATGCGAAGCCAGGATATATTTCAGTTCCTTGGGCGGGAAGAAGCGGCTCAGCGCGATGAACAGTTCGTTGTAGGTCATCTGGCCGCCGGGATCGATCAGTGCGCCCTGGCCGTGATCGCAGATGAAGAACTGGTTGGTCTGGACCACTTCGCCTTCATCTTCTTCAATCAGGTCGGAAAACATGACGCAGACGTGCTGGCCGTTATTGAAGAGCTCGGTAGCCATGGATCTTTCAAGTGAAATGAATAATCGACAAGCGTAGTACGGAGTGCGGCTGCGGTTCCTTGATAAAGATCAAATTATTGACAGTTTGCAACGACGGCAAGTTCAGCTGCTGCACTGACGCAGCTAAGATATATGACCAGCTTGTTGCCAGCTCCCTGATCGGATCGGAACGGGATGCACGGCGCCAGTACCGCCGCCGCTATTAGAAAGACAGTCGACAGATGCCGTATAAATTTGAGAAATCCAGCGCCCTGGCAATCGCCCCATCCCAATTCTGGGCGCACGCCAGGTTTGCGGACGTCAACGCTGAGCTCATGCCATGGGTGCACATGATAGCCCCCGGAGACTGGAAGTCGCGTCCGCTCATTGAATGGCCCGCCGGGCGGCAGTTGTTTAGCAGCTGGGTTCTTCTGTTCGGTTTCCTTCCGGTCGATTTACATTTCTTGTGTCTGGAACGGATCGATCCGGAACGCGGCTTCGACGAACGTTCCAGTTCCTTCAGCAACAGATTCTGGCAGCATTCCCGCAGCGTTGTGCCATGCGAAGGCGGCTGCATCGTGTCGGACCGGGTCGAGTACGCGTCCCGCTTGCCGCTGCTCGGCGCCATTTTATTGCCGGTCTACCGCGCCATCTTTGACAGCCGCCATCGTTTCCTCAGGCGGAAATATGGACGAGCTGCCGACCAACAATCGATCAAGACATGATGATTTCTGCATTGCCTTTAACTCGTCGCCCCACTTAGGTAAGACTCTTTTGTTAAGCCAGCATTGTTGTTCTTCGTGATTTATGATGCGCAGATACCTGATTTTGGTACCGGCGAGACGGGTCGGGAGCTATTGGAGGCACTCCCCCGGCGCTACATGCGAGTGCTTATCCAGTTGCATGCGCTGGTAGAATCGGCGAGGGAGATGTAAAGAAAACCCGTTCAATCTCGCATTGTCGTTGTTTGAAGAAACATAAAGGAAATTTGGATGAGTTGGATTGTATACACTGATGGTGGCGCGGCCCCTTCCAATCCCGGCCCTGCCGCGTGGGGAGCGGTCATTATTACGCCTGACAAGATTGTCTCGCACCACAAAGGATTTATTGGACATGGCACCAACCAAATTGCCGAGCTAACTGCTGCGATAGAAGGTCTTCTGCTCATTCCTGCGGATTCCAAAGTAGAGCTGGTGTCGGATAGTCAGTACGTATTAAAAGGCTTAACAGAGTGGCGCAAGGGCTGGGAGAAAAATGGCATGCGGAATTCCAAAAAGGAGTTGGTCGCCAACTTAGAGCTATGGAAGCGGCTATACCATGTCGCGGATGCGCGCAAAGTGGTGACCCGCTGGATCAAAGGCCATAGCGGCGATAAATATAATGAGCAAGCCGACATGCTGGTTGGCGAGGCGATTGCATTAGCGCGCATGAACGCGGTATGAGGATGGAAAATCTATGATGACAATATTTGCAGTACCCGTTTTCGATGCGACTGTAATCGTCGAAGGTAATGAGCTATTCAAAGGACAGGGTTCGGCGACGCGTTGGGCCGAACGTTTGGCCGCTGAAATTGGCGACAAGGTGGTTGCGAAAAAGATCGGGAACGGCTGGGCATTGTGTGGCTCGGTGGATGGCATCGATTGCGTGTGGGGCATTCACGGGCAACGGCTTAAACGAATCAATTGAAGGAAACTTAGTCTTTGGTGCTGCTCCGGCAGCGATTGGGAGTAGCTCAGCTCCTGACCCGGAAGCTGGCATTTGCATCTTTCTGTAACGTGTCACCTACGCCCTGCCGCAGTCGTCTCGCCAGATGCCTTGAGCCGACGCGAAATCGCCCGGACTGTGGAACTGGGTAATTGCCGTCAGATAGCGTTGAGCGGGATTTTGAGATAGCGAACGCCGTTCGAATCGGCGGGCGGCAATTCTCCGGCCCGGATATTGACTTGTACCGAAGGCAAAATCAGAGTTGGCATTTCCAGCGTCGCATCGCGCGCCTGGCGCATGGCCACAAACTGTTCTTCGCTCACGCCGTCATGCACGTGGATATTGTATTTTCTCTGGGCGCATACGGTGGTTTCCCAAGCGGGCTCCCGGCCCGCTGGCGGATAATCGTGGCACACGAAGAGCCTGGTGGCGCCCGGCAGGTCCAACAGCTTGCGAATGGAGCGATACAACTCGTGCGCATCGCCGCCGGGGAAGTCGCAGCGGGCCGAGCCGACGTCGGGCATGAAGATCGTATCGCCGACAAAGACCGCATCCCCAATCTGGTAGGCCATATCGGCAGGCGTATGGCCAGGTACATGGAGTGCTCTGGCGCTCAGGCCGCCAATGGCAAATTCTTCGTTTTCTTCAAACAAATGGTCGAACTGCGAGCCATCGGGCCGGAACTCCGGCTCCAGGTTAAACAGCTTCTTGAAGACGCCCTGCACGCTGCGGATATTCTGCCCGATGGCAATCCTGCCGCCCAGATGGTTTCGGAGATAAGGCGCAGCCGACAAATGATCAGCGTGAGCATGCGTCTCCAGGATCCACTCCACCCGCAACTCGTGCTCGCGCACGAATGCGATGACCTTGTCGGCATTTGCCGTCGAGGTCCGCCCCGCGTTGGGATCATAGTCCAGCACGGAGTCAATGACGGCGCACTCCGGCTGCCCTTCCTGGTAGACCACGTAGGTCACGGTCCAAGTCGCGGGATCGAAGAATGGTTGTATGACGTGCGGCATCAGGGGTCTCCGTGGACATAAAAACACTACTCGCAATAATTATATCAAATGATATAATATATTAAGATAAATTATCTCATTAATATCTCAGCATATGAACGAGACTCCCGCCATTATTGACCTTGGCACCATGCAGGCCTCTGCGACGCGAGCCTGCGCGCTGCTCAAGGTGCTGGCAAATCCGGACCGGCTACTGCTGATGTGCCAGTTATCCCAGGGCGAGCTATGCGTGAATGAGCTGGAGGAGCGGCTCGACATACGGCAGCCTACTCTTTCCCAGCAACTCGGCGTGCTGCGTGAAAACGGCCTGGTCGCAACGCGGCGGGACGGCAGGAGCATCTTCTATTCCATTGCAAGCGCGGAAGCGCTTGCCGTGATGAGGATTCTTTATGAACAGTTTTGCGCCAATGTCCAACAGGAGACAACATGTTGATGGATCTAGGAAACTTCACACCCGGCTTGTCGCTGGCCGGCGGGCTGCTTATTGGCGCGGCGGCAGCCGTGCTGGTTCTCTTCAATGGCCGTATCGCCGGAATTAGCGGCATCCTCGGAGGAGCGCTGAGTCTGCCGCGCAACGACATGGCATGGCGTATAACCTTTCTCGCAGGCTTGGTCGGCGCCCCAATCCTCGCGAACGCGTTCGGCAATCCGGCGACTCCCGACATTCAGGCCGGCTGGGGCGAAATCCTCATCGCCGGCTTTCTGGTTGGCCTCGGGACCCGCTATGCCGGCGGCTGTACGAGCGGCCATGGCGTCTGCGGCATCTCGCGCGGCGCCATCCGCTCGCTGATCGCGACGGCGACCTTCATGGCGGCGGGCTGCGCGACCGTCTTCGTGCAACGACATCTGATTGGAGGCTGAAATGACCGCAGTCACTGCATTGCTGGCTGGCCTGCTCTTCGGCATCGGCTTGATGGTTTCCGGCATGGCCAACCCGGCAAAGGTGCTTGGCTTCCTCGACCTGGCAGGACGCTGGGACCCGTCGCTGGCCTTCGTGATGCTCGGTGCGATAGCCGTCGGCTCGCTCGCGTTCTTCATTGCCAAACGCCGCAAGCGCTCGTTCCTGGGATTGCCCGTCCAGCTGCCAGCCAGTGCGAAGGTAACGCTGAGATTGGTTTTGGGAAGCGCAGCATTCGGCATCGGCTGGGGCCTTGCAGGCTTCTGTCCTGGTCCTGCGCTAGTCGCCTTGGGCGCGGGTTACCCGAAGGCATGGGGCTTTGTTGCCGCCATGGTAGCCGGCATGCTCGTCTTCGATATGCTCGAGCGGGTGAAGTCGAATCGGCAGCAGGCTTTAAACCACCTCGAATAACTCGTTTTTGCCCCGGTGAGGCGGCGCATCGTAGCTGGACGAATTTCAGTTGAATACTTTTTGGTTGCGTGACGCAAGAACAGCCATTCCGGCACTGCCTATCAGTCCGATCGGTCCGATTGAAGGCCGAATTTGGCCCCTCGGCCTTCGCATCAGAACGCCGGGAGACCTCGCTCTTTCAACATGACAAGTCGCTGCAGGTTGTACGAACCAAAACGTGCGCTGGCCGCGTTGCATGGCTTGCCACCATACGTTTTGGTTTGAACGCATCTCCCGAATTGAATGTTAACAGGCCCTAGAGCAAGGCGTTCAGCTCGACCTGTATCTTGATCAGCGCCGGCAGGCAACGCTCCACCATCTGCTCGATCGGCATGCGACCGGCGTGCACGCTGATGTTCATCGCCGCCACCACTTCGCCGCGGAAGTTCTTCAGCGGGACGGCGATGGTGCACAGGCCAAGTTCCAGTTCCTGGTCCACCAGCGCATAGCCGCGCGCACTGGCACGCGCGATCTCTAGCGCCAGGCGTTCCTTGTTGACGATGGTGTGCTCCGTGATCTGCTCCGGCTGGGTACGCGCCAGGAAAGCCTCGAGCTGCTGCGGCGTCAGGTTGGCCAGCAGCATGCGGCCGTTAGCGGTGCAGTACGCCGGCACCCGCGTGCCGGGCTGCAGCGTGGCCGACACCAGTTGCCCGGCACTGACGGCGGCCACGCACACCAGCTGGTCGTGATCGAGCACGCCGACCGATGCGGCTTCCCCCAACCCATACGCAAGGCGGTACAACAGCGGCTGCACCACGCGCGGCAGCCGTGCCGAGTGCAGGTAGGACTGCCCTAGCCGCAATACCATCGGCGTCAACGAAAACAGTTTGTTCTCATGCCGCATATAGCCGAGGTGGGTTAGCGTGATCAGGTAGCGCCGCGCCGCCGCGCGCGTCAGGCCAGTGCGTTCGGCCACCTCGGCGATGCTCAGGCGGCTGCGTTCCTGGTCGAAGGCTTCGATCACTTGCAGGCCTTTTTCCAGCCCGGCGATCAAGTCGCGCCTGGCTGGCAGGTCGATTTCGGTATCCATGATAAATAAACGCAAATTTGGGCGATATTCGCACAAATTGTGCGCATAGCGAATATAGCATGCCTTAACTCCCTTGTGACGGAGTGACGGCTTGCATACCATCGTCTTCATCCCTGCCGCATCACCTACAAGGAGTCATGCTTTGAAATTCGATGCCATCGCACCCGGCGTTTATCCGGAACTGATCTATCCACCCTACAAATCGACCGTCAAGCGCGGCCCGGTCCAGCCGTCGCTGCGCATCGCCGCAGGCTTGCCGGTAGAACAGAATATCGCGCCGTCGCCGCGCATCCTCTTGCCTAACGACATGGACCTGACCGCACAGGGCGACGCTGAACCGCTGGGCGAGAAAATCGTCGTCACCGGCCGCGTGCAGGACGAAGACGGCAAGCCCGTGCGCAACTCATTGCTGGAAGTCTGGCAATGCAATGCTGCCGGCCGCTACCGCCACAAGCGCGACCAGCATCACGCGCCGCTGGACCCGAACTTCCACGGCTGGGGCAAGATGATGACCGATGACGAAGGCCGTTACCGCTTCGTCACCATCAAGCCCGGCCCTTACCCGTGGGGCAATCACGACAAGGCATGGCGCCCGGCCCACATTCATTTTTCCCTGTTCGGCAACGTGTATGCGCAGCGCCTGGTAACGCAGATGTACTTCCCCAGCGATCCGCTGTTCGACTACGACCCGATCTTCCAGAGCATTCCGGACCTGGCCGCGCGCCAGCGCCTGATCTCGCGCTACAGTCTGGAGCACACTGTGGGCGACCAAATGCTGGGCTATGAATTCGACATCGTCCTGCGCGGCCGCGACGCCACGCCGATGGACAATTAAGGAGAGTACCGAATGAGCAAAATCACGACCTCGCAAACCATAGGCCCGTTTTCCCACGAAGCCTGGAACTGGGCGACCGAACTGAGCGCCGCCGACCGCCTGCAAACCAGCGCGCCGACCATCGTCGTCAGCGGCATCATCTACGACGGCGACGGCGTTCCGATCAACGATGCCCAGATCGAAGCCTGGCAGCCGGCCGCCGCCGCTGCGGAATCCGGCCAGGCGATTCCCGGCTTCCGCCGCCTACCCAGCGACGACGCGGGAAAATTCAGCCTGCGCTTGTCAGTATGCCCGCAGGCCCAGGGGGAACCGGCAGCCTACGTGACGGTGTTCGCGCGCGGCCTGGTCAAGCACCAGTTCACCGCCGTGTTCCTGGAAGACGATGCTGGACTGGGGGATTCGGCAATACTGGCGCAAGTACCTGCTGCTCGCCGCCCCACCCTGATCGCTGCGCAAACAGGCGCCGGCCGATACAGCTGGAACATACACATGCAGGGCGAGCAGGAAACGGTATTTTTCGACTATGCATGATTCTGAATCGGAGCCGCAGTGAGTGTATCCATCTTCGATAGCTTCCTGACCACCACCGACATGATCGCCGTCTTCGACGATGCGGCGATCGTGCAAGCCATGTTCCGCTTCGAGCAGGCGCTGGCGCAGGCACAGGCCGACGAGGGGCTGCTGCCGCCTGCCGCGGCGCGCGCCATCGCCGCCGTCTGCAATGCGCAGCTGTATGACATCCCCGCCATCATCAGCGCCGGCCGCCGCGCTGGCAGCCTGGCGATTCCATTGGTGAAAGAGTTGACCAAGACCGTGGCGCTGTATGACGCCGAGGCTGCCGCCAAGGTCCACTGGGGCAGCACCAGCCAGGACGTGATCGACACCGCGATGGTACTGGCCACGCGCGACGCCCTGCAGTTGCTGGACGACGGCCTGTGCGACCTCAGCGGCCGCCTGCTGCAACTGGCGCAGCAGCACCTTGCCACGCCGGTGTTGGCGCGGACGCTGATGCAGCCGGCGCAGGTGACCAGTTTCGGTTTCAAGCTGACCGGCTGGCTGGCCCCCCTGGTGCGCGCGCGTGCGCGCCTGCGGGAGTGCGCGGCCCGCGCGCTGCAGCTGCAGCTGGGGGGGGCCGTCGGCACGCTAGCGGTAATGGGCGAACAAGGTCCAGCGGTTGTTAGCCGCGTGGCCGCCATCCTGGGCTTGAAGGTCGCCGATGCGGCCTGGCACACCCAGCGCGACGATTGGGTGCGGCTCGGCCTGGAGGTTGCAGTGCTGACCGGCAGCCTGGGCAAGCTCGCCACCGATTTGAGCCTGATGGCGCAAGGTGAAGTCGCCGAACTGGCGGAACCATCCGGCAATGGCCGCGGCGGCTCATCGGCCATGCCGCACAAGCGCAATCCGGTATCGGCCATGATCGCACTGGCCGCCGCCACGCGCACACCGCAGCATGGCGCGGCCCTGCTGGCGAGCATGGGCCAGCAGCACGAGCGTGGCCTGGGAAACTGGCAGGCCGAACTGGCCGAGTGGCCGGGCCTGTTCCTCAGCACGCACGGCGCCCTGCAGGCGTTGAACGATGCCTTCGCCGGCTTGCAGGTTGACAGCGCGCGCATGCTGCGCAATATCGATGCGCTGCAAGGACTGGTGTTCGCCGAAGCCGCAGCTGCCTATCTGGCGGCCGTCATCGGCCGTCCGCAGTCCCATGAACTGCTGGAAAAGATGAGCGGCGTCGCGCTATCCACCCAGCGCCATCTGGCCGAGGTGCTGACCGCGGCGGTGCAAGCCGATCCGGCGCTGCGCGGCCATGTCGATCTGCAGCACCTGAAGACACTGTTCGATCCCGCGGCGGCAACCGCGCCGGCACACCGGCTGGCGCAGCGGCAGTTGCAAAGCCTGCGCGGCGATATTGCTGCATTGAACCTGGCCCACACCTATCATAAATAAATGAGCACAACATGAGCTACGATCCTATCGACCACGACTTCGAGCGTGGCCTGAATAACCGCCGCAGCATCCTGGGCGACGCCTGGGTGGAGCGCTCGCTATCCAACGCCAACAGCTTCAATGCCGAATTCCAAAACCTGATCACGCGCTTTGCGTGGAACGAAATCTGGGGGCGGCCGGGCCTGGAACAAAAGACCCGGCGCGCCATCGTCCTGTCGATTACCGTCGCGCTGGGCCGCTGGGAAGAATTCGACCTGCACGTGCGCGCCGCGCTGCTGGGCGATCCGGAAAACCGCCTGACGCCGGACGAGCTGAAGGAAGTGCTGATGCAGTCGGCCATATACGCCGGCGTACCGGCCGCCAACACGGCATTTACACACGCCCTGGTGATCCTGCGCGAAATCGGCCCGCAGATCGGCTACCTGCTGGAGCCGCTGGAGCCGGCAGCCGTCACGCATCCCGGCATCGGCCTTGAAGGCCGCAGCAGCGGCAAGCCCTCTCTGCACTATACTGCGCGCGCGCGCCATAACGGCAAGGCGCCGCGCCACACGGTGGTGCTTAGCCACGCGCTGGGCTGCGACTTGACCATGTGGGACGAGCTAGCCAATCTGCTGGCCGAAGATTGCCGCGTGATCGCTTACGACCATCGCGGCCACGGCAGTTCGGAAGCAGCGCCAGGCATGTACGACATGGCGTCGCTGGCCGATGACGCTGCCGCTCTGTTGCGCGAACTCGATACCGGATCGGTGGTATGGGTAGGGCTGTCGATGGGTGGCATGGTCGGCCAGGAGCTGGCTCTGCGCCATCCGACGCTGGTCGGTGCGCTGGTGCTGGCCAATACCACGTCCTCCTATCCGGACGCGGCGCGCGAGATGTGGCAGCAACGCATCGCCACCGTGCAAGCACAAGGCGTGGAGGCTATCGGCGATGCAGTGATGGGGCGCTACTTCACGGACGAATTCCGCGGCAGCCATGGCGCCACAGTGGCGCGCTTCCGCCGGCGTGTGGTCAGTACCGATGCCATCGGCTACGTCGGATGCTGCCATGCGGTCGGCAACGTCGACACCACCGCGCGGCTAGGCGCAATTACCGTTCCTACGCTAGTAATCGCCGGCGAATTGGATCAGGGCACGCCAATAGCGATGTCGCAGACGCTGGCGAACGGCATACCCGGTGCGCAATTTGATATATTGAAAAACGCTTCACATCTGAGCTGCATCGAGCAGCCGCAGGCCTTCGGCCAGGCGGTGCGTAGTTTCATCGAGAATCTATAAGCAACGGCGGCGCCGCCTTCAAATCAGGCGCCGCCGCAGGAAAACTTATACGCCCGGATCGCGCGCCTTGTCGAACTCCACGTTGTAGAACGAACCGCCAGTTGCTTCCGCCTTGCGGATGTACACCGTCTGCAAACGGCTCATAGCGTGGTGTCTCCTACTGTATTCAATGCTGAGGCTTCATACCCGCTCAATGACGATGGCAATGCCCTGCCCTACGCCGATGCACATGGTGCATAGCGCATAGCGGCCGCCGGTCCGGCGCAGCTGATACAGCGCGGTGGTGACAAGCCGCGCGCCGCTCATGCCCAGCGGGTGGCCCAGTGCAATCGCGCCGCCCAGCGGATTGACGCGCGGATCATCGTCCTTCAGGCCCAGCTCACGCAGTACCGCCAGTCCCTGCGAGGCGAAGGCTTCGTTCAGTTCGATGATGTCCATCTGGTCCAAAGTCATGCCCAGCTGGCGCATCAGCTTCTGCGTGGCCGGCGCCGGGCCGATGCCCATCAGACGCGGCGCCACGCCTGCCGCCGCCATGCCGACAATGCGCGCGCGCGGTGTCAGGCCGTGGCGCGCCGCTGCTGCGGCGCTGGCGATCAGCAACGCGCAGGCGCCGTCGTTGACGCCGGAGGCATTGCCGGCCGTGACGCTGCCATCAATACGCACCACGCCTTTCAGCCTGGCAAGTGCTTCGGCGCTGGTCTCGCGCGGATGTTCGTCCTGCGCGAAGACGACAGGATCTCCCTTCTTCTGCGCTAGCGACACCGGCACGATCTCGTCGGCGAACAGGCCGTCGCGCTGGGCGCGCGCGGTCTTTTGCTGGCTGGCCAAGGCGAACTTATCCTGGTCGGCACGGCTTATCTTGTATTCGTCAGCCACATTTTCGGCAGTCTCCGGCATCGCATCGACGCCGTACAGCTGTTTCATCAGCTGGTTCGGGAAGCGCCAGCCGATGGTCGTGTCGTAGATGGCGGCGCTGCGCGAAAACGCCGCGTCTGCCTTGCCCATGACGAAAGGCGCGCGCGTCATCGATTCCACGCCGCCGGCGATCATCAGGCTGGCGTCGCCGGACCGGATCGCCCGCGCCGCCGTGCCAACCGCATCCATGCCCGAACCGCACAGGCGGTTGACGGTGGAGCCGGGAACTTCCTGCGGCAGACCGGCCAGCAGCGCCGACATGCGCGCCACGTTGCGGTTGTCTTCGCCGGCCTGGTTGGCGCAACCGTAGATCACGTCATCGACTTCTTTCCAGTCGACGCCGGCATTGCGGCGCATCAGTTCGCGCAGCGGCAGCGCGCCAAGGTCGTCGGCGCGCATGTCCTTCAGCGCCCCGCCGTAGCGGCCGATGGGCGTGCGGATCGCATCGCAGATGAATGCTTCTTTCGCTTCTTTCATATTGTCCTCGTTCATTTCAGCGGCGGCAGCAGGGTTGCTGCGGTCGCAGCCTGCAATTCTTCAAAGCTCAGTCCGGGCGCCATTTCCCGCACCGCAAGTCCGGCCGGCGTAACGTCCAGTACGGCCAGGTCGGTATAGATGCGGTTGACGCAGGCCACGCCGGTCAGCGGATAGCTGCACTGTTCCACGATCTTGCTTTCGCCGCTCTTGGTCTGGTGATCCATCATCACAAACACCTGCTTGGCTCCGATGGCCAGGTCCATCGCGCCGCCGACGGCTGGAATCGCGTCCGGCGCGCCGGTGTGCCAGTTGGCCAGGTCGCCGTTGGCTGCCACCTGGAAGGCGCCCAATACGCAGATATCCAGATGGCCGCCGCGCATCATGGCGAACGAATCGCCATGGTGGAAATAGGCGCCGCCGACCAGCAGCGTCACCGGCTGCTTGCCGGCGTTGATCAGGTCCTCGTCCTCCTCGCCGGGCGCCGGCGCCGGGCCCATGCCGAGCAGGCCGTTTTCGCTGTGCAGGAACACTTCGCGCTCGGCCGGCAGGTAGTTGGCGACCTTGGTCGGCAAGCCGATGCCCAGGTTTACGTAAGCGCCTTCAGGGATATCCTGCGCCACGCGGGCGGCGATCTGTTCACGGGTGTAACGGTTCGTCATACGGCCTCCTGCACCACACGTTGGACAAAGATGCCGGGCGTGACGATCGCTTCCGGATCGAGCTCACCCAGCGCCACCACTCGCTGCACCTGGGCCACGGTAATTTTGGCCGCCATCGCCATGATGGGACCGAAATTGCGCGCGGTCTTGCGGTACACCAAGTTGCCCCAGCGGTCGCCGTGCAGCGCCTTGATCAGCGCAAAGTCGGCGTGGATCGGCGACTCCAGCACGTACATGCGGCCATTGATCTCGCGCGTCTCCTTGCCGGCGGCCAGCAGCGTGCCATAGCCGGTCGGCGTAAAGAAGCCGCCGATGCCGGCGCCGGCGGCGCGGATGCGTTCGGCCAGGTTGCCCTGCGGGGTCAGTTCCAGCTCGATCTTGCCGGCACGGTACAGCGCGTCGAAGTGTTGGGAATCGGCCTGGCGCGGAAAGGAGCAGATGATCTTGCGCACCCGCCCCGCCGCCAGCAGCGCGGCCAGCCCGGTGTCGCCGTTGCCGGCGTTGTTGTTGACGATGGTGAGCTCGCGCGCGCCCTGCTCGATCAGCGCGTCGATCAGCGCCGCCGGCATGCCGGCGTTGCCAAAGCCGCCGATCATGATGGTCGCGCCGTCATGGATGTCGGCCACGGCGCGCTCCATTGATTCAAATGTTTTGTCGATCATATTCCGTCTCGGTGATGCGCACGGCCGCTGACTTGCTGTCGTACGCTGCCGGCTGCCTTAGCCAAATATACCAATGTGTGCGATAATCGAACAAATAATTGATTACCGAACGTTTAGTGTATCCAGCAGTGAGTGCCCAGGTCAAGAAAAAACAGCTGTCGAACCCAACTCCTGCATTAAAATCACGCCATGCCCAAGACCACCACCAAAGCCAGTCCTGCCGCCGAGACGGCGGAGGAACACACGGAAGAGCGCGCACCCAGCATCGCCGAACAGATCGACGCGCTGGCCGACCCCAGCTTCATGACGTCGCTGGCACGCGGCCTCGCCGTAGTGCAGGCCTTCAGCGATTCGCGTAAACCGCAAACCATCGCCAACATCAGCCAGAAAACCGGCATCCCGCGTGCAGCCGTGCGGCGCTGCCTGCATACACTGCGCGAGTTGGGTTATGTGGACGCCGAGCTGAACAATTTTTCGCTGCGGCCCAAGGTGCTGACTTTAGGCTACTCCTATTTATCGTCGACGCCGCTGACGGTATCGGCCCAACCTTATTTGAACAATATCAGTCGCACGCTGAATGAATCGAGCTCGCTGGCTGTGATGGACGATGACGAAGTACTGTACGTAGCCCGCGCCGCCACCTCACGCGTGATGTCGGTTGCGCTGAACACCGGCAGCCGCCTGCCCGCCTATTGCACTTCGCTGGGACGCGTAATGCTGGCGCACACGCCTCCAGCCCAGCTTGACCAGTACCTGGCCCGCACCAAACTGCGGCCGATGACCGAGAACACGGTAACCAGCGTCAAGCGGCTGCGTGCGATCCTGGCTGACGTGCGTCAGGCGGGTTACGCGATCAACGATGAAGAACTGGAACTAGGCTTGCGCTCCATAGCGGTGCCGGTGCGCGGTGCATCGGGCACCGTCCTGGCGGCGTTGAACGTGGGCGCGCAGGCAGCGCGTGTCAGCGTCAGTCAATTGGAGCAAGATTTCCTGCCGGTACTGTTGCGCAGCGCCCAAGAGTTGTCCGTCCTGCTGCCTTGAGCGGCAACGCAAACTGTAACGATACCCAGGCAAGTCAGAAAAAGACAATCTCTCCCTATGTACCCAAGAGAGGGCGGAGTGTTATTGCCCGTCTGCTTAGTACGCGCCACGAGTATGGATTTGCGCAGTAAACCGGCGCCTCAGCAACAGCTGGGCGCGTCGTTTGTACTTGTTAAGGCTTATCCCGCAAATTCTCGCCACGCCGGTCGCCCACTGTCGCGCGAATACTTTTCGCGTGGTAGTCCATCAGGAGAATTTTGAGATCAGAGGGCAAGGACGGATCGCTGTACAGGCTATGCAATAGCTGTGACTGCACGAACATGGTTTGCCGCTTGATGATTGCACAATCGTTGTGGCTGACACCATGATTCATGTTGGCGACGAGCTCCAGAACATCACGCTTGAGACGGTAAAAGAGAGAGCGGGCGAGAGTGCTTTCAGCAGTAATGGGAGGCTCTTTCCCAACTGTCTCTGTTACGGCCGACAGTGCGGACTGACTCTCAGAATGTTTTAAAAGCATCGTTTCCCCTGAATCCTAAAACAACAAGAATTAGTCTTCATCTCGGTCTGTCGCCGATTTCGCCGCCAACTCAAATGCACCGTCTACCGGACTGGATTAACAGGCGACCTTCACTCGAATTCCACAGCGGCAACTAGAAGAAGTATCGTCAATCCGTACATTTCAACAATTGCCTTAAATCTAACACACTACTTGATCGGATTGCATAGCAAAAAGCCAAGATTGAGACGCTGTTGGCGCGCATGCCGAAGCGCCCCTCTTCCTTTGCGATGCCCTTGATTTGTTATTGAAGAAGATGCTACGTGGAGGTTTTATTAAATGCATCGTCTCTTGGGAGGTTGCCGGATGGAATTCGCTATGCGGCTGGGCAAGAATAATGGGTGAGAAGAATGAAATGACTCAAACTGAAAGCAGCGTTTCAAGGTTTCGAGGCATATTAACTGGCAGGCGAGGATCTAGAGTGGACTGGTTCAGCTGCGGGTGGATGTCAATTTCAAAAAATTCAAAAAAAAACGCTTTGGGCCACAAGGTCCGCCTCTATTCATTTACGTCCCGTGCGTCATCGAGTCTTGGTCAGGACGACGTGGGCCGCATGCGGTGTCGGAACATATTCGGTGCATCGATAACCGAGTTTTGGCAAGTCGATGCCGGTGAGAAGGTGCTCCCCGCAGCCGAGAAGGACCGGGGCGATGGCGAGGTGCAATTGGTCGATGAGTCCTGCACGAAGGTATTGCCGAACCGTGGCGACGCCGCCGCCGAGCCGGACATCCTGGCCGCCGGCAGCATCGGTGGCGCGCTGAAGTACAGCGCGGATATCGTCGGTAACGAAGTGGAATACGGTGCCGCCATCCATCGCGATCGATGGCCGAGCGTGGTTGGTCAGCACAAAGACCTGCGTGTGGTACGGCGGATTGTCGCCCCACCATCCCTTCCACGTATCGTCGGGCCACGCGCCTCTGACAGGTCCGAACATATTGCGCCCTATGATCCACGCACCAATGTTGTCGAACCCGCGCGCTACAAAGCTGTCATCTACGCCAGTCGTGCCGCCCTCATTTCCAAACATCTGTTGAAACGTTCGGGTGGCGAAGGCCCATTCGTGCAACGCTACGCCGCCGACACCGAGCGGATTGTCGAGATTCTGGTCGGGGCCGGCGCCATAGCCGTCGAGGGATATGGAGAAGGCGTGAACCCGGAGTTTGGACATGGCTGCGGATTCTTTCAGCCGGCGCCGGTGGTCCGAGGCATGCCGGGCTGATCCAAATCAACCTCATTGGTCGAATCGACATAGTTCTTGAGCGCAGCATCCATTTCAAATCTCAATTTTTCGATCACCGCAGGATCCCGTTGCTCTCGGGATATTTCGGTGAGATATTTATTTTTTGCGAGATCGTGCAAACGGCTGGCTTCGGTGATTTTCAGCTCGGGACTATCCATGGCGATTGCTCCAGACAGGGTCAGCTAGATGACTATCCTAACACTGTCTCTGACCAGTCTCAAACGTATTCCTGATGAGTTAATTAGTTATCCAGACGCGCCAGGCAACTGCCAGCCAGTCGAATCCAATCTCTAATAACAACACTTTCCATACAGCATCTTTCGCTTACAATCCTCGGATGGATTCGTCTGAATCCACCGCACGCCGGGCACAGGCGCAGGGATATAACAAGATGCAAGGTACCTCATTCGGCAAACTCGCTGCCATCGTAGTGGGCGGTGTAGTTGTGCTTAGTATGCTGTCTCATACTTTTATCGCGTCGGTTCCAGCCAATCATGTCGGGGTTGAATTCAACCGGGTTGATGGCCGCGTAGAACCCACGCCGCTGACCAGCGGCTGGCACGTGATCGGCCTCGGCACTACCGTGGTGGATTTCCCGACTTTCACGCAAACCTACGCCTGGACAAAATCACTGACGGAGGGACGCGCTGAAAACGAATCCGTGAATTTCCAGGTGGCTTCCGGTGTTGTGATCAACGCGGACGTCAGCATCTCTTACGGCATCGACCCCAGCAAAGCGCCGGCCCTATACCAAAAATACAAACGCGGCTATGAAGAAATCACATCGCAGATCATTCGCAACGCCATACGAAACTCATTGAACGCCTTCGGCTCAGCGTATGACGCCGAGGGCCTGCTATCCGGCGGCAAGATCAAGCTGGCCGAGCAAGTGCGCGGCGAGATCAACCACGAGCTAGGACCTTACGGCGTGCTGGTGGAACAATTCGGATTCATCAATGAACTCAGGCTGCCGGCCAATATCCAGAATGCCATCAATGCCAAGATTCAAGCTACGCAAGAGGCGTTGCAGTCGGAGGCTTTGCTACGCAAGAATCAGGCTGACGCCGCCAATGCGGTCGCCATTGCCAAAGGCAAGGCTGATGCAAAAATTGCCGAGGCCGAAGGGGATGCACGCTCATTGGAAGTTGTGGGCGAGGCGATGAAACGCTATGGGTCGGAGGCCGCTCAGATCAAGAACCAGTCACGCTGGATTGAGAAATGGGACGGCAAACTTCCGACTACCACCACCGGCGCCAACACCTCAACGATGATCGGGCTCGGAAAGTAAGAAAAACTGCTGCCGCAATTAAGACAGCATATCATCCGGCATCCGGGTTATCTCAATGCGACGATTCCCGAATGCCGCACAGTGCGCGCAACAGAACAAAACGGATTTTAAAATCCGTGGTTCCACGCGTGATTGGCTCTTTTTACTGCCGGAAATACGCGGTAACCACCTTTCCGGTAATAACGATATAAATGTAAAAACGTTCTCATGTCAGCACTCTTGTCATAAAAAATCGCGATTCGATCGCTTTATTCATTACTGAATCCCTGCTGGTTCGAATTTTCCACAAGCCATGTGACATGAGGATGACAAACGCAAAGCAGCCAAAGCCCGCTGCCTGCTGTTGTAAAAACACATCAACCCGGCATTGGCATTGGCGGCGGATAGAACGGCGACCAGGTTCTATCCGCCGCGGTGGTTCAATTGCTGCTCAGCTGTAGCTACTTGCCGATTTGCCTGCTGACGCCATTTTCCTGCTGATTCAATACCGCCTGTTCCGATTTGGTGATGTGGCCACCGTTTTGTTTGGCCATATCACGCTCTTCCTGGCGGATTGCATGATCATCTTTGTGCAAGGTCCTGGCTTGAGCCTTGCTTATTTCACCTTCTTTGACTTCATTGTGAATACGCTTGTTCTGGTTATTCAGACGATTGTTGACTTGTTCACGGCGTGGATGATTCTTTTGCCATGTCGTGTCAGCCATGGCGCTGCCGGCAGCGCTGGCAAAGACAGCGACCAATGCGGTGAGAATGACTGCTTTTCCTGAGCGATTGAGCTTGAACATGATGTATCCCCTTTTTTGTGGTTCCGAATGCCGAATTGGCTGGTGCCGCCCCTGATTAACGCCGGCTCGCATCGCCGCGTCGACGATACAAAATGTTTTTGTCGTAACCGGCTGTAACCGCACAATGCGCGCAGTTAATCGTCGTGACCACGGCGCTCGCCATGATCGTGGTCGCGATGGTCGTCATGATCGCGATGGCCGCGGCGTGCTTCGTTTTCGCGCCATTCGCGGGCCCGCATACGACGCTCATGCCATTCCCCTTCGCGTTCCGGTTCTATGTACACCGGGCGCGGCTCGACATAAACAGGGCGCGGTTGAACATAGACTGGCGCCGGCGCCACATACACACCTGGCAGCCGAACATTAACGCCGACATCAACCTGCGCCAGGGCGGGTGCTGCTGCACCCATCAGAGCGGCGCCTGCGATCAATCCTGCAGACAGGGCTAGAATTCTTTTCATTTCGAATCTCCTAAAACGGAAGAGGCAGGACTAGCCTGCCTCTATGAATTCACATCGAATTGATTACTTTGGTGCGGCTTCTTTCGCATCTGCCTTGGCTTCTGTAGAGCTTGCTTTGGCCTTGGTCTTTACAGCTGTGTGGTGAGCCTTCGCCTTGGTTGCCGTGGCATCGGCTTTGGCATCTGCTACTTTTGCATTGGCAGTAGCGTCGGTTTTCTGTTCTTTCGCATCGGCTTTGGCGTCAACTTTCGTTTCCTTTGCGTCAGCCTTTGCCGCCGGTGCGGTTACTGCGGCTGCAGCCGCGGCTGGAACGGCCGGTACAGCTGGAGCAGCAAAAACAGAAGTAGCGAACAAGCCGGCGATCAGAGTAGCGAGTAATTTATTCATTTTTGCACCTTTACGTTATCTGGATTTCCTCAAGAGATTCCTGAGGCCTTGTGCTATAAACGCGTGGTGCAAGGAAGCTGTTGACCACCCTTACATTCCATTACAATTGGGCAGGCGCATTAGTTAACTATCAAGAAAAGCGCATCCAGTGAATTCCGGCGTATACAGAATAGAGGTAGGATAAAAAATGAATGAATCGACCGAATTTGAATATGTCGGATTTTGGCTAAGAGTCTGGGCCAGCTTGATTGACACTGTCTTGATGTTGATCGTGATTTTCCCGATCTTGTTCGCCATTTATGGAAGTGAAAAACTGGCATCCGGCGTAACGCTTAGCGGACCAGCGAATATCCTGATTTCTTACGTATTGCCGGCGATCGTTGTCATCCTGTTTTGGATCGCAAGACAAGCGACGCCGGGGAAGATGGCGATAGGCGCCACCATCGTCGATGCAAAGACAGGCGGGAAGCCAAGCCTCCGGCAGGATTTGATCCGCTATGCAGGCTACTTCGTTTCCACAATTCCCTTTTGCCTTGGACTTATCTGGGTGGGAATCGATAAACGCAAGCAAGGGTGGCACGACAAACTTGCCGGGACCGTTGTGGTGCGACGGAAAAAAAGAGGCGCGGAACCGGTCAGATTTGAAGGTTGACATTCATGCCGTTGAACTTCCGGCGAACCGCTCTACCCCATTCCCCGCCCGCCATCCTTGGCAGTTGCCATCTCGAACAAGTCGAATGCATCGCCGTAGAGGAAGGATTTCTTTACAGGCTGGCGGTACTCTGAAGGGCTGGCATAAGCCAAGACTTTCTGTTCGCAATCATGCTTGGTTCTGGCAATGATTGCATCGGTCTTGTCGCCCTCTATATTTTCGGCAATCCAGTAAGTCATTTTCATCTTTTCCCCTGCTTCGAATCGAATTGTCCCTGTTTTTTTCGGCAGCATCGCGAGGCCGGCACCACGTCCCGATACCAAACCGCCATTGGCTCTTACAGTGACATATTTTCGACGATTTGTCTTTTAACTTCATCACGGAGAATAGTGATGGAAGTGAAGCCATGCAGCGGGAAAATCCAAAATAAAAAAAAAGGAATCTTCTCCGATCGAGAAGATTCCTCTTATTTTGACTTGCTTAAGACCTCAAGCGGGTTGTTGAGGATTATCGCCCTCTTTGCTATCGTCTTCCTTGTTTTCCAGATGCTCGGTGATCGCTTCCACACCCTTGTAGCCGGCAATCGCCGCTATACCCTCGGTCAAGATGGATGCATTCGGATCCAGTTTCTTAACGCCTTCAACCGCAACAACCGCACCAATTACTTCTTCCAGAATACCCATGAATTACTCCTTAACGCTTGAAAAATAAAAGAGACAGGTTGCCCTGTCTCCCGCGATGCGCAACACCCTGATTACTTAGGCGCGGCTTCCTTGACATCTGCCTTGGCTGCAGCTGGTTGCACTTCCGCCTTGGTTTTTGCCGCTGTGTGATGAACCTTCGCCTTCGTGGTTTTAGTCTTCGCCTTGGTTTCGGTAGTTGCTGCTTTGGCTTCAGTACTCGCAGCGGCTTTAGTTTCAACCTTGCCTGCTTTCACATCTGCCTTGGCAGCTTGAGTGCTGGTTGCTGCTGCTGGCGCTGCCGGTGCAGCTGGAGCGGAAGCTTGTGCGAAAACGGAAGTAGCGAACAGGCCGGCGATCAGGGTAGCGATTAATTTGTTCATTTGTGCACCTTTAAAATATCTTGGTTACCTCAGGAAAATCCCGAGGGCTTGAGCAATAAACGACCGCCCTGCAGCTGCTGTTGACCGCGCTTACAAACGATTACAATTCGGAAAATTCTGTGCCGCGTACGATCAAATCGAAACGGGATTCTAGCGGCCGGAACGGGTACTGACATCAACCCACACCGCCAGCATCAGGATGCTGCCCTTGACGATCATTTGCCAATAAGTATCGACATCCAGCATCGACATGCCGTTGTCCAGGCTGGCCATCACCAATGCCCCGATCAGCGCGCCATAGACCGTGCCAGAGCCGCCGCGCATGGAGGTGCCGCCGATGAAGCACGCCGCAATTGCATCCAGCTCGCCCATGTTGCCGGCGGACGGCGAACCTGCCGCCAGGCGCGCGGTATTGACCAGGCCTGCCAGTGCACACATCACGCCCATGATGCCGAAGATCCACAGTTTCACCGCCTGCACATTGACGCCGGATAAGCGGGTTGCCTCCATATTGCTGCCGACCGAGTAGATCCGGCGGCCGAAGACGGTCTGCGTGGTGATGTAGCTGAACAAACCCAGCAAAGCCAGCAGCAGCAACACCGGCACCGGAATGCCATCGTAAGTGTTGAGAGTGGATACGAATGCCAGCAAGATCAAGCCGATCAGCAGCACACGCAGCGCATCGCGCCACAACGGCGGCGCCGGCAGCGCATGCAACAGGCGGTTGCGGCGGTGGCGCCAGGTCAGCGCCAGCGCCAGTCCGAACAAACCACAACCTAGTACGATGCCGAGCTGCGGCGGCAGATAGCCTTGGCCCAGATACACCAGATCGCTGGAGACCGGGGCAATCGTCAGGCCGCCGGTGACGCCCAGCAGAATCCCGCGAAACGCCAGCATGCCGCCGAGGCCGACGATGAATGAAGGAATCCGCATGTACGCCGTCAGGTAGCCGTTGAACAAGCCTAGCGCCAGGCCCAGCAGCAATACCAGGCACAGGTTGAGCGGCAGCGGCAAGTGATGGGCGACGTTCAGCACCGCGGCGACGCCGCCCAGCAAGCCCAGCATGGAGCCGACCGAGAGATCGATTTCGCCGCCGATAATCACCAGCACCATGCCGCAGGCCAGGATGCCGGTGACCGACATTTGGCGCAGCAGATTGGAGAGGTTGCGCGGGGTGACGAACCCGCCTTCGGTTTTCCAGCTGAAGAATGCCCAGATGATGGCAATCGCAATCAGCAAAGCCATGATCTTGTATTGCCGGAACAGCTGCTTGATATTGATCGAACTCGCGTTGATCGAGCGCATGGTCGAATTCATGTTCGAACTCATATTAACTCCCCGATGGTTGCAGCTGCCGCGTTGGCAATCTGCTGTGAAGCCAGATATTGCGAGGTCTGATCGATGGCGGCCGCCAGCACGGTTTCCTGGGTAAGGCCGCGATTGATGAAATTGCCGCGCAGCTTGCCTTCGCCGATCACCAGCACGCGGTCGGAGACGCCCAGCACTTCCGCCAGCTCGGAGGACACCATGATGATCGCCACGCCCTGCCGCGCCAGATCCGCCATCAACCGGTATATCTCTGCCTTGGCGCCGACATCGACGCCGCGGGTCGGCTCGTCCAGGATCAAGACCTTGGGCCGCGCCAGCAGCATTTTCGCCAGCACCGCCTTTTGCTGGTTGCCGCCCGAGAGAGAGGTGATGGGTAAAAACGGACTGGAAGTCTTGAGCTGGAGGCGGTGAATTTCGGTTTGCACGGTTTTCAGCTCGGCCTCGGCGTCGATGCGGGTAAGTCGTGAAAAATCCTCGAGTACGGTCAAGGTGATGTTCTGGCCGACGTCAAGATCCGGCACGATGCCGTGCTGCTTGCGGTCTTCCGGCACCATGCACAATCCGAGCCGGATCGCTTTCAGCGGCGTGCCGGTATCGACCTTGACGCCCTCCAGCCAGACTTCCGCCTGGCTGCGCCCGGGATAGGCGCCAAACAAGGCCGACACCAGTTCGGTGCGGCCGGCACCGACCAGGCCGGCGATGCCGAGGATTTCTCCGCGTCGCAATGCAAAGGAAATATCGTCGACCCGCTTGCGCTGCGGATTATCGGCATCATGGCAAGTGACATGGCGCGCTTCAAACATCACCTCGCCGATCTCGTGTTCCTGATCCGGATACATGGCGCTGATTTCGCGCCCCACCATTTGCGTGATGATCTGGTCGACATTCATATCCCGCATAGGCGTGGTGGCGATGTGTTTGCCGTCGCGGATGACGGCCACGGTGTCGCACACGGCCGCCACCTCATCCAGCTTGTGCGAGATGTATACGCAGGCCACGCCCCTGGCTTTCAGGTCGCGAATAATATCCAGCAATACCGCGATCTCGGACGCCGTCAGCGACGACGACGGCTCGTCCAGAATCAGCAGCCTGGCTTGTTTGTTGAGCGCCTTGGCAATTTCCACCAGCTGCTGATGGCCGCCGCCGTAGTTCATCACCGGCAGCGCGACATTCATGTCTGGCATTTTCAGTTCGCGCATGAGTTCGGCCGCGCGCCGGTACATCGCAGGATAGTTCATGCGCCCGCCCGGCAGCGTCAGCTCATGTCCCATGAAAATATTTTCAGCCACCGACAATTCCTGCACCAGCATCAACTCCTGGTGGATGATGATGATGCCGGCGGCTTCGGTGTCGCGCATGGATTGCGACTTCAGCGGCTGACCTTGCCACAGGATTTCACCCTGCCAGCTGCCGCGCGGATGAACGCCTGACAGCACCTTCATCAGGGTCGATTTACCGGCGCCGTTCTCGCCGCACAGGCCGAGGCACTCGCCGGCCCTGAGCTTGATATCTATGCCGTCGAGTGCACGGACAGCGCCGAATTCCTTGACGATGCCCTGCATTTCCAGCAAATAGTCGGACATGTTCGCCCTCGCAGTAGTTGAATGGACAACGGCTAGCCGGCGGACGGGTCCGTGCCGCCGGCTAGCCGTTTCAGTTCATGCGGCCGGACTTATTTGCTGCCGATCTGGGCCGAGGTATAGAAGCCGTCGGCGACCAGGATGTTGACGTTGGCGCTGGTCAGCGGCGTCGGTTTGAGCAATATGGTGTCGACCTTCTTGACGCCGTTTTCATACTGCGCGTTGTAGCTTGGTTTTTCATTGCGCGCGAGCTGCACCGACAGCTTGGCCGCCTCGGATGCAATCAGCTTGAGCGGTTTGTAGACCGTCATGGACTGGGTGCCGGCGATTACGCGCTTGACCGCAGCCAGGTCGGCATCCTGCCCCGAGACAGGCACCTTGCCTGCCATCTTTTGCGACGCCAGCGCCTGGATCGCACCGCCGGCGGTGCCATCGTTGGAGGCGACGATGGCGTCGATCTTGTTATTGTTGGCGGTCAACGCATTTTCGACGATGGACAAGGCCTCGGTAGCACTCCAGTCCTTGACCCATTGCTGGCCGACGATCTTGATGTCGCCGCTGTCAATAGCTGGCTTCAGTACTTTCAGCTGCCCTTCGCGCAGCATCTTGGCGTTGTTGTCGGTAGGTGACCCGCCCAGCAGATAGTAATTACCCTTAGGCTGGGCCTTGAGCACGCCTTCGGCTTGCATCTCGCCGACCTTTTCATTGTCGAATGAAATATAGGCATCGATATCGGCATTCAGGATCAGGCGGTCGTAAGAGACCACTTTGATGCCGGCTTTCTTGGCTTCCTTGATGGTGTTGCTCAGCACGGTGGCGTTGAACGGCACGATCACGATCACGTCGACCCCGCGTGAAATCAGGTTCTCGATCTGGGCGATCTGCCGCTGTTCGCTGGCATCGGCCGATTGCACAAATACCTTGGCGCCCAGCTTATCGGCCGCGGCAACAAAAAAATCGCGGTCCCTGGCCCAGCGCTCTACCCGCAGATCGTCAATCGAAAAGCCGATCTTGGGATTCTTGGAATCGGCCATCGCCGCTGTGCTGCCCAATGCAAATACAGCTACCGACATCGCTGCCAATATGCTCTTTCTCATGATCTTGTTCATTGCTGCGTCTCCTGTGATTGGTTTTGATTTAACTGCATGTGATTCACACCGTATTAATTTCACCTTATTCAGCTCGACTGCGACAACTCCCTGCATCAACCGTAGATGGCGCGGTTGACCAGGTTTTCCAGCATTTCCTGGCGGCCGCTGACAGCCTGCGGATTCAGCTGTTTGGCAAAAGCATGTTCGGCGATGTCGCTCAGGCTAAGCTTGCCGGCCAATACATCCTGCCCAAAAACGCCATCCCATCCGGCATAGCGTTCAGCCTTGAAACTCGCCAGCACATCGTTTTCGATCATGCCCGCGGCGCGTTCCAGCGACAGCGCCAGTACATCCATGGCGCCGACGTGGCCATGGAACAGATCGACTTCATCCAGGCTCTGGCGCCTTACCTTGGAATCGAAGTTGTAGCCGCCGGTGGTGAAACCGCCGGCTTTCAGGATTTCGTAGCTAGCCAGCGTCATTTCCTCGACGCTGTTGGGAAACTGGTCGGTATCCCAGCCATTTTGCGGATCGCCGCGATTGGCGTCGATGCTGCCCAGGATGCCGAGCGCGGCAGCGGTAGCAATCTCATGGTGAAAACTATGCCCGGCCAGGGTCGCGTGGTTGGCTTCTATATTCACCTTGATCTCTTGCTCGAGCCCGTATTGCTTGAGAAATCCGTGGACAGTGGCGCTGTCGTAATCGTATTGATGTTTGGTCGGCTCCTGCGGTTTCGGTTCGATCAGCAGCGCGCCCTTGAAGCCGATCTTGTGTTTGTGTTCCACCACCAGGCGCATGAAGCGGCCCAGTTGTTCGCGTTCGCGCTTGAGATCGGTATTGAGCAGGGTTTCATAACCTTCGCGGCCGCCCCACAATACATAGTTGGCGCCGCCCAGGCGCCGGGTGGCATTCATGGCGGTGCAGACCTGCGCGGCTGCATAGGCGAACAACTCAGGATTGGGATTGCTGGCGGCGCCGGAGGCAAAACGCGGATTGCTGAAGCAATTGGCGGTACCCCACAGCAGGCGCACGCCGGTTTGCTCTTGTTTGCGTTCCAATACGTCCAGCATCTGTGCGAAGTTGTTGCGGTACTCGGCCAGGCTGGCCCCTTCCGGCGCCACATCGGTGTCGTGGAAGGTGTAATAGTCGACCCCCAGCTTGCCGAAGAATTCGAAAGCGGCGTCGGCCTTCTTGTGCGCCAGCTCCATGGCGTCGCCGCCTTCCTGCCACGGGCGGCGGAAGGTGCCTGCGCCGAACACATCGGAGCCGGGCCAGACGAAACTATGCCAGTAGCATGCCGCCATGCGCAGGTGTTCACGCATGGGCTTGCCCAGCACCAGCTTGTCAGCGTCGTAATGACGGAAAGCCAGCGGCGATTGCGCCTGCTTGCCCTCGAAGCGGATCGGTGTAACGGAAGGGAAATAACTCATTGCTGCTCTCCTGTCTGGTGATGGCGCGGTCTTGGTGTGGGCCATACTAGCAATGGCGAGCGGCGCTCCACAATTACGAAATCCGCCAGGCGCACTAGCGATTCTTTCTATTGCAAGTGCACAAAACGATATTTGGCCTGACGCTGGCGCTCCGGTTCGCTACAATCGTGGCGAACGGACCGCAACCGGTCCGCGCTAGCGATCAATTGATTAGTGACAGATTGACAAATGACGCCCCGGCGCGCTGCGCGGCGCTCAGGAGACTGCTGGATGACAAAAATACCCACCGTGCATCGCATCGCCCTTCTGTTCAACGGCAACAAGATTTTCGACCGCGACATCATCGCCGGCATCGGCGAATACCTGAGCAGCACGCGCGCCTCCTGGGATTTGTTCCTGGAGGAAGATTTCCGCTGCCGCCTGCAAGGTATCGAGCGCTGGCAGGGCCACGGCATCATCGCCGATTTCGACGATCCGGCGGCTTGCGCAGCGTTGTCGCGGGTCAGCCTGCCGGTGGTGGCGGTGGGCGGCTCGTATGCCGATGACAGCGGCTACCCGCAGGACACACCCTACGTCGCGACCGATAATTTCAAGCTGGTCAAGCTGGCCTACGATCATCTGATCGAAGCCGGCCTGCAGCGCTTTGCCTGTTTCAGCCTGCCGCAAGCCGAGGTGAACCGCTGGGCCCAGGAGCGCGAAAAGGCGTTTGAAAAACTGATGCAGCGCGACGGCATGGAAGGTGAAATCTACCGCGGCGTCGGCACCAGCGCGCCGTCCTGGGACACCACGGTGGAACAACAGATCGCCTGGCTGCGCACCCTGCCCAAACCGATCGGCATCATCGCCGTCAGCGATGCACGGGCGCGCCAGTTGTTGCAGGCTTGCCTGTGCGCCGGCATTGCAGTGCCGGAACAAGTGGCGCTGATCGGCATCGACAACGATCCATTGGCGCGCATCCTGACCCGGGTGCCGCTCAGCTCGGTAATCCAGGGCACGCGTGAAATGGGCCGCACCGCCGCCCATTTGCTGCATCAGATGCTGCATGGCGCGCGGCTCGCCGGCGCCCGCATCCTGGTGCCGCCGGCCGGCATCAACGTGCTGGCGTCGAGCCGCCACGAAGCGCTGAGCCATCCGCATGTGATGCAGGCGATGCATTTCATCCGTCAATATGCCTGCCAGGGCATCAAGACTGAACAGGTGGCTGATTATGTCGGCGTGTCGCGCTCTTCGCTGGAATGGTACTTCCGCCGCGAACTGGGGCGCAGCGTGCATGACGAGATCCTGCGTTTCAAGCTGGACGTGGCGAAGGACATGCTGCAGAACAAGGAACACCAGCAACGCAGCATCGCCGAGATCGCCGTCGGTTGCGGCTTCACTTCTGTCCAATACATGCACGCGGTGTTCAAACGCGAGCTCGGTTGCACGCCGCGCGAATATCAGGACCGGCTGATTCAAAATGAAGCAGCGCAGCCATCACTTAATTAACCAACAAAACAGCGTCAGACAACGATGACCCAGATCCCCATCTCCAGCACATCCGCCGCACACGGCGCCACTCTGTACACGCTACGCAATGCACATGATATGCGCGTCCTGATCAGCGACCGCGGCGCTACCTTGATCTCATGGTGGTCGCCTGACCGCTATGGCCGGGTGGCGGATGTCCTGCTCGGCTATCCTGACAGCGACGGCTATCAGAACAACCCGCAGTACTTTGGCAGCCTGGTCGGACGTTGGGGCAACCGCATCGCTAAAGGCCGCTTTGCCGTGGATGGCGCTGAGTTTCTGGTCGACCGCAACGATGGCGAGAATCACCTGCATGGCGGCGACGCCGGGTTTCATCTGGCGCAATGGCGGGCCGCACCGGGCCCCGACGGATTACGGCTGACGCTGGAATCGCCGGATGGCGACGGCGGTTTTCCCGGCAACGTGCAGGTCTCGGTCTTGTACAGCCTCGACGATGACGGCCGCCTGAGCATAGACTACAGCGCCGCCAGCGATGCGCCGACCCCGCTCAACCTGACCTCACACGGTTATTTCAACCTGAACGGCGGCAGCAGCGACATCTACGATCACATCCTCTCGATTGCCGCCGACCAGTATCTGCAAATCGACCGCCAGCTGATCCCGACCGGCATCGCCAATGTTGCCGGCAGCGCTTTCGATTTCCGCCAGCCCGCCCCCATCGGCCCGCGCCTGGCCTGGCCCGATACCCAGCTCAAACTGGCAGGCGGCTTCGATCACTGCTACCGCCTGCATCCGCAAAGCCAGGAGATCGATGCGGCGGGCCAGAACCGCAGAGTGCCGGCATTGAGAGAAGTGGCGACAGTCTATGATCCCGGCTCGGGCCGCCAGTTATCAGTCTCGACCACCGAGAACGGCCTGCAGTTCTACAGCGGGAATTTTCTGGCCGGCATACACGGCCGTGCCGCCCAACCCTATGCGATACACGACGGCTTCTGCCTGGAAGCCCAAGCCTATCCGAACCAGATCAACGGCCCCGACGCCGAAGCCGTCATCCTGCGCCCCGGCCGGGTCTACCGCCAAACCACAAGCTACCAACTATCAGTACGTTAATAAACCAAAGCCGCAACAACTAACCGGACTAGCAGCTAACCGGGGTCAGAGTGAACTTTCGGCAGGCCCTACCGCCGAAACTTCACTCTGACCCCGCTTAGCGGACCACGGAGTACATCCATCTGCATTCAAGAGTTTGCCGCATCAATGACAATGCTGATTTGATTGCTGCCTCAAGTAGCAGCCATAGCCGGATCACTCACCCCATGCGCACCAGTCTCCATGCGCCCCGCAAAGCGCCGGCTGAATCCGCCCAGCGCCACCGCAGCCGTAAAGTCATACCAGTTCCCCTGCGCCCCAACCGGCCAATGCTGATCAAGCTGCATCCCCGCCGGCACATGGAAAGTCCAAGGCCCCGCCTTGCGGTAAGCATTAGCCTTGACGACGACATCGCAAGATGTTTCTCCGCGATTTGCCATCGTCAGGCGAATCCGCTTGCTGAAAATATCGTAGCTGATCCGTACTTCCGGCTCGGCAGCATCCGCAACCGACAGCATCGCCAAATCGCCCTGGAAAGCACGATGGAAACCGTTCGGCCCAAGCACCCATAAATCGTAGGCGCCGCGATCTGCATTCAGGTCCCAGCTATCTTGCCATTCCCTGCCGGCTTCCAGCGCATAACGGCGTGGCACGCGATCCAGGTGCAGGCGATCATATACATGGAATACCGCGGCGGCGCGACCGGTGTTGCGGAAGCTCAGTCCGATTGTAGTGTTCCTGAGATTGACGCGGGCGCTGGCGTGCAGCTCGTAGGGCAATGCGCGCGAAGGCCGGACACCGGCGGCCTGCATTGGAAACACCTGCGTGCCCTCAGCCGGCAAGGCAACTTGCTGCAATTTCTCTTGCTGGGCGCGTACTGCATCGGCTTCCGCCCGTGTGCGTTTCGGCAGCGTCGGCAACACTTCATGATTCGGATTGACGAAGTTGAAGGTTGACATCAGGTCGCCGCAGACAGCGCGGCGATATGGCGTGATGTTCTCTTCCCTGACGTGGAAACGGGCTTCAAGAAAACGCAGTATCGAGGTGTGGTCGAACACTTGCGAGTTGACCCAGCCGCCGCGGCTCCATGGCGACACCACATACATCGGCACACGCGGACCCGGACCGTAAGGGTGTTTTTCATAAATAGCAGAGGCCGCTTTTGAAAAATATTCACCGTCAGTGACGATGCTGGAATGGCCTGCCAGCTGGCCGCCATCAAAGGCCGGGGCGCAAGGCGGCGGCACGTGATCGAAAAAGCCGTCGTTCTCATCGAAATTGATCAGCAGCACCGTCTTGCTCCACACCTCAGGGTTGGCGGTCAAGGCATTCAACACTTCCTGGATGTACCAGGCGCCCTGCACCGGACTGGATGGTCCCGGGTGTTCGCTGTAATCTGCGGGCGCCACGATCCATGAGACCTGCGGCAACGTGCCGGCGCCGATATCTTCACGCAGAGCTGTCAGGAAACCGCCATCCGGCATGGTATTGCCGACGCCTTTGAAGAGCGGATTGACGGCGTCGTCGCTAGGCTGGTAAGGCGGGAAAGGAGAGCCGTCGACAGCATTGCCGCGCTTCTCATTGGCCTGGCGATAGGCCACGAAGCCGGCCAGCGGATTGTCGGTGAAATTGTCCGGCATGTTCTGGTAGACCTTCCAGGACACGCCTTCTTTTTGCAGACGTTCCGGATAGGTTTTCCAGCTGTAGCTGCTGGCGCTGGCAGATGGCTCCAGATGGTCCTGGCTGTTGTCGAGGACCGGGCCGCCACGTTTGCCGTCAGGGTCGTTGCTGCCGGTCCAGTGGAATATCCGGTTAGGATTGGTGCCGCCGTGGAACGAGCAATGGTAGGCGTCGCACACCGTGAAGGCATTCGCCAGCGCGAACTGGAAATCCAGCTCGACCGAGGTGTAATACCCCATGGATTGCGTCTGCTTGTAGGTCGGCCAGTTGCTCATGCGCCCCAAGTCCCAGGCGTCCTGCGCATTGTCGTAAAAATGGCTGGTGCCGTGGACGCGCTGGGCGTTGCCGATCTTGCTGTCGAGATGGTAAGGCAGGATGACGCGCGACTGCTTGGTATTCTTGTCGGTGTAAGTCTGCTGCATCACATTGCGCTTGCCTGCCAGCGGAATCGGGAAACGATCGCCAAAACCGCGCACGCCGTTGAGCGTACCGAAATAATGATCGAAGGAGCGGTTTTCCTGCATCAGTATCACTACGTGCTCGACGTCGTGGATGGTGCCGGTCTTGTTATTGGCGGGAATCGCCAGCGCTTTGCGGATTGCCTCCGGGAAGGCGGCGTTTGCAGTGACTGAGTAAGCTGTGGCGGCGAGCGCGGTGCCGGCGGTGCGCAAGAAATGGCGTCGGTTTTTCCTGGTCATGATGATCCTGTTTTCCTTATGAGGGTAAGCATCGCGTGGTGAGAGGATTTACTTCGGAAGACGGAACAAGATGAAATGGCTGAAAACGACGTTGCCGCTGCCTTGGACTTGGTTTGATTTCAGCCATACGTTGCCGTCGTGCATCTTTTTGATGTGACGAAGTATTGCTGTGAAATATTTCAGGGGTATGAAGATTCCGTGACCGTTTTGTCACGCTGGGATAACTGAAACCTGGGAGGTTTGGATGCGCGGCCCGACGCTCTGCGCTGAGGAGGATCTCAATGCTCGTGACAAAATTTCAAGCATCGCAAGATTCAATACTTCAGATACGGGATAACCGGATCTTTTGTCGTCTTATATAAGGACCTCCTTACCTATAGCATGCATATCTCCCGGATCGACTAGCGCGTATCGATACTGGAACTCCCCCATGCCGTTCTCTTATTTTCATTAAAACAATTAAAAGAAGTTATCCATGACACCTACAATCATGCCGATCAATATCGGCAATACCGCATTCATGCTGCTGTGCTCCAGCCTGGTGATGCTGATGACTCCCGGACTCGCATTCTTCTATGGCGGGCTGGTCGGACGCAAGAATGTGCTGGCCATCATGATGCAGAGTTTCATTTCTTTGGGATGGACCACCGTGCTGTGGTTCGCCTTCGGTTACTCGATGTGCTTCGGCCCGTCCTGGCATGGCATCATCGGCGATCCGACCTACTATGCTTTCCTGCATGGCATCACGCTGGAGAGCATGTACACCGGCAACGATGCCGGCATTCCGCTGATCGTGCACGTGGCGTATCAGATGATGTTCGCCATCATCACGCCGGCGCTGATTACCGGCGCCTTTGCCAACCGGGTCACCTTCAAGGCGTATTTCCTGTTTTTGACCGGCTGGCTGGTCTTTGTTTACTTCCCGTTTGTGCACATGGTGTGGAGTCCCGATGGCCTGTTTGCCAAATGGGGCGTGCTCGATTATGCCGGCGGGATAGTGGTGCATAACACGGCCGGCTTTGCCGCGCTGGCGTCAGTGCTGTATGTTGGCCGGCGCCAGAAGGTGGAGCTCAAACCGCATAACGTGCCATTGATTGCACTGGGCTCCGGCTTGCTGTGGTTCGGCTGGTATGGTTTTAATGCCGGCTCCGAATTCCGTGTCGACGCAGTCACCGCTTCTGCATTCCTCAATACTGACGTCGCCGCATCTTTCGGCGCCATCACCTGGCTGTTCATCGAGTGGTTCTATCACAAGAAACCGAAATTCGTCGGCCTGCTGACCGGCGGTGTGGCCGGCCTGGCGACTATCACGCCTGCTGCCGGTTATGTCTCCCTCGGCACAGCGGCAATCATCGGCATTTGTGCCGGCCTGATTTGCTTCTACGCCGTCGCGCTTAAAAACCGGCTGGGCTGGGACGATGCGCTTGATGTCTGGGGTGTCCACGGCGTCGGCGGCATGGCCGGCACCATCTTGCTTGGCGTGTTTGCCTCGAAAGCATGGAATGCCAATGGCGCTGACGGCCTGTTGCTGGGAAATAGCTCTTTCTTCCTGGCCCAATGCGGCGCGGTGATTTTGTCCGGCATCTGGGCATTTGCCTTTACCTACGGCATGCTGTGGCTGATCAATCTGTTCACCCCGGTCAAGGTCGGCGCAGAGACGCAAGATCGCATGGACGAAGATTTGCATGGCGAAGACGCTTACCTGCACGCGTAATATGCCCTCCCGCTAACTTCAATTCGGCATCCGGAAAGCTCTGGATGCCGGCAGCGCTTAAGGGGGAATTCCCCCTGCCATCTTCTTTTTCCCAAAAACTGTACAGGGCGTAATGCCAGGCGGCTGAAACTCTACGACAGTCTGGTTTAGAATGTTCATCGAACACATACGCATCGTCATCAGGAATAAGCTCCTGATTTGCGCCGTCAACTTCCTCTCGATTGTCACGCCGTGAAAATTTCATTGCTCTCGGATTTGCATTTGTCGGTGCACCCGATGGCGCCGCCTCAAACCGATGCCGACCTTGTGGTGCTGGCCGGCGATATCTGGCGGCCGGCGGCAGCCATGCAGTGGGCGCGGCAGTTCGCTGTGCCGACGATTTTTGTTCCGGGCAATCATGAATTTTACGGGAACGACCTGGTCAGCACCATGCGCGAACTGCGAAGCGCGGCGCAAGGCAGCCAGGTGCATATCCTGCAGAAACAGGTGTTGCTGCTCGATGGCGTGCGCTTTATCGGCTGTACCTTGTGGACGGATTTTCGTTTTTTTGAAAGTGCCGAGCAACGCGACCTGGGCTTGAAACAAGCAACTGAACTGGTCAGGGATTTTTCACGGATACGGGTGTCGCCGGATTTTCCCGAGACGTTTACGCCGGCCCTGTCGCAACTGCTGTTCGACGATACGGTGGCGTGGCTGGAGCAGCAATTCGCACAGCGCCATGACGGCCCCACCGTGGTGATCAGTCATCATGCTCCCAACCACCGCAGCGTAAATCAACGCTTTGCCGGATCGGCGCTGAATGCCTGTTTCGTGTCCGAGCTGGAACAGCGCATCCTGGCATGGCAGCCCGCATTCTGGCTGCATGGACATATGCATGACAGCTCCGATTACCGGATCGGCGCGACCCGGGTGTTGTGCAATCCTCGTGGCTATGCGCGAGGCGGCAACGCGGAAAATGCCAGCTTCGATCCGCTGCTGACATTCACCGTTTGAGGCCCTATGTAAGTAAACACCCTACTGCCCCAACACCCCGAACTGCCAGGCGAAAAACACCAGCAGTCCAACCATGATGGTCAGCAATTGCCGGCGTGTTCCGGCGCACACCAGGATTGCCGCGGCGGCGGCAATCAATTGCGGATTGCGCCAGCTCAGCTCTATGCCCTGGCCGTGCGGCGCCAGTATCATCGGCACGATAATCGCCGTCAACACGGTGACGGGCACAAAGGCCAGCGCTTCTTTCAGCCAGATCGGAAAAGCCGCGCGTTCGCCGAGCATGAAAATCGCCGCCTTGATGAAGATCGTGATCAGCGCCATGCCGGCAATCATGAGGGTGTACATCATGCTTTTTTCCTTGTAGAGCGATGCAGCGCCTGCCAGTGCGACAGCCCCAGGCCGACGCTGACACCGGCCATGATCGCCGCCAGCAAACCCAGCTTATAGGGCAGATCCCGCAAGAACCACGCAAACACTCCGGCAGCTACCGCGGCAGCCAGTTGCGGCAAACGAAACAGCTGCGGCACCACAATCGCGATGAAGGTCGCCACCATCGCAAAATCCAGTCCCAGCGTTTGCAATTGCGGAAATGCCGCGCCAAACAGCAAGCCGACCAGCGTCCACAACTGCCAGTTGCCGAACATGGATAAACCCGATCCCAGGAAATACCAATGCCCTTGCGGTTCGTGGGCATGCTTCAGGTAGTAGGCGTTCATCACGGCAAAGGTTTCATCTGTCAGCAAGAAGCCAAGCAGGAAGCGCCAGCGTGCCGGCAAATGGCTGACATGCGGCAGCAAAGTCGCCGCATACAGCATGTGGCGCAGGTTAACGATGAAGGTAGCCATCCAGATCACCAGCAGGCCCACCTGCCCCGCCGCCAGGCCGACCGCGATGAATTGACTGGAGCCGGCAAACACACCCAGCGACATCATCTGGCCTTGCCACGGCGCCAACGGGCCGGCGGCAGCCAGGGCGCCGAAAATCACGCCGAACGGTGCGGCGCCGATCAACATCGGCAAGGTATCGCGGGTGCCGGCGGCAAAACTGGACAGGGAGGTGGGATGCGGCATAAGCTATTCCTTTGTGATGCCGGAATAGTAATGTCAAGTACCGCTTTGCGCTAGTATGTTCTTGCGCTGCGCATGCTAGTGGACTGTAACAACCGAATCGAGAGTGAAGGGCGCGTACCCGGCGCGCAGGGCAAGGCGCAAAGCGCAGCAATAGCGGGACTATTGCGAGCATTTGCAACGCCGCCATGCGTGTCGGGTACGTGACAGGCGCTCTTGATTTGGTTGTTACAGTCCACTAGATATCGATATCAACCCTCACCACCAGGGAGCCTGTTTGAAGATCATCGGCCTTATCGGCGGCATGAGCTGGGAATCGACCGTTCCCTACTACCGTCAAATCAACGAAACGGTCAAGCGGCAGCTGGGCGGCTTGCACTCTGCGAAAATCATTCTCTACAGCGTCGACTTCCACGAGATTGAGCGCCTGCAGCATGCCGGCGACTGGGACGCTGCAGGCGCCAAAATGGCTGAAGCGGCGCAGGCACTGGAACGCGCCGGCGCCGATTTTCTGGTCTTGTGCACCAACACCATGCACAAGGTTGCCGGCGCGATCGAGGCTGCGGCCGGCATACCCTTGTTCCATATCGCCGATCCTACCGCCGACGAAATCAAGAAAGCCGGCTGGTCGACCATAGGTTTGCTAGGTACTCGCTTCACCATGGAACAAGCATTCTACAAAGATCGTTTGCGCGACCATCATGGCTTGCGGATATTGACGCCGGAACAGGAGGATCGCGAACTGGTTCATCGCATCATCTATGAAGAACTTTGCCTGGGAAAAGTGAACGAAGCGTCGCGCGCCGATTACCGCCGGGTGATGGCAGGCCTGATCGCGCAAGGTGCGCAAGCGATCATTCTTGGCTGCACCGAAATTTCACTATTGATCGGCGCCGACGATTCCCCGGTGCCGTTGTTTGACACCACCGCCATTCATGCGCGCAGAGCCGCCGAGCTGGCGCTTGCAGCGGCATGATGCCTGCCGCTTAACCTACAGTCTCCAACGTACGGCCGCCTGCTGCTTATGGTTCGCGGCCGACGTTGACGACAAACACGGGGTGAATTTTATTTAGGGATAGGATCGGTTGCCAATGCCTTGTTGCGGACATCGGTCGATTCCAGTTTCTCTTCTTTCAATTCGGATTTCGCCTCCGCTTTCTCGACTTTCATATTTGCTTTTGCGGTTTTCTTCTTAGCCTTGTAATCCGCCTTGGCATCGCTGTCGGATTGCCGCTTTTGCACCAGCGGATCCGTGGAGACAGTCGCTTTCGCGCCAGCGCTGACGCCAGCGGCAGTAGCCGCATCATCGGTAGAAACGGCGGTTTGTGCCTGGGCCAGATTCATGCATAGCAGTGCTGAGACAGCCAACATAAGAGTGCGAATATTGTTCATGATAGATCCTTTGTAAAAGCAAAACCGCGGTCGTGGCGAACAGTCCGGCATTCGATGCAGCCGTAGCTCGCTTAACGGCCGCGCCAGGGGCACGAGCAACTTTCGTAGCATCGCGTGATTAAGGTTAAATGCAATTACGGATCGGTTTTGTACGCTAAGCAACTTAGCGCGTCACCTCGAAAATTTGCGGACTTCCCTTGCTGCGCGCGGCTTTGCGGCCGATAGCAAGTTGCTCGACGGGATTTTTTTCGATGAAAAAACACAGCTTGAAACTTTACATTCCCGATTTTTTGCACAAAGATATAAGCGTCAGCAACGCTTTTTCAATTTTCTGATGGTGGCGGTTTGACACGCTGCTGCCGTCTCAATGGAGAGAATATGTTAATTAAACAAACATTTATCGTTGCAGCAATTGCCATGATCGCGGTCAGCGGATGTAAAAAAGCAGATGACCAGAATGCCTCTTCAGCAACAACTCCCCCTGCAACACAACAAGCGATGCCGCCACCGGTTGCCCAACCGGCTACTCCTGCAGCTCCAGCTTCGTCGGCCCCTGACGCCGCACCGGCTGCTGCATCTTCCAGCTCCTCTACCGGAAGTTAGGAAACCAGACGCGGTTGGCGCAAGTGCCGCCGCGTCATTCTTCGGTGCCGCGCAATCGCCGGCACTGGTGATGGCAACTGTTGCAAAATAGTCGAACCAGCCGAGATTCGAACTATCCCGTCTTTATTTGTGTCAGCGCATTCCTACAGCAGAAGAAGACAAGCGCTGATGTCGAAAACCTTGTACCGATGCAATGATCAATACACGGAAGTACCACCACATCCTCAAAGGAGATGGCGATGACTCAGGTATTGAACAGTTGCAGCAATTTAAAAAAGAGCCCGAAGAGCAATGCAGCGATGCTGTCTGTCCTGCGCGGGGACAACGCCCGCAATTTAATTCGGCCCGGGACGCAAAACCTCACCTCGCTTCGCATTGCCGGGCTGTACGGTCACAATCCCCTGCAGAACCAACTACTCGCTGCGCTGCCAGCGGAAGATTTCAGGCGCTTGCAGCCACATCTGGAATTTGTCGCGATGCCTTTCGATATGACGGTATGCGAGGCAGATGGCGAGATGCGGCATATCTATTTCCTCACCAGTAGCATTGTTTCCTTGCTGCATGACATGAAAGACGGCAGTTCGGCGGAAACAGCCGTCATCGGTAATGATGGCGTAGTGGGCGTCAACCTGTTCATGGGCGGCGGCAAGTGTCTGCACCGCGTCGCTGTGAAAAGCGCGGGTTACGGCTTTCGCCTGAAGGCTGGCATTCTGACGGAGGAATTCAACCGTGGCGGCGCGTTGCAGCAATTGTTGCTGCGCTATACCCAGACGCTGCTTGCGCAAATGTCCCAGACTGCCGTGTGCAACCGCCACCACAGCGTTCCGCAGCAATTGTGCCGCTCCCTGCTGCTGACACTGGATCGCTTGCAGGGCAATGAAATCAGCGTCACCCAAAGCTCAATAGCCGCAATGCTGGGCGTGCGGCGGGAATCGATTGCCGAAGCCGCGGGGAAATTGCAGGAAGAAGGCTTGATCCAATATGCGCGTGGCCATATGACGGTGCTGGATCGGACAGGTCTTGAAGCAAGAGCATGCGAATGCTATAAGGATTTGAAACACGAAGATAGCCGCATGCTCAGTGAGCAGAAAGTGTCATGAGAACGCCGATGAAAGCGCGCTCGATTTTTTACAGTCGATAAGCCATCTTTTTGCAAGTGCCGGCAGATGTGGTCGACCGGCCTGCCGCTATCAATGCAGGCTGCGGTCAAGCACCGCCACGCACAATCATGCGCTGTCAACGCCGCTGACTGCGTTGATGTGAACGCGATCAATTTGCCGACGGTTTGAGCGCATCTCCGGCAACCGTCCCGGCATCCGGTGCAATATGCATATCCAGCACTTTAGTTAAAAAGCCGCAGCGATCGGCAACTTCTTCTATCTGCTTCGTAGCAGGTTTGCCGGCGCCATGATCAGATACTTTCCGTCATCCGCGACGTGACCGGCGAAGCCTCATTCCTTTTGATCCGGCCTGGTATGGCCGGGATGTCAACATAGTGTTTAATTTGCATTTCCAAAAGCAAATATGTTATCGTTTGTTTCTAAAATGTAACTTAGAGTAGCGTGCGTGATCTTCGCTGGACAGCGCTACGATTTCCAACTTTCAGAGACCAGAAGCAGCCCATGAAAACACTATTTTTTTGCGTATTTATTCTGCCGCTACTGTCGGCATGTGCGGTCGAAACAGGCAATCAAGACATCGCATCGAACAATCAGGAGAACGTCTATACTACCGGCAGCAACCTGCCCTCCAAGCAAACCAAGAAGTCCACCAATATGCAAACGCTCTCACCTGAGCAAGTCCCCGACATGATTCCACCCGTAGCGCCTAGGGGGCCTAGAAACTAAGTCGATGCAAGGAGCAAGCTTTCAGCTGGTTTGCCCATAAAAAAACAGAGTTGTTGCAGATCACCTGCGAACAACTCTGTTTTTGCGTATAGCAACTAGCCGATGAAATCAGTTCAAAGGATGATTGACTTGTATCACCCATAGACGCGCCAGATCTGCAACTCCGTCAGTACCCTGAACGGTCTTGAATACTTGAATCGCCTTATCCTTCTGTCCCGCTATCTGATACGCGATGCCAAGATGCAGTTTGGCGTCTTCAGGGCGCTTGAGGCCGCCTTTTTTCAAACCACTCTCCATCAGCGCCAGGCCTTTGTCAAACTGACCTGCGGTGACCAATGCATAACCCAGATTGAGTTGGCCGGTGCCCTCTTTGGTGCTGGTTACCGAAGCTTCGCTTTGCGCCATGGTCCGCTGGTCATCAGCTATCGCTTTGTTAGCCTGGTCGCGCAGACGCTTCTGCTTGGCTGCATCCGGGCCACTGCCTAATATCCCCGATTGATAACCCTGATCGAGTATCTTCTTCGCTTCCCCCGGGAATCCTGCCAGCAATGCCAGCTGCGCCACATCGGTGAATTCGCCGCTGGTCTGCAACTGCACGGCAGCGGCTTTCAGTCGATACAGATCCAGTGTCAAATGGTCGGAGAAACCCGGTTTGTTCTGGATGCGGCTGAGGATGTCGATCCAATATTCTTTCTTTGGGTAGAAGGTGTTGAGCTTTTCCAGCGAACTCAGATATGCGGGTTTATCGTTGGCCTTGAGTGCGCAGCTGACCAGCAATTTCAGGGTCTGCTCGGACGGTGTCCGGCCAGCGCTCTCATCAGCCGCGATATCCTTTTGCAGTTCGCTGGTGGCGCGTGGAATATCGTTGCTCAGGTAGTAGGACTGGATCAGCAGCATCCGCGTTTGCGGGTCGTTACCGCCCTCTTTCAGCGAACGCGAGAGCCAGGTAATGGCCTTGGGATAGTCTTCGGCATCGTAGTACAAGCCGCCTAGCGCACGCACAATTTTGGCTTGCTCGTCTGGAGTAAGACGCCCGGAAGCAACCACTGCTTCAAACGAGCTTCCGGCCAGCTTGGTATCGCCGGCACGTGCTGCGGTTGCGCCGCGCAGTCGGTCAATGGAATAAATCTCGAAAGCTGTCTTATCGCTGACAGCGTCGGTTTCAGCAATCTTGGCAAGTGCCTCTTTGTATTTTTCTTCTTTGAGGAGTGCCTGCGCTGCCTGCAGCGGCTTACCTATTTCCGGACGCACGGTCTCGGCTTTCGCCTGATCTGCCTGGTCTGCGGCATAAGCGCTGGGAGCAAGACTCAAAATTGGAAGTGCGGTGGTTAACCCCACTGCGGTCAACAATACGAAAATTGGCGCGAAACGCAAATTGGACATAGCTATTCTTTCAATCGAAAACGAAAATAGGCAGGTGTAAGGGCTACAACCCGCCCTAACCCTGCCTATCCTCTGGTGCAGAAAACAAATACTAATTACCTATCCATGAACTGCTCATTGCCGACGATACCGATCTTGGTCACGCCCAGCCGCTGCGCCGACGCCATCACGGCAGCGACCGACTTGTACTCCACCAGCTTGTTCGGCCGCAGATGCACTTCATCGATATTGCCGCCTGCCACCACCGTCTTCAAGCGCTCTTCCAGTTCCGCACGGCTGGCCATCGGCGTACCGTTCCACATCACCGTGCCAGCCGGATCGATATCCACCGTGTCCACCACCGGCAAGGCCAGTGGCGGCGGCGGATTACCGGTCGGCATGTTCAGCTTGATGGCGTGATTCTGGATCGGAATCGTGATGATCAGCATGATGATCAGCACCAGCATGACGTCGATCAACGGCGTCATGTTCATTT
>NZ_FNOR01000052.1 GCF_900107095.1 Collimonas sp. OK242
TGACCCGTCCTGAAATAAGTTGACACTTTTCCGATGAAGAAAGGAAGTGTCAGATGGAGCAAGGGACTAAGCGTAGTCAACGGGATTACAGCCTGGCTTTTAAATTGAGCGTTGTCGAGCAAGTAGAAAAAGGCGAGATAACGTACAAAGAAGCGCAAAAGCGGTATGGAATCCAGGGTCGGTCGACAGTTTTGGTATGGTGTCGCAAACACGGCTTACAGGACTGGACGAGTCCGAGGGGCCGAACTAAGCGGAGAATGACCATGACAAATGAACCGGCCAAGCCGTTAACCCCTGAGCAACGAATCAAAGAGCTAGAACGGCAACTGCGGGAAGAAAGGCAGAAATCTGCGTTGTTCGAGGCAGTGATCGATACGTTGAAAGGTGAACACGGGGTCACCGTAAAAAAGCCTTCTGGCAGGTCATCTCACGCAAAGAAGTCGAAGGATTAAGCGTTAAGAGGGCCTGCCGCCACATGGGCATAAGCCGCCAGGCATATTACAAGCGCCATCAGCGAGCGCTGCAGTGCCAAGACAAGGCACAAACAGTAGTGAGTCTTGTGCAGCCGATACGTTTGCGCCAACCTCGTGTAGGCACTCGCAAGTTGCACAGCATGTTGGAGGGGAAATTCGCCCAGGCGAGCATCAAGGTTGGGCGAGACGGACTGTTTGACATCTTGAGGCAAGAACGCCTGCTGGTGAGGCCGCAACGGGCCTATCACAAGACCACGAATAGCCATCATCGCTTCCGACGGCATCCTAATTTACTCAAGACTGGCCCTGAGCAAGTGGTTGCAACAGAGCCGGAGCAGGTGTGGGTGGCTGACATCACCTATTTACCTACGGCAAGCAAGTTCGTCTATTTGAGTTTGATTACTGACGCCTACTCTCGCAAGATTGTGGGCCATCATGTACACGAGAGCTTGCAAACAGAAGAGGTCAGCGAGGCCTTGAAAATGGCGCTTCGGGGACGTCGTAGCAAAGGGCCGTTGATTCATCATTCGGACCGAGGTATCCAATACTGCTCCAATTACTACCAGGACATCCATCGCCGCCACGGGCTGACCTGCTCAATGACGGACGGCTACGACTGCTATCAGAATGCCTTGGCTGAACGAGTCAACGGCATCCTCAAGGGAGAGCTCTTGCTAAGCCGGTCGGCCGATCTGAAGCAAGCTCGTAAAATGGTGGCCCAATCCGTTCAAATTTATAATCAAGAACGGCCGCACACCGCCTTGAAATACAAAACGCCCGATGCAGTGCATCAAGCGTTTCTATGGCAATAAATATTGTCAACCTATTTTAGGACTGGACA
>NZ_FNOR01000034.1 GCF_900107095.1 Collimonas sp. OK242
GGGAAATCATACTTGGTCAACAGCTCGCGCACTTCCATTTCAACCAGCTCGAGCAACTCTTCGTCGTCGACCATGTCGGCCTTGTTCAGGAACACGATGATGTATGGCACGCCAACCTGACGCGACAACAGGATGTGCTCACGTGTCTGTGGCATCGGACCGTCAGCTGCGGAACATACCAGGATCGCACCGTCCATCTGTGCCGCGCCGGTGATCATGTTTTTCACATAGTCAGCATGGCCTGGGCAGTCAACGTGGGCGTAGTGGCGGTTTGCAGTTTCGTATTCAACGTGCGCAGTGTTGATCGTGATGCCGCGCGCTTTTTCTTCTGGCGCTGCGTCAATCTGATCGTACGCTTTGGCTTCGCCGCCAAATTTCTTCGACAACACTGTCGCGATCGCTGCTGTCAACGTGGTCTTGCCGTGGTCAACGTGGCCGATAGTACCAACGTTGACGTGCGGCTTGGTCCGCTCGAATTTACCTTTTGCCATTTTATTCTTCCTTCAAAAAGAACGATGTTGTTAAACGATGTACTAATTTAGTTCTTTGCAATGCAAGCGTTTTATCTAGTCAGTTGAGGACAGAGTCGCACGGAGAGTGTAATTCGCCACGCTACGGTGGCTCTTAAACTCTGTCCCCAATGAGACAAATTACTTAGCTTTGGACGTTACGATTGCATCGATAACGTTCTTCGGCGCCTCAGCGTAATGCTTGAATTCCATCGAGTAAGTTGCACGGCCTTGAGTAGCCGAACGCAACGAAGTCGAGTAACCGAACATTTCCGACAGAGGTACTTCGGCCTTGATGATCTTGCCGCCACCGCCGGCGATTTCATCCATACCTTGAACCATACCGCGACGCGACGACAGATCGCCCATCACAGTACCGGCGTAGTCTTCCGGAGTTTCGACTTCAACCGCCATCATTGGCTCCAGAATAACCGGGCTGGCTTTACGGCAGCCGTCCTTGAACGCCATCGAAGCGGCCATGCGGAACGCATTTTCGTTCGAGTCAACGTCATGGTAAGAACCGAAGAACAGGGTTACCTTGACGTCTACCACAGGGTAGCCGGCCAGGACACCGGTGTTCAATGTTTCACGGACACCCTTTTCAACCGCAGGGATGTATTCGCGTGGAACGGTACCGCCCTTGATCGCGTCGACGAACTCGAAGCCCTTGCCCGGTTCTTGCGGCTCGATCTTCAGAACCACGTGACCGTATTGACCGCGACCACCCGATTGCTTGACGAACTTGCCTTCGATTTCTTCGCAAGTCTTGCGGATGGTTTCGCGATACGCAACTTGCGGCTTACCGACGGTCGCTTCAACGTTGAATTCACGCTTCATACGATCGACGATAATGTCCAGATGCAACTCGCCCATACCGGCGATGATGGTCTGACCCGATTCTTCATCTGTGCGAACACGGAACGAAGGATCTTCTGCCGCCAGACGATTCAAAGCCAAGCCCATTTTTTCCTGGTCTTGCTTAGTCTTAGGCTCAACCGCCTGCGAAATCACCGGCTCAGGGAAAATCATGCGTTCCAGGATGATGAATGCATTGGCGTCGCACAGTGTGTCGCCAGTGGTTGTATCCTTCATCCCGATCAGTGCAGCGATGTCACCGGCCAGAATTTCCTTGATTTCTTCACGCTGGTTCGCGTGCATCTGCACGATACGGCCGATACGCTCTTTTTTACCCTTGATCGAGTTCAGAACGGTGTCGCCCGAATTCAGTGTGCCCGAGTAGCAGCGCATGAAGCAGATCTGACCGACGAACGGATCGGTTGCGATCTTGAACGCCAGGCCGGAGAACTTTTCGCCGTCTTCAGGCTTACGCGAGATCGGCGCATCGTCTTCGTCCAGGCCCGGTACCGGCGGAATGTCCAGCGGCGACGGCAGGTACTCGACCACGCCGTCCAGCATGGCTTGCACGCCTTTGTTCTTGAACGCAGTGCCGCACATCATCGGAACGATTTCGCTGGCCAGGGTACGCTGACGAATCGCAGCCTTGATTTCAGCTTCGGTCAGGTCGCCTTCTTCCAGGTACTTGTTCATCAGCTCTTCCGATGCTTCAGCGGCGGCTTCAACCATGTTTTCGCGCCACTTGGCAGCATCGGCGGCCAGCTCGGCAGGAATCTCACGGTAGTCGAACTTCATGCCTTGAGTAGCGTCGTCCCAGTAGATAGCCTTCATCTTGACCAGATCGATCACGCCTTCAAACTTTTCTTCAGCGCCGATAGGCACTTGCATAGGAACCGGGTTCGCCTTCAAGCGCGAACGCATTTGTTCGTACACCTTGAAGAAGTTCGCGCCGGTACGGTCCATCTTGTTGACGAATGCCAGACGTGGAACCTTGTACTTGTTGGCTTGGCGCCAAACTGTCTCCGATTGTGGCTGCACGCCGCCTACTGCACAGTAAACCATGCAGGCGCCGTCCAGGACACGCATCGAGCGCTCAACTTCAATCGTGAAGTCGACGTGGCCCGGAGTATCGATGATGTTGATGTGGTGTTCAGCGAAATTACCCGCCATACCCTTCCAGAAGCAAGTCGTTGCAGCGGAAGTGATGGTGATGCCGCGCTCTTGCTCCTGTTCCATCCAGTCCATGGTGGCTGCGCCATCATGCACTTCACCGATTTTGTGATTCACACCGGTATAAAACAGAACGCGTTCTGTAGTCGTGGTTTTACCTGCATCGATGTGAGCGGAGATACCGATATTGCGATAGCGCTCAATGGGGGTCTTGCGAGCCATGATTTAATCCTAAGTCTTTTAATGCACGAAACCGAGCGCCATTTTTAATAAAAATATGCGCTCGGCTCGAACAAATTTCAGATGCGGACAGCGACTCGATTCAGGGAGCCGGCTGCCCAGTCTATTAGAAGCGGAAGTGCGAGAACGCCTTGTTCGCTTCTGCCATACGGTGAACTTCGTCACGCTTTTTCATTGCGCCGCCGCGGCCTTCTGCGGCTTCCAACAATTCGCCACCCAGACGTTGCGGCATCGATTTTTCGCTGCGCTTGTTAGCTGCTTCACGCAACCAACGCATCGACAAAGCCATACGACGGACAGGACGAACTTCAACTGGCACCTGGTAGTTTGCACCACCGACGCGACGCGACTTGACTTCAACCAATGGTTTGGCGTTGCTGATAGCAAGGGCAAACACTTCCAGCGGATCTTTGCCGGATTTGGTTTGAATGTGCTCGAAGGCACCGTAAATGATGTTTTCTGCGACCGATTTCTTACCGGACAACATCAGGACGTTGACGAACTTCGCAACATCAACATTACCGAATTTTGGATCCGGCAGAATCTCCCGCTTGGGGACTTCACGACGACGTGGCATTTCGATTCCTTTCAATCTTCAGTTGAGCAGCAGATCTTTTGTTTCTGCACGCTCGCGGACAGCCATCATAGCTACCCACTTACTCGGCCCATGGGGGACCGACACTTATTCGCTTGGCTTACGCCGCACGAAAACTATTATTTCTTTGCAGCCTTAGCACGCTTTGCACCGTACTTCGAACGTGCTTGCTTACGATCCTTGACGCCCTGGGTATCCAGTGCACCGCGAACCATGTGGTAACGCACACCCGGCAAGTCTTTCACACGGCCGCCGCGCAACAGCACGACACTATGTTCTTGCAGGTTATGGCCTTCACCGCCGATGTACGAAATGACTTCGAAACCGTTGGTCAGGCGAACTTTGGCAACTTTACGCAGAGCCGAGTTTGGCTTCTTTGGAGTTGTCGTATAAACGCGGGTGCAAACGCCGCGTTTTTGCGGGCTGTTTTCCAGCGCTGGTGATTTGCTCTTTACGACCGCAGAAACGCGCGGCTGGCGAATCAATTGATTGATGGTTGGCATCGTTATATATCCAACAAAATTACGACGTTAATAACAACAATCCCGAAATCGGTTGTCCGGGATTGGACAGATACTTGCGCTAGGAACCGCACAATTTGCGCACCGTTCGCGCAGTTCGACATTCGGCAGTAGAGGAGAAACGCGCTATAGAAAGCGGAAGCAGACCAAAGAACGTTCGGCCCAATAGAGCCTACAATCGAGAACCCGCGAGTATATCCCTATGATGCCTGGCAGTCAACCGCCGTCTTGGATGTGCGGTCCGTAAACGCAACAAAAGCACAACACCAACATAACTGATTGCAACAGTCCCGGCCGCCACATATGGCGATTAATTATTTGATAACAAAGCTGCGGCTATTGCCTGCGCATGTCTCGCTATATCTCATCCATCCCGGTTCCCGTCACCAGCTTTGCGGGATAATAAGACTCGACTATTTTTCTCCCCGATGATGCCTGCCTTGTTTCGCCGCAATAACCTGTTCGTGCTGGTTACCTACCTGGCCCTGTCCCTGGTGCCCTTCGTACCGCTGCTGTTCGGCCAGACGATCGATCATCCGATTCGGATCATCGCCACGGAAATGGCGATCTGGCTGGTCATCTGGTCCATCTTCAAGCGTCCCGCCTGGTTTCACTGGTTGTTGTTCCCGGCCTTTTTTGCCTCGCCCACCGAGATCTATCTGCGCAAGTTTTATGGCCAGGGGATTTCAACCCATCACCTTGGCATCATTGCCGAAACCAGTCCTGGCGAAGCCATGGAGTTCCTGGGCAATAAAGTCTGGTGGCTGGCGCTGATTCTCGCACTAATCGTTCTGTGGTGGGCGCTAAGCTGGCTGGCGGCCAGTCGCACACGCGATCTTGACCTGAAAGGGCCTTCGCGCTGGTTTGGTTGGTTGGTGCTTACTGTTGGCTTATGCGTTTGGCTGTACGGGCAGCAAGTCGGTATCCAAGCCGCGCCAGCGGCTAGTGCAAATAGCAAGGTTGCCTCTTTGCCCATCCCTCAAGGCATGCATCTCGGCAAGCTTCCCGCATGGGCGGCAACACCGCTGGAAGCGGATCCGGTCAGCCGTACCTGGCCGTTCGGCTTGGCGGTACGCGGTTACGATTTCTGGAAAGAACAGGAATACCTGGACGATCTGGCGCACAAGAACCGCCAATTCCATTTTGGCGCACATCAGGCAAGCCAGCAAAACACGCCGCAAATTGTCGTCATGGTGATCGGCGAGTCATCCCGCTACGATCGCTGGAGCTTGAATGGTTATCAACGTGACACCAATCCCTTGCTGAGCAAGGAAAGCAACCTGGTCAGTTTTTCAGATGTCACCACGTCGGTATCGGCAACCCGGTTATCGGTACCGGTCATGGTATCGCGCAAGCCGGCGACAGACAGCCTGAAAGCCGGCTTTGCCGAGAAGTCCTTTATCACGGCCTACAAGGAGGCTGGATTCAAGACTTACTGGATTTCGAACCAGATGTCGTACGGCAAATTCGATACACCGGTATCGGTATTCGCCAATGAAGCGGACGTAGTGCAATTTCTCAACCTGGGCGGCTTCACCGACACCTCGAACCTGGACGCCATCCTGCTGCCGCAACTGCAGAAAGCGATGGACGATCCTGCGGCCAGGAAACTGATCGTGCTGCATACGCTGGGCAACCACTGGAACTACAGTCACCGCTACCCCCAGCAATTCGACAAGTGGCAGCCCTCGCTGTTCGGCATTGAACACCCTGCTTACACCAACCTGGCGAACAAGACGGCGCTGAACAATAGCTACGATAGCTCGATACGGTATGTGGACTGGTTTCTGTCGCAAGTAATAGATACGCTCAGGGATTCGAAGCAATTGAGCGCGATGATGTACTTCTCGGATCACGGCCAGACGCTGTACGACGGCAGCTGCAAAATCGCCTTCCATGGCCACAACACCCAGTTCGAATTCCACATACCAGCCCTGATGTGGTATTCCGATTTGTACAAGCAAACCTATCCGGACAAAGTGGCGCAGCTGCAGCGCCATAAACGCACGCGGATGACTACCGAAAATGTATTCCACTCGCTGCTCGACCTGGCCGATATCCGCTATCCTGACGAGCACCTGGAATGGAGTTTCCTGAGCAGCAAGCTGCGGCCGCATAAACGCTATGTCGACAGCTACGGCTGGACCGATTACGACAACTCTACGTTCAAGGGCGACTGCAGGGAAGTGATCGACAATGGCAAGCCTCTGCGGCAGCAGAGGGATTGACGTTATCCGACCTGAACAATCCGGTATTCCTTGTAATTTTCCAATATTGCATCATTACCCCAAAAAAAACGGCAGTGGATGATTTCTCATCCACTGCCGTTTTGCTTGCTGATCCAATAAAAGGATTAAGCTTCGCCGCCCTGCTGCGCACCCAGCTCTTCAGCTGCGCGTGCTTCCGCAGCTGCCAGGCGTGCTGCCTGCTCGGATTGCAGCAATGCTGCGCGCTCTTCCGCTTCCCAGCTGTCTTTTTCCTTGCGTGCACGATGGAACGCGAGACCGGTGCCGGCTGGAATCAGACGACCGACGATGACGTTTTCCTTCAGACCGCGCAGAGTGTCTTTCTTGCCCATGATTGCGGCTTCGGTCAACACCCGGGTGGTTTCCTGGAATGAGGCGGCCGAGATGAACGAATCGGTCGACAACGATGCCTTGGTAATACCCAGCAATACGTTTTCGTAAGTTGCAGGAATCTTGCCCGCAGCAATCACGCGATCGTTTTCGTCCAGCAGTTCCGAGCGCTCAACCTGCTCGCCAGTGATGTAAGAAGCATCTCCCGCATCGACGATCTGAACGCGGCGCAACATCTGGCGCACGATCACTTCGATGTGCTTGTCGTTGATCTTCACGCCTTGCAAGCGATACACGTCCTGGACTTCGTCGACGATGTAACGCGCCAGCGCTTCGATACCCAACAGGCGCAGGATGTCTTGCGGATCGGCTGGGCCGTCGACAATCATTTCGCCCTTGTTCACAACCTGGCCGTCATGCACCAGCACTTGCTTGTCCTTGGTAATCAGGAACTCGTGCTTGTTGCCGTCCATGTCCGTGATTTCCAGACGTTGCTTACCCTTGGTTTCCTTACCGAAGGCCACAGTACCTGTGACTTCGGCCAGCATACCTGCATCCTTCGGCGAACGTGCTTCAAACAGCTCGGCAACGCGTGGCAGACCACCGGTAATATCGCGTGTCTTTTGCGATTCAGTCGGGATACGCGCCAACACTTCACCAACGTGCACTTGCTGACCGTCTTTCACGGTAATCAGCGCACCGACCTGGAAGCCGATGGTCACTGCGTGTTCAGTACCGGCGATCCTGACTTCTTCGCCTTGCTCGTTCAACAGTTTGACCTGTGGACGAACAGTCTTGGTGACCGAACCGCGACGCTTCGCATCGATAACCACCAATGTCGACAGACCGGTAACTTCATCGATCTGACGGGCAACGGTAGAACCTTCTTCGACGTTCTCGAAACGGACCGTACCGGTGTACTCGGTAATGATAGGACGGGTCAACGGATCCCATGTCGCCAATGCCGTGCCGGCCTTGATGGTCAAGCCATCCTTGACGATCAGGGTGGCGCCGTAAGGCACTTTATGACGCTCGCGCTCACGGCCATGGTCGTCAGTGATCAAGACTTCACCGGAACGGGAAATCACGATCAGTTCGCCCTTGCCGTTAGTCACGTAACGCATGGTCGCCGTGAAGCGGACCGTACCGTTGGACTTGGCTTCAACGCTGGACGCCACTGCCGAACGCGATGCCGCACCACCGATGTGGAAGGTACGCATGGTCAGCTGGGTACCAGGTTCACCGATCGACTGCGCAGCAACCACGCCGACGGCTTCACCGTTGTTGACCAGCGAGCCGCGGCCCAGGTCGCGACCGTAACATTGTGCGCACAGGCCGTAGCGTGTGTCGCATGTCAGTGGTGTGCGGACCTTGACTTCATCGATGCCCAGGCGTTCGATTTCTTCAACTGCATCTTCGTCCAGCAAGGTACCGGCTTCGTACAGCGTGCCTTGGGTTTCCGGATTGACGATGTCGTTGGCGGCAACACGGCCGAGGATACGGTCGCGCAGCGCTTCGATAACTTCACCGCCTTCAACCATGGCCTTCATCGAGGCGCCGTTGGAAGTGCCGCAGTCGTCTTCGATCACGACCAGATCCTGGGTCACGTCAACCAGACGACGTGTCAGGTAACCCGAGTTCGCAGTCTTCAGCGCGGTATCGGCCAGACCTTTACGTGCACCGTGGGTCGAAATAAAGTACTGCAAAACGTTCAGACCTTCGCGGAAGTTCGCGGTGATCGGCGTTTCGATAATCGAACCATCCGGTTTCGCCATCAGGCCACGCATACCGGCCAGCTGACGGATCTGCGCTGCGGAACCGCGCGCACCGGAGTCGGCCATCATGTAAATCGCGTTGAACGATTCTTGCGTACCCTTGGTGCCGTCGCGGCGCACCACGTCTTCTACCTTCAGCTGTTCCATCATGGCCTTGCCGACGTCGTCGCCGGCCTTGCCCCAGATGTCCACCACCTTGTTGTAGCGTTCGCCGGCAGTCACCAGACCGGACGAGTACTGCTGTTCGATCTGTTTCACTTCTTGTTCTGCAGTAGCGATGATGGTTGCCTTTTGCGGTGGTACCAGCATGTCATCCACGCAGATCGAGATGCCGGCGCGGGTCGCCAGGCGGAAACCGGACTGCATCAGCTGGTCGGCAAACACCACCGTAGCGCGCAGGCCGCACTTGCGGAATGCCGTGTTGATCAGCTTCGAGATTTCCTTCTTCTTCAACGCGCGGTTCAGCACGGTGAATGGCAGGCCCTTGGGCAGGATTTCCGACAGGATCGCACGGCCGACAGTCGTTTCGTAACGCTTGATGGTCTTGACGAACTCGCCTGTGACCGGATCCTTCGGATACTCGGTAATACGCACGGTAACGCGGGTAGTCAGCTCGACTTCCTTGTTGTCGTAAGCGCGGATGGCTTCCGACACGTCAGGGAACATCATGCCTTCGCCCTTGCCGTTGATTTGCTCACGAGTGGCGTAGTACAGACCCAACACGATATCCTGCGACGGCACGATCGACGGTTCGCCGTTCGATGGGAACAGGATGTTGTTGGAAGCCAGCATCAAAGTGCGCGCTTCCATCTGTGCTTCGATCGACAGTGGTACGTGAACCGCCATTTGGTCGCCGTCAAAGTCGGCGTTGAATGCGGCGCAGACCAGCGGGTGCAATTGAATTGCCTTGCCTTCGATCAGGACCGGCTCAAACGCCTGGATGCCCAAGCGGTGCAATGTCGGCGCACGGTTCAACATGACCGGATGTTCACGGATCACGTCTTCCAGGATGTCCCACACCACGGAAGTCTGGTTTTCAACTTCCTTCTTGGCTGCCTTGATCGTGCTGGCGATGCCCATCACTTCCAGCTTGTGGAAAATGAATGGCTTGAACAATTCCAGCGCCATCAATTTCGGCAAGCCGCATTGATGCAGTTTCAGTTGCGGGCCCACCACGATAACCGAACGGCCGGAATAGTCGACGCGCTTACCCAGCAAGTTCTGACGGAAACGGCCGCCCTTGCCCTTGATCATTTCTGCCAGGGATTTCAGCGGACGCTTGTTGGCGCCAGTCATTGCCTTACCGCGGCGGCCGTTGTCCAGCAGCGAGTCAACCGCTTCTTGCAACATCCGCTTTTCGTTGCGGGTGATGATTTCCGGAGCGCGCAATTCCATCAGGCGCTTCAGACGGTTGTTACGGTTGATGACGCGGCGATACAGGTCGTTCAGGTCGGAGGTCGCGAAACGGCCGCCATCCAGCGGCACCAGCGGACGCAACTCAGGCGGCAGCACCGGCAACACTTCCATGATCATCCAGTCAGGCTTGATGCCCGAACGCTGGAACGCTTCCAGCACTTTCAGGCGCTTGGCGTATTTCTTGATCTTGGCTTCGGACTTCGATTCTTTCAATTCCTGACGCAGGGTTTCCGCATCACGATCGATATCGATCGCGCGCAGCAACTCACGGATGCCTTCGGCGCCCATGAATGCGGTGAAATCGTCGCCGTATTCTTCGTATTTGGCGGCGTAGTCGTCTTCCGACATGATCTGGCAGCGTTTCAGCGGAGTCATGCCTGGATCGGTGATGACGTAGGCTTCAAAATACAATACGCGTTCGATATCCCGCAGGGTCATGTCGAGGACCATGCCCAGACGCGACGGCAGCGATTTCAGGAACCAGATATGCGCAGTTGGCGAGGCCAGTTCAATGTGACCCATGCGCTCGCGACGCACTTTTGCCAGCGTGACTTCAACGCCGCACTTTTCGCAGATAACACCGCGGTGTTTCAGACGCTTGTACTTGCCGCAGAGGCATTCGTAATCCTTGATCGGGCCAAAAATCTTGGCGCAAAACAGACCGTCGCGCTCTGGCTTGAAGGTACGATAGTTGATGGTTTCAGGCTTTTTTACTTCGCCATAAGACCACGAACGAATTTTTTCGGGCGACGCCAGACCAATCTTGATCGAGTCGAACTGTTCATTTTGCTGAACTTGCTTGAATAAATCGAGCAGTGCTTTCATGTATCACTCCAGTTGGCGTGAAGAAACTAAGATTCTTTACTATTGCTGCGTAGGGGAAATTGATCGCCCCACATCCTTTGTATCGCTGCAGTCCGGTCTGACTCGATCTCACGGTCTAGTCAGTTGGGGACAGAGTAATTCGTCGCCCTTCGGCGCCTCATAAACTCTGTCCCGCAATGAGGGACGGTCGATCTTGACCGCTTATTCGCGGTCAAGATCCATGTCAATACCCAGCGAACGGATTTCTTTCAACAGCACGTTGAAGGATTCCGGCATGCCAGCATCGATTACATGGTCACCCTTGACCAGGTTTTCATACACTTTGGTACGACCGTTTACGTCATCCGACTTCACTGTCAGCATTTCTTGCAGCACGTACGACGCACCGTAAGCTTCCAATGCCCAAACTTCCATCTCACCGAAACGCTGTCCACCGAACTGCGCTTTACCACCCAGCGGCTGCTGGGTAACCAGCGAGTAAGGACCGGTGGAACGTGCATGCATCTTGTCATCGACCAGATGGTGCAGTTTCAGGTAATGCATGTAGCCGACCGTGACATTACGCTCGAAGGCTTCACCGGTACGACCGTCATACATCGTGACCTGATTCTTCGATGGCGTCATGCCGAGCTGCTTGGCGATTGCGTCCGGGTACGCCAGATCCAGCATGCGACGAATTTCTTCTTCGTGCGCACCGTCGAACACTGGGGTAGCGAATGGCACACCTTGCTTCAGGTTATCCGCCAGATGCAGGATTTCGTCGTCGCTCAGGCCGTCCAGGTCTTCCGTCTTGCCCGATTCGTTGTAGATCGTGTTCAGGAACTTGCGCAGCTCGGCAATCTTGGTTTGCGCCTTCAGCATTTCGCCGATACGCAGACCCAGACCCTTGGCAGCCCAGCCCAGATGCACTTCCAGAACCTGACCGATGTTCATCCGCGATGGAACGCCCAACGGGTTCAGCACGATGTCTGCCGGTGTACCGTCAGCCATGTGCGGCATGTCTTCGATCGGCAGAATGCGCGAAACCACACCCTTGTTACCGTGGCGACCGGCCATCTTGTCGCCTGGTTGCAGACGGCGCTTGACAGCCAGGTAAACCTTGACCATCTTTTGCACGCCAGGCTGCAGCTCATCGCCCTGGGTCAGCTTCTTGCGCTTTTCTTCAAATGCCAGATCGAACTGATGGCGCTTTTCAGCGATCGATTCCTTGATCGCTTCCAGTGCCACGGCAGCATCGTCGTCCGCCGGACGAATATCGAACCAGTGGTATTTGTCCAGGTCTGCCAGGTATTCCTTGGTCAGCTTGGCACCCTTGGCCAATTTCTTCGGACCGCCGTTGACAACCTTGCCGATCAACATGCGTTCCAGACGTTCGAAGGCATCGCCTTCAACAATCCGCAACTGGTCGTTCAGGTCCAGGCGATAGCGTTGCAGTTCGTCGTCGATAATCTGTTGTGCACGTTTGTCGCGTTGGATGCCTTCGCGGGTAAACACTTGCACATCGATCACCGTACCGACCATGCCTGAAGGCACGCGCAGCGAGGTATCTTTTACGTCCGAAGCTTTTTCACCGAAGATCGCGCGCAGCAGCTTTTCTTCCGGCGTCAGCTGGGTTTCACCCTTAGGCGTCACCTTACCGACCAGCGTATCGCCGGCTTCAACTTCAGCACCGATGTAGACGATGCCGGATTCATCCAGACGCGCCAACTGGTTTTCGGCCAGGTTGGAGATGTCGCGGGTGATTTCTTCAGCGCCCAGCTTGGTGTCACGTGCAACCACCGACAGCTCTTCGATATGGATCGAAGTGTAGCGATCGTCAGCCACGACTTTTTCGGAGATCAGAATCGAATCTTCGAAGTTGTAGCCGTTCCATGGCATAAACGCCACCAGCATGTTCTGCCCCAGAGCCAGCTCGCCCAGATCGGTCGATGCGCCATCGGCGATCACGTCGTGCTTGGCGACGCGGTCGCCAACTTGCACGATAGGCCGTTGGTTGATGTTGGTGTTCTGGTTCGAACGTGTGTACTTGATCAGGTTGTAGATATCGACACCGACTTCGCCGGCAGTCGCTTCTTCGTCATTCACACGAATCACGACACGGCCCGCATCGACGTAATCAACGATACCGCCACGCAGCGCCTGCACGGTGGTGCCCGAGTCGACTGCCACGGTACGTTCGATACCGGTACCGACCAATGCCTTCTCCGGACGCAGGCAAGGCACTGCCTGACGTTGCATGTTGGCGCCCATCAATGCACGGTTCGCATCATCGTGTTCGAGGAACGGAATCAGCGAAGCAGCAACCGACACCACCTGGCCTGGCGCCACGTCCATGTACTGGACGCGCTCTGGCGATACCAGGATGGTTTCGCCGGCTTCACGCGCCGAAACCAGTTCATCGGACAGCTTGAGCGATTTGTCGATAGTCGCATTGGCCTGGGCGATGATGTAGCGGCCTTCTTCAATGGCCGACAGATAATCGATCTGGTCGGTAACCTTGCTGTCTTCAACCTTGCGGTACGGTGTCTCAAGGAAACCGTATTCGTTCAGGCGAGCATACAAAGCCAGCGAGTTGATCAGACCGATGTTCGGGCCTTCCGGTGTTTCGATCGGGCACACGCGGCCATAGTGGGTCGGATGCACGTCGCGCACTTCAAAGCCGGCGCGCTCACGGGTCAAACCGCCCGGTCCAAGTGCCGATACGCGGCGCTTGTGGGTGATTTCCGACAGCGGATTGGTTTGGTCCATAAACTGCGACAACTGCGACGAACCGAAGAATTCACGGATAGCAGCCGAAATCGGCTTGGAATTGATCAGGTCATGCGGCATCAGGTTGTCCGCCTCGGCTTGGCCGAGACGTTCCTTGACTGCGCGCTCAACCCGCACCAGACCGGCACGGAACTGATTCTCGGCGAGTTCGCCGACACAACGCACACGACGGTTACCCAAGTGATCGATATCGTCCACTTCGCCGCGGCCGTTACGCAATTCAACCAGGATCTTGATCACGGCCAGTACGTCTTCGTTCGACAGCGTCATGGCGCCAGTCAGTTCATCGCGGCCGATGCGGCGATTGAACTTCATGCGGCCGACAGCCGACAGATCGTAACGATCGGCGTTATAGAACAGGCCGTTGAACAGCGCTTCAACCGAATCTTCGGTTGGCGGTTCGCCAGGACGCATCATGCGATAGATCGCAACGCGGGCAGCCATCTGGTCGTTGGTGTCATCGCTGCGCAGAGTTTGCGAGATGTAGCTGCCTTGGTCCAGATCGTTGGTGTACAGAGTCTGGATGTCGGTAACGTCTGCTTCGCGCAGCTTGGCCAGCAACTCTTCAGTCAACTCGTCGTTGGCGTTGGCTACTACTTCGCCAGTGTCGCCGTCGACGATGTTGCGCGCCAGGACGCGGCCCAGCAGATAGTCTTCCGGTACCGAGATATGCTTGATGCCGGCAGCTTCAACGTCACGCACGTGCTTGGAGTTGATACGCTTGTCTTTAGCGACCAGGACCTTGCCCGATTTGTCGGTGATGTCGAAACGCGCGACTTCACCGCGCAGGCGTTCTGCGACGAATTCCATCTCGGCGCCTTCGTTGCGCAACGCAAAGTTGTCGAATACGAAGAAGTTGGCCAGGATCTGCTCGACCGACATGCCGATCGCTTTCAGCAGGATCGTCACTGGCATCTTGCGGCGACGGTCGACGCGGAAGAACAGGATGTCTTTCGGATCGAACTCGAAGTCCAGCCAGGAACCACGGTAAGGAATGATACGGGCCGAGAACAGCAATTTACCGGACGAGTGCGTCTTGCCGCGGTCATGTTCAAAGAACACGCCTGGCGAGCGATGCAGCTGCGATACGATGACGCGCTCGGTGCCGTTGATCACGAACGAGCCGGTAGTTGTCATGAGCGGCAATTCGCCCATGTAAACTTCTTGCTCTTTCATTTCCTTGACGACCGGCTTGGTCGGCGATTCTTTATCAAGAATCACCAGACGCACCTTGGCACGCAATGGCGACGCGAACGTCAATCCGCGCTGTTGGCATTCCTTGACGTCAAACGGTGGATCACCGAGAACGTACGACAGGAATTCGAGACGCGCAAAACCATTGTGCGAAACGATAGGGAAAATAGAAGTGAAAGCCGATTGCAGGCCCTCGTTCTTACGTTGAGACGGTACTTTGTCTGCTTGTAAAAAGCCAAGATACGACTCGAGCTGGGTCGCCAGCAGGAACGGAACGTGGTGAACGTTAGCGCGTTTCGCAAAAGATTTACGAATACGCTTCTTCTCAGTAAATGAGTAGTGCATTGAACACTCCGTGAGTGACAGGAAGGATAGAGAATTCAGGATTCGCTGGATCTTTCAGTCAAACTAGATAAAACTAAGGGTCTAGTAGTAGTCTAGTTGAGCTGTCTTAACCAACAATTCCTCAAGTCTCAGCCCTTCGAGCTTGATGGCAACGGACGCTTAATAAAACAACAAGCGCTAAACAAAATCGAAAACGACAAAGGAGCCAAAGCCGAACTCTCCTTTTCGAGAGTTCTGCACTTTGACTCCAGCGCAATAAATGCGCTCTAAAAAGCTGAAATTACTTGATTTCAGCTTCTGCGCCGGCTTCAACCAATTTCTTGGCTGCTGCATCAGCGTCGGCTTTCGAAACGCCTTCTTTAACTGCCTTCGGTGCACCGTCAACCAGGTCTTTAGCTTCTTTCAAGCCCAGACCGGTGATTTCGCGGACAGCCTTAATCACGCCAACCTTGTTCGCGCCGATGCCCTTGAGCATGACGGTGAACTCGGTTTGCTCTTCAGCAACAGCAGCAGCGCCGCCGCCTGCGCCGCCAGCAACTGCAACAGCAGCTGCGGAAACGCCGAACTTCTCTTCGAATGCCTTTACCAGGTCATTCAATTCCATAACAGTCAGACCATCAATCTGGGTCAGGAATGCATCTTTATCAAAAGCCATGTGAAACTCCTAATTTTTTACAGTAATAACATCTGATTGGTTTTAACGCCAAGAAAGCGCCATGAAGCTGCAATTAAGCAGCTTCGGCTTCTTTCTTTGCTGCCAGAGCAGCCAAACCACGCACAAATCCAGCGATCGGCATCTGCATCATGCCCACAACTTGGGCCAGCAGAACTTCGCGACTTGGAATGTTTGCCAACGCTTGCACAGCCGCCTTATCCAGCGGCTTACCAGCGAAGTTACCTGCCTTGACGACCAGTTTGTCGTTGGTTTTTGCAAAGTCATTGATGACTTTTGCAGCAGCAACGGCGTCCTCGGAGATCGAATAGATCAACGGGCCGGTCATTTGCGAGGCGAGGTCGGCAAACGCGGTACCTTCAACGGCGCGACGTGCCAGTGTATTTTTCAATACACGCAAGTACACACCCTGGGTACGCGCATTAGCGCGCAGTTGGGTCAAGTGACCAACCTGGATGCCACGATATTCGGCCACGACGATAGTCTGTGCAGCAGCTACTTTTGCAGAGACTTCGGCGACTACGGCCTTTTTGTCATTCAGATTGAGACTCAAGATCAACCTCCAAAAATGATGCTCGGAAATTACATAACCTCAAATGGCTACTTACTTCACATCGGTTCGAACACGGCGTCCGAAGTTAGGAGTTCAGAACTAGCGCATGATATTAAACACGCAGCGATGAGACTACAAAACTTGTTCGGGTACACCATCTGCGTTGGGTGCCAAACGATTGCCCGTTTGATGTTTAACTTTGTGCCTACCTGCTGCACGCCGCCCAACGGTCTTTGATTGCCTGGACCTGCATCGATGCCGCCAATACAGATCCAGCCCAAAGATTCGCCTGATGACAATGTGACCTGCACACCGTCTTCAGGACTTGATTCAATACAGCTCAGCTACTCAGCCCAGTTAATTAAGCAGCCAGTGTCGATTGATCGACACGAACGCCGGCACCCATTGTCGAAGACAAGGACACCTTGCGCAGGTATACACCCTTGCTGGTAGCTGGCTTAGCTTTGCTCAATGCATCGATCAGTGCCAACAAGTTGGACTTCAGTTCTGCATCGCTAAACGATTTACGACCGATAGTTGCGTGAATGATACCGGCTTTGTCGGTACGGTATTGCACTTGACCGGCTTTTGCATTCTTGACGGCAGTAGCTACGTCAGCAGTCACGGTGCCAACCTTCGGATTTGGCATCAGGCCGCGTGGTCCCAGGATCTGGCCCAGGGTACCAACGATACGCATGGTATCTGGCGATGCGATCACGATGTCGAAAGGCATGTTGCCGGCTTTGATTTGCTCAGCCAGGTCTTCCATGCCAACGATGTCGGCGCCGGCAGCTTTAGCTTGCTCGGCTTTTTCGCCGGAAGCAAATACTGCAACGCGAACGGTCTTGCCGGTGCCGGCTGGCAGCACGACGGAACCGCGAACCACTTGGTCCGATTTCTTTGCATCAACGCCCAGCTGGACGGACACATCGATCGATTCATTGAATTTTGCAGTGGCGCATTCCTTGATCAACGCAACAGCGCTGTCGAATGGATATACCTTAGTGCTATCAATCTTGGATTTGATCGCTTTTGCGCGTTTAGTTAACTTAGCCATTACAGACCCTCCACCGTGATGCCCATCGAACGAGCAGAACCGGCGATAGTACGTACGCCAGCTTCCAGATCAGCACCAGTCAAATCGGGCTTCTTCAAGGTAGCGATTTCTTCTGCTTGCTTACGGGTGATCGAACCGACTTTGTCGGTATGCGGCTTAGCCGAACCCTTGGTGATGCCAGCAGCCTTCTTGATCAGGATCGTTGCCGGAGGAGTCTTCATCACGAATGTGAAGGACTTGTCGGCGAACGCTGTGATCACGACTGGAATTGGCAGACCCGGCTCGACACCTTGGGTCTGGGCATTAAATGCCTTACAGAATTCCATGATGTTCAGACCGCGCTGACCCAGTGCTGGACCAATTGGTGGGGATGGGTTTGCTTTACCAGCTGGAACTTGCAGCTTGATAAAACCAATGATTTTCTTTGCCATGATGGCTCCTAAAGTTGTGAGTATTAGCGCCCGGTCAATTAAACTGCACAAACCGCAATCTAGTGGGGCTCCTCTTACTGCTTCGAATTCCATGCGGTTTAATGCATGACGCTCCGAAAGGCGCTTAATTTCTTGTTCTTCTTGTTACTGATATTCTTACTATTGCCATCTAGCCCGGCAAAGCCAGGTCAGACCTTTTCAACCTTGTCGAATTCCAGCTCAACCGGCGTAGCACGGCCGAAGATGGTGACGGTCACGCGCACGCGCGATTTTTCGTAATTCACTTCTTCCACGTTGCCGTTGAAGTCGGTGAAAGCACCTTCCTTGATACGTACCAGTTCGCCAACTTCATACAAGACCTTAGGCCGCGGCTTCTCGATGCCCTCTTGCATTTGCTGCATGATCTTGTCGACTTCATGCTGCGGAATCGGGGTAGGCTTGTTCGACTTGCCGCCGATGAAACCGGTTACCTTGTTGGTGTTCTTGACCAGATGCCAGGTTTCGTCAGTCATTTCCATCTCAACCAGCACATAGCCCGGGAAGAAACGACGTTCGGTAACGGCTTTCTGGCCATTCTTGACTTCAATCACTTCTTCAGTCGGCACCAGGATCTGGCCAAACTGTTCCTGCATTCCAGCGCGGTCGATCCGCTCGGTCAGCGCGCGTTGCACGCTCTTTTCCATACCGGAATAAGCATGCACCACATACCAGCGCTTTTTGCCCGCTGGCGCCGAAGGCGTCACAACAGGCGGAGTTGCTTGCGCATCGTTTTGTGTGCTATCGCTCATTATTGTTTCCAACCCAATATCACGTCGTACAACAAGACCTCGAGGAGCTTATCGATACCCCAGAGGAAAATCGCCATCACCAGCACAAATGCGAAAACGATGGCAGTGATCTGCATCGCTTCCTTGCGGGTCGGCCAAACAACTTTTTTGGTCTCGCGCACGGCTTCTTTGGCAAAACCAAGGAACTCACGTCCTTGAGTCGAAGTCCATGCCAGCGCGACTGCCACCACCAAACCGGCAACCAGTGCGCCAGCGCGCACCAGACCAGACTGGCCCGACAAAAAATAAAAGCCGACAACGCCGGCAACGACAGCCAAAACTGCCAGTATTACTTTGAGCTTGCTACCGGCTTCGCCGACAGTTTGCACAGGGTGGTTAGACATACGCGGCTTACTTTCAGTAACTTCAGTACCCTACACCTGAATCGGTGGCAGGGGCGGAGGGCATCGAACCCCCAACCTCCGGTTTTGGAGACCGGCGCTCTGCCAATTGAGCTACACCCCTACGCTTAAAACACTTTATCTGAACGGCTTGGCCAGCTAACTTAATGCATACCGTTTGCATACCATTCAGACATCAACGCCGCGAGGCGGGAATTTCCCGGGTCGCGGCGATTACAACTTTTTGCTATTACGCGTCAGGCAGGATCTTGGCAACCACACCTGCGCCAACAGTACGGCCACCTTCGCGAATCGCGAAACGCAGACCTTCTTCCATCGCGATCGGGTTGATCAGCATGACTGTGATCGACACGTTATCGCCTGGCATGACCATTTCTTTGTCTTTCGGCAACTCGATCGAACCAGTCACGTCCGTAGTACGGAAGTAGAACTGTGGACGATAGTTGTTGAAGAAAGGTGTATGACGGCCGCCTTCGTCTTTCGACAGAACATAGATCTCGCCAGTGAAATGCTTGTGTGGCTTGATCGAATTCGGTTTAGCCAACACCTGGCCCCGCTCTACGTCTTCACGCTTGGTGCCGCGCAACAACACAC
>NZ_FNOR01000002.1 GCF_900107095.1 Collimonas sp. OK242
TGCTGGGCTTGCGCGGCGACAGCAGTTTCCAATGGTCGGGCGGCTTGAGCGTGGTGCAGGCGTATGCAGCCTGGCAGCATGCGTTCACGGCGGGCAGCCTGGTTTTCGGGGCGGCGTATGTGGGGGCGCCGGCGGCGGGTTTTACGGTGCAGGGGATAGGCTTGGCGCGCAGTTCCGGCTGGGCCGGGCTGGGGTTGAGTACCGCGGTGGACCAGCGCTGGGGCTGGTATCTCAACTACGATGCGCAGCTGGGCAGCGGCGGCTTGCGTAACAATGTGCTGTCGCTGGGGCTGCGCAGTAAACTCGATTGATTACATTTCACTGCCGGCGGGCTGTGCAGGCGCCGGCACTTCCGGCGCCATTGCCGGGCTGGTTTTCATGATGCGTTTCTTGCCCATCAGGCCCAGATCCGCGCCGGTAATGCCATACTCGTTCATCTTGGCTTTGATTTCGGTGATGACGTCAGCGATTTCGGCTTGCCGCAGTTCCTCTGCCTGTTTTCTCAATTGTTCGATTTGTGCTTGCAGCTCTTTGTAGGTCGTCATTTCTGGTGCTTTCTTTCTGCGTTTGGGACGGGCAAGTATACCGTAAGCGCGTAACGAGATGGATGTGTCCTTGCCGCCGTTTTGCCGCATTGATACAGGTTGTTGCAAACATTACCGATTTGTAGTTACCCTTTCTATCGCCCAATCTATATTGAATACAGGGATGTGGTTTGTGCTGTCGTTGTGGCGTTGCCTTGGCGGTAAACGAAGCAAACGCCGGAAGTAAAAGGTGTTGCTATGAAGAGGTTCACGGTTTTATGGTGTGCGGTAACCGCGTTGATGTTGAGTGTTGCCAGCGATTTCGCGGTGGCGCAAAATCACGGGTCTCACGAGCGTGGCGGCGGCTTTCATGGCAACGCCAGCGGCATGCACCATGGCGGCGGCATGGAAGCTCGCCACGGTTTTCATCGGTTTCGCGATTTCCATGGGCGTACCAGGATAATCATAGGCGGTCCTTTTTTCTGGCCGCCAATCTACTATGATCCCGATTTCTATCCAGGCCCGGCGCCATTGATGTATGTACCGCCAGGTGCTGATTTCAGTTACTACTGTAACGACCCGGTCGGCTATTATCCCGCCGTGCCGAGTTGCCCGAGCGGCTGGTTGCGGGTGGTTCCTGGCGACGTTCCTTACTGATCCGATCGGGCGCAGCCCATGCAAAAACGCTATCCAATTCAAATTGGGTAGCGTTTTTTTTACGCACGTCGTGGCCGCAAGGCGCTAGCAAATTTTTGCCAGGCATCTTGCTGCCGATTAACATGGCGCGTACCATGATGTGAAAATCCATTCAACTTCCTGTCCCGGAGACATGCATGTCCATTCATATGATTGAAGCGCTTCGTTTTAACGTAGCAGGCGACCGGATCGAAGAAGTGCGTTGGGGACGGGCAAAACCCAAGGATGACGGTTCTATCGGGTGGGAGCACAAGACTTCAGAACAGGATGTCAGCCTGGTGGTCGACGCGTTGCATTTCGGCGACGAGGTCGCTACTGCATTTTCAGTCGATGGAAAAATTGTGCGCGGCCCCAGCATCGCGCTGGTGATTTACGAGCACGGGATTGAGGGGATCGGCATTACTGGGCCCGAAGTATCTGGGCGCACGTTGGCAGATTTGCCGCGATTTTGAGGCGGATTGAATCTGTTGTCCATTCGCGTTTGCTGACTGCTGCCTTTCTTCAAGCATACGTCTAACGATTTTCTGTATTATTGCCCAATGCGAATATTTCAAAGCATGAAATTCCGCTTTATCGGGCTCGGCGTATTGCTTATCGTTGCCGGTATCTCACTACGCGTGTTTTTTGCGCTGCCGTTCGCACAAGGGCTCCTGCGTGACGAGGTTGCAAATCAGCAATTATCGATTGCTTCCTATGTCGCGCGTGATATCGATCATAGTATCCAGGCGAGACGCGCCCTGATTGGCGAACTGAGCACGGCGCTGCCGCCGGAATTGTTGCAGCAGCCGGAGAAACTGGCGACCTGGGTCCGGGAACGGCAGCGGGTGAACCCCTTGTTTAATAGCGGTTTGCTGGTGTTGCGGCCGGATGGCAACGGCCTGCTAGCCGAATATCCGGCAATAGCGGGGCGCAGCAACCTGGTTTTTTCGGAGATCGACTGGTTCCAGGCTGCCTTGCATGCCGACTCCCCTGTGATGAGCAAGCCGGAGCGCGGACGCGCTAACGGCGAGCCGATCTTGATCATGGCGGCGCCGGTACGCAACGCCGCCAGGCAGGTGGTGGCGGTGCTGGCGGGCGTGGTGGTGCTCAACACACCGGGCTTTCTCGATCGCCTGCAAGAAGTCCGGCTCGGAGCGAGCGGCGGCTTTCTTTTGGTTTCGCCGGCCGATAAGTTATTCGTCGCCGCCAGCGACCCTGCGATGGTGTTAGCGCCGACCCCTGCAGCCGGCGTGAATCTGTTGCACGATCGCGCCATGGCCGGCTTCCGCGGCACCGGGATAACGATTAACGCGAAAGGTGTGGAGGAGTTGTCTTCCATGGTGACGGTGCCGAGCACAGGATGGTTTGTCGTCGCACGGATACCTACTGCAGAGGTGTTTCATCCGATTCAAGCCATGCGGAATTTCTTCCTGAAGAACACGCTGGTGGTACTGTTCGGGACGATCGCGATATTGATGTTGGTGCTGCCGCGCTTGTTGCGGCCGCTGACGAGTGCGGCGCAGGCGATGCGCGAAATGGCGGATGGCACGCGGCCGCTGGCGCCGCTGCCGGTCAGGCGCCGCGACGAAGTAGGCGATCTGGTGCTTGGTTTTAATTATTTGGTGGAACGGCTGTATGAAAAAGAAGCCGCGCTCAAGGCGAGCGAGGCGAGCATGGCATTCATGGCGCATCACGATGCGCTCACCGGTCTGTACAACAGGACTATGCTGGAAGATCGTTTGCAGCAGGCGGTGGTGCGCGCCCAGCGCGAGGGCTCGCATTTTGCGCTGCTGTTTTGCGATCTGGATGACTTTAAGCCGATCAACGATCAATATGGACACGCGGCGGGTGATGGAGTTTTGCACCAGGTCGCGGCACGCTTGCTGGACGAACGAAGGGGCACGGATACCGTGGCGCGCCTGGGTGGCGACGAATTCGTTATCCTGCTGACTGATCTCAGCGATGCCCACAGTGGAGCGATTGTCGTGGCTCAGCAATTGCTGGAGACACTCAGCATACCTTTCAATGTCGGCGGCAAAATATTTGAGCTGAGCGCCTCGATCGGTATCGCGCTGTACCCCGGCATCGGCGTTTCAGCGTCGCAACTGATGTCGCAGGCCGACATCGCCATGTATCGAGCGAAGCGGGCCGGGAAGAACAAATTTTGTGTTTTTGATGAAACCTTTGAATCTTTCAGCATTTAGGGCGTGGAATTTGGCACTAGCCGAGCCGGATCGGCGAGATGTTGTTGCAAGCGGCAAATCAGCTTTAATCAGCGGGCGCCGGAAATAAGTTCTATGCTGCTTAGTGTAAGATCCTTGCTTTTCCGCGCCGACGAAGTGCCGTTCATCATGAAAGTCTACAATTTAGCTTGTGAACGAAATCATCGCTTTGAGGGCTGGTTTGCCTCGGAGGAAGATTTTCTGTCGCAATCGGCGGGACGGCAGATTATTTGCCCGGTGTGCGACAGCCTGAAAGTCGGCAAGCTGCCGTCAGCCCCGCATCTGAATTTATCCGCAGCCAAATCAAATCCTGCCGGCGGCGACGCGGGTTTGAGTTCGGCGGCAGTGGCGCAATTTCAGCAGCGTCTGCAGGACGTGGTGCGTCATGTGATGGAAAATACGGAAGATGTGGGCGCAGGTTTTGCCGAGGAAGCGCGTCGGATTCATTACAAGGAAGTGCCCGGGCATGGAATACGCGGCATTGCATCGGCGGAACAATGCGAGGAGCTGGCAGAGGAGGGCATCGATGTTTTCCATTTGCCGCTGTCGATACCTCCCAAGCGGTCGCTTCAATAATTCAATAATTCAGTAGGCCGGCTGCCGTTATGCTGCACCGGCAGGCCGGCAGTTACGCGTTGCGATCCCGCAGAATCCGTGTGACGCCGCGGATGCGGCGGACATTGCGCATCAACCTGGCCAGGTGCACCCGGTCTTCGACCTGGATGGTGAAGATCAGCTGCGTCATCAACTGATCTTTGTCGTCATCCATGTTGACATAGATGATGTTGGCGTCGGAGTCGCCGATTTCGGCGGCGACCCGGGCCAGGATGCCCTTGTCGTTATGCACCAGCACCTTGATGCGGCAATCGAAGCGGCGATTCAGGTCTTCGCCCCACAGCACTTCAATCCAGCGATCAGGGTCCTTGTTGCGTTGGCGCTTGGCGATGTGGCAGTCTTCGGTGTGCACCACCAGGCCCTGGTCGCGCTTGAGCTGGCCGGTGATGTGATCGCCCGGAATCGGCTGGCAGCATGGCGACAGCTGCACCGACACGCCTTCGCTGCCATAGATCACCACCGGGTCCATCTTGGCGGGAGCGACAATACCTTCCATGTCGAGCAGCGGCGTCTGCAAAGGTTCGTTTTCGAGCAAGCCCATGATATGGCGCGCCACCAGGGTCGCCATACGTTTGCCGACGCCGATGTCGGCATAGATTTCATCTAGCGACTTGGCGCTGGATTCATTCAACAGGCGATCGATCACGATCGGCGCCAGCACCGGATTCAGGTTGAGCATCGCCAGCGCCTGCGACAGCAGTCGCTGGCCGAGTTCCACCGACTCGCTCAGATTGATGGTGCGCAGATGATGACGGATGGCCGAACGCGCTTTGCCGGTGCGCACAAAACTGAGCCAGTTGGGACTAGGGCGCGAACTGGTCGAGGTAATGATTTCGACGATGTCGCCGTTGTGCAATTCTGTGCGCAGCGGCGCAGCTTCGTGATTGATCTTGGCGGCGATAGTCTGGTCGCCGACATCGGTATGGATGGTATAGGCGAAATCAAGCGCGGTGGCGCCACGCGGCAAGGCGATGATTTTCGATTTCGGCGTAAACACGTAAACCGAATCGGGAAACAGGTCGACCTTGACATGCTCCAGGAACTCGGCCGAATCGCCGGTTTGTTTCTGGATGTCGAGCAGCGACTGCAGCCAGGCGTGGGTGCGCTGCTGCAAATCGCTCAGATTGCCTTCTTCGTCCTTGTACAGCCAGTGCGCGGCAACGCCCGACTCGGCTACCCGATGCATGTCCTGGGTGCGTATCTGGAATTCCACCGGCGTACCGTACGGGCCGATCAAGGTCGTGTGCAGCGACTGATAGCCATTCAGCTTGGGGATCGCGATGTAATCCTTGAACTTGCCCGGCATCGGCTTGTACAGCGCATGCAGGGTGCCGAGCGCGAGGTAGCAATTGGCGAAGGTATCGACCACGATACGGAAGCCGTACACATCCAGCACCTGCGAAAATGACAGATGCTTGCTGTGCATCTTGCGGTAGATGCCGAACAGGCTCTTCTCGCGGCCGTCTATTTGCGCGTTGATGCCGGTTGCCGCCAGCGTGGTGCTGACCGATTCCAGGATCTTGCTGACCACTTCGCGTCGATTGCCGCGCGCCGCCTTGACTGCTTTGGCCAAGGTGCGATGGCGCAGCGGGTACAGATGCGAAAACGCCAGTTCCTGCAGCTCGCGGTAGATATTGTTAAGGCCCAGGCGATGCGCGATCGGAACGTAGACCTCCATCGTCTCACGGGCGATGCGACGCTTCTTTTCCGGGACCATCACGCCCAGCGTGCGCATATTGTGCAAGCGGTCGGCCAGCTTGACCAGGATCACGCGCACATCGCGCGCCATCGCCAGCAGCATCTTGCGGAAATTTTCGGCCTGGGCTTCGATCTGGCTCTGGAATTCGATCTTGTCCAACTTCGACAAACCGTCAACCAAAGTCGCCACCGGCGCGCCGAAGCGTTCAATCAGCTCATCCTTCTTGACGTCCTGGTCTTCCATGACGTCGTGCAGCAGGGCGGCCATGATCGCTTGCGCGTCAAGCTTCCAGTCGGCGCAGATTTCGGCGACGGCTATCGGGTGTGAAATATAAGGTTCGCCGGATTTGCGCATCTGACCCAGATGCATTTCATCCGAAAAGCGATACGCTTCCCTGACCTTCTTCAGCTCGGCTGGGGTCAGGTAGTCGGCAAGCTTGGTGGTCAGGTGCGTGATCGAAGCGACGCCGGGTTGTAGCGTGGGCGGATGATCTGGCAAGGGAGGAGTATTAGCGGGTTTTCTGGCTGAGCGGGGAGAGGCCGCCCGTTTTTTAGTGGTTGCGGCTGATGACAGACTTGAATCTGGAGAGGTCAGGTTCATACTGGGTAGCTATCAGCCGCATGAGTTTTACTAATTGCGGGACAGAGTTTGCAAGCCACCGAAGCGTGACGCATTACTCTGTCCTCAATTAATCTGTTAGCCAGGTACCTTTTTCAGCATTTCAATACCGATCTTGCCTGCAGCGATTTCGCGCAGTGCAATCACGGTTGGTTTGTCTTTTGCGTCAATTTTTGCAGTGTGGCCTTGCAACAACTGGCGCGCGCGATAAGTCGCGGACAGCGTCAACTGAAAACGGTTAGGGATTTGTTTCAAACAATCTTCGATGGTGATGCGGGCCATATATTCTCCGGAAAACGGTGTTGCTAGGTGTTGATTCAATACTAACTTAAATTGGCGTGGATACCCAATTGGGCAAACAAAGACGCGTTGCGCACCGCCTGCTGTGAAAAGCGGCAGCGGGTAGCTTTGACGATCGCTGTTAATTCCGACAGAGCAGTTGCAAACTCTTGATTAATAATAACATATTCAAACTCGGGGGCGTGGGCGATTTCGCCGCCGGCGGCAAGAATCCGGCGCGTAATGACCTGCGGTTCGTCCTGGCCACGCTTTTTCAGGCGGTCTTCCAGGGCTGCAATCGACGGCGGCAGGATAAAAATCCCGACCGCGTGCGGGAATTGCTTCTTCACTTGCTGCGCGCCTTGCCAGTCGATCTCCAGCAAAACGTCGGTGCCGGATTGCATTTGCTCGGCAATCGCCAGGCGCGAAGTGCCGTAATAATTGGTATGTACTTCGGCCCACTCCAGGAATTCGCCTTGTTTGTGGCGCGTGCGGAAGTCTTCAACCGTAGTGAAATGATATTCGCGGCCGTCCTGCTCACTCGGGCGTGGTGGCCGCGTAGTGTAGGAAATCGACAGTTTGATGGCTTTTTCTTGTGCCAGCAGGGCATTGACCAGCGTCGATTTGCCGGCACCGGAAGGTGCTACCACCATGAACAGGCTGCCCGACATGGGATGTTCGTCCGGCATTGCCGAAACAGGTTCAATCGGTGAGGTAGGGAGAAGTGGAGGTGTCATGACAATTGAGTAGTGTGCAATCCATCAAGCATTTAACATACCTGACTACAAGAGTGTCATTGTATCAGCGCGGCAATAAGACTGCAGCGTGGATTTGTATCTTTCCGGTATGGTGCGCGTGGCAAGTATATTGGCGATGTGATAACGGCAGCCCGGGCATGGTGTACATTTATGGTTTTTCAAAAAAGCGCACGCGCTGACCGTTCGCTTTAATGATATAAAAACGATAAGGAAATTCACTGTGGCGATCAAATTACAGCAAAGCGAGCAGAAAGATCTGATCGGATCGATTCAGCGCTATTTCAAGGAAAACATGGAAGAGCCGATCGGCGACCTGAAAGCGGGCATGCTGCTCGATTTCTGCCTGCGGGTAATCGGCCCCGGCATTTATAACCAGGCGATTGCCGATGCGCAGGCGCATATGGAGGCGAAAGTCTCGGATCTGGCGGTCGAGTGCTATGCAGAGACCGAGGATTACTGGAAGAGGAAAAAATAAGCCTGGCCAGGACCGGCTGCGCACGTCCAAAGCTGACAGCGGCATGGTAGCGGACGCTATAATGTAAGCAGACCTCATCCTTTCATCCTTATTCGCAACTTTACCCAACACCATCCACGATATGCATTATGTTTCGACTCGCGGCCACGCAGCTGCCCAAAAATTTTCCGAAATTCTGTTAGGCGGCCTGGCCCCGGATGGCGGTTTGTACCTGCCAGCGGAATATCCGCAAGTCACCGGCGCCGAGCTGGATCTGTGGCGCAGCTTGTCGTATGCCGACCTGGCGTATGAAGTGCTGAGGAAATTCGCTACCGATGTGCCGGCAGCCGATTTGAAGGCGCTGGCGCACAAGACCTACAGCGCCGAGGTTTACCGCAATGTGCGGGCGGGCGACGATGCCGGCCAGATTACGCCGTTGCGCGTGCTGGAAGAAAAGGATGGCAGCAAGCTGCTGCTGCAGGCACTGTCAAACGGCCCGACGCTCGCCTTCAAGGATATGGCGATGCAGTTGCTGGGCAACCTGTTTGAATACACACTGGCCAAGAACGACGCCAAACTGAACATTTTCGGCGCCACTTCCGGCGATACGGGCAGCGCGGCGGAATACGCGATGCGCGGCAAAAAGGGCATACGCGTTTTCATGCTGTCGCCGCACAAGAAAATGAGCGCGTTCCAGACCGCGCAAATGTTCAGCCTGCAAGACCCGAATATCTTCAATATCGCGGTAGAAGGCGTATTCGACGATTGCCAGGATATGGTCAAGGCGGTATCCAACGATCATGCGTTCAAGGCCAGCCAGAAAATCGGCACCGTCAATTCGATCAACTGGGCGCGTGTCGTGGCGCAGGTGGTGTATTACTTCCGCGGCTACCTGAGCGCTACCACCGGCAACGATCAAAAAGTATCGTTTACCGTTCCTTCGGGTAATTTCGGCAATATCTGCGCCGGCCATATCGCGCGCATGATGGGCTTGCCGATAGATAAGCTGGTGGCAGCCACCAACGAGAACGACGTGCTCGACGAATTTTTCCGCACCGGGATCTACCGGGTGCGCAAATCGGCCGAGACTTACCACACCAGCAGCCCCAGCATGGACATCAGCAAGGCCTCGAATTTCGAGCGTTTCATCCACGATTTGCTGGATGGCGACAGCGAACGCGTGCGCGCTCTGTTCCATAAGGTGGAAACTGAAGGCGGATTCAACCTGGCGGGCGGCCCCGGCAGCGACGGCGACGAGTTTGCCAAGATCGGCAACTTCGGCTTCCAGTCCGGCAAATCGACCCATCAGGACCGGCTGGACACCATCCGCGATATCGAACAGCGCTATGGCGTCACGATTGATACGCACACCGCCGACGGCGTCAAGGTGGCGCGCGAATACGTAACGCCGGGCGTACCGATGATCGTGCTGGAAACTGCGTTGCCGGCCAAGTTCAACGAGACCATCCGCGAAGCGCTGGGACGCGATGCCGAGCGGCCAGCCGGCTTTGAAAACATAGAAGCGCTGCCGCAGCGCTTCGAAGTGATGGCGGCCGATGTGGCGCAGGTCAAGGCTTTCATTGCCGGCCATACCGGCCTATAAATTTGCTGTAATGAACTAGCTGCGATCAGAATCAGATAATGCAAAAACCACCTATGTTGTCCGTTGCTGAAGCCCTCGACGTATTATTGGCCGCGCCGCGCCCGCTGGTCGACAGCGCCGCCATCGAACAGATGCCGACGCTGATAGCCAATGGCCGGATACTGGCAAGCGCCCAGACTTCTCACATCAATGTGCCGCCAGCGGATAACACGCAGATGGACGGTTACGCCGTACGCGCTGCGGATTGCGTCGGCGGCGCTGCAAGACTGCAGGTGTCGCAACGGATTGCGGCCGGCCATGTCGGCGCGCCGCTGCAGGCCGGCACCGCTGCCCGGATTTTTACCGGCGCCATGATTCCTGAGGGCGCGGATGCCGTTGTAATGCAGGAAATGTGCGAGGCCGACGGCGATGCGGTAGTGATCAAACATACGCCCGCTTGCGGTGAATGGGTACGGCGCGCCGGTGAAGATATCCGCAGCGGCAGCGTGATCCTGCCGGCCGGCACGCGGCTGCGGCCACAGCATCTTGGCCTGGCGGCATCGGTCGGCCTGGAAACAGTGCCGGTATTGCGCAAATTGCGGGTGGCGATGTTTTTCACCGGCGATGAACTGGCCATGCCTGGCCAGCCATTGAAACCGGGCGCCATTTACAACTCGAACCGATTCGTGTTGCGCGGCCTGCTGGAAAACCTCGGTTGTGAAATCAGCGATTACGGCATCGTGCCGGACAATCGTGAAGCGACCCGCGAGGCCCTGCGCCTGGCGGCCCAGGAACACGACTTGATTCTGACTTCCGGCGGCGTGTCGGTCGGCGAGGAAGATCACGTCAAACCGGCGGTCGAAGCGGAAGGGCGTCTGAACATGTGGCAAATCGCCATGAAACCAGGCAAGCCGCTCGCCTTCGGCGAAATCCGCCGCGCCGGCGGCGGCATGGCTTTCTTTATCGGCTTGCCCGGCAATCCGGTCTCCAGCTTTGTGACCTTCCTGATCTTTGTACGGCCCTTCATCTTGCATCAGCAAGGCGTGGCGGCAGCCGGGCTGGCGCCGCAGGCGGTCTCCATGCGCGCCGATTTCGATTGGCCCAAGGCCGATCGCCGCCAGGAATTCCTGCGCGTAAAAATCAACGCCGGCGGCGGCCTCGATTTATTCCCGCAGCAGGGCTCGGGCGTGCTGACATCCACTGTCTGGGGCGACGGCCTGGCCGACAATCCAGCCGGAACAACCATCGCCAAGGGCGACTTGCTGCGTTTCTTGCCGTTTTCAGCTCTACTGCAGTAAAAATAATAGTAAAAGTAAACAACCTTGTAATTGATCGAAAAAGAGAATGTAATGAAAATCCAGCTGCGCTTTTTTGCCAGCCTCCGTGAGGCGCTTAATGTGTCTCAGGAGACGCTGGAGTTGCCGGCTTCGATTGCCACCGTTGGCGAGCTGCGCATTTTTTTGCGCGCGCGCGGCCCGGTTTGGGCTGAGGCACTGGCTGACGGCCGGGCCTTGCGCATGGCGTTCAATCAGGAATTGGTGAATGCCGATGCCGCCCTGGCCGAGGGCGGCGAAGTAGCATTTTTCCCGCCGGTAACCGGTGGCTAACTACCGGTGGCTGACATTGGTTTGTTGCTGTCCATGAGGTCTTGACTATGCCCATCCGTGTTCAGACAGAGGATTTCGATTTCGCCGCCGAGCTTGCGCGATTGCGGCTGTCCAATCCCAAAATCGGCGCCGTAGTCAGCTTTCTCGGCACCGTGCGCGATTTGAACGACGGCAGCACCGTCGCCCAGATGGAGCTGGAACATTATCCCGGCATGACCGAGAAGGCCCTGGCCGCAATTGTCGAGCAGGCCAAGCAGCGCTGGGATATCTTCGATGCGCTGGTGATACACCGCATCGGCCCCTTGCTGCCGCTCGACCAGATCGTGCTGGTGGCGGTGAGTTCGGCGCATCGCGGCGACGCCTTTGCCGCCTGCGAATACATTATCGACTACCTGAAAACCGAAGCGCCGTTCTGGAAAAAAGAACACACGGACCAGGGCGCGCGCTGGGTCGACGCCCGTAGCACCGACGACGATGCGCTGGCCAAATGGGAGCAGGAAGAGCAGGATCCGCTGCCGCTGCCTATGCGCGAAAGCAAGAAGTGAGCTGGCTGGCGGTTGGTATCGGCGCGATGCTGGGCGCCTGGCTGCGTTGGGGCGCGAGCATCTGGCTGGGCGCATATCAGAATCAATTGCCGCTGGGTACTCTGCTGGTGAATCTGGCCGGCGGCTACCTGGCAGGGCTGGCCGTCGGTTTCTTTGAAGGCCATCCCTTGCTGCCCGTCGAATGGCGACTGCTGGTGATTACAGGATTTCTTGGCGGTTTGACTACTTTCTCCACCTTTTCTGCTGAATCGATGGTGTTGTTACAGCAGGGCGAGTATGGTTGGTTTCTCGGGCATACCCTGTTGCATCTCTGCGGTTCGATTATCTTGTGTATTGCCGGGTTCATGACCTATCGCGCCATCTCTTTTTAATTTATCTTTTTTCTACCTGCGCTTGAAATAAGCTGGCCTGTCCCAATTTTCTACTCATTAGATATTTTGGAGGAACCATGCGTTTCGATAAATTAACCACCAAGCTGCAAGAAGCAATCGCCGATGGACAGAGCCAGGCCGTCGGTAATGATAATCAGTATATTGAGCCGGTCCATGTCTTGGTCGCTTTATTGAATCAGAACGATGGCAGCGCCACCTCCTTGCTGCAACGCGCGGGCGTCAACGTCGCCGCGCTCGGCGCCGGCTTGAAGGCAGCGCTGGAGCGCTTGCCTAAAGTCTCCGGCCATGGCGGCGAAGTACAGATCGGCCGCGATCTGTCGGCCTTGCTCAATCTGGCCGACAAGGAAGCACAGAAGCGCGGCGATGAATTCATTGCCAGCGAAATGCTGTTGCTCGCTCTTCTTGAGGATAAGTCCGATGCCGGGCGTCTGGCGCGTGAAAACGGCCTGACCCGCAAGGCGCTGGAAGCCGCGATTACCGCCGTGCGCGGCGGCGCCAATGTCGCTTCGCAGGATAGCGAGGGACAGCGCGAAGCTTTGAAAAAATACACGCTCGACCTGACCGAACGGGCGCGCCTCGGCAAACTCGATCCGGTGATCGGCCGCGACGATGAGATCCGTCGGGCGATCCAGATTTTGCAACGGCGCAGCAAGAATAATCCGGTGCTGATCGGCGAACCCGGGGTCGGCAAGACCGCGATTGTGGAAGGATTGGCGCAACGGATCGTCAACGGCGAAGTACCTGACAGCCTGAAATCGAAACGCGTATTGTCGCTGGACATGGCGTCGTTGCTGGCCGGCGCGAAATTCCGCGGCGAGTTCGAAGAACGGCTGAAAGCCGTGCTGAAGGAAATCGCCCAGGACGAGGGGCAAACCATCGTGTTTATCGATGAGTTGCACACCATGGTCGGCGCCGGCAAGGCCGAAGGCGCGATGGATGCCGGCAATATGCTGAAACCGGCGCTGGCGCGTGGCGAGCTGCATTGCGTTGGCGCCACCACGCTGGACGAGTATCGCAAGTATGTCGAGAAAGATGCGGCGCTGGAACGGCGTTTCCAAAAGATTCTGGTCGACGAGCCTAGCGTCGAAGCCACGATCGCCATCCTGCGCGGCTTGCAAGAAAAGTACGAAGTCCATCATGGCGTTGAAATTACCGATCCGGCGATTGTTGCGGCGGCGGAGCTGTCGCATCGTTACATTACGGATCGCTTCTTGCCGGACAAGGCTATCGACCTGATCGACGAAGCAGCCGCCAAGATCAAGATTGAAATCGATTCCAAGCCGGAGGTGATGGACAAGCTTGATCGCCGCTTGATTCAACTCAAGATCGAGCGTGAGGCGGTGCGGCGCGAGAAAGACGAGGCATCGCAAAAACGCTTCGCCTTGATCGAAGAGGAAATCGAGAAATTGTCGCGTGAGTATGCCGATCTGGAAGAAATCTGGAAGTCCGAGAAAGCCAGTGCCCAAGGCAGCAAGCACCTGAAGGAAGAGATCGAAAAGTTGCGTGTGCAAATTGACGAAGCGACGCGCAAGAGCGACTGGCAAAAAGTTTCCGAGCTAAAGTACGGCAAACTCAATGAGCTTGAGAAAGCGCTTGAGACGCAATCCAAGCAGGATGCCTTGGCGGCAGAACATCCGGATCCGGAGGGCAAGCCGCAACTGGTGCGGACCCAGGTTGGCGCAGACGAGATTGCCGAGATCGTCTCGCGCATTACCGGCATTCCGGTGGCCAAGATGCTGCAGGGCGAGCGCGATAAACTCATCAAGATGGAGGATGAGCTGCATCAACGCGTGGTCGGCCAGAATGAGGCGATTGTTGCCGTGTCGGACGCCATCCGCCGCTCGCGAGCCGGTCTGAGCGATCCTGACCGGCCATACGGTTCATTCATGTTCCTTGGCCCCACCGGCGTCGGCAAGACCGAGTTGTGCAAGGCGCTGGCCGGCTTCTTGTTCGATAGCACCGATGCCCTGGTCCGTATCGACATGAGCGAGTTCATGGAGAAGCATTCGGTAGCACGCCTGATCGGCGCGCCGCCGGGTTATGTCGGCTACGAAGAGGGCGGTTATCTGACCGAGCTGGTGCGTCGTAAGCCGTACAGCGTGATCTTGCTGGATGAAATCGAAAAAGCCCATCCGGATGTCTTCAACGTGCTGCTGCAGGTGCTGGACGATGGCCGCATGACCGACGGCCAGGGCCGTACCGTGGATTTCAAGAATACGGTGATCGTGATGACCTCGAACCTCGGCTCGCATCGGATCCAGGCGATGGAAGGTGCGGATCCGGCGGCGATCAAGGACGAGGTAATGGCGGAAGTGAGAAACCATTTCCGTCCCGAGTTCATCAACCGTATCGATGAAATCGTGGTGTTCCATGCTTTGGACGAGAAGAACATAGGGGCGATCGCGCTGATCCAGCTGAAAATTCTCGAACAGCGTTTGGCAAAAATGGATATGGGGCTGGATATTTCAGAAGGCGCTCTGCAAAAGATCGCAGAGGCAGGCTACGATCCAGTGTACGGCGCCCGGCCATTGAAGCGAGCGATCCAGCAGCAGATCGAGAATCCATTGTCCAAATTGATACTCGAAGGTAAGTTTGGGCCAAAGGACAGGGTTCACATAAATGTTAACAATGGTGAGATCGTGTTCAAAGTGGCAATGTAAGCTCGGATTTTACCTGCGCAAACAGGTAGAATCGCAGCAGGCTTGAATGTGTTGCTTTATGAAAAGAGGTCACATGGCTATGCCGTGTGGCCTTTTTTTTATAAGCTTATGCTGCATGTATATTGATTTATCTTAGATCAGGCATTGCCAATTTTTGCGTTTTTCCGAGGCAATTTTGAAGCGAACCTCATTGCAACGCCTATTCATTTTGCCGTTTGCAGCGCTACTGTTGTGCCTGGCCGTCTCAGTCGGCTGGCTGCTCTATCAAACCGGTCAGGAAGCTACCGATGCCTTGTCGCAGAAGGTCCTGGCTGACATGATGGGAGGCATCAACAGCGTCATCAACAGGCAATTATTCGACGCCGGCGCGGCGTTGCGAGTGGTCGCGCCCGATCAGGTTGCCGGCGCCGCCAATAAAACTCCGACCCCTATTCCTTTTCCTGCCAGCGTCAACCGGCTGGAAGAGCGCATGTGGATTGCCAGCGGCCTGTTTCCGGCGGTGGGCGGCTTGATCAGCTTTGCCGGTACGGACGGCCATTTTGTCGCCATCCGCAGAAGCGCCGCCAACGAATTCCGGGTCAGGCTGAGAGGCGCCGGCGAGAGCGCCGTCCGCATGTATCGCAGTCGCGGCCCGGCGACAGAAATGACTTTTCTGGAGACGGAAAACTACGAGCCGCGCGAGCAGAGCTGGTATTTGAATGCCGTCAGCCAGAAAAAAGATAGCTGGTCGCCAGTGTTCATCGATGCCGCCAGCAATGAGCCGGTGCTGATGTTGGCGCGGCCGGTGGTTGACGCCAGCCAGCAAGTGTTCGGCGTGGTGGCAAGGGAATTGTCGCTGAGGCCGCTACGCGACTATTTGCAGACTTTGTCCATGGATAGAAACGGCGTTGCTTTTGTGGCTGAGCGCGACGGCGACCTGCTCGTAGCGTCGAATGGAGAAGGCGCCTTCGCCCTGCGCAACGGTGCTCAGAGGCTGTCTGTAAGAAATAATCTGAACGATATCGCTTCACCCTTCATGCGCCAAAGCTGGCAATTGGTGCAAACCTATCTGCAGAAGCACCGTGAGGCGGCGCTGGTTACCGATCCGGTAAATACCTCGGCTGCCAGCCCGCCGACGCCAAGCAAGTTGATCATTGGCGCATTTCCCAGCCAGTACGGGCAGATCGAAGTGGCGGCACAGATTCATCGTGATGCTGCCGGGCTGAATTGGGTGGCGGTGGTCGCGTTGCCGCGTTCGGATTTCTGGGGAGCGGTCAATTCCAGCGTCTATAAGAGCTTGTATCTGGGCCTGCTGGTAATCCTGCTGGCTTTGCTGGTCGGCTACGCGATATTGCGCTGGGTCCTGCGCGATATCCGCAAGCTGACGCTGGCCGTGCGCAACATTGGCAGCGGCCGGCCATTTGCCAAATTGAATATCGACCGCAGGGACGAGATTGGCGAACTGGCAAAGAGCTTCCAGGAAATAGAGCGCCATCTGCGCACCGACCGCCTTACCAGCCTGCTCAATCGCGATACTCTGATCGCACAGATCGAATTTCGCCGCCGCACCGATGTCGATCCGTCGCTGTTCCGGTTTGCCGTACTGTTCGTCGATCTGGACAAGTTCAAGCAGGTCAACGATCACTATGGCCATGACGAAGGCGACCGGGTGCTGATCGAAGTCGGCTTGCGCCTGCAAAACGCCTTGCGCAAGGAAGATGAGGTGGCGCGTTTCGGCGGCGATGAATTCATCGTCTACCTGCCTGGCGTGGCCGACGAGGAATCGGCGCTGGCGATCGCGGAAAAGATCTATGCGGTGTTGAACAAGCCTATCCTGATGGCTAACGGCGAACATTGCCAGGTCGGCGCCTCCATCGGCGGCGCCCTGTATCCGGCCGACGGCCTCGACCTGGAAACCTTGTTGAAGGTGGCCGACAAGCGGATGTATAGTGTCAAGAAATTCGGCGGCCTGACGTTTTCATCGGACGACTGATTCCCGCGACTGATTCCCTTTTCACCACTTCCTTTTCACTCCCTTGCGATGGAGATGCAATGACTTTTTCTACCTGCGATTTATGCGACGCCAACGAAGACAAACTGGGTACTGCCGCCTTGGCGGTGTTGCCGCCGGTGTTTGTCGCCCTGGGCAAGCGCCAGGCGTTTGACGGTCCGGCGCGTACCGTCAAGGTGCATGAAGACAATGTGCTGGTGCGCAGCACGCTGGAAACCGCCGGTAACGGCCAGGTGCTGGTGATCGATGGCGGCGGCAGCTTGCGTTGCGCTCTGGTTGGCGGCAATCTCGGCGTGCTGGCGCAAAAGAACGGTTGGGCCGGCATTATCGTGAATGGCTGCGTACGCGATTCGGCCGAGCTGAACGCCTGCGATATCGGCGTGCGCGCGCTGGCGTTGCATCCGCAGCGCAGCGTCCGCAAAGGAGTGGGGGAGCGCGATATCAGCGTCTCTATCGCCGGCGTGACGATAGCGCCGGGCGCATGGATCTATGCCGATGCCGACGGCGTGCTGGTGGCTGGCCAAAAGCTGCTTTGAACAAGGCAGCCTTGGTTGGCACGGCGTAAACCTCATGTAAGAAAGGAGTAGGGTGGGCACAAATCACCAATGCGCCACCCTATATCGTCAGCTCTTCTTTAGCTGATCCCGGATCGGCAGGTTGCGGATACGCTTGCCGGTAGCGGCGAAAATGGCATTGCACAACGCCGGAGCGATAGGCGGCGTGCCCGGTTCGCCGACACCTCCCAGCGGAATGTCGTACTTGTGCGGCACCATGTGAACCCGCAAGTCACGCGGGGCGCTGAAGGCGCGCAGCACTTCGTATTCATGGAAGTTGCCTTGCTCGGCGCTACCGTTCTTGAAGGTGATCTCGCCGGTCAGCGCCAGGCTCAGCCCCATGATGCAGGCGCCTTCGACTTGCGAGCGGATCCGGTCCGGCGTGATCTGCGGGCCGCAATCGATCGCCATGTCGACTCTTGGAATGCTGATGGTGCCGTCATCGGCCACCGCCACTTCAATCACCGCCGCCACATAAGACATGAAGCTGTAAGCCACGGCCAGGCCCAGGCCGTGGCCTTTGGGCAGCTTGCGGCCCCAGCCGGCTTCCTTGGTCGCCAGCTCCACCACTTGCCGCATGCGGCCGGTATCGAGCGGATACAAGAGCGGCGATTCACCGTAGTTGGTGGTGTCCGACATGTCTTGCGGATTGAGCTGGCGCGCCGGGCCTATCAGCTCCAGCAGGAATTCTCTGTGGTCGCGCCCGGCTGCCGCCGCCAGTTCGGCCACGAACGATTGCACTGCAAACGCGTGCGGGATGTTGTAGACCGAGCGGAACCAGCCGATCCGTGTATGCGCTTCGACTTCCGGCGCTTCGATGCGGATATTCGGAATCACGAACGGAATGTTGATCGCGCCCATGCCGAGTTCGCCTGGCTGTTCGCCCTTGGCGCCGGCGGCGAAAGTGGAAGCGATGGTCGGCGCCGCGCTACGGTGCAGCCAGGCTAGCGGTTTGCCTTTGGCATCGAGCGTGCTTTCCAGGCGTTCCAGCGAGACGGTGTGAAAATAATCGTGGCGCAGATCGTCTTCGCGGGTCCAGGTAACCTTGACTGGCGCGCCTTCCATCGCTTGCGAGAGCAGCGCCGCTTCGGCGGCAAAATCTGGCTTGGATTTGCGGCCGAAACCGCCGCCCAGCAAGGTGACATTGACTGTCACGGCGTCGCTCTTCCAGCCCAGGCGATCTGCCACCGTGTCGCGCGTGGCTTGCGGATCCTGCACGCAGGCCCAGACTTCGCATTTGCCGTTAGCGGTGCGGGCCGTGGCTGCCGGCGGTTCCATGGTGGCATGCGCCAGATGCGGGATGTAGTACTCGGCTTCGATACGCTTGCCGGCTTGCGCCAGCACGGCCATGGCGTCGCCGTTATTGCGCACTACCTTGGCCGGCTTGCGCGCGGCTTCCTGCAAGGTGGTCTTGAATGCGGTCGAATCGTAGCCGGCATGCGGACCATGGTCCCAGGTGATCTTCAAGGCTTCACGGCCTTTGATTGCGGCCCAGGTGTTGCGCGCAATCACGGCAATCCCGCCCAATGGATTGAACCTGGCGGGCGGCGGGCTGCCTTTGAGTTCGATTACGCGCACTACGCCCGGGATTTTCAAGGCTGCGGCAGAATCGAAATTGGCTACTTTGCCGCCAAACACCGGCGGCCGTGCGATCACCGCATATAGCATGCCGTCGAGACGGGTGTCGATGCCATAGTGGGTATTGCCGGTAACGATGTCGCGGAAATCGACGCTGTTGAATACGTCTTTGCCGATATAGCGGAACTGCGCGGCATCCTTCAATTGCACCTGGGCTGCTGGCGGCACCTGCAATTTGGCGGCAGCGACCGCCAGCTCGCCGAAGCCTAGCTTGCGGCCGCTTCTGGCGTGCAGCACCTCATGGTTTTTGGTGGTGATTTCCGATGCCGGCACGCTCCAGCGTGTGGCGGCGGCGGAAACCAGCATCAGGCGGGCAGTGGCGCCCACCTGGCGCATAGGGGTAAAGAAATGGCGCATGCTGCGCGAGCCATCGGTATTCTGGTTGCCGTAGCGGCTTTCGTCGGCATGGGCCTGCACCACGCGCACGCGGCTCCAGTCGGCGTCGAGCTCATCGGCCACCACCAGCGGCAGGCTGGTGCGGATGCCCTGGCCCATTTCGGAGCGATGGGCAACGATGGTGACAATGCCGTCGGCGCCTATCGACACGAAGATCAAGGGATCGTTGACGGTGCCGCCAGGCATGTTGGCGCCGCCGTATTTTTTTGCCGGGGCAGCAGCGGCTGCCATCACCAGTCCGTTCACGCCAACCGTCAACGCCAGACCGGTAAATGCGCCGATGCCTTTGAGCCAGGTGCGGCGGCTGAGCGACGCTACAGACGCAATGCCGCTGTCAGCGGTGTTAGCGCTATTTTTTTGAAAAGCGGCGCTCATTTGGCGACTCCTTTAGCGGCGACTTGTTTGATCGCGGCACGGATGCGGGTATAGGTGCCGCAGCGGCAGATATTGCCGCTCATGGCATCGTCGATTTCCTTGTCGGTGGGCTTGGCGGTGGTTTTCAGCAGGGCGGTCGCCGACATGATCTGGCCGGCCTGGCAATAACCGCATTGCGGCACGCCCAGTGCAATCCATGCTTCCTGCACCGCATGGCCGACCTGGTCCTCAGCCATCGCTTCGATGGTGGTGACTTTCTTGCCGGCAGCGGCGCTGATCGGGGTAATGCAGGAGCGGATCGGCGCGCCGTCCAGATGGACGGTGCAGGCGCCGCAGAGGGCCATGCCGCAACCGAATTTGGTGCCGGTCAGGCCGACGTGGTCGCGCAGGGTCCACAGCAGCGGCGTGTCTTCCGGTAAGTCGATTTCATGCTGCTTGCCGTTGATGTTCAGGCTTGTCATGGCGGGTTCTACCTTTCCAAGTTGGGGTTGTTAAGCTATTGAAGGATAAATTTGCTGTTGCCAATTTACCGGCACCGGCGATTCGCTCAGAGTCGTTGTCCCTTGGCATTGTAGACCCAAGTCAAATTCTTTGATGAGGGGCAACTGTTTCGAGGATAATTGGCAGATTGTAATTTTGGTGATGGAGTTTCGATGTCCGATTTGTTGAATAAAACTGGTCGTATTCCCGACAATGTTTCGCTGCCCGAGCTGACGCTGCGGGGCATCATTCTAGGCGCGTTGATAACGGTCGTATTCACCGCCTCCAACGTGTACCTGGGCTTGAAAGTCGGCCTGACTTTTTCTTCCGCCATTCCGGCCGCAGTGATTTCCATGGCGGTGCTGCGGATGTTCAAGAGCGCCAATATTCTTGAAAACAATATGGTGCAAACCCAGGCTTCGGCTGCGGGCACCTTGTCTTCGATTATCTTTATCCTGCCCGGACTGGTCATGATCGGTTACTGGCAGGGCTTCCCTTACTGGCAAACCCTGGCGATCTGCGCCGCCGGCGGCATGCTGGGCGTGATGTTCACTATTCCGCTGCGGCACGCGATGGTGGTGCAAAGCGACCTGCCTTATCCGGAAGGTGTGGCGGCGGCGGAAATCCTGCGGGTCGGCAGCGCGGAAGTCGAACTCGACGCGGTGACCGGCAAGGCCGGAGCCAAGGCCGAAACCGGCATCGTCGACATCATGGCCGGTGGTTTCACCGCCGCCATCGTGACCTTGTTCTCATCCGGTTTCCGGGTGCTGGGCGAAGGCATCAACCTGTGGTTTGCAGCCGGACCTGCGGTAGTGCGTTTGTCTGCCGGATTTTCGCTGGCGTTGCTGGGCGCCGGTTACCTGATCGGTATCGTGGCCGGCATCGCCATGCTGATCGGCTTGCTGATCGCCTGGGGCGTGGCAGTACCTGTGCTGACTTCGATGCACAGCATTCCGGACGGCATGACGCTGGCCAAATATGCGACCGGACTGTGGAGCAAAGACGTGCGCTTCATCGGCGCCGGCACCATCGGCGTGGCGGCGGTATGGACGCTGATCACACTGTTCAAGCCGATGCTGGAAGGCGTCAAAACTTCCTTCCAGGCGCTGCGCGGCGGCAATGGCCGCATCAATATTCCACGTACCGAGCGCGATCTGGCGCCGGGCTGGATCATCGCCATCACGCTGGGGCTGGTAGCCATCCTGGTGGCCACCTTTGCCAGTTTCCTGAGCGCCGCGCCTTTGTCCGCCGGCATGGTGTGGGGCCTGGTTGCCTACAGCGTCTTGTTTGCGTTTATCTTCGGTTTCCTGATTGCCGCTGCCTGCGGCTACATGGCAGGACTGATCGGTTCTTCCGCCAGCCCGATTTCCGGCGTCGGCATTGTTGCCGTGGTGCTGGTTTCCCTGCTGATTTTGCTGATTGGCGGCGGTGACGGCCTGCTGGCCACTGAAAGCGGGAATAAATTAGGGATTGCGCTAGCCATCTTTGCCACTTCGGCGGTGATCGCCGTGGCGACTATTTCCAACGATAACCTGCAGGATCTGAAAACCGGCTGGCTGGTCGGCGCCACGCCTTGGCGCCAGCAGGTGGCGCTGCTGATCGGCTGCGTGGTCGGCGCCGTGGTGATTCCGCCGGTGCTTGAGCTGCTCTATAACGCCTACGGTTTTGCCGGAGCGATGCCGCGCGCGGAGATGGATGTGGCGCATGCCTTGTCGGCGCCGCAAGCGACTTTGATGACGGCCATCGCAACCGGGATTTTTACCCATCAGCTGAACTGGGACATGATCTTGATCGGTCTTGGCCTGGGCGTGGTGCTGGTAGCGATCGATGAGGTACTGCGCCACCGCGGCGGCGTCGCGCGCTTGCCGGTGCTGGCGGTAGGTATAGGCATTTATCTGCCGCCGACGGTTGCCTCGACACTGGTGCTGGGCACATTGCTGGCCTGGGTCATAGAACGCATCTTGAAAAAACGCGCGCAGAAGCAAGGCCTGCCATACGCGCAGTTCGCCGAAGCGCCGAACCGGCGCGGTGTCTTGCTGGCCTCCGGCCTGATCGTCGGTGAAAGCCTGGTAGGTGTGTTGCTGGCGGCCATTATCGGTTTTACCGGCAGCGATTCGCCGTTGGCGCTGGTTGGCGGCACGTTTGAAAATACCGCGCAATGGCTAGGTCTGATTGTATTTGCAGCTGTGGCCTGGGTCTTCTCGCGTCGCGTATTGACGGCACAGAAGGCATAGATGGGTGGCCGGGACTATTGCACAAGGTGCGCAATAGTCTCCCGCACCGCGCACTATCTTCATGTAATTATTGCAATAAAATTTCTGCGACTTCAGAGAAGTCTGTGAAAACCAAGCCGATTGACTAGAATGATTGTTCCAGGATGCTCAATGAGACTCTGCACGCAGAGTTTCACAAGGCCGTCGCCCCTATGGCGGCCCAGGCATCCCGACACACTCATGATGGAGGCTGAAAATGACAATTCGCATAGGTGACGTAGCTCCGGATTTTACTGCCGAAACCACTGAAGGGAAGATCCACTTTCACGAGTGGATCGGAGATCAATGGGCCATCCTGTTTTCCCACCCGAAGGATTTCACCCCGGTCTGCACTACCGAGCTGGGTTATATGGCGCGCCTGAAACCGGAGTTCGACAAACGCAACACCAAGATCGTGGGGCTGAGCGTGGATCCTGTCAGCGACCACCAGGCCTGGGTCAAGGATATTGAGGAGACGCAAGGCCACGCGGTCAACTATCCAATGATCGGCGATGCTGATCTGACGGTCGCGAAACTCTACGACATGATTCATCCCAACGCCAGCGGCGGACAGCGCAGCGCGGCAGACAACGCCACCGTGCGCTCGGTATTCATCGTCGGACCGGACAAGAAGGTCAAGGCAATGTTCGTCTATCCGATGAGCTCAGGCCGCAATTTCGACGAGGTGCTGCGCTTGCTCGATTCGATTCAGCTGAACGCCAGGCATACCGTGGCGACGCCGGTGAACTGGAAGCCCGGTGAGGATGTCATCATTCCCACTTCGGTTTCCGACGAGGACGCCAAAAAGAAATACCCGCAGGGTTTCAAAACATTGAAACCGTATTTACGGATCGTGTCGCAACCGAAGTAAAAGAAAAGAACCGGAGAATCGGGAAGACGAATTGGGAGGAAACGACGGACTCTTCCCAATTCGGTGCAACATGCATGCGATCGTCTGCCGGGTCGGGATTCAACGCACGCCGGCAGTCTTGGCTAAGGCGGCTAGCGCCAGCGCACAAAAAATCGCGCCAGAATAAAAGGTGAACGCGGCGCCAAGCCGGTCCCACAATAGTCCAGCCAGTACGCTTGCCAGCAGCATGGCAAGTCCACTCATCAAGTTGAAGAAACCATATGCGGTACCGCGCAAATCGGCCGGTGCTGCATTCGCCACCATGGTTGCCAGCAAACCTTGTGTGATGCCCAGGTGCAGACCCCAGAGGGCGACTCCTGCCAGTACGACGCCCCAATGAGTGCTGGCGGCCAGCACCAGGTCGGCCGCGATCAGAACTATCAAGCCCAGCGCCAATAATCGTCTATGGTTCATTCGGTCAGAGAGTTTGCCGAACGGGTACGCAGACAGGGCGTAGATTATATTCATGGCCACCATGACCAGCGGCACCATGGCAATAGGAATACCGCTCTGCTGTGCGCGCAGGACCAGGAACGCTTCGCTAAACCGCGCCAGTGTAAATACCGCACCTACGCCAACCACCCACCAGTAAGAGCTTCCAAGCCGTTTCAGGTTTTCCCGCCGGATCGGATTAGTGCGCTTCTCGGACTGATGATGTTCTGGCTCGTGCACGCCGACGAAGAGCAGCGCAACCGCCATCAAGCCAGGAATGACTGCGACCCAGAACACGGCGCGAAAGTCGTTGGCCCAAAGCAGCATCAAACCAACCGCCAGCAAAGGGCCAAGGAATGCGCCCACCGTATCGAGGGACTGGCGCAGGCCAAATGCGGCGCCGCGCAGGTGCGCCGGGGTAATGTCTGCGACCAATGCATCTCTCGGCGCGCCCCGTACTCCCTTGCCGATACGATCCAGGAGCCGCGCGAACAACACGATGCCGATGGCCGGCGCGATGGCGAACAGCGGCTTGCTCAGTGCGCCCAAAGCGTAGCCAAACACTGCCAGCCCTTTGCGCTTGCCGAGATAGTCGCTCAGTGTGCCTGAGAACACTTTGACGATCAGGGCGGTCGATTCGGCCAGGCCCTCTACCAGCCCGACAGCCGAAGCGCTGGCGCCGAGCGTTGTCACCATGAACAGCGGTAGCAGGCTATGGATCATTTCCGAGGAAATATCCATCAACAGGCTCACGAATCCGAGCACCCAGACACCTGCGGGGATCTGGCGCAATATGCGCGTTTTGGCTACATCAGTAGTTTGCAACTGCATGCTCCTTGAAAAAACCTGGCTATCTCAATGGCTATGCCGATGATGTATGTCCGGGTAATGCGCGTGGCTATGGCTGATGGGCAGGTGGCGGTGAGGATGGCTGTGCGGTTCGCGGCCGTCCCAGTCAAAGTCGTGTTGATGCTGGTGGTGGGGGTCTTGCGGATCGTGGCGGTGGCTGTGCGCATGCTCGGTTTCTTCGTGCGTATGCGGATGCTGGTGGCTTTCAGTCAGGTGCAGCCAGATGCCGGTTCCCATCAGTCCTGCGGCCAGCCAGAACAAGCCGCCCACCGTGTCATGCAACACCAGCAAGGAGATCGCAGCGCCTATGAATGGCGCTGCCGAAAAGTAGGCGCCGGTCCTGGCGCTGCCCAGATGGCGTAGCGCCAGGACGAACAGCACCAGGCTGACGCCGTACCCGCAAAAACCGATGAGCGCTGCGGCGCCGATACTGGCGATGGCGGGCAATTGCGCGCCCAGCAGCAAGGCCAGGCTCAGGTTGACTACGCCGGCGACCATGCCTTTGAGCGCAGCAATCTGGACAGCATCGCTGGCGGAAATCCGGCGCGTCAGGTTATTGTCGATGGCCCAGCACAGGCAGGCTGCGAGAATCGCCAAAGGTCCCCAGGGAACGCCAAACTCCGGTACTTGCTGCCATGACAGCAAGATCCCGGCCAGTACGATGGCGAGCATGCCCAGAATAATCCGGCGATCGAAATTTTCCTTGAAAACAAACCATGCAAGAGCCGCTGTCAGGACGCCTTCCATGTTCAATAATAAGGAAGCACTGGAAGCAGGGGTGATCGAGAGGCCGAGCATCAGCAGGATAGGGCCGCAGATACCGCCGCTTAAAATCGCTGCGCCTAGCCACGGCAAGTCAGCTTTGGACAATGCGCCGCCAGCTTGCTGACGTGATTGATTACCTGAAAGCGCGCGTCGTATTCCATACCAGAGCGATAAACCGAGACCGCTGCCGAGATAGAGCAGGCCGGCCAGCATGACCGGTGAGACTTGCCCCACCAGCAGCTTGGAAAAAGGCGTGCTGGCGCCAAATAACGCCGCCGCCAGCAATGCGAAGAGAACACCTTGATGCATGGGTTTTTCCTTGAGTCTTGCCTTGAAATGCTGAGTCGCTTATTCCTGATGCAGCGCGATCCCGAACTGTTCCGCCAACGCAGCATGGCCTTCCGGCGTGATGCCAACCACGCGTGAATTTTTTGTTCTGGTCAGCCACCCGAGCTCGATCATGCGTTTCGCCAGCGTTGCTCCCAAGGCGCCGGCCAGATGATCCCGGCGTTCGCTCCAATCCAGGCAGGGATAGGCAAATTGGCGTCGGCTCTTGCGTAATTCCCCGGTATCTATCCCAAGGTGCTTGAACCAGGTTTCGCCCTGCGCCGACAGTGAAAATACCCCGTCGTCGGCATTCAGCAAGCCGCGTTCAAGCAGCACCTCGGTCAATCGGGTGCCGAGTTTTCCCGCCAGGTGGTCGTAGCAAAAGCGTGCGGTGCAGATGGCGTCGTTGCCGGTAGCCGGGCCGATACGCTTGCGTTTCGGCGCAAACACCATCAACGATTCGATCAGGCGCGCCACCTCCGGCGAGGCCAGGCGAAAGTATTTGTGCCGGCCTTGAGTGCTCATGTCGAGCAGCTTGTCTTCCAGCAGCTGGCGCAAATGGGGAGTCGCAGTGGCTGGCTTGATTTCGCTGCCGTATGCCAGCTCCTTGGCGGTCAGGGCGCGTCCTTCCATCAGCAGCGACAGCATGCGGATGCGGGTCGGATCGCCGATGGTGCGGGCCAGTCGGCCGAGGTCGGGTTCGTCGTTCATAGTTTGATGGTAACCGTACTGTTGTTGTGTGACAAGCGGCCGCAACTGACTCAGAATCGGGACTTGACCACTTGTGCAACGGAGCCGCTGCAATGACATCCTCCCAATCGGTGCCGGTAATAGATAGAGATGGCACTACCCCTGTTACGCAAACGCCAACATCAACGCCGGTAGTAGGCTGGACTATTGCGGCCAGCAGTTTCGCCTTTATCATCGTTCAGCTGGATATCACCATCGTCAACATTGCATTGCCGCAGATCGGCGCCGATCTGAATGCGCGCGTCTCAGCCTTGCAGTGGGTGGTAGATGCCTACACCCTGGGTTTTGCCGTGTTTCTATTGTCGGCCGGAGCCTTGGGCGACAAATTCGGTTCCAAGCGCTTGTTCCTGGCCGGCTTCCTGCTGTTTGCCCTGGCATCGGCCGCCTGCGGCCTATCGCCCGATGCCGCCTTTCTGAATATTGCCCGGGCAATCCAGGGAATCGGCGCGGCATTGCTGGTGCCCAGTTCTTTGGCAATACTGAATCGTGCTTGTGCCCACGACAAGAAATTACTGGCCAAAGCCATCGGACTCTGGACGGCGGCAGGCGGCGTCTCGATTGCCGCCGGCCCGGTGTTAGGCGGCTTGCTGTTGGCGACTGCAGGATGGCGCAGTATTTTCTGGGTGAATATTCCGATTTGCATCCTGGGTTTCATACTGACCATGCGCGTGGTGCCAGCCATGGCAGCCAAACAACACGCGCATTCCTTCGATTTCCTGGGGCAGATACTGGCGATTCTTGCGCTGACCGGACTGGTTGGCGCGGTGATTGAACTCCACCCGCTGGGTTTGGGGCACCCGGAGGTATTATCCGGATTCTGCCTGGCGCTGGTCGCCGGCGTTGCCTTCATCATGGTAGAAAAGAAGGCGGAGCATCCGATGCTGCCGTTGAATTTCTTTCATCAGACCAGCTTTACAGCGGCCGTCCTGTTTGGGGTGCTGGTGAACTTTTCCTACTACGGCGTGATTTTCGTGATCAGTTTTTATCTGCAAAAAATACAGGGCTACAATCCGATGCAAGCGGGGCTGGCGTTTTTGCCGCTGACCGGCACCTTCATTCTTTCCAATCTGGTCAGCGGCTGGCTGATCGGGCGCGCCGGCATACGTTTGCCGATGATGCTGGGCGGCTTCATCGGTGCCTTGGGGTACGGCTTGCTCGGGACTGTCGGGATTGCGACAGACGCCAGCTTCCTGCAGATGCTGCCGGGTTTCGTGTTGATCCCGGCCGGCATGGGGCTGGCGGTGCCGGCCATGACGACCTCGATATTATCAGGAGTCGAGAAGGCTCGGGCCGGGACCGCATCTGCAGTCCTGAATACCGCCAGGCAGGTCGGCGGAGCATTCGGGGTGGCGGTATTTGGCGCGCTGGTCAGCGATAGTTACGGCGGGGATGCGATCATCGGAGTAAAAATTGCCATGTTGACGGCGACCATCCTGCTATCGATTGCAGCGGGATTGGCTTATCTGGTGCGGCCGGCCAGCGGGAAATGAGTTGCCCCGGGCATTTTGGCGTACATTATTCGATAGTCAGCAGGGCAAGTGTGTAAAACGTCTTTCAAAGGCATCGACATGATCAATCCATTCGATTTCAAGGGTAAGACAGTATTCGTCTTTGGCGGCACCAGCGGTATCAACCTGGGCATTGCTCACGCTTTTGCCGAGCAGGGAGCAAGAGTGGCAGTAGCCAGTCGTTCGCAAGACAAGGTTGATGCAGCGGTATTTGCATTGTCGCGGCACGGGGGCGAGGCGGCCGGTTTCTGTGCCGACGTGCGCAATCCCGATGCGGTTGCAGCGGCATTCGCCGGCGCGGGCCAGGCATTCGGCCCGATCGACGTGTTGGTGTCCGGTGCCGCCGGCAATTTCCCGGCAACGGCACTCGGCATGTCGCCCAATGGCTTCAAGTCGGTGGTCGACATTGACCTGCTAGGCTCTTTCCACGTGCTGCGTGCGTCGTATCCTTATCTTGCCAAACCAGGTGCGGCGATCATCAATATCTCTGCGCCCCAGGCATTCCTGCCCATGGAATTGCAGGCCCACGTATGTGCGGCAAAGGCCGGCGTCGATATGCTAACGCGGGTTCTGGCGATGGAATGGGGCGAGCAGGGTGTACGTGTCAATTCGATTGTGCCCGGGCCGATTGGCGGCACGGAAGGCATGGAAAGGCTGGCTCCGACTCCTGCGCTGAAAGCCAGGATCGCTTCCACCGTACCGCTGCGACGGCAGGGAACGCCGCGCGACATTGCCAACGCAGCCATATTCCTCGCCTCGCCGCTGGCCAGTTATATTTCGGGCGTGGTGTTGCCGGTCGATGGCGGCTGGTCGCTGGGTGGCGCCGCCGCGTTCATGATGGAGGTAACCGCGGCGATCATGCCTGGCGCCAAATCGTAAGCGGGTATTTTGTGCTCAAGCACTGACTCACCTGCAAAGACCGCAGCGCGAGCCAGTGTTTCTGCTGCAAATTATTTTTTCTGCTCGTCTTTCTGTTCGGCTTTCTGATGGTGTTTTTTTGCTGCTTTGCCGTGATGCTTGGCAGGTGCTTGCTTGGCGGCTTCTACTGGACGGTCGTTGCGGGCGTCGGGATGGCCGGCCAGCGGGTCGCCCGAATTCTGGGCTTGTGCGAATGGTGTCAATGCGAAGAGGAGAGCGGCGATGCCAAATAGCTTTTTCATATTGATTCCTTCCGTTGATTGGGTTTAACAATCCCCGTTGACAGCGGGATTCCTTATAAACGCCGTGGGGGATATTCGGTTGACAACGACAGTGTTGTTGAATCGTAACTTGGTGTAGCATTCACCCGACTATCTTTGTCACGGAGCATTGAATGAAAAAACGCCAGTTTCTGTCGACAGCCACCGCTTCGATTGCGGGCGCACTGGGAATGCATGCGGTAGCGCCTGCTGCGAAGGCCGCTGCCAAAGGCATATCGCAAGCTGCGGTGCCGACAGTATTAACCGTTACGGGCGCAATTGAACGCAGCAATCGCGGTCCGACCGATGCAGTGATCGACCAGATGATGCATAAGCAGAACGTGCAGTTCAGCAGCGCGTTTGCCTTCGATCTTGCCGCACTCGCCAAGCTGCCGGCGGTAACCATCAGTCCGACTCTGGAGTATGACGGCAAGCCGCATCAGCTGCGCGGTCCTCGCCTGGCCGATGTACTGGATATGCTGGGCGCCAGCAAAGCGCCGCAGACGCAGATTGTGTTTCATTCGGTCGACGGCTATATGCCGCAGCTGAGTTTCGCGCAGCTACGGAAGTATGGCTATATCCTGGCAACGCATATCGATGGCAAGCCGATGTCGATCGGCGGTTTCGGCCCCATCTTCGCGATCTATGACGCCGATCGTATCGCCGAGCAGGCGCAAAAACCGTTGAACCAGCGCTTCGCGCTTTGTCCCTGGGGTTTGTATTGCATAGAGGTGGTCGCGGGGAAATGAAGCAAGGTTTCTGTAGTCTGTAATCTTATTCGTCGCTGAACAATTCGCCCTGCAGGACGACTGACTGGTTCACCGCCTCATCTTTTCTCGCAAGTGCGCTGGCCCGTACGCCTAGCAATCTCAAGCGCCTATCCAACGTGACCCGGCGCAGGCATTCTCCGGCCGCTTGCCGGATCGCGGTGGCGTCGTCCGTCGCATTGGGCAATGTCAGATCGCGGGTGACGATGCGAAAGTCAGAGAAGCGCAATTTGATCCCTACCGTGCGGGCAACATAGCCTTTTCTTTGCAGGTCGCCGGCAAGTCTTACACACAGGTCGGTGAACATGGGGGTGAGCGTGTCGCGGTCCAGCTTGGCGTGGAGATCTCTTTCAAAAGTCGATTCGCGGCTGATCGATTTGGTTTCCGAGCTGGTCACCACCGGACGATCGTCCAGGCCCATGGCGGTACGCATCAGCCATTCGCTATAGGTGCGCCCAAAATTTTCTTGTAGCACGGCCGGGTCGGCTGCGGCCAATTCACCGATGGTGTGCAGCCCGAGAGCCGTCAGTTTCTCCGCCGCCTTGGGGCCGATGCCGTTGACCTTACGTGCAGCCAGCGGCCAGATGCGCGACTGGATGTCGGCCTCGGTGATGACGGTGAGGCCGTTCGGCTTGTCAAGTTCCGAGCTGATCTTGGCCAACAGCTTGTTGGGTGCGATGCCGATCGAGCACGACAATCCCGTGGCCGTGCGCACGGCATCCTTGATCCGTTGCGCCAGGATCCGAACCTCGTCCGGGTGTTGACTCAGGTCGATATAGATCTCGTCAATGCCGCGATCCTCTATCAACGGTGCGAGCTCGGCCACTGCCGCTTTGAACAGGCGGGAGTAATGGCGGTAAGAGTCGAAATCGGTCGGCAGCAGAATCGCGTCCGGCGCCAGCTTGGCGGCCTTCATCATGCCCATGGCGGAAAACACGCCCAAGGCCCGCGCCTCGTAGGTGGAGGTGGTCACGACGCCGCGGCCGACATAGTCGCGCAGCCTGGAATAGCGGAGTTGACCGTCTGCGCCGGGTTCCGGCTTGTGCCGGGAGCCGCCGCCGATCACTACGGCCTGGCCGCGCAGCTGCGGGTAGCGCAGCAGTTCCACCGACGCGTAGAAAGCGTCCATATCCAGATGTGCGATACGACGAATGGGCGAAGGCATGAAGTCAAAGAATAGTGGTATTTGATACGGCCATAGCATACCACTACTGTATATAAATACAGTTATGCGAGCATGGCTCTTAGCGAAATATTTGATTGTTCTTTAGGTAATTAATTTTATCCCGGTCGGCTTTATAGAACCGGACTCAGCAAGCGCGCAACATGGATCAGCACCCGGTACAAGTAGTGCAAGCGGCTATAGTCGCTGACGTCAATTTCGACCGCTTGCTCGAAATCCGCCGCCAGCATCCGCTCGACTTCCGCGGCGAACGCCGTGTCGATATTCAATGCGGCGATTTCGAAATTGAGCCGGAGTGAACGGTTGTCCAGGTTCATGCTGCCGACCGCAGCCGTATCGTCATCGACCAGCAGCACTTTTTGATGCGTAAAACCTGGCTGATAGCGGAACACCCGTATGCCGGCGCGTACCGATTCATGCGCGTACAAGGTCGACGCCAGGAAGACGGTGCGATGATCCGGGATGGCCGGGATCAGGATGCGTACATCGACGCCGCGGAATACCGCCAGCTGCAAGGCGGCGTTGACCGCCGAGTCGGGCACCAGGTAGGGCGTGGTCAGCCACAGCCTGTGACGGGCGGCGTGTATCGCCTGCACGAAAAATAACGAGCAGGTCTCTTGCGCATCTGCCGGTCCGGTCGCGGCTATCAGGCTGGTGGCCTCGCCGCCGCTGGCGCGCGGCGCCAGCAGGGCCAGCGGCTGGCCGGTGATCCACTGCCAGTTTTCATCGAAGGCCAGCTGCAAATCGGCGACCGCCGGCCCTTGCAATTCCATGTGGGTATCGCGCCACGGCGCCAGCGGCGGCTTGCGGCCAAGGTATTCGTCGCCGACATTCAGGCCGCCGACAAAACCGCGCCAGCCGTCCACCACCACTACCTTGCGATGATTGCGGAAATTGAGCTGGAAACGATTGCGCCAGCGGCGGGTGGCGAAGCGATGGATATGGACGCCGCCGGCACGCAGGACCGCGCCATAGGTGGGCGGCAGGTCGTGGCTGCCGACACCGTCGTAGAGCACGTGCACGCTGACGCCGGCGGCGGCGCGTTCCAGTAGCGCGCCTTGCAGCCTTTGCCCCAGTTCGTCGTCGTGGATGATGAAAAACTGCACCAGCACGTAATGTTCAGCACCGGCGATCGCAGCGAACATCGCTTCAAAACTGGCTGCGCCATTGACCAGCAAGCGCAGGCGATGGCCGCTCAGGAAAGGTGCGCCCAGCATTTTGCTGATGGCTTGATAACGCTGTGCCCCGGTGTGCGGCGGGTATTCGGCGGACAAGGCCAGCTGAGCCGGATCGTCCAGCCGGCGCAGGCGCGCCAGCCGTGAGTGATGCATCTCGACATAGCCGGAGAAACGCTTACTGCCCAGGAACAGATAGGGCAGCAGGGTGAAGTAGGGCAGCAGCACCAGCCCGAACACCCAGGCCACCGCTCCCTGCGGGGTGCGGGTGTGCATCAGGGCGTGGACTGCGGCGACGACGCCGGCGGCATGCAACAGCAGAACGACAATCGAAATCTGGGCAAACGGCAAATGCGGCATTCAGATAACTCCGAATCTCATGGCAGCTTGCATGTTAGCCAATAATCGTAATGCCTGGCGCGCTTATTTTTTTGCCTGCAGTGCGATCCGTACGGCCAGGCCTGCCAGGACTGTGCCCATCAGCCAGCGCTGGATCAGCAGCCAGCTGGGCCGGCTGCCCAGTACGCCGGCAATCGAGCCGGCGGCCAGCGTGACCATCGAGTTGACCGTGATGCTGACCACAATCTGGATCACGCCGAGCATCAGCGATTGCACCAGGATGCTGGCGCCGTTCGGGTCGATAAACTGTGGCAACAGCGCCAGATACAGCAGGGCGACCTTGGGGTTAAGCAGATTGGTGAACAAGCCCATCATGAACAGCTTGCGGTTGCTGTCTGCGGGCAGGTCGCGCACCGTGAACGGCGAACGGCCGCCCGGCTTTACCGCTTGCCATGCCAGATAAAGCAAGTAGGCGGCGCCGCCGAAACGCAGCAAATCATACGCCAGGGGTATCGCAAATAGCAGGGCGGTGATGCCGAACGCTGCGCACAGCATGTAAAACACAAAACCGGTCGCCACGCCGGCCAGCGACACGAAGCCGGCTTTCGGGCCTTGGCAAATCGAACGCGAGATCAGATAAATCATGTTGGGGCCAGGCGTCAGCACCATGCCGAAGGCGACCAGTGCAAAACCCAGCAGTAAATTAAGATTTGGCATAAGCGGCAAGCAAAAGATTGTTGGGAAACCCGTTCAGGGGCGGTCTGCGTATTTTGCGGTAAAACTTGCCGCCTCGCATAGTTAATTAAACGATGGCTGGTTTTTATTTGTGCTTGGGTGGCATAAGTGTTGTTCTGATTTCGTGGATTGTATTGATTGCTGGAATAAATGATAGTGAGCATATGGACCGGCAATCAAGGTTTGACGCGATTGACACCAACATACCGAGGCAAAACCATGAAATCAGAAAGCATCGGCCACCTGCTGACCCGTGAACACACGCACGATATCGTCTACCTTGCAGAGGATCAGACCATTTCGATTCAGAAAGCCTTGAAACAAGGCGAGAGAATCAAGTGCCTGAGCGGCCTGTTATGGATTACCGCAGAAAATTTCAAAGGGGATATTTTCTTGAATGAAAATAAGGACGTTGAAATGCATGGCGCAAAACATATCGTGATCACCGCCCTGAAATCTTCCAGTTTCACCTACGAGCAGGCGATGGCGTAAGATTTGGCATTGCTCGCCGCTTTGAGCGAGCGCTTCGGCCTGCTCAAGGCCATGGAGAATGCCTATGTCTTTCGATGTCGATCTGTTTGTGATCGGAGCCGGTTCCGGCGGCGTGCGCGCCGCGCGTTTTTCGGCTGGGTTCGGCGCCCGCGTAGCTGTGGCGGAAAGCCGTTACCTAGGCGGTACTTGCGTCAATGTCGGCTGTGTGCCGAAAAAATTCCTGGTCTACGGCGCCCATTTCAGCGACGATTTCGACGTCGCATCCAGTTTTGGCTGGCGCGCAGGCAAGCCGCAATTCGACTGGGCCACGCTGATCGCCAACAAGAATCGCGAGATCCATAGACTCAACGAAGTCTATCGCGGCTTGCTGCTCAACAGCGGCGTCGTCCTGCATGAAGGCCACGCCAGATTGCTGGACAAGCACACGGTTGAGATTAACGGCCAGCGCATACGTGCAGCCAACATCCTGATTGCCACCGGCAGCTGGCCGCAGGTGCCGGATATTCCCGGCAAAGAATTTGCCATTACCTCCAACGAAGCTTTTTTTCTAAAGGAATTGCCGCGCCGCGTGCTGGTGATCGGCGGCGGCTATATTGCGGTCGAATTTGCTTCGATTTTTCATGGACTTGGTGCGCAAACCAGCTTGCTGTACCGAGGCGATCTGTTCCTGCGCGGTTTCGACCATGGCGTGCGCCGGCATCTCAATGACGAATTCCAGAAAAAGGGCGTAGACCTGCAATTCAATGCCGATATCGCCGGCATAGCCAAGCTGGCCGACGGCAGTTTGAGGGCAACCCTGAAAGATGGCCGTGTACTCGACACCGACTGCGTGTTCTACGCGACCGGCAGGCGGCCGATGCTGGATGAGCTGGGTCTTGAGAATGTAGAGGTGGCGCTGGACGCCAAAGGTTTTATCAAGGTCGATCAAGAATACCGCAGCTCGGAAGCGAGCATCCTGGCATTGGGCGATGTCATCGGAAAAGTGCAGCTCACTCCGGTGGCCCTTGCCGAAGGCATGGCCGTAGCGCGGCGCCTGTTCCGTCCCGAAGAGTATCGTCCGGTGGACTATCAGCTGATTCCGACCGCGGTGTTTAGCTTGCCCAGCATCGGCACGGTTGGACTGACAGAAGAGCAAGCGCAGAGCGCCGGGCACAAGCTGAAAATCTTCGAGACCAGGTTTCGCCCGATGAAGCTGAGCCTTGGCGACTACCATGAGAAAACCATGATGAAGCTGGTGGTCGACGCCGACAGCGATAAAGTGCTCGGCTGCCACATGGTGGGGCCGGATGCCGGCGAAATCATCCAGGGGATTGCAGTGGCTTTGCGCGCTGGCGCCACCAAGCGCGTATTCGACGATACCATCGGCATCCACCCGACCTCGGCGGAAGAGTTCGTCACACTGAGAACGGCGCGCCCGGATTGACCGGCCCATGGTAAAAGATGAGCACCTAAAAACGAACGTCTGCTGCTAACATGACAAACTATGATTGAAAACGAAAAAACAGAATTGACAGAGACCGAGGGCGACGACATCGCGGGCTTCACGCGGCGCCGCTTTCTCGGTAGCGTAGTTGCGGTGGGCGCCAGCCTGGCGTTGTCCGACTGCGCCAGCGACGGCAAGCAGCAAATAGCGGATGCAAGCCAGGAGAAACTGCTGGACCGCCAGCTGCGGTCTGCCATCAAGCATGTGGTGGTGATCTACGCCGAGAATCGCAGCTTCAATAATCTATACGGTAATTTCCCCGGCGTGCAAAGGCCACTGGCGCAGGCGATGCAAGGCAATTACACGCAGCTGGACCGCGACGGCAAAACGCCGCTGGCGCAGCTGCCGAAGATCTGGGGCGGGATGGTGCCGCAGGCGCAGCAAGTCAACGGCCAGCGCTATGTGATTGCAGAGGGACAGATTACCGGTTTGCCGAACGCCCCGTTCAAGTTGAGCGATCAGCAAGGAAAACCGTTGCCGCAGGGAGTGATCACGCGCGATTTGTGGCACAAGTTTTACCAAAACCAGATGCAGATCAACGGCGGTAAAAACGACCAGTTTGTCGCCTGGGCCGATTCCGGTGCGCTCACCATGGGGCACTATGGCGAAACCGCCAGCAAGCTGCGTCTATGGAAACTGGCCGAGCAATATACCTTGTGCGACAATTTCTTCATGTCGGCTTTCGGCGGCTCTTATCTCAACCATATCTTTCTGATTTCCGGGCAGACGCCTTTCTATCCCGACGTCCACAACAGTCCGGCCCGGCACAATGTATCGACCGTGGAAGGCGATGATCCGAAAGGCACACGTTTGAAGCTGGATGACAAGAATCCGGCCTCGGCCATCGACGGACCGCCAAAATTCCTGCGCGACCGCGCCATCACGCCGGACGGCTATGCAGTCAATACGATGGCGCCGCCGTATCAGCCTAGTTTTGTCAAACCGGCGAAGGGTAGCGACGCCGCTTATGCCGACGCTAGCGATCCGATGGTGCTGCCGCCGCAAACCTATCCGACCATCGGCGACCGGCTATCGGAAAAGGGCGTCAGCTGGGCCTGGTATTCCGGCGCATGGCAAGCGGCGCTGGAGGGCAAGGCGAACGACGATGCCGGGCCTAATTTCCAATATCATCATCAGCCCTTCAACTATTTCAAGAGTTTCGCGCCCGGAACCGCATTGCGCGAGGAGCATTTGAAAGATGCCGGGCTGGGCGACGATCCGAACACCAATAAATTCCTGGCGGACGTAGATGCGGGGCGCTTGCCTCAGGTCAGTTTCTATAAGCCGCAGGGTAATCTGAACCTGCATGCGGGTTATGCCGACGTCGAGTCCGGCGACCGGCACATTGCCAATGTCATCGCGCACCTGCAACGCGGACCGCAATGGCAGGGCATGGTGGTGATCGTCGCGCATGATGAGAACGGCGGCTGGTGGGACCATGTGGCGCCGCCGAAGGGCGATCGCTGGGGGCCGGGTTCCAGGGTGCCTGCCACCGTCATCTCGCCGTATGCCAAGAAAGGTTTTGTCGATCATACGGTCTACGATACGACTTCCATCATGCGTTTCATTACCCGCCTGCACGGATTGCGCAAGCTGGACGCATTGATTGCGCGCGATCAGGCGTTCAGGGAAAACCGGCAGGCGCCCTTGGGCGACCTGACCAATACCTTGGATTTGGCTTAGCGCTGGCTATTGAAATTGATAACGCATGTTGGCGTAGATAAAGCGTCCTACAAGATCATTGGTGCTCTGAACGAAAGTATTGACGTATGACGAACTTGCATACACCGGGGCCTTGTCAAACAGATTGTTGGCGCCAAAATTCAATGTCAGGTTTTTCATCGGTTTGGTGTTGAAATTCATGTCCCATACCGTGTATGCCGGAATACGTGCATTCGTGATGGCTGGGTCCTGGGAGTGGATCGGGTCATCGATATTGCGGGTGCCGGCGTAGGTTCTGGCCGTCAGGGCCAGTTCGTGGCTGGCATATTCGTAAGCAGTGCGGAAGGAGTTTTTCCATCTCGGATGATTGATTGAATCCAGTCGGCTCATTGGCGCCGCACCCGGCGTGGTGCTTTGCTTAAAGCTCAGCGTGTAATTGTTGGCTTCGCGGAGCTTGAGCTTGCCCCAGCTGCCGAGAGCTAGATCGTATTTCACATCCAGATCGAGGCCCTGGAGGTCAATTCTGCCGACGTTGACATATGGCGAGGTGATGCTGTTGATCCGGCCTTTATTGAGTCCGGGATAGCGTTTTTCCAGCGCCGCATTACGAGGGTCACGCCCAACCAGTGCCGCGTAACCAGGAATGATGTCCTCGTTATCCAGAATGTATTGCGAGTCGAGCGACTGAATCGTGTTGCGCTGCTTGATGCCATGCCAGTCCAGCGCTGCGGACAGGTCTTTAGATGCCTGCCACACGACGCCGAAGGAGTAGTTGTTGGCGGTTTCAGCTTTAAGCTCTGGATTGCCTTGCAGGTAGACTTTGGGGCCATAGCTGCAATCAGCGCCGACATAGCCGAGCGGGCCGCAGCGGGCGCGGTCGGCCACCGTTGTGTAGGCAGTGGTGGTTGACGCAATCTCCGGCAAGGTAGGGGCTTTGAATGAAGTAGTGGCGGAACCGCGCAGCAAGAGCTGATTTGACGGCCGCCAGGCCACAGCGATTTTCGGGTTGATCGAATTGCCGAAATCGCTGTAGTGGTCGCCACGCAAGGCCAATTGCATTTCGACCTGTCGCAATAGCGGTACATTGAATTCGCCATACAGCGAATATACAGCGCGACTGGCTTTGCTGCTAAGAGCGCCCAGGCCGGCAATCTTGCCGGCAACGGCCAGCGCATCCGAGCGGTCGTCGATGGACTCGCGGCTGGCTTGCGCGCCCCAGGCAAAACCTAGCGGTGCGCCATTGAACGAAAACAAGCCGGGAGCCGACATTTTCCAGTCGACGGTCCCGAGACGCGAGGTCGCGACCCGCTTTGTGGAAGTCAGCAGCGGATCGACCACGCTGGCCGGATTCCAATAAGCGAATGGATCGTAGCCGTCTTTGCCAAGCAGGCCGTTTTGCAGCGATGCCGATGATGCGTCTTTCAAGACCGCATTCGAGCCGATGTCGCTGAGTCGATTTTGGTTGAGGCTGACGGCGGCCTCGCTGTCCCACTTGCCGATTGCGCCGCGCCAGCCGCCTACCAGGCGCACGTTGTCGCCGCTGACTTTGTTTTGCATAGGCGCAGCTTCATACATGCTGCGGTACACGCGCAATTGATCGCCCGGCGTAAATCCTTGCAGCGAGCCGTCTGCACTGGCCCCCGGTAAATTGGCCAGGCCCGGATTGGTCGAGCCGGCGGTGTTGCCGATAAAAGCGCTGTCGAATTGCGGGAAATCGCGTTGCGTGGTGCTCTCGCTGTGACTATATGACGCTTCGCCGAACAACTCGTCTTGGGCGCTGATACGTTTGGTAAAAATTGCCGAAATGCCGCCGCGCAGTATTTCAGGAGAAAGCCGGACTACAGGATTGGTGAAACAGCGCGTGTCGCCGCCAGCGTTTAGTCCAACAGTGCCGCGGCAGCCCGGAATGACAAAGCCGGGTTCGGCGGTGGTGAAGTCGTACAGGCTACCTAGATAACGGTCTATGCTCCTGTTGTCGCTGCCGCCAAAACGCCTGAAGTCGCGATTGGCGGTGGCGTCGTGTTTGTCGCTCGATAAGGGAGTGCGGCGCAATACATCAACCGTCAGCAGCAAATTGCGCCCATCTTGGTTCAGATCGCCCCAGCCTGCGGTGACGCTGGCGCCGGCGGTGCCGCCATCGCCTTTTTCATTCGTCCCGAGATTTGCCGTCGCTTCGGCGCCCTGATAGTTGCGCTTGGTTTTGAAATTGATGACGCCGGCAACGGCATCGGAACCGTAAATCGCAGAAGCGCCGTCGCGCAAGATTTCAACCGATTCGATCGCCGCCAGCGGCAAGCTGTTCAAGTCGACAAATGTATCTTCGGCATTATTGGCAAAGCCGTAATTGGCCAGACGGCGGCCGTTTAATAAAATCAAAGTGTATTTTGCCGCCAGGCCGCGCAGCGCCACCGATGCCGCGCCCCTGGCGAACGATCTGCTGCTATTGCCGCTCAACTCCACGGTAACGGACGGCAGTTTGCTTAGCAGTTCAAGCACGGTGCTGGCGCCGGACTTTTCGATCTCCGATTTTTTGATGATTTCAACGGCGGTCGGGCCTTCTGTATCAACGCGCGAAATGTTTGATCCGGTAATGGTGATGCGTTCAAGAGTGTCGGGCGTGGCGCCGCTGGCTTGGTCGGCGGCAAAGGCGAGAGGCAGGTGGATGAGGCTGGCTACCGCCAGGGTAGATGGCAAAAGAATTTTATTCATCTGGGAAGGTCTCCGTTTTTATAAAAGGAAATGATCGATTTCGCTTTATGCTTTGTTGCAAGCGACTGGGTAGGTCACTCGTTAAGCAGGTTTTCCAGCTACGTTGATACGGACAGGTGCGGCCGCATAACAAACAACATCCCAGGGCGCGGTGCTGCGTTGGGAGGATGTTGTTTATTTTGCACTAATCTCTGGCTGGATTCGATTCGCCGCAAATGTTTAGTCTTTCCCTTAGATTTTTATTGTTTTATTTTCCTTTTGGCAGCATTCCAGTAAGAAATAGGGTAAGTTGCTTGCTGTTTTTCAGTAATCCGGCATAGAACATTTCGAGGCCGCGATAGCCAACGATGGTGTCAGAGAAATTGAAGAACTCCTCGACTAAAACCCGGTCCTGCGCCAAGTGCGATGTGCTTTAATTGCTGAACATAAATGTAAAAGGCAAGCCATGAACACAATGACGACTCCAGCCGACACTGAATTTGATCAGACCCGCCAAGAGATCCGGCGCGTATTCGATGCTCAGCGAGCCACTGCTCTGCGCCTGCGGCAATCAGGCAAGGCCGAGCGCCTGCTGAAAATCAGGAAATTGAAGAGCGCGCTGCTGGCGCATAAGGATGAGGTGATTGCCGCCGGTTTTGCCGATTTCGGCAAACCTGCCGCCGAAGTCGATCTGACCGAAATCCTGCCGGTGATCGCCGAAGCCAACGACGCCATCCGCAAATTGGGCAGCTGGATGAAGCCGAAGAAAGTCTGGCCTTCGCGCATGATGATCGGCACTTCGGCGTATACCCAGTACGAACCCAAGGGCCGCGTATTGATTGTGGCGCCGTGGAATTATCCGGTGAACCTGAGCCTGGGGCCGCTGGTCTCGGCGCTGGCTGCAGGCAATACCGTGATCATCAAACCGTCGGAAATGACGCCGCACGCTTCAGCCGTCATCGGCAAGATCATTCGCGCGGTATTCGCCGAAGACGAAGTGGCGCTGTTCGAAGGCGATGCCCCGGTCGCGCAGGCATTGCTGGACCTGCCTTTCGATCATATCTTTTTCACCGGCTCGCCGGCGGTCGGCAAGATTGTGATGGCGGCGGCGGCCAGGCACCTGGCCAGCGTCACGCTGGAACTCGGCGGTAAATCGCCGACGATTGTCGATGAGACCGCCGACCTGCAAGCTGCCGCGCAAAATATCCTCTGGGCCAAGTTCACCAACAATGGCCAGACCTGCATCGCGCCCGATCACATCTATGTCCACGCCAGCGTCAAGGAGGCTTTTCTCGGGCACTGCGTGACGGCGCTGGAGAGTGCCTATGGCAAGGGCGCGCAGCAAATCGATAGCACCAGCCTGGCGCGTATCGTCAATCAACGCCATACCGCCCGGGTCAAAACCCTGCTGGACGACGCCACGGCGCGCGGCGCGCGGATAGTCACCGGCGGCGTGGTCGATGAAGTCCAGCGCTACATTGCGCCAACCTTGCTGGACGGCATTCCGGACGAAGCAAAAATCATGAGCGAAGAAATCTTCGGGCCGCTGCTGCCGATTATCAGCTATGAGCAGCTGGATACGGTGATTGCCCGCATCAACGCCGAACCCAAGCCGCTGGCCCTGTATGTCTGGAGCCGCAAACAGGCAAATATCGCCAAGGTGATGCAGCAGACAAGCTCGGGAGGCGCTTGCATCAACCATTGCGTGGTGCAGTTCCTGCATGGCAACCTGCCTTTCGGCGGCGTCAACAATTCCGGCATCGGCAGTGCCCACGGCCACCATGGTTTCCTGGCGTTTTCGCACGAAAGGGCGGTGGTGCGCAACCGCATCATGCTTGCCAAAATGTTCTACCCGCCTTATACGAGCTTGACGCGTAAGCTGATTTCCTTGTTCGTCAAGACCGTTTGAACCCGGGGATCACCGCTAACTGAACGTTGCAATACATCGACATGTAAATGGCGCACAATACCTGTATGTGAGGCACAGGTAGCGACAGGAGAATGCCATGTACAAGAAGATTTTGGTGGCCTATAACGGCACGCCGGAAAGCCAGTCGGCTCTGCACGAATGTATCCATATGAGTCCGCCTCCCTCGACAGAAGTCCATTTGCTGGCGGTGGTTCAGCTTTCTCCGCATGGCATGGCCGGGGGGTATGCGCCGGAGCTTGCCTTCACTACCGAGAGGGAAATGATGGAGCAGGAACTGGAGCGGGGGCGCGCGCTGATGGCGGCGGCCGGCTTGAACGTGGTGCCCCATCTTCAGCTGGGCGAGCCGGTCGAAGTCATAGGCGCACTGGCTGATGTGCTGGGGATCGATCTCATCATCGTCGGCCATTCTCGCCATAAGACATTTGCCATGCGCTGGTGGCGCGGCTCTATGGATGCGCTGCTGATCGAGAGAGTGAAAGCCAGCATACTCGTTGCCGTACGTTGTTGATGTGCGGGCGGCGGGAGCAGTACGCAGCACAACAAGATCTGCTTGATTGCCTACGACGATCAGTGTGAATTTCCGAACCAGAAGAAATATGCTTAAGACATGGAAATAGAATTAAAACTATTGCTTGCTCCCGGCGATGTCGCTAGCTTCAAACGCTACCCCTTGTTAAAACACTATGCGACCGGAAAACCGCAATCGCGGCAGCTGACCAGCATTTATTTTGATACGCCCGACCTGTATCTGCAAAAGAATCATACCGCGCTACGGGTGCGCAAAGTAGGAGGGCGCTGGGTCCAGACCTGCAAGAGCGGCGGCCAGGCTGCGGCCGGCTTGCATCAGCGGCCGGAATGGGAGTCGGATATCGGCGGCGCGGCGCCTGATGTGCCCGCCTTGCAGAGACTGCTGCAGTCCGGCACGCCGGTGGCCGAACTGTTGTCTGCCCCGGGCCTTGCAGACCGTTTGCAAGCGATATTTACGACGCAATTCCAGCGCACCATCTGGCTGCTGCGATCGCAGGCAGGGGATGAGGTGGAACTGGCCCTGGATCAGGGAGAAATCCGCCATGGCGACAGCAGCGTGCCGATCAGCGAAATCGAACTGGAGCTTAAATCCGGCGCGGCGGCGAGTTTGTTCGAGTTGGCGCTGGCATTGCAACATGCCGTGCCGCTGCGCGCCGCCAACGCCAGCAAGGCCGAGCGCGGCTATGCCCTGCATTCGCCGCAGGCGCCTACCGTCGCCAAAGCGCAAGCTGTCAAATTGGCGCCCGCGCTGACGCTGGAGCAGGGGTTCCAGATATTGCTCGGCAACTGCCTGGCCCACATGCAAGCCAATGAAGATGGGGTTGTGCATGGCGTCGATCCGGAAAACCTGCATCAGATGCGCGTCGGATTGCGGCGCTTGCGCGCTGTGCTCAGCCTGTTTAAAAACACGATTCCGGTTCCGTCGGAAATATCGGATCAGCTGGAGTGGCTGGGAGCCACGCTAGGGCCCGCACGCGATTGGGAAGTGCTGGCGGTCGCCACGCTGGCTGATGCGGTGAGGCATTGCCCGGATCAGGCGCGGTTGGATAGCTTGCGGCAGCTTGCCTTCAGCGAGGCAGGCAGGTATCGCCATGCCGCCGCAATCGCAGTCGACTCTCGCGCTTATACGCGTTTGCTGTTGCTGCTTGGAAGCTGGATCGAGGGACAGCGCTGGCGTGAGGAGTTGAGCGCAGAGCAGATAACTGCGCTGTCCTCGCCTTTGAAGAAATTCGCATGCAAGAAACTGGCAAGCTTGCAGAGACAATTATTGAAGCGTGGCAGCCATATCAAACAGCATGACGCCGCCAGGCGTCATCGGATAAGGATCGCAGCCAAAAAAATGCGCTATGCCACGGAATTTTTCGAAGCCTATTTGCCGCCTAAACGCAGTCATGCTTATGTCGCTGCACTAGCCGATCTGCAAGATGATTTGGGCGCCGCCAACGATCGCAGCGTGGCCGGCAAGCTGCTGCAGCAGATTGCCGATCTGCATCCCGAACTGGCTCCCGGGCTGACCGAGTCCTGCAAGCTGGCTCTCAAGCTATTGGATTCTGGTCGAAAACGCAATAAAGCTGAAACTGCCCGCTTATGGCAGAGATTCGTCGCGCTGAAGCCGCCGGTGAAGGTCCATTCGTCCTGATTGCTTGGTCCTTAGGCCTATTTGGTGCAAAATACGCCCGCCGGGCTCTTCCTGTAACACCGTGGATGAAGGTGAGCCTAGCTAGAAACACCGGAGTGAAATCATGACCTACGAAGAATACCTGGACGAAGTCACCACCTTGATGGTCGAGCTCTACGATCTGAAAGATGAAGCCGCAATCAAATACGTGATGCGGGCGCAAGCTGCGGATTTTTTTACCTTGCATGACGACGATCCCGCCATGCGTACCCTGGAACGTGCGCGCGCAGACGCCAAGACGATTTACGAACAGCGCAACAAGTCGCGACCCGAACTGTATCGTAAATAAGTTTGGCAAATAAGTCAGGCTTCAGGCGCTTACAATGGCCGCCCGCGATGTTTCCCGCATTTTCTCACGTAGTTCCCCAGTTTACCGATCTGATCAATGACCGAATCCATCCGCCTTGCAAAACGTCTCGCCGACCTGGTTTCCTGCTCCCGCAGCGAAGCCGAACAATATATCGAGGGCGGCTGGGTCAAGGTCGATGGCAAAGTGGTGGAGGAGCCGGGCTTGCGCATCAGTTCGCAGCAACAAGTTGAACTGACGGAGGGAGCCACATGCGAACCGCAAGATCCGGTGACCATCCTGTTTCATAAACCCGCAGGTCTCGATCTGTTTGCCGGTCCGGCGCTGAGCGAGCTGGCCTCACAGTTGATTGTGCCAGGCAAGCGTGCTGCCGACGACCGCGCCGAATTGCGTTTCCTGAAGCGCCACCTGGCCAATCTGAACTTGATCGAGCCGTTGGAAACCCTGGCTAGCGGTTTGCTGGTTTTCACTCAGGATTGGCGGATCACGCGCAAACTGGTTGACGACGCCGCCAAGATCGAACATGAATTTATTGTCGAAGTGGCCGGCGATATCATTCCTGACGGCCTCAAGCTGCTCAATCACGGCCTGAGCTTCAACCGCAAGCCGCTGCCGCCGATCAAGGTCAGCTGGCAAAACGAAAGGCGTTTGCGTTTCGCCCTCAAGGCGCCGCCGCGCGGCCTGATCGTGCATATGTGCGAACAAGTCGGGCTGCAGGTGGTCGCCAGCAAACGCATCCGCATCGGCCGCCTGCCGATGGCCGGCCTGGCGCTCGGTGAATGGCGTTATCTGCTGGGTTACGAACGGTTCTAAGCGGCGCCTGAGGTCTGTCAGCCTTTGCAAGCCGCAGCGGCGTTCGCCTTGAACGCCACTACATTGGCAGCAATCCCGTCGGCCGCATCAGCCACCGTGCGCTGCACGCCGAGCACCAGGGCATCAATACCCGGGGCCACCGCTTCGCTTACGCTTAACTGGCAAGCGCTGCTGCGCGTGTTATCGGAACGGCTGATGGTCCAGCCGTAGGTGGCTTGCACTTTTTCCCCGGGCACGGCGTCAAATTCACGCAACTCCACAGCAATCCGGTAGACCGGCTGATCTGCCGGCCGGCCGCTGCGGCTGACATCGATCGCGCCCAGGCGATTGGCAATGCCGCTAGCCAAGGCATCCCGCAATTCACTGTTGAACGGCGCAGACCAGCGCTCCTGCTCCAGGATGTCTACTCGGGCGCCGGAAGCGCTGCCGGCGCTTCTGACCACCAGCTGCGGCCGCGCCAGGCGTTCCGGCAAGGTGACGGGAGCGACGTCGATGAATATGCGCGCATTCTGGATGGCCGGCGTGGCTTGAGGCGGCGCCGAGAGCGTATAAAAGCGCGTCGGCGCGGAAGCGCAGCCGGCCAGCAGCAGTGCAACGGCGATAGCGCTGAAGCGCGTCGATAGGATCGATGTCATTATTTATTTCCCTCTTGCTTGCCGCGGATCAGTGCTTCCGGATGGCGTTCCAGGTAATCGGTCAAGACCCGCACCGATGCTGCCGAGCGCGTCAGTTCCTGCAAGGTCTGGCGGATGTCTTGCTGCAGCGGCGCGTTGTCGGACAGGGTGCGGTTGGCGTTGTCCAGCGTGGTGCGCACGTCTTTCATTGCCGCCGTGATTTCCGGCGCGACATCGTTATTCAGGCTCTTGGTCAGCTGTTCGGCATTGAGCAAGGTACGGTTCAAGGTGCCCAGCGTTTTTTGCAAATCGGCGGCGATCTGGTCGAATGGCACTTTGCTGAGCTTCTTGGCGATTTCTGCAATCTGCGACTGGATTTCATCCAGGCTGTTCGGAATGGTCGGCAACTCGATTATCGCAGTCGAGGTATCGACAGTTACCGGCGGCGCTTTCGGGAAAAAGTCGAGCGCGATATACAGCTGGCCGGTCAGCAGATTGCCGGTCCGCAGTTGCGCCCGCAAGCCGCGGCTGACCATGTATTGCAGACGCTGTTTGGCGGTATAGATCGAGTGCCGGTCGTCTTCGGCATATTTGCGCCCCAGCCGCTCCGGATATATCTGGACTGCCACCGGCATGCTGAATTCACGGCGTTTGGCATCGTATTCTATGCCTATCGATTTGACCTCGCCCAGGACCACGCCGCGGAAGTCGACCGTGGTTCCCGGCGTCAAGCCGCGCAAGGACTGGTTGAAATACATCACGACGGTTTCCGACGGGCCATCCGGTTCCTTCAAGGCGGCTTCTTCGTCCGCGGCCAGGTTGAAAGTCGTGTTTTCCTTGGCAGTCATGCCCAGTTCGTCATCCGGCGACTGGAACGCTATGCCGCCCAACACCACGGTTGCCAGCGATTGCGTGCGCAGCTTGAAGCCGCTGGCATTGATCTGCATGTCGAAGCCGCTGGCATGCCAGAAGCGGGTGTTGACGCCGATGAATTTGTCGTAGGGCGCATCGATGAAAATACGCAGCGTGACGCCTTTGCCGTCGGCGTCCAGGTCGAAAGCGGCCAGCTGGCCGACTTTGATCCGGCGGAAATAGACCGGCGAGCCGATATCCAGCGAGCCGATGTCGGTAGAGTGCAGCATGTATTGCTTGCCTGAAGCGTCGATCCTGACGATCGGCTGTACTTCCAGCCCGGTAAACTCATGTTTTTTATCATTGGAAGTACCGGCGTCGGCGCCGATATACGCGCCCGACAGCAAGGTCCCCAGGCCCGAAACGCCGGAAGCCGCCACCCGCGGCCGGACTACCCAAAAGCGCGTGTCGGCGGCGGTGAAGCTTTCGGCCTCCTTCGACAGTTGCACGTTCGCCAGGACGTGTGAACGATCTTTGCTCAAGGTGATGGTCTGCACCAGTCCGATATCGACATCCCTGTATTTGACCTTGGTTTTTCCGGCCTCCAAACCTTCCGCCGTGCGGAAAGTGATGGTGATGGATGGCCCGCGTTCGATCAGGATCTTGACCACCAGCGTCAAGCCGACTACTGCGGCCACAATCGGGATCAGCCAGATCAGCGAAGGCAGCCAGTCGCGTTTGCGGCTCAGCTTGGGTTCCGGTAAAGGCGGCAAGGCGGGAGGCGGGACGTTAGGCGGGACGTTTTCATCACTCATCTTGTACTTTCGTTTTTCTTGCTCTGATTTTTATCAATTTCATCGCCGCCGCCGTCCCAGCTCAGGCGCGGATCGAAACTGAGGGCGGCCAGCATCGTCAATACCACCACCGAAGCAAACGCCAGCACGCCGAAGCCGGCGGTAATCTTGGCGTATCCTTCAATCTGCACCAGGCCGGCCAGCAGCGATACCACGAATACGTCCAGCATCGACCAGCGGCCGATGATCTCTACCAGCCGATACAATTTGGCGCGCTCCAGGCGGCGCCAGCGACTGCGTTTTTGCGCCGTCCATGTCAGTAAAATCAAGGATGCCAGTTTGAACAGCGGCACCAGAAAACTGGCAATGAAAATGATCGCGGCCAGTTCCCAGGCGCCGGACACCCAGAAATAAATGACGCCGCTCATGATCGTATCCTCCTGCACGCCGAGCAAGGTCTTGGTGATCATCACCGGCATCAGGTTGGCGGGGATGTACATGATGCAGGCGGCGATCAGGAAAGCCCAGCTGCGCCGGATGCTGTCCGGCTTGCGCTGATGCAGCGCGCTGCCACAGCGGTCGCAATGCTCATGTTCGCGGACTTCTTGCCAGACCGTGCCGCAATGATGACAGGACATCATGCCGAGGCCGGCAGCAGTCGGTGCCGCCAGGTCTTCGTCTTCGGCTGGCATGGAAACAGCGACGGTGGCGGCGGTGCCGGCGTTCATGCGGGACCTTCCCGGTTTTGCTCCGAATAAGCCATTTGCCAGAAATACCGGGGATTGAAGGAAATCACCGCGGTCAACAATACCGTCAGCACGCCGAACGCCCACAGGGCGACGCCGGGGATCACGGTCGCCATGTTCGACAGCTTGACTACCGCCACCAGCACACCGAGCAGGAATACTTCGATCATGCCCCAGGGCCGCAGGCTTTGCATGGCGCGTACCAGCCAGCTAAAGCCGAAGGGACGGCGCTGCTTCACCAGCGATACCAGCAGATAAAACAGGAACAACAGCTGTAACAGCGGAAACAGGATAGTGGTGGCAAGCACCAGCAAAGCCACCAGCGACATGCCCTCGGCGCTCAGCGACAGCACGGCGCCGAACAAGGTGGTGCGGCTGCTCAAGCCTTGCAGCTCGATTTCGACGATCGGGAAACTGTTGGCGAGCATAAACATGATCAGGCTGGCCACGGTCAGCGGCAAGATCCGCTCGCGCTGCCGGCCGGGATCGCGCTCCAGTTCGGTGCCGCAACGCGGGCAGTGGGCAATCTCTCCGCGGCGCAGCTGCACCTTGCGATATAGCGCATCGCATCCTTCGCAAGCAATCAGGTCGGGGACTTCGCGCATAAACACTTGAAAAATTGAGTGGATGAGATTCTAACAATAATCTGCATCATCCTGCCCGGATTTTAGGACGGAGTACAGAAGCGCCACACGTGTTTTTTCGAATACTCGTAAAATGACGGTTAAATTAAACGATGCCAAGTCTGAAACACATGTTGCAGGCATGGCATTTAGGTAATTACATGCCTTTTATTCACCGAAAATTCATCAAATGAGCAGCACTAATAATAAAGGCAGCTTACCTGCCGCCGTAGCCGATCAACAACTGGAGTATGTGACTTCGTGCGCGCTGCCGACGCCTTGGGCAACCTTCCAGCTGCATGCATTTATCGAACACGCCACCGGCAAAGAGCATCTGGCCCTGACCTTGGGCGAAGTCAACGACGGCGAGCCGGTGCTGGCGCGCGTCCATTCCGAATGCCTGACCGGCGACGCCTTGTTCAGCCAGCGTTGCGATTGCGGCGCGCAGCTGGAAGGCGCTTTGCAAAAAATCGCGGCGGAGGGGCGCGGCGCCATACTGTATTTACGCCAAGAGGGACGCGGCATCGGCTTGATCAACAAGATTCGTGCATATCATATTCAAGACGGTGGCGCCGACACGGTGGAAGCCAACCAGCAGTTGGGATTTGCCGCCGATTTGCGTGACTACAGCATATGCGAAACCATGCTTGAGCATCTGGATATCACGGCCTTGCGCCTGATGACCAACAATCCGCGCAAGGTGGCGGCTTTGCAAAAAATCGGCGTCACCGTGGTCGAACGGATTCCCCTGATTCTCAACCGCAATCCGTTCAATACCCGTTACCTCGACACCAAGGCCGTGAAACTGGGCCACCTGCTGCCGGTGGACGGCCTGGAACACGATCTGGACGAAAACGAGTTGTGAATCGGCGTAACCCGGCTGTAAATTAAATACGGGGCAAGGGGCGGAGCTGCTGCAGCTCCGCCCCTTGCCCGGCACACCGTCAATGTTTGGACGCTACATGCTTGGAGTTCACCACCGCATCGGTCACATTGGCGGGGGCTTCCGCATAATGCTTGAACTCCATCGTATAGGTAGCCCGTCCCTGGGTCAGCGAACGCAGCGTGGTGGAATAGCCGAACATTTCGGCCAGCGGCACCTCCGCCCGGACAATCTTGCCGACCCCGCCCGGGATGTCGTCCATGCTCTGGATCATGCCGCGCCGCGACGACAGGTCGCCGATGACATCGCCCATTTTTTCTTCCGGCATCTCGACTTCTACCGCCATCATCGGTTCCAGCAAGGCCGGGCTGGCTTTGCGGCAGCCATCCTTGAAGGCCATCGAGGCCGCCATCCGATACGCATTTTCGTTGGAATCGACATCGTGCGAAGAGCCGAAGAACAGGGTGACCTTGACGTCGACCACCGGATAACCCGCCAGGACGCCGGCAGCCAGGGTTTCGCGCACCCCTTTTTCTACCGCTGGAATATATTCGCGCGGCACGGTGCCGCCTTTGATGGCGTCGACGAATTCGAAGCCCTTGCCCGGCGCCTGCGGCTCCAGTTTCAGCACTACGTGGCCGTATTGCCCGCGGCCGCCTGATTGCTTGATGAATTTACCTTCGCTGGATTCGCAGATCTTGCGTATGGTTTCACGGAAGGCGACCTGCGGCTTGCCGACCGTAGCATCGACGCCGAACTCGCGCCGCATGCGTTCCACCAATACCTCCAGGTGCAGCTCGCCCATGCCGGAAATGATGGTCTGGCCCGATTCGTCGTCGGTTTTTACCCGGAACGACGGGTCTTCCTCGGCCAGGCGGCTGAGCGCAACGCCCATTTTTTCCTGGTCGACCTTGGTCTTGGGCTCCACCGCTTGCGAGATGACGGTATCCGGGAACACCATTTTTTCCAGCGTAATGATGCTGCCGGGATCGCACAGGGTGTCGCCGGTGCTGGCCTCCTTGAGGCCGACCGCGGCGGCGATGTCGCCGGCGTACACTTCGCTGATTTCGGTGCGGTGGTTGGCATGCATCTGCAACACGCGGCCGATTCTTTCCTTTTTGCCTTTATTCGGATTGAACACCGTATCGCCGGAAACCAGCACGCCGGAATAGACCCGGAAGTAGCTCAGGTGGCCGACAAACGGATCGGTCATGATCTTGAAGGTGAGGGCGGAGAATTTTTCATCGTCGCTGGCGCGTCTTTCGACAATCAGGTCGTCCTGATCATGGCCTTTGACTGGCGGAATATCGGTCGGCGCCGGCAAGAAATCGATCACGGCATCCAGCAACGCCTGCACGCCGCGATTCTTGAAGGCGCTGCCGCACAGCATCGGCACGATCTCGCCGGCGATGGTGCGTTGGCGCAGGGCCGCCTTGATTTCCTCTTCGCTGATATCGGCGCCATCCAGGTATTTTTTCATCATGGCGTCGCTGGCGTCGGCGGCCGCTTCCATCATGCGGCCGCGCCACTCCTGGGCGCTGGCTTGCAATGCCGCCGGAATCTCGATGTATTCGAACTTGACGCCCTGGCTGGCGTCGTCCCACATGATGGCCTTCATCTTGATCAGGTCGACCACGCCGTGGAAATTGTCTTCGGCGCCGACCGGAATCTGCACCGGCACCGGATTGCCCTTGAGGCGGTCGCGGATTTGCTGGTGCACGCGGAAGAAATCGGCGCCGACCCTATCCATCTTGTTGACGAAGGCCAGGCGCGGCACCGTGTATTTGTTGGCCTGGCGCCAGACGGTTTCGGATTGCGGCTGGACTCCGCCGACAGCATCGTAGACCATGCAGGCGCCGTCCAGCACCCGCATCGACCGTTCGACTTCAATCGTAAAGTCGACATGGCCCGGGGTATCGATGATATTGATACGATGAATCGGATAATTGCCCGCCATGCCCTGCCAGAAACAGGTGGTGGCGGCCGAGGTGATCGTGATGCCGCGTTCCTGCTCCTGTTCCATCCAGTCCATGGTGGCGGTGCCGTCGTGCACTTCGCCGATCTTGTGGCTGACGCCGGAGTAAAACAGGATACGCTCGGTGGTGGTGGTCTTGCCGGCGTCGATATGGGCGCTGATGCCGATATTGCGATAGCGCTCAATAGGTGTTTTGCGGGTCATGACGATTTCCTCTTGGAGAAATTATGATGATCAGTTTTTTGCAGCTGCTGTGACGTGTGAGCTTACCCGTTTTTTCGATTGTCAGTGGCGGCCGATGCAAGACACCGTTTTTTTCCTTCCGGTGGTATGCTTGGCGGCTTAACGGCAAGTGGCTGAATCTACCCGAATCAGTCCCTCCAAATCGTCTCGTATTGTTAATCCTACCCCGACCTCTATGAACGCCAGAACCTTTTCCCAGAATACCGCTGCCCAGCGTATCCAGCAATTACGCAGCGCCATGCAAGGGCACAATGTTGATGCCTGCCTGATTCCTTCCGCCGATCCGCATTTGTCCGAGTATTTGCCGGGACGCTGGAAGGGCCGTGAATGGATGTCGGGATTCACCGGTTCCGTCGCCAATCTGATCATTACCGCCGATTTCGCTGGTCTGTGGGCCGACAGCCGCTACTGGTCGCAGGCGGAAGCGGAACTGGCGGGCACTGAAATCGTACTGATGAAAACACCGACCGGCAGCAGTTTGCTGCATCTCGACTGGCTGGCTGCCAATCTGCCGGCCGGCCAGACGCTGGCGGTCGATGGCGCGGTGCTCGGGTTGGCCATGGCCCGTGCGCTGGAACAGGCGCTCAGCAAAGGCGGCAGCAAATTGCGCACCGATCTCGATGTGCTGGGCGAAATCTGGAACGAACGGCCGGGCTTGCCGATGGCCGAGGTATATCAGCACGAAGCATCGCATGCGCCGCTGTCGCGTGCTGCCAAGCTGGAGCAGTTACGCCAGGCCATGCAGCAGCACGGCGCGCAATGGCACTTCATTTCCACCCTGGACGATATTGCCTATCTGTTCAATTTACGCGGCGCCGACGTCAATTACAATCCGGTGTTCGTTGCCCATGCACTGATCGGGCCGAAGCAAAGCACGCTATTCGTCGCCGACGGCAAAGTGCCGCCGGCCTTGCGCGATCTTCTCCGCCAGGACGGCGTCACGCTGGCGCCCTATGAGCAGGCATCCGAATCACTGGCGGCCTTGCCTGCCGGCGCCACATTATTGCTCGATCCGCGCCGCGTCACGCTGGGCTTGCGACAAGCTGTACCGGCTGCGGTCAAGGTGGTGGAAACAATCAATCCCACCACGTTTGCCAAGTCGCGCAAAAGCATAGCCGAGATAACGCATGTGCGGGCAGCCATGGAGCAGGACGGCGCCGCGCTATGCGAATTTTTTGCCTGGCTGGAGCAGGCGCTGGGCAAGGAAACCGTTACCGAAGTGATGGTCGATACGCATATCACGGCAGCGCGGGCGCGCCGCCCGGGTTTTGTCAGTCCGAGTTTTGCCACCATTGCCGGCTTTAACGCCAACGGCGCCATGCCGCATTACAAGGCCAGCGCTGAATCGCACGCTACCATCAGCGGCGACGGCTTGCTGCTGATCGACTCCGGCGGCCAGTATGTGGGCGGCACCACGGACATTACGCGCATGGTGCCGATCGGCCAGCCGTCGGCAGCGCAAAAACGCGATTGCACGCTGGTGTTGAAAGGCGTGATTGCGCTCTCTTCGGCGCAGTTCCCGCGCGCGATCAAATCGCCCTTGCTGGACGCCATTGCGCGGGCGCCGATCTGGGCCGCAGGCATCGACTATGGCCACGGCACCGGTCACGGCGTCGGTTATTTCCTGAATGTGCATGAGGGCCCGCAAGTCATTGCCGGCAGCGCCGCGCCGGATGCGCATACGGCGATGGAGCCGGGCATGATTACCTCGATAGAGCCAGGCATCTATCGCCCCGGCCGCTGGGGCGTGCGGATTGAAAACCTGGTGCTGAACCAGTCGGCGCAGACCACCGAATTCGGCGAGTATCTGCGGTTCGAGACGCTGACCTTATGCCCGATCGATAGCCGTTGCCTGGATCTCGGCTTGTTGCGCAGCGACGAAATCGCTTGGCTCAATGCCTATCATGCCGAGGTCAGGAAACGTTTGTCGCCGCACGTGCAGGGCGACGCCAAGCAGTGGCTGGAGAGCAGGACCGAGGCGCTCTGACGGCAATCGCCGGTAGCAGCTAATCAATAATGCGGCGGCCGGTCGTTGGCGGGCTGGCCTGCATTATTGTTATCCGCAGTATCTTTGATGCGCCGCGCCAAAGCCGCGCACAGGGTTTCGAGCTGGTCTATCTTCAACTGTTGCCGGTATACCAGCTTGTTCAGCTCGTCCAGCATATCGTCTTGCCGGGTAAGCTTGATTTCGATGTCGACCATGCGTTCTTCTTGATTCATTTTCCGGTTTCCTTGGTGTTTCCTTGCTGTTACTTGTTTGCTGCAGGCCAGATGGTAGCGCAATAGCGCTGCCGAGGGCCGCCCTAAATATCATCTTATAGCGGTCACCCGATAGCGAAGCCGCTGCGCGGAAATCCGCAGCGGGTAAAGGCGCGATTCCGGATTTCCGCACGAAATTTGCCAAAAATTTCCCTTTGCTTTACGCTTATCCCCAATAAATCAAGTACTTAGATTTTTCTTTCGCACTGGCACGAAGTCTGCAATGTCTTCTATAAAAACATAATCAACAGGAGATAAAAAATGCGCCGCAAAACAGCCGTGCTTTACTGCATCAAACTGGTCGCCTGGCATTCCGCCTGGCTATAACCATCGTCAGCTAATCCCCCTTTGCCACTTGTGCCATCTGAATGGCATGATGTAGCTTGCATGCAAGCTACAGATGCACGGTGATTGCCGGGATTGTATAAAAAACACTAAAACCAGGAGATATCCATGTCCACCCTTCATCCGTCCGCCCAGGCTGCCCAGGCCGCCTCCGCAGACACCCGAAAGCGCATCTTTGCCATCGTCGGCGCCTCGTCCGGCAATCTGGTCGAATGGTTCGATTTTTACATTTACTCGTTTTGTGCGATTTATTTTGCACCTATGTTTTTCCCTAGCAGTAATCCAACCACGCAATTAGCCAATTCCGCCGCCATATTTGCGGTCGGCTTTTTCATGCGGCCGATCGGCGGCTGGCTATTCGGACGGATCGCGGATAAACGCGGCCGGCGCACGGCGATGATGATCTCGGTGCTGATGATGTGCGGCGGCTCGTTGATGATCGCCTGCCTGCCGACCTACGCTAGCATAGGCTACGCAGCGCCTGCGCTGCTACTGCTGGCGCGCCTGTTCCAGGGCTTGTCGGTGGGCGGTGAATACGGCACCAGCGCTACCTATATGAGTGAAGTCGCGTTGGAAGGACGGCGTGGATTTTTTGCCTCCTTCCAGTACGTGACCCTGATCGGCGGCCAGTTGCTGGCAGTGCTGGTGCTGGTCATCTTGCAGCAAGTCCTGACTTCCGAGCAATTGCACGCCTGGGGCTGGCGCATTCCTTTCGTTTTGGGTGCGCTAGCAGCCTTGGTTGCACTGTATTTGCGTAAATCGCTGAGCGAAACCTCGACTGCGGAGACCCGCAAGAACAAGGACGCCGGCACTTTGGCCGGCTTGATGAAACATAAAAGAGCATTTATGACGGTGGTCGGCTTCACCGCCGGCGGCTCCTTGATTTTCTACACCTTCACCACTTACATGCAGAAATACCTGGTGAACACCGCCGGCATGAGCGCGAAAACCTCCAGCAACGTGATGACTGTGGCGCTGCTTGTGTACATGTTGATGCAGCCGTTGTTCGGCGCGCTCTCCGACAGGATCGGCCGTCGCACCTCAATGCTCTGGTTCGGTGCGCTGGCAACCGTAGCGACGGTGCCGATTTTGCATGCGCTCAAAGATGTGACGAATCCTTATGCAGCGTTCGGGCTCATCATCCTGGCGCTGGCGATCGTGAGTTTTTATACCTCCATCAGCGGCTTGATCAAGGCAGAAATGTTTCCGACGGAAGTGCGCGCACTGGGTGTAGGTTTGTCGTATGCGGTGGGGAACGCATTGTTCGGCGGCACTGCAGAATTTGTCGCGCTCGAACTGAAAAAGGCTGGCATGGAACCGACTTTCTACTGGTATGTGTCGGCGATGTGCGCAGTGGCTTTCGTCGTGGCCTACAAGATGCGCGACCCAAGCAAGGAAGGTCTTCTCAAGGACGTTCCGCTTGAAGCGTCAAGATACACCGCGGATGGCCAGCTTGCCGCTTCACGTTAGAGTCTGGCTGACCTTATGACGGCAAAAAAGCCGCTGCTGTGGACTGTACTGGCCATCGCCAGCGTCATTGCAGTGGTGTTGAGCACCTATGTACTGGCCAGCAGAAAGGCCGGCAGCGATATCGGTGCAGCCAGCGAGCGGCAGCTGCAAATCATTGCGCTCGACCTCGAATCCGTACTGCAGAAATTCGAGACGCTGCCGTTTGCCCTTGGCTTCCAATCGGATGTGTTGCAAGCGCTGGCGCAACCGGACGACCAGCGCAACATTCAACACCTGAACCAGACATTGCAATTGATCCAGCGGCAATCGGAGGCGGTGGCGATTTACGTGCTGGATCGCAAAGGCCTGACGCTGGCTTCCAGCAACTGGGATACGCCTACCAGTTTTGTCGGCCGGGATTTCGGTTTCCGCCCTTATTTCCGCGATGCGATCAAAGGCAATGCCGGACGTTTTTACGGTATCGGCAATGCTACCAATGTGCCTGGTTACTTCATCGCCCAGCCTATCTATGCCAGCGCGGCCGGAAATGGCGCAAACGGTGCGAACGCCGCGCTGGGCGTGATGGTGGTCAAGATAGACCTGACCGAATTCGAACATACCTGGCGCAGCAGCGAAGAGCCGATTACCCTGGTGGACAGCAGCGGGGTGGTGTTCTTGAGTAATCGCCCGGCCTGGAAATATCACAGCCTGTATCCGCTGAACGGCGCGATACAGCAAGACCTGGCCGGCACCCATCAGTACGCGGATCAAGCGATTACGCCGGTGGCGTCGCTGCCGAAGCCGCAAAGGGCGGAATTCGGCCAGCACGTCACACGCGGCATCGGTCGGCTGGGATGGCAGCTCATGTTATTTCCTTCGCAAGCGCGGATCGCCCGCATCGCCATGCTGTGGACGCTGGCGGCGGTGCTGTTGCTGGCGATTGCAGGAATTTCCCTGTGGGCGTTATACCAGCGCCGGCGGCGCCTGGAGGAACGGCTGGTATCGGCCGAATGCCTGGATCGGACCATCGCCCAAAGAACCCAGGAGCTGAGGGTGGCGAATCAAACGCTGGAAGCCAAATACGCTAAATTGAAAGAAACCGAGCACTTGCTGCGTTCAACCCAGAACAAGCTGATCCAGGCCGGCAAGCTGGCCATGCTGGGACAAATGGCGGCTGGCATTGCCCACGAATTGAACCAGCCGCTGGCAGCGATCCGCGCCTTTGCCGACAACGCCATGACTTTCCTGACACGCGGGCAAGCTGATAAAGCGACTGAAAATCTAAGCCACATCAGCAACGCCAGCGCTCGTATGGGCAAGATAGTCGGGCAACTCAACGGCTTCTCCAGGAAGAGCCACGAAGCGGTAGCCGTCATAGATTTGCCGAAATCGATAGAGGCGGCGGCATTGTTGTTGAACAACGAATTCCAGACCCATGGCGCCACACTGCAGATCGATATCCGCCATCCGGCCCAGGTGGTCGGCGACTCGGTGCGGACCGAGCAGGTGCTGATCAATCTGTTGCGCAACGCGCTGGACGCGGTGGATAATGCCGAACAAAAAACCGTCTCCCTGCTGCTGGAATGCGAAGCGGGCGAGGCGGTGGTCCGGATTCGCGACTGCGGGCCCGGTATTCCGGCGCAGGTCGCTCTGCATCTGTTCGAGCCGTTTTTTACCACCAAGCCGTCCGGCAAGGGCTTGGGCCTGGGCCTGGCCATTTCATCTTCCATCGTGCAGGCGATGAGCGGCCGGCTGACGGCGGATAATCACAGCGAAGGCGGCGCCGAATTCGTGCTGCGCATTCCTTTGCTGGAAACTGTGGAGTCTTGACGGAGGTAAGGGTGGTGACGCTGGAAGCAGTATTGATCGAGGACGAACAGGCAGTGCGAGAGGCGATCGCCCAGACGCTGGAACTGGGTGGTTTCACCGTCCACGCTTGCGATAGCGTAGAGCAGGCGCAGCCATGGCTGAGCGCCGGATTTGCCGGCGTGATTGTCACCGACGTGCGCTTGCCCGGCCGCTCGGGCCTGGAGCTGTTGACGCATATAGTGACGATGGATCCCGACTTGCCCGTGATTGTCGTCACCGGCCACGGCGACGTCAGCATGGCGGTGGACGCGATGCGCGCCGGCGCCTACGATTTCATCGAAAAACCGTTTGCCGCTGAACGCTTGATGGAAACCGCTCACCGGGCGCAGGAAAAGCGCAGCCTGATTATCGAGAACCGGCGTCTGAAAGCCGCCTGGGCGGCGCATCCGGACATGCCGAGCCTGATCGGCCAGTCGAGCGCAATCGAGCGCGTCCGGACCATGATCCGCAGCGTCGGGCCGAGCATGGTCGATATCCTGATCAACGGCCAGACCGGCAGCGGCAAGGAAGTAGTGGCGCGCCAGTTGCATCTCGCCAGCGGCCGCAGCGGCCCGTTTGTCGCCATCAACTGCGGCGCATTGCCGGAAACCGTATTCGAAAGCGAAATTTTCGGCCATGAGGCCGGGGCGTTCACCAGCGCTCAGAAAAGACGCATCGGCAAACTGGAATATGCCAAGGGCGGCACGGTATTTCTCGATGAAATTGAAAGCATGCCTCTGGCCCTGCAGGTCAAATTGCTGCGCGTGCTGCAAGAACGCAAGCTGGAGCGGCTCGGCGGCAACGAAGCGATCGCCATCGATTGCCGCATCATCGCCGCCAGCAAGGCCAATCTGCTGCAGATGAGTGCGCAGGGCAGTTTTCGCGAGGATTTGTATTACCGTATCGGCGTAGTCAGCATAGACCTGCCGCGCCTGAATGAACGGCGCGAAGATATTCCGCTGTTGCTGGCGCATTTCATCCAGGGCGCGGCGATTCGTTATCAGCGGCCGTTGCCGCAATGGACGCTGGCGCAAATGGCGCAATGGCAAACCCGCGACTGGCCCGGCAACGTGCGCGAGTTGCGCAATTTTGCCGACCGGCTGGTATTGGGAGTGGCAGAGGGCGTAGCCGATCTTGCCAGCCAGGGCGATGTCATCGGCGCCGTGCCGCTGCCGCAGCAAATGGATATCTATGAGCGCATGCTGATCGCAGAAATGCTCAATATCAGCAACGGCAACGTCGCCATCGCCGCAGATCGGCTGGGCCTGCCCAAGAAAACCCTGTACGACAAAATCAAGAAATATCAGCTGGCCGTAGGTAAAACATAAGCAAGGCATGAGCTTGCGCCAGGTAAATCGTGCTGTTCAGACAACAAGTTGTTGAAACTGGGAGATGTTACAAAACATTATTCCACTGGACAAGCGCACTTGAATCTTTATCATGGGCATCTTTTTCAACATGGATGTCACAATGAGCGCTTCACCGCTGCCTTCAGGCTCATTCAAAGCACCAGACCGTAGTCCCAATTTTCAATTCGGTTTTATCGACCTGTTAAAGGTCATCGCTGCGCAATTGATAGTCTTGCACCATCTGGCGTTCTACGGGCCGATGGCTGATCACGTCCGTCCCATCGCACCGACGCTGATCAATTGGTTGGACGATTACGCCCGCATCGCGGTCCAGGTGTTCCTGGTGGTCGGCGGTTTCCTGGCGGCCAAGTCGCTGTCGCCGCAGGGCACCTCCACCATTTCCGATCCTCTACGTGTTTTGTGGCGCCGTTACATGAAGCTGGTGCCGCCTTTCCTGGTGGCGACCGTACTGGCAATCGGCGCTTCAGCCTGGGCCGGATTGTGGATGACGCATTACTCCATCTCGGCGATGCCGACTGCAATGCAGCTGGCCGCCCACGCACTGTTGCTGCACTCAATATTAGGTTATGAATCGATCTCTGCCGGCGCCTGGTATGTCGCCATCGATTTCCAGCTATACGCTTTGTTGACCATGCTGCTGTGCTTGACCGGCGGCCTGGCCAAACGCCGCGCCATGCCGTGGCTGGCGCCGGTGCTGGTGGTGATCGGCGTCAGCGCATCGCTGCTGTACTTCAATCGCGATGCTTCCTGGGACGCCTGGGCGCCCTATTTCTTTGGCAGTTATGGCCTGGGTGCGATTGCCTGGTGGGCGCGTGACCTGGGGCGCCGGCCGGCCGTGGTAGCGCTGCTGATGGCTGCAATCCTGTTGCCGACCTTGTATGCATTAGCGATCGATTTCCGCAGCCGCATCGCGGTTGCGCTGCTGGTAGCCTGTGCATTGGTGCTGGTAAGCCGGCGCGGCATATTGCTGTCGCGCCAGCGTTTTGCCTGGGTACGCGCTTTCGGAAGGATCTCTTACTCGATTTTCCTGGTGCATTTCCCGGTCTGCCTGATCGTCAACGCCGCCTTCGCCAAATTCGTAGCGGCACAGCCGTTGTTGCAGGCCGGCGGCATGCTGCTGGCCTGGGCTGCCAGCCTGGCCGCCGGCGCAATTTTCTATCGTTGGGTTGAAATCCCGCTGAGCCGTCTTTCAGCGCGGGCATCCGGCCAAAGTTTGGCGTTGCAGGCCCCAGTCGCGGCTTAATTTACAAAACACACGTAACAACGCATGTAAGCGCCGAGAAGGCGCTTACAGCATATCTTCCATCTCCTGCCTGCTGCTGGCAGGCATATGCTCCGCGCGCTGGCGATGCTGACGCCGGAAATGCAGGAACGCCAGCACCAGCGCCGCCAATTGCAGCACTGCGCAAAAATAAAACGGCGCGCCAATCCGCCAGTCGCCCTTGGGCAAATGCGACACCATTCCCAGCAACGGCGCGCCAATGATCGGCGCGATCACCGCCATCAGGCTATTGAGCGAGCTGACGGCTCCCAGCGTCTGGCCCTGGCTGTGCGAATCCACGGCGCCGGAAATAATGCTTTGAATCGAAGCATTCACGGTAGCGCCGAACACATTGGCGAAAATGACCGCATACATCATCCATGACTGGCTGGCAGCGCCCCACAAGAGATAGGCGGCGGTAGAGGAAACCAGTCCGATCACCGCTAGCCGCTGCGGACTGAAGCGCTGCAACAGCGGCCCCAGCAACACGCCTTGCACAATCACCGACATGACGCCGACCGCCGCCAGCGACTGGCCGTTTTCCAGCGGCCCCCAGCCAAACTTGAACGTGGTGTACAGCACCCAGGTGGTAAACAACATGAATTGCGCCAGGCCGTTGCAGGCAATCACCGCAACTAGCGGACCGACTGCTTTCAAGCGCGATAGTGCGCGTAACGAGCTCAAAGGGTTGGCCGCCTTCCAGCCGAACGCACGGCGCCGCTCAAGCGGCAGCGACTCCGGCAGCACGAAATAGCCGTACATCAGATTCAGCAACGCCAGGCTGCCGGCAACAATAAAGGGCAAGCGCAAATTGATCGCGCCCAGCAAACCGCCCATCACCGGCCCGACGATAAAGCCGACGCCGAACATCGCGCCTATCATGCCGAAACGTTTCGCGCGCTGCTCCGGCTCGGTGATATCGGCCACATAAGCATTGCATACCGCGGCGTTGGACTGCATCGCGCCGCCGACCAGGCGCACCACAATCAGCATCCATAGCGCCGTGGAAAAAGCGGTCGCAAAAAAATTCAGCGCCAGGCCGCAAAATCCCAGCAACAGCACCGGCCGCCGGCCGTATTGGTCAGACAGCGCGCCGAGAATGGGCGAGCCGAAAAAATTGGCGATGCCGAAAGCAAAGGCGATTGCGCCATACCAGAATGCCTGGTCGGCTTGCGAGCCGGTGAATTTCCCGACCAGCACCGGCAGCACCGGAATGATCAGGCCGATGGAGATCATGTCGATCAATACGGTCAGCATGATGAAGGGCATGGCCGCGGCGTGGCTCTGGTTCTGTGCGGGAGGTTTGAGATTGGTCACGCGTTGCTACTCCGGTGGGGTGTTTGGTGTTGTGCGGCAGGTCGGGGTCGCCTGACTGCCGCCTGTCATGATATCTAAAAGCTAGTCCAGACGTCTGCAACTTCCAGGCGCTAGCGCCGGCCCGGCTGCACATTATGCAGTTGGTGTTGAGAAATACTCATCAACGAGCATGGCTGGATTGGCAGTTCGGAAAAAGTGCCTTGCAATTGAATTATGTTGTTATTTCACAACTAATTTCTATGAAGTATATTAATTATTGTAAAAACTTACAATTCGTACCCAATTTGATTATTGATAATTAACTTTCTAACTATAATTCCGCAAGGGAAAATAGATAGAAAGCAATAAATGGGGAAAAACACCTTATCAGGCAAAGGTGACGGGGGGGTGTTGTGTTTTGCAAAGGGGATCGGCGTAACGCTCTTGCTGACTGCCGCCATGCAGGACGGCATAGCGCAAACCGCCGTGGCCGAGCGCAGCGCCTCGGAAGGCCTGCGCCGGCAGGAAGAGCGTACGCGCGAACAGCAGCAGCAATTGCAACCCAAGGCCGACGTCCTGAGCCCGGCGGCATCGACCAGAATCCCTACCGAACTGCCGCTTGAATCGCCATGTTTCGTGATCCGCGAAGTGACCCTGAGCGGCAAGCAAATCGGCCGCTTTAGCTGGTTGCAGGATGCCGCTTTGCCGTTCATGAATCGCTGCGTCGGCGTCCAAGGGTTGAGCCGCATCGCCTCGGCGCTGGACGCCAAGCTGATCGAGCTTGGTTACGCCACCACGCGCGTCAGCTTGCCGCAACAAAATCTGCACAACGGTATTTTGGAACTGGTGCTGCATGTCGGCCGCATCAGCGAAGTACGCATGGTCAAGGCCGGCGACGCCAAGCAGACCGCGGATGATAACTGGGGTACCTGGCGCAACGCCTTTCCTGGCATTCCGTCGTTGGGGCCGGGCGCTGTCCTGAACATTCGCGATCTGGAGCAGGGCGTCGAGCAAATGAAACGCCTGCCGAGCCAGGCGGTCGCTACCCGCATCGAGCCGGGAGCAGAGGCGGATACCAGTGTCGTCTTTATTGAACGGCAAAGCGGCAGTCTGCGCGATCGCATCCGCGGCGGTATCACGCTCGACAATTCGGGCGGCAACACCCTGGGGCGGCCTCAGTTATCCGCTTATCTCGCGCTCGACAATCCGCTCGGCCTGAACGACATTCTCAACCTGAGCGGCAATAGCAATCTCGAAAGACCGGAGAGCAATCACCGCAGCCAGAGTGCGTCCGTCAACTACAGCATTCCCTGGGGTTACAACACCTTTACCATTTCCGATAGCCGCAGCCGCTTTGCGCAGGTGGTACAGGGCACCACGGTCAACTTCCTTTCGAGCGGCACCAGCGATACGGCGGAACTCAAATGGCATCGCACCTTCATTCGTACCGCCTCGGCCAAATTCGGTTTGTATGCAGGTGTAGCGACGCGTCGTGCCGATAGTTTTCTGAACGACGTCGAGTTGGTGGTGCAGCGGCGTCGTACTACCCGGCTGGAAGCTGGAGTCACCTATAAGAAGTTGATAGGACAGGCAGATCTGGATATCGATCTGGGTTATCAGCGCGGCATGCCGTGGTTCAGTGCGCAGGAAGATCTTCCGCAGCAAGACGGCGTCGACAACCTGACCAACCGGCCGCAGATATGGACTTTGAACGCCAGTTATAACCAGCCGTTTGCACTGGGCAAACAGTCCTTCCAATACACCGCTTCGATGCATGGGCAAATGACTAACGATGCGCTGCTGTCAGTCGATCAGATTTCCATCGGCAATCGCTACAGTGTGCGCGGCTTCGATGGCGACAGCGTGCTGCTGGCCGAAAGCGGCTTCTATTTCCGCAACGACCTTAGCATGCCTGTCAATCTGGTTGCCGGCGTCGATACGCAAGTCTATCTGGGGATCGATTTTGGCCGTGTCTGGGGACCCAGCGAGGTGTCCCTGATCGGCAGCAAGCTGGCGGGCACGGCAATCGGTGTGCGCGGCAGATGGAAGGCGTTGCAGATGGATGCCTCGATCGGCACGCCGCTGTATAAGCCAGAGGGTTTCAAGACGCAACGCTGGAGTCCATATGTGTCGCTGACTTACGCCTTTTGATGAGCACGTGATCAAAGCAGGGCATCAGTAAATAAGAAAGCAGGCCAGGCAGACGACGGCCGGCAATGAGATACCGCACAGGCGCAGCCAGGCCGGCTGCGCTTGTGCAATTAAATGAGTTACGGGAACGGGGAAGTCATGAAATCGCAGCAACGACAAACACAGCAGCAAGCCGTATTTAGCGCGCCGGACCGCCTGGCGTTGACGCTGTCGGAGCATTCCGCTCCGCGTTCCTGGATGCGGCGGACGGCGAAAGCCATGCTCGCCCTGTATCTTTGCCAGACCATCTTTGCCGTGTTGCCGGCACAGGCCGGAGTAAACCTGCCGATTGCGCCGTCGCCAAATGCGCCTGCCGGCCAGCGTCCGTTGATGGACGCGGCACAGAACGGCGTGCCGATTGTACTGATCGCGCCACCGAGCGCCGGCGGCGTTTCGCGCAATCAATACGATCAGTTCAACGTCAATCCCAACGGTTTGATTCTCAACAACAGCGCCGGCAACACGCAAACCCAACTGGGCGGCTGGGTTACCGGCAATCTGCAACTAGGGAGCAGGCCAGCCCGCATCATTCTCAATGAAGTGGTGTCGAGCAACCCCAGCCAATTGCGCGGCACCATCGAGGTTGCCGGACAACGTGCCGACATCGTCATCGCCAATCCGAACGGCATCACTTGCGATGGCTGCGGCTTCCTGAATACCAATCGCAGCACCTTGACCACCGGGCAGACGCAGTTTGGCGCGAACGGCGCAATCAGTGGTTTCAATGTCGGCCAGGGTCAGTTGACGATCGGCAGCGGCGGCCTGAACGCCACCAATATCGAGCAGCTTGACCTGATCGCCCGCGGTCTGGTGATCGAAGGCGAAGTCTGGGCCAAGAATCTGAACGCCCTGGCCGGCGCCAACCAGGTGCTGTACGGCAGCTTGCAAGCCACGCCGCAAGCCGGCAGCGGCGCTGCGCCGCGTTTTGCAATCGATATCAAGGATCTGGGCGGCATGTACGCCAACCAGGTGTATATGGTCTCGACCGAGCAGGGCCTCGGCGTCAACAGCAGCGGCCGGGTGGCCGCCTTGCAGGGCAACCTGGTGTTGTCGAGCAACGGCGACCTGACCTTGAAGGACAGTTACGCCAAACAGAATATCCAGCTGGCAGCCAGCGGCAACACTACATTGACCGGGCAGACGCAAAGCGACGGCAGCACCAGCATCAGCAGCGGCGGCAATCTGACGCAGCAGGGCGCGCTGGAATCCCAAGGGCAGTTGAACGTGAATGCCGGCGCCTTGAACAATAGCGGGACTATCATTCAGCGCAGCGCCGACAATCTGACGCTGGCGATCAATGGCGCGGCCGGCAACAGCGGCTCGATTGTCAGCGGCGGAACACTCAATCTGAATGCGGCAAGCATTACGGATACCGGCGGCAAATTGCTAGCCGTAAGCGATCTTAATCTGCAGGCGCAAAGCCTCAGCTTTTCCGGCAGCCAGCTCAACGCCGACAAGAACCTCAACCTGACTGCCAGCTCCGGCAATCTGCTGGCTAGCACCAGCAATATCATTGCCGGCTATGATCTGAATGCCAGCGCCGGCGGCCAGTTGAGCAACGCCGGCGGCGTATGGCAAGCGGGCCAGAATGCCGGGATACAGGCGGCGTCGGTCAGCAACCTCGGCGGCACGATGTTGGCAAGCGGGCAGTTGACGGTCGCCACAGCGGGCAAGCTGGATAATAGCGGCGGCAAATTGATGGGAAGCCAGGCGGTCGTCATCAATGCGCAGCAATTGGTCAACGATGCTAACGGCCTGGTTGCCAGCGACCAGGGCACGCGCATTACAACTACGCAAGGCATCAGCAACCAGGGCGGAGTGTTGTCGGGCAAAACCGATTTGACCATCAACGCCAATGGCGCCGCGCTCAACAATACGGCCGGTACGCTGGTATCGGATGCATCTTTAAATGTCAGCGCCGGTGCGCTCGACAATACGCGCGGGCAGTTGACTTCGCGCGCCCAAAATGGTGGCGCGGCAACACTCGATCTGGCTAGCCTGAATAACCGCCAGGGCACCATCGACGCCGCCGGCAGCCTGGCGTTGACCACTTCCGGTGCTATCGACAATACGCAAGGCAGCATAGCTTCGGGGACCACCACGAGCGCTGCTGCCGGCGCAACCCAAATCCAGTCCGCCAGCCTGATCAACAACGGCGGCGAGATCATTGCCCGCGATGCCTTGCTGATCAATAGCGGAACCTTAAGCAACGATGCGATAGGTTCCAGCAAAGCGATTCTGGCCTCGAACAAAGGCGCGTTGACGCTCAATACAGGCGTCGCCAGCAACGTCGGCGGACTCATCACCAGCACCGCAGGCACTACGCTCAACACCCAGGCATTGAACAGCAGCGGCGGCGAAATCTCGTCCGGCGCGGCGCTGGCGATCAATACGGCAGGCCAGAGCCTGACCAATACCGCTGGCCGTATCCTGGCCAACGGCGCCGTGGATATCCAGGCAGGCGCTGTCACCAGCAATGCCAACGGCGCACAGATTCCAGTCGCCGCGCTGATTTCCAGCGGCAGCAATTTGAATCTGCATGCCACCGCGTTGAACAATGACGGCTCGACTATCGTCGCCGGCAATACCACGGACGCCAGCGCCGGCAAGGTAGATCTGGAGTTGGGCGGCGGCGCCTTGTCCAACAACGGTGGCGCGCTGCAGTCGACCAACGCCATCACGATCAACGCCGGCGCAGTGAATAATCAGGCCGGCCAGATCACGGCCAACAATACAGTCAACCTGGCTGCCGCCAGCGTCAACAATAGCGCCGGCCTGGTGTCGGCGGTGAATGCGTTGGCCGTCACCAGTGCTGCTGCAATCCAGAATAATCGCGGCCAGATCACCAGCAATGGCAATCTCAACCTGGACGCCAGCACACTCGACAACACGCAAGGCGTGGTTAGCGCCAAGCAGCTGGCCGATCTGAAACTGGGCCAGGGCTTGCTCAACAATGCCGGCGGCCAAATCATCGGCACTCAGGCACTGAACCTGCAGTCGGGTGAAATCCGCAATGCCGCAGGCACCATCGCGAGCGGTTCCAGCCTGGTGCTGAATACCCAGGGACAGGCCTTGGACAATAGCAGCGCCGGCCAGATCGTCGCCAGCGGCAATCTCGACATCGCCAGCGCGCAACTCAATAACAGCGGCGGCACCATCGCTTCGCTCAAAGGTACTACCGCCGTCAATACCGGTGGCCAGGCACTGAACAATGACAGCGGCAAGATCCAGGCGGCTGGCAACACCGCGCTAATTGCCGGCAATACCAGCAATGCAAAGGGCTTGATCAGCGGCCAGGATGTCAATCTCACCACGGGCACGCTCGACAATACGGCAGCGCAGATTGTCGCAGCCGGCAACCTCACCGCCAATACCGCCGCGCTCAACAATAGCCAGGGCTTGCTGCAATCGGTTGGCAACACCAGTATCGACAGCAACGGCCAGGCGATTACCAATACAAGTAGCGGCAACGGCGGCGGCATTGTGTCTGGCGGGACGCTGGATGTGAAGGGCGGCAGCCTCAACAACCAGGCCGGTTACCTGGCCAGCAACGGCAGGCAGACGCTGGCCGTCGCCGGCGATCTGGATAACCGCAGCAGCGGCCAGATCGTTGCCAACGGCAGCAACACGATTACTGCCGCCAATGTGCTCAACAGCGGCGGCTTGATCCAGTCATTGGGCGATCTCGGTGTCACGGCAAGCAATAGCATCAGCAACAACGCCGGCCAGATCGCAACCAACGGCGACGCCACATTCAACGCAGCAAGCATCGACAACAGCGCAGCGGGAAATATCAGCGCGACCAATATCCGGGCTAAGGCCAACGTCATCAATAATGCCGGCGGCAGCATCAAAGCCGGCAAGGACGTGGTCCTCACCACCACGCTTGGCGCCGCCAGCCTGGATAACAGCGGCGGCCTGGTCAGCGCCAAGCACGACGTTTCGATCAACGCTATCGGCCTGGGTAACGCCAACGGCAAGATCGTCGGCGACAATAGCGCCACCGTCACCACCAGCAGCAACAGCCTGGGCGGCACGATTGCCTCCAGCAACGCCGTCACGCTGAACGTCAACGGCGATTACAACAACACCGGTTTGCTGTCGGCCCAGAAAAACCTGACCGTCAACGCCAGCAACATCAGCAACAGCGGCAGCATGACCTCGGGCGATACGCTCAACGTCAATACCGGCAACCTGAACAACTCCGGCGAGATCAGCGCCCACACCACCAATCTGAATGTCAGCGGCACGCTCACTAATACAAGTACCGGTTTGATCGACGGCGTCACCACCAATATCAATGCCGGCACCACCAACAACACCGGCCGCATCTACGGCGATCTGCTGAAGATCAGCGGCGGCGCCATCAATAATAGCGGTAGTGGCACGATTGCCGCCCGCAATACCTTGCTGATCGGCGTCCAGAGTCTTAGTAATACCGAAGGCGGGCTGATCTACAGCCTGGGCGATCTGGGTATCGGCGGCGCGATTGACGGCAACGGCAATTTGCAAGGATCGGTGCAGAACCTGCTGAATGCCTCCGCCAAGATCGAAGCGCAAGGCAATCTGGCGATTACTGCTGCCAATCTGCTGAATCGCGACAATCATCTGGTCACCAGAGTGGTGCTTGATCCATCGATTAACCAAGACCAGGTGCAGCCTTCAGGCTCAGCCACCAAATACAAGGCGTCCGATTGTTTCGGCGTCGGCGGTGGCGGCGACAAGGTCAATTGCATCGTCCATCCCGACAAATACGGTCAGCGCAGTACCATCACCACGGCCCGCACCGTGGTGCCCGACCAGTGCAGCGGCGGTGGCGACAGCCAGACTTGTACTCCTGGCTACACACTGGATAACTACCCCTGGAATTCGCCGGTGTTTGCCCAGTTCGGCGTCACGCCGGTTTCCTCGGCAGCGCCAGTCGAGCCGAATGGCCAGGGCGGTTGCTCCTTCAGCACCGATAGCGGCATGGTGGATCTGAACACTCCGCAATGCGTACAGTGGCGCAAAGACTATGGCGTCTGGAGCACTGCTTACGAAGCGACACTGGATGCGCTGTCCACCAAAATCGATAGCTACAATGCCAGCGTCCGGGAAGACAACCGGCTGGATCAGTTCGAGGATTACACCTGGTACAAGGTCACAGCGACCTCAAGCCACACCGAAGTGGTCAGCAGCGCGCCGGCGCAGATACTGTCCGGCGGCAGCATGACGTTGAGCGGCTCGGTGACTAATCAGGATAGCCAGATTGTTGCCGGCGGCGCACTCAGCATCGTTGGTCCTACAGTCAGTAATCTGGCCACCCAGGGTGAAAACCGCACCACCTACAACGGCACTGCCGAATTCACCCACGTAGATAGCTGCGGCTTCCTGGGCGGCAGCCATTGCCGCCGCTGGGACGGCGCACAGCCATACAACGCGGCCCCGCAAGTCCTCAGCGTCGATCTGCCGACCGTGGTATACCAGCAAAACGCCGGCAACCAGACCGATAGCCGCAATCTTACCGTCGCCACCACCAATCCGGACGGCAGCGTCGCCGGCGCCATCAGCACTGCCACCGGCAATGCTCGCATCATCGGTGCACAAGCAGTCAATGCCGTGCTGGCGACAGGCGCCGGCGCCAACAGCATCGGCCATGCCTTGCCGGTAGTCCAAAGCGTGGCGGCAAATGGCACCGGCTTGCGCGCTCACGATGTCATTTTGACGATAGTGCCGCGTTTGACCCTGCCCAACAACAGCCTGTTCAAGATCCATCCGGAACCGGGCGCCAACTACCTGGTGGAAACCGATCCCCGGTTTACCAACCAGCGCACATTCCTCTCCAGCGATTATTTCCTGCAAGCGTTGAATCGCAATCCGGAGCGCAACCTGAAGCGCTACGGCGACGGCTTTTACGAACAGCAACTGATCAACGACCAGATCCTGGCGTTGACAGGGCGCCGCTATCTGACCGGCTACGCCAGCACCGAAGATGAATACAAGGCGCTGATGAACGCCGGCGTCGCCTATGCCAACCAGTATCAGCTGAGCCCGGGCGTTGCCTTGTCGGCAGAGCAGATGGCCAATCTCACCACCGACATCGTGTGGCTGGTGAGCCGCAGCGTGACATTGGCCGATGGCAGCACCCAGCAAGTACTGGTGCCGCAAGTCTACCTGCGCCGTCCGCAAGGCGGCGATCTGCAGCAAAGTGGCGCACTGATCGCCGGCGGCGACGTGATGATCAAGACCGATGCCGATCTGGTCAACAGCGGCAGCATCGCCGCCAGCAACAGCACCACGCTGCTGGCCGGTAACGATCTGCTGAATCAAGGCGGCCGCATCAGCGGCCAGGACATCGTGGCCCGCGCCCGCAACGATCTGGTCAACCTGTCCGGCGTGATCCAGGGTACTGGCAACGATTCCACCGTCACCTTGCTGGCCGGACGCGACATCGTGCTGCAGACCCGCACCATCGACACCGTCAATCCGGAGGCCACCAGCACCCGCACCAATATTGATCGTAACGCCACGGTGCAAGGCGGGACGGTAACCCTGAACGCCGTGCGCGATCTGACCGTCAAGGGCGCCAATGTCAGCGCGGTTGGCACCGCCAGCGCGGACAATCCGACTGGCGGCAACCTGATCGCCACTGCCGGCCGCGACATCAAGGTCAGCGCTGTCACCGGGCAGTATCAGATCGATGTTGAAAATCCAAAAGGCCATAGCGTCGAAGGCCGCACCGGCTTCATCAAGGAAAGCACGGTCGGCAACCAGCTCGCCAGCCTCAACGCCAACAACAATCTGGGCCTGGCGGCAGGCCAGAGCGGAACTGGCGACCTGACGCTGAAAGGCGCGAATCTCAACGCCGGCAACAATGCACTGCTGTCAGGCAGCAATGTCAGCATCGAAGCCGTCAAGGATAGTGTCGTCAACGATATCCAGACTGTCGGCAAGAAGGAGTACCACCGCATCGGCAGCGCCGACGAAACACTGGTCGGCGGCAACGTTAACGCCGGTAACAACCTGACAGTCAGGGCCACCGGCGCGCCGAGCGGCACGATCGATGCCAACGGCAACGCTGTGGCCCTGGCGGGTAGCGGCAATATCAACCTGACTGCTGCATATCTGTCCAGCCAGAACGGGCAAGTCACGCTGGCCGCCAACAATGACGTGACGATCAAGAGCATCACCACCGAACACAGCACGGTGCAGGAAAGCTACGTCAAGAGCGGCGACGCCATGTCCACCACCGCCACCACGATTGCCAAGCACAGCAGTTTGCAACAGGCAGAGGGCAGCACGGTGTCCGGCAACAGCGTACTGACTGTCGCCGGACATGACATCAATCTGCAGGGCAGCAATGTGGTCGGCACCAAGGACGTGACGCTGGCCGCTGGCAATAACGTCAATATCGTGACGGCGCAAAGCAAGAGCGCGCAATCCTCGTATGAAAAGAAAGAAACCTCCGGCGTCTTCAGTACCGGCGCCAGCATCACGCTGGGCAGCAAGGAACAGGATAACGAGAACACCCTCAAGACGGTTACCAATACCGGCAGCGTGATCGGTTCCACCGGCGGCAATATCACCATCAACGCCGGTGAACACTATACGCAAACAGGCAGCAAGGTAATGGCGCCGGCTGGTGATATCAGCATCGCAGCCAAGGCGGTCGACATTAACGCAGCCTATGACACCACGGAGCAAAACAGCAAGACGCATACCGAGCAGAGCGGCTTGTCGCTGGGTGTCAGCAGCCCGATCATCAGCGCCCTGCAGTCGATAGATCAGATGGGTGACGCCTCCAAGAAGACTAACGATTCACGCATGAAGCTGCTGGCAGGCGCAGCTGCGGCCATGAGCGCCAAAGCAGCGGCCGAGGCAGCGCAGGATCCAAGCGTCACGGTCAGCCTGACTATTGGCGCCAGCAAGAGCGATAGTCAAAGCAAACAAACCAGCAGCACCGCCGTAGGCTCCTCGGTAGCGGCTGGCGGCAACCTCGCCATCAGCGCCACCGGCGCCGACAAGGATAGCAACGTCAACATCCTGGGCAGCAACATCAGCGCCGGCAAAGACGCCAGCATCAAAGCCGACGGCGACATCAACCTGCAAGCCACGCAAAGCACCAGCGACCAGCACAGCACCAGCTCGTCGAGCAGTGCCGCGATCGGGATTGCCGCCACCTACGGCAAGAACGGCCTGGCGTTCGGCGTCACCGCCAACGCCTCCGGCAGCCGCGGCAAGGCCGATGGCGACGACGTCACCCAAAACAACAGCCACGTTGTAGCTGGCAATACGCTGACGCTGGAATCCGGCCACGACACCAATATCAAGGGCGGTGTCGCCAGCGCACGGCAAGTGATTGCCGATGTTGGCACCTCAGGCAAGGGCAACCTCAACATCGAGTCCCTGCAAGACACCAGCAACTACCAAAGCAAGGACCAAAGCATAGGCGGCAGCGTCACCATCGGCTACGGCTTTGCCGCCAGCGGCAATTACAACCAGACCAAGGTCAACGGCAGCTTCGCCAGCGTCGGCGAGCAATCCGGCATCGCCGCCGGCGACGGCGGTTTCCAGATCAAGGTCAACGGCAACACCGACCTCAAGGGCGGCGCCATCGTCAGCAGCGACAAGGCGATCCAGGACAACAAGAACAGCCTGAGCACGCAAACCCTGACCCAGGTCGATATCAAGAACCATAGCGATTTCGACGCCAGCGGCTTTGGCGTCAGCGGTGGTTTTGGGGTGGGTGGCGACAACGGCGATAGCAAGGCTGCAGACGGCAGCAGCAACGCTCCCGCAACCATCGGCGGACAGAAGCTGCAAACCATCCAGACCGGCAGCACCGGCACCTCGGCAGGGATAGGCAGCGCCAGCGGCAGCAGTAGCAGCACCACCCGCAGCGGCATCAGCGGCGGCGTCGTCACGATCACCGACGATGCGGCGCAACAGGCTAAAACCGGGACTACGGCTACTCAAACCGTCGCCAGCATCAATCGCGATGTCAGCACGGCCAAGGATAGCAGCGGTGCGCTGACCAAGGATTGGGATGGTCAGAAGCTCAAGGATGATGTTTCAGCGCAGGTGCAGATTACTTCGACGTTTGGGCAGTTGGCAGCCAAGAACATTGGTGATTACGCCGACAAAAAACAGAAGGAAGCCATCAAAAACGGCGATGAGGCAGAGGCTGCGAAATGGGCCGAAGGTGGCGCCTATCGTGTCGCGTTGCACACGGCGACAGGCGCACTTGCAGGCGGACTAGGAGGCGCAGCCGGGGCATTTACATCAGCCACGGCGATGAACGTCATCGGCGATGAAATCAACAAGATGGATCTGCCGAAAGACCTGAAGCAGGGGCTGGCGCAGATTGCAGCAACGGCATTGGGCGCGGCGATTGGCGGTGCTGCTGGGGCGGCTTCGGGATTGAATGTAGATGCCAATAATCGACAATTGCATCCAGACGAAGTCAAATTTTTGCACGACAAAGACCGCATCAACCGCTATATACAATATGTTGCGGATCAAACCGGCCGTGTACTGAGTTTCGACGAGGCCGGGCGTGAACTCGACCGCTCGGGCGCGGCCATGGACGATGCGCATTGGACCGCATTGAACGGACGCAATGGCATTGCTGAAAAATTCATTGTGCAGGAAGCCAAAGTTTCGGGGCAGTTTTACCTTGATAGCGACGGTACAAAACATGATTTCTTTAAAGCCACTAAACAAGAATATCTGAATGAAACCATCAATCTGCGTCCGCTATTTAGTGCATATGGAGACAACACCGATGTACGCAAATATTTAGCGAATAATTTTGATGAATCAAGGCTAAATAATTGGGCAACGCGCTATCGCTCTGGGCAAGAGGTCGGTCTTAAAGATGCTGGCATGGCGAGTCTTTTGGATGACGTCAAGACTCTTGGCAAAGGACTTTGGAATTTGCCTTCATCTGCGTGGGCGACCGTCACCAACGGTGATACCGGTATATATAAAACCCAGCAAATGGAAGCCTATTATGCGTCCCTCTTAAAATTGCAAGGGCGTGCCGAAGAGGCGGGCTATATGTCGGAATTCAATTGGGCTACGCAGCAGCGTCTGGCGATTGAAGGCTTGGCACTTGGTGAATTGGGTGGGAAAATTGGCGGAACTGCGCTCGGTAAGTTAAAAGGCGCGCTAAAAGACTCATTAAAAGGAGATGGTGCTGCCACAAATAAGGGCGGGGCAGGCAGCAATCAGATAGTGGGCGATGAACCCTATGCGGGGCCAAATGGGTTGTCCGATGGGGGGATGGCGCATCCGGTTAAGGATGGGGCGGCGAATACGGCGAACAGCGCTCCCAATCTTCCCAAAGGCTATGTAGCTAATGCAGATGGGACTTTCACTGGGCCAGGGGGAGGATCTCTAAATCTCGCAGGAGTTGCGAGTGATGGTGCGACACCCGTATTTCAGAGGTCGGGTGGTCAATATTTTACGATAGACAGCACCGGCAAGCAGGTGCCGGTTTTGCGCACGGACGCAAGCAATGGAGTCACCTGGGCAAATTCTGAGGTGGGCAGTTCGCAAATTGCACAAAATTGGGCGAATGGTCGAAAGTTTCAGAACGCATTAAATCAGGCGACCGGATTGCCGGAGAACACCACACCAGTTACCGTCACGCTACCCGGTGGTGCTAAGGTAACGACGATACCTGATAATTTGGGACGGCCTGCAGGAATCGTTGAGGCCAAGGACGTTATAAATCTATCGATGGATGACCAACTTAGGGCGCAACTTCAGTATTCTACGCAGACCGGCATTCCTTATACCTTGGTTGTAAGTACTGCGAATCAAACCATATCGGCAACGCTATGGGCAGCAATAGAAAAGGCAGGTGGCGCTGTGTATCGCTTTGATTCCGCGACGCAAAAATTGACTCCTATATTGAATAGACCGCACTAATGAGCAAACCGAAAATTCGCCTTTCAATCACCACCCGTCTTGATACAACAAGATGGGAGTTTGGTAAGCAAGTGTTAGAGGCATTTTGCGAGACTGACCCGCGGTTGGTCCCGGAGTATTTTGATAACGTCGAAGCAATAAAAAAGCAATTTAATGGTATTGCCGCTTGCGAGGAGTATTGGGCTCCAGAAGTAGTGATGGATGCTGGCTCTTATGGACGCACTTTTACCAAGTGGAATTCCATGTGGAGGCGCGTCAAGGCGGTAAAAAGCAGGGGGGAAATACATCACACCTTGGTGAATCAGCGCGGTCAACTCCATCTCGGGTGGCTTACGTTCGATGCTGATGGAGACAAGAAGGTCGATTGGGCAGGGTTGTTTCATCGCCTTTGTGTGCTCGCACAACCAAAATTTGCCACGCTGCATTTGTTCACTGATATTGAAACCAGACGTGGCGCATTTGGCGCTGCAGTTGAAACAGACATTGCTGCAAACGACTTTATCACTGGGCCTCATGGGGTGACATTAGAAAAAAGAGGCATCCCGAATTTAGCGTGGGCTACCTTCTTTGGCGAGGACTATGCCGCCGAGGTTGACATGCAAAAATTGTGTGCCCAAGGGTTTGAGGTGGAGGCGATTGGTCAGGGATTTTTGGTGACACTAACTCCAAAGCTATTCGATGTAGCAGAAAATTTTGCGCTGCTGTCTGCTCGGCGGACTATGCTCAAAAAGTTGTTCAGACCGGGATTGTTTGGCCTTGCTGAAGAACCCGCAGCTGTGCCGCCAACAACATAAAGACGCTTCACATGCAAGGTCACAGCAGTTTGAGAATTTTCTCTTTAGGGTTACGGATCCATGAACAATTTAATAAATCGCCATTTAGTCAAGTCCATTGCGGACATGGCGATCTTCCTGGAATTTACCAGCGAAAAATTATTAGACGTGGATACTTCGATAGAAGCTTTGGAGCAACTGGCAACGGAATTGCAGCTTATGGACGATGGGGCGCGCGGCAATTTGGCGCAGCAGTTTAAGAAGTTGAGCGCGGAGTACAAAGAAGAGCGTAAAGCCATGTTCGTGGAAAGTCTGCCAAAGTCCCTTGGCTTAGAATAAATTTGTCGAGGTAGATGGAATGATGGTCGCCTCGCTGTCCGCGAAAACTAAATTTGTGTTTTGGGTAAAAAATAGGGAAAGATAATGCGTATAAGCTTTATTGTCGTCATGTTAGCCGTTTGCTCAACTTTTTCCCATGCTGAAGAGTCGGCAGCTGGGAAGCAAGATGATCCGAAAAGCGACACCGCAAGAATCCGTTTGTTCGGCCAAAACGGCATGGGAGTGAAGTACTACCCAAACAGCGCCTGTTACGGCGGCGAAAGCGTGACCGTCTCAGGTGGTATCGGCGATGCGTTTTCGTCTTTCCTGGGAACCGCTTCCAATACCAGCATCGGCATGCCGGAAACACCAAACAGCGGCAAGCCGTCTGCCCGGAACGGGCTCTTTTCAAAAGCTTTTTTCCGCGAATACAAAATCGCAGCGGATCAGCCATTGACCCTGAAACTGGATTTCCAAAGCAATCCGGGCGTCAGGTACGGCTACTGCAAAACCATCGCGGGCACTTTCGTGCCCGAAGCAGGAAAGGACTACGAGATATCGCTGGATATCAAAGACGGTATGTGCGTGCCGATCCTGAACGAACTGCAAAGCACTGCGGATGGCGTGATTTTGCAGCCGGTTCCGGCATCCAAGGCGGAACACTGCAGCTGATTGGCAGCGCATATCTGGAGTCTCCTGCACGAGGAAATTTCACGTCATCTACGATCGACGATACACGTCCTGCATTCAAATTGAACGATCTGGACGTGTATCGGATTGAATCTGTCTGATAGAACAGCATCTCTCTGCATCTGCTTCCAAAAACTGAAATATCCAGCCTGAATATCAGTAATTCACTCCACTACGACTGAAGAAACATTCGAGCAACCGTTGCTCGAAATCAGTAGCAGCCTTCCATTTTAAGGTCCAGAATCAATTTGTCCCCAGGCCCATCTGCCTGGATGTTCAGGCTGGTCCATTGGATATTTATTGTCGATAAAAAGGAAGGCGTATGGCTAAAGTAACGGGTTTATCCGGAAATGAAATTTTTTGCCTGGCTTTAAAGAATTACTCGGCGGGTGAAATCGTCGTCGGCAACAGCGTCAATTCGATGGGTTTCCTTGGCGGGATCGGCGCCGGTCTGAAAAACATGCTCGGCGGCGAGATCACGCAAGTGACCGCGGCGATCCATGAAGGCCGTGCGAATGCATTTGAACGCATGCGCAAGGAAGCTGTGCAGCGCGGCGCTTCGGGTGTGGCGGGGGTGTCCAGCGAGCTGCGGTCGTTCAGCGGCAGCACGGAGTTCCTGTTTGTCGGTTCATGTGTCCATGCGCGCGATGCGTCCAGCCGTTTCTTCACCACGGCCGGCGATGCGCAGGAACTGTATTGCCATATGGACGCCGGCTATGAGCCGATCCAGCATGCGTTCGGCAACATCGCTTATTCCATGGGCGTCGGCGGCGGCATCATGGGGTCGCTGAAAACCCTGGTGCGCGGTGAAATCTCCGAGTACAGCAATATCTTCAACACGACTCGCCACAAAGCGCTGGAACGGCTGGTGAGCCAGGCCAAGGCTGACGGCGCCAACGCCGTGGTCGGCATCCGCACCACCATCCTGCCGTGGATGGGGACGCATGAGATGCTGATGGCCGGCACGGCGTCGCGGCACAGCGCGCTTCCGGCCAGCGCGGACGGCACTCCAGTCACCAGCGATCTTACCGGGGAAGAGCTGTGGGCAATGACAAGCCTCGGCTACGCGCCGGTCAAGCTGCTGATGTCGACTTCGATCTACTCGCTGGGCGTGGTGGGCGGCTTTATGGCCGCGTTCAAATCCTTCACCAAAGGCGAGATCAGCGATCTGACTACACTGATTCATGATGCGCGTGAGATTGCTATCGAGCGTTTGAAAAGCGAAGCCGATGCGCTCGGCGCCGAGGAAGTCGTCGGTGTAAAGACCTATATCGCTGAAATTGGCAGCGGACTGGTCGAGTTCATGGCGATCGGTACCGCGGTCAAAAAAATGCAAGGTCTTTCGGTCAAGACCGCTGCGCTTCCGGCGCAGGCGATTATTCGCGACAAGGACACCTGGATTGAAGGCGATTTCGGTTTTTCGCTGGATCGCAGCGGAAAGCCCTGAGTTGTCCGATTTCGGAGGGTAATGCCAATGTAATTTGGCCACCCTCCCTGTAGCAGGAAGGCTGGCGGATGCTCGCCGGCAGGGAAAATAGTCGTTCAAAAATAAGAAAGAAACGATATGTCTAATCTATTATCAAGCCTGGGCTGGTTTCCCATGGCGCTTATTATTCTGGTTACAGTTGCTATCTTGCTTGCGGTGTTTTTTTCCGTATCTGGGATCATCCGCTACATTCCCAATGACAGGATAGGCGTCGTCGAGAAGTTGTGGAGCTCCAGCGGATCGGTGAAAGCCGGCTTGCTGGCCTTGCACGGCGAGGCCGGTCTGCAACCCGACCTGCGGCGCGGCGGCTTTCATTTCTTTGCGCCTTTCCAGTTCCGGGTACACATCCATCCCATGGTTTCTGTCACGCAGGGCAAGATCGGCTATGTTTTTGCGCGCGATGGCATCGATCTGCCTGCGGGGCAGACCTTGGCCGACAATGCCAAGGTGGAAGATTTCCGCGACGTGCGGTCTTTCCTTGAAGGCGGCGGCCAGAAAGGACCGCAACGCAAGATCCTGCGTGAAGGCACGCACATCATCAATCCGGCCCTGTTTGTCGTGATGACGGAAGAGGCGACCTATTCATTGTCGCTGGACGCCAAGGAAAAGGCTTATTACGAGCAGATGCGCGGTGTGCTGGACGAGCGCAGCGGCTTTACTCCTGTTGTGCTCAAAGAAGTAGCCGGCACGCATGATTCGGATCAACTCGCCATCGTGACGGTGCAGGACGGCCCCGGCTTGCCTAAGGACGAATTGCTGGCGCCGGACGTCGGCGATAGCCACAACTCGTTCCAGGAACCGGAAAAATTCCTGGCTGCCAGCGGCTTGCGCGGCCGCCAGGAGCGCGTGCTGGTGGAAGGCACGTATTACATTAATCGTCTGTTCGCAACGGTCGAGCTGATCAAGAAAACCATCATTCCAGTGGGTTATGTGGGGGTAGTTGTTTCCTATACCGGCCGTAAAGGTTCTGATTTGTCGGGCAAGGAATACAGCCACGGCGAACTGGTCGAGAGCGGTTGCCGCGGTGTATGGCGCGATCCGCTCATGCCGGGCAAGTATGCGTTCAATACATATGCCGGCAAAATCGAGCTGGTTCCTACCACCAACTTCGTTCTGATGTGGAAATCCGGCGAGAGCGGTTCCAGTTTCGACAACAACCTGCGCGAAATCACCCTGATCACCAAGGACGCCTTCGAGCCGCAATTGCCGCTGTCGGTGGTGGTGCATATTGACTACCGCAAGGCGCCGATGGTGGTGCAGCGTTTCGGCAACGTGGCGCAACTGGTCGAGCAAACGCTGGACCCCATGGTTTCTTCGTATTTCAAGAATGTCTCGCAGACCAAGACCTTCATCGAACTGATCCAGTCACGCAGCGAGTTACAGACCAATGCGTCGGCCGACATGAAAGAGCGCTTCCAGGCCTATTCGCTGGAATTCCAGGAAGTGCTGATCGGTACCCCCAAGCCGCAAGCGGGCGACACCAAGATCGAAAACATCATGGCGCAGCTGCGTGATCGCCAGATTGCGCGGGAACAGGTCGAGACATTCGCGCAAAAGCAGATCGCCGCCGACAAGGAGCGCGAGCTGAACGAGGCAGAGCAGCGCGCCGCCAAGCAGAAGGAGCTGACCGGATCGCTGGTGGATATCTCGATCAAGGAAAACCAGGGGGCTGCGAATGTGAAAGCGGCTGAAAAGAAGCGTCAGGAGATCGAGGCGTTGGCGCATGCGGAAAAATTCAAACAGGAAATGGAAGGCTCCGGCCGCGCATCTGCGATCAAGTCGGTGGGCGAAGCCGAAGCTTCGGCGATCAAGGCCAAGTCGGAAGCGTTGCAGGGAGAGGGCGCCGATAAACAGCTGATGCAGACCGTGATGCTGCGCCTGGCTGAAGCGTTCGAGACGTCCAAGGTACCGTTGGTGCCGCAGATCCAGATGGGCGGGGGTGGCGATACCAATGCATTCAATACCTTGCTGTCGCTGATGGGATCGCTTAAAGCCGGTGAACTGGCGCAGTCGCTGAAGCACGATGAGGCGCCGCGCGCATGATTGATGTCGGATGAACTTGCCGGGGCGGTACTGCCGTTTTCATGAGTTTTCATGATTCATGACGGTAATCTACCTATGATGGTTTTAAAATATAGTTTTAAATCAAACTGATAGGTCGCATTTTTAATGTGGCTTATCAGGTATGTCCTGAGTCTCTGCGTTACACATCCTTCCTTGTAATTAATTAATGAATTGATTAATATAAATTGCATGAGCCGACCAATACCAGCGCGCGGACGTCCCGTAGCCTCAGACCAGGACACCCGCGAAAAACTACTCGATACCGCCACGCTATTGTTCTCGTCGCAAGGAATCGCGGCGACCACCGTGGCGGCGGTGGCGCGCCAGGCCGGCGTTACCTCGGCCATGGTGCATTACTACTTCAATAACCGCGACCAATTGATCGAGGCCGTGGTGGACGAGCGGGTCTGCCTGTTCGTCAACAGCATCTGGGATCCGATCACGGGCGGCGAGTCTCCCGAACAGATGATCTTGGGCATCGTCGAGCGCATGATAGCCACCACCGAAACCATGCCGTGGATGCCGGCCTTGTGGGTGCGCGAAGTCCTGAGCGATGGCGGCGAATTGCGAGAACGCATGGTGCAGCGGGTGCCCTTGGCCAAACTTGCCTTGTTCACGGAGAACTGCCGGCGCAGCCAGCAAGCGGGAACGATCAATCCGGGACTGGAGCCGAACCTGATCTTTATCTCGGTGCTCGGCTTGACCATGTTGCCGCTGGCGATGGCGCGCACCTTGAAGAACAAGCCCTTGCTGCCGTCCTTGAACAAGGCGGCGCTGCTGGACAAGGAAATTCTGAGGCGACACATCAAGGCGCTGCTGCTGCACGGGCTGGCGCTGCCGGCGATTACGCGTAACGACGGATAAGCGAGGAAAAATCCCATGTCTATGTCGCATAGCCTTGGCAAGCGTCTGCAGCGATCTTCAATCTTTGTGATCGCAGCTCTGTGCTACCTGACGTTGGCAGGGTGCACGCCGAGCAACGACAACGATTGGCAGGGCTACGTGGAAGGTGAATATGTATATGTCGCCTCGTCGCAAGCCGGCCGTCTCGATCGCCTGTCGGTCCGGCGCGGGCAGCAGGTGGCGTCAGGCGAACAATTGTTCATGCTGGAATCGGGCGATGAAATCGCTGCCCAGAGCCAGGCGCAACGCCAGTTGAATGCCGCCCAGGCACAGCTGGCGGATATCCAGAGCGGCAAACGGCCGCAGGAGCAAGAGGTTACGCGGGCACAGCTGGCGCAAGCCCGGGCCGCCGCCGCCAAGGCTGCGCTCCAGCTCAGCCGCGATCAGGTCCAGTTCCAGGCCGGCGGCATCGCTAAGCAGCAACTCGACGATTCACGCGCCGCAGCCGAGACTGCGGCGGCACAGGCCAAGCAGTGGCAAAGCCAGTTGACGGTGGATCGTTTGCCTGGCCGCGACGCTCAGATCCGCGCGCAACAGGCGCAGGTTGCAGCGGCGCAGGCGGTGCTGGAGCAAGCCGACTGGAAGCTGGCGCAAAAGACCGTAACCGCAACCCGTAGCGGCCTGGTGTTCGACACCATGTATCGCGAAGGCGAATGGGTGGCGGCCGGCAATCCGGTGCTGCGCATGCTGCCGCCGGAAAATGTGAAAATCCGCTTCTTCGTACCGGAGACCACGCTTGGCCGGCTCAAGCTGAACCAGGCCGTGACCCTCAGCTGCGACGGCTGCCAGGCCAAGGTGGCGGCGCAGATTTCCTACATCTCGACCGAATCGGAATATAACCCGCCCATCATTTACAGCAATCAGTCGCGCGCCAAACTGGTCTATATGATAGAGGCGCGTCCGGCGCCGGCTGATGCGCTCAAGCTGCACCCGGGGCAACCGGTCGAAGTGAGATTGCCATGACGGCGAGCAGCGCCAGCGCGGACAATGCCGACGCCGACGGCGACCTGGTGGTGGACGTCGATCGTATCAACAAACACTTCGGCAGCAAGCATGTGGTGAGGGATCTCTCGCTCCAGGTGCGGCGCGGCGAGATCTTCGGCTTCCTCGGACCTAACGGCAGCGGCAAGACTACCTCGATCCGCATGATGTGCGGCTTGCTGACGCCCGATTCGGGCCACGGCACCTGCCTCGGCTTCGATATCATCAAGCAAAGCGACCAGATCAAGCGGCGGGTCGGCTACATGACGCAGAAATTCTCTTATTGGGACGATCTCAGCATCCGCGAGAACCTGGATTTTGTGGCTCGCATCTACGAGATGAAAAACCGCAAGGAAGTGGTCGATCAGAGCCTGGAAAAACTCGGGCTGAGCAGCCGCGCCAAGCAGCTGGCCGGCTCCCTGTCCGGCGGCTGGAAACAGCGGCTGGCGCTGGCCGCCAGCATGCTGCATAAGCCGCAACTGCTGTTGCTGGACGAACCGACCGCCGGTGTCGATCCGGCGGCGCGGCGCGATTTCTGGGAGGAGCTGCACCGGCTGGCGGCGGAGGGCATCAGCGTCCTGGTCAGCACCCATTACATGGACGAGGCCGAACGTTGCCACAAGCTGGCGTATCTGGCCTACGGCAAGTTGCTGGTGCAAGGCACGGCTGCCGAAGTGGTGGCCGGGCAGGGCTTGACCACCTGGGCAATCTATAACAGCCGCAACGGCGATATGCACGATAACCAGTTGGTCGGCTTGTCCCTGCAACTGCATGACCAGCCCGGGGTAGATCAGTTGGTGGTGTTCGGCACCTCCCTGCATGTATGCGGCACAGACGCCGCGCTGCTGGAAAAGACCCTGCGCCGGATGATCCAGGGACGGGATCTGCGCATGGAGCTGATCGACACCAGCCTGGAAGATGTCTTCATCTACATGATGAACCGCTCGGCCGATGATTTCGGAGACCAGCCATGAACCGGTTTTCGGGTCTATCTCTCTCGCGTTGGTGGAGCATCGTCCTCAAGGAGTTCCTGCAACTGATGCGCGATCGCGTCACGGTGCGCATGATCACGGTGATCCCCATCATGCAGATGCTGCTGTTCGGCTTTGCCATCAACAGCGATCCGAAACACATGCCGACCGCCATCATCGGCGCCGATCACAGCGAATTCACGCGCACCTTCATCGCCGCCATGAAGGCGTCCGACTATTTCGATGTCGTCGCCGAACTGCCGAACGAGGCCGCCGGCCGCACCGCGCTGGCGCAGGGGAAAGTGCTGTTCGTCCTGAATATTCCGGCCGGTTTTACCCGCAAGCTGCTGCGCGGCGAACGGCCGGCGCTGCTGGTGGAGGCCGACGCCACCGATCCTACCGCCACCGGCATGGCGCTGGCGGCCTTGCCGCAACTGGTGCAATCGGTGGCAAACAAGGATTTGCAAGGCGCGCTGGCAAAATTCAACGGCGGCAAGCCGGCTTTCGATGTGCAGGTCCAGCGCTTGTACAACCCGGAAGGCATCACTCAGTACAACGTCGTGCCGGGCTTGATGGGCGTCATCTTGTCGATGACGATGGTGATGATGACCGGTTTGTCGATGACCCGCGAACGCGAGCGCGGCACCATGGAAAACCTGCTGGCGACGCCGGTATCGCCGATTGAGGTCATGACCGGCAAGATCATGCCGTATATCGCCATCGGCCTGATCCAGGCCAGCATCATCCTGCTCGGCGCGCGGTTCATGTTTCATGTGCCGTTTGCCGGCAGCGTGCTTGCCATCTATCTGGCGGCGCTGCTGTTTATTGCGGCCAGCCTGACCGTCGGCATTACGCTGTCGTCGATCGCGCAGAATCAACTGCAGGCCATGCAGCTGACGATGTTCTATTTCCTGCCTAACATCCTGTTGTCGGGTTTCATGTTTCCATTTCAAGGCATGCCGAAATGGGCGCAGTTCATCGGCAACCTGCTGCCGCTGACGTATTTCAACCGGCTGATACGCGGCATTCTGCTGAAAGGCGACGGCTGGATCGATCTCTGGCCCAATGTCTGGCCGCTGATGCTCTTCACGCTGATCGTGATGGGAATCGCGCTGCGCTTTTATCGCCGTACGCTGGATTGAGGACATCGTGATGAGACACCATTTGATTCGCGTTCGCAGGAAGCGGCTTTGGCTGCTTTGGCTATTGGCGGCCAGCGCTGGTTTGCTGAGCGCCTGTGCGGCCGGTCCGGATTTCCACGCGCCTGCAGCGCCTGCTGTGCAGCAGTACACATCGGGCGTGCAGGTCACGGCGACCGTAGCAAGCACAGGCGCGGGCGGCGCCGCCCAGCGGTTTGATCCTGCCATGGATATCCCGGCGCAATGGTGGACGCTGTTTCACTCGCCGCAGCTGGATGCGCTGGTACGCGAGGCGCTTGCCAACAGTCCCTTGATGGCGCAAGCCAAAGCCACCTTGCGCCAGGCCGGCGAAACTCTGAGCGGGCAAACCGGCGCCAGTCGTTATCCGCAAGCCGACCTGCAGCTGGGTAACACGCGCCAGCAGATCAATGCTGCGGCGCTCGGTATTCCGAACGTACCGCAGACCGGGCCGTTTACGCTGTACAACGCAGCGATTAACGTGTCCTACACCGTAGATGTTTTCGGCGCCAATACCCGCATGCTGGAAGGTTTGCAGGCGCAAGTGCAGAATCAGGCGGATGAGCTGCAAGCGGTGCGATTGACGCTGGCAGCCAACGTCGTGACGGCGGCCATCAGACAAGCCGCGCTGCGTGCCCAGATTGTCAGTAGCGAGCAAATGCTGCAGCTGCAGCGCCGGCAGCTCGACATCATGGCGCAACGGTTTGCCGCAGGCGGCATCGCCCAGAGGGATCTGAAAAACCAGCGCACATTGGTGGCGCAGAGCGAAGCCGCGTTGCCGTCCCTCAAACAGCAGCTGGCCCAGGTCAGCCATCAGCTGGCGGTTTACCTGGGGAAAGCGCCGGCCCAGGTCGATTTGCAGCCATTGGATTTGAATACGCTGACGCTGCCGGCTACCGTGCCCCTGAGCCTGCCGTCAGCGCTGGCGCGCCAGCGTCCCGACATCCGGGCGGCAGAGGCGACGCTGCATCAAGCCAGTGCGCAGGTCGGGCTGGCCACGGCCAATCTCTATCCGCAACTGACCTTATCCGGCAGCGTGGGCGCGCAGCAGACGCATATCTCCGATATTGCCAATAGCTTGAACGTCTGGAGCATCGGCATCAAATTGATGCAACCCTTGTTCCATGGCGGCGAACTGCGCGCGAAAAAACGCTCGGCGCTTGCCGCCTACGATGCCGCCGCTGCAGCTTACCAGCAGACAGTATTGCAGGCGCTGCAGCAGGTGGCGGATACCTTGCGGGCCTTGGAAAACGACGCCCGGGCCTTGCAGGCGAGGACGCAGGCAGCCGAGAGCGCCGCGGACAGCCTGGCGATCACGCAGGACCAGTATCAGGCCGGCGGCGTCAGTCATCTCAGTTTGCTGGACGCTCAGCGCCAACGGATGCAAACCGATCTGGATCGGACGCTTGCGCAAGCGGCGCGTTTTAGCGATACGGCCGCATTGCTGCAGGCATTGGGTGGCGGTTGGTGGAATGCATCAGATCAGGTCGGTTTGAATACCATTAAGCCGTAAATCACCAGCATAGCCATGAATGCAGGATATCCAAGCCATTCCCAATAGCGCGCATATTGCCAGTAATGTGCGGGAAGTTGCGTATTGTCTTGGACCGAAACAGCAGCTATTTTTGACATTTGTATCTGCAACCAGACAACCGGTAGCCAGCAGGCTCCTGCCAATGCGTACAGGAAAAAAGTCCATAGCACCCAATTTTGTGTGATTGGATAGCCAGATAAAGAGAGCATGGCGTAGCCGGTCAGCGGCTGAATGAAAATCGCCGGTGTGGTGAACCAGAAATCAGCACGTACAACCAACCGAATAACTTCCGCAATCGCGGCCGGGTTACGAGTGCGATGTATAAAATAAAGATAGAACGCGCTGCCAAAGCCTGTTCCAACCAGCAGAACACTGGACATGATGTGCGTCCACTTCAGCATCAAATAAATATTCATGGTGTTTGATTTTCACTCTTATATAGTAGCCATAGCATTAATAATATAGGCAGATTTTTGAGTATCGGGCCGAATGGATGCAGCAGGTATTCAGGAAGCCAGATAGAAATAGTGACGGAGTAAACAATGATCAGGCAAGCCTGAATCATCCACAGTAGTTTTCCATACCTAATTACGCTAAACAGACCAAGTAAAATATCCAGTGCCGCCGCCAGATAAAGAGCGAAAAGGGCGGTATGCCCATACAAGCCGACTCGACTAAGCAGGCTTAAGCCATCTTGTTTGGTATAAAGACTGAGCACTCCCGTCACTAACCAAATAGTCGCCAGCACTATACGCATCAAGCGCAGGTCAGGTGATTTCATGTCGCCGCCACTAAGCAAGGCTTGCCAGGATTGTCGCTCTCATCAATGACGTCGGTCACCATGTTCCATTTCGAAAACTCAGGTTCAAAGTCTCGCAAGTTCAACCATCCCATGCTGGTATAGGCGCCCACTTCCAATATTTCCTTTCGAGCCAGGCGTCGCGCCAACAGAATCGCTGCCATGCAAGGAATTTCCGGCCCAAAATCGTCGTCTGCAGCAATGTGCCAGGCACGGCGAACTCGCGAACCACCGGCATCTATGCCTTGTACTCGGACAACCATGCCACCGAGCGATGATCCAAGGAAGTCGAGTCCTTTTGCAGTGGCGTTGAGTAACCTTGCCAATCGTTCCGGACGGCTGACAAAACCTGTCTTACGCAGCCAAGCCAGCGTTGAAAGCGCCCGCTGACTTAGCCCAATTTCCAGCGCGGCACGGAACATGACGGAACGTACATTTTTGTAGTGGACAGGGAATAGTTCCAGATCCGGAATGTCGCACAAAGCGCCAATGCGCGGACTAAGGCGCGCAAATTCTATGTGCGCCGGATTGGCCCAGCCGTATTGAGTGACCCAATTCGCATCCTGCCAGACCTGAATCGGCGCGCCACAATAATTGAGCACCCCGGCAAGAGTGGCTATGCCGCGCGGCGCTGTCTGGGCTGGGGCTATGCAAATATCTACGGATTCCAGGTTTTGCCAGCTATGGGAAAGATGGTCGACGACCGCGGATGAAAGAGCCGGTACCGTGCTGGCGCCAGTGATAGCGATTCGTCCGCTCTGGCGGAAGGCAGCATCTAAGGTTTGCGGAAAGTCGCAAACGAATCTCCTGCCGTCTGCCAGATCGATATAGTGGGCGTTGGCTGCGGCCACGGCCAATGGAACGGCGTAACCCTGCTGTTGAAACGGCCCTGCTGTATGAATGACAAGCTCGGCGCCAGCGCTGCGTAAGGTTTTCGCTAAATTGTCCCGGGCCAAATCGAGATGCATGGATTTCGTACGATTCCCCAACTCGGCAGCAAGATGAGCAGCCCGGCTTGCATCTCTACCGGCAATGACCAGATCAATATCGGGAGAATCAGCCAGTGCACGGCAAATACGTGCTCCAAAATTTCCATATCCGCCTAGCACGACTGTTTTCAATCGATTTCCTCAACCTGTAATCTTGTTCATGCGATTATAAAGTTACATTGATTGGCTTGGTTGCTATTACATTGGTTCGCAAACATCCGGCAGTGGCTCCTACTGCTATCGGAGTCGCGTAGGAGCTACGATTGTCAATAGCGGACAGCATCCGACGCTGCGGTTGCTCGCCTGAACCATCGGCGCACCTGCCTGCATGAAGCGCGACAGCAGCTGTGCCAGCACGATGTCGGCGATGGCTACCGGGAACCCGCATAACGCCAGTTGGCAGGTCCAGCCGCTTGGGTGCCGCATCTTCGCCGGCATGCGCTTCTGCAATCATCGCTACGCGATGCCGATAGAACTCCTGGCCGGCGTCAGTCAGTCAAATTTATCGTTCCGCTGATGAAACGATGCGTTGTTATTTTTCGCCTTTTTCTCTGATCGTTGCAATGTCATAATCTGTCTCAGTCAGGAAAATACACCGCAAGCTTGCCATTTGCAAAGGACATCACATGAACAACACACTGCGTATCTCGGAAATCGTTGCCGGCCATGACATGGAAATCGGCCATGGTTTCCATGCCAAGCATTTTGCAGAAAACGCGTTCCGCGGCCTGCTCGATCCGGTAGTCATGCTCGATCATTTCCACATGAGCGTGCCAACCTTCGATCCGCATCCGCATGCGGGCATATCGGCGGTGACCTATATGTTTGAGGATTCCGCCAGCCCGCACGTGAATTACGATTCGCTCGGCAACCGGGGGCCGATTCATCCGGGCGACCTGCACTGGTTTGTTGCCGGCCGCGGAACGGTGCATACCGAACAGCCGGAAGGCAAAAATCCGCATGTGCATGCCTTGCAGATTTTCGTCAATCTGCCCGCCGGCAAGAAGCTTATCGACCCCCATGCGGTGCACGTGGATAGCGTGGATATACCCGAAATCCATGCAGCCGGCGTGCGGGTCAGGGTGGTGACAGGAGAATCTCAGGAGGTGCGTTCGCCGGCGCTCCTGCCGGAACCGTTCACGCTGCTGGATGGTTTTCTGGAGGCCGACGGAATCTTTGAACATTCCGTGCCGGCAGGCTGGAACGCCATGATCTACGCCGTGCAGGGCCGGGTAAGCCTGAGCGCTGGCGACGATGCGATGCCACAGGTGTTGCCGGAAGCGAGCGCGCTAGGCGTCGGCGGAGCGACGACGCTCAGGCTGGCGGCAGCCGGCTCTGCGCATTTTGTCATCCTGTCCGGCCCGGCTCTCAATGAACCGCTGGTCAAGCATGGCCCGTTCGTGATGAATACTCAGGAGCAAATGAACGATCGTCTCCAGGCTTATCAGCGCGGCGAATTCGGGCGGCTGGAGTTGCCTTTCAAAGCCGTTGCCGGCGCAGATTGAGACACTCCATTCAACGCGGCGCTATAGGCGGCTTCCGCCTGAGGCTTTGAAACAGGCCGGCGCTGGCGTCGAAGCCTCGGCAAACCCCCAAGGCGATCACGCCGGTGACGGCAAGCATCGCCGCGGTATGAACGGCCACGGCTGCGAGCGCCAGCGTCAGCGAGCCGGATGCAGTGATCGCGCGGACCGACGCGTCGCCCATGCAAAGCGGGATCAAGGCTGGCACCAGCATCAATCCGGCGCCGTGTGCGGTGGACATCATGAAGGACCACAGCGCCAGCCCGGCATGAGCTGCCGGCGTCCGGACCCGCTTGGGTTTGCGGCCCGACAGGTGATATGCCGCGACAACTACAAGCAGCACGCCCGCGAGAGCTTGCAGCACCGCGCGATCCAGCGCCAGGCCGAGTGCCACTGCTGCGGCCACGAGTGCGACCGATGCGGCATGTCCGACTGCGATCGGCGCCAGGGCCCACAATGCCTGCGTCCGATCGCTCGACTGCACGCCCCAGGCGGCGGCAAACATCCAGCCGGTGGCAGGGTTTAGCCCGTGAAGGGCGCCGATCCCTGCCACCGCCAGCCATGGCCAAAGGCTCAACATGATGTGCTCAGGCAGCTCGCGCTTCAGACGTGCGCATCGCAGCATGAACCGGACGCCGGCGCCGGCTTCGCGATCGGCCCTGACTCGTAGCGGTCGTGATGGCGCACCCACTCCATTTTGTGGGGCACGTCGTGCTCGTCGCGGCCCTTGGGCGTGAGGTCCATCAGCTTGTATGCGCCTAGCATGACCTCCACACCGCGGCCGTAGGTCGAGTAGGTGTGGAAGACTTCGCCTGCGTCGTCCTTGTAGAACACGCTGATGCCCGGCGCCTCCTCGGCCGGGAACGGCTGCATGCCGTAGTTGTAGTAGACCTCGCCCTTGGCCATTTCTTCCGGCGTGAAGCTGACGTGGAAGTCGTGGTTGAAATCGCTGTCATGCGAGGACACCCACCTGAACTGCCATCCCAAGCGCTGGCGAAAGCGCTCTATGTCGGCCAGCGGCGCACGCGAAATGGCCACCAGCGTGATGTCGCGATGCGCCAGGTGTACGTTCATGCCGTCAGTGTGATCCGCCATGAAAGAGCAGCTCGGGCAACCCTGCTCCCATCCCGGGCCGAACATGAAATGCTGCACCAGCAGTTGGCGGCGGCCTGCGAAAAGCTCGGAGAGCGTGCGCCGGCCTTCCAGCGTGTCGAAGAGGTAGTTCTTCTCGACACGCTCCCACGGCAGCGCCCGGCGCTCGCGGGCAATCTGGTCATACAGGTGCGTCAGCTCCTTTTCGCGCGCCAGCAAGGTCTTACGCGCGTTCAGCCATTGATCGCTGGAGACGACGGGATGGTTCACGGTAGGTGTTTCGGCAATGGTGATGTTCATGATGTGCTCCTTGGCTCGAAGAGCCGTTCTGGGTTTTTCAATGCGTTGGACCGACGGCGCTGTTGGCCGCGCGGTATACGATCACGATCAGACTGTTTTCGGGCGTCGTACGGCGCGAACCTTGCCGCTCCCTCCGCCGCCACAGTAAAAGAGATCTGCGCCGTCGGACTCGAGCCCGCTGACGGCGGTGCCGGGCGGCATCTCCAGCCGCTCGAGCACAGCGCCGCTCTTCGGATCGATGCGGCGGATGTCGCTCTCGTCGCCTTCCCACGTCCCGTGCCACAGCTCGCCGTCGACCCAGGTCACGCCGGTGACGAAGCGGTTGGACTCGATGGTGCGGATGATTGCGCCGGTCGCCGGATCGATCTGGTGGATCTTGCGATCGCGGTGCTGGCCCACCCACAGACTGCCCTCGGCCCAGGTGAGCCCCGAGTCGTTACCGTTGCCGGGCGCGGGGATGGATGCCAGCACGTTGCCGTTGGCGGGATCGATCTTGTCGATACGCTTCTCGGCGATCTGGTAGAGGTAGTTGCCGTCGAAGGCGGTGCCGGCGTCGCAGGTGCAATCGAGCGTGCGCGTGGGCTCGCCGCTGGCGGGATCGAAGGCGATCAGCCTGGTCCCGGTGGCGGCCCAGACGCGCTGGCCATCGTGAGTCACGCCGGCCACACTATCGGCGCCCGGGAAGGGGCCATATTCGCGCACGATCTCGGCTATGCGTGTTGTTGCCTGGGGTCTGTCTTTGCTGGATTTGCTGGTCTTGCTGGTCATTGCGGGCTCCTTGTGGCGCGCTTCGGATCGGCGCCGTGAGTGAACTCTATTCCATCTGGAGTGAAGCGGGGAGTAACAAGATTGTCGTGAATGCTGCCAGCGGCGGCGACAGCCAGCGACGCGTCCGCGCCTGCCCGATCGAGCGCACCCGTCCGGCGGCCTCAAGCTCGAGCAGCGCGCGCTGGATAGTGCGCTGGCTGGCCCCCAGGGCCAGCGCCAGAGCCGAGGTCGACCAGGCCGCACCATCGGCAAGCAACGCCGCCAGCGAGGCCTGATCGCCGTCGATGGGCGGCGCCAGCACGACAACGGCGCGCTCGCCGTGCGGCCTGAGAACGAAACCGCGGGCGGTGGCCTCGATGTGCGCCAGCTCTGTGACGAGCGCGCGCAGGCGGCCGAGCTCGACCCGCAGGCGGGCCCGATGCGACTCGTCGGGGCGGCGGGTGTGGAATGCGCACGCGATCAAGGTTTCTCGATCAATATCGCCTGGCCATGCCTCGGCGAGCGCGCGCGCCAACGCGAACAGCACCGGCCGGCGCGCCAGCGGCCGCCACGCGGCGCCGACGCCTAGCCCGCGACGGCAGGCGTCGACTACCAACGTGTCGGAAGCCAGGAGCGCTGCGACTTCGTCGAGGCGCAGCGCCTGCTCGCCGCCGGCGAAGAGGCGCCGGGCGGCGGGACGATCGAGCGCGGTCCGCGCCTCCGCCACCTCGGCCAGGAGCGCCGGCACGCGCGCGCGAGCAGCCGCCTCGTGCGCGCGGGCGAGCGCCGCCCGCGCAGGTTCGATGCGCAGCGAGCGCAACGCCAGCTCTGCCGCAGCCAGTTCGGCCACCGCCGCCAGCGACGGCGGCAGGCCATGCGTATCGAGCCGCGCCAGTGCTGCTTCGGCTTCGTCGAGGCGGCCAAGCAGCAAGAGCTTGCGCGCCGCGATGAGCCGTGCCTGTAGTGCGTTGGCGTGATCGGCGTGGGCTTCGAGCGTGGCCAATGCCGCCGCCAGCGAGCGCGGCGAGCTGCCGAGGTCGCGCACCGCCAGCGCCACCTCGGCCTCGGCGACGACACAACGCGCGCGCGCCAGCTCCTCGTGGGCGCCGAAGCCGCGGGCGGCGCGCCGTAGAAGCTCGCGGGCGCGCGGGTGCTCGCCGAGCTGAGCCATGGCGATGCCGCGCAAGGCCAGCGCCGGCGGGTCGTCGCGGAGGGCGACTCGTTTGAGGGCGCCGAGCGCATCGCCGGCGGCGAGGGCCCGCGCGGAGGCGGCGATCAGGGAATCCATGCCGACAGGATACACCGCCGCGCTGGCGTCGCGCTGCGCTTGAGAAGCGTCCCGGGCGCTAGCGTGCGTGGTCGGGGATCGGGTCGGTGTTGAACATGCAGTCCCGGCTTCGAGCGCGACCGAGACATTGAGCGTGTGTTTTTTGACGATCGAATCCGAGGTGTTCGATGGCGGCTCCGGACTCGAAGCACCGTATTGAATGTCGGCTTGCAGTCATTTTCAGACAAAATTGGCTGCCCTGCGACAGGCAGGAGCCGACCCAAAACGGCCATACGCTTTTCTCCAAAGCAGCCGTTCGGTTCGGTCGCCAATACTTGATGACCGAAAATTTTCAGTAAATTGGGTCAGGTATTCGCCTTACGGCCCTATATTCCACCGCCATAAAAAAACAAATATGAAGGTATCAATGCTAACAGTAAGAACGAGAAAATAAGGTAAAGAGATTTCGGCAGTTTTTTCACAAAAATAGTTAAGCAAGCGCTGAGCAACGCCATTGCTAGCGGAAACAATATATAGAATTCCAACCGACCAATGTTCGGATACCCGGCAACCTCTTGACTAGCTGCGCCAACACAGACCGTAATACCCAAATACACAAGGCCACCCCAGAATATGCAACACAGAATTGATACAGCACGTCCTTTAACCATAATCACCCTTCGTGCCACTCATTGAGCCATCGTTAGCGAAAACAGGCTAGGGATATTCAGCCAGGGGGCTTGTAGCACCTCCGAAGCAGTGAGGCACCTTATTGCAATACATTGACAAATGACAGCATCTGGCCGGAATCTGGCATCCAACGTTTGACGTGGTGGAACAGCGAATGGAGCCCAATCCTTCACTCACCACAACCCTTCTTTGCAATACCTGTCATAAGGTACAAGGAGTTGTTCGACTGTTCCAACGCCGGGACAAAAAACATATCCCAACACAATCAAAATTCCCTTTAAGAGAAAATGTAACTGCCCCCAATAAAATGCCGCTATGGATGCGCCCAGTATCGAAAATATCAAAAAACTCAGCAACCTTAAGCGATAGCGAAAGTATTCTGAGCGAGACATTTTCGGTGGAGCTGGCCAGTTACGAGGGAATATTTTCATGGCTGGTTCTAATTTTTTAGCGTCTACCGAGCATGGACAAATATGCCGGAGCTTTAAAAACCATCAGACTCAACTTCGAAGAGCGATTGCGTATCTTGCCATGGAATGATTATCAAAACAATATCAATTTAGTGGGGCGTGTGACGGACGGCTTTTGGCCGAATTGAGGCGGTCGCGACAGGTTGATTTCGATCCATAGCGGCCTGTGACGATTCCAAAGAGCAGACTTTAACGTTCGACGTAAGGGGCCCGCCGCAGGCAGGTCCCCTTGACGGAGGGGTTAGGACTCATCGTGCGCGCTCCAAGGCTACCTTGACGCCAAGACCAACAAGCGCGGCGCCGGCAAACTGCTGAAAGCGCTGGAAAAACCTTGGCTTGGCCAGAAGCCAATGCCGTGCACGACCGCCAAGTACGGCGGTGCAGAGGTTTACCGCGGTGCCCGATGCGATGGAGACTAGGCCAAGAACGGCTGCTTGTAGCCCAGGATTGCCCAGAGACGGATTTATGAACTGAGGAAGGATAGCGAGAAAGAAGAGAGCTACCTTTGGGTTCAGCAGATTGGATACAGCGCCCTGTGCTAAAGGTGATGCCCAACGGTTTCTGGGTGGCTCCGTGGCGACAGAGACAGGACTGCGCAGCATTTGCCAACCAAGCCAGCAGAGATAGATAGCTCCGATGGCCTTTACAACGACGAATGCCGTGGGTACTGCTTCCAGAAACGCAGTGATTCCAAAGGTTGCGGCCCCAGCATGCACTAACGCCGCACAAGCGATGCCGGCACAAACCTGTGCCCCGGCCGATGCGCCCCGTGAAACTGAATTAGTCAGGATGCAGATGACGTCGGGCCCTGGAATCAGAGCGAAGCTCATATTGAGTAGCGTGAAAGCCAGGAGTGTGGAGAGTTCGATCATCTTGAGCCCTAACGTGATTTATGGTTCATTTTGCAAAATTAGCCGCTGTCCAAAAATTGAGCGGCAAGTTTCTAATCTCTGAAAAACCTTATGGGCTTAGTCTAAATCGTTTATGACATCAAAAAACTAGGTATAACCAAATCGACAAAACGTGCACCAAAATTGTTTTTCATTCTACTAATATTTTTGGACATCCGGGCAAGATCTTGAATGCCCGTTATTGCCGTGATGCGTCGGTCATTCATCCGCTTACAACTTCTCGCCTGGTGTTTTTTTCCCGGAAATAAATGTTACTTTGGCGATTTTTCCATCGTGACTTCATAAATTGCAATCGCCTCCATGACACCCGGTCCTTCGGGCAGTGTGACGCGAACGCGCTCATGGTCGATGACGGTATTTCCCATAACAATGCGCTTTACGATGATGCAATGCAAAATCGGATCGCTGAACCGAGCCGTATAGTTCTTGCGCATTTCCTCCTTGCCCTTCGCCGACGGCGTGTTCGGAAATCTAAAAAACTCGACCTCATCCGCATATGTGGCAAGGAACGCATCCATGTCGCGCGCATTGTAGGCATCGAGCTGTTTCTGGACGACTTCCACGGCAAAGCCCGTCTCGACAGCTGATGCGGACGGAGACATCGTTAAAGTGCGAAAAATCAATGGGGCGCAGATGACTGATTTGATTATATTTTTAATGCCAGACTCCTTCTCGGGTAAGTTGACCATCAACCACGACTCTAATTAACGGAGCAACAATCAAATTGACGGCATCTGCAAATGTCCGTGGTTAGCCGATTTCTGCCCGTTGTATGTGAAATTAAATGTCCGCCTTCGCCTGCTCTAATGCACCTAGCATCCCAGACGGAATTGTTGTGTCCTGACTTCCTCGCGCCTTATGCGCAGCCCTTGCATCTCATAAGCATCGAGTCGATTCCGCGTGGCCGCGTCATTGCTGTTGATCTCGGTACTCAGTGCTGCGCACGCAAATGGATCCCCTTGTTTGCCGGTCGAAACGGTGCTTACAGCGATAGCTTCCGTCGTCATTTCCGCCTGGATTCTCTGCCGGGCGGCCTGGACCGTTGCCGCATTAGGACTGACGACGCCGCTGGAATCGTGCAGCTCCACTGTTTGTGATCGAATACCGGGTGCGCAGGGCTGGTCGCTATAGGTGGTTTTCCCATTCACAATGCACTTTGTTATCGTTGAACCGGCGTTTACCGATGGCGACATGGGTTGTACCGGATAGGTGTCGCGATTATTTACCCGGGTGCTCACCGAGACATTTTCCGGCACGGGTACTTTGACGGCAGTTCCTTCCGTCGATGTCGACATGAGATAAATTCCTCCACCCACTATAGCGATTGCCAGGCAAGCCGAGATCGCCATGCTAATGAAATTCTTCATGCCGCTCCCCTGTCATTGTGATTTCTATTTTGCAATATTTAAACACAATTTGTTCCAATCAGTGGCCGCGCGCGGGCCGAGTCGACGCCATCATCGCAATTTGGCTACACTGGCAGTCCAAAAGGCAACTGAGCTGCGAATATGCAAAACAACTACCAGAATCGGCAATGGATTTACGTCAAGCGTCCGGAAGGGCGCGTCAGCCACGAACACTATGAACTGCGTGAAAATCAGCTGGACGGCAATCTATCCGCTAACGAAGTGATCCTGCGGGCCCGGATCGTCAGCGTCGACCCGTATATCCGTATCCAGCAGCACGAGCGCAATACCTACGACGTGCCGCATCCGCTGGGCATCGTTCAGCGCGCCGGTGTGGTGGGCGAGGTGGTGGCTTCCGCCAGTCCTCTGTTCCAGGCAGGCGACTGGGTCTCGGCTTACAGCGGCTGGCAACTCTATGCCCGCTGCCATCATAGCGAGCTGACTAAACTTGATCCAAGTGCTGCGCCGGTATCGACTGCGCTGGGCGTGCTCGGCATGCCGGGACGGACTGCCTGGTTCGGCTTGACCGAAGCTGGCCGTCCGCGTCCCGGCGACACCTTGCTGGTGTCGGGAGCTGCCGGTGCGGTCGGCTCCCTGGTTGCGCAGTTCGGCAAGCGGGCGGGATGTCGGGTTATCGGTATCGCCGGCGGCCCTGAAAAATGCCAATTCCTGAGCGAGAGGCTGAAGCTCGATGGCGCAGTCGACTATCGCGCGCATGCCACGTCGGCCGCCCTCAGCTCGGCAATTCAAGCGGCTACCGGCGGCGTCGATATCTACTTCGACAATGTGGGCGGGGTGATCACCGACGCCGTCATCCCACTGATCAAGCGGCGCGCCCGCATCGTCATCTGCGGCGCTATCAGCCAGTATGACGGCGGCCTGGATACGCCTGATCTCGGGCCGCGCTTTTTGCAGCACATGCTGTTCCAGCGGGCGACCATCCAGGGCATCCTGGCGCGCGATTTCACCCATCGGATGGATGAAATGCTGGCCATCGTAGCGCCGTGGGTGAAGAACGGCGAGATCGTGTTTCAAGAGACCTATATGGATGGTTTCGAACAACTGCCCGAGGCGCTTAACAGTCTTTTCGAAGGAAAAAATATCGGTAAATTGCTGGTTCGGGTCTAACAGCGTTGACATTGCTTTGTGCTGTCGCGTGGCTAGACTGAACATTCTGCAGGGCCGATCCCTATGACGAATTGACCTTGCCTTTCCGGATTCTGTCGAGCATTTGCATCTCAAAAGGAGGCCGATCATGGTTAAGACAGGTTTATTCGTGCGACTGGAAGCCAAGCCTGGAAAGGAGAACGATGTCGAAGCTTTCCTGCGCGACGGCCTGGCAGTTGTGCAACAGGAGCCGGCGACGACCACCTGGTATGCCATCAAGCTGGGGCCGTTAACCTATGGTATTTTCGACACCTTTGCAGACGATGCAGGGCGCCAAGCCCATCTCACGGGGCGCGTCGCCACGGCATTGATGGCAAGGTCAGCCGAACTATTCTCGCAACCACCGGTTATCGAAAAAATCGACATCCTGGCGGCCAAGCAGTCGCGGTAAACGATCCGCCGTCCCGTCGCGGCGCCGTCACGCCCGGTGCAAACTCAGATTTGTCCCAAACAGTTTGCCTTAGTCAATTACAATTGAGATATGGCAACGTTTTGAGGATGAAATATGCTCGTAGTCACTACAGAAAACATCTCCGGTTATCGCGTCAGGGAAGTCAAGGGCCAGGTATTCGGACTGGTCGTGCGCAGCCGCGGTTTGGCAGGTAATATCATGGCGGGCTTGCGCTCGATAATTGGCGGCGAAATCACCGAATACACGCAGTTGCTTGAGGAGGCGCGTCGCCATGCGGTTGACCGTATGGTCAAGAATGCCCATCGCATGGGTGCAAACGCGGTAGTGATGATGCGTTTCGATTCTTCGGAGATGGGCCAGACCATGAGTGAAATCGTGGCGTATGGCACAGCGGTTGTCATCGAGCCGATCGGGGCTTGATCATGTTGCGTCTGGCGTTGCTTGGTTTTGCGATTGTATTGACGCTGGTCGGCATCGCTTGCGCGCTCGCCGGCGCCGCGGGCGCTTTCCCGCTTACTTTCTGGGGCCTGGTGCTGGCGGCGGCTGTCTTGCTGGAACGTTGGCGTTATGCGCGAACCGTGAAAACCGACGAGGGTCCATGGCAGCAAACCGGAGAACGTTTTGTCGATCCGGAATCGGGCCGCTTGATGAGCGTCCAGTATAGCCCGGGCAGCGGTGAACGCCGCTATGTCCCAATGGATGAAGATGGCAGCCTTGGCGCCTGATATTGCAGACAACAAAGATATAAAGCAGATTTATGAAGCAGATACTAGGACCCGCATTCACACAAGTTGAAGAAATCGATGCGTCGCAATTGGAGCAGGTTGGCGGCTTCGGCAGTAGAACCCGCCCTTTGCTGGTAAAAGGCGCATTGCGTAATTGGCCGGCGCAGCAGAATTGGTCGTTCGAGAAAATGGCTCGGCTGCGCAACAAGGACGGCTCGGAACCGACCCGTAAATTCCAGAACGGCCTGGTGGAGCAGGGCGAAACGCAAGAACGCCCGCTACTGCCGATTGCACCCTACCTGCTTGAGCTCGCTGCGCTGGCGACGCAGCCGGTCAGCGACGAGGCCGGTTTGTTGCCGAACCAGCGGCGCCGGCAATTGCAGCCGGGCCAGGAGTTTCATCTCAACTGGGCGCATATGCAGTCGTTTACGCCGCACCGTAATTACCTGGCGCAGTGGAGCATCCTGGAAGATTTTCCGCAACTGCGCAGCGATTTCGATATCCGCAGCTTATGGCCGGGCTGGCGCTGGACCTGGGAGTCGGTGTTCATGGGGCCGGCCAATACCCACACCGGACTGCATCGCGACGTTCCCAATAACTGGTTTTGCCAGGCGCGCGGAGTCAAGGAATTTGTCATGTTTCCGCCATCGGAAGAAGCGTTCATGAAACCGTCCGACAAGTATGACTGGGGCGCCACTTTAAGCACGATCAACATCGCACGCTTCAACGAACACCCGGAACAGTTGCGCGCGCTGGAACAAGCCAAAGGCTTGTATGCGCGAGTAGAAGAGGGCGATGCTTTATTCATACCGAAGCGGACCTGGCACGCGGTGGTTTCGCTGGCGCCTTCGATCAGCCTGGCGGTGTTCGGCCTGACCGCCAAGGAGATACTGCTCAGCGGCGTGCCGACGGCGACCAAGGATCTGCTGCACAACATGCATCTGTATCGCTGGGGGCATTGTATTTGCCACAAACATGGGGTGTGAACGTTTTCTCGGGCAGCTTAATGTACTACTTCGGTACTATTTCGGTTCTACTTTGGGAATGACTAACTCACCTGCGCCTGGCCGGCTTACCTGACTAGGCAACTTCGGCTGTGCATGCAGGCGTCAGAAAATAAATATTTGATAGCTGTCGATTACGCTGTCTATGGTTCGACTATCTATGTAAGTGTATTTAAAGCGACGCCTGCCGATCACTGTACCGCTTGCCGTCGTCCACCATTCTAGTTAGCTAGCCGCGATCAAGGAGACGTATATGAAGCTGTTCTATTGTGAAACCCTGAACCCGAGAAAAGCCTGTGCCGTCGCACGTTATTTGCAATCGCCGGTGGAATTTATCCGCGTCGACCTTGGCAAAAGGGAAAACAAGACACCTGAATTCCTGGCCATGAATCCGAATGGCAAAGTCCCCGTACTCCAGGATGGGGACAAGACGCTGTGGGAGTCCAACGCCATCATGTGCTATTTGTCGGATGTGGCGAAAGCCGACTTGTGGCCTCACGATGGACGCCAGATCGATGTCATACGCTGGCTCAGCTGGGATGCCCAGCACTTCAGCCGCCATGCCTCGGTCTTGTATTTTGAATACGTCATCAAGCCTATGTTCGGCATCCCGCCAGCTGACGCTGCCGAGCTGGAGGAGGCGACGAAACATTTCTTGACCTTTGCCGGCGTGCTCAATACCCATCTGAAGGATAGGAAATTCCTGGTAGGCGACGGCTTGACTGTTGCTGATTTCGCGGTAGCTATCACCTTGCCTTATGCCGGCAAGGCGCACTTGCCGCTGGCCGATTTTCCCGCAGTCCAGCGCTGGCATGAACGACTCAACGAATTGCCTGCATGGCGCGCGCCATTTCCCACTTGATGCAATACCTGTTGAGATGACCGCCGTGTATCAGCCGGCCAGTTTTGTCCGTAGTTGCTCAAGGCGGGCATACATTGCCTGTGCCGGCTGAAGATCTGCACATCTACAAGATTCTTTCTTTTCTTCTGCAAATCCCTGTTCCGGATATTTCGCATGAAAGCGCGAACGGACTGCCATTGCGGCAGTCTCCGTTTCATCCAGGCAGATGGCCGAAAATTCAGCCAGCCGACGAACGATTTCAATGCCGCCCTGCCTGTAATCCAGCAGTACTGAACGCGCATCTTGTTCGGCGAGTATCAAAAATTGAGAATAATAATATTCCAGCACCTTCGCGATATACCGGTCGCCATCGTAACCAATCGATTCTGCTCGCGACATTCCGAACAGCTCGGCTTCAATCAATCCAGGAACTGTCTGCATCCCGCGCCGCTTCTGATGCGAAAGAAGCACTTCGTCCGGCGCCCGATACAGCAGTACGAACGGGACGTCCGGGTAAAGCCGTCTTAGCGTTCCGGCAAAAAAAACATGCCAGCTGTCGAGCTTGATAAACATGTGCTCTTCCTGTCCAAGCCTGCGGCGACCCAACAAAGCGATACTGGCCTTCAGCGCAGCTTCCGCTGCTGAGGATTCTGCCTGATTGCGGGACATGCGCAGCAGCTCATCGATCAATGGCACCTCGGACAAGGCAATATTTTTTCCGCTCAATCCGAGCAGTTGCGAGATCAAGGTTGAACCACAGCGGGAAACGTGGAAAATAAAAACACTTGGCGCGATCACATCGGTCGCAACTGCCGCGCAATCCGTCAAATACTCCAGGGAGCTGAAGCTGGGAAACCGCTGCTTGTGTGCGGCATCGGCTCTGCAACGCAGAATCGTGTCGGAGAAAAACGGTTCGACAATGCGCTTACCTGCCAAGCTGAGCCAAAGGCAACGCCATTGCTGATCTTGCCGCAGCAGTTTGTAGGGTATCCACTCCTCGATCAAACCAGCCGCATCACCTGGCGGCGTTGGCTGTGTTGCGCTATTCATCGCTGTCCGCCTGAGCTTGCAGTTGTTTGATCAATCGTTGCGCCGTGTCGGTTTTCATCTCAGACAACTGGGCAATCACCATTGCGCGCGTTGCACGGTCAAGCTGGCGATTGCGCGCTTCCGCATCGAAATCGTAACCGGCCTGCCGGAACAGTTTATCGGACCAGTCATTCCTTTTGCAGTCCAGGACCAGGTTGACGCGCGCCGTGGCGCCGCAATTTTCGACGCTGTGGGGCAGGCTGAAATCGGCATACCAGCATTCGCCTTCCCGCATCTCCAACGCCTGTCCGCCAACCAGGAATCGTACTTGCTCGCTGGTCTGGATCGGAATGTGTACGCGGAAAACATCAAATTGATAGCCGGTATGTACATCCCGATGTTCCTTGATATGCGCACCGGGCGCCAGGCGCAGCAGCCGCGCCGACTCCATCTCGCATTCGAAGACGCCGAGGATGCTGGCGATGTAAGGGCAAAGGCCGAGCAACGGCGTATCGGCATAGGCGGCGCTGCCAGGGTGGGAATAGATATCGTCCGCCTTGCCAGATGCCGAGCGCAGCGCCAGGCCGGACCACAGTCCGGAATAATCCTCGGTATGGAAATGGCACGGCCAATCCATGCTTTCGCACGTCCGCAAATCCTTCAGCAATTCATGCGGATCAAAGTGTAGCGGCAATTTGAGGAATCCATTCATTCGGCTGCCTTCAATCCAGTTGATGCGTCTGCGTCGATCTCGGCTTGCTGGCTGTCCAGGCAAAAATATTGCGCCGAGGTACTTTATTTGAGGCAAGCCCAGCCGTCAAGGCGGCTTCTGTTATAAGCTGCTTCACCATAATGATGTCCGCCGTATTAACTCCAATTTCTGCGAAATTTCAGCATGCTCACTTCTTCCTCTGCCATGCCGGCCGGCATTTCCCTGCGGCCCGCCACTGCCGGCGACCAGCCCTTCCTGGCAACCCTGTATCGCTCCGCCCGTCCGGACCTGCAGTTGATCGACGGCGAACCCGAATTCATCGAAACGGTGGTCGCCCAGCAATATGCCGTACACGCGCAGGGCACCGGAGAAGAGTATCCAAACGCCATGCATTTCGTCATCGAGAAAACCCAGGCTGCCGTCGGCGCGCTGGTGGTCGATTTCGGTCATAACGAAGTACGCGTGATTTACATCGCTTTCATTGCCGCCGCCCGCGGCTTCGGCTACGGCAAGGCAGTCCTGCGCGGCGTGCTGCAAGCCGCAAGTAATGTACAGTGCCCGGTCACGGTAGTGGTCTGGCACAACAATCCCGGTGCCAAGCGCATCTACCTGGAACTGGGATTCCAGGTGGAAGAATCGCAATTGATGGCCGATCGCATGGTGTGGTATCCGCGCCAGCCTTGAATCCCTTTAGCTGAACACTACCTGGAAATAGGCGCCGGCCGGATCGCGTCCGAGCGGCGCCAGGCGCGATACGTAAACGCCTTCCAGGCGCCGGCGTTGCGGCAAATCGATCGCACATGGGCCTTCGAGAAAATCGGTGGCTTGTTGCGCAGTCAGCGTGACGATGAACGGCAGGCGCTGCTGTTCCGGCGCATACGGGTTACGGTATTGCGCTTTCACATTCACGCTGTCGACCAGCACCGGCAAGGCACTGCCGTCCGGCAACTGCAGCGCGCAGACCTGTCCGGTCAGAGGAGTGAAATAAGCGGCGTCAACGAGTTCTAGCATCGGATTCAATCTATCGGCAATGAAAAAAATGGAAGCGCAGCTGACCGGCAGCCGGCCAGCTCGCGTTTGCAGTGCGCTAGTTACGGGACGGGAAAATACCCACCAGCGCGATGCTGAAGTTCAGCGCCAGGTAGGGGTTCATGCTGCCCACGGGTATGTTGTTGCCGGTGAGTGCATTGGTGACGGTGCCGCCGGCGCTGCCGCTGCTGCCGCCCAAGGGAATGGTCCCGGCCGCCGAGCCCCAGATCGCCGCGCCTTGCGGGCCGGCAGGCGATCCGGACAAGATGTTGTTGGTCGCGCTCGGCACCAGTTGGTTGCCGGTGGTATTGCTCGATACCATGTAGCCGCTGCCGCCGCCCGACGGCGTAAAGGTGGCGATATGGGTATGAGACGGCATATTGTTGATGGTGATCGAGATGTTTTCAGTGCCGGCCGCTTCGCCGAGTACGCGCGGCGTCAAGCCGATGCCGTTGCCTTGGCCAATCGGCACCCGTCCTTGCAGATTCGGCAGCTGGAAGGTTGTCGTGCCGTTGCCGCCGTAGGTGGTGCCCAGCAGCGAGAACAAGGCTGCATATTGCTGAATGGCGAGCGTCTGGCCGTTGCATTGCTGCCAGCCGTTAGGATTAAACTGAAAACCGAAAGTCATTATGCTGCCGAGAAACACTTCCATGGAAATCTCCCTTGTCATTGCTGCGGTTTAAGACCGGTGTTTTTGCTATTCGAGGCCGGCTGGCTTTACTGCGGTAATGCTTAATTGCGCGAAGGAAAAATACCCGCCAAGGCGATGCTGAAGTTCAGCGCCAGGTAGGGATTCATGCTTCCCACGGCTTGGCTGTTGCCCGTGAGGGCGTTGCTCACCGTAGCGCCGGAGCCGCCACCTGCGCCGCCCAGAGGAATGGTGGGTGCGGTCGAGCCCCAGATTGCCCCGGCCGAGGTGCCGGCCGGCGATCCCGACGGGATGTTGTTGGTCGCGGTGGGCGCCAGCAGGTTGCCGGTGGTGTTGCCTGATACCGTGTAGCCGCTGCTGCCTGAAGGAGTGAAGGTGGCGGTATGAGTGTGAGATGGCAGGTTGCTGATGCCGATCGAAATGCTTTCGGTGCCGGAAAACTCGCCGATCACACGCGGGCTCAGCGTGGCGCCATTGCCTTGGCAAAGCGGCATTCGTCCTTGCAAGTTCGGCAGTTGAAATGTTTGCACGCCGTCGCCGCCAAAGGTGGTGCCCAGCAAGGCGAACAAGGCCGAATATTGATCGATGCCGAGCGTTTGGCCGTTGCATTGCTGCCAGCCGCTGGGATTGAATTGAAAACCGAAAGTCATGATGCTACCGAGAAATATGTTCATCGCATTTCCTTCGTTGAGTAGCCTGTTTTGATATGGATCAAGGTTGCTGAATGTTAACTTCCAGCAAGCCGAAGTTGAACAGGAAAACCCTGATTCGGCAACAGTATTCAGCAATACTTGCTTGAAAAATGTCGCGGCAAGGGGCTTGTGGATAGCCAACTGAGGCCAGAATCCAACGAATACAATAAGATACAATTAAGATTAACAATTAGCTTGTATGTAACATATTTACTTGGTGTAATATTTTGCTTAAAAGAAAGCTGGGTAGGGAAACCAGCTATGTCCCCCAAATTGACATTATCTGTATGTCAACTTTCATTTTGGCGCACCTTGTGCCAGTCACAGTCCTTTGAATCCGTTGTCGCTGCAATACGATTTTTAATTGAAGTCTGCTCAGCCGTACCGCTGTTTTCCGGCCCGGGCAGCTTAAGCACAGTTTCTGCGTGACGAATACGCGGCGTCGATCTCGATGCCGTACGGTTTGTTGAAGCGAGGAGCAGGCGGGCGGCCGACCAGGTCTTGGCTAGCCGCGCGCATTGTCTGGTTGAGTAGCGCAGGTTCAATGAGGAAATCATTCCATGAAACGCCACGGATCTATGAACCACATCTATCGCCTGGTCTGGAGCACTGTGACCAACGGCTGGATCGCAGTAGCGGAAACCACGCGTGGACGCGGCAAGGGCGGGCGCCGCAAACTAGTGGCGGCGGCTTTGTCGCTGGCAGCGATGAGCGCCCAGGCGGCGCCGACCGGCGGCCAGGTTGTCGCCGGCAGCGGTACTATCCGCCAATCCGGCGCCACCACCACGATCAGCCAGACCAGCCAGAACGCTACCCTGAACTGGAACGGCTTCAACATCGCTCCGCAAGAAACGGTGAATTTCGTACAGCCCTCGGTCAGCGCGATTGCCGTCAACCGCATATTCGATACCAACGGCACGCAGATCCTCGGCCGCCTGAATGCCAACGGCCAGGTATTCCTGATCAATCCGAACGGCATCCTGTTCGGCTCCGGCGCCCAGGTCAATGTCGGCGGCCTGGTTGCCTCCACCCTGGATTTGCATGACGCCAGCTTGAGCGGCAACAATCGCACTTTCAGCGGCAACGGCCCGGGCAGCGTGCTCAACCAGGGGTCGATCACGGCGGCCAACGGCGGCTACGTCGCCTTGCTCGGCAACCATGTCAGCAACCAGGGCACGATCAGCGCGCCGCAGGGCGCGGTGGCGCTCGGCGCCGGCAATGCCGTCACCCTCACATTCAGCGGCAACAGCCTGCTGCAGCTGCAGGTCGACCAGAGCGTGCTGAACAGCGCGGCAGAAAACGGCGGACTGATCCGGGCCGACGGCGGCCGCGTGATCATGAGCGCCGGGGCCAAAGATGCGTTGCTGGCCAGCGTCGTCAACAATACCGGCGTGATCGAAGCGCGCACCGTGGAAAACCAGGGCGGCACGATTACTTTGCTGGGCGGCATGGCGGCCGGAACCGTCAATGTCGGCGGCACGCTCGACGCCAGTGCGCCGGCCGGCGGCAATGGCGGTTTCATCGAGACCAGCGCGGCCAAGGTCAAGGTGGCCGGCAACACCAAGATCACCACCGCTGCATCGTTGGGCCTGGCCGGCACTTGGCTGATCGATCCGGTCGATTTCACGATCGCCCCTAGCGGCGGCGACCAGACCGGCGCCGCGCTTAGCACCGCGTTAGGCTTGGGCAATGTCACGATTTCTTCGGCCAGCGGCGCCAGCGGCAGCAGCGGCAATGTCAACGTCGACGATACGGTAAGCTGGAACGGCCACAAGCTGACCCTGAATGCCAGCAACGATGTCAACATCAATGCCACGATGACCGCAAGCGGCTCCGCCAGCCTTGACCTGGAACCTGGCAGCGGCAATGTCAATGTCGCCTTGGGCAGCAGCGGATTTAACGGACGCGTCAATTTCAGCGGCAGCGGCGTGCTGACCATGAACAACCATGTTTATACGGTCATTAACTCCCTGGGGACGGCCGTTAGCAGCGGCGACGGCAGCTTGCAGGGAACGATAGGAAACCTGGCGGGCTATTATGCGCTGGGCAGCGATATCAACGCTGCCGCCACCTCGGCTTGGAACAGCGGCGCAGGCTTCACGCCGATAGGCGGTATCGGGGTTACAGTATTGACCCCGGCGCAGGAATTTTCCGGCGTCTTTGATGGCCTCGGCCATACCGTCAGCGGTCTCACTATCAATCAAGGTTCGGTTGTCGGCGTGGGCATGATCGGCGCGGTGGGTGCGGCCGGAGTGGTGCGCAACGTGGGTCTGCTCGGCGGCAGCGTGGCCGTCACCTCGTCCAACTACACCGGCGCGCTGGTGGGACAGAATTTCGGGAAGATCAATAATAGCTTTTCAACCGCTACGGTGAGTGCTAGCACCAATGCGACTTTTATCGGCGGCTTGGTAGGCCAAAACTCCGGCGGCACGATTACCAGAAGTCATGCAGGCGGCACGGTCAATGGCGGGGCTGCGGCAAGTGACGTCGGTGGCCTGGTCGGCAGCCTGCAAGGGGGGACCGTCAATTACAGCTATGCCACCGGGAATGTCACCGGATCCAGCCTTTATGTCGGTGGCTTGATCGGATACGCCTATGGCGGAGGCAGCACTGTCAGCGTGATCAGCAACAGCTATGCTACCGGCTCTGTCAGCGGCTCCTCCTATGTGGGCGGCTTGCTCGGGGCCAATTATGGTTTTGCCGGCCCGTCCACGATCAGCAACAGCTATGCGACGGGTAATGTTTCCGGCATCAGCGCTGTCGGCGGCCTGGTTGGCCACAATTACGGCAATACAGGCGGCAATCCTGCGATCAGTAACAGCTATGCAACGGGCAGTGTCACCGGCGCTGCCGGTGCTTCCTTTGTCGGCGGACTGGTAGGCAACAATGCCGGCGCCGGGGCATCGGGTGGCACAGTCACTGATAGTTTTTCGACAGGCAGCGTCAGCGCCGGGGCCGGCTCTAGCTCGGTCGGCGGGTTGATAGGCAATAACGCCGGCACCGTCACCGGCAGTTTCTGGGACAAGACAAGCTCCGGCCAGGCTACCTCCGCCGGCGGCACCGGCATGACCACTGCCAACATGCAGAACCAAGCCAATTTCACATCGAGCACCGCCGCCAACGGCAATCTGAATCCCGCATGGGACTTCAGCGGCACCTGGATAATGTCCGGCGGCTATCCGCTATTACTTTCCGGCATGACGGCGCTGACCGTCACAGCCAACAATGCCAGCAGCACTTTCAACGGCGCGGCCTATGCCAGCAACAATGGCGTTACTTACACCGGCCTCGATGGCTATCGATATTCGGTCATGCCGAGCGGCCTGACAGGCAGCTTAAGCTATGGCGGAACGTCGCAAACGGCGGTCAACGCCGGCACTTACACGATCATCGCGTCGGGTCTTTCCTCCACCGGCCAGCAGGGTTACCTCATCACTTTCGTCAATGGCGCATTGACCATCAATCCGCTGGCGCTGACCGGCAGCATCAGCGCCGGCAGCTCCGTCTATGGTTCGGCCCTGGTGCCCGGCACGGTGACTTTCACCAATATGGTCGCCGGCCATACCGTCACGGCTGCGCCGGTGACCGTCAATACTGCAGGACTGACCAGCAGCAGCGGCAACCTGACCGCAGGCACGCACACCGGCATCGAGTCGGTGAGCGGTACGCTTAGCGGTGCGGATGCGGGCAATTACACCTTTGCCGGCGCCATCGGCAATTACACCGTTACGCCGCTGGCCTTGACCGGTTCGATAGGGACGGGCAGCTCGACTTACGGTTCAGTGCTGGCGCCGGGGGCTGCGAACTTCACCAATGCGGTTTCAGGCGATGTGCTGGGCACGGCGACGGTTGGCGTCAACACCACGGGTCTTACCAGCAGCAGCGGCCACCTGATTGCCGGCACGCATAACGGCGTTGAAACGGTCAGCGCCTTGAGCGGCGCCGATGCCGGCAACTACACCTTTGCCGGGCCCACGGGCAACTATACCGTCAGTCCGCTGGCGCTGAGCGCCGCGCTTGGCGCAGGCAGCTCGACCTACGGTTCGACCCTGGCGCCGGGCGCGGTGAATTTCACCAACGCCGTGAGCGGCGACCTGGTCACGCCGGACGCAGTCACGGTGAATACGACCGGCTTGACCAGCAGCAGCGGCCACCTGATTGCCGGCACCCACACCGGCATCGAATCGGTGGGCACGGCCTTGGGCGGGGCGGACGCGGGCAACTACACCTTCGCCGGCGCCACTGGCGACTACACCGTCAGCCAACTGGCCTTGAGCGGCACGGTGGCGGCGGGCAGCTCAGTCTACGGCTCGGTGCTGGCGCCGGGGGCTGCGAACTTCACCAATGCGGTTTCAGGCGATGTGCTGGGGACGGCCACGGTTGGCGTCAATACCACGGGTCTTACCAGCAGCAGCGGCCACCTGGTTGCCGGCACGCATAACGGCATTGAAACGGTCAGCGGCTTGAGCGGGGCCGATGCCGGCAACTACACATTTAGCGGGGTCACGGGCAACTACACCGTCAACCAATTGGCGTTGAACGCCACAGTTGGCGCCGGCAGCTCGACCTACGGCTCGACCCTGGCGCCGGGCGCGGTGAATTTCACCAACGCCGTGAGCGGCGACCTGGTCACGCCGGGCGTTGTCACGGTGAATACGACCGGGCTGACCAGCAGCAGCGGGCACTTGATCGCCGGCACCCACACCGGCATCGAATCGGTGGGCACGGCCTTGGGCGGGGCGGACGCGGGCAACTACACCTTTGCCGGCGCCAGCGGCGACTATACCGTCGGCCAGCTGGCCTTGAGCGGCACGGTTGCGGCGGGCAGTTCGGTCTACGGTTCGGTCCTGGCGCCGGGCGCGGCGAATTTCACGAACGCTGTGAGCGGCGATCTGGTCACGCCTGGCGCCGTCACGCTGAATACAACCGGGCTGACCAGCAGCAGCGGACACCTGGTTGCCGGCACCCACACCGGTATCGAATCGGTAGGCACTGCCTTGGGCGGGGCGGACGCAGGCAATTACACCTTTGCCGGCGCTACTGGCAACTACACTGTCACTCCGCTGGCCTTGACCGGTTCGATAGTGGCGGGCAGTTCGACCTACGGTGCGGCGCTGACCCCGGGCGCGGCGAGTTTCACCAATGCCGTGTCGGGCGACGTGCTGGGCACGGCGACGGTTGGCGTCAACACCACCGGCCTGACCAGCAGTAGCGGACACCTGATCGCAGGTACCCACACCGGCATTGAATCGGTCAGCGCGCTGAGCGGCGCCGATGCCGGTAACTACACGTTTGCCGCCCCAAGCGGCGACTATACCGTCGGCCAGCTGGCCTTGACCGGTTCGATCGCGGCAGGCAGCTCTGCCTATGGTGCGGTGCTGGCCCCGGGCTCGGCCAGCTTCACCAATGCCGTGTCGGGCGACGTGCTGGGCACGGCGACGGTTGGCGTCAACACCACGGGTCTTACCAGCAGCAGCGGACACCTGATCGCCGGCACCCACACCGGCATTGAATCGGTCAGCGCACTGAGCGGCGCCGATGCCGGCAATTACACGTTTGCCGCCCCAAGCGGCGACTATACCGTCGGCCAGCTGGCCTTGACCGGTTCGATAGGGGCGGGCAGTTCGACCTACGGTGCGGCGCTGACGCCGGGCGCGGCGAATTTCACGAACGCCGTGTCGGGCGATGTGCTGGGTACGGCGACGGTTGCAATCAACACTGCCGGCCTGACCAGCAGCAGCGGGCACTTGATCGCCGGAACCCATGCTGGCATTGAATCGGTCAGCGCGCTGAGCGGAGCGGATGCGAGCAACTACACGTTTGCCGGCGCCACTGGCAACTACACCGTTACGCCCCTGGCGCTGACCGGTTCGATCGCGGCGGGCAGCTCGACCTACGGTGCGGTGCTGGCCCCGGGCTCAGCGAGCTTCACCAATGCCGTGTCGGGCGACGTGCTGGGCACGGCGACGATTGGCGTCAACACCACCGGCCTGACCAGCAGTAGCGGACACCTGATCGCCGGCACCCACACCGGCATTGAATCGGTCAGCGCGCTGAGCGGCGCCGATGCCGGCAATTACACCTTTGCCGGGCCCACGGGCAACTATACCGTCAGTCCGCTGGCGCTGAGCGCCACGGTTGGCGCGGGCAGTTCGACCTACGGTTTGGCCCTGACGCCGGGCGCGGCGAGTTTCACCAATGCCGTGAGCGGCGACCTGGTCACGCCGGGCGTCGTCACGCTGAATACGACCGGCCTGACCAGCAGCAGCGGCCACCTGGTTGCCGGCACCCACACCGGCATCGAATCGGTGGGCACGGCCCTGGGCGGGGCGGACGCGGGCAATTACACCTTTGCCGGCGCCACTGGCGACTACACCGTCAGCCAGCTAGCCTTGACCGGCTCGATAGGGGCGGGCAGTTCGGTCTACGGCGCGGTGCTGGTACCGGGGGCGGCGAGCTTCACCAATGCCGTGTCGGGCGACGTGCTGGGCGCGGTGACGGTTGGCGTCAACACCACCGGCCTGGCCAGCAGCAGCGGACACCTGATTGCCGGAACGCATAACGGCATTGAAGCGGTCAGCGCCTTGAGCGGCGCCGATGCCGGGAACTACACCTTTGCCGGGCCCACGGGCAACTATACCGTCAGTCCGCTGGCGCTGAGCGCCACGGTTGGCGCCGGCAGTTCGACCTACGGTTCGGTCCTGGCGCCGGGCGCAGCAAGTTTCACCAATGCCGTGAGCGGCGACCTGGTCACGCCGGGCGCCGTCACGGTGAATACGACCGGTTTGACCAGCAGCAGCGGGCACCTGATTGCCGGCACCCACACCGGCATCGAATCGGTGGGCGCTTCCTTGGGCGGGGCGGACGCGGGCAACTACACCTTTGCCGGCGCCAGCGGCGACTATACCGTCGGCCAGCTGGCCTTGAGCGGCACGGTTGCGGCGGGCAGTTCGGTCTACGGTTCAGTCCTGGCGCCGGGGGCGGCGAGTTTCACGAACGCCGTGAGCGGCGATCTGGTCACGCCCGGCGCCGTCACGCTGAATACGACGGGCCTGACCAGCAGCAGCGGAAACTTGACGGCCGGCACGCATAACGGCATCGAATCGGTGGGCACGGCCTTGGGCGGGGCTGATGCAGGCAACTACACCTTTGTCGGCGCCACTGGCAACTACACCGTCTACCGGCAGTCGGTCACGGTCACAGCCAGCGGTGTCAACAAGGTTTATGACGCTACGACTTCCAGTTCGGCGATATTGGCCGGCAACGGCCTGATAAGCGGCGACAAGGTAACGCTCAGCGATACCTCGGCAAGCTTCGGCGACAAAAATGCAGGCGCGGGCAAGACAGTCACCGTTTCAGGCATCAGCGCAGGCGGAGCGGACGCCGGCAATTACATGGTCAGTAACGCCACCGCGTCGACCACTGCAGATATCACGCCGCTCGCCATTACAGCGGCCGCCATCGGCGCCAATAAAACCTATGACGGCAATACGACGGCTGTGGTGACGCTCAGCGGCGGACTGGCCGGCGATGCGGTGACGTTCAGCGATACCTCCGCCAACTTCGCCGACAAGAATGCCGGCGCCGGCAAGACCGTGACGGTAGCGGGCATCAGTGCCAGCGGCGCCGATGCCGGCAACTATACGGTGAGCAACACGACGACGACCAGCGCCAATATTACGCCGGCGACGCTTACCTATAATGCCGTACCGGCAAGCAGCATTGGCGGACAAACGCCCTCCGGCCTGACTGGAAGCCTGACCGGGCTGGTGGCAGGCGACACGCTGGGCAATGCTACGACAGGCAGCTTGATCTGGACCACGAACGCCCAGCCGACCAGCCAGCCGGGACTGTATGCGATTGACGGCGGCGGCCTGAGCGCACTGAACTATGTGTTCGTGCAGGCGGCGGGGAACGCCACCGCGCTGACCTTGAAACCGGGGTCGGCGCCCGTGCCGGTGCAAAATGTGAGCACCGCCCTGGATTCGATTTTTGCGCCTTCGCATGCAGGCATCAACCTGGCGGCGCTCGACCTGGTGCAGTTCAATGTCCAGCCGCCGAACAATAAAATCGGCGATGGCATGAACGGCGTGGAAGTGAAAATCACGGGCGGCGGAGTCAAGCTGCCGGACAATATTGTGAGCACGGATGAATAAGCGAGCCTCAATGAAAAATAACGGTAGGTACCTATATCCAATGAAGCCGATCATCGCAGCCATGCTGCTCAGCTATCCATCCTTCGCTGCTTTTGCGGCCGATCAGGTGACTCCGCCCGGTGCCGGCTCGATACTGCAGCAGATCCAGCCGCTCAAGCCGGCGCTTCCCTCGTCGACGGGAACCGGCCTGACCATCGAACGGGAGGGCGGCGCCCAGCAGCCGGCAGGTGCGGCGTTCAGCGTCACCAGCATACAGCTGTCCGGCAATACCGCGTTCGATACGGCAACCCTGCATGCGCTGGTGGCCGACGCCGAGGGCAAGAACCTCACTCTGGCCCAACTCAGCGAAGTGGTTGCGCGCATCACCGATTATTACCATAGCCACGGCTACCCGCTGGCGCGCGCCATCATCCCGGCCCAGACCGTTCAAGGCGGCGTGGTGAAGGTGATGGTGATCGAGGCCCGTTACGGTCAGATCAAGCTTGATAACCGCAGCCGGGTGAGCGACGCCTTGCTGCAGCAAACCTTGTCTCCTTTGCAGGCCGGGCAAGTGGTCGCCCAGGCCGGGCTCGATCGCACGCTGCTGCTGGCCTCGGACATTCCGGGCGTCGCTGTCAGCGCGGTCCTCAAACCGGGTGAAGCAGTTGGCACTTCCGACCTGCAGGTGCAAGCCGACCCGACGGCACAGGTCGCCGGCAATGTCATGGTGGACAATTTTGGCAATCGCTATACCGGCCGGGCTCGCCTCGGCGCTGCCGTGAATATCTTCAATCCGCTGCACCATGGCGACGTCATCAGCATCGGCGCCCTGACTAGCGGCAGAGACATGAATTACGGCAGCATTGCCTATGAAATCCTGCTCAACGGCCTGGGTACGCGCATGGGCGGCTCCTATTCGGCCTTGCATTACATCCTCGGCGACACCCTTGGCGCGCTGGATGCGCACGGCACCGCACAGGTAGCGAGCATATGGGTCAAACACCCGTTCATGCGCACGCGCGAGGCCAACTTGTACAGCCAGATCCAGTACGATCGCAAACAACTGAACGACCGCATCGGCGTCAGCAGCATCAAGACCGACCGCCATCTGGATAACTGGAGCGCGAGTCTGAACGGCGACTGGCGCAACGGCGTTCTGGCCGGCGGCATCGGCACCTGGAATATCGGCGTTACCGCGGGACGTGTCGGCTTCGACGACCGGGCCGCGGAACTGTCCGATTCTGTCACCGCGAAAACACAGGGCAGCTACACGAAATGGAACGGCAATCTGGCGCAATTGCAAAATCTGAGCCAGAGCGAATCCCTGTATTTCGCGCTAGCCGGCCAATGGACAAACGGCAACCTGGATCCCGCGGAAAAGATGGTCGCGGGCGGTCCTTACACGGTGCGCGCCTATGACATCGGCGTGCTGTCCGGCGATACGGGGGTCTTCGGTTCGGTCGAACTGCGGCACGAGCTCGGCCAGTTCGCGAGCGGGCGCTGGCAAGTGCTGGCTTTCGTCGACAGCGAACGCGTGACGGTCAACAAAAATCCGTGGCTGCCGGGCGACAATAGCGCGACGCTGAGCGGAGCCGGCGTCGGCATGAATTGGGCCGGGCCGGACCAGTGGCATGCCAAGCTCTATGTTGCGGCGCCGTTCGGTTCTACGCCGCGACTGATCGGCGACAATAAGTCAGTGCGCGCCTGGGCTGAAATCGGCAAGGCGTTCTAGGGACTTACATCTTCTGCGGATAGTACAGCTGGTAAAACCAGGAGCAGGCAGTTTCGATTTGCGCCTGTATGCGCGGCGGGATGTCATGCCGTTTCGGCTTGCTTATCTGCCGCGCCTGTTTGTGGCTGTATTTCATGTGGTAATGACTGTCGCTTTCCTGGATGCCTATCTGCAGGCGATCGGGATCGATTTCGAAGGGCGATAATCCTAGCCAGGAATAGACATTCGCCATACACGCCGACGGCCGTTCCATCAAGTCTTCAAACCGAATGAAATACAGGCGATCCTGCACATGTTTCGGCAAATCGGGAACCGCATGCAAGGAGATTAACGGAGCGCCGATGGCCTTGTCTTTGGCGAACAGCATGTCGGCGCGCCCGAAGCGGTCGAAATCTGCCAGGTGATCGATGAAATCGACCAGGATCGTACGCTGGTGCTGCGCTTCTATCGATCCGTAAATTTGTCCCAGTTCGCGCAGGCACACGATCAGCTTGGCGTTCGGCTCGACATGCAGCAGCAGTTCTATCGCGTGCAGCCATGCGCGGTTCTTGTCCACCACGGCCTTCTTGTTGCAATCATGATGCCAGCCGCGCAGAAAACCCTGCATCGCCGACGTCAGGTGGGCATAGCTTTGCTCGAATTGATTATCCAGCTGCGACAGGAAGAAAGAATCGTCGCTGATCATGCGCCGGATTCCCAGCAAGGTATTACACAGAGGGGAACTCTGTCCTTCGCAATGAATTTCCGGATGCTGGCCCAATAGCTGACACAGCAGCGTGGAACCTGCCCTGGGTAAGCCTGTTACGCCGACGAATGCTGGAATCATCAGAAATGCCCTTTGCTTTCAAATTGAATGACTGCTGGACTGTTCGTCAGATATTACCGCATCCTGCATCAATGTAACCACTGTTTGGCCATTGATATACCGTACGCCGCGTATCATATAAGCTGCTGATGCGCCGCCATCGAAGCGCACTGTATTGCATGGAGTTTTCAATGAAAAAAAACCTGACTGCGGTACCGCATGCCTTGAATGCATCGCAGCGTGCTGCGCACTATGGCCACCGCGGCGCGGTCATGTGGCTGACTGGATTATCTGCGTCAGGCAAATCCTCGCTTGCCATGGCGCTTGAACAGGCGCTGACGGAGCTGGGATACTCCTGTTACGTACTCGATGGCGACAATATACGCAACGGCCTGAATGCAAATCTCGGTTTCAGCCCGGAGCACCGGACAGAAAACATCCGGCGCGTGGGCGAGGTCGCCGCATTGTTTGCGGATGCCGGCCTGATCTGCATTACCGCTTTCATTTCACCGTATCGTGCCGATCGCGCACGCGCCCGGCAATCCTGCGGCGACGCGTTTCACGAAATACATGTTTCTGCCGACCTGGCGACCTGCGAATCGCGAGATCCCAAGGGCCTATACAAGAAAGCGCGCTGCGGCGAATTGCGAGAGTTTACCGGTGTCAGCGCGCCATATGAGATACCGGAGCAGCCGCAACTTGCTATCGACACCGCTCGCGAAGGTATCGCCGCGAGCGTGACCAAGCTTGTGGCGTACGTAGTGCGCAATGTGCCGCTTGCTTCATAGCGTGCTTTGTAGATTGTTTCATGAGGTTTTCCTTTCGCCGATATCGAAAATGAATCTGCTAATCGTTGATTGCGGTCCAGGCGATCAGATGATGCCGCCGTTGGCGCGCAGGATCTGGCCGTTGATCCAGCCGCCGTCGGCGCCGGCCAGGAAGGCGACAGCGGCGGCGATATCCTGCGGCTGGCCCAGGCGCTCAAGCGGCGCCAGCTTGGACAGGCGCTCGACCAGTTCTTGCGGTTTGCCGTTGAGGAACAGATCCGTCGCAGTCGGCCCGGGCGCCACGGCATTGACAGTGATATTTTTGCCGCGCAGCTCCTTGGCAAGAACGCTGGTCATGGCTTCCACCGCAGCCTTGGTGGCGGCGTACACGCCATAAGTTGGTTGCAGCATGCCGACCACGCTGGACGAGAAATTGATGATACGGCCGCCGTTGCGTAGCCGTTTGGCTGCTTCGCGCAGCGTGTTGAAACTGCCCTTGAGATTGATGGCGACCTGGCGGTCGAAACTGGCGTCATCGGTTTCGCCTATGCTCGCATTGACCATGATGCCGGCGTTGTTGACCAGTACGTCGACGCCGCCGAATGTCCGTTCCGCGGCATCGAACAGGGCGCGCACGGCTGCCGGGTCGCTGACATCGGCCTGCACCGCCATTGCCTGGCGGCCTTGTTGCAACAGTTGCTGCGCCAGCGTTTCGGCGGCGGCTGCGCTGCCGGAATAGTTGATGATCACGGCAAAGCCGTCGGCGGCCAGGCGTTGCGCGACTGCTGCGCCGATGCCGCGTGAAGACCCGGTGACGATGGCTACTTTTTGCTGGTTCATTTGATGCTCCTTGAAGTTGCTTGAGTGTTGCAGAATGTTGCCTGAACCACCCTTGTGCTCCTGGATATCAGTTTGCCGGGCGGTGAGTACATCATGCCCGTTTGTTTTTTATGGATAAAGCAGCGTAAATTGCCAATACTTTTCAAAAATAATCAACAATAAATCTGATGGGAACCGAGCGTGGTTTCCGAAAACCGCCGGGGCTGCTGTCCGGATGGCTGCCAGATGCATCGCTCTCGGCGGTTTGCCGTCGAAGCCTAAGCGGGTCGGTGCGTAGACTCCAGATGGGCGCAATTAGGCGCCCACTCTACGTATCAGTTAGGTTAATGCCTTATAGGCTTCATCAGGTCAGTTAGGTAGTCTGATAAAGTCGTCAGGACAGGAGCTAGCATGGCAACCGTGACATTCGATACCTTGAAATTTGTAAAGACACTGGAGGCTGCGGGCGTCCCTTTTTCGCAGGCCGAAGCGCTTTCTGATGCTGTTCGCGATTCGCATGAGGCGGCTGATGTCGCGACCAAACGTGACATTGTCGACGTAAAACGTGACGTTGACGATGTGAGGCGCGATGTAGGTGATGTGAGGCGTGATGTTGATGGTGTGCGCAAAGATATGCAAGCGATGGAGACGCGCATTGACGCCAAGCTTGAAAAATTGGAACTGCGCTTAACTGTCAAGCTAGGCAGCATCGTTGTATGCACTCTTGGCGCTTTTACCGTGCTGTCTAAATGGATCGCCTGATCAAATCTGCGTCATCATCCCGTCATTGAGCGGTTCTATCCCGGTCAAATCCTGTCAGATTTTTACTTCGTGAAATAATGCCGTTGGTACGAGGCAGCGTTCTGCATTGCGCCAGACAAGCGCCAATGCCGCAGCACTGACGTCGATCTCCGCTGCCTGTCGTCGAAACCGAAGCGGGTCAGTGCCTGGACACTGACCCGCTTCGCGATGCCGGATGGCGGGCTCCAACTAGTCGCGGATTTCCAGGGCGCGATTAAGGCTGAGTGCAGCCAACGAGCAAGCCGCGCCTGACAGCAGGTAGAAGCTGACATAGGCCAGACCGAAATGCGCTGAAAGGCCAAGCGCCACCAGTGGTGCAAAGCCCGCGCCGACCAGCCAGGACAGGTCGGAGGTGAGGGCGGCGCCGGTATAGCGGTATTTTGCAGGGAAGTTGGCGGTGACGGCGCCGGCTGCCTGGCCGTAGGACAGTCCAAGCAAGCTGAAGCCGAGCAGGATGAACGCATTTTGGCCAAAATCGCCGCCATTCATCAAGGACGGCACAAAGGCGCTCAGCACCGCGATCAGCAAAGCGCAGGTGCCAAGAGTGGTGCGCCGGCCGAAACGGTCGGCAATCAAGCCGGAAGCGATCACGCCGAGCGCCATCAGAGCCGCGCCAATGACCTGGATGATCAGGAAGTCGCTCACCGAACGCATCGAATACAGGCTGATCCATGACAGCGGGAACACGGTGACCAGGTGGAACAGGGCGTAGCTGGCCAAGGCGGCCAGGGCGCCGATGATGACATTGCGGCCTTGCGAACGCGTCATTTCCAGCGCATTGGTCGGTTCCAGTTCGCGTTCGTCGAGCAGGTGGGCATACTCAGGGGTCGACACCAGGCGCAAGCGGGCGAACAGCGCCACGACGTTGATGGCGAACGCCACGTAGAACGGATAGCGCCAGCCCCAGTCGAGGAAGTCTTCCGTGCTCAGGTTCGATATCAGGTAGGCGAACAGGCCGCCGGCGATCATGAAGCCGACCGGCGCGCCCAGCTGGCCCAGCATGGCGTACCAGCCGCGCCGGTTCTGCGGTGCATTCAGCGCCAGCAGCGAGGGCAGGCCATCCCAGGAGCCGCCCAGCGCTATGCCTTGGCCGATGCGCAACAGCGACAGCAGGACGATAGAGGCGAAGCCCAGGTGCTGGAAGGTCGGCAGGAAGGCGATGCCGGCCGTGGAAATACCTAGAATGAAGAGCGCCGCGGTAAGCTTGACCTCGCGCCCGAGGCGTTGTTGGATCGCCATGAACAGCACGGTGCCAAAAGGTCTTGCAAGGAAGGCAAAGGAAAAAATCACGAAGGCGTAAAGCGTGCCTTCCAGCTGCTGCTCGAACGGGAAGAAAACAGAGGGAAACACCAGCACCGAGGCCATTGCGTAGACGAAAAAGTCGAAATATTCAGACGCACGGCCGATAACTACGCCGATAGCGATCTCGCCCGGGGCGATTTTTGCATGGTCTGATTTGGCGTTTCGCGCATTACTGACGGTCGAATGCGACGAGAAATTAGCGGAAACTTCGCCATTATGGCTATGGGTGCTCGTCATCATAATATTGTCTCTTATTAGGTTTCTATTAATGGCCTTGCCAACCGGCCGTGTCGAACCCTTCCCGATGATGAAGTGCAGTCCCCGCAAATAATGAAACTTTTAAGCTCCATTACCCTCGAAGCCCCGCACTGGCAAGGGTAGGACAAAACGTCCAATCGCCAACGCATACCAGCCAGTGTACATTATCACGATCTGATAGCTTTGACGGTACTTTTCCCCTATGGTTTCTCACATATTTCGGCGCGGATTGCTCCTCCTTCTCCTTGTTTTGTTGGCTGGTTGCAACACTGTGGTGATGAATCCATCCGGCGACATCGCCTCGCAGCAGGGCCGCCTCATCGTGGTCTCCACCATTCTGATGCTTCTGATCATCGTTCCGGTGATTGCGCTGACGATATGGTTTGCCTGGCGCTACCGCAAAAATAACACTGCAGCACGCTACGAACCGGACTGGGATCACTCGACCCAGCTGGAACTGGTGATCTGGGGCGCGCCGCTGCTCATCATCATCGCTCTCGGCCTGCTGACCTGGATCAGCACCCACACCCTTGACCCGTACCGGCCGATATCGCGCCTGGATGCGGATCGTCCGATTCCCGCCGACGCCAAGACGCTCACGGTGGAAGTGGTGGCGCTGGACTGGAAGTGGCTGTTCATCTATCCAGAACAGGGCATCGCTACCGTTAATGAACTGGCGGCGCCGGTCGATATGCCGATCCGTTTCAAGATCACCTCATCCGCCATCATGAATTCCTTCTACATTCCTGCGCTGGCCGGCCAGATCTACGCCATGCCGGGCATGCAGACTTCCCTGAACGCGGTGATCAACCGGCCGGGCGAGTACGATGGTTTCTCGGCCAACTACAGCGGCGCCGGGTTCTCGGACATGAAGTTCAAATTCCACGGCATGACTCCGGAGAATTTCGAGCATTGGGTGCAAACCACCAAGGCGGCAAGCCGCAAACTGGATCGGGCCGACTACCTGCAACTCGAGCAACCAAGCGCGAAGGAGCCGGTACGCTACTACGGCGCGGTCGACCCAAGCCTGTATCACGCCATCGTCAATCGCTGCATCGAGCCAGGCCAGACGTGCATGGACAAAATGATGGCTGCCGACGGCGGCCATCAGATGACGAACATGACGAAGCACAATGACTAATCGCTTGCAATATGCGCAGGCAGCGCTCGGTGCTGCCTGCGGCGGCGCTGCAGCATGTGCTGAATGCGCGGTGGGCGCCGCGTTTCCCTTTTTCACCGGAAAGTAACGATGCTAGACAATATTGATCTGACCAGGCTGATCTTCGGCCGTCTCACCTGGGAAGCCATTCCCTATCACGAACCGATCCTGCTGGCGACCTTCGCCATGGTAGCCATCGGCGGCATCGCAGTGCTTTGGGCGCTGACGCATTTCCGCCTGTGGGGCACTTTATGGCGCGACTGGTTCACCAGCATCGACCACAAGAAGATCGGCATCATGTACTGCATACTCGGGCTGGTGATGCTGCTGCGCGGCTTCGCCGACGCCTTGATGATGCGCGCCCAGCAGGCGTTCGCTTTCGGCGATTCGGCCGGCTTCCTGCCGCCGCATCATTACGACCAGATCTTCACCGCGCACGGCGTGATCATGATCTTCTTCGTCGCCATGCCATTGGTTACCGGCCTGATGAACTACGTCGTGCCGCTGCAGATCGGCGCGCGCGACGTCGCATTCCCATTCCTGAACAACTTCAGTTTCTGGATGACCACCTTCGGCGGCGGCCTGGTCATGGCTTCCTTGTTCGTCGGTGAATTTGCGCGTACCGGCTGGCTGGCGTATCCGCCGCTGTCGGGCATTCTCGCCAGTCCGGATGTGGGGGTCGATTACTATATCTGGGCGTTGCAGATTGCCGGGGTAGGGACGCTGCTGTCCGGCATCAACCTGATTGCGACCATCGTCAAGATGCGCGCACCGGGCATGAACATGATGAAGATGCCGGTATTCACCTGGACCGCCTTGTGCACCAACGTGCTGATCGTGGCGGCTTTCCCGGTGCTGACTGCGGTGCTCGCCATGTTGTCGCTGGATCGTATCTTCGGCACCAATTTCTTTACCAATGACATGGGCGGCAACGCCATGATGTATGTCAACCTGATCTGGATCTGGGGCCACCCCGAAGTTTACATCCTGATCCTGCCGGCGTTCGGCATTTTCTCGGAAGTCGTTTCGACGTTCAGCAGCAAGCGCATCTTCGGTTATACCTCGATGGTCTACGCCACCGTGGTGATCACCATCCTGTCCTACCTGGTGTGGCTGCATCACTTCTTCACCATGGGTTCCGGCGCCAGCGTCAATTCCTTCTTCGGCATCACGACGATGATCATTTCGATCCCGACCGGCGCCAAGATTTTCAACTGGCTGTTCACCATGTATCGCGGCCGCATCCGTTTCGAAGTGCCGATGCTGTGGACTATCGGCTTCATGATCACCTTCGTCATCGGCGGCATGACCGGCGTGCTGCTGGCAGTGCCGCCGGCCGACTTCGTCTTGCATAACAGCCTGTTCCTGATCGCCCACTTCCATAACGTGATCATCGGCGGCGTGCTGTTCGGCATGTTTGCGGGCATCAATTTCTGGTTCCCGAAAGCGTTCGGCTACAAGCTGGATGATTTCTGGGGCAAGTGCTGCTTCTGGTTCTGGACTATCGGTTTCTACGTCGCCTTCATGCCGCTGTACGTGCTCGGTTTGATGGGTGTAACACGCCGCCTGGGCCACTTCGAAGATCCGTCGCTGCAGATCTGGTTCCAGATCGCAGCGGTTGGCGCGGTATTGATCGCCCTCGGCATCGCCGCGTTCGTGGTGCAGCTGATCGTCAGCTATCGCAATCGTGAAGCGCTGCGCGACCACACCGGCGATCCATGGGGTGCGCGCACCCTGGAATGGTCGACCTCGTCGCCGCCGCCAGACTACAACTTTGCGTTCACGCCGATGGTGCATGACAACGACGCCTGGCACGACATGAAGAGCCAGGGTTACGCCCGGCCGCAAGATGGCTTTACCGCCATCCACATGCCGAAGAACACCAGTGCCGGCTTCATCATCGCCGCGCTTGCCGCAGCCTGCGGTTTCGCCCTGATCTGGCAAATGTGGCTGGTGGCCGGCCTCGGCTTTGCGGCAATGGTGGCCGCGGTCATCATCCACACCTTCAATTACAACCGCGATTACTACATCTCGGCGGACGAAGTCGTCCGTACCGAGGGTCAACGCACACGCTTGCTGGGTAGCCATGTCTAAGATTACACAAACTTCCGCCGGCGCCATGAGCGCTGACTCAAGCTCCCTGAGTGCGCGCTTTTTCGTGCGCGAGCATCACCCGGAAAACGGCACCTTGCTCGGCTTCTGGCTCTACCTGATGAGCGATTGCCTGGTGTTCGCCTGCCTGTTTGCGACCTATGCCGTACTTGGCCGCAACTATGCCGGCGGCCCGACCGGCGCCGAACTGTTCGACCTGCCGCTGGTGGCAGTCAACACCACGCTGTTGCTGCTGTCGTCGATCACCTATGGTTTCGCCATGCTGGAGATGCAGCGCAAGCGCAAGGGCGCTACCCTGGCCTGGCTGGCAGTGACCGGCTTGTTCGGCGCTTGCTTTATCGGCATCGAGCTGTTTGAATTCGCACACCTGATCCATGAAGGCGCGGGACCGCAACGCAGCGGCTTCCTGACCTCGTTCTTCGCGCTGGTGGCAACGCACGGCTTGCACGTCACCTTTGGCATCATCTGGCTGATCACGCTGATGTTCCAGGTCAAGCGTCATGGACTTACCCCTGAGAACGGCCGGCGCCTGATGTGCCTGTCCATGTTCTGGCACTTTCTGGACGTGGTCTGGATCGGCGTCTTCACCTTTGTCTATCTGATGGGAGTTTTGCCATGAGCGGCGGACATCAAGAACATCCGGCCCGCGTCGTCGGCCACGGCCACGACGGTCATCACGGCCACACGCATGCCGATCACGGCAGTCTGAAAAGCTACACCACCGGTTTCATCCTGGCAGTCATTCTGACGGCCATTCCTTTCTGGCTGGTGATGGGTAAAGTCATCGACAAGTCCAGCACTACGGGACTGGTTCTGCTGGGCTTCGCTGCGGTGCAGATCGTTGTGCATATGGTGTATTTCCTGCACATGAACACTAAATCCGAAGGCGGCTGGTCGATGCTGGCGCTGATCTTCACGATCATGCTGGTGTTCATCATGCTGAGCGGTTCGTTATGGGTGATGTACCACCTGAACCACAACATGATGCCGGGCATGATGCCGGACTCGACGGAAGTCGTGCCGGAGTCGATGCACGACATGCCCGACACGCACGGCGCGCGCAGCATGGAAGATGTGCACAATATGCACAATATGAAGATGCAATGAAGCGGCCGCAGCACGGCACGGTGACGGACGGCAAGGGCGCCGCAACTGCTACGCTCCAGCCTCGCTCCCGCTCCGCAACCGTGCTGCTGTTGCTGGCCATCTGCGGCGGGCTGCTGTTTGCCGGGCTAGGCAGCTGGCAGCTCAAGCGCCTGCAATGGAAGCTCGATCTCATCGAGCGGGTTGAGCAAAGAGTACGCGCGCCAGCCGTTGCCGCTCCCGGCCCCGAACGCTGGCAGCACATCAATGCCGGCGCCGACGAATATCGGCGCGTCCGGCTCACAGGTACTTTCCTGTATGGGCTCACGGCGCGGGTCCAGGCTGTTACCGAACTTGGCAGCGGCTTCTGGCTGCTGACGCCGCTGCGCAGTGCAGACGGCAGCGTGGTTCTGGTCAATCGCGGCTTCATCTCCACCAAGGAAAACGATCGCCATGACGCTGCGGATAGCGGTGTCGAGGTAGTTACAGGACTCCTGCGCATGAGCGAGCCTGGCGGCGGCTTCCTGCGCCACAATGATCCTGCCGCTGACCGCTGGTATTCACGCGATGTGCAAGCCATCGCAGCGGCACGTGGCCTGACGCAGACGGCACCTTATTTCGTGGATGCGGACGCGAAGGGCGTAACTGAAGCCGGCGTCAGCCCTCAGGCTAAGGGGCAACAGTACCCGATCGGCGGTTTAACGGTGATTGCCTTTCACAATAATCATCTGGTTTATGCTCTCACTTGGTATGCTCTTGCCTTGATGGCGGCGGGCGCCTGTTTTTGGGTTGGCCGCGAGGAAAGGAATTCGCGGCGCAGCGCCGCCGCCAATACTGATGGTATCGACCGTGAAAGTGAAGATGGCAAGTAAAATTGATATTCTTGCAAAGACCGAGGACTTGAAACGCCGCGGCACGGTGGCGGCCGGGGTTGAAAATGCCGCCGGCCACAAGAATATGCTGCAGCTGATCCAACTGCGCTGGATCGCCGTGATCGGGCAGATCACGACTATCGCTATCGTCATCCTCGGCTTTGGCATTCAGCTGCCGCTGCCGGACATGCTGAAGGTGCTGGCCTGTCTGGTGGCCTTCAACATCGCCAGCCATCTGCGCTGGCATGAACGGCGGGTGGCAAGCAACGGCGAATTGTTCCTGGCGCTGCTGGTCGATGTCGGCATCCTGACCGCCCAGCTGTTTTTGAGCGGAGGAACCTCCAATCCTTTCGCCTTCCTCTATCTGCTGCAAGTGATTCTCAGCGCCGTATTGCTGGAAACCTGGTCGACCTGGATCATCGTTGCCATCACCAGCGCCTGCCTGGCCGGTTTGTCGCTGTTTTCCGATCCCTTGGCATTGCCGTCCGATCATGGCAGCGTCTTGTCCAGCCTGTATGTCGAGGGCTTGCTGATTTGCTTCGTACTGAACGCGGCTCTGCTGGTGTTCTTCATTACCCGCATCGGCCGCAACCTGCGGGCCGGCGACGCCCAGCTGGCCGATTTGCGCCAGCGCGCGGCGGAGGAAGATCATATCGTCCGCATGGGCCTGCTGGCTTCGGGCGCTGCGCACGAACTCGGCACCCCGCTAGCTACCTTGTCCGTGATCCTGGGCGACTGGCGACGCATGCCGGAGTTCAGCAAGAATAGCGAATTACTGGAAGAGATCAGTGAAATGCAGGCCCAGCTGCAGCGCTGCAAGAGCATTGTCAGCGGCATTCTGCTGTCGGCCGGCGAGGCGCGTGGCGAATCGTCCGTGAAGACCACCATCAGCACTTTTTTGAACGATCTGGCCAAGGAGTGGTGCGCGACCCGGCCGACTGTCTCGTTTGCCTATGAAAACCGGATAGAGCAAGATATGCCGGTAGCCTTCGATTCCGCCCTCAAGCAGATGATCTGCAATGTGCTCGACAATGCGCTCGAAGCATCGCCGCAATGGGTAAGCCTGGAAGCGAGCCGGGAAGCCGATGCGCTGACCTTGGTGGTGACCGACGCCGGCCCCGGTTTTGCTCCCGCGATGCTGGCGCAGATAGGCAAACCCTATCAGTCGAACAAGGGGCGCCCCGGCAGTGGCCTGGGCCTGTTTTTCGTCGTCAATGTCGCCCGCAAACTGGGCGGCACCGTGACCGCCCGCAATCGGGAGCAGGGCGGAGCGCTGGTCCAGCTTACCCTGCCTCTGGCGGCGATCAGCCTTGAAGAGGAAACCCCGCATGGCGACTGATCGTCTGCTGTTGATCATCGAAGACGACGCGACCTTCGCCCGCACGCTCGGCCGCTCATTCGAGCGCCGCGACTATACCGTGTTGCTGGCGACGAATCTGGGTGAGGCTGCCGCGCTGCTACGCCAGCATTCGCCGGGCTACGCAGTAGTCGACCTCAAGCTCAACGACAGCACCTCCGGACTAGCTTGCGTCCAGATGCTGCATCAGCATGATCCCGCCATGCTGATCGTGGTGCTGACCGGTTTCGCCAGCATCAACACGGCGGTTGAGGCCATCAAGCTTGGCGCTTGCCAATATCTGGCCAAGCCGTCCAATACCGATGATATCGAGGCTGCTTTCGGCCATGTAGCCGGGATTGGCGAGATCGAACTGAGCAATCGCTCGACGTCGATCAAGACCCTCGAATGGGAACGCATCCATGAAGTACTGGTGGAAACCGGTTTCAATATTTCCGAGACCGCGCGGCGCCTGGGGATGCACAGGCGCACGCTGGCGCGCAAGTTGGAGAAGCAGCGCATCAAATAACTGCAACAGACAAAGCTCATGCACCGGAACGGCGATGACTGCATATCGACTGTTCCCTTGTTGACGTGGTTTTCGCTGCAATTTACGCGTATTTACGGTCTATTGCTTGCAAGTAATAGAACTTGATCAACACTATAAGCTGCTTCCTCGGACTTGGAAGAGACGAGGCGGCAATAGCGGCTGTTCATTTCAGCCATTTTTCTATTTGCTTATGGAGTTCCATCATGTCAGCTATCCTGTCCCAGCATCCGGTCGCCAAAGAAAACAAAGCAGAAGTTACCCCGCTGCCGTTTATCGTCTTACGGCCCGGCCTGCCAAAAACCTTCCACCATTCGATCGATGTTTACCTGAAAGACTCGAATGCCACCGGGAATATCTATTTTGCCCGGCATTTTGAATGGCAAGGGATCTGCCGCGAACGTTGGTTTTTCGAGTGCATTTCTGCCGACATGTTGCAATCGCTTGGTGTTTTCATTACCAAGGAGGCGCAACAGGAGTATGTGTGCGAGACATTTGCATTTCAAAAGATTGCGTGCGAAGTCAACACTTTCGCTATCAAGCAATGTTCGTTTTCATTGTTGTTCCGATTTCTTGTAGATGGCAAACTTGTTGCGAAGGGCCATCAGCAAATAGTTTTCGCCAACAAGGAAAAGAGAATCACGCGCTTGCCTGAGCACATTCTTGAAAAAATCCGGGAATACGAAGTCGAATGAAGGGCGCGAACGAAGGGAGTAATCTCTTGTTTGGCAAATGCTTGAGCTGAACTAAAGAACATGCGGAGGAGAGTGCACTTTACTTTCTTCCGTTTGTCGCAGCGGTGCCGAAGGCGCTGAAGCAGCTGAGGCAAGCGGCTCGTCCGGAGCATTTTCCACCTTCGGAAATTCGAGAGTAAATGTCGTATATTGACCGGCAATGGAATCGCAGCGTATGCGGCCACTGAAAGACGCCATCACGCGGTGGCAGAAAGTGAGCCCGACACCGGTGCCGCCGCTTTGTTTGGTCGTAAAAAATCCATCAAAAATATTCGGCAGCGCGTCTCCGGCAATCCCGGTTCCGGTATCCCTGAAATACAAACGATTGACGGTAGGCCCTCGCACCGCCCATATCTGGATCTCTCCCTTGCCGGCAACCTTGATCGCGTACAGGGCATTTTTCAGCAAATTGAACAGTACCAGTATCAGCAAGGTATCCGAGCCGTAAAATCGAAATTCCTGATCTTCTGTAACGCTGACAATGATGCGTTCCCGGTCCTGGCGATCATAGGTGTAGCGTTCAATCGCCTCGTTCAGGCAATGTCCCATGCCGTGCTGGGCAAATGAGGTTTTGTCGATCTGGTCCATTTTGATGGAGGCCAGCATCATGTCGAGTACCGCGCTGGTCCGATCCACTTCATGGGTAAGCGTTTTGCCTATGGTGGCAAGATAGTTCAAGGCAAACGGCGGTAAAGAGGGGGCGCAAAGATTGTTGGCAATCGCCAGTTGGTAGCTATCGAGAAGTGTCGGGATATATTTATGGATTCCTTGCGCCTGATTGCGGATCGAGAGCAGCGGCGTACGCATCTCGTGGGCGACGCTGGCGGCAATCGCCATTGGATTGAACAAGCCGTACTTGACAATTGCCACCGTGATGATGCCAAGGCTGACGGCGATGAACAACACGCCAGGCGGATAAAACTCGAACCCGTAGTTACACAGATAATCGACGGCTGCAAAAAAATAAGTAAATATGCCGGCGATACACAAGCGCAGCCTGATGCGCTTAATCGGCGGCGCAGTTTTTTGCTGCAGAAGGGTGATATAGAGGCCGCGGCACACCACCACCACGGTTTGCAGCACATGAATCGGATGGAGGGGACCTGCCTTCGGATAGTATCCCCAAAAATATTCATAGAAGCCGGCAACGAAGAGGTCGCTTCCGATCAGGAAAAGCGCCAGGACCGAGGCTATCCCATATGACAGATAGACCAGATGGCGTTCATTCGGGCGATCCGAGACTTCCGTCAGAAAATGATAGAGGCTGGTCGGCAAGAACAGGATCAGGAGATAGCCGAATTTGATCAGGAACATCGCCAGGCCTGGCGTGTGAACCTGGAACAGCACAGCCCAGGTTCCCTGCCAAAACGCAGAAATGAGACACAGCACGGAAAAGCTGATGCCGATGCGGGTAAAGCCTTGCGTACAAAGTACGTACAGGCCGTAACCCAGAAAAACGGATGCGACCAAGGCGGGCAGTATTGAGTACATTGGCAATATTTAAGGGTAGGTATCCACGTGAAGAAATAGATGAAAGTTGCTTACTCCATAACTTATAACGCCGTTCCAAGTCTGGCCGGGATAAATATACGCAAATATGCGCAAATTATGCTGTTCCTTACCCAAACAATAAGTTGCAGTACGGAAATATATCACTCAAATAGCATAAATGGCATTTTTACCCAATGATTATAACTACCAATGCCAAACGGCCCCAATTTCGCGCCATGCGCCGTGGCATCCTTGGCAATGTGAGAAAAATTAGCAGAAGCACGGAAAATTACTGGTTTTGCCGCCTCACATCGAATCTTTAGAATGATTTCCTGGAAACAAGGAGCCGCAGTTTCAGGCGGAATTTCATGACGCGTGTTTCACCAATCGCCTCAACTATCGATTATCGACTATCAACTATGACGAACAGTAATAAACCGGCGTTTCCCCTGGAGTGGCAAGCATTGGTCGAGCAGGCCGCCAATGTGCTGCGCGAACTGGCATTGGATGAAGAAGCCAAGGCCCGATTTTGTAGCGATCCGATGCTACGGCCATTCATGCATCGTGTCGCCCGGCGCTACGTCGCCGGCCAGACAACGCCAGATGCACTGGGACGCGTAAGCCAGATCAATGCGCGTGGCCATGCTGCATCTGCCGAGTATATGGGAGAGAGTTGCCGTGATGAGAGCAGGGCTAATGCGGAAACGGAAGTTTTTCTTGCGTTGATTGGCGCCATCAGCGAGGGAGATTTGAATTGCTCGGTTTCACTCGATCTGTCCCACATCGGTTCCGTGATCGATCCCGAACTCGGTTTTCTCAACGCCAGGAAAATTGCCCGCGTTGCAGCGGCAAGCGGTTGCGAGGTCATGATTTCGATGGAAGGGTCCGACCGCGCCGATAACATTTATCATACTTATGCCCGCCTGCATGCAGATCCAGGACTGGCCAACGTCGGCATCACGGTGCCGGCCAAGCTGCATCGCAGTGCGCAAGATTTACCAAAACTGATGAAATATCCAGGCCGTATCCGGCTGGTGAAGGGCGCTTTTCTTGAGCCTGCGCATATTGCCTACGAGCGCAACAGCCCTGAACTGGCCGCTTGCTACAGGCGCTTCGCAGCCGAGTTGCTGACTAGCGGACACAAATGTTCGATTGCCACACATGATCGCTCGATTCAAGAAGATCTCACGAATTTAATCATGCAGCAAAATCTGTTTGGCCGGCGCCACTACGAATTCGAATCTCTGATCGGTCTCGGCACTGAGCAATTAGATGACTTGCAGAGGCGTGGTTTTCCAACGCGTGAATACGCCGTCTATGGCGAAGAATATTTTCTGTACGTGTTAAACCGGATCGCGGAAGAGCCTATACGGCTCTATCAGGCGCTCGTGGACATCATGGCGCCGCCGATGTACCCGCGGCCAGCGCGATAGCAAATATCCTTATGGTTCAAATCGACCGGCTGACTCAGAGTTGCCGGTAGCATTTTGAGCGGCAAGGTAATCACATCTCCAAAGTTGGACAGGCTATAAAAAATGGCTCTTATGTCAGAGCCATTCCCTGTCGCGCGAGAAGCGCGCGCGCTGCTTCGGCCAATCAAAGTTCTTGTTTATTTAACACTCAAAAATATATGCTGCGTCGCGAAGGAATGTATATATAATTTCCGCACGGCAATTATTGCCCGTCACAATTCATCACTGATCCCGAGGAAAAAAGATTATCTATAAAAACATTTCTCGAACAGGGTTGATCTTGATTTAACGCAGCAAAAAGGCGGTTACAGGATTTTTTAGAAAAATCATCTTTTGACTGAGGAGCTGCGGTCTGCAAAGTAAGGTTTTTTCTTTACCCTGAAGAGGCTCAAAAATGACAATTTTTGGAGAAGAAAATGAATCGGAATTTTAGTAGATTTGGATTAATTCTCAGCTTCGCCTGTTTCACCATAGGCTCGGCTTTCGGCACCACCATCACAAGGCAAATAAGCAGCAGCGGCACAGTCAAAATCCCAAGCACCACCGTCGGTGTCGATGGTTTGTCGTCACCCGAAACATCGCCGACATTTTCGAACGTCCCTAATCTCGCCGACGGTCCCACTGCAGCAGGCACGACAGGCGCAGCTGGAATAAAAGGAACGCAAAGCACCGCCGGCGTGCTCGCGCGCGTAGCGAAGTTCAAGATAAACCGCAGTATCGCCAAGGCGCAGGGGAAAGGCGAGTGGGCCGAAGCATTGGGCAAAGATGAGCCCGACCGGCGTGTGCAACTCAGTTTTGACGGCGAAAATTCGCGCAACCAGCGGCTTGCCAGCAACGGCAACCAGTTTTCGATAGAGCCGCCGGATCAGGGACTCTGCGCCGGCAACGGCTACGTCATGGAATCGCTGAATGACGTCATGAAAATCTATAATCGTAAAGGCGTCGCGTTAAGCGGAGATATCGCGCTCAACGCGTTTTATGGATATGCGCCGGCAATCAACCGGCAGGTCAATCCACGAGTTTTCGGCCCCTCGATTACCGACCCGGCCTGTTATTTCGATCCGGAAGTGAAACGCTGGTTCCACCTGGTCTTGACGCTGGACACCGATCCCGCTACGGGCGCGCAAACCGGCAGCAATCATCTTGACCTGGCTGTCAGCTCGTCAGCAGATCCGCTCGGGAGCTGGACCGTGTACAAGATTGCAGTGCAGGACGACGGCACCCAGGGCTCGCCGCAACATCCAAACTGCCCATGCCTGGGCGACTACCCGCACATCGGCGCCGACGCGCACGGCATCTACCTGACAACCAACGAATTCCCGTTTTCCGGCGGATTCAACAGTGCGCAAATCTATGCGATATCGAAAAAGGCGCTGATCAGCGGTAGTACCTCGATTCAAGTGGTACAGCTGGACACCGCTGATTATCTACTCGAGGGCAATCCGGGTTTCACCGTATGGCCGGCAGTGTCTCCGGCCGGTGATTTTGAACGGAGCAACCAAGGCACCGAATACCTCTTGAGTTCGGTCGCGGTATTTAGCAATTCCGGCAACGATAATCGCCTGCGGGTGTGGGCCGTTGGCAATACCAAATCGCTGAACGGTACAACGCCTGCGCTGACACTCGTGCACAACGTCGTCAACGTAGATGCCTATGGGGTGCCGCCTGCGATTCCGCAGAAACCGGGAAGCGCCCCTCTGAGAGATTGCCTGAACGACCGCAGCATGGTGACGCCAGCCGGCGTTGGATGTTGGAACTATTTGACCGCAGTCCAGCCGACACTGCCGGAAACTCTGGCGGCGATTGATCCCAACGATTCGCGCATGCAACAGGTATTTTTCACCGGCAACCGTTTGTATGGCGCACTCGATACCGCCGTCAATGTCGCCGGCGCAGAACAGACAGGGATTGCCTATTACGTGTTGAATCCGTCTGTGTCACCGAATCTCGTTAGCGCATCGGTCATCAAGCAAGGCCAACTAGCGATTGCCGGCAACAGCGTGACGCGGCCGGCCATCGCTGCATTGCCTAACGGCAAAGGAGTGATCGGCTTTACCGTGGTCGGAGCAGATCACTATCCGAGTGCGGGTTATATTCATTTCAACCGCGACCATGGTCATCGAGGCGAACTGGTCAAGGTCATTGCAAACGGCCTCGGGCCTGACGATGAATTCGGCTCTTATAACGCCTTTGGGACGCCGCGCAGCCGCTGGGGCGATTACGGCGCGGCAGCGGTTGACGGCGACGATATCTGGCTAGCCAATGAATACATCGGGCATGCTTGCACGCTGGCGCAATACACTGATCCAGCAGCGCTGTTCAGTTGCAACGGGAGCCGCGTCGCCCTGACTAACTGGGCAACTCGCATCAGCCGTATTGAGCCCTGAAGCCTGACTCGATAGTTCGCATGAATGACGGCTCCATACCTGGAGCCGTTTTTTCGTGGCGATCATCATCGACGGCCCCCATTTCTTAGTTTGCCTTCTGGTAGCTGCCGATTAGCGTGGCGCTGGCGATGATATGGCCCGCCATGGCTTTTTCCAGCATCGCCTTGGTCGGTTTTTCGAGGTCTGGAAGTACGACGTCCAGGGCGTACAGCTTATGGAAATAGCGATGGCGTCCGATCGGCGGGCAGGGGCCGCCGTAGCCGGTGCGATTCCAGTCGTTCAAGCCATCCTTGGTGCCGGCCGGCAGTTTCGCTTCCGGAACCGCTGCCTCGAGTCCGTCCGCCTCAGGCGGGATGTTGTAGAGCACCCAATGCACCCAGGTGGTTTGCGGCGCCGCCGGATCGGGCGCATCAGGGTCGTCGACGATCAGGGCCAGACTGCGGGTCGCCGGCGGCGCCCCGCTCCATACCAGCTCGGGAGATATATCCTCGCCCTCGCAGGTGTAGCGCCTGGGAATCGCGCCGTCATGTGAAAACGCGGGAGAATTCAGCATCATGATCATGGTTTCGCCTCTCCGGACGGGATGGTAGTGCCGATTGGTTCAAAGAACGCCTTGCTATTCATCTTAATCTTTGCTAAGCCTGAATTGAATAATCATTTCTGAATATTCGTTGGCGAATGACTGCGAAGACAACAAGGAGAAAAAAATGGCTGATTCCATACGCAAGGTTACCTATTTTTCAATGGCGATTTCCAACAAGGCGGGCGAGGGCGCCAAGGTGCTTTCTGCTCTGGCTGACGGCGGCGTGAACCTGCTTGCGTTTACCGGTTTTCCGCGCGGCAAGCGGGCCCAGGTGGATTTTGTCCCCGAAGATACGAAGAAATTTGTCGCAGTCGCCAAGAAGGCGGGCTGGGACATGAATCCCAAAAAGACCGGTTTCCTGCTGCAGGGCATGGATCGTGTCGGAGCACTGCTGGAAGGGCTGCAGAAACTCGCCGATGCCGGCATAAAGGTGACCGCGATGGATGCTGTGGTCGGTGGTGGCGGTCGGTACGGCGCGCTGTTTTGGGTGAAGCCGAAAAACGTCGCAAAGGCGGCCAAACTGCTAGGCGCAAAATGAACGCGGAAGCGCAGATCGTTGGCGACGCTGCTGCATTATTTATCCAGAGCGCGCATTCTGGAGATCGTCCGGCAAGCAGTTTCAATGCACATGGGGAAAAAATACGCGCGAGAAATGTACGACTGGAGTGTGACTAGACCGCCTTGAAACTGAGGGTGACGACGAAGTCTTGGTTGGCCGCATAGCCAAAGCGCATGTGGCCGTGATGCGCGCGCATGACTTCTTCAACGATCGACAGGCCCAGGCTGGCGCCAAGGCGATCGCCGCCACGCGCCGAAAACGGTTTCCTGATGCGATCCTGGTCGGCTTCGGGGATGCCGGGACCGTCGTCGCGGAATTGCAATTCCCAATCGGCGTTTTTACGGCTGATTTCAATATGCAATCTGGACGGCGCGCCGTATTGCAAGGCATTCCCGAGAATATTCTTTATCGCTTCGCGGATACTGATTTTGTCGCCCAGTATCAGGCACGGTTCGTCCGGCGCCAGCATGGCGATGTCGAGGTTGCGCCGGGCGTGGCCGGATAACATGTCGCTCATTTCACGCCTGGCCAGTAGCGTAAGGTCTAGCGTTTCGAGCTGCACCGAGTCTGCCCGATGCTGCACCATGGCGTGGTTGATCAGTTGATTGATCAGATTGCCCAGATGATGCGTCAGCTCGCTCAGCCTGGCAATGTGCCGGAGCCGGCCGCTCTCGTCGCGCTGCATCGAGAGCAGTTCCATCTGCGATACCAGCGCCGTCACCGGCGTGCGCAGCTGATGGGCGGCGTCGCCGATGACGCGGCGCATCAGTTCGCGGTGCACGGTGAGTCGGTGCATGAACTGGTTGATCGAACTCACCAGGGGATGGATTTCGGCCGGTACTTCTATGCTCAGCGGCGACAGGTCATGCAGGTCGCGGCGCTGAATCGCGATGCCGATATTCTTCAACGGCGACAAAGTTTGATACAAGGTAAACATTGCCGCAATCACCGTCAGCAGACCCATCACGCCGATCACCAGCGACGCGTTGGCGCCGAGGTCTTTTGTAAACGATTCGCGCCCGTTGTTGGTCTGGGCCACCATGATCACAGCCCAGGATTGCGGCCCCGCGGCCGGCAGGCGTCTGCCGACGATGGCGATGCTGACCGGCAGATCCAGGTACACGCCGCGGATTACCAGCGGTCCGTCGGCCAGCTTGTCCCAGGGAATGACCGGTTTGAATTCCGGATCGCCGGCAACCGTCCGTCCGGCAGGATCGAGCACCGCATAGAACACCTGATCGCCGGCAGTCAGCATGGAGAATGCCGAAATCGGCGCATCGACGTTCACTGTGCCGTTGTTGTACCAGGTATTCTCGGCAATCGACAGCGCGCTGCCGCTCAGGATTCGGTCATAGGCTTCATTCGCTGCCAGCCTGGTAGAGAACCAGATCGCAATCAATAGCGCAATGGCGCTGACCACCAGCACCAGCCCGACCCGGATCACCAAGCGCAGATAGAGCGAACGGCCGGCGACAATCATGACAACACAACTTGATAGCCGAGGCCGCGCAAGGTACGGATTTCAAACTGGGCGTGCGAGAGCTTCTTGCGCAGGCGCGCAATATACTGCTCCACCGAATTGGCGCTGGGATTGTCGTCGATGGTGAACAGTTTATCGATCAGTTCGTCCTTGCCGAATATCCGCCCCGGATGGGAGATGATAATTTCGAGCAGGGTTATTTCGCGCCGCGTCAGATCCAAGGGCAGATCGTTAACCTTGGCCGTCCGGTTTTTGCGGTCCAAGCTCAGATTGGCGCATTTCAGCAGGTTGGTCGAGTCGCCGCCACAGCGTCGCAACAGCACCCGGATGCGGGCTTCCAGCTCGCGAAAATCAAAAGGCTTGGTCAGGTAATCGTCGGCGCCGGTATCCAGCGCATGCACCCGTTCTTCAATTTCGGCGCATGCGGTCAGCATCAGTACCTGGGTGTTGAGCGGCACGCCGCGTATGCGCTTCAGCAAGGCATAGCCGTCAAGCTCCGGCAGCATGACGTCCAGGATGATCAGGTCGTAACGCTCGTCCGTCACCATGTTTGCGGCCTTGCGGCCGTTGGCCTCCCAATCCACGGTATGCCCCAGGCGCAACAGATGCGCGACAATCGCGTCGGCTACGTCTGTCGTGTCTTCCACCAAAAGAATGCGCATCTTGTATCTCTATTTCCTAGCTATATATTTATATTCTGGCAATGTGCTTGTCATGAATTTAAAACCGTCAGGTTCGTTACAGTTTCGCAGATTAGCATCGGAGCGTAGGAAATATAAAAAATATGGAGACAAACATGGAAAAAGACGAGTCCCTCGTCCGCCAAGGCGCAAGCGCGTTCCCTGCGGCCCCCGCGCCGCTGCTGGAAATCGATAACGTTACCCTGCAATACAAGACCAGCGACCATCTGGTGACTGCAGCCAAGCAGGTCAGCTTCAAGGTTTACCCATCCGATCGTTATATTTTGCTCGGCCCTTCCGGTTGCGGCAAATCCTCGTTGCTGAAAGCCATCGGCGGTTATCTGGAGCCGGTACATGGGACGATCCGCCTGAAAGGCAGGGAAGTGACGCAGCCGGGGCCGGACCGGATGATGGTGTTCCAGGAATTCGACCAGCTGCTGCCATGGAAAACCGTGCGCCAGAATGTCGAATTCGCCTTGCACGCCAGCGGCCGCCTGCGTGGAAGCGAAGCGGCTGAACGCGCCGTTTATTACATCGAAAAAGTCGGCCTGATCAAATTTATCGACAGCTTTCCGCATACGCTATCGGGCGGCATGAAGCAGCGCGTCTCGATCGCCCGCGGCATGGCAATGGAACCCGACGTCTTGTTAATGGACGAGCCGTTTGCAGCACTCGATGCGCTGACCCGCCGCAAAATGCAGGATGAATTGCTGCGGCTGTGGGAAGACACGCGCTTCACCGTTTTATTCGTCACCCATTCGATCGAAGAAGCTATCCGCATCGGCAACCGCATTTTGCTGCTGTCGCCTCATCCGGGCCAGGTCAAGGCCGAACTCAACAGCATTCCGCCGGAAGAAATCGGCAGCGCCAGCCAGGCGCAGCTGGAAGCCCGGATTAACGACATGTTGTTTTCACATTGAGGTCAGCCATGAAATCAAGCATTACTGCATTGCCCGAACTCTTCGTACGTCCGGAATTTGTGCTCGATCCGCAGCGTGCCGACACCGCCGAAATCCAGCGCCCGCTATCGCTTGCCGAATCGCTTTATCGCCACGGATGGCTACGCAAAATCGTTATCCTGCTGGTGCTGGCCGTGGTGTGGGAGGTATATGGCCGCTGGCTGAACAATGCATTGCTGTTCCCGAGTTTTCTGGATACGGTGCAGGCATTCTGGGCCGGCATCAGCAGCGGTGTTCTGCTGGAAAGAGCCGCCGTCTCCATGCAGACCTTGCTGATCGGCTATGGCCTCGGCATTGCGCTGGCGACCTTGTTGACCACGATTGCCATCAGTTCGCGCATCGGCACCGATTTTCTGGAAACGCTGACCTCCATGTTCAATCCGCTGCCGGCGATTGCGCTGTTGCCGCTGGCGCTGATCTGGTTCGGCCTGGGCACCGGCAGCATTATCTTCGTCATCGTGCATTCGGTCTTATGGGCGGTGGCGCTGAATACCCACAGCGGCTTTCGCGGAGTCTCCAATACCTTGCGCATGGTTGGTCAGAATTACGGCTTGAAACGGTTCTCGCTGGTTGGCGCGATCCTGATCCCGGCTGCTTTTCCCAGCATTCTTACCGGCCTTAAAGTCGGCTGGGCATTTGCCTGGCGCACATTGATTGCGGCCGAGCTGGTGTTTGGCGTGTCGTCGGGCAGCGGCGGCCTGGGCTGGTATATTTTTGAAAACCGCAACCAGCTCGAAACGGCGAATGTATTTGCCGGCCTGTTCTTCGTGATCATCATCGGACTGTTTGTCGAGAATTTCATCTTTGCCACGATTGAGAAGCGGACCATCCGTCGTTGGGGAATGCAGCACTGACCGGTTGTCCGGAACGCGCAGTAGGGTATATAAAATAACAGCATATAAAAGGAGACATCAATGAAACGCAGAGCTTTCAGCAAACTGGTGCTAGCAGGGACATTGGCCCTGTCCACCTTCATGAACGTCGCGCACGCCGAGGCGTCCACTGTGCGTATTTCGCACGGCTACGGCATCCTCTATCTGCCGCTGATGGTGATGCGCGACCAGCAATTGCTGGAAAAACAGGCAAAAAAAATGGGCCTGGGCGAGATCAAGATCAACTGGCTGACGCTGGACGGCGGCAATGTGATCAACGATGCGATGCTGGCCGGGAACCTGGACATTGCCGGCACCGGGGCGCCGGGCTTCATCACCTTGTGGTCCAAGGCGCAGGGAATCCCGCGCTCGGAAGTGATCGGGCTGGGCGCGTTGAGCACCTCATCGCTGTGGCTGAACACGAATAATCCGAATGTCAAATCGCTGAAAGACTTTACTCCCAAAGACAAGATTGCGATTCCGGGCATCAAGACTTCGCTGTCAGCCGTGGTGTTGCAGATGGCGGTCGCCAAAACCTTCGGCGCCGAGAACTATGCCAAGCTCGATCCTTTGACAGTCAGCCTGGGACACCCGGAAGCCGTGGGTTCGCTGATGTCCGGCAAAACCGAGATCACGGCGCATTTCACTTCGCCGCCGTTCTCCTATCAGGAACTGAAGAATCCAAAAATTACTCGGGTGCTGAATTCCTCGGACGTGCTGGGCAACATCACGCTGGACGTGGTGTTTGCGTTGAAACAGTTCACCGAGAACAATCCAAAGCTGGTCCAGGCTTTCATGGCTGCGCAAGAAGAGGCCAATACCTACATTGCAAAGGACCGGCATGGTGCGGCCGAAACATTCATCCGCGTCTCCAAAATCAAGTTGACGGTCGACGAAGTGGAAAAAATGCTCTCGGATCCTGACGTCCAGTTCCACACCACGCCCAACGGCTTGATGCAGTACGTGCTGTTCATGGACAAAGCCGGCACGATAAAAACCCGGCCGGCAAAATGGTCGGACATGTTTATCCCATCCGTGCGCGGACGGCAGGGGAGCTAAGGAACAGACTGAAGCAGTTTGCCTGCTGCCTTGAGCCGGCATAGGCGAGGGCGGATGCGAAGTCGGCCGAGCAACATAAATTCGCATCCGACTTACCTGCGCTCTTACGGAATCCTGCAAGACGGGATCTGCCGCATTTCTGCAACACGGGGCGTTTCGACCTATCTGCTTCTTGCTAGTTTCGGTCGTTTTGGGATAGGCTTGCCGCTTTCGCAGCCTTCTTAAAGCAAACAGAAAACCCGTCAATTATGGATATGCCATCTCACCAACTCACCATGACCGTGCTGATGTCGCCCGACATGGCTAATTTTTCCGGTAATGTGCATGGGGGTGCGATTCTCAAACTACTCGACCAGGTAGCCTATGCCTGCGCCAGCCGCTACGCCGCGCAGTACGTGGTGACCCTGAGCGTGGACCAGGTGACCTTTCGCCAGCCCATCCACGTAGGCGAACTGGTCAGCTTCCTTGCCAGCGTCAATCATACCGGCACCTCATCGATGGAGGTCGGCATCAAGGTGGTGGCCGAGGACATCCGCACCCAGGTGGTGCGCCACGTCAATAGTTGCTTTTTCACAATGGTAGCAGTAGACGGCGACCGCCGCCCGGTTGCGGTGCCGCCGTTGCGTCCGTTCAGCGCCGATGAGAAGCGGCGGTTTGAGGCTGCGGTCCTGCGCAAGCAGTTGCGCCAGGAACTTGCGCGCCGCTTTGAAGATGTCAAGACTACTTGAGGGTAGCGGAAGGTAGCGCGCAATCAATTTCCTCAAGTGCCGGAGAGGATTGAGAGTTTGCCGCCTGGTTTCACGCCTTTATCGACCAGGGTTTCGTCAAATCCAGACCAAGCGCCTCTGCAAATTTCGGCAACTGCGCCGCATCTTTTCCAACGGGCAGTTCACGCACTGCAGTAAAGGCAATCCATTTCGCATCGACTTCGAAAAAGTCGCGCAGATTGGCGCGCGTGTCGCTGCGTCCGAAACCGTCCGTACCGAGCGTGACGTAGCGTGCCGGCACATAAGCGCGGATGCTTTCGGCAATGCTGCGCACATAGTCGCTGGCGGCGATGACCGGTGCGTTGCTGCGTCCGAGTTGCTGCGTGATGTAGGCGTCCGCGGAAGAACTCGACAGGCGCCGCAGCCGTTCGGCCGCGACGCCATCGCGCGCCAGCTCCGTATAACTGGTGACGCTCCAGACTTCGGCGATGATGCCAAGTTTTTCCTTCAACAGAGCCGCTGCGCCGATCGCCTCCTTCAGGATCGGGCCGGCCGCCAATAAACGTACATCCGCATTCTCTTGTGGCTGCAGGCAATACATGCCGCGCCTGATGCCTTCTTCGGCGCCCGCTGGCATGCTTGGTTGCGCCTCGTTTTCATTGGTTACGGTGATGTAATAGAAAATATCTTCATTACTGCCGAGCATGCGGCGCATGCCATCCTGTACGATCACCGCCAATTCATAGGCATGGGCCGGATCATAGGAAACGCAGTTCGGCACCGTAGCTGCAACCACATGGCTGGAGCCGTCCTGATGCTGCAAGCCTTCGCCCGCCAGGGTAGTACGCCCGGAGGTGGCGCCGATGAGGAAACCGCGCGCCCGCTGGTCCGCTGCCGCCCAGATCAGGTCGCCGATACGCTGGAAGCCGAACATCGAGTAATAAATGTAGAACGGCAGCATCGGCAGGCCATGTACCGAATAGCTGGTCGCGGCGGCAGTCCAGGAAGAAATTGCGCCGGCTTCCGAAATGCCTTCCTCCAGGATCTGGCCATCCTTGGCTTCGCGGTAAGGCAAAATCGAGCCGATGTCCTCAGGCTCATACAGCTGGCCCTGCGACGAATAGATGCCGACCTGCTTGAACAGGTTTGCCATGCCGAAAGTGCGCGCTTCGTCGGCGACTATGGGCACGACGTGCTTGCCGATACCGCCGTCTTTCAGCAGGGCGCCCAGCATGCGCACCAAGGCCATCGTGGTCGACATTTCCTTGCCATCGGCATCCAGTGCAAACTTCGCATAAGAGGCCATCTCCGGCGCCCCGATCTTTGTCTGCGATGCGCTGCGACGTGGCATAAATCCCCCCAATGCGGCTCGCCGTTGCAGCAGATGGCGCATTTCGGGACTGCCGTCCGTCGGCTTGTGGAATGCCAGCGCTGCGCAGTCTTCATCGGAAATCGGCAGGCGGAAGCGGTCGCGGAATTCGAGCAAGGTGTCCGCGTCCAGTTTTTTCTGCTGGTGGGTGGTCATCTTGCCTTGTCCGGCAGCGCCCATGCCAAAGCCTTTCTTGGTTTGCGCGAGTATCACCGTCGGCTGGCCCCGATGATTTGCGGCGGCGAGGTAGGCCGCATGGATTTTTTTCATGTCGTGCCCGCCACGATGCAGACGATCGATCTCGTCATCGGTCAGCGTCGCACCGATTGCCTGCAATGCCGGACTTTGTCCAAAGAAACGGGCGCGATTGAAGGCGCCATCGTTGGCGGCGAAGGTCTGCAACTGGCCGTCTACCGTCTGGTTAAGCGCATCGAGCAGGTCGCCCGCCTGGTCGCGTGCGAACAGCGGATCCCAGTCCGAACCCCATAGCAGCTTGATGACATTCCAGCCGCAGCCGGCAAATATGGTTTCCAGCTCATCGACAATATGGCCGTTGCCGCGCACCGGGCCGTCGAGCCGTTGCAAATTGCAGTTGACCACGAACACCAGGTTGTCCAGCGTTTCGCGCGACGCCAGGCTGAGCGCAGCCAGCGATTCCGGCTCGTCCATCTCGCCGTCGCCGAATACGCCCCATACCTTGCGCTCTTGCGGCGCCAGCAAGCCGCGATGCTCCATGTAGCGCATGAAGCGCGCCTGATAGATGGCGCTGATCGGCCCGAGCCCCATCGAGCCGGTGGGGAATTGCCAGAAGTTTTCCATCAGCCACGGATGCGGATATGAAGACAGGCCCTGCGCGCCATGTTTTTTCGCCTCGATTTCCTGCCGGTAGAACGACAGTTCTTTCTCCGTCAGCCTGCCTTCCAGGAAGGCGCGCGCATAAATGCCGGGCGCCGAATGCGCCTGGAAATAGACCAGGTCGCCGCCAAAAGAGTCTGTGCGCGCGCGGAAGAAATGGTTGAAGCCGACTTCGAACAGATCGGCTGCGGAAGCGTAGCTGGCGATATGGCCTCCCAGTTCGCCATAGGCGCGGTTGGCGCGCACCACCATCGCCAGCGCATTCCAGCGCATCAGGCTGGCCAGCCGTTGTTCGGTCGCTAGGGCATCCGAGCCGCCCGGGAACGGCGGTTCGTCCTCGACACGAATGGTGTTGGCATAGGGCGTATTGCGCGCATCGCGCCATTTGACTCCCCAGTTCTGGGCAGCAGCACTCAGGCGCGACAGCAGGTAACGGGCGCGTTCCGGACCGGAGGCTTGCATGGCGGACTGCAGAGCGGCTAGCCATTCTTCGGTTTCCTGCGCATCACTGTCGAAGGGATTGTTCAGATTGTTGACGGATGACATTTCCATGGTCCTCGTTCCTTGCCGTTGAGCTTTAGCTTGAGTTTCACCTTCAGCATAAGGTAACGGCAAAGAAGCAGCATGGGTAACCTAAATCGCCTGTGTATTTACATTAATTAAGCATAAAATACTTTTATTATTAATCAATCAGATTTTTATACCGCATATGGATCTTGATTCAACGGATTTGCGTATTTTGATGGAGTTGCAGGAAAACGCCAATATCAGCAATGTCGACCTGGCGAAGAAGATCAATCTGTCGGCGTCGCCGACGCTGGCGCGGGTCAAGAACCTGGAAGCGGGCCAGGTGATCTCGCGTTACGTCGCGCTGGTCGACCCGCCGGCGCTTGGCTTGAAAATGAACGTCTTCATCCAGGTGAGCCTGGAAAAACAGGAGTCCGCCGCGCTGGCGCGCTTCGAAAAAGCCGTCAGCCACTTCGAGCAGGTGATGGAGGTCTACCTGATGACCGGCGACGAGGACTATCTGCTGCGCATCGTGGTGCCGGATATCCAGGCGCTGGAACGCTTTATCCTGGATCACCTGACAAAGATTCCGGGTATCAAGAACATCCGTTCGAGCTTCGCCTTGAAGCAGGTGAAATACAAGACGGCGCTGCCGATCAAGCTCTAAGGCGGTGGCGCCAGTCAACCTTGTAAACGGCAATCATCCCGGTGTCGGCGCCTTGACTATCAATGTGTTCAAAAACGCTTTTGCGGCTTGCGACAGCGTGCGTCCGGACAGCGACTGAATTTCCATCTGCAGGGCATTCATGTCTCGATCTTTAATCGGGACGGCGGCCAGTTGCCCCGTCGCCAACAATTTCCGAATCGGTAATTCGGCGGAAAACGCTATGCCTCCGCCGGCGTTGACAAAACTCAGTAACGCATCGATTGAATCGCTGCTGAATACCGGTTCGATCAGCAGGTTCTTTTTGCTGCAGCAGGCGTCGATGAGCCGTCGCATCGTGATTTTCTTTTGCGGCAGCGCGATCGGATAGGCGATCAGCTCGGACAAGGCCACGTGCTTTCGTGCCGCCAGCGGATGCCCGGTGCCCATCACGGCCAGAATAGGCGCGCTTTGGCTGTATTCGACCTTGATGTCCTGCTCCGGCGCGAGCGCAAAGGTCAGCCCTATGTCTGCCTCGCCTTCGCGCAGGAGGCGGGCGACATGTGCGGCCGAACCCACCGACAAATGGAAATGGATGCCGCTATGGCTTCTTCTGAAATCTTCTATTGCCGCGGGCAGGAAGTCCACCGCAAAACCGGCGGTGCTGACCAGTTTGACCTCGCCCCGCTGGAGTCCTTTCAAGGCCAGGATCTCATTGCCGATGCGCTCGGTTTCAAGCTGCATGCGCAAGGCATAGGCTGCCAGGAGTTCGCCGGCCGCGTTCGGCTTCATGCCGCGCGCGACCCGGTCGAACAGCACCGTATCAAGCTCGCTCTCCAGCCGCGCGATCTGCCTGCTGATGGCGGAAGAGGCGACGTTGAGCGTAATCGCGGCCTCGGTGATCGAGCCTCTCCTCACTACTTCAAGAAAGTAGCGCACGCCTGTTTCCTGCAAAACCCTGGTGTTTATCATGCTGCCATTTTATTTATGGTTTGCCGAAACGGCAAACGATTATTCGAAACATTGTACTTGTTGCAAACCTCGGCGCGCCTTAGCATGAGTCTTGTGTTTTGTGACAGGCTGGCTTGTTGTATATCGAGATCCGGAGGATTCGAGCATGAATGCGGCATTGGGGAAAAACAGTCACAAGTACGTGGTTCTGGCGCTGCTCTACCTGGGATGGTGCGTTTCGTATATCGACAGGGCCGCGATCACTTTCGCCGTCATGCATATCGCCAGCGATTTCCAGCTGCGGCCGGCGGAACTGGGCATACTGCTGAGCAGTTTCTTTCTCGGATATTCGCTGATGCAGCTGCCTGGCGGCTGGCTGGCGGATCGCTTCGGTTCGAAACCCGTGATCGTGGTTTCAATCCTGTTATGGTCGATATTCACCGGCGTCACCGGCATCGCCTGGTCCTTGACCAGCATGGTGCTGATCAGGTTCGTGTTCGGGTTGGGCGAAGGCGCATTCCCGGCGGCCAGCGTCAAGGGCGTGGCCGAAGTCTTTTCAAAAGAAGAACGGCCGAAGATGTCGTCGCTGCTGATGTCGTCCAACTACGTCGGCAGCATGCTGGCGCCGCTGATCATTGCGCCGATGATCATTCATTTCGGCTGGCGCAACGTATTCCACTATATGGGCATTGCCGGACTGATGTTCAGCGCGGCGTACTGGTTCTTCATCAAGCCGGCCAGGGTCATCGAACTAGGTAAGGGCAGCGCGGCGGCCGCCGAGAAGAAGCGGATAGACAAGGAAGCTTTCCGGAATCTGCTTAAGACATCTTTGATGTGGAAAATCGTCGCGGTGTGGTTCGGGCTCAGCATTGTCAACAAGGGACTGGATTCCTGGATGCCTGCCTATCTGATGACGCAACGCGGGCTGGATCTGAAATCGATAGGCTTGCTTCTGCCTCTGCCCTATGTGCTTGCAGGCATCTCAACGGCGATCGGCGGCTGGGTGATGGTGCGCTTTTTCGATGGCAGGGAGCGCTACCTGTTGATCGCCAGCTCGGTATTGACGGCCGTTTTCCTGTATTTCATGTACACGGCCGACAGCGTCGCCGGCGTCATTACCTACCAATGCATCGTCTATTTTTTTAAATCCTTCGTGCTGGCGACTTGTATCGCCCTGCCGACCAAGATATTTCCGGCACGCCTGGTGGGAAGCAGCATCGGCATGGTCAATCTCGGTGGACAATCCGCAGGTTTCATCTCGCCGCTGGCGATAGGTTTCCTGGTCAGCGCTTTCAACAATTACAACTACGCGTTCGGCTTCCTGATTGCCGCGGCATGCTTTTCGGTCATCGTCAGCCTGTTTATCCAGACCGCCCAAAGCACAGCAGAAACAGAAATAGACACACTAGCCGACATCGAAAAAAACGGGCTGCAGCTTGAAGCCGCGAACCTTTCCAAGGAATCCCATGCTTGAAAAAAATATCGTTGAGAAAAGCGCGGTCGAATTGCGCCGCCTGATCGGCTCGAAGGAAATATCGCCGGTGGAATTGCTGGACGCCTGCATCGACAGGATAGAGGCGATCAATCCGTATATCAATGCCGTTACCGCTACCTGTTTCGAGCGCGCCCGCACTGAAGCTGTCGCTGCCGAGGCGGCTGTGCTGCAAGGGCGGCGGCTGGGGCTATTGCATGGATTGCCGATCGGCATCAAGGATCTCGAAGAAACCGAAGGCTTGCTGACGACTTACGGCTCGCCGATCTATCGGCATAACATTCCCACGAAAGACAATGCGCTGGTGGCGCGCTTGCGTGCCGCAGGCGCGATTGTGGCCGGCAAAACCAATGTGCCCGAAATGGGGGCGGGGGCCAATACCAGGAATACCGTATGGGGCGCCACCGGCAATCCTTTCAATCCAACCCTGAACGCGGGCGGCTCTTCCGGCGGTTCGGCGGCGGCGCTGGCGGTAGATATGCTGCCTATGTGCAGCGGTTCCGACACCGGCGGTTCGCTGCGCATCCCGGCAGCCAAATGCGGCGTGGTCGGATTCCGCCCCTCACCCGGCTTGATCCCCAGCGAGCGGAAATTGCTGGGCTGGACTCCGATCTCGGTGGTCGGGCCGATGGGCAGAAACATGGCCGACATATTGCTTCAGTTGCAAGCCAGCGTCGGCATGCATGCGGCGGATCCGCTCAGTTATCCGATCGCTGCGGATGCGTTCAGCGCGCTCCGGGATATCGATTTGTCCGAGCTGCGCATCGGCTATACCGAAGATTTCGGCGTTTGCGAAGTCGATGCCGACATACGCCAGGTGTTCCGCAGCAAGATCGCCGCGCTGCGCCCGTTTGTCAAGGAATGCACGCCGCTGGCCGTCGATTTGGGCGATGCGCATCGCTGCTTTGACGTGATCCGGGCCGAGAGTTTTGTCGCCGGTTTCGAGGCCGCCTATAAACGCGATCCCGCTTCGCTCGGACCGAATACGCGCGCCAACTACGAACTGGGCGCGGCCATGACGCTGACTGACTGCGCCTGGGCGCAGGCTGAGCAGACGCGCCTGTTCCGTCGTTTTCAAGCGCTGTTCGCCGACTATGACCTGATACTTGCGCCGACCACGCCGGTGTCGCCTTTTCCCTGGTCCGATCTGTTTTTGAAACAGATCAACGGCGTCGCCCTCGAAAATTACTATCGCTGGCTGTCGCTCACCTATGTGGTCACACTGGCAACCAATCCAGCGCTGTCGATGCCATGCGGCAGCGATCACAAGAGCATGCCGTTCGGCCTTCAACTGATCGGCGCTTTCCGGGCAGATAACTACTTGCTGGCATGCGCCGGTGCGTTCGAGCGGCTGTTCGACAGCCACCCGGAACTGCGCCGGCCGCGGCCTGACCTGGATGCACTGACAAAGACCCATGCCGAATTGACGTCTATCGTTACGCATCCGCCGCAGAATATGCCGCAGGCAAGCGCAGCCCCAGCCGGCGCCATGCCCGCAGTATAGGGCCGGACCAAGCATGAAATCGAAAGCGAGGTTGCATGGACAATGAGATGCAAGCAGATTACATCATCATCGGCGCCGGTATTGCCGGTGCATCGATCGCCTATTGGCTCGCGCCGCACGCACGCGTGATCATCCTTGAGCGCGAGTCGCAGCCCGGCTATCACAGTACCGGCCGTTCGGCGGCGTTGTATATGGAAAGCTACGGACCGCCGCAGGTACGCGCCATGACCTGCGCCAGCCGTGCTTTCTTCGACCATCCGCCGCCGGGCTTTGCCGGCCATCCACTGCTCATACCGCGCGGCGCCTTGATGTTTGCGACGCAGGATCAGCTGGCTGAACTGGATAAGCACGAAGCGATCGTACGTTCCGTGTCGGATAAAGTCGAACGTCCCGATGCCGAGCAGGCCTGCCGGCGCGTACCGGTATTGCGCCGCGAACTGGTGGCAGCTGCGGTCTATGAGGCGGATGCCGCCGATATCGATGTGCATGCCTTGCACCAGGGATTCCTGCGCGGAGCCAAGGCTGGGGCGGCCGGGGCTAAGCTGATTTGCGATGCGGCAGTGCTGGCGTTGGCATATCGGACGCAAACCTGGGAAATCACCACCACGCAGGGCAGGTTCAGTGCGCCGGTAGTAATCAATGCTGCCGGCGCCTGGGCCGACGTTATCGGACAGATGGCCGGCGCCGCCCATATAGGACTGGCGCCCATGCGGCGCTCGGCATTCACTTTCCAGCCGCCGGCCGGCATGGATGTATCGTCATGGCCGCTGTTCATGCGGATTGATGAATCCTTTTATGTCAAGCCGGATGCCGGCATGCTGCTCGGCTCTCCCGCCAATGTGGATCCGGTGGCGCCGCACGACGTCCAGGCCGAAGAGCTCGATATCGCGATTGCGATCGATCACATACAAAACTTGACGACACTTCATGTACGCCGGCCCAGCCATGTCTGGGCCGGTTTGCGCTCGTTCGTCGCGGACGGCAGCCTGGTTGCCGGTTTCGATCAACAGCTGGCGGGATTTTTCTGGGCTGCCGGGCAAGGCGGCTACGGCATTCAATCGGCGCCGGCGGCCGGAGAAGCGTATGCCGCAATGCTGCGCGGCTTGCCGATCCCGGATCACATACTGGCGCACGGGGTCGACGCTGCCGCGCTCAGTCCCGCACGCTTGAGCGGAAAAGATGGGGATGGCGGGTCGAGCGGCATTTAAGATGATTTCTTACCGTGCGCCTTGCGGATGCCCGCGCCGCGCACCGGTGAATCAACCGTTCAACCGTTGCGGAACAGGAAGCTGTAAGCGTTAAGTGCGGGTACTCCGCCCAGGTGGGCATACAGTACCTTGGAACCTGCGGGGAATTCGCCCAGCCGCACTTTTTCTATCATGCCGTGCATCGACTTGCCTTCGTAGACCGGGTCAGTCAACATGCCTTCCATGCGCGCGCACAGGCGGATGGCTTCCAGCGTGCCGTCGTTCGGCAAACCGTATTCCGGACCGCCGAAACGGGTATCCAGCACGACATCCTTGGCGCTGATGTCGCGCCCCAGTTCGACCAGCCCCGCGGTATTTTTCGCGATACGCAGGATCTGCTCGAAGGTCTGTTGCGGTTTGGCCGAAGCGTCGATGCCGATCACGCGGTCGGCGCGGCCGTCGGCGGCAAAACCGACCAGCATGCCGGCTTGCGTGCTGCCGGTTACCGAGCAGGTGACGATGTAGTCGAACTTGAAACCCAGCTCGGCTTCCTGCTGCCTAACTTCTTCGGCAAAACCGACGAATCCCAGGCCGCCGCGCGGATGCTCGGAACAGCCGGCAGGGATAGGGAAGGGCTTGCCGCCGGCCTTGCGTACATCTTCCATGGCCTGTTCCCAGCTTTGCCGGATGCCGATATCGAAGCCGGCGCTGTCCAGCCGCACATCAGCGCCCATGATGCGCGACATCTCGATATTGCCGACCCGGTCATACACGGCATCCGAATAGTTCACCCAATTCTCTTGCACCAATACGCACTTGAGGCCCAGGTGCGCAGCCACCGCTGCCACCTGGCGCGTTTGATTCGACTGGATGCCGCCGATGGAAACCAGGGTGTCGTAGCCGCCTTCCAACGCTTCAGGGATCAGGTATTCGAGCTTGCGGGTCTTGTTGCCGCCGAAGGCCAGGCCGCTGTTGCAGTCTTCGCGTTTGGCGTAAAGCTCGACCTGGCCGCCGAGATGAGCGCTTAGCCGTTTCAGCGGCTGGATAGGCGTCGGTCCGAAAGTAAGCTGGTGACGTGGAAATTTTTTCAGGTTCATGGCAACGGCTCCTGGGGTTGGGGTGGGAGTGGGTATCCACGCATCAAAGCTGGCAAAGAAAACAGGCATGCTCAAATCCAGCATTCATTGATGTTGAGATCAAATCCATATTAAAATCAATCGCAAGAAACATGGTTGCAAGTTCTTTCAATTATTCAGACTTAAAATATGAATATTAAAAATATAGTTATCTTTTATTTTGACTAAATGCATATGAAAGCAACAAAATTGCGTTCAAAGGCGTCGCCCGCTGATGCCGCCGGCGAAACCATGGATCGCACCGACCGGGCGATCCTCAGGGCGCTGCAGCGCGACGCCTCGGTGTCGAATGTGGCGTTGGCGGCCAAGGTCAATCTGAGCGCTCCCGCATGTCTGCGAAGAGTCGAGCGGCTCAAGGAGTTGGGGTTGATCAAGGGGATCGTGGCGCTGCTCGATCCGCGTGCCCTGGATGCCGGCACCTTGGTGATGATCGGCGTGGTGCTGGACCGGTCGACGCCGGAGTCGTTTGCCGATTTCGAGCGGGCAGCGCAAAAGGTGTCGGGCTGCCTCGAATGCCATGTGGTGACAGGAGAGTTCGATTACTTCATGCTGTTGCGGACCAAGGATAACGACAGTTACAACCGCCTCCATGCAGAGCAGCTGCTGTATTTGCCGGGAGTGCGGCAAATCCGCACATTCATGGTGCTCAAGCAGGTTCTCTCAACCACCCAGCTGCCGATCTAGCACGCGATTGCCCGTGCTGGGCCGACTTGCATCCGCTAATGTCGAGCTGTCGATTTACTGTGACCTCAGATGATTCAACAGATAGTCCAGGAATGTCTCGACCACGCGCGGCAGGTTGCGCCCGATCAAGGTTTGCACTTCGACCTGGCGTCCATCCAGGCCGCGGTCGCGGATCGGCAGCATGGCCATTTTTCCCTCCGCGACCCGGTCCCGAACCGATACTTCGCCGGAGACGGAGACGCCGCCGCCGTACATCACAAAATTGTACAAGGCCTCGACATAGTTGCTGGTCAGCACCGGCTCGAACAGCAATTGCTGGCGGTTGCAGGCAATGTCGAACAATTGGCGCAAGGTGGTGTTCGGTTCCGGCAGGGCGATCGGATAGGCGACCAATTGCGATAGCGACACCTGCTTGAACTGGCTCAGCGGATGGTCTTTGCGCATGACGGCCATGACCGGAGCGGGCTGCTGGTGCACGACCTTGATATTCGGCTCAGGGATGCGGCTGAAGGTGAGGCCGATATCCGCATTACCCTCGCGCACCTGGCGCGAAACGCTGGCTGGCGGCCCCACATACAACTGGAATACGATCGCCGGATATTTTTTCTGGAAATCCGCGACCAGGCGCGGCAGGAAATCGATGGCGAAACCTTCCGTGCTGGCGATCCTGATCCTGCCGCTCTTCAATCCTTTGAGCGACAGCAGATCCGTTACTACGCGGTCGGCTTCCAATGCCGCCTTGAGCGCATGCGCGGCCAGCACTTCGCCGCCGGCGCTGAGCACCATGCCGCGCGGGCGGCGCTCGAACAGCACGGTATCCAGAATCTGCTCCAGGCCGCTGATCTGCCGGCTGATTGCTGAACTCGCTACGTTGAGGCGCTGCGAAGCCTCGCTGATCGAGCCGCAGCGAACGACTTCGAGAAAATAGCGCAGCGACGTTTCTTGCAATTGATGCGATTTCATGGAAATGGCCTCATCTCTAATTTTTTCTGACGTTTTCTGCGTTCCATTTTCAGCAACGCAGAGTTAGAAATTTGATAGTTGTTGCAAGTTGCATTGTGGCCTAGTATCAATTCGAAGCCACGGTTTTTCCAGAAAAATTCTCGAAAAGGATGTTTGTGATGACAATTTCCACTGCCCGGATGCGCTGTATCCTGTTCGCCGTCGCTGCCACCGCTACTACCTTTTCGGCATCGGCGCTGGCCGGCAAGGCCAACGATACGCTGGTCTACGCGTCCGACAGCGAGGTTGAGAATATCGGTCCTTATCACAACAATTTGCGCGAAGGAGTCATCATTGCGCACCTGGCGTGGGATACATTGGTATATCGCGATCCCAAAACCAACGAATACAAACCGCAACTGGCGACTTCCTGGAAATGGGAGTCGCCGACTGCGCTGGTGCTGGATTTGCGCCAAGGCGTCACGTTCCACAACGGCGACAAGTTCAGCGCCGACGATGTCGTGTTTACCTTCAACTACGTGGCTTCCCCGGAATCCAAGGTAGTTACGCGCCAGAATACCGATTGGATAAAAAGCGCCGAAAAGCTGGGCGAGTATCGGGTGCGGATCAACCTGAAACAGCCGTTCCCTGCGGCGCTCGAATACCTGTCCGGTCCGACGCCGATCTATCCCGCGGCGTATTTCAAGAAGGTTGGCGTGGAAGGATTCAGCAAGGCGCCAATCGGCACCGGTCCTTACCGCATCGTCAGTGTCGCCCCGGGGCAGGGCGTGAGCATGGTCAAGAACAGCGCTTACTTCAAGGACAGTCCGCTAGGCCAGCCGAAGATAGCTAATTTGAAATTCGTTGTGATACCCGATCCGGAAACCCGGGTTGCGCAGCTGATGACCGGTGCAATCGACTGGATCTGGCGGGTGGCCGCCGACCAAGCCGACGCGATGCGCAGCATGCCGAACATCACGGTGCAGAGCGGCGAGACCATGCGCATCGGTTTCCTGACCATGGATAGCACCGGCAGCTCGGCAGCGAATTCGCCGTTCAAGGACGTACGCGTACGGCAGGCCGTGAATTATGCCGTCAACCGCAACGGCCTGGCCGGCAGCCTGGTGCGCGGCGGCAGCCAGCCGGTGTATGCGGCCTGTTTCCGCGCGCAATTCGGATGCGAAACCAAGGCGGTCGTCAAATATGAATACAATCCGGCGAAGGCCAAGGCTCTGCTGGCCGAAGCCGGGTATCCGAAAGGATTCGACACCGAGATCTATGCATATCGCGAGCGGGAATATGCGGAAGCCCTGATCGGCGATTTGCACAAGATCGGCATCAATGCCCGTCTGCATTACATGAAATTTGCCGCCTTGCAAACCGAATACCGCGCCGGCAAGACGCCGATGACCTTTCAGGCGTGGGGCTCGTTTTCAGTGAACGACACTTCCGCCTTCACCGGCGTCTGGTTTAAGGGCGGCGCTGACGATGTAAGCAAGGATGCGCAGGTAAAAACCTGGTTGGATACGGCCGATTCCTCGCTCGATGCCGCGGTGCGCAAGGAAAACTACAGCAAGGCATTGCAGCGCATTTCGCAGCAGGCGCTGGCGGCTCCGCTATTTTCCTATTCCACCAATTACGCCTACACGTCAGCGTTGAAATTCCAAGGCTACCCGGACGAATTGCCGCGCTTCTACGAGGCCAGCTGGAAATAATCCGCGGTCCGGCCCCGGCCATTCATTCGAGAACGACGCCGGGATCGACGCCAGCCATTTCAAACCAGCCAGGGCAGCCATCACCATGTTGAACTACATCCTTCGTCGTTTAATGATCGCGTTGAGCGTCGCCATCACGGTATCCGTGGTCAGCTTCATGTTGTTGCATCTGTCCGGCGATCTGGCCGCCGCCATCGCCGGGCCGGAAGCCAGCGCGGCGCAAGTGGAGGCGATACGCACCCAATACGGCCTGGACCGGCCGCTTACGGCGCAATTTGCCGACTGGCTGTGGAATGCGGTGCGGCTGGATTTCGGACGTTCCTACTATTTCCAGAGTTCCGTCATGGAACTGGTCGCGGAGCGGTTGCCGATCACCCTCAAGCTCGGCGGCATCGCGCTGCTGCTTGCGGTATTCGTGGCGATCCCGCTGGGCGTGCTGGCGGCGATTTTCCGTGACACCTGGCTGGACCGGCTGGCTTTGCTGATAGCGGTGATCGGCCAAGCCATGCCCAGTTTCTGGTTCGGCCTGACCTTGATCGTGATCTTTGCGGTCGGCCTGCACTGGCTGCCGGTGGCGGGCAATACCACCTGGCAGCATTTCGTACTGCCAGCCATTGCGCTGGGCTATTACGCGACGCCGGCGATGATGCGGCTGACGCGCGCCGGCATGCTCGATGTGCTTGATTCGGATTACATACGCACCGCCAGAGCCAAAGGCCTGAGCAGGAGCCGCGTGATTCTCAAGCATGCGCTGCGCAATGCGGTGATTCCGGTGGTTGCCCTGGCTGCGGTGGAAATGGGGTTCATGCTGGGCGGCTCGGTAGTGATCGAATCGGTCTACTCGCTGCAAGGCCTGGGACAACTGGCGTGGGATGCGATCTCGCGCAACGATTATCCGGTGGTGCAAGCGGTGGTGCTGATCATCGCGGTGTTTTATATCGCACTGACTTTCCTGGCCGACGTGATCAACGCCGTGCTTGATCCACGCATCCGCACTCGCTAAGGGAATCGTATGTCGTCTCCGTTGTCGCCTCAGCTGCCGTCCTCGTTGACTGCTGCAGCAATGTCATCCTCCGCCGCTTTGCAAGCCGTGCCGGCGCCAGCCCCGATGTGGCATAGCAAGCTGCGCAGATTTCTTGGCGATCACGGCCTGGCATTGGGAACGGCAGTGCTTGTCCTGATCGTGCTGACAGCGCTGTTTGCACCCTGGCTGGCGCCGCACGATCCTTACAGCCAGGATGTCACGCAACGCCTGATTCCGCCGGTCTGGCACGCCAATGGCAGCTGGCTGCATGCGCTCGGCACCGACAAGCTCGGGCGCGATTATCTGAGCCGCTTGATATTCGGCGCCCGCGTGTCGCTATTGATCGGCTTTTCGGCGGCGTTGATTTCAGGCTTGATAGGAAGCACGCTGGGCGTGCTGGCCGGTTACTTCGGCGGCCGCGTCGATGCCGTGATCAGCTACATCATCACGACCCGGCTAGCCATGCCGGTGGTGCTGGTGGCGCTAGCGGTGGCGTCGCTGGCCGGCGGTTCGCTCAAGGTGGTCATCGTATTGCTGGGCCTGCTGCTGTGGGACCGCTTCGCGGTGGTCACGCGCTCCGCCACCCAGCAATTGCGCGATGCCGAGTTCATCGCTTCGGCCCAGGTGCTGGGGGCGTCGACGCCTTACATCCTGCTGCGCGAAATCCTGCCCAATATCATGAGCGCGCTGATCGTGGTGGCGACGCTGGAAATGGCGCATGCGATCCTGCTGGAAGCGACGCTGTCGTTTCTCGGCCTCGGCGTGCAGCCGCCGACTCCTTCATGGGGGCTGATGGTGGCCGAGGGCAAGGCCTATATGTTTTTCCAGCCCTGGGTAATCCTGATTCCCGGCATCGCGCTGATATTACTGGTATTGGCGATCAACCTGGTCGGCGACGGCCTGCGCGACATGAATGCTCCCGATGGCCGCAATTGAATCGGCTTCCTCGATGAACGTCAGAACACGAGTGCAACCAGGAGTCCGGTATGAACACACTGCTTGATGTAAAAGACCTGCGGGTAGATTTGCCGACGGAGCATGGCATGCTGCACGCGGTGCGCGGCATCGATTTCCAGGTCAGGCGCGGCGAGATGCTGTGCCTGGTCGGCGAGTCGGGATGCGGCAAATCGATGACATCGCTGGCGTTGATGGGCTTGTTGCCGCGCAAGGCGCAGCGCAGCGCCGCTCACATCCGTTTCGACGGCATCGATCTGCAGCAGCTGCCGGAACGCAAGATGGCGGACCTGCGCGGCCAGCGCATGGCCATGATTTTCCAGGATCCGATGACCTCGCTCAATCCGTCCTATACGCTGGGCAATCAATTGTGCGAAGCCTTGCTCCAGCATCGCCAGGTGTCGTATGCGGAAGCCCGCGATAGGGCGATTTACCTGTTGCACCGCACCGGGATCAAGAATGCCGAGGACCGCATGCGGCAGTACCCGCACCAGCTGTCAGGCGGCTTGCGCCAGCGCGTGATGATCGCGATGGCGCTGATGTGTGAACCGGATCTGATCATCGCCGACGAACCGACTACCGCGCTGGATGTCACGATACAGGCGCAGATTCTGCGGATGATAAGAGAATTGCAAAAGGAATTCGGCAGCGCAGTGGTATTCATCACGCACGATCTGGGTGTGGTGGCGCGCATCGCCGATCGCGTGGCGGTCATGTACGCCGGCGAGATAGTCGAAACGGCGCCGGTCGCGCAGCTGTTCGCCCGCCCCAGCCATCCATACACGCGCGGCTTGCTCAACTGCATTCCGGTGCGCGGCAAGACGCCGCCGGGCAGCCGCCTGGCGGCGATACCGGGCGTGGTGCCGAGCCTGGTCGGACCGGTGCAGGGTTGCGCCTTTCGCAACCGCTGTCCGCAGGCGCACGATGGCTGCGAGCAGTTGCCGCCGAATGTCGCCATCCAGGATGCGCATTATGCACGCTGCAACAGCGTTCATCCGCATGGCGCGGAGGTGGCGGCATGAGTAGGATCGGCGAAGAACAGGGCGGCAACACTGGCAGCAGCGACATCGCATTGGAATTGTGTGCGCTAAGCCGGACTTTCAAAGTGAATCGCGGCTTTTTTCAGGCCGAAGGTGAAATCAAAGCCGTCAACGATGTCTCGCTGCGCCTGTATCGCGGCGAGACGCTGGGACTGGTCGGCGAGTCCGGCTGCGGCAAGAGTACGCTGGCCAAAATGCTGCTGGGCCTGCTTGAACCGAGTTCAGGAAATGTGCTGATCAATGGCATGGAGATCGATCCGGCGCAGCGCATGGCTGCGGCGCGCCATATCCAGCCGATATTCCAGGATCCGTATTCGTCGCTGAATCCACGCAAGACCGTGTCGCAAATCGTCGGCCTGCCGCTCAAGCTGCATGGTATCGGCAACGCCGCCGAGCAACGCAGCAAGTTGCGCGAGATGCTGGATCTGGTCGGTATGCCGGAACGCACTCATCATCAATACCCGAACCAGCTATCCGGCGGACAGCGCCAGCGCGTGGCGATCGCCCGTGCGCTGATTCTGCGGCCCGCCATCCTTATCTGCGACGAGCCGACGTCTGCGCTCGATGTATCGGTGCAAGCGCAGATACTGAACCTGCTGCTCGACCTGAAGCGAGAATTCGGTCTGACTTATCTGTTCATCAGTCACGATCTCGCCGTGGTCGAACATCTGGTGGATCGCGTCGCGGTGATGCATCAGGGCAGCATCGTCGAACTGGAGACGCGCGAAAAGATCTTTTCGCAGGCTCAGCATCCGTATACGCGGATGTTGCTGGCGTCGGCATTGTCGCCGGAACCTGGTCTCGGCATTCCGGACATCGTCCTGCAGGCTTCGCCGGCGGACGCCATGCAATAGCTCCATAAATACCTGCTGCAGGAACGCAAAAACCATCTACCCTTGGCATCGGTTGAGCGCCGATGCCGCCGTCAATCGAGGAAAACAATATGAGCAGAACAGAAGCTATCGCCAAGGCCAGCGCCTATTTCGACGACGGACGATTCCGGGAAACCCTGGCGCGCCGCGTCGCGCTGCGTACCGAGAGCCAGGAGGCCGGCAGCGGGCCCATCCTGCGAGCGTATCTGGAAGAGCAGATCGTGCCTGAACTGAGCACGCTGGGCTTTAGCTGCCAGATCGTCGCCAATCCGCTGGCTGGCGGCAGCCCGTTCCTGCTTGCCGAGCGGATCGAGCAGGGCGCTGCATTCACCGTTCTTACCTATGGTCACGGCGATGTCGTACGCGGCTACGACAGCCAATGGCGCAGCGGCCTGAATCCATGGGAAATCATCGTCGAGGGCGATCGCTGGTACGGCCGCGGCGCCGCCGACAACAAAGCGCAGCATACGATCAACTTCGCCGCGCTGGCGCAAGTGCTGGCGGTGCGCCACGGCAAGCTCGGCTACAACGTCAAGGTGATCCTGGAGATGGGTGAGGAGATCGGCTCCCCCGGTCTGAAGGAAATCTGCGCGCTGCAGGCTGAGCGTCTGGCGGCCGACGTGTTCATCGCATCCGACGGCCCGCGCGTTGCCGCCGCCAAGCCGACAATGTTCCTGGGCTCGCGCGGCGGCTGCAATTTCGATCTGCGGGTCAAACTGCGCGATGGTGCGCATCACTCCGGCAACTGGGGCGGCCTGTTGCGCAATCCCGGTGTACGGCTGGCCAATGCGATCGCCAGCCTGATCGATGAAAAAGGATGCATCCGCGTCGCCCAGCTGTTGCCGGACAACTTGCCGCAGAGCGTGCGCGACGCGCTTGACGGCGTCGAGGTCGGCGGCTCTGCGGGCGACCCGGATGTCGACAGCGGCTGGGGCGAACCGGGTCTATCGCCTGCGGAGCGCGTATTCGGCTGGAATACGCTGGAGGTGCTGGCGATGAAGACCGGCAATCCGGAGGCGCCGGTGAATGCGATTCCGGGCCACGCATTCGCGCATTGCCAGATCCGCTATGTGGTCGGCAGCGACAGCAAGAATTTCCTGACGCACATCCGCAGCCATCTCGATGCGCATGGCTACGATGATGTCGAGGTGCTGCCATCCGGGACCCAATTCGAGGCCACCCGTCTCGATCCGGATGACGCCTGGGTGCGCTGGGGCCTGGCCTCGATGCAACGCACCACCGGTACGGCGCCGACGCTGTTGCCGAATCTGGGCGGATCGCTGCCAAATGATGTCTTTGCCGATGTACTGGGCTTGCCAACGCTATGGGTGCCGCATTCCTATCCTGCATGCTCGCAACATGCGCCCAACGAGCATATTCTGGCCAGTGTATCGCGCGAATCGCTGCAGATCATGGCCGGCATGTTCTGGGATCTGGCCGAAGAGGGCGGACAAGTCCATGCGCAAAGGGCATAAGGACGCGTAGCCAGGAAGTTTACAATTCTTTCTTACGATTTTGCGTCTTTCACAAAATATCGAGGCAAGCGATGAAACAAGAAATACAATATTCTCAGTTGGCGGATTTGAACGACGCAAAGGATGAATTAATCGAGATTCGGCGCCATATCCATCGGCATCCGGAACTATCGTATGAAGAATTCGATACCTCGGACCTGGTCGCAGCCAAGCTGCAAGCATGGGGTTATGCGGTCACGCGCAACATAGGCGGCACCGGCCTGGTGGGCACCCTGAAGGTCGGCGACAGCCGGCGCTGCATAGGCATCCGGGCCGACATGGACGCCTTGCCTATCCGTGAAAAAACCGGCTTGCCCTACGCCAGTTGTCATGACGGGAAAATGCATGCATGCGGACATGATGGACACACCACGATGCTATTGGGCGCAGCCCGGCATCTGGCCCGTACCCGCAATTTCCATGGCACCGTCAACTTGATCTTCCAGCCGGCCGAAGAAGCCGGATCCAACAGCGGCGCCGAACAAATGCTGCGCGACGGCTTGTTCGAACGATTTCCCTGCGATGCCATTTTCGGCATGCACAACCATCCCGGCTTCCCGACCGGCACCTTCATGTTTCGCGCGGGCCCCTTCATGGCCGCCTGCGATACGGTAAAGGTTTGCATCACGGGCCGGGGAGGGCATGCAGCCCGGCCGCATCTGTCGATTGATCCGGTGGTGGTCGCCAGCAGCCTGGTAATGGCTTTACAGACTATTGTCGCGCGCAATATCGATCCGGCGGAGATGGCCGTGGTCACCGTGGGCGCGCTGCACGCCGGTCATGCCGCCAACGTGATTCCAGAGCAGGCCACGCTGGAGCTGAGCGTGCGTTCATTCGATCCTGAAGTCCGCCGCCTGCTGGAGCAGAGAATCCGCGCATTGATCGAGGCACATGTCGAAGGATATGGCGCGCAAGCCGGGATTGATTATATTCACGGCTATCCGGTGCTGGTCAATTCCGACTCGGAAACGGCATTCGCGATGCAAGTCGCCGAGGAGCTGGTCGGCTCGGAAAATGTGATGTCGCCGTTTCCAGCGATCGCCGGCAGCGAGGATTTCGCATACTTTCTGCAGCAACGTCCCGGCTGTTTCGTCCGGCTGGGGAATGGAGTGGGCAAGCCCATGCTGCATAACGCCGCTTACGATTTCAACGATGATAACGTCACCGTCGGAGCGGCTTACTGGAGCCGGCTGGTTGAACGGTTTTTGTCTCGTTAACCCTTATTATGGAAAACTTCCCGTTAGAAACTGGCCGTGTTTATTTGCATCCAAAATGGACCCACTTTGCCGCATAATTTGCACACGAAACTGCCCCACGTTTAAGACACAATCCTGCTCACAACATTGAGTAGGGGATTGGAGTGATCGACGTGGCATTACTAGGTATTATTCGACGCTGGCACATTCGCGACCAGGTCCCACTACTTGCTCGGCCTTGTATTTCGGTCTTGTATATCAAGGATATGGCGGGCGCCGCATGTGGAACAAGGCGTCCGCCGTCACTTCGAAATAGTCGGCTGGTCCGCCGCCCCGCAGGATCGGATGCGCAGCAGCCGTATCGTAGCTGCCGTTTTTTAACATAGCCTGGTCGATGTGCACGCCGACTACCTCGCCCAACACCAACCATGTCTCGACTTCGCCGCCGGCGGCGGTGGTCAACTGCAGTATCTGGCTGCAGCGGCATTCGAACGCAACCGGACTTTCTGCCACACGCGGCACCCTGACGATACGTCCAGGCACAGGAGTTAGGCCAGCCAAACCGAACTCGTCTGTTTCGGGCGGCGCCGGCGCGGCACTGCGATTCATTGCCTCTGCCAGGGGCCGAGTCGCCAGATTCCACACAAATTCACCGGTTTGCTCAATATTGTTCAGGCTGTCCTTACGGCCGATGCTGGCAAAACCGATGATGGGCGGCGTGTAATTGAATGCATTGAAAAAACTGTAGGGCGCCAGATTCAGCACGCCGTTAGCCGCGTGCGACGCGATCCAGCCGATCGGACGCGGGCCGACAATGGCATTGAAGGGATCATGCGCCAATCCATGTCCTTTGGCCGGCTCGTAAAAATGCTTCTCGTCTGTCATGCGCAATTCCATCGTCGTCAAATGTGAGGCATAAGGTTGTCTTGCTCCGGATCGACAGTTTCTTCTGTTTCAATTCGAATTCTTGCTAATACTAACCGAACTCGCACAGCTAATTCAGCGCAAGTGCGACACCGGCCTTGTTATAAGAAATCTCGCGCGCGGTCCTCAAATCTAGGCTCGGATACGAGAAAAAACAACTAGCCTTTTTCTAGTCGCCATTCCGGTAATTTTTTGGGATGCTTAGCTCGTTAAGTGCGTACGCAAAGGCAATCCGCAAGAATATCCAGAAGCGTTAGCAGGACTCACACCACCATTTAAAGTGAAGTGTCGATCTTAGAATCCCAGGAACTGGAATGAAACTAAAGTCCGTAACCAGTATGTGCATGCTGTTCGCCAGCACAATCTGTCATGCACAGAGCACATCCGTCCAAGTCTACGGCCGGATGAATGCAGCCGTCGAAGATTTTCACGACACTAGCGATGCGAAAGGTCAGAATTCAACGGTCTACCGCGTCTCAAACAATCGCTCTGTCCTTGGGTTCAAAGGAGATGAGGATTTGGGAGGCGGTCTGCAGGCAATTTTCCAGATTGAAGGAGCGGTATCTGTGGACACGGGGGGCGGTGGCATTGCAACGCGTGACACCCGCGTGGGATTGCAGGGACCAAGGGGGACCTTGTTCGCAGGAAACTGGACCACCCCCTATAATTCGGCTACGTCTTCGCTCGATCCGTTTTATCCGACGACGGCTGGCTATATGAGCATTATGGGAAATGGTTCAGCATCCACGGCAGACAATGTCAGCGATACCTCTTCGTTTGATAGGCGTCAGCAGAATAGCTTGCACTACTGGACACCGGAGTGGCGCGGCTTTTCGGCGCAGATCGCCCACGGCTTTAATGAAGGAGTAGTGGTGGCGGGCGCCAAGCCATCCCTCACTTCCGCCGCATTCATCTATGAAAGCGGTCCGTATTATGTGACTCTTGCGCAGGAGCTTCATCACGAATACCAAGGCCCCGGACTTAGAGATGTCGGCACAAAAATTGCAATAGCCTACAAATTTGGAAATAGCCGCGTTTCGGCAATCGCTGAAAAACTGAGATATGAAACATTGACCGGGGGACTGGAGCGGAAGTCTTACTACATATCTGCCACGCATCAGATAGAAAGGCATGTCTTGCGTTTCGGACTTGCGTTCGCGGACGATGTGACCGGCGCTTCAACCAAAAAAATCGGCTACATGAAGAAAGGCAAAGATACCGGAGCAATGCATGCGACGTTAGGCTACGACTATAATTTCTCCAAACGCACGAGCATTTTCGTCTATTACACGTACTTGAGAAATGAAAAAAACGGGATCTATGATATGGCAATAAATAGCCTGGGAGTCACACCTGGCGCAACGATTCAGGGCGCAGCTCTCGGGATGCGCCATTCTTTTTAAGAATTTAGCGTAACATTTACCCCCATATACGCGTTTGCCCAAGCGGGTCAAAAGAGACCGCTCTGGCCGCCGGCGTGCGTTTTTCGGGGATGGAACATGAGGGTAGAAGGAAAGTACGAGGCATTACCCTTCCGGTGGGTGGCTTTCAATGGGTATCAAAAATTTATAGCGGGTTGGGTTGTCGCATTAATGGCACTGCTATTGCAGCAGACTGCTTTCTCGGCTAGCCGTTCCTCATCGCAGGTTCCGCCAAATCCCATGACCGCCAGTAATGCCATCCCGATAGATATGCATCACACGAGCTGGACTGCAAAGGACGGGGCTCCCCCGGTCATTATCGCAATCGCTCAGACCTCTGATGGCTGGCTGTGGCTTGCGTCGCCTAGCGGTATTTTTCGATTTGACGGTGTTACTTTTGAACGCTTCCGCCCAAACGGAGTGCAGCTTATGTCCAGCAATGTCTGGGGCATGCGCTTGCTGACATCGGGTTCACTCTGGTTCGGCTATGCGGGTGGCGGTTCCAGCGTCTGGAAAGACGGACATCTCCGCAACTTCGGCCTTGAAGAAGGAATGTCAACGGCCACGGTCTACGATTTTGCTGAGGATGGCGCCGATAGGGTCTGGGCTGCGACAAGCCAGGGATTACGTGTTTTTGATGGTAAGCGTTGGCATGAGCCGGCACAGCACTATCATGCGCCGGAAGGCTCATGCACGCTGTTGCAGGACAAAGATAGGAGTGTCTGGGCGCAGTGCGAATCCGGGGCATTCAGATTGCCCCCGCAAGGACAAGCCTTCGTTCAGATGCCAGGTCCCGTGGGTATGGGGCGATTGGTTCAGGGGCCGGATATGACCGTATGGAGCGTAGGAGGTCCCAAAGGCGAGATTGTCGCTCTTAACAATGTAGGTGCGAAGGGGCCGAAACATGCATGGCCACAGCCTCGGGTAAGTGGAGGAACCATGCTGTTCGACCGAGACGCCGAACATCTATGGATTACCCGCGCAGACGGGTTGATCCGAGCTGGTACTGACGGAAGCAACGAGGTTTTTGGCGTCGTACATGGTCTTAGTGGCGCTATTCCAAATAGCATCCTGCAAGATAAAGAGGGCAATATTTGGGTCGGAACTGAGAACGGACTGGATCGTTTCAGGCGTAACGCACTTTCCGGTGTCGCATTGCCTCAAATTTATGGAGACAGCCCGGCACTTTCAGCCGGTGAAAATGGCGCTTTATGGGTCGGGAAAAAGCTTTTGGCCCAACCGACAAAAGAAGCATTTGCAAGTATTCCGCCGGAAAGTGGCGAAGATACCGTCACAGTGCTGTGGAAGGAAGCGCCTGACAGCTTGTGGATCGGGGCAGGAGAGAGCCTGTTTCATCAACGCGGATTAGTACAAGAACAAATTGCCCTGCCTAAGGAAGTCCGGTCTCCACGCATTCATGCCATTGTCCGTGATGCTGAAGGGGCATTGTGGATAGCCGTGTCAAGGGCAGGAACTTATCGGCTACGGGATGGCGTATGGGAGGCTGGCGGCGGCTTCCCGGAACTAAGGCAGAAGGTTCTATGGATGCACGCAGATCGAGATGGTCGGATGTGGTTTGCATGTCGTGGCAATAAAGTGCTGATGCTCAACAGGGGAAAGCTGCAGCAATATGGCGCCGACGAAGGTCTTCAAGTTGGCACGCCTGTGCAGATCAGCGGTAACGGCAACGATATTTTGGTAAGTGGGGAAAACGGCCTGTTCCATTTTAACGGCCAGAAATTCACTTCCATTTTGGGTGTCGGCGATGAGAGCATGCTCGGCGTCTCAGGTATGCTGGAGTTCAATGGAGCGTTGTGGCTGAACGGCACAGCAGGCATCACCAGTATTGATATGGATGAGTTGAGGCACGCGCAGAGAGACCCTGGATATCGCATACAGTTTCGTCGCCTTGACCATAAAGATGGAATGCGCGGCACGGCGACACAATACGAGCCGTTGCCGTCTGCGGTGGCTGGCAGTGATGGTGTTTTGTGGTTCAGTACGACAGCTGGCGTATTCTGGCTGAATCCCTCGAAGGTAATCAAGAATCTCCTTCCGCCACCAGTGTACGTTCGCGGCATCACCACAGAACATGCTGCCTTTCCATTTGTTGCAGGAACACCGGCGCGCTTGCCCCCGCATCCAGGCCGTATCCAGATTGACTACACCGCATTGGGCTTGACTATGCCTGAGCGTATGCGATTCAGCTATCAGTTGGAAGGCGTGGATAGCGGTTGGCAAGACGCCGGTACCAGCAGAACTGCGACATACACCGACCTGGGGCCGGGAGAATATCGATTCAAAGTAAGGGCCGCCAATAACGATGGCGTATGGAACGATGAGGCTGCAGTTATGCCGTTCTATGTAATCCCTGCCTTTTATCAAACGCTATGGTTCCGAATACTAATGGCGATGTTAATCATCGCTATCCTTTGGGCGATCTATAATTTGCGCATGGCGCAGGTCGCGCGGCAGATACGCGCCCGCATCGAAGAGAGGCTCATGGAGCGTGAACGCATTGCGCGCGAATTACACGACACTTTGCTGCAGGGAATCCAGGCGATGATCCTGCGCGTTCATGCTGCAACGGCGCACGTTCCACCGCACGACCCGGTCCGTGAAAAAATAGACAGCGCGTTGGAGGGCGCAGATACCATGTTGCTGGAAGGACGAGAACGGGTGCACGACCTTCGCGCTCATGACCATTTCGGAGTTGGTGTAGCTGCTTCGATCAAGCTTAGCGGCGCGGCTTTGGCTAAGGAAAACGGCGTGCAGTTCGAATTCGTGGAATCGGCGCAACAGCGCGGCATCATGCCGTTTGTCGGGCATGAGTTGTACCGAATTGCGAATGAAGCGCTCACCAATGCTTTCCTTCACGCTCAGGCTACCCAGGTAAAGGTTGACGTGATGCATGAGCGAAAAGCCTTGATTCTGGTGGTGCGGGACAACGGACGCGGCTTACCCGCGGAAGTGATGCGCTCGGGCCAGCTCGCAGGGCACTGGGGACTGCCCGGCATGCGCGAGCGTGCGAACAAGCTCGGCGCCACCTTGGTGTTAGAGTCTGAGCCAGGAAAGGGAACACTGCTACGGTTGAGTATCCCCGCCATAATGGCTTACAAGCCGTCGCCAAGCCGTTTTGGCTGGATCTTTCGCCGGACGACGTGAGCCGCCGCCCGGCGGTTCTGGCGGAAGAAGGCGGTTACTTGCTATGCTAGTTTTGCGGAGCAATGCCAACGAGTATTTGGCGCACAGCGCCGTGCGCCATCACGATGTCGGGGGAGTCGTGCAATAACGCGTTGTACTTGGCGCGAAATGCCATATCTCCCTTTTCGTTTGGTCCAATCAGCTCCTCTATTGCGGCACGAAATGCAAAAGCATCGGCAACACTGATGTCTTCCGGCTCATCAAGGCGTTCATCCATCTGCGCCATCAAACCTGATAATTTTTGCAACCACGAAAAATGTGGGTGATTAACCACCAGATGCAGATGTTCCAGCGGGCTGCCGACGACGCCAAAGTGTTGAGTTTCAACTTGAATTAATTGCTTATGTAAGTCGCGCAGCACTCGGCCTAGAGCGGTCAGTTTTGCGCGTTGAGAAAGGTCTGCATCCATCATGAAACTCCTTTGAAATTGGCTAGTGATCTGGCTTTGCAACGAAAGCTGGCGCCATAGCTGAATGCTCAATTATGTTTTGCACTCATGTAATTTGCAATGATAGAGCATTCTGTTTGATTTCTAATTTGGCGGTTTGTCTATAGACTATTTTCCGGGGGCACCCTCGTAGTTCACCGGGATCCAGTCATATGTATGCTTGTTTTTACGTATGCGACCCAACCCCGGAAATGCGATATGGGCAGCGCCAACGATGTAGTGTTTCTTGGCAGCGAGGTCTAATAGTTCGCGACGATAGCGCTGCGCTGACAACGGATTGTTGTCGTATTCAACTGAAGCCTTAGGGTTTTGTAATTGAATAGGCGCCACATGAATGATGTCCCCCCAAACCAGCAGAGCGTTCGACTGGCTTTCGACCAGAAAACTGGTATGTCCCGGCGTATGTCCAGGTGTTGCCATTGATGTTATGCCAGGTATAAGTTGTTCATTCGCAGAAAATGTCTTGAAGCGCCCAGCCTTGATATAAGGCGCGACCGATACAATCGCGCTGTCGAAGAATGTACTGAGGAATTCCGGTGCGGTGGCTTTGTTTGCAGGTGTAAGCCAGTAATCCGCATCAGTTGCCGACACTCTGAGGACGGCATTGGGAAAGGCCATCTTCCCATCAAGAAAAATGCCGCCGACATGGTCCTTATGAAGATGGGTCAGATACACTTCATCGACCTGCTCCGGCTGATATCCCGCGGCGCGAAGATTCGCCAGCAAATGTCCGCAGCAATCGCCATACAGCGTGCCGGCTCCTGTATCTATAAGAATCAACTTTGGTCCGGTATTGATCAAGAATGCATTGATCGAACCTTGAACCGGAGCCGTCAAACCATCACGGGACAAGTCGCGTGCAATTTCTTCTTTCGAGACCTCAATCATGACTTTATCGATAGGGAAAGGATGGGTACCGTCAAGCAAAGTGGTAATCTCAAAATCACCCAGCGTCATTCGATAAAATCCCTGGCCTTGGGTACGCACCTGTGGCGCGGCGGCATTTGCCGGCAAAGGCGCCATGGCAAGAATCCATAGGAACAAGGCTATGAAATTCATGATTCCGGTGTGAGAATAATTTTTGGTGTGCATAATTTTCTTCTTTAGAAAACCTTCCCTGTACAACACTTGAAATTCATGAACGCAACTGCGGCCCGGCCAATGGCAAATTGCGTAAGCGCTTGCCTGTCGCCTGCGCCAGGGCGTTGGCCAATGCTCCCGCCATTGGCCCCTGAGCAGCTTCGGCTACCCCGAGAAATGGCAAGCCAGGCCGGTCCAACAGGTGCACCTCTACCTTGGCCGGCACCTGGGAGAACCGCATGATCGGATAGCTGGACCAGTCAATGCTTTTGATGCCATCGGTCGAAAACTGCAATTGCTCATACAAGGTCCAGCTCGCCGATTGCAATATGCCGCCCTCAATCTGATTTTTTACGCCGTCCGGATTGACGATCTGGCCGCAGTCGACAGCAGCGACCACACGCAGAATATTCACTTTTCCCGTGTCTGGCTGCACCTCCAGCTCCAGGGCTATGGCTACATACGCCATCAGGTTTTTGTACTGGCCAAAGGCAAAACCAGTGCCGCGATTACGTTTCTTTTCCCGATGTTCCCAGCCAAACTCCCTGGCCGCTGCATGTACGACATCTAACGCGCGCGTATCGGTCAGGTGGCGCAGGCGGAATTCCACCGGATCCGTGGCGGCCATGGCCGACAGTTCATCCATCGTGCTTTCGATGGAGAAGATGTTGATATGTGCCCCGAGTGAGCGCATGGCAGAAGTGCGCAAAGGCGTGCGGGGTAAAAAATGGTTGGTGATGCGCGCGTTCGGTATTGCGTACAAGGGGAGTGCATTGCGGTCGCCGCCTCCTTCCGGCTGTAACATCGGCAGGGACGGACTCGGAATGAGCGGATTCGACAGTAGCCAGCCTGGGACTAGCTTTCCCGCATTTCCCGGGCGTTCGTTGTGCGAGCCGCTCCATAATTCGTAGTGCCAGTGCGAGATACGGCCGGTGTTATCCAATCCCGCTTCGATCTCGGTGATCATCGCCGGAGCAAACGGTTCCCATTGATTTTCCTGGTCGCGCATCAACTGCACCCGCACCGGCCTTCCCGGCATTGCGCGGGCAATCAGGACCGCGTCTGCGGCGACGTCATCGGCGCCGTTTTGGCCGTAGCATCCGGAGCCTTCGGTATGGATGCAGCGAACCTGTTCGTCGGGCATATCCAACAGTTCCGCTAGCGCATGGCGTAACGGGAAAACTCCCTGGGTATGTGTCCAGACCGTCATTTGGCCGCCCTCCAGCAGCGCCAGCGCACAGGACGGCCCGATCGATCCATGCATGAGGTACTGTTTCGTATATCTGGCCTTGAACGAGCGCGCTTGCGGAGTTTTCATGTTGCCCTCATTGAGGATAACGATGTCCTCTGCAGGCAATGCCTGCAAGGTTGCATGGATGGTTTGCGGGTTCGGCAGATTGCCGCCGCCATCCCATCGTGCGCTGATTGTCAGGGCGCGCATTGCCGTTATGGCGCTCCATTCGTCCGAGGCCACTGCCGCGAGATAGCTGCCATCGCGTATCACTTTCAGTACGCCTGGCAGGCGCTCCGCGGCAGCGATATCGACCGATGTCAGGCGAGCGCCCTGTACTGGCGGGCGAATCACTCTCGCATGCACCATTTTTGGCGGTCGAAGATCGTGCACGTAGCTGGCGCCGCCGGTTAGCTTGTTAGGAATGTCGAGGCGATGGACCGGATGGCCAATTAGTCGGTAACTGTCAGGTGGTTTTAACTGGGACGAGGAATTCGCCTGCCGGTGCAGATCAATGCCGGTGATGGCTGTGCCGTAGTCGATGCTACGTCCATCCTGGCTTGTTATTCTTCCGTCACGGATGGCGAGACTGCTGACGCTGGCATTCAGTTTTGCGGCAGCCCCCTCCAGTAGCAATGCGCGAACCTGGGCTGCCGCGTAGAATAGGGCGGTGCCACTATCCGGTATGGTATGGCTGCCTGCTGTAAAGCCTTCGTTTGGCGTTAAACCAGTGTCGCCGGCAATAAAGAAAATGCTTGAAGGCTTAAGCTCAAGCTGTTCCGCCGCAATTTGCAGCAGGGCGGTTCGGACGCCAGTACCCAGTTCGACCTTGCCGCTGCAAACAGTCACTTTTCCATCTCGTTCGATCTTGATCCATGCATCCAGCCATGGCGTGCTTTTCAGACTTCCGGGCAAATTTTTATTTAAAATCTGTGGCAACCCCATCGCGTTCAGTTCGGATCGCGCTTGTTTTGGGAATAAAGAAAATGCGACGATTAACGCGCTTCCTTTAAGAAAAGTGCGACGCGTGAAATTTGTCGATGCATCACCCACGTCAGCCTCCTTTCCTTGTTTGCTGAAGGCTACCTGCCGCCGCAACTTCGCGTATCGCGGCTAAAATCCGCATATGCGTCCCGCATCGGCACAGATTGGGCTCCATGTGTGCCCGGATCTGTTCGTCGGTGGGGGCGGTGTTTCGTTCAAGCAGGGCTTGCGCCCGCATTACCATTCCTGCGATGCAATAGCCGCATTGAGCCGCCTGGTGTTTGATGAAGGCTGCTTGCAAGGCCCCTGGCGCCGCTGCCGAACCTAAGCTTTCGATGGTGCGGACATGACGTCCCACGGCCGCGCCGAGCGGAGTCAGGCAGGAAAAAACGGGTTTATCATCCAACAAGACAGTGCACGCGCCACATTGGCCCAAGCCGCATCCGAATTTTGCGCCGTTAAGGTTTAATTCATCGCGCAATACATATAGCAATGGCGTCGACGTTGCGGACGCTACAGTTTTAACGACGCCGTTGAGGTGTATCTGGGTAGTCATGGCAGCATTTCCTTGCGGGCATGGGTGATGTTCTGCGGTAGATTTTGCCATGGCGGGCGCTGGCCGATCTCAACGCGAACAAATTGCGCGACGCTCGCAATTTGTTCGTCGGTCAGGACGTCTGCGAAAGGCGGCATGTAAATGCCGCTATGTGGAACTGTCCATGGCACACCACCAAGCACGGTTTGAATAAGATTGACAGGAGTGTCGGCGGTGACTGAACGGCTTAGCGTCAGGGAAGGGCGCCGAGCTATCATAGACATCGGGGCTGAGGCGCTATGGCAGGAAGCACATGCAGCGGCGAACAGATCAGCTCCCTGTTGAGGTAACCGCTGGCCAGAAGCAGTCTGCTGCTGAGACGGAGCAGCAGCAACCTGTATCGACATGACATATTTTGCGATAGCCGCGACATCAGCCTGGGAGGCATCGGCCAAACGATCGGTGACTGGGCGCATAGGTCCTTTTGCAGCTCCGTGCTGCGCGGATATTCCGGTGCGCAGATAGGTTTCCAGCTGCTCCGCCGTCCAGGGAGTTCTGCCATGGGCTAGCGCGGTCAGCGCCGGCGCTTCCCAAGCGTCGACAGAACCACCTCCAAGCGCGGGTTTTGCCTCGCCGCCGATGACGTTGAGTGCGCTATGGCAGGAGGCGCAATGACCAAGGCTGTTGACCAGATAACGGCCCCGTTCTATCTGCAGGTCAGCGGCAGGCGTTATTGGACGTTCTCCCGGCTGTAAATAGAGTAAATTCCAGAATGCCAGCATGGGACGGAAACGTAACGGAAGCAGAAGTTCATTATCAGGTGGCATATAACTGACGGGCGTACGGCTCATCAGATAGTGATACGCAGCCTCAATATCCGTATCGCTCATTTGCGTATAGTGGATATATGGAAATGCCGGATAGAGAAGATGGCCGTCGCGGGAAACGCCATGTCGTATTGCACGCCTAAACGCTTCCAATGACCAGTTTCCGATTCCCGTATCTGGATCGGGCGTAATGTTAGTTGTGTAGATGGTGCCAAACGGTGTCCGGAGCGGCAGGCCGCCGGCATAAGGCTCGCCCGCCTTTGATGTGTGGCATACCATGCAGTCGCCGAGCGCGACAACCTGCTTCCCGCGAAGTATGAGCTGCGGATCTTGTCCGGCAGTAGCCGCTCTGCCGACGGCGGAAATCGCAGGTTGCCATGCCCATATCAAAGCAGCCGTAGCGCATATCGCGACGACGATAATCAAGCTCGCAATTTTTGTTTTCATGGACCTGATCAGCATCTATGGATTTGGCAGGAAAGGATCATTTGGCGGGTCATCGCAGAGTGCGTGTTTACCTGGCGCTTTTATATGCTTTTACCCCACCCTGGATGAATTCGGTCGCCCAATAAAGCAGCGCCAGGCCAGGGAATGCCATTCCAGTCAGCATGGCGGCCTTCCAGCCGTGGTTGGCATACATCCAGGCTCCCAATGCGGAACCGAGTGCGCCGCCGGCGAAGAAGATAGCGAAATAAATGCCGTTCAAGCGGCTTCGCACTTCTGCGCCCAGGGCGAAGATCGAGCGTTGACCAAGCACCAGATTGGCGGCAACTCCCATGTCGAGAATAATGGAAGCAGCGACCAGTAATGCTAAAGCCGAGTTGCGTGAATCTGTAACAATCAACGGCAATACAAAACCGACGACGCCGAAAAGCAACGCCACACCCGTGGCAGGCCGGGTAAAGCCCTTATCTGCGAGGCGTCCGGCGACCGGGGAGGCGACCGCTCCCGCGATGCCAACTATGGCAAAAATTGCGATGCCTGTCTGCGACAGATGTAGTTCCGAGCCGGCAAGCGCAAGAGGCACGGTTGTCCAAAACAAGCTAAATGAGCCGAAGAGCCCCGCATGATAGGCGGCGCGACGGCGCAACACTGGTGTGCGCACAAACAAATGCCAGAGCGATGCAAGCAGTTCGGGATAAGTGAGAGGTGAAACGGGAATGCGTTGCGGCAATTTCTTTCGCAGCAGCGCTGCCAGCGCGGCAACGACCACGGCGGCGGCGCCGAATACCACGTGCCAACCGCCGTGATCAGCCACCAGACTTGCAACGGGGCGTGCCAGCATGATGCCGATCAAGAGACCGCTGACAACTTTTCCAACAGTTTGACCGCGTGTTGCTTCTTTTGATAAATGGGCGGCGAAAGGAACCAGGATCTGGGCTGCGACCGAGCCAAGTCCGATCGCCAGCGCTGCCGCTAGAAACATGGTCGAATTGACCGCGGTCGCCGCCACGAGCAGCGCCACGGCGGTAAATGCAAGGGCGGTAGTGATCAGGCGGCGATTTTCGATCAGGTCGCCAAGCGGAACGATGAACAGTAATCCAAGGCAGTAGCCAATTTGAGTCAATGTGACGATCAGCCCTGCCGCCTCGGGCGAAAGGCCGGTAGCTGCGCTGATCGGACCAACCAGAGTTTGTGCGTAGTATAGATTGGCAACGATAAGCCCGGTAGAGATGGCTAGCAGCCATACCATGCCAGGAGAAATATCCGATTCAGTGGTGTTGCTCACGATTTGTCCTTTGAAATGCCATGATGAAAATGGGGAGGAATTCTTTTACTAATTTACTGGAGGCCATTCTAGGCAAAATACGTGCAAAGATAATTGGGGCGTGATGCGCTCATACTGTTCGTTTTAATTGAACAATCGGTGCGAGCATCAACTCTGGCGTGAGCATCTCGCGTCGTTTGATGGGCAGTTACATAAAATTCGCGTAACTGCCCCCATACGTTAGAAGGCGAAGCAGCTGCAGCCTAGTGCTCCCCAGAAGCCGGAGTAGTTCGACGCAGGGACATTCGATTTACGGGCGACGTCATGCGCGTGTGCATGCACGCCGCATGCGCCTTGGCATTGATGCGGCATAGAGACGGTCTGTTTTTTCAGCGACGGCCGATAGTGCCCTGGTACGGTTTTTACCGGCGACCAATCTGGCAAAACAGGGATAGGCGCAGGCGCCAGTGGTTTGAATTCTGCCTCCCCGTACACAATTTTCCCGCCCACGATCGTCAATACAGATTCAATTGACTTGATCGCTTCCTCATCCACAGTGAAAAAATCTGTGCTGAGTACCGCGAGGTCAGCCAGCATGCCTTCTTTGATCCGGCCCTTCTTACCTTGCTCGCTGGAGAACCAGGAACTGCCGGCTGTCCACAACTCTAGCGCGGTGTCGCGCGATAGACGGCTTCCGGCATCATGCATACGGAGACCGCCTACCGTTCGGCCGGACACCAGCCAATACAATGCGGTCCAGGGATTGTAGCTGGCGACGCGCGTGGCGTCGGTACCGGCGCCAACTGGTAAGCCTGCTTCCAGCATGCGTGCGATAGGCGGCGTATTTTTCGCAGCTTCCGCGCCGTAGCGATCAACGAAATACTCTCCCTGGAAAGCCATCCGGTGTTGAATTGCGATGCCGCCGCCGAGGGCGCGCACACGATCTATGTTTTTCGGGCTGATTGTTTCCGCATGATCGAACATCCAATGCAAGCCATCAAAGGGGATGTCGCGATTCACTTTTTCAAACACATTCAGCATGCGTTCGATTGATTCGTCATAAGTCGCATGCAAGCGGAACGGCCAGCGTTTAGAAATCAGATGACGAACCACTTTTTCCAGCTCGTCGTCCATGCCCGGAGCCAGGTCCGGGCGCGGCTCCAGAAAATCCTCGAAATCCGCTGCGGAAAATACCAGCATCTCGCCGGCGCCGTTGTGGCGGTAAAAATCTGTTCCTTCTCCTGGACTGACCATGTCTGTCCACTTCTCGAAGTCTTCGAGCTCCTTGCCCTTATTTTGCGTAAATAAGTTGTAGGCGATTCGTATCGTTAACTGGTCATCGCGCGCCAGCTGGTCCACAACGGCATAGTCTTCCGGGTAGTTCTGGAATCCGCCTCCCGCGTCGATAGCGCTGGTCAGGCCTAAGCGATTCAACTCACGCATGAACTGCCGCGTGGAATTGACTTGTAATTCGCGCGGCAATGTCGGCCCCTTCGCCAAGGTAGCGTATAAAATCATGGCATTGGGGCGCGCGATCAGCATTCCGGTAGGATTGCCGGACGCATCGCGAACGATCTCGCCTCCCGGTGGATTTGGCGTATCTTTTGTGTATCCGACCACTCGGAGCGCGGCACGGTTCAGCAATGCCCGATCATATAGATGCAATACAAACACTGGCGTATCGGGCGCCGCAAGATTGATTTCGTCCAATGTCGGCATACGCTTTTCAGCAAACTGAAATTCATTCCAGCCGCCGACGACGCGCACCCATTGAGGATTTGGAGTACGCAGCGCTTGTTCTTTCAGCATGCGTAACGCATCGGCGAGCGAGGGAACCCCCTCCCAGCGCAGTTCAAGATTGTAGTTAAGGCCGCCGCGAATCAGGTGCAAATGTGAGTCGTTTAAGCCCGGAATGACTGTGCGGCCATTCAGGTCGATTACCCGGCTGGAAGCGGTGCGATGCCGCATCACCTCATCGGTATCGCCCACGGCTAAAAATTTGCCGTCCTTGATTGCTACGGCACTCGCTTGTGGTTTTTCCCGATCTACCGTGTGAAAGCAGCCATTCATCAGAATCAGGACATCGGGAGCGCCTTGTAACGTCGATGTTGAGATAGTTTGTTCCATGTGCTACTCCATTAATGAACTATAGGAAAGAGCGAATGCGTTACAGTCTTGCGTTGCGGTTATTTGGGGAGCATTTGACGTGCATATCGCAGGCCGGCGCCATAGCCGCCTGCATTTTTTTCGATTACCGCACGGGCTCCGTCGTAGGTTTCTTTGCGGGTCCAGTCTCGTTGTAGCTCGAGGACGACCTGAACCCAGCTCGTCATCTGCGCACCGTGCGCAGCCATGCGATGTAAAGCCAGTTCGTGACCGGTTTTGGTGAGTCCGCCACAGGTGTCTGCCACTACGTAGCATTGATAGCCGGCTTCGATCGCGCTTAGCACGGCGAAGCTGATGCAGGCTTCGGTGAGCATGCCTGAGAACAGCAATTTCTTCCTGCCTGTTGCTGTAACGGCGGCGACGCCTGCGGCGTCTTCCCAAACATTCATGTTTTTGCGCTCGATAATGTCCTGGTCGGGAATCAAAGCATGCAGATCTGGAAGCAGCGGGCCACTGTAAACTTTGCTTGCTGAAGTGCTAACCACTATTGGCAGCGCGAAAGTTAGGGCAGTCTCTAGCAGCGCCACAGAATTGTTTATCAAAAGCTGCCTGTCAATCGATTGCACGCCGAAATTGAGACCTGCCTGGTGATCCAGCATGACCAGCGCACAGTTTTGCGGGGTCAGTAATTGTTCTGATGGATTCATATCAGCCTTTGAGGAAGAAGATGCGATCAAGAACGGCGTCAATAGCCGAAGCGCGAAATTGCTATCAGGTAGTTTAGTCGTTGGTATCGGTATAGACACGGACCAAAAGATCAGGTTTTTCCATCGGGCGAGCATGGTTGCGGCTCCTGCTTGGTCGAGCTGGCCAAATGGCAGGGCGATATGACACCGCAATCGGATACCATGTGCTGATGCTGCGGCGCTCTATAAGAGCGGGGCGATGAATTTTGTAATGCTGATGCCAGGAGAGTGGAAGTATGGATGCAAATCGTCGAAATCAATTACAGGGGATCAGCCTTGGCTGTGTCGCCGGGTATGTAGATACACTCGGATTCATTGCCTTGTTTGGGCTGTTCACAGCCCATGTTACAGGGAACTTTGTATTGATTGGCGCGGCATTGGCTGATCCGTCACATGTCTCCATTCTTCTGAAGTTTTTGGCTTTCCCGGCCTTTATCCTTGGGGTCGCTGCCGCTCGTCTCCTGATCGCAGCTTCCCAGAGTCGTCAGTGGCCAGGCTTGACACTGTCTCTGATGCTGCAGATGTTGCTGCTGTTTGGTTTCATGGTGTGTGGCTGGCTTGCCTCGCCGATAGGGGTGGACGCCACGCCGCTGGCGATGGCTGCCGGCCTGTTGGGCGCCGCGGCGATGGGGGTGCATAGCGCGACTAGCAAGTTGCTGTTATCTCATTTGGCACCTACTTCGATGATGACTGGAAATGTCACGCAAATTGTCATCGACACTGTGGACGTAATGCGTGGTGCGGCGGACAAGGCCGTCGGAGAACGCTGCGCGAAGTTCATCTGGCCCTTGGCAGCCTTTGGTGGCGGAGCTATTCTTGCGGCGTTTGCTTATATGGCTATCGGGTTTAGCGCCTTACTTTTTCCCATCGCCATTTTGTGTTGCATGATTATCATGCAATGGAATCTGGATCGGATACAGGTTGGCGCCGCGTGAACAAGAACCGGTTGGAGGCCTTCAGTGACGGGGTGGTCGCGATTGCGATCACTATCATGGTCCTCAACCTTAAAATCCCTCGTGGCACCGGCTGGGGAGAGATATCTGCTATTGCACCGCTGCTGCTTAGCTACCTGCTGAGTTTTATCTACGTCGGAATATACTGGGTCAATCACCACCATTTGATGCAACCGGTGCACAGCGTAAACGGCTTGATTCTTTGGGCCAACTTGCATCTTTTGTTTTGGCTATCGTTGATCCCTTTTGTTACCGCCTGGGTTAGCGTGGCCCCATCCGCTTCGCCGCCAGTTGCCGTTTACGGGGTTGTGCTATTGATGTCTTCCTTCGCCTTCCTTTTGTTAGGCAAGGCCTTGCTTGCAAAGGAAGGGGAAAATTCTCGCCTGGCTCTTGCCCTGGGTAATGGCAGGAAAAACCAGATCTCGATTTTCCTCTATATCCTGGCAATATTGCTCTCGCTATGGAACGGGATTGCCGGCTTGTGTGTGTATGTGGCTGTGGCTGTTCTTTGGTTTGTTCCTGATCGCCGTATAGAGAATTTAGGCTGGGACTGACTGAGTAGGCGGACTCTCGCCAGGCATGCCTATGGAACCGTTGCGATATAAGCCGAAACCGATTTCATCTCATCCTCGCTAAGCTTGACGGCAACTCCCTTCATGACAGTCGCTAATGGATTATTAAACTTCGGCGCGTCACGATAGACATGTAATTGCTTCAGGGTATAGCCGGCCGGTTGTGATGCAATGCGCGGAAATGCTGCCTGGCCATGCCCTTCGGCGCCGTGGCAGCTTGCGCAAGCTGGTGCGCCGGCTGCGCTTCCTTTGGTAAATATGCGCTTTCCTTTTTCTTCCAGCTCATGGTTTGATGATGGCTGAGCTTTAACAGCTTGTGCTCCAAAATACACGCTGAGATCATGCATGTCAGAGTCTTTCAGTGAGGCCGCAAAACCCTTCATGATCGGGTTCGGGCGCTCCCCGCTCTTGAAATTGGCTAACTGCAGTTCCAGGTAAGCGGGTGCTTGTCCTGCCAGGTTCGGATAGAGCGCAGGATTAGCCGTGTTGCCATCGATCCCGTGACACGCGGCGCAGGCTTGCGCGAGTTGACGGCCGTGCTGGATCGCACTCTGCTGGTCTGCCGCAATAGCTGGTACTGCGGACAGCAACAATGAGCAGCAAGTCAGGCTAGCTGCCGTCAAGGCGCGAAAACGGGGAGGGAATTGCTTGTGTGCCGGAGAGGTAGTCATGAGGTTTCCTGGTTTTTTTTAACGATACGAGGAAAACCAATTAAGTTCTACTGAGCGAAAGATAGGGGAGTTCGCATATTGTGGCAACTGACTACATACATGGCCTGCCAAAGCTGCGCGGATGCCAAGAGACGGTGGCTGACTTTGCAGTCATACCTCTAAAAATCCGCGTCGTACGGCAATAGTGACCGCATGTGTTCGATCATTTGCCCCGAGTTTTGCGAGCGCAGCGCTGACGTGTGCTTTGACGGTCTCTTCCTTGATTGCGAGTTGCCGCCCAATTTCTTTGTTCGTGTTGCCATGGGCAACAAGCCGCAATACCTCCAGCTCCCGCCCAGATAGCGCATCGCACTCAAAGTAGGCTGCGATTTCAGCGGCCAGTTCAGGAGGAATATATCTTTCACCTGCATGGACAGTCTGAATTGCCGCTGCCAGGTCCATTCGTAACGCACCCTTGAATAGATAACCCGCGGCACCGGCTTTTAGTGCGCGTCCAACTTGCGCGTCGCCCTTGTACGAGGTGAGCACGATAATACGGGCGTTTCTATCCAGAGAACGGATCGACATCATTGCATCGAATCCGCCTAAAAGCGGCATTTGAAGATCGATTAGCGTTATATCCGGCCGCAAGCGCAGGAACTGTTCGATTGCCTCTTGCCCGTTGCCCGCTTGTCCGACCAACTCAATGCTGTCGAAGCCGGCAAGGACGGCGGCGATGCCCTCTCGCATCAAAATATGATCATCGGCGATCATCACCCGGATCGGTGGCGGCGAAGTTGTCGTCATTGCAGGGGGAGTTTCCTTGGCGAATTTAAGAGCGCAACGCATATACTATATCAATCACTCGGCTTGTATTCATTGCCTCAATTTGCCCATCCTCAAAAAATTCCAATGCTTTTGATTTGTCCCTGGATAAAAACAAAGAAATCCTCGACAAAAGCGTCGCGTCATATATTTAGATAGTGGTTTTCGATTTTTGGAAGGCATAGCATGGTGGTGATGGCGCGTATATTCGCGCCGTTGCATGTTTGCCAAGGTATCGTTTTTACCAACAATGAATGGATCCCATCATGATGAACCCGAAACTTGAAGTATTGACCCCGACGAATTGCCAGATCATCTTCATCGACCAGCAGCCCCAAATGGCTTTTGGAGTCCAGTCGATTGACCGTCAGGTGTTGAAGAACAATACCGTTGCCCTCGCCAAAGCGGCGAAAGCTTTTAATATTCCGACCATTATCACTACTGTGGAAACCGAGGCATTCTCGGGTCATACCTATCCCGAACTGCTCGACGTTTTTCCGGGCAAAGATATCCTTGAGCGCAGTTCCATGAATTCCTGGGACGATCAAAAAGTACGCGACGCGCTCGCTGCCAACGGTAAAAAGAAGGTAGTAGTTTCAGGCTTGTGGACCGAAGTTTGCAACAACAGTTTCGCTCTATGCGCCATGCTTGAAGGCGGATACGAGATATATATGGTTGCCGATGCTTCTGGCGGCACGTCGAAAGAAGCGCATGACTACGCCATGCAGCGCATGATCCAAGCCGGCGTTGTGCCGGTGACCTGGCAGCAAGTCATGCTCGAGTGGCAGCGCGATTGGGCGCTGAAAGATACCTATGATGCCGTTATGGCGATAGTGAAGGAACATTCCGGCGCCTACGGCATGGGTGTCGATTATGCGTACACGATGGTGCATAAAGCGCCGCAGCGCATTACAGGCAGCCACGAGACTCTGGCCCCGGTCCCAGCTAAGAAATAAGCCCCTCCAAAAAAAAGCCGTGTCTGCACTCAATTTATAGTTGTGTGCAGGTGCGGCAATTCTCGAACAGCTGCTGCAATTCGGCTCAGCTGCGGTGATTATCAGAAGGAGAAAGCACATGAAGGTCTATATTATTTCCCTGGCCGCCGGGCTATTGGTAGGCGTAATTTACGCGCTCCTGCAAGTGCGCTCGCCAGCTCCGCCTGCGATTGCTCTAATTGGCTTGTTGGGCATGTTGATCGGCGAGCAGGTGGTGCCGACTGTCAAGCGTCTGATTGTCGGCGAGGCGGTCACTGTCTCATGGCTACGCACAGAATGCGTCAGCAAGATTACCGGTGTGGCGGCGCCGAATGTGCTGGCAAAAAAAGAATCGGCGGATTCGAAGGTGGACAACGAAGCTTAATTGCTACGTTCGATAGCGCACGGCTATAAATTGAGTGCATTCCCTAATAGTTGAAGGGGCACGACCAAACATAGAGAGATACAAATGATCCGTAAATTATTCAGTTCAAGTCGTGCACCCATGCTGCTCGCTGGCATCGCACTTACTGCGTTCAACATGCTGAACAGTTTATCAGCGCAAGCTGCAGCTCCTATGGCGCATAACCCAGCGCCAGGGTTTTACCGCATTATGGTTGGTGAATTCGAAATCACGGCGTTGAGCGACGGCACCGTTGATCTGCCGATGAATAAACTGTTAAATCAGAGTCAGAAAAAAACCGATCAGGCCCTGGCCTATGCGTTCGAGCAAAGCCCGCTTGAGACATCTGTAAATACTTTCCTGGTCAACACAGGAAGTAAACTTATTTTGATCGACACCGGTGCCGGCAATCTATTTGGACCGACGCTAGGAAAGTTGATAACAAATTTAAAAGCGTCGGGGTACCAGCCCGAACAGGTCGATGAAATCTATCTCACGCACATGCATCCTGATCACGTGGGCGGCTTAATGGCGAATGGAGCGATTGCATTCCCGAACGCGGTATTACGTGCAGACCGGCATGAATCCGAGTTTTGGTTGAGCAAATCGAACATGGATCGAGCTACGCCGGATAATAAAGGGTTTTTTCAGGGGGCAATTGCGTCGGTGAGTCCATACGTTGAGGCAGAAAAATACATCCCATTTGATGGGGATGCAGAATTGGTGCCTGGAGTGAGTAGCGTCCTTAGTCAAGGTCATACGGTTGGGCATACTAGTTATTTGATACAAAGCAAGGGGCAGAAGTTGCTGCTGATCGGTGACCTGATCCATGTAGCCGCTGTGCAGTTTGATACACCATCTGTCACCATCGCATTTGACAGTGACCAAAAACAGGCTGCTGCTGAGCGGCTGAAAGTTTTTTCCAGTGCCGCTAAGGATGGCATCCTGGTCGGTGCTGCGCATCTGCCGTTTCCAGGTATGGGGCATGTAGGCGTAAATGGCAAAGGATTTCGCTGGATCCCGATGAACTACACGCAAATACGGTAATTTCGCCTGCCTATTTCTTAGGCATGAAAAAGCTGGATTTATCTGGAATTTTTTCGGCAAAAATCTTGCACATCCTGATCCAAATGTATGGTGAAAAGTGTGCTTTCGGCAGGTGGAAGCGCGGGGCAACGGGGCTATTCTGATACAACTTAACCCCGGAGATACCATGAAAAAACTTACCACTGCAGCTGGCGCCCCCGTCGTTGACAATCAAAACATTCAGACTGCGGGACCACGCGGCCCGGCTTTGTTGCAGGATATCTGGTTCCTTGAAAAGCTCGCGCATTTCGACCGCGAAGTGATTCCTGAGCGCCGGATGCACGCGAAGGGAGCCGGCGCATATGGAAGCTTCACCGTGACCCACGATATTACCCGCTATACCAAAGCAAAGCTGTTTGCGGAAGTGGGTAAGAAAACCGCGATGTTTGTTCGTTTCTCCACCGTGGCTGGTGAGCGCGGGGCGGCGGATGCAGAACGCGATATCCGCGGTTTTGCAATGAAATTCTATACGGAAGATGGGAACTGGGATTTGGTGGGTAACAATACCCCGGTGTTCTTCATGCGAGATCCCCTCAAGTTTCCAGATCTGAACCACGCGATCAAACGCGACCCACGCACAGGTTTGCGCAATGCGAACAGCAACTGGGATTTTTGGACCATGTTGCCTGAAGCCTTGCATCAGGTCACTGTGGTCATGAGCGATCGGGGTTTGCCGCGTACTTACCGACATATGCACGGATTTGGCAGCCATACCTATAGCTTCCTGAATCAAGAAAATGAGCGTTTTTGGGTGAAATTTACATTCAAGACCCAGCAAGGCATTGAAAATTTGACCGACGCCGAAGCGGAAGCCTTGATTGGCCGCGATCGGGAGAGCGCGCAACGCGATTTATACGAAAGCGTCGAGCAGAAAGATTTTCCGCGCTGGACGCTGTTTGTCCAGATTATGCCAGAGGAAGACGCAGCGACTTATCACATCAATCCATTCGATCTGACCAAGGTTTGGCCACATAAGGACTATCCGCTGATCGAGGTTGGTGTGATGGAACTAAATCGCAACGCTGAGAATTTCTTTGCAGAGGTCGAGCAAGCTGCATTTAATCCCGCTCAGATCGTGCCTGGCATCAGTTTTTCTCCGGACAAGATGTTACAGGGGCGGCTGTTTTCATACGGCGACGCGCAGCGTTATCGATTGGGCGTAAATCATCATCAGATTCCAGTCAATGCGCCGAAATGCCCCTTCCATAGCTATCATCGGGATGGCCAGATGCGGATGGACGGCAATCAAGGAGGAACGACTGCCTATGAGCCGAACAGCGTCGGCGAATGGCAGGAGCAACCGGATTTTCGTGAGCCTCCCTTGGCTATCAGCGGGGCCGCAGGCCATTGGAACCATCGCGTCGACGAGGATTATTATTCACAACCCGGAGTGTTGTTCCGGCTGATGACGCCAGTTCAGCAACAGCTGCTCTTTGATAATACCGCCCGTGCAATGCGCGGTGTCTCCAATGAAGTGAAGGCGCGTCACGTCGGCAACTGCCTCAAAGCCGATCCGGCATACGGCGCTGGCGTAGCCGAGGCACTGCGCAAGATCGCGTCGTAAATCGAATGATATTCACTGCCGGGACAGCGCCTCTGGCTCGGTCCCGGCGTGACGAACGCGAAACATCCGGTCGTTCAATCCATTTTGGGTTTAATAATCATGAGTGATCTACATAGTGCCGGTGTCCCGTCCGCAGATGTTTCTGATCTGAATTTCCAATCTCCGGCATTGCGTCCTCACGCAGGTAGAACGCCGGTAGCAAATCCGGTTGATATCGAGAGCCGTCGAAAGCAGATTTTCCCGGTACTGACAATGGCTGAGATAAGCGCAACAATGCGCTTTGGGATTGTGCACCATTGGCGTCCAGGGGAAACCATTTTCCGGGCGGGCAAAGCCTCCGGCGGCATGCATATAATTCTGGCAGGTTGGGTGGTGATTAGCCGGCATGATGGCCTGAACAGGCAATTTACGGTAGCACATCACGGTCCGGGGGAATTTACAGCGGAGATCAGTCAGCTATCGGACCGGCCGTCGCTCGTTGAAGGCACTGCCATCGGCGAAGTAAGTACTTTGCAGATCAGTTCATTGATGTTACGTCGCTTGATCGTCAGCCACGCAGATTTGGGCGAGCGTATCATGCGCGCATTGATTTTGCGTCGCATGAATCTCCTCGATACCGGGGAGTGCGGCCCGGCCCTTGTCGGCCGGCTTGGCAACCCGGATATGGTGAGGCTTCAAAATTTCCTGACCAGCAACGGGCATCCGCATACCGTGCTTGATCCAGATGACGACCCGGCCGCTGCCGCACTTCTTCAGGTTTATGCGCCGGCGCCACAACAAATGCCTTTAGTGATTTATCCGGACGGGGGAGTCGGCTTTAACCCCAGCGAAAACGCCTTGGCAAGGAATCTGGGGATGTTGCCTCTGTTGGAAAGCTCTCAGGTATATGACGTCCTCATCGTCGGCGCAGGGCCGGCGGGACTGGCAGCAGCAGTCTATGCAGCGTCGGAAGGCTTGTCAGTTTTAGTCCTTGAGCAGCACGCTTTTGGCGGTCAGGCGGGAGCCAGCGCCCGAATCGAAAATTACCTTGGTTTTCCAACTGGAATATCCGGTCAAGAGCTGGCTGGTCGCGCTTATGTTCAGGCGCAAAAATTCGGTGCAGAAATTGCAGTTCCGCTATGCGTGGTTGATTTGTGCTGTGATACCACACCACGTCGCGCTGTATTGAACGACGCCAGTTATGTGCAGGAAAAAACGGTGGTGATCGCATCTGGCGCGCGCTATAGGCGCCTGGATCTGGCGGGGGTAGAGCGCTTCGAAGGAAGATGTATCCACTATTGGGCATCGCCCATCGAAGCAAAGCTTTGTTTTGAACAGGAAATTGTATTGGTGGGAGGCGGAAACTCAGCAGGGCAGGCGGCCGTTTTTCTCGCTTCGCATGCACTCAAGGTACACATGGTCGTACGCGGACCTGGATTGACGGACAGTATGTCTGCCTATCTGATAGAACGCATCGCAACAACGGAAAACATAAGCCTTCATACCGATTCGATTGTGTCTGCGTTGGACGGCTCTGACGAAGGGCTTGAAGCGGTAAGGTTGTTACAGCATGGTTGCGAGAGAATAATTTCCACGTCCAGGCTGTTTTTATTTATAGGCGCCGAACCTCAAACCGATTGGTTGCATAGCTGCGGATTGAATCTCGATCAGAAAGGATTTGTCCTTACCGGGCAGGCCTCCAATGCCGGAGTTGCGGGCGCTTCTGGATTAGCAGCGAGCGCACCGGGAATATTTGCTATAGGTGATGTGCGTGCAGGTTCCGTTAAACGCGTTGCTGCAGCCGTTGGCGAGGGAGCTGCCGTAGTCGCGCAAATTCACGCCTACCTCAGCAACTCAGATCGCCTCACGTCAAAAGATGCTTAGCAGGCCGCGTCGGGCCGCAACAGTTGCTGCTTCGGTCCGACTTGCAACATTGAGCTTCGCAAGGATATTATTCACATGGAATTTTACGGTGCCGACTTCAATCCCGGCGCTGCGCGCTATCATCTTGTTACTCTTCCCGGTGGCCAGATGAACGAGAATTTCCAGTTCGCGTTTAGACAGTCTGTTTGTCTCCATCCGCTCGGCCAATTTCGATGCAACTTCAGTCGGCAAGAATTTGCTTCCTGCGGCGACAGTCTTTATGCATTTGATCAGTTGCTCCATTCCTGAGTCTTTGAGCAAATATGCTTGTGCACCCGCGTGTAGACCCCGGTAGACATCCTCTTCGCCTTGGTACGATGTTAGGATCACGATACACGCGTTGGGATTTATGTGGCGAATACGGCCGATTGTTTCAACCCCGTTCATTTCCGGCATATTGAGGTCCATGAGAACCACGTTTGGACGCAATTGCTCGTAATAATCCAATGCCTGGCGTCCGTCCGAGGCCTGAGCCACCAGATGAAACCCGGGTGTAGCATTAATCAACGATGTAAGACCCGCGAGTATCAGCGGATGGTCGTCCGCGATCAGAATTGAAATGGTTTCCATATCACGTAAATTTCTTGTCGGAATTCAGAATTTTGTTATTGCCGGACATTCCAATCCGCGCGCCGTCCGGCGGCAAACTGACATGGAAGGAAGTACCGTTTGGTTGTCGCGATGTGCACCAAATTCGCCCGCCATGAGACTCAACAATTGAACGGCAGATTGTCAGCCCCATACCCATACCATCGGACTTGCTCGAAAAAAGAGGATCGAACAGGCATTCGGCTGAATTGGCGTCAATGCCTATGCCATTGTCTTCGATGCTGAAGCTGACGGTTCCGGAGGTATCTACGATCGCAGATCGAACGTCCAGCAAACGCGTTCTGCCCTCGATGCAGCTCATTGCGTCAATCGCGTTCAACAAAAGATTCATCATGACCTGTTGCAATTGCGCTCGATCGGCATTGAGCAAGCGTGTGCCAAGCGTAAATTGGGTACGGACTCCGATCTTACGTTTTTGTAATTCAGCTCGAAGTAGTAGTAACACCTCCCGAATTGCATCGTCCACTACAAAAGGAGCAATTTCAGGCCCGGATTTACACGCCATGCCTCTAATGCTTCGGATCACGCTCCCCGCAGAATTACCCGCTTGAAGTATCAGCTTTAAGGCATCCCTGACCTGGGTTAATTGTGCTGGCTCTTGCCGCAACCAACATAGCGCAGCATCGGCATTTAGTACGATGGCGGCTAAAGGCTGACTGACCTCGTGGCCAATTGATGCAGCGAATTGCCCCATTGTTGTTATCCGCGCCGCACGGGCAAGTTCGCCCTGTGCAAGGCGTAATGCTTCATCAGAACGTTTTTGATCACTGACGTCTATTATTGATCCGAAAAATTCCAACTGGCCAGCGCGGTTGAGTTCGACCCGTCCGACGCTTCGCAGATGACGCAGGGTGCCGTCAGGCAGCGTAACGCGAAATTCTTGCTGCAGGCTTTGGCCCGCGTTTAGCACCTCGTATATTTCGCTTTCGACCTGCGGCCTGTCGTCGCAATGGACGCGCTCCATGAATTCGTCGATAGTAACTGTATGGGGTGGAGGATCAAAATCCAGTATTCGAATCAGCTCCTCGCAACAATTAATTTCACCGGTTTCAATATTCCATCGCCAGATGCCGGATTGGGTAAGCATCCGCGCGATTTCGAGAGACGTTTCGCTGGCTTTCAGAGCATCTTCGGTGTTTCGGCGACGCTCAATTTCCAATTGCAATTGATTGGATAGATGGGCGTTTTCGAGCGAAAGCGCTGCTTGTGTCGGTAACAGCTCTTTTGGAAGACTGCATAGTGGCACACCTCCTGGATCTGGAAAAATAAGTGCAGACTCCTCTTGGTCGCCTGGCTCTAGCGATAGGGACATCAAGGTCCAATTGGGGTCTGGTCGCTTTCGCAGATTGAACTCGCACTCTAAAAGATGTCGTGCTTCCGGATTTTGAGCATGGCTGGCAGGCAAGGCTACCAATGCGGTTTCCATAGCGGTGCAGGCCATGCGTTCTGCCCGGTGCAAGACTATCAAACGGTTCGCGTGCAACGGTACGAGTTTCGACGCCGATAAATCGATCATAGGCTGGCTGTTCAATATTGCGTTCATACGTTTGTACGATTCAATTTTGGGTTCATGCAGTCAGGCGTAGTGTGCATTGTTTTTTTTTAAATGCCCGTGTCAATTGTGAGAAGTTGATAGAAAAATTCATTGCGATAAAAACGAAGGGATGCTGAGATTATGCTTGGCGAAGCGGGATTGTCGTTTATACGAAAGGGGTATTGATATTGATCTTTGTGTCGGTTCAGTTAAAGGCGGAACAAGATGCTTCCTGGACTCATTTTAGGGAATATCCGATCAAAGATTGTTATGTTTCACCCCTTCCATACTGTATGATTTAATTGAACAATCTTGAGGAGAGCGTCTTGGATCGCCTGAAAGCTATGCAGACCTTCGTGCGAATTGTTGAGGCCAACAGTTTTTCGAAAGCAGCTGAAACGTTAAATTTGCAACGTGCATCATTGACTTCGACGTTGCAAAACCTGGAGGCTTTTCTGGGAACCCGGCTTTTGCAAAGATCTACTCGCCGCCTGTCCCTGACGCCGGATGGCGCCGAGTATTTTGAAAAATGTACCCAAATCCTTGCTGCTATTGAGGAGATTGAAAGCAGTTTTCGTGATCATAGCCAGAAGGGACCTAAGGGCAAGCTACGTATCGATATGCCGGGCGCCGTTGGGCGCCATGTGGTGCTTCCTCGCATTGCCGAGTTCTATGATGCGTACCCGGAACTGGAGCTGGTCTTGAGCCTCACAGACCGCTTGGTTGACATGACACAGGAGGGTGTCGATTGCGCTCTGCGTGCCGGGAGCCTGCAAGACTCTTCTCTCGTCGGCCGACAGATTGGCAGCATGCAGTTCGTCACTTGCGCGTCGCCATCTTATTTGAAACGTTACGGCACCCCCCGCACGATTGACGAATTGCAGCACCATCGCATGGTGACACACTGTTCTGGAAGAACCGGACGGGCGTTTGATTGGGACTTTCAGGTGGAGGGGACGGTGGTGAAAGTTGAAATGACGAGCGTCGTCTCGGTAAATGATGCCGATGCTCATGTAACTTGCGGTCTTCAGGGCCTCGGCCTGATACAGCCTGCACGGTACCAGGTACGAGAATATCTGGACAGTGGTGATTTGGTGGAAGTCTTTTCTCAATGGTTGCCAGTACCCATGCCGGTATCATTGTTATATCCACAAAATCGAAGAAATGTGGCAAAGCTTCGATTATTCGCCGATTGGGTAGAGGAAATTTTTCGTCAGCACGTCGATTTCAACCAGCCGAAATAATCAGTGCTGTCATGCATCGAGATTTGTGAGTTGCCTCGCATGATTCTCTTTCTAGTCGGCACTGTATGAATTACAGCGCCGACCATGCATCGTTTAAGACTTCAAGAATGCGAGCAAATCTGCATTCAATTTATCTTTGTGAGTGGTTGGCAAACCATGAGGTGCGCCGTCATAGATAAGCAACTTCGCGTTTTTGACGATTTTCGCAGAAGCCTTGCCGGACGTATCGATAGGCACAATTTGGTCATCGCTGCCATGAACGATCAGAGTTGGCATATCCATTTTCTTTAAATCTTCGGTGAAGTCGGTTTCCGAAAATTGTTTGATGCAATCGTACGCGTTTTTAATCCCGCACTGCATGCCTTGAGCCCAGAATGTATCACGGACACCTTGGGAAGGCTTGGAGCCAGGGCGGTTGTAACCGTAAAACGGGGTCGTCAAGTCTTTGAAGAATTGTGAGCGATCGGCTAGAACCGAACTCCGAATGCCGTCGAATACGGACATCGGCAAACCGTTAGGATTATTGGCGGATTTAACCATTTGCGGAGGCACTGCACCTACCAGCACCGCCTTGGCGACGCGCTTGCTACCGTGACGTCCGATGTAACGCGCTACCTCGCCACCGCCGGTGGAATGACCAACCATAGTCGCACCTTTCAGATCCAGGGCATCCATCAATGTTGCTAGGTCGTCGGCGTATGTGTCCATGTCATTGCCGGTCCAAGGTTGGCTCGACAGGCCGTGTCCGCGACGATCATGTGCAATTACGCGATAGCCGTTAGTAGCCAAGAACATCATTTGGTCTTCCCAAGCGTCGCCCTGTAGCGGCCAGCCATGGCTGAACACGACAACCGGGCCTGTTCCCCAGTCCTTGTAATGAATCAGCGTGCCGTCTTTGGTTGTGACGGTGTTACCCGTGTGTTTGCCTACGCTGTCGCCAGACGTCGGTTTGGCGGAAGCTGCGGCGGCATTCGAAGATGCCAGAACGGCGGTGGCTGCGCCGGCAGCAACGCCTGCTGCGGAGACCAGTAATTTGCGGCGTGAGCTGATTTCTTCACGTTCGATTTTCTTGGACATGATATTGGCCTTTCTTGGTGAATGGTAGGGGTATGTTAAATACCGTGGGCGCTTGAATAAGCAATGAGAAGTCTAGTCGCGCGACTAGTAACCTGCTACTACCAAAAGACCAGTAGCAGGCCACATCGAACATCGGCTTGTCGTGCAACGCGGTTGACCGGATTTGCCATGTGCAAAAGCATCCTGGATGGGGTGGCGGGGGCATCTTCAATCCGATCTACTTCTCTGTGGTTCCGCATGATAAAACGTCGTTCTTGAGTTTGGAGAAGAAGCTTTCAGCCACGGCATTGTCATGGCAATTGCCTTTGCGACTCATGCTTGGACCAGCCCGGTTCTGATCAAGTACGGCCCGATAGGCGGAAACTCCATAGACAGTGCCTTGGCCGATGTGGCAAATCCGGCCGGCGGCTGGTTTGCGCTGGGCAAAGGCCATCTTCAGAACAGCAATCTGCAGGATGTCTCTTTCCATTTTTCTATTGTTATCGGTCATCCAATGATCAGTACAGCTATCCTTTCTGAATCGGTGCCTGCACATTGATTAAAAATGATATATGATGATCGTCATGAATGCGAAATCTACCAAACACACTGTCGTAAGCCGCAAGGAAGCCACGCACGAGCGTATCGTGGAAGTGGCGGCTCGCGCCATCCGCCGCAGCGGCTACGGAGGTACTGGTGTCGCCGACATCATGAAAGAAGCCGGCCTGACGCACGGCGGTTTCTATGCCCATTTTGAGTCGCGCGACGCTTTGCTGGCGGAAGCCGGGGACCGTGCCGGTGCTGAATCAGTTGCGTTAGCGGCACGCGTGGCGGCGGCCGCGCCGCCGGGGAAAGCGCTGCAGGCCATGATGGAGGCGTATTTGTCGCAGGAGCATATCGCGGCCATCGAGACTGGCTGTCCGGTCTCTGCGCTGGGTTCGGAAATGCCGCGCCAGGCACCGGAAGTGCGACGCGCCGCGACCATTCACATCAAGGAAATGATCGATCTATTCGCCCGCCAATTACCCGACTGGGGGCAGCCGCAGGCGCACGAGCAGGCAATGGCGCTGGTCTGCGCCCTGATTGGCACCACCATGGTTGCGCGTGCCGTTGACGACCCCAAGCTGTCCGCAGCGCTGTGCGCAGCTGCACTGAAGCAATTTATACCGGCTGCCGCTTGAGTTTATCGGCAGTTTTTTTGCATTAAAATATGATGATCATCATATATATTTCACATTAAGGACTAATAATGCCTACTTCTTCTCGAAAAATTGCAGTTGTGACTGGTGCATCATCTGGCATCGGCGCGGTCTATGCCGACCGCTTGGCTAAACGGGGCTATGACCTAGTGCTTATTGCGCGACGCTCGGAGCGCTTGCAATCGCTAGCGGCCAAGATCGCAAGGACGCACGGCGTGAAGGTCGCACTAATGATCGCCGACCTTGAAACGGAGGCTGGTCAGGCTAGCATCGAGCAATTTCTCTCCAATAATTCGGCGGTCAGTGTCTTGGTGAACAATGCTGGCATCGCACGACTCGCCCCAATCTCAGACAGCCCCTTACAGGACTCTTTGACTCAGATCGTGCTGAACATCACAGCCCTGACGCGCTTGACACATGCAGTCCTGCCTGGGATGAAGTCGCGCAATGAGGGACTGATCATCAATGTTTCCTCTGTATTGGCGGTGAACTCCCTGCCAATCAGTTCCGTGTACAGCGGAAGCAAAGCGTTCGTTCTGGCGTTCAGCCGCGGGCTACAGCATGAACTTGCCGATACAGGCGTGAAAGTTCAGGTCGTACTCCCTGCCGCCACGGCCACAGAGATCTGGGACAGGTCCGGCGTGCCCCTGGCGGCTCTCGCTCCGGAGTCCGTAATGTCGACGGATGACCTGGTGGACGCAGCCTTGTCTGCGTTCGATAAAGGCGAAAACATCACCTGGCCTTCGGTGGCTGACGCGGAGTTGATCGAACGCTTTGAATCGGCCCGTCTCGCACTCTTCGCTACGTCACAAACCGGCAAGGTTGCACCGCGCCTTCTACCGGCCTGATTTTACGAATCAAAATATCTTTTTAAGGATTGCCGAAAAATGCTATTTGAAACCTTCTCTCTACGTGCCACCAATCTCAACAATCGGGCCGTGATGTCTCCGCTCACTCGCAGTCGTGCCGTCGAGCACAACACGCCGAACAGCCTGATGGCTACCTACTATTCGCAGCGTGCAAGTGCTGGCCTTATTATTACCGAGGGTACTTCTCCATCGCCGAACGGTTTGGGCTATGCGCGCATACCGGGCTTATTCAATGATGCCCATGTACAGGGCTGGAAACTCGTAACGGATGCAGTCCACGGCAAGGGCGGCAAGATCGTCGTTCAGCTGATGCATACGGGGCGAGTGAGCCATCAGGCAAACCTGCCGGTCGGGGCCGAAGTACTGGGGCCATCATCCGACAGATGCCCCGGCGAGATGTGGACCGATAGCCATGGGAGCCAACCGCACACGCCGCCGCGCGAGATGACCGATGGCGACATTGCGGCTGCGATTCATGAGTTTGCAACCGCCGCGCGTCTGGCCATCGCCGCCGGTTTCGATGGAATCGAATTGCACGCTGCCAACGGCTATTTGCTCGAGCAATTCCTGAATGCCAATGTCAACCGCCGAACAGATGGCTACGGAGGTACACCCGAAGGGCGTAACCGGCTAGTGCTTGAGGTCGCCCGCGCCGCCGCAAAGGAGATCGGGGCTGAGCGAGTCGGTATCCGTTTATCGCCACATGGGGTTTTCAATGCCACCGGATCCTTCGCGGAAGTGGATGAGCAGTATGTGGCGCTGGTGAGGGAGTTATCCGCCCTCGGCCTCATGTACATACATGTCCTGGATCACTCGGCGATCGGCGCTCCGCCTGTTCCAGCCAAGCTGAAGGCCGATCTGCGAGCGGCGTTTGACGGTCCCTTCGTTCTTGCCGGCGGTTTCGACAAAGACAGCGCGGAGCAAGCGCTGATTGAAGGCCACTCGGATTTGATAGCGATGGGCCGGGCCTTTTTGGCCAATCCTGACCTGGTTGAACGCATGCGCCAAAACGCGCCGTTGAACGCCCCCGATCCAAGCACGTTCTATACGCCTGGACCGCAGGGTTATACGGACTATTCGGCGCTGGCAGGTTAAGTTCATGAAACGCAACTTCCGTGCTCTCGCGACCTTGTCCGCGCTTCTTTTCTTCGCATTGGCGCTAATCTGGATGTTGGCGCCTCAACTCCTGTTGTCAGATTGGGGAATTGAATTCACATCTTCAGCCGGATTGGTCAGCCGGCGTGCGGCAGCGCTGTATGCAGGAATCGCCGTCATGCTCTTCTCAGCCAGAAATGCCGAGTCGTCAACGGCTCGATCAGCGTTGATCAAAGGTGTTGTGGCTGCCTGTTTCATGCTCGCGACACTGGGGATCCTTGAATTGGTGACAGGGAATGCCTCCCCCAGAATCCTGATAGCCGTTTTCATCGAAGTCGCGCTCATGCTGGCGTTCTTGTTTGTAGGGTGTGGCCACCCCGCCCAGTCGGACAGCAACCATCGGCGTAGAAAAGCGTAATCCAGCAACGACCGCCTGTGTTGAGAAGCTGGATAACGTCTCCGCCAGTACTCGAACAGGATGCATATTTAACGAAAACAAAGAAGGCAATAGAATAATGAAGGCACTTATCTTAAAACGTTACGGCAAGGCCGATCACATCGCGTTTGCCGATATTCCTCGGCCTGAGATCAGACCGGATGAGATGCTGGTCCAGGTGCACGCCGCCGGCCTCAATCCGATTGATTACAAGATTCCGAAAGGAATGTTTAAGCCTATCCTCAAGTTTCAGCTGCCGGCTACGCTGGGGAGCGATCTGGCAGGTGTCGTGGTGGAAGTCGGCAGTCGCGTGACCCGCTTTAAGGTCGGCGATGCTGTGTTCGCCAGCATCTTCGATCTGGGCGGCGGCTCTCTTGCTGAGTTTGCCGCCGTGCCCGAGCATGCCGCTGCGCTTAAACCTGTCAATCTGGACTTTGTGCAAGCCGCCTCGATTCCGATGGTCGGACTTACATCGTGGCAAGCGTTCACTGAACGCGCACGGCTTAAGCCTGGGCAGAAGGTGTTTATCCCAGCAGGTGCGGGAGGCATAGGAACGTTCGCGATCCAGCTGGCAAATCACCTCGGTGCAAAGGTAGGGACCACCACCAGCACGGGTAACGTGGATCTGGTGCGTAGCCTCGGCGCTGACGAGGTGATTGATTACAAGAAGCAGGAATTTGAGGAAGTGCTGCGGGGTTATGACGTCGTCCTGGGTACGATCAGCGGAGATGGGCTCGAAAAGACATTGCAGATTGCAAAGCCCGGAAGCAGTGTCGTCTCGCTCGTCGGCCCGCCGGATGCCGCCTTCGCACGCGCACGCGGAATGAATTTTTTGATGATGTTCGTATTAGGCCTGTTGAGCCGTAAGATCATCCGGCTCGCAAAACAGCGTGACGCCTCATATTCGTTCCTGTTCGTGCGTCCAGATGGCCGTCAACTCGCTAAGATCGGCGAGCTGCTTGAGACATCGCGCATCCGTCCGGTGATTGATAAGGTAGTTCCGTTCGTTCAAGCGAAGGAGGGACTGGCTTATCTCGAAGGGGGGCGGGCCAAGGGGAAGGTCGTTGTGCAGATGGTGAGCACGTGATCGTACCTTCAAAAAAATGGCGCAGATCCGGTTGTAGGGCTTGATCGATTTTAAGGAACAGATCGCGCCCCATCTTGGCGCGCGAGTATACTGAGCGGAGGACCCGGCGCCGCGATCGACAACATCTGTATCCATGGAAATCGAACACTGGAGGGTGGAATGAAGGCATTCATCATTGACCGTTATGAAAGCAGCAACGTGGTTCACGCAAGCGAGATGCCGGAGCCGGAACTGCGGGAAGACGATGTGTTGGTCCAAATCCATGCCGCCAGCGTCAATCCACTGGATCTGAAAATACGCAGCGGCGCGCTCAAATTGATACTGCCTTACCGTTTGCCGCTGATACTCGGAAATGATCTGGCGGGTGTCGTGGTCCGCGCCGGGGCGCGTGTGCGACGTTTCAAGCCTGGTGACGAAGTGTATACGCGACCGGAGCAGGAGCGCATTGGCGCTTTCGCCGAATACATTGCAGTCAGCGAAAATGCGCTGGCGCTCAAGCCCAAGGCGCTTAATATGGAAGATGCCGCGTCCATCCCGCTGGTCGGCTTGACCGGATGGCAGGCGCTGGTTGAGAAGGCGAACCTGAAGAAGGGGCAGAAAGTGTTGATTCATGCTGGTTCCGGCGGCGTCGGCACCTTTGCCATTCAACTAGCAAAGCATCTGGGAGCGTACGTCGCCACCACAACCAGTGCCGCGAATTATGACTGGGTCAAGCGTTTGGGCGCCGATGTCGTCATCGACTACAAAAAAACAGATTTTGAGGCCGTGCTCCACGATTACGACGTCGTACTGGACACGCAGGGCGGCGCAACGCTCATGAAATCAGTCCGTGTGCTTAAGCCTGGCGGCAAGCTGATTTCGATTTCCGGTCCGCCGGATCCGGATTTCGCCAGAGCGATCGGTGCGGCATGGTTCGTCAGAATGGCCATGGGCATGCTCAGTTATCGGATTAGAAAACTAGCAAAACGTCATCAAGTCAGCTACGTCTTTTTGTTTATGCGTGCCGATGGCGAGCAATTGCGTCACATCGCTGAGTTGATCGGGACTGGGGCCATCTGCACCGTGGTGGACAAGATTTTTCCTTTCGCATCCACTCCGGAAGCGCTTGATTACGTTGAGACGGGACGTGCCAAAGGCAAGGTCGTGGTCAAGGTGAGCGCTTAGTTGAAGACCTTGATCGAAAGGCTTCTGGATTACCGGGGGTTGAATGTCGCTTGGCGCTTTGTGAAGCACGATCTGACCAAAAAATCGCAACCAAGCGGATGCTTTAGCTCAAAATATTACTACACATTTTTTTGAAAAAATATATGATGAGCATCATGCGAAATGCAAAATCCATCGCCAGAACGGCAGCCAAGAAAGCCGCACACGAGCGCATCGTGTCCGCCGCTGCGCGGGCGATCCGTCGCAGCGGCTACGACGGAACCAGAGTCGCCGACATCATGAAAGAGGCCGGCCTGACCCATGGCAGCTTCTACGCCCACTTCGCCTCGCGCGAGGCCATGCTGGCGGAAGCAGCGGGGCGGGCCTGTGCGGAGTCGGCAGCCGTCGCGGCAGACGTACCACCCGGTACATCAAAGAAATGGACGATCTTGTTGCCCGCCAGTCACCAGATTGGGGGCAGCCCGGTATCCACGAACGCGCCCTCGTGACCGTCGCCACCATGGTCGGTACCTTGCTGTTGGCCCGCGTCACCGACGAGCCTGCACTATCCGACAGTCTGCGCGCGGCTACCTTGAAGCACCTGCCCATCGCCTGACGCCACTTAAACCTATTGATTTTTAACTCGCTCAACAAATATGATGATCGTCATGCAAAAGTCAAACACTAAAGGAAAAACAGTATGAACCTCATGAATAAAGTGGCCCTCGTAACTGGGGCTTCGTCGGGCATAGGCGAAGCCACTGCGCAACGGCTGGCGAACGCTGGCTACAAGGTGTACGGCACCAGCCGACGCGGTGGCCAGGCGGGCCAGCGACCGTTCCAAATGCTGGCCCTGGATGTAACCAGCGACGAATCGGTCGATGCCGCAGTCGGGCAGCTGATGCAGCTGGAAGGCCGCATCGACCTGCTGGTCAACAACGCTGGCTTCGGAGTCGCTCCAGCCGGCGCGGAAGAGAGTTCGATTGCGCAGGCCCAGGCTATCTTCGACACCAACTTCTTCGGTATGGTACGGATGATCCGGTCCGTCGTAGCGCATATGCGTCGCCAGGGGAGTGGCCGCATCATCAACATCGGCTCCGTGGTGGGGTTCCTACCCGCACCATATATGGCGCTGTACTCCGCTACCAAGCACGCCGTCGCCGGCTATTCGGAATCGCTAGACCATGAGTTGCGCACGCTGGGCATTCGCGTCTCGGTGGTGGAGCCGCCCTATATCAACACGCCGTTCGAAGCGAATCTAATGCAACCCGATACACCGTTGGACATGTACCGCGAAATTCGCGCGGGCATGGAGCAGCGGCTCAAGGAAGGAATCGCGGGCGCAGACGGACCTGAGGTGGTGGCCGACATCGTGTTGAAGGCCGCCGAAGCGGTGCGTCCCAAGACCCACTACGCACCGGGCATGGCCAGCCGCTTGCGCCTGCTGCGCAGGTTTGCGCCGGCCAGCGTGCTGGACGCCGGAGTACGCAAAGACCTTCGGCTCGACGCATAGGCGGCTAGCCGTTTCGCACGCCGCTTTTGATAACGCTCTACACGATAAGGAGAACGATTTGAATACATACACAACCGTCAACATTGGCAAACGCGCGCTGGTGACCGGCGCATCCAGCGGCATTGGCGCGGCAATCGCGCGTGAGCTCGCGGCGCTTGGTGTTGATCTCGTGCTGACGGCGCGGCGCCGCGACGCACTTGATGCGGTCGCCGCGACCTGCAAGGGCGTGAAGGTCGAGATCGTTACCGCAGATCTCGGAAAGCCCGATGCCGCGCGCGCGCTCTGGGACGCCGCGATCGCCGGTGGCCCGATCGACATCCTGATCAATAACGCCGGATTCGGCTATTTCCGCCGGTTCGACGAGGTTGACTGGGCACGCGACGCGGAGCTCGTCCAACTCAACATGACCTCGCTCGTCCAGCTCGCGCGGTGCTTCGTCGACGCGCGCAAGGCAGGCACCGAGCCTGCACACATGGTGAACATCGCGTCGACCGGCGCGTACCAGTCAGTGCCGAACATGGCGCTGTACGCCGCGTCGAAGGCGTTCGTCCGCAACTTCAGCGAGGGCCTCCATGACGAGCACCGCGGCACGCCGCTATCGGTGACCTGCATCTGCCCTGGCGGCACCGAAACCGCGTTCCACGCCGCGTCCGGCGGGGGCGACTACTCGTGGATCGCGAACGCGTCGACGAAAAGCGCGGAGTTCGTGGCACACGCCGCGATCCTTGCGATGCTGCGCGGCAAGCGTACGGTTGTGCCCGGCCTGTTCAATAAACTGTCGTGCTTCGGTGTGCGCTTCTTGACGCGGCGGTTCGCGTCGCGGGTTGCGACTCAAGTGTTAGGTAAGCCCCGGTTAGCGCTGCCGGCGCGAAGAGCTACTTGAGAGAAGCGGGCAACTATCACAGAGAACCGCGAAGCGGAGCCAGCTCGAAAACTCAAGGAAGATTAAATCGTCTTCGGTAATCTCTTAGTGTTCTTGCTTTTTGCTAGGCTGCAAATATTCCGTCAATCCTTGGAACCACATCACCTCAACAAAGTCGCCACTGATTGTGAGATCTTCTTTATGCAACGCTGCCAGAAAGGCTTCTTTGCCATCCTTTGCGGAAAGTGTCGCAAAACCTCTGGCAGCATCTCTGAAGGACATGGTGAAATTTGGCGTCTTGGTAATTCCGGCGACAGAATTGACGGCGCCGTTCTCTATGGTGAAATAACGACCAACCCCTCCAATAGTTCTTATCTGGAATATCAGCCTCTTGCCTCGCACATACTTGGCGCACTCCGGGTTGTTTCTGATGGCCCTTTGCAATAACTTCGTTAGGACCCATAGTAAGAATTTAAACTTTAGCATGATTGTTTTTCCCTAATCCAAGTGCTATTAAAATGACTTGAGAAGGTGTTGAACATTTCTCGGTAGTTACTCTTCGAGAAACTGAATGGCGTGCTTCAAGAAGCGGTCAGGGTACTGGAATTGCGCCGCATGGCCAGCATCGGGATAAATGAATAACTGCGCATTCGGAATGTTCTGGGCCATGTACCAGGAATTAATTGTCGGAACCATCACGTCGTTCACGCCGTTAAGGATGAACGTCGGCTGTTTGATTTCGCGCAAGTGAGAAAAAGGCTCTTTGGGGTCGAGTTTCGGCAGGTAATACATGTTCGCCTCAATTTGAGCCTGTATTACTTTCGGGGAACTGGGAGGGTCTTGGTCTGCACGCTGATGACGGCGGGTCCAGAAGTCGCGCCCGGCCTTTTGCGCGGCCTCAGACCTACCGAAGAACAGGAACAAGAAATCCTCCACGGTCGGGACGGGGCGCGGAGCCGTCTCCAATACACCGGGCTCTGAATCCGGATTTCCGCCACGGGGACCAGTGCCGAGCAGCATGAGCTTGCGGACCAGGTCAGGATGACGTCGCGTCAAGTCTTGAGCCTGAAAGCCACCCAGGGAAAAACCTAAAACATCAACCTTGCGAAGACCGAGTGCTCGTATGACCGCTGCTGCATCGTCGGCCATATGCTCCATTCGAGTGCGCGGCTTGCCGGAAGAAGATGCAATACCGCGACCGTTATAAAGGATCACTTCGCGTCCCGCAGCCAGGCCGTCCGTCATGAGGGGATCCCAGTGATCCATGCCTCCGCGAAAATGTTGCAGAAAGAAAAGTGGCGGTTGATCTGTGGTGCTGTTGCCCCAACGACGATAGGCATATTTGTCGCCATCGACTTCCACGAAGCGAGTTGGCGCAGTGAAGTGTGTATCGGTCATGATGTAATCCTCTTGTTGACGATTGCTTTCGCGGATTAGTTGACTACTGGTGCATTTATGCAATAACGCTCTTCAGAGTCCTATTTAGCAAGGAAATCGAGAGCCTTCGGCACAAAGTCGGCATAACACTGAAACACTCCGCCATGGCCAGCATCGGGATAGATAATCAGAGTGCTATTCGGAAGGCGCCGAGCCAAGTCATACGTGTTCTTTGTTGGGACCATTCGATCGTTGTCTCCATTGGCGACGAGCACGGGAATTTTGATCACTGATAGGTCTGCAGGTTCTTTTTTCCCCCAGGCCTTCAGCGCCTTTAACTGCGCGAAATACGCGGAAAATGTGATTTCTTTGTCACGATTCTCCGAACGTTCCTTCAGGCGCGTTAGGAATGCCTTGCCGGCCGAGATCCCGTTAGGTGTGCGAGTGAAGAACAGATATTGCTTCGGATCCTGAAACGTAATGAGGCCGTGGAAAAGTTCGAAATTCGAGATCCGGGAAACATCGCTGATGCCCTCGCCACCGGCCGGACCGGTTCCAGCTAGAATCAGCTTGCCGACAATCTGCGGTTCTTTCAGCACAATTTCCTGGGCGATCATTCCGCCCATCGAGAAGCCGAAAATATCGACTTGCTTGAAGCCCATCGCTTTGATAAAAGTAGTGGCATCGTCCGCCATTTGTTCTATCGATTTTGACGGAGTGCCGGTGGAGGCCCCAATGCCTCGGTTGTCGAAAGCAATCACATGACGCTTCGCCGCAATACCATCCAGGACCCGAGGATCCCAGTTGTCCAGGACGGCAGCCAAGTGGCCAAGAAGCACCACCGGTGTCCCACCATTTTGCTTCCCAAGTTCCCGGTAAGCGAATTCAATTCCATCTGCTGCGATGGTTTGCGTTGGCACGTTTTTCCAGTTGACCTCCGACGCTTGGTCGACCGCCGGTTGGTTGATGTTCGCGCTAGCTGATGTTTCATTGCTCGTGCTCGTCGTCGGAGAATTGCCGTCAGACGAGACATTGCATTGAGCCGTTGCCGATGGGTTACTGTCGGACGAGCCTTCGCTTGCACGCGTTGCCGGCGAAATGAACTGTGCGGCTAGGGCGAACAGCAGGGCGTTGGTTTTCAGTAAATGACGCATTGTAAGAACCTCCAAGGTTGGTATTTCTAAATGAATGCGACTGCTTCCCTAGTCGCCTAAAATATTAAATATAAAATTCTGCGCCTATTGCGCGAAGCACTAATCTGTCATGCGCATTTCCACAGGTCCGTTTATGTTCGAGCTCGCAGGCGTCGGGTTCGATAGGCGCCCCAACCATTCATCGCAAGTGATTTCAGAAAGGCCCATAAACCGCTTTCGTTGGGGCGGGGCTCGGCGCCATTGGCGATGCGTTTTAGCTGCAGGGTGTACCAGAGGACTTCCATCAGGCCCAGTCGATCAATCTGCTTTATCCCCGTCTTGATCGGACGTACACGCTGCTTGCTGTCCCGCCCTTGCAACAACGCCATAGGGGCGTCAGGATCGATGACCATCAACCGCGCCATGCCGACGACGTCGACCGCCCCGGAGCGCAGTGCGGCGTTCATGCCGCTTGCGCTGCGGAAGCCTCCGGTGACCATTAGCGGCACCTTCACTGTGGCACGCACCTTCTCAGCAAATTCGATGAAGTAGGCTTCGCGCGCGAGGGTGGACGCCTTTTGTGGCTGGGCAACCCCTGTTTCGTAAGTCCCTCCCGATATTTCGATAAGGTCGATGCCGGCGTCGACTAGCGCCTGGACTGTCGCTAGCGACTCCTCTTCGGTAAATCCCCCTCGCTGGAAATCCGCCGAATTGAGCTTGATGGCGACCGGAAAGTCCGGGCTGACCTGCCGCCGAATCTCGGCGTAGACAGCCAGCACGAAGCGGCGCCGCTTTTCGGCGCTGCCACCCCATTCGTCATTGCGTTGATTGTGGTGTGGGGACAGGAATTGATTGATCAGATAACCATGCGCAGCGTGGATTTGCACGCCGCTGAAGCCGGCTTTCTTGCAGATGGCAGCACTGCGTCCGAAGCGTTGGATGATGTCGTTGATTTCAGCAGAAGTGGCCTCGCGCGGGGTCTCAAACAGCGCTGCCAGATCCTGGCTGAATGGCACTGCCGATGGCGCCAGATTGCTGACATTCAGACCTTTGGCCGACTGCTTGCCGGGATGGTTGAGCTGAACCCATATCGCGGCGCCCTGATCGGTCGCCGCGCGCGCCCATTGGCGCAGCAAAGGCAGATCGGCTTCATTCTCGATGACGACGTTGCCGGGCTCGCCGAGCGCCCGGCGGTCGATCATCACGTTCCCGGTGATGAGCAATCCAATGCCAGAAGAGGCCCAGCGCCGGTATAGCCGGATGAGATTCGGCGTCGGGTTGTTGGCATAAGTGGCCAGAGTCTCGCTCGTTGCCGCCTTCGCCAAACGGTTGCGGAGGACGTAGCCATTCTGCAGGAGCAGAGGCTGGGTCAACAAGTCGGTATCAGTAGAGGAAAAATCTGCCATGTTGGAACCTCATATGTTTCGGGGTGGCGCATTGCCAATCTGCTGCGCAAATATTCTGCCGCTCACAGTCAAAGCCAGTACTGTTGCAAGTAAAAGTTTGGTTTTCGCGTTCATTCTTCAATTGATAAAACGTCGAATTAAAGTATGATCGTAATTTAATGAAGCCAAAAAATAAGGCGCCCAAATATTCACAACTCTGGATCGGACACCAATAGGGTCCAGAGCGATTTCGCTATTTGCGAGTTTTATATACAAACTTCGCTAGCAACTGCTGTCGATCGCCAGCGCTAATTTATTCAATAACATCAAAACTATTTATTATTGCTGCCTTCGAACGATTGCGATTCCTGCCTCAATTCCCCCCTCAAGAATTTGGTCTGACATTGCTTTATCACTCACAGCGCGGGCGAGCTGCAAGGTTCCGACCATCATGCCGAAAAGTGCAGCTGCATCTTTGCGCTGCGTAATAGGGTCACGTCCAGGCAAATTATTGGCGATAAAATCGAGAAAATCGCCAATTTTGCGCGTGAACAAGTCGCGGGTCTCCTTGGGGTGACGGGCTATTTCGGCAACTAACGCAGCCGTTGGGCAACCTTCATCAGCGGCGTCGCGCGCCCCAGGGCTGAGATAGTCGCGAATCCCATGCTCCAACCCCAAACCTTCTGCTGACGCCGCAATCATCGCTTCAAGCCTGCGGTTTAACGTGTCGACGACAACCTCCTGGAGCAAATTTTCCTTCGACTTGAAGTGGACGTAAAAGGCGCCATTGGTAAGGTCAGCCTCCTGCATAATTCCGGCCAAGCCAACCGCCGCAATTCCCTCGCCACGGAAACGTCGCGAGGCGACTTCGAGAATGCGCGAGCGCGTCAATTCTTTTTGTCCTTTTACGTAACGCATGGAAGTTGTTCTTTCTCATTGAATTATCATCGTACGTTAAAAGTATACTCGTAATTTAATGGTAGTCAAGCTTTTTTGTGTGTCATAAATAAGGAGAGGGCATCTCATAAAACGGAAAAGTCGTACGTTAGTTGTGTACCGGTGAAGTAGGCGATGTTCGTTTGAAGTCTGTACCTATTTGCGCAGCCATATAGGTTTCCTCCATTGTTGGCTCGTTTGTGCGACGACAACCCGGACTGATAATTCAAAGTTCTTCGGGAAATTTGTTGCCGAACATGGGAAGGCCGCTCTTTGATTCCTCATGCGAAGCCTCGTCTTGAATGACGTCCCAATGCTCGACCAGAATGCCGTCGACGATGCGTAGAATGTCTGCCGCGATCCAGTTCTTCGGCCGGCCATGACCAGAAAATCGCCCGTGCACTATCACAAAATCGCCATCGGCCATTATCACGCCCGGTTCGTACTTCAACGTAGCTGGAGCGCTTTTGATGAGATTGAACAGGCCGTCGCGGCCGGGTTCAATATGAGCGCTATGCTGGATGTAATTGGGCGACCAATAGCGCTCACATGTCACGTAATCACGCTTGTTAAACAAGGTGTCGAATGCCTCAAGGACAAGTGCTTTATTTTTCGTTTCAATCGTTTCATTCATTTTGTTCTCCAAAATCACGGTTATGCTCTCAGCCGTAAAGATACCTGCACTGCTTATCAAAAAAAATCTTCGCAGACCACGCTGCAGTTTGATCTCAAGCCACATTGGGACGGCGACGATGTGCACAGAGGACTCAACTCGAAAGGAGATCGCCACAACGCATCATCGTCGCTCGCCACAGCGATCTCCGATCAATGTGGCGGTTGCTCCATCGTGTCGTTGAACTGAATTACAAGCGCAGCCTCGCCCGGTCCCGGGTTATTGCGCAGCGTCTTTGCGCCTTCCACCAATACCTCCTCCGTGTCTGTTCCAAGGACCTTGATGGTTTCGTCGATGAACTGCGCCAGAGGCATCGCCCGAGGTTCGTCATTACTATTCAGCAGGTCCGTTTGCACCCAGGGCGGAGCTAACTCCAGCACCTTCACCGAACTGTCTTTCAACTTGTAGCGCAGCGATTGGGTATACGAGTGTATGGCCGCCTTGGTGGAGGAATACACCGCCGTCATCGCCAGTGGCACAAACCCCAGTACCGACGATACATTGATGACAGTAGCCGCGTCCTGTTTCTTCAAGTGCTCGATCAGCGCCGACGTCATCCGGATCGGCCCCATCAGATTGGTGGTGATGGTCGACACCAGGAGACCTTCATCTATTGTGCTCGCGGCATCGTCGATCTGCATGATGCCGGCATTGTTGATCAGCACATTGAGCTTTGGGTGCTCTGCAATCAGTTTTGTTGCGACCGCTGCGATGCTGGCAGGATCCTCGACATTGAGTTCCACCGACTGCATGCCGGGATTCGCCTTGGTTACCTCACCCAGATGGCCCTTGCGCCGGCCGGAGATGATTACCTGGTTTCCCAGTTTGTGCAAAGCCTCTGCCAAGCCACGCCCAATTCCTGAACCACCACCGGTAATAAAGATAGTATTTCCACTCAGTTTCATTTTCTGTTCCTCTTGTTTGGTTTGTTTAAGTACAATTTGCAGCAGGGCGTGCTCTGGCCCGTTCGTCAAACAACCGGGGCGTTCCCAGTCGATCTTCCTACCGTCTCACGAATTCGTCATGTCGTTCCCCCTGTGATCTGTTGGAGTCATCAGTTGTGTTTAAGCGCCACTCAGGCCAACTCGACATTGAGTACATTCCGGCGGGTCGTACCCAATGTCAGTAATAAAGAAGAAGCGACGAATGTCGCCGCAACCAGGCCCAGGTTCGACACGCGGCTGTAAGCCAGGGTGAGGGAGCCAACCCCGGCGCCAAGTGAAAAGCCGAGATACATGAACGAGGCATTCAGCGAAAGGGCAATCGGTGCGACCTTGATCCCTGCTATGGCCATCAAGCGAGCTTGTTGGGCGGGATAAAAGGCCCACGCAGCTATTCCCCAAACGGCTACGGCAACGAACACAGGTGCAATCGCCATGGTTTGCGGAAGAAGATGAGCTGTTGCTGAGAGCATCAAAAAGGAAGCAGCCATAAAGAAGAGTGCAGGCAGAATGACGGAACGGAAGCCGAACTTGTCATTTGCCGTCCCGCCAAGCGCCACGCCTATCGCAGCAGCCACGCCCCACATAAACAACACGTAGCCAACGTGCTCGCCTTGAATGGCGGTCACCGTTTGAACAAACAGAGCGAGGTAGGTATAGACAGTGTATCCACCCATCGCCCAGAGCGTCGTGCCCAACAACGCCAGCAATACCGCCGGTTGCCGTGCGACGTTAATTCGCTCGCGCAGGCTGGCGACGGGTAGTCCAGCTCCAATGTTCCCTGGCAAGCCCAGACTAAGCCCTACGGTTGCGACAGCGGCGACCATGGCAAGGCCAACAAAAGTCATGCGCCATCCGAATTTGTTGGCGATGTAGGTTCCCAATGGAACGCCGAGAGCAATGGCAACCGTAAGTCCGCCATTGACGATAGCCAAAGCGCTTCCTCGTCGCTGCGGAGTAACCAGCGCTCCCGCGAGAGCATTCGCACTTGGAACGTACAAACCTGCCGCAAACGCAAGTAGAATGCGAGCGCCCATCAACGACCAATAACCGGTTGCGCTCCAGGCTAAGAGGTTAGTCAGCGTGAACGCGCACATGGAAAAGATAAGCAGCCTGCGGCGATTGATGCCGCCCGAAAGCGCCGTTAAGACCGGCGAACTAATTGCATATGCAAAAGCAAAGGCTGCCACAAGCTGTCCTGCGACCGAGACACTTACAGACAAGTCTGTGGCGATCGAAGGCAGTATCCCTGCAATCATGAACCCCTCGGCTCCGACAGCGAAAGTACCCAACGCCAGCAAGTAGAGTGGGGCATTCGTCGATATGGCGGAATTTTTAGCAGTCATGTAAATCTCCTATAATATGACCGGTCATCTTAAAAATGCCAGAAAAAAAAGCCTGTTTGCGACGGGGGGTCAGACCAGAATTTTATGAAACGTCACATCCATGAACGCATCAAATGCATCGCGACTCCGTTCAACTCTCGCCCTCAAGGTCGCTCCCTCCCACGCATTGAGCAAAAATCCCGCGAGTGTCTGCGCGCTCAGTTCACTCCCTATCGAGTGATCGGCTTGGCCGGCAGCAATGGTCGCCCCAATAGTGTTGGTCCAAGCTTCATACACTCGCGCTAACTCGCTTCTGATGATCGGACTTTGATCCGGCAGTTCAGCGCTAAAATTTCCGAGTAAGCAACCTTGTTCAAAGTCGCGGCTAACGATCATTTCATTGAGTCCAACAAAATACTGTCTCAACCGTTCCACTGGTGCGATTGACTGATCGCTCAATACATCTCGCAAGTTGCCGCGTGTTCCATAATAGGCCACGATCTCCGCTCCGAGCGCTTCCTTGCTCTCGAAGTGGTTGTAAAACGACCCCTTCGGTACACCGGCTGAAACAGTAATGTCTTGCACGCTGCAACCATTGAAACCCTTCTCAGGGAGGAGTTTTAATGCTGCTTCGAATATATGGTCGTGTACGTTTGGCTTTGGCATGAAAATATAATATGACCAGTCATCTCATTTGTCAAGCAAGACTCGTCAGATTTTTTATGATCGGGAAGCAGCAATGTATAGTCGATTCCGAGAGTCACTACAAAATGAAACAACTTGGCGTGCAGGAAGAGGATAGATGCGATTCTTTGATTGCCAATTGTTTAATATGTTCAATAAGCACACGGGGATCTTTCAATTATGCGACGGATAGGTTTTGTCCTCATACCGGGATTTCAGCTGATGTATATGGCCGCGCTCTCGGTCTTTGAATTTGCCAATATATCCGCAGGAAAGGAGCTCTATGAGATCGAGGTCCTTTCGGAAACGGGCGGGCTAATCCCCAGCTCTCATGGCATGATGGTCCAGACTGAACCCTTCGGGGAACCTACCTTTGACACGGTTATATTTGGCGGTGGAATGGCGACGTTTACCGCGACGCCTGGGCTGGTAGATTTTGCGGTGAAGGCCAGGGAATCTTCGCGCCGTGTGGCTTCGATATGCACCGGGGTATTTATTCTTGCGCAGGCCGGGATTCTGGACGGACGCCGCGCGACAACCCACTGGTTAGCAACCAGTGAACTCAAAGAAGGCTATCCCAAAATAAAGCTAGAGCCAGACCGGATTTTTACTATCGATGGCCCGGTCTGGACATCAGCCGGTATGAGTGCTGGGATCGACTTGGCGCTGGAAATGGTCGAAAAGGATTTCGGCCGGGATCTGGCGCGCTCCGTCGCGAAAAAGCTCGTGCTCTCCCATCGGCGTGCCGGCGGCCAGTTGCAACACTCCGAACTGCTGGATATGGATGCGAGGTCTGATCGCGTTCAAAGTTCGCTTGACTTTGCACGGCGCAATCTTAAGAAGACTTTAACCGTTGATGATCTGGCTGAAGCTGCGAATCTGAGCCGGCGCCAGTTTAGCAGGGTCTTCCACTCTGAAACGGGGCAGTCGCCGGCCAAGGCGATTGAACATCTGCGGGTTGAGGCGGCCCGCCTGATGTTGGAGCAAAGCAGGCACTCAATAGAAGTCATCGCTGCAGAGAATGGATTTGTGGACAGTGAGAGAATGCGGCGCGCCTTTTTGCGTATTTGCGGGCAGCCACCACAGGTTGTTCGACGCAACGCGCGCATGGCAACAGAAGAACAGAGCGATGCGTAGGCTGCTCACTGCACCGCGGCAAGAGCTCAAGCTGGTGGGAGGTAGTGTCCACCCCTATGCCATCGGCGTTTGTCCGGAAGGTGAGAGAGACATCGCCGCAGCCTACCGACAGTTTGCAGTTGATGAAAATGCCACCGTCTGGGGAGATCGGTCGTCAAATGGACGGCCAAGGGCGGCACCTATGTTGGCCTAAAACATAGGTGTTTTTGTCCCGCTGACGGGCTCCTCCACTCATACAATTGTTTGCAAAACAAAATTCGGATGCCGGCCAGGTGCTTCCGGCCGAATACCGCGCAATGTGCTGCATCTGCTAAGGAGCCTGCAATGCTGAAGGTTAACGGTGAGAGCAAGTCCGTCGAGGTGGACGGGGACACGCCGGTCCTCTGGGTCTTGCGTGATGTGCTAGGGATGACAGGCACCAAATTCGGTTGCGGCCTTGGCATGTGCGGGGCCTGCACGGTGCACATTGACGGCCTTGCGGTGCGCTCATGCATAACCACCGTTGACTCGGTCGCAGGCAAGAACATAAACACCATTGAGTCGCTTTCGGGAAATCGCATCGGTAGCGCTCTGCAAAAGGCTTGGCTTGAGCACGAGGTGCCGCAATGCGGCTATTGCCAATCCGGCCAGCTAATGTCCGCTGCGGCCTTGCTGGCCAAGAACAAGCAACCCAGCGATGCCGATATCGACGCGGCCATGGACGGCAATATCTGTCGATGCGGAACGTACCTGCGCATCCGGACGGCGATCAAGGATGCAGCCCGCTCGCTGTCTCAATCTGGGGAGAAGCAAGCATGATACTCGATCGCCTACTTAGCGATGCAGGTCCGGTCGTCTCGCGCCGAGAGTTCCTGAGAGTAGGAGCGACGCTGGGTGGCGGGTTGATGATCGGCATTGGCTACACTACGTCGGCGGACGCCATTGCGTCCGCCGAGCTGGCGGCGTTTTCACCCAACGCCTTCGTCAGTATCGAGCCCGACGGCCAGGTGACGGTGACTGTCGCCTATGTGGAAATGGGGCAGGGGACGTACACCAGCATTCCGATGCTGATCGCCGAGGAGCTTGAAATCGATCTGCCGTCCGTGCGGGTCGAACACGCGCCTGCCAGCGACAAGCTGTATGCCAACCCGATGTTCGGCTTCCAGTCCACCGGCAATTCCAACGCCATTCGTGGTGCCTATGAGCCCATGCGCCGTGCTGGTGCTGTGGCCCGCACGTTACTTATTCAAGCTGCAGCGAAACGATGGAGTGTTGCCCCAGAATCCTGCTATGCCGCGCGCGGAGAGGTGATTCATAGCGATAGCAAGCGAAGGTTGAGTTACGGTGCCTTGGTCGCCGATGCAGCCAAGCTGCCGCCGCCTAAAAATATAACGCTGAAGCCCAAGGATGAATTCAAACTCATCGGAACGCCGGCAAGACGCCTTGACCTTCCCATGAAGGTCAACGGCTCTGCGAAATATGGCATTGATGTCGTAGTGCCTGGAATGAAGGTGGCAACGCTCGCCCAATCCCCGGTCACCGGTGGAAAACTGCGTAATGCGAATGACGCTAAAGCGCTCGCGGTACGAGGCGTGCGACAAATTGTGCGCCTTGAAGACTGTGTGGCAGTTGTGGCAGACCACATGGGTGCCGCTCGCAAAGGACTCGCTGCATTGGCTATTGAGTGGGACGACGGGCCGAACGGAAAGGTTGATACGACCCAGATTGTGAAATCCATGCGGGAGGCATCCATGGGCCGCGCCGCGGTGGCACGCAGCGAAGGCGATTTCAGCGCCGCTCTGGCGGGCGCGACCATCCGCCTCGAAGCTACATACGAACTTCCTTTCCTTATCCATGCCTGCATGGAGCCACTGAACTGCACGGTTCACGTCCGGTCCGATAGCTGCGAAGTCTGGCTGGGAAGCCAGGTACTCACGCGTGCGCAGGCCGCGGCGGCGGCAGTAACGGGACTGCCGCTGGAAAAGGTGATTGTGCATAATCACCTCCTGGGTGGAGGTTTTGGACGTCGGCTCGAGTTTGACAGCGTTACGCGCGCAGTCCAGATTGCCCGGCACGTAGACGGTCCTGTTAAGGTCATATGGACGCGTGAAGAGGATGTCCAGCACGACATGTATCGCCCCTACTTTTTTGATCGCGTTAGCGCGGGACTTGACGTACAGGGGAGGCCGGTCGCTTGGCATCACCGCATCACTGGTTCGTCCATCATCAAGCGTTTTGCGCCGCCATATTACAAGGACGACTGGGATCCAGAGACAGTCGACGGCGCAGTGCAACCACCGTACGCGCTGCCCAATATTCTGGTTGACTACGTCAATCACGAGCCGCCCATACCCACTGCATTCTGGCGTGGTGTTGGGCCGACGCATAACATATTCGTCGTCGAAAGCTGCATCGATGAATTGGCGGCGGCGGCCAAGCAAGACCCGGTGGCATTCCGGGCGGCCTTGTTGGACCACAATCCCCGTGCAAAAGCAGTCCTGCTCTTGGCGGCGCAAAAGGCGGGCTGGGGCAGGAAGCTCCCCTCAGCCCATGGCCGTGGCATTTCGCTGCAGTACGCATTCGGCACCTACATGGCCCTGGTTGCGGAAGTGCAGATTGCAAAAGATCGGACTGTCGCCGTCAAGCGAGTTGTTTGCGCTGTGGACCCCGGCATTGTCGTAAATCCTAATACAGTTGAAGCGCAGGTGCAGAGCGCGGTGATCTTCGGGATTAGCGGCGTGCTCTTCGGCCAGGCGACGCTTAAGGATGGCCGAATTGAACAATCGAATTTCCATGATGTACGGGTGATTAGGATGAGCGAGGCACCTGTGATCGAGGCGCACATCGTCTCAAGCTCGGAGAATCCCGGAGGCATAGGAGAGGCCGGGACATCTGCGCTGGCGCCGGCTGTCACCAATGCGATCTTTGCGGCTACGGGCCAACGAATCCGAAAATTGCCGGTGAGTGCCAATGACTTGTCAAAGCCTTAGCGCAGCATGCCATGCCGGTCCAGCATACTCACGCCGAGCTTCATACGTTGATTGGAATAATGGCCCGAGACAAGGCCGCGCGAGCGCTCGCTCCATCAATCCGAGCTTATGTAGATCATATTGTATTGGCAAAGGATTCTGAGGCACCCCAATATGAATGCCAGAAATACACGCCATCGCGTCGGCTCTCGGAGAAATGGATTCTGGCCTGATGCTGGGTCCAGCAACTCATAAAGTGCCTCAATCGTACTGGCTCGATGTAGCGAAGTTTTTTGACATGGGTGGAGTCAGCTAGCTGCTCTGCAGCCATCGTCGCCCAAACGGCGGCCCAGTAGCGCGCGATGCCGTGCCGATCCACCAAGACCGGGCCACGTAGGCTTTGAGGCACTGAGGTGCCGGACAGTTGTATAAGCATCTCTGCATTATGTGAATTTGGGCAACACTGAAAAATACCATTTATGCTTGGCGTGTTGCTTTAAAAAGCTAGGAAATGCAACACCAAAATTACTACATCATGTTCGCATAATTTGTATTATGTCAAATGCGATCCGCAGGAAACGACGTCTATCGACGGTATTTACATGGCTTGAGCGCTCAAACGAAAAACCACATGGGCTAAACAGGCGCCATTACACAACCTTCCGTCCTTTTCTGCTTTGGCTTCCATCTCAGCAATTCGCTTATTGCTGGCCTCCACAAATGCCACCACGTCGTCAATTGAATCTGACGCACGCTCTGAAGTGCCGGCCAGGCTAACAAACGACTAAAAAACTCGCATCACCGCAGGACCTTAACTTAGAGCGTTCCTCCATACGCGTGAGAACTGGATCAACGCAACGGAAATCGTCCCCGTTACTGCTTAAAAAAACACGGGGCTTACGGGGCCTGAAACGGCAATTCTCGAAAAGCGCCTCGATTTGCCATGGCGTCGTAAAGCGCATGGTGTTCTGCCGTTCAAGTAATTCCACTCATGTCCTTGATCTTTTCAACTCACTTTTCATTAAAAGTAAACTTGTAGATAATTCTACTATTGTGTAGGATTATCTACATGAATACATATATCTCACTCATTACCAGCCTACCAACTGAGAACGCAACGGCTCGCATGCGTGCCTGGCGCGCACTCAAGGCAAGCGGCGCCGCCGTGCTGCGCGATGGCGTTTATCTGATGCCGGAGCGCGATACCTGCCGCAATACGTTGGAAATGGTCGCCGCTGACGTGCTGTCAGGTGGCGGCACCGCCTTTGTGCTGCGCGTTGAGGAACCCGATGACGCTAATTTCGTTGGCTTGTTCGACCGTAGCGAGGATTACGCGGCATTGCTGGCGGATGCCGTCAAGGTACGGGAAACACTCACGACCGACACGGTACTGGACACGCTTAAGCAGATTCGTAAGCTGCGCAAGACTTTTGCCAGCCTTGCCGATATCGACTTCTTTCCTGGTGAAGCGCATCGGCAAACCGATGCGACCCTGCAAGAACTAGAGCTCAGCGCAGCCCGCGTGCTAGCCCCGGACGAACCTCATCCAGTTAATGGAACGATCTCCCTTCTGGCCTTGAGCCAATATCAGGGACGTACTTGGGCAACTCGCCGCCGCCCTTGGGTGGATCGATTGGCCTGCGCCTGGCTAATCCGCCGCTTCATTGACCCGCAAGCCCGGCTGCTATGGCTGGCGTCCCCTGGCGACTGCCCCGCCGACGCCCTGGGTTTCGACTTCGACGGCGCGACCTTCAGTCACATTGGTAGCCGTGTCAGTTTCGAGGTGTTGTTGGCGAGCTTCGGCCTTGAGCAAGCAGCACTCAAGCGTCTTGGCGCATTGGTGCATTACCTCGATGTCGGCGGCGTACAACCACCTGAGTCCGTGGGAATTGAAAGTGTCCTGGCCGGGCTGCGTGAAGCCATCACCGATGACGATCAACTTCTGGCGACCGCCAGCAGCGTGTTTGATGGCCTGCTGAGTTCCTTCCAACAAGAAACCGTGCCGCACCAGGAATCGTAATCATGGACGAAACAAGCAAACCAACATACACCTTGTGGCAACTCATGCTGTACTTTCTGCGCCTGGGCACGTTTGGCTTTGGCGGACCGGTTGCACTGGTTGGCTATATGCATCGCGACCTGGTGGAGCGGCGTGGCTGGATCAGCGAATCCGACTACAAGGAAGGACTGGCGCTGGCGCAGATCGCCCCTGGCCCGCTGGCCGCACAGTTGGGAATCTATCTGGGATTCGTGCACTTTCGGATTCGCGGAGCGACCGTAGCAGGGCTTGCCTTCGTGCTGCCCTCATTCCTGATGGTGGTCGCCTTGGGGTGGGCCTACGTCGGGTTCGGCGGACTGGCCTGGATGCAATCCGTGTTCTACGGCGTGGGTGCTGCGGTGATCGGCATCATGGCCATCAGCGCGCATAAGCTGGCCAGCAAGAACATCGGTCGCGACAAACTGCTGTGGGGCATCTTCGTATTGTTGGCAACCGTGACTATCGTCACGCAGTCGGAGATTGCATTGCTGTTCATTGGCGCCGGCATCCTGGTCTGGCTGATCCGCTGCAAGCCCAAATTCGGCACGTCGAACCTGGCAGTGCTGCTACCTGCGCAATTACCGAATATTGCCCTGGCTTCTGCAACCGATGCCAATACGCTGATCCAGATCGCGCTGTTTTTTACCAAGGCGGGAGCCTTCGTGTTCGGCTCGGGCCTGGCCATCGTGCCTTTCCTCTATGGCGGCATCGTCACCGAACATCACTGGCTCAACGACAAACAGTTTGTCGATGCCGTGGCCGTTGCCATGATTACCCCCGGCCCGGTAGTTATTACTACAGGTTTCATCGGCTACCTGATCAGCGGTTTGCCTGGCGCCATCCTGGCAGCCGTGGCGACCTTCATTCCATGCTATCTGGTCACTGTGATCGCAGCTCCTTACTTCAAGAAGTACGGCAAGCTGCCGGCGCTGATCGCCTTCGTTGATGGCATCACGGCGGCGGCCATCGGCGCCATTGCTGGTTCGGTAGTGGTGATCGCGCAGAGGTCTATCACCGACATCCCGACAGCGCTGCTGGCGCTTGTGACCGCAGTGCTGCTGTGGAAATTCAAGAAACTGCCTGAACCCATTATCGTGATCGGCGCTGCGCTGATCGGGATAGTGATTTACCCCTTGATGCATCGCTGAACCAGTTCACTACCAGGAGTCAACTCAATGACCGAGCATCCCGATCTTCAACGTCGATCCTTGCTGTGCACCGCCGCCGTGACCGTGGCCGTGCTTGGTACGACCACGGCTGCCACCACCCAACCTCTTTTGGAGAAAGCCATCATGCCCACATTGCATGCCTTCGAGAGCCAGACAACGCTAAAGCCACTCGCTTTTGACCCCGCCAAATTGAGCGGCTTATCGGAACGCCTGATCCGCTCGCATTGGGAAAACAACTATGGCGGCTCGGTCAAGGCATTAGAGGTGGTAAAGAAACATCTAGCCGAAGCACTGGCTAACAAAGACACGCCGCCCTACATCTACAACGCCCTGAAGCGCGAGCATCTGCTACGGACTGGTTCGGTGGTGTTCCACGAGGATTACTTCGACAATCTGGGCGGTAACGGCCAAGCCGGCGCAACAGAACGTAAAGTGATTGCCGATGCTTTCGGCAGCTTCGATACCTGGGAAACCGAATTTCGTCGCATTGGCGCTGGCCTGGGCGGCGGTTCCGGCTGGGTGATGCTCGGCTTCAACACGCACACCCATCAACTAGAAAACTACTGGCTCGCGGACCACGCTCACGGACCAGCGGCAACCCTACCGCTGCTGGTCATGGACATGTACGAACACTCCTACCAGATGGACTACGGTGCGGCGGCGGCCAAGTACATCGACGCCTTCTTCAAGAATATCCAATGGGAGGTGGTTGCCCGTCGCATCGAGACCGCCCGGCAGGTGAGTCGAACATGAACCGCATCGTCGTTGCCGTGCTTACCGCGACCGCTGCTTACGCCGCCGGCGGTCAGGAATCGCAAGCGCAAACGGCAGCATCTGCGCCAGCGGGCTGGCAGTGCGGATCAACAGGTGGCGGTACGCCGAAGTGGGCATCGGAAGCCGCGCCATCCGGCAGGCGGGTATTGAAGCAGTCCGGCAACGCCCCCTTCCCTTGGTGCGTGAAGCCAGACATCATGCTTGCCGACGGCTTTGTGGAAGTGAAATTCATGCCGCTTGCTGGACGAGAAGACCAAGCTGGCGGCATAGTGTGGCGCTGGCAAGACGGCGACAATTACTACGTGGCGCGCGCCAACGCACTCGAAAACAACGCTTCCCTCTACTACACCTCTAGCGGCGTCCGTCACACTATCCAATACGTGGATGCGCCCGTTGCACCACATATGTGGCATCACCTGCGTGTTGATTTCAAGGGCGCGCACATCACGGTATTACTAGACGGCAAGCGCTATATCGAGACTGACGACAGCCACATTACCGCTGCTGGTCGAGTCGGAGTATGGACAAAGGCCGATAGCGTGACAGAGTTTGACGACTTTAAATCCGGGACGTTCGATGACCGAGCAAAGGTAACGAAATGATCTTCCGCATGAATGACCGGGATATTTTCAATGTAAACCCTGGCTCATGCCTCTTAACGTCATGAAAGGAGAAAGCCATGCAATGGATTACTCGCGAGCGCCCAAAGATCGACCGCGTCGCCTGCCCTTGGCTGGTAGTCCGCTTTATCGATGCGCAAGCCGAATTTCTATACGTTCCGCCCGGTGACGTGCTGCGCGTTGCCGGCGAGACCGGCGCGATTCCCTACGACATACCTGGCGTTGAACTGAGCCACGACGGCGAGTTGTGCAGCTTCGACGCCTTCCTCAAGAAATACCACCTCAATGATCCGGCATTGCAGCAGCTTGCTCTCATCGTGCGCGGAGCTGATACATCACGCCTTGACTTGACGCCGCAATCAGCTGGGCTATACGCGTTGTCGCTGGGGCTGTCGCAGAATTTCAGCGATGACCACGAGATGCTCAAGCATGGCATGGTGATGTACGACGCACTCTATGCATGGTGCAAGCATTGTCAAAGTGAAACACACAAATGGCCGCCGAAAATGTGACCCATGCTGGGGTTAACGTACTTTTGGTGCGGATTAATACGGAGCGCAACCAAAAATCGTTGAGCAACAACGAGCTACAAATCACCGCAACTTGAAATTCTGTGTGAACTGCAAATGATTGATTCGCCGATTAATTTCTTAGCTAACCACACCAAATTGCACCAAAAGTACGATAAGTTCCGTTAGCAGCGGCAACATTTGAATTTAGCGTTGCCAGTGTCATACTGGGCACAAACGAACGGAAACGATAACGGAACACGAGCGATGATGCCTATTGAGAACACCGAAGATCGCTATGGGGCGGTCGCGATTCTGCTCCACTGGTCGATGGCCTTGCTTATCATTGGACTTGCGGCATTGGGTCTTTACATGGTCGCACTGCCCGATGTCGGTTTCAATACGAAAAAGATCACGCTGATTCTCTATCATAAGGAGTTCGGCTTGCTGGTAATCGCTTTACTCGCAGTGCGCTTGGCTTGGCGTGTAACACATATACTGCCGCAACTGGTTGCGCAACTGCCTGATTGGCAAAAAATCGCCGCCCGATTTGTTCATCTTTCCTTTTACGCACTGATGTTCGCCTTACCGATGACTGGTTGGCTGATGTCTTCCGCCGCTGGCATCCCGGTATCGTTCCTGGGTCTATTCACGCTGCCTGACCTCCTTCCTCATGACGACTACCTGTTTCAGCGACTCATCGATATCCACAAATGGTTCGCTTACGTGCTTATCCTTTTCATATTCGTCCATGTGGGCGCAGCACTGAGGCATCATTTCGTATTCAAGGACGATACCTTACGCAAAATGCTACCCTAACGCGCTTTCTCGACCACGAATGTAGCGAGTTCCCGCAATACTTTTGCCGCAGCCTCGTTGGCCGCCACGACTCCTGCATAAGGGTTCTTTTCTCGCATCGCTTCGCGCACCGACACGTCCTTGGTCGCAATAACCTGATTCGTTGCCTCGCGACTCAAATAGAAGCGCATCGTGAACTGCAGCATCGCTGGGTCCGAAGTGAAGTCCTGCTTAAGCTCCAGGATTTCGGTGCGCAGCGCGAAAGTATGCCGACCGAAATAGGGAGGCGACAGAACCTCCCTGAAATAGTGCGTGTTCGAAATTGTCGCGACGATTAGGGGCAGAATCATCTGTGATGGTGTTTCCGCCCATTCATTCCGGCTGAAATACGCGATTTGATAAGCCAGGGTCGTATAGGCCATTTGCGTGGTGCCATAGATCGGATCGGTCTCTGGGACCAAGACCAACAGAGTCTCGGAGTGAGTCTGTTGCTTAGGCAGATCGAGCGGGATGCGGTTCAGCACATACTTCTTGGTGGAAATGTCAACCGGCGAAAACATGGTACAACCCGAAAATAGGACGACGCATAGTGCGACCAAAGCCGCCTTGGCCATATCGACCTTCATTTCTCTTCCCCGGGCCCAAGCCGTGGCGGCGTGGCGCCGCGAATCAAGATCGACGGGTCTCGATTGATCTTGGTCGCTACGCCAGTAAAGGAACTGGACAGGCCATCGAGGTTGGATAGTGTCTTGTGAGCTTCCGGCAAGATCTGCGTCTGGAGCGCTCTCACCGTCTCATGGCTCGAATCCAGCAGTGGCTCAAGACGATGACTCGCGCGCTCGGTATTAGCGACGATCGAGTTCAGCTTCTTGGTATTTGCCGCCAGTACCGTGGTCACTTGCTGCAGGCTGTCGACGGATTGTTTCAGCGATGCTACGGTCTTCTTGTCAAGTATCGATTGCAGCATTTCTGTGACTACTTGTACATTTTCGTTCACCTGATTCAGCGTCGTATCGAGCGTCATTGATTTCGACGGCGCGGTCGGTATTGTCGGATAAGATTCGCCTGGCCGTGTGACCAGTGGCCGCGCATCGGTGCCGACGTCTTCGATAGCAATGTAGACGTAGCCGGTAAACCCTCGCGTTGCGAGTCCACGGGAGGTAATTGTCGCGACACTGGCCGAAGTGATAGGAGCAGTCTTATCGATACTCAACAAAATGCGCACTGATTGCGGATGGACCAACTTGACGCTTTTCACCTTTCCTACATCGACCCCGTGGAATTCGACGGGAGCATCGGCAATGAGGCCGGAGACGGACTCCTGGGTAGAGATCTGATAGTTCACATAGCCGCTTACGGAAATAAAATACCAGATTGCCGCAGCGACAATCGAGACCAGCAAGAACGCCACGAACGCGAGTCTCGCTTTCATGTTGATATCGTTTTTCATCGCGCAACGCCTCCATGACCACCCCGAACTTCGCCGGCCAAGCGGGGGCTTGGGCCGGTGCCAGCCTGATCCGTCATCCCTGCAATTGCCACGCGATATTGGTACATAGCGTGTCCAAAACCGTTGCGCGACAATGCGTTACACATCACCGCCGCTTGAAATTCTGTGCGAACTGTAAGCGATTGATTTCTTATCTAACTGTATCATTCTGCACCAAAAGTACGATAACCTCGCTCGGCGGAGACGTACCCGGTGAGGTGCTGTCTACGCGAACGCCGCGCATGACCGATTAATGAAATGCCGGGCGCGCCGCAGCGAACCTCACACAACAAAACGGCTGCACATCGGGGCGCCGTCGCGCGAGCCCATTCCGTTCACTGATTTCCTTCTTGCTTCTCTTTGTCTTTCTCAGGCGGTCGGTGCAACTCGGGCGGCTTGCCCTGTTCGTGCGGAGAAGGTGCCGGCACTCCCTGCGGAGGTGGACCTTGCCGTACTTCCGGATGCGGCTGCTGGGGTGGCGGGGGCGCGGGTCGCGCACGTTCCTCTATGCGCGGCGGCGGTACGGGATGTTGCGGCTGAGGTAGACCCATTTCCTCTCTGGGACGCGGCACAGGCGGCAGTATGTTCTGCTGCGGTTGTGGCGCAATCGGTGGTCCTGGACGAACGCGCTCTTCCGCTTGGGGCGGGCGCGGTGCTTCGATTGGTCGCCCGGGTTGCGGCGGGACCAGGGTTGCGCCCGGCTTCACGCGCTCCTCGGCTTGCGGCACGCGTGGCACTTCGGGGGTCTTCATTGCCGGAGGCCGGCCCGGCGTCACAACCGGACGAGCGCGTTCTTCCGTTTGCAGGCCACGAGGCTCGGGTGGATGCGGGACTGCGCCCGGCGCGCCAGGACGGACTTGTTCGTCTGGGTGCAGCGGCGGAGGCAACACGTTGCTTGGCGTCCCTGCCGGGCCCTTGGGCGCAACAGCTTCAGGCGGTCGAGATGGCGCGCCGGCTGGAGGCTGATCTGGTGATTGTCCGGCTTGAGGCATGGCACGACCTTCCGGCGGACGTCCCGCGTTGGATTGCACGGCAGGCTGCGGATTACCCCCGTGTGGTGGCTGGATCATCCGCACTGGCGCTTGCGCGCCAGCGCTCGACGGCGCTATGCCAACCGGCGCTGCGGCGGGCTCAAGCGGCCTGACCTGAAATGGCTTGTCCGGTTGCTTCGCAATTTCCGCTTGACGCACCGCGAAGGAAGCCGGGCGTGGCGCGGGCGCATTGATTGCGACGACCGGACGACTGATCACCGTTGCCGGTGGCCGCACGGCGGCCGGCCCCGCGCTCAGACTTTGCCGGGCCGGTGCGATCGGCGCACCGCCATGGATGACCGGAGCACGCGCCAGTTCTTGCACGGCCGCCGTTTTCAGCATCGACGGCGCAACCAATCCGGATTGCGTGAACACCGCGCCGGAAACCACTGTCATGGCGGAAGGAACATTGCGGTTCGCATAATTGACGTTGGTGACGTTCGTTACATTGGTGATATTCGTGATGTTAGTGACGTTGGTGACGTTCGCCACATTGACTTGGCGCACGTAAGTTGGCGACACCGAGTACCACGGCACGTATGCTTCGCGGTAACCCAACGGGAACCAGCCCACTACCGGTCCGCTGGCGATTGAAATCGAGGCGCTGAAGCCAGAGCCGCCGACGAACGCTACCAGCGCGGGAGCATAGACTGGACGGGCTTGTATGTCTCCCGGGCACCAGCCCCAACGACCCTGTATGTAAGCCCAACGTCCGTAGTGGAACGGCGCGAAGCCCCACGGTGCGCTATCGACCCAGGTCCAGCCCCAAGGCTCGACCCACATCCAGCGTCCGTCGCGATAAGGCGCCCAGTCGACGGCGACGCGCGCAGGAAACCATACCGCGCCGTAAGTCGAAACCGTGGCCCAGGAGCCGTAGGTGTCGAGGTCTTCATAGCCGGTCATATCGTCCGGAACATAGTCCAACGAACGAACGCGATCCTGGCGTTGATCACGCGCCAGCCAAAAACGATCGAAGCTGTCCAAGGGCGGCAGCCGTGTCAGATTGTAGTCGGGGGAGTCGCTGAAGAGCGTGGCCTGCTGGTCGTCGTAGAGCAGGAAGTTCGCATCCGGCCCGCTCACTTCGACTTCTCCGAAACGCACACTGACTGCGGTTTGCCGTCCATTGGGATCGACGTCGATGCGGTAGTTGCCTGGTCGCTGCACAAGCACGGCGGCATTGGGCGTATCAATTTCGAACAAGTCATCGCGCGCGGCGTGCCGCACTCGAACATTGAGTGTGCCCTGGACTATGCGCAACTGCGTCGTGCGGCCGTCCAGATTCAACACATCGACGTTGGTGTTCGTTCCCAAACGTATGGCCGTGGACCCGATATGGACTTCGGCCCGTCCACCTTGGTCCGACCATAGACGATCGCCAATGGTAACCGGTCGGTTAATCGCCGCCAGCGACCATTCAGTATCGAGCCCAGCCGGCGCGAACGAAACCGGACCGGATATATAAGACAATCGCCCGACGCGTCCGGGCGGATCGGCTAGTGCCGACGGGCCGAACAGCACACCCGCAATGAATAGCAGACATGTGAGTGCAAATAGTTTTGCTTTCATGGCCGGCTCCTTTCGAAGGATCCGATGTGCAGAGTTATTGCAGCTGCGGCGCCGCATAAACTGGCTGCGAGTTGGCAATCAGCGATCCACTCGCCACGGCACCGAGAATTCCGGCCGCAAGAGCGACTCCAGTGCCGCGATCGCGATTGCGATGATCGTCTGCGAGGGCTGCAGTCGAGACCGACGCAGCAAGCACGCCAACGATAAACACTGCAGAAACTATTTTTTTCTAGCCATGATGAGGTCCATTTAATGCGCTAATAGCCTCGTGCCACAAATTAAATATAGGCCATTTCCAGTTTTCTCGACCTAATTGCATTAACTCGTTACAAATCTTACCATTTATCTGGTTTTTAAACGGGGGGCGATTTGACGGTAATCCTCCCACCAAATTATCGCCATCCTCAAGCAAGCCGAAGGCGGTTCGCCTGCCCCTGAACTTTGCCGTGAACACGGTATCAGCAATGCCACGTTTTACAAATGGCGTTCAAAGTTCGGCGGCATGGATGCGTCGCTGATGGCCCGCATGAAAGAACTGGAAGACGAAAACCGGCGTCTGAAGAAGATGTATGCCGAAGAACGGCTCAAGGCCGAGATCGTTGCCGGGGCCCTCACAAGAAAATGGTAGCGCCATCTCAACTGCGAGAGATGGCGCAGTGGGCTGTAGCCCAGCGTTCAGCCACCATTGGATTGGCATGCCAGGCATTCGGCATCAGTCAAACCTGCTATCGCTATCGCGCCAAGCTCGATGCGGAAAATGACGCCGTTGCCGACACGCCTTCTGCGAGTCGCTGCATGCGTAGACTTCTGTCCTTACTCATCACATTCTCCGTCTCATTCAGGCAACAATTTTCAAGTCAGGAAAAACCATCCCGCGAGCCCCAAGCCTGCTACTACGACGGAAATGATCAACGTCAACGTTAACTTGCCAGCCTCGATCTTGTCGGCGGTCCCGCTGTTGGCGAATATCAATCCCAGGACGACGAAAAGGAGTACGTCGGCCAGTCCGTGCGTAATCCAATGATGTCCGGTGAGGTGAGCCATGAAGGTATTGAGGGGAGCGTAGGCGTCCTTGAACCAGGCCAGGCTGGTGTTGAAGAGCACCGTGATGGCCGCCGCCAACGCCAGTGCGGATGACATGCCATCTAGTTTGCTTGTGGTCGTGTTCATTATTCGACTCCTTTGACACCAGTGTGGACGGCAGCCACCTTGACGCCGTAATTGATCAATGCGCCGGCGCCTTCAATCGAGAACGCCGACAAGGCAATCAGCGCAGTCACCACGAGCACCATTTTGCGCGCCGCTGTGTTCAAATACAGTTGGTCGCGCACCGCAAACGGCAAATAGAAGGCCAGGATCAGAGGGATGAAGAACAGGTGTTCCTTGGTTTCCATGAAGAAGTTGTGAGCCATCGGGAAAGGTCCTTTGAGGATCATGGCCTTTTCCGGCGCGTAGAAATTCACATACCAATAGCCGCCGAAGATCCACGCTAGGCCAATGAATATGGCCGCAGCGAGCGCGAATCCGCGAATGCGCGCCGCGTTGGCCTCGGACGCATTCAGTGTTTCTACGAACACCCATATTGCGGCCAGCATGCCCAAGATGCCGAAAGTCGGATGGATAAATAAGATCAAATCACTGAACGGAATCATGTCGCCCTCCTATTAATAAGTCCATTGAATAAGTCCATTGATAGGCAAGATACGCGGGGAATCGATTGGTCAGGGCCACGCTCTGTGCCCCCCCCTTATTGCACTCGCTTACCTACCGACTTCGCAAATGACTCTGCCTTCTATGAGGAATGACAACTTGATCCAAATCAATTTTTAGTAAGGTACTGTAAATGCCAAGTGCGTGTTGCCGCCGCGCCGCCGGAGCGAAGCTGAGGAAGGGACGTCGGCTGGGCTGCTTGTTGGGCTGCACTACTCTGCGGTAGTCGGGTCAATTACCGAGACGACTTCGGAGACCCTGTTTGCAGGGAACGCCACGATGGAATTCGTGCGATTTCGCAACATGACTCAACTTTTTGATCTGGCGCAAAATATTCGCCTTCCCTGGGCGCATAATTTTTATGTTTCCAATAATAGTTGGGTGGGCGCGCTGGAAATTGGCGCTCATCCTTTACGTTTTTCAGTGTGTTGTTGATAGTTATTTGTCCTTTTCATACTTCCAAGGGAGTCCCGTGAAAACCTCATATCTCGTAGCAGCGACAGTCCTCGCCGCAGGCTTGTCCGCCATCGCTTCTCATTCCAACTCGCAGACACTCAAAAAAATTGCCGATAGCAACAAAATCACCGTGTCTTACCGCGAGGCATCGGTACCTTTCAGCTACTTGATTAGTCCCACCAAGGCCGTTGGTTTCTCGGTCGAGCTAACCGATGCCATCGTTGATGATGTGCGCAGGAAGCTCAAGAAGCCGAACTTGGAAGTGGCTTACATTCCTGTGTCCTCGCAAACCCGTATTCCGTTGCTGGTCAACGGCACATACGATCTGGAGTGCGGATCCACCACCAACAACGCTGCGCGTGGCAAGGACGTGGCTTTTGCAATTAGCCATTTCTACACCGGCACGCGCCTATTGACCAAGAAGACCTCCGGCATAAAGAACTACGCCGATCTCGCAAAGAAGACTGTCGCCAGCACCGTCGGCAGCACGAACGAGAAGGTACTCCGCAAATACAGTGCCGACAACAATCTAGACGTACAGGTCGTCTTGGGCAAAGACTATGACGACTCCTTGGCGCTGGTTGAAAATGATCGCGCCGTGGCGTTTGCCATGGACGATATCCTGCTGTTTGGCCTCATGGCGAACTCCAAAAATCCCGACTCGCTCGAAGTCGTGGGTGATGCGCTGCAAGTCGAACCCTATGGCTGCATGCTTCGCAAAGATGATCCTGAATTCAAGAAATTGGTCGATGGCACCATAACCCGCCTCATGAAGTCGGGCGAATTCGCAAGGCTTTACGCCAAGTGGTTTCAATCACCGATTCCTCCAAAAGGAATGAATCTGAACATGCCGATGAGCGAACAGCTCAAAGCCAATCTCAAGGCGCGCAGTGACAAACCAGCGCTGTAAAGCTTGACGAATACCTGAGCAAACGACATGCTCGGTCATTGCGAGCAATTGCCGATTCCAAATCGCATGCTCAAACAAAAAAACCTTGCTTCGGCATCGAGGCAAGGTTAACCACTGAATAGCAGCAAGCTACGCCGGCACCGTCCCTCCCTCCCCCACACAATCACGCGCTTGGTTGGATTCCTGTGTGTTCCTGGCGCCGGTATACGTGCGCGCGCTTGATTTTATTCCCTGCCATGGGGAGCAGGCAGAAAAATATGACGAGAATAACTTCCGACGGCCGGCAGTTATACAAGTGACGACACGCACCAGTGTTTCCAGAACCGGAAACATGGATAGGCCCCACAGCGCAAAAGAGGTGCTGCGGCGCAGTGCCGCCCCCGGTTGGCACCAGATAACACACTGGTGCGGTACTGATCTATCGCTATCAAAAGCACCCCATTGACCTGTACATCTTTCCCGATGCCGGCGGTACACCTACTCCCGCCGCACGGGCCTCGGACGGCTATGCGATGGCCTACTGGCAGCGCAACGGTATGACTTACTGGGCCATCACCGATGCCCAATCCACCCACCTGCAAGCGTTCGAACAAGCGGCGCAGGCCGAAGAAGATCATGAGGAAAACCCGTTGCGGGAATAAGGCGGCCAGGTTTCTGGTGAATAAATCGAGATTGACGGGAATATTTCCCTCCGGTTCCGGGTTATAGCGTTTACAGAAATGGATTACATCGACCGGCCGCCAACAAACTTGCAAATCGAAAGGATTTCGACGTGAAACAAGATCACTTATTCCTTGGCCTGGGCTTGGCCGTGCTGATGGGCTTCAGCGGTGCCGCAGCCGCTGCCGGCGATGCGATACGCGGCCAGGAGCTCTACCAAACCATGTGCATGTCCTGTCACTCGATTGACTACAACGGCGTTGGGCCGGCACATAAGGGGCTGTTTGGCAGGAAGGCTGGCAGTCACGCTGATTATCTCTATTCACCAGCTGTGAAGTCATCCGACATTGTATGGACCGAGAAAACGCTGGATAAATGGCTGTCAAATCCCGAGAAACTGATTCCGGGGCAAAAAATGGGTTTCATGGTGCCTGCCGCAAAAGATCGGGCCGACTTGATTGCCTATTTGAAGAAGGAGGCGGGACGAGAAGAGAAGCCCTAAGCACTCGACCGACCTGTTAAACGCTTGTTCCGTAACAATCTGCCCTGCAGCTATTCCAACCATTTAAAGGAGAAAGATCATGATTGATCGCAGAAATTTTATGAAACTGACCGCTATCGGCGGCGGTGCGGTATTTATTTCCGGGCTATATGGCCGGACGCAAGCTGCAACGACCGACAAAACGGCGGCGGCGTCCGCTTACGAGGATTTCTATTTCGTTCAGTTGTCTGATATTCATTGGGGGTATAGCGGCGCGGCCAATCCGGATGCACTCAACACATTCAAGAAGACGGTTGCAACTGTCAATGCACTTGAAGTGCAACCGGACTTTATTATCTTTACCGGGGATCTGACCCACACGACGGATGATCCGAAGGAACGTCGGAAGCGTATGGCCGAGTTCAAGGAGATTGCTGCCGGATTAAAAGTAAAAACGGTGCGTTTTATCCCGGGAGAGCATGACGCTTCGCTCGATAACGGAGCTGCATTCAAGGAAAACTTTGGCCCGACGAATTACGTGTTTGATCATAAGGGAGTGCATTTCATCGCTTTGGATAATGTGTCCGATCCCGGCGCAAGTATTGGCGATGTGCAACTGGATTGGCTCAAAAACGATCTTGCCAAACAAGCAAAAGATGCGCGGATTATTGTCTTCACACATCGTCCCCTGTTCGATCTGGTACCCAAATGGGATTGGGCCACCCGCGATGGCGACAAAGCGATTGCCTTATTGACGCCATACAGCAATGTAACGGTGTTCTATGGCCATATTCACCAGGAAAATCACCACATGACGGGACAGATCGCGCACCACGCAGCCAAGTCGCTCATTTTTCCATTGCCGGCACCTGGCTCGCAAGATAAACGCACGCCGTTACCGTGGGATGCCGCTGCGCCGAATAAAGGGCTCGGTTTCCGAGAGGTGGAAGCTGAACGCAAAGACAGTGATTACAAGATCACTGAATTTCCCGTGACAAGGACATAAGCCATGGATCATGCAAGAAGGCAGATATGTTTACGTGCCGTCTACGGCATCGGGGCGCTTCTATCAGGGGCGGCCATCAACGCCCGGGGGCAGACAAAGAATGTTGCAAAAGAAAGGGTAATAAAAATTCAAGCCAAAAAATTCGTCTATACGCCGAACCAGATTGTCCTGAAAATGGGCGAGCCAGTAGTGTTGGAGTTTACCTCCGTGGATTTCGTGCATGGATTTAGGATACCGGACATGAATATCCGCGCCGACCTGCCGCCAGGCAAGGTTACTCAAGTCAGGCTGACACCTGACAAGGCCGGTGATTACGATTTTTTATGTGACAATTTCTGTGGCAGCGGCCACGAGGAAATGAATGGAAAAATAACCGTAACAGGCTGATGCATTTTCTGTAATTACAAGGAAATCAACGCGGGACGAAATAATCAAGGTGCGTTGGACAGAGCGGCGCGGATATCCAACCTAACCGACCCAATCGGAGGCCTCAGATGAACCAGCAGAAACCCGAAGGCGCGAAAGTTCAAATTTCGAAGAACGGCCCGTATATCGTGTCGGGCGACGTAGCTCTAAGTAAGGAGATCATCGGCGCGAACGAAGATGGCGAGTCGGTAAAGTGGGAGCAGAAACAGAAATATCCATCTCATGGGCAATACGCGTTGTGTCGCTGCGGCTGCAGCGCGAACAAGCCATTTTGCGACGGCTCGCATACGAAAGCTGGATTTGACGGCACCGAAACCGCGAGCCGCCAGCCGTATCTCGATCAGGCCAAAGTAATACAAGGTCCGACGATGTCATTGACGGACGTCGAGAGCTTGTGCGCGTTCGCGCGCTTTTGCGATCCACATGGAGGGGTGTGGAATCTCGTCAGCGCAACGGACAACCCTTCAGCGAGTAAGCAGTTCCTAGGCCAGGTCTGCGACTGCCCTTCGGGGCGGCTGGTGGCTTGGGACAAGCAGACCGGCAAACCGATCGAGCCGGTGTATGAGCCATCCATATGCCTGATCGAAGACCCCGCCAAGGGGTGCTCCGGGCCGCTTTGGTTGCGCGGCGGAGTCCAGCTGATCGGGGGCGATGGTTTCGAATACGAAGTACGCAATCGCGTGACCTTGTGCCGCTGCGGTGCGTCGCAGAACAAGCCTTTCTGCGACGGCACGCATGCGTCGATCGGGTTCAGCGACAAGAACTGAGTCGATAAATTGACCGCGGCGCTCGGCGTTGAGATGAGGTGCAGATCATGTTTAACAGATCAATGAGCGATAATACCTATCCCACCAGGCGGACCGTTCTCAGTCGAGCGCTCCTTGTGCTTCCTCTGGCGCTCGTCGCATTCGTCGCAATCACCGTCGGTTTTGTGGCGAGCAAGACCGTCAGGCAGCCCTACGAAACTCCTTTTTTTCACCTATTCTTCAGCGACACCCTGCATATGAAGGCATGGCTGATAACGGCTGCGTTGCTGCTGGCATTGGGCCAGTTGCTGACAGCGTCGCGTATTTATGAAGTGCTACGCTTCCCGCCGAAGGGCCGCTTCTACCATGTGGTGCATCGCTGGTCCGGACGCACAGCCATCCTGCTGACATTGCCAGTGGCCTACCACTGCATCTTCCTGCTCGGCTTCGGGACATACGATGCCCGCGCCTACATTCACTCATTGCTGGGGTCATTTCTCTACGGGACCGTTCTCGCTAAGGTTCTCATTGTCCGCTCAAACGGCTTTCGAGGCTGGGCGCTGCCACTCGCGGGAAGTGCGCTGTTCTCCATTCTCCTGGGGTTGTGGCTTACATCTGCATTCTGGTACTTCAGTACCTTTGGCGCTGGCATATAGACATAGCATGTCTGTTCGTTTGCTTGCGTGATTTGGCCGCCTCGGTCTTTAGCAAAGCCGATAACTGGAACACCCGTTTGGCCAAATCAATTCCGAGAATGTCGATACTCATGACAAACCTCCACACGTAAATTGGATGAAACGCTAGTCTGATCTTATTAGTGGCGTCGGGCCCATCTCAGTAAATCACCACCCTACTCGGAAATCAAGCGCCTGTGCTGCAGCGCGACGGGCAAGCACGCTTCATTGCAGAAGGATTTGGCCTGTTCCAGAACAACTTCAGAGTGCTATCTCACGCCGATTTGGCGTCTTGCCGATTGGCGCCAAGTTAGGATATAGTTCTCCGCGGCAATAATATGTTTCTTGCTATATTTTTTTTGCAAAGGATTTTTTCGATAAACGAAAGGAAAAAAATGAAATCGCAATCAAGCCAGCGCGGTGTTTTGAGAATCGGCTCACTTATATTGGCCGCAATGACGTGCTCCTGGCTTCCCGTAAGCGCTCAGGCGCAAGCCAGTTCGGAGACGTCTGCGAAGAACGGGATAGAGATTCACGGTAAAGGGCAGTTTGCGCCTTCGAAATTTGGCAAAATCTATTATGAAACCGAGGGTTCCGGTTCGCCGGTCTTTCTGGTCGCCGGCGGACCCGGTTCAAGCCATACCTCGTTTCACCCTTGGTTTTCGCGGCTAGCCGCTGAACATACCGTCGTGTATCTGGATAACATCGGCAGGGGGCGGTCGGATAGACTGGAGCCGCAACGCTCTTCGGAATACACCGTAGAACGCGACGCGGAAGACATCGAAGCTCTGCGCATCGCGCTTGGGTATGAACGAATCTCGGTGATCGGTCATTCATACGGCGGCATGCCCGCGCTCGCCTACGCATTAAAATATCCGCAGCATGTCGCCCGGCTGGTCTTATCCGACACCTTGCTTAATGCACAGAGCTGGCAACAGAATATCGACAGCGTAAATTTCACTGCGCGCAATCAGTTTCCCGAGATATGGGAGCAACTGATGCAGCTCCGGACACGCGGGGTTAAATCGAGCGCCGATGAATATGAAGATCTGTACGGAAAGACGGAACTCGACATCTACTGGCGCGATCCGGACATGGAACGTAAGCTTTATCAATCCGGCGACACGGCGGACGCCTCGAATTCCAACGTTTACCTTAGTTTTATAGGCGACGATCCGGAGTGGCAGGTGGGCGGTACCATGAAACGCTATGATCCGCGCTCACGCATGCAATTCCTCACGGTCCCGACTCTGGTCTGCGTCGGCCGTTACGATCGTGTCGGCACGCCCAAGATAGCCGGTGAAATCAAAGCAGCCTTGCCTGCCGCCAGCAGCAGGCTGGTTGTCTTCGAGCGCAGCGGTCACCGGCCCTGGGTGGAAGAAACGGATGAGTATTTCAGTTTGCTGAAGGATTTTTTCCCAATTGAGGACGGCAGCAAGGTGTCGAAGTTAAGCGTGCAATAGTCAATGACAATGCATGCAGCCACGAACCGTACGCGAGGCAGCGCTTTATCTCAGCCTACTAGCCGCAGCCATCTTTCACAGTCACTCATCTTTCTGGAGTCTTGATGAACATTCCGCAGGTCACACACCGCCGTGTTGATGTCGATGGCGTCCAGGTCTTCTACCGGGAAACAGGGCCAAAGGACGCTCCCACCTTACTCCTGCTTCACGGCTTTCCGTCCGCATCGCATCAATACCGCCGATTGATGGATGCATTGGGCGATCGCTATCACCTGATCGCGCCGGACTACCCTGGCTTCGGTCACAGCGACGCCCCGCTACCTTCCACGCTGGGCGGGCCATTCACCTATACCTTTGAACGGCTGGCGGACGTGATGGAGGGTTTCTGTCGTGCGCTCGGGCTGGGTCGCTTCGTGGCTTACCTGTTTGATTTCGGTGCACCGGTGGGCTTTCGGCTGGCCGCAAGGCATCCGGAATGGATCGAGGGTCTGGTGATCCAGAACGGCAACGCCTACACGACAGGCTTGAGTCCGATGGCGCAGGCAATGACCGCATTGCGACCTGGTGTGAAAGGTGCTGAGGACAGCGTGTTGAATATCCTGACGCTTGAGGTGACGCGAAGCCAGTATCTCACTGGTGCCGCGAATCCGGAGCACATCGCACCCGAAGGCTGGACACTCGACCAGCATTTTCTCGACCTGCCCGGACGAGCGCAGATCCAGATCGATCTCGCCCTGAATTACCACTCCAACGTCGCGCTGTATCCGCAATGGCAAGCATGGCTGCGTGCACACCGGCCACCGGCACTGATCCTATGGGGTCGCCACGATCCGTTCTTCCTGGAGGCCGGTGCACGGGCCTATCTTGACGACGTACCGGGCGCCGAACTACACCTACTGGATACCGGACACTTCGCGCTGGAAGAATGTCTTCCGGTGATAGCGCCGCTGATAGCAGATTTTGTTGAGCGCATCCATGCACGAGGACATGCTAGTCAGCAGGGTACATCGCATCCGGCCCTCGCCACAGCCATGCCTTGAATGGCGGCCGGCAGTGGCGTTTAGTCAACCTCAAGGGACGGTTCGGTTAAGCAAAAGACCGCGCATCAACTGGGCAGCATTCGTCGCATCTTGAGTTAATTGGTCCGTGACAATATATTCGACAGCGCCACTGTCGACAGTGATCCGAAATAGTCGGACTTTGTGATTCTCGGGAAGCCTCTTGAGCGTGACCACCTTGCCGCGTACCAACGCATCGCTATCGAATGCAATGTCGTTCGCCGTCCGATAGTTTTCATCCGGGCCGCCAGCATGCACCAATCGACTATCTTTTATGCGACACCAATACGTCTTTCCCAAACGCTCAACGAGCAGCATCAAATCACGCGTCGCGCACCAACTATTCATCAGCACGACCGAACAAGGAAGCCGCTGTCGATGCACGACATTGACTAGCATATCCCCGACAGCCTGTTGCGCAGTCTTGCGCCCTTTTCCTGACACTATTACCCGCCGGTCTACCGGCAAGTAGGTTCCGGTTATCGGATTCACATAAAGGCAATCGATCACGTTGACATGTTGCCTCACGCCCGGCGTGCCGTCGTCAGAGGTGTGCGTCGCAGGCGCCCTCATGGAATGCGCTCTACTGATATCGAACACCAATAACGCACAGGGGTGCTCACTCAAACTTTCCCTAACCGTTCCTGGTGCTTGCCGCCCTGTTATCAAATATCCTGTGGCAGGCTCGGTCTTGCCATGCTCACGATTGTTCGTACTTCCCGCTATCTCTGGCAGCCTATGCTGGCTGTGTTGCTCCCGCACTGCACTCTCAATTCTTCCCATCAGACTTTATCTTTCGTATCGGCCTTAACTGTAAAACTGCGATTTCCCGGCAATTTTTTTCAAATTCATATTTGTATTATATTTGTATGCGATGGTTAAATAATGATTATAGTATTATCATACAATGATAATTAACGCTTTATAGCTAAAAGTACATTTCATGCCCCACCGTTTGTTCTCAGCCGCAGAAAAGAGCTGTTTGGAGCGTCTTCATTTCGAGCAAAACACCTCGCTTCCTCTAGCCGAACGCATGCGCCCCATGCGTGACTACATCGAATCCTTGCTCCCCGCACAAAAATCGCCAACCAAGACTGCTTACATCGCCATGCTTTTAGACCGCTTTGATCAGCTGCTATCGCTTTCCAATAATGGAAAGCCGTTCATTTATCAGAAAAAAAACGCGGCATCTTTGCATTTTGATATTTGGTCGGTGCAAAGCGAGATGGACTCGAATTCTCCGGATGAGCTTGTGCTGGGGTACACGAAAACCATGATGGGATTCCTGCTTTTCAATACCGATCCGAAAAAAATTGCCATGATCGGCTTGGGCGGCGGCTCCCTTCCCAAATATTGCTATCGCTATCTGCCGGAAGCATCCATTGTCGTGGTGGAGAAGGATCCGGAAGTCATCGCCGTAAGGGAGCATTTCTGCATCCCGAAAGACGATGCGCGGTTTCAGGTGCTCTGTGCGGATGGGGCAGATTTCGTCAACGACGCCGCCAACCTGTTTGATGTCCTGATCGTGGATGGTTTCGAAAGAACGGGGCAACCTGCGCAATTGTGCAGTCAATTCTTCTATGACGACTGCCATCATGCATTGGCGCCAGACGGCATCATGGCAGTCAATCTATTGCACGCCGAATCGAAGAACAACATCATCCTCGATCGCATCCGCCATAGTTTTAACGATGCTGTCATTGCCATCGATGCGCAGGACTCGACGAACACGATTGTTTTCGCATGCAAGGGAGCGATGTTAGACCTGCCGGATCAGGTCGTGGCGGGACGGCTCCGCGGCCTTGTCTGTCAGCACACCGTCGATTTGCATCCGACCGCCCGGAGTATTCTGCTGCAACGCCGATTGAACAGGATTGCATGCTTGACCAGCGCCAATTCACGCACCAAGCCTAGGGCCTGTTAACATTCAATTTGGGAGTGCGAACGCGCGGCAGGCGTTGCGTGCCTAGGCGCAGCGACGCGACCTGGCCGCGTTGCATGGCTTGCTGGGGCACCAGCCCCAGCTACGCCACGCGCCTTGCCAGCGCACGTTTTGGTTTGAACGCATCTCCCAAATTGAATGTTAACAGGCCCTAGTGATAAGCAGTGATGAAACGCAGCAAAGACAATGCAGGAATTGCCAAAACAAATCGCTCAGTTCGGCAATCCGGTTTTTCCTGGGATGGCGAGATACTTGTTTTGAATATTCTCGGCAAACCGAGCGCAAAACAAGATGCCATTGGCAAGTTCAAAGGACATCAGCTCAAAGTCAGCGTCACGGCGGTGCCTCGCGCCGGCAAGGCAACCGACCATATGGTGCGTTTCCTTGCTGGAGAGTTCGGCGTGGCGACATCGGATATCGAAGTCGTGTTTGGCCGCATGAATGTCAATAAGCAATTGCGCATCAAAGCCCCTAAGCGGCTGCCTGCCGTCATTGCCCAGCAGGAACTGGAAACCTTGGTTTGACGCGGCTCAACTACACATCTTCGCGCCTATTTTCGATGAAATATTCTTGGCTAGTCCTCAACATCTGCCGCGCATAATCGTTGATCGACAGTCGTCTAATTTGCCAGATGCCAGCAGCATGCAATTCGGGGCGCTGTTCCAGGCGCTTCGCCCAATTTTCGTCACAAATTTCATTTTTTTTCATTCTTGGCGATCAAATTTTTTCAGAAAATACGTTTTTAAGACCAAGCCTTCAACCTTGTCCGCATTGCACTCGATTTCCTCTTCATCGCGCTTGATACAACTTACCCGCACCGCCTCCTGTTGGAAATCAGCACATCGTTGCCATCGAAGCTTGCAGGCCATATCGCCGCAACTATTATAACAGTATGATAATATGAGTCGCATACAAAGATTGTGCGATGTCGCTTAAATAGGCTGTTTGGCAGAACGAATTCACCCCATTGATTGTCATAATTAGCCGGACATAAGGCCGAGAGAAGCCATGCATTTACGTCGATTGTCGGCGTACAACCGAGTTGTTGCTTCCGCTCAGCGCTCTAAGAATGCGCTGACATTTATCAGATCTCCCATATGAAAAATTCGCGTAGTGATGACAACATGACCCTTCTCGGCCGTTTCGAAGAGGTGCTGTATAAAAGCAAGGGAAAACCTTTCGTTTTCGACCATGAAGATATGCGCACTCTGCATTTCGATGGAAGATTCATTCAAAGCGCGATGAGCATTTCAGCCCCGGACCAACTGATGCTCAGTTACACGCGGGCAATGATGGCGTTCTTGCTGTTTCATCCACAGCCCCGGCACGTCGTGATGATTGGATTGGGTGGCGGCTCCCTTGCCAAATACTGCTATCGCAAATTGCCGACAACCCGCATAACCGTGCTTGAACTGGAGAGCGATGTCATCGCGTTGCGAGAAAAATTCGCCATTCCTGACGACGACGAGCGCTTTCAAGTCATCCATGCGGATGCTGCCGACTATCTGACTGCAATGGAAGAAAGAGCGGACGTCATCTTGCACGACGGTTATGCTGCCGACGGTCTGGCGCCGTCGCTCAGCACCGAGGATTTTTATCAACTATGCCACGCCGCATTGGATCGAGATGGCGTTCTGGTATCGAATTTGTGGGGAGATGCTGCCGATCTGGTTCCCATGATGAAGCGGCTCTATGCCGTCTTTGATTGGCGCTTATGGTGGTGTAGTGCGAGTGGCAGTTTCAATCGCATTGTCTTTTCGGTCAAAAGCCTGGATGACGCCATGTTCCGTTCTGTACTTGCAAAGCGCGCGACACAACACGACCTGCGCCACAAGCTCGCATTTTGTGACCTGGTTGATCGATTACAGACTGCCTGCGGTAAAAGCAGGTCTGATTTTGAGTTGATTGCGGGGGCAGACATGCTCGGCGCCTTCATGCAAGCTGATTATTCAGGCATCGAGGAGGAGTAGCTCACATTCGTCATGCTCGCGTCGATACCGCCGTCAATATGCCCCGAAGAATGTCGACCGGCGCCGGCGGGCAGCCGGCGACAGTCACGTCGACCGGAATGACATTGGCGACGCGACCGCATGTGGCGTAATTCTCACCAAAAATTCCACCGCTACAAGCGCATTCTCCAATGGCGACAACCAGTTTTGGATGGGGCGTGGCGTCATAGGTTTGCAACAGTGCTGCTTCCATATTTTTTGTCACCGGGCCGGTGACTAACAACATATCTGCATGACGCGGACTGGCGACAAATTTAATACCCAGCCCCTCGATGTTGTAATAGGGGTTGCTCAGCGCGTGAATTTCCAGTTCACAGCCATTGCATGAGCCGGCATCGACTGCGCGAATGCATAGCGCGCGGCCAAGAGTACGGAGAATGTCCGTATGAAGTTGTTCACGCTGTGTTCGCCATGCATCGTTGGCGCCGGGCGCTGCTTCTGCCGGAATGCCGGCGCGCGCGATTTGCTTGAGAAGTAGCCACATCAGAGGTCATGTCCTGAATAGCTGAGGTTGAAGGATTTGTTAATGAGCGGAAAATCCGGAACGATATTGCCCATGATGGCATGTTCCAGCACGGGCCAGTTCTGCCAGGAGGGATCATGGCAGTGGCAGCGGAGAATGTTTCCTTGGGCATCATGCTCCAGCGCTACAAAAACAGCGCCGCGCCATCCCTCCACCCAGCCTGCGCCTACCCCATCGGTTACGGGCTCGGGCAAAGCGGCTGTGACAGCGCCATATGGTAATTGGCGCAGCATTTCCCGTAGCAGCCGCAGCGACTCGATGATTTCTTCGAACCGCACATATACGCGTGCAGCAACATCGCCATCGCGATGTGTTGCCATGCGAAGATTCAACGCCGTGTAGGGTGCGATGGCATGATCGGAGGACCGCAGGTCCCATGCCTGGCCGCTGGCCCGTCCAGCCAGTCCGCACAAACCAAGTTCCGCTGCCAGTTTTGGCAACACGCGTCCAGAGGAAATAAAACGATCCTGCAAGCCGGCATGCTCCTCGTAGATAAGCCGAAGCGCCTGGACTTTCGTCTCAATGTATTCGCATTGGGCCATGATCAAGTTGACGCCATCCGCATCAAGATCCATCGCGGTCCCTCCGGGAATAATGCGATCCATCATGAAACGGTGTCCAAACAGCTGGGCGTTCAAGCGGACCCACTCCTCTTTCAACATCGTAAACTGCGCTTGGCCCAGCACAAAACCGGCATCGTTTCCGATCGCCCCCAAATCGCCCAGGTGATTGGCAATCCGCTCGCGCTCCAGCAGCAGCGCACGCAGCCATTGGGCGCGCGGTGGAATCTGGCATGCCGTGGCAGCCTCGGCCGCCATGCAATATGCCCATGCAAAGGCCACCGTGGAATCACCGGAGATCCGGCCGGCAAGCTGATAGCCATTGGCGAGCTGGCGCTGCGTAAAAAGTTTATCTACGCCTTTATGCGTATAGCCAAGGCGTTGTTCCAGGCGCAATACCTTTTCGCCGACGACCGAGAACCGAAAATGGCCGGGCTCGATAATGCCTGCATGAATCGGGCCTACGGCGATTTCATGGACGCCGTCACCGGCTACCGTCACAAACGCATAATTTTCCAGAGGCGAGTTGAATTGTTCCTGGCCAGAGAACGGTTGGCGCAGCGGAAAATAATCCTTAGGCCAGCGCCCATGCTGAATCCAGGGGCGAAGATCATCTGCCCCGTTTGCGCGCAAGCCCAACAGGTCGAACGCGGCGCGCTGCATCCGCAGCGCGCCAGGAAACACGCCGGAAAGGTCGGGATATCCGTCCTGTTCGCTCACCACTAACCGAAGCCAAAGCACGCCCTCTGCGACGCAATACGCAGCCGACATGATCCATTGATCGGCCAGCGGTCGTTTGTCCGTACCCCAAAGCGAAAGCAGCCGCCCTCCTTCTGCACGAATGATGCTTGCAATATGCAGCCAATCCTGCGCGCCGACATCCGCAGTGCACACGGGCGCCATTCCCGGCAGCGCGGTAAAGGGGACCGCATATCGTGCGACAAGCGCTTCAATGTCCATTCATCGCTCCACAATCATATCGACTGCCTGTCGAAACCAGCCGTTCAGGTAGGGCGGGATATACAAGCCAAGCATGAGCGCCAGGCCAAGATGAATAAAGACAGGTAACAGCGCCGGCGAGTGCGGCAACGGTTTCGCGGTCGTTTCGCCAAAGACCATTTCCTTCACACGAGAAAAAATCGCGGCAAACGCGACGCCCAAGGCCAATAGGAGTATCGGCGTCGCCCATGGCAATTCGCGCATGGCGGTGGTCACGATCAGGAATTCGCTGGCGAACACCCCAAACGGCGGCATGCCGAGGATCGCGAGCGCTCCCAATAGCATGCCCCAGCCGACGGTCGGACTGACTTTTACCAAGCCGCGGATATTATCCATGACCTGGGTGCCGGCTTTCTGTGTTGCATGGCCGACGGTAAAGAAAATGGCCGATTTCACCAGTGAATGTACCGTCATGTGCAGCAATCCGGCGTAGGTCGCGATGGGGCCGCCGATACCAAATGCAAAAGTCATGAGCCCGATATGCTCGATCGACGAGTAAGAAAACATGCGCTTGACATCCTTTTGCCGCGACAAGGAAAACGTCGCGACCAGCACCGAAAGCAAGCCGAAGCCGACCAGCAACTTGCCAGGCATGCCGTTGTGCAAGGCGCCGTCCGCCAGCACTTTGAAGCGCAGCACCGCATAGAGTGCGACATTGAGCAAAAGGCCCGACAGCACCGCCGAGATCGGTGTCGGCCCTTCAGCATGGGCGTCGGGCAGCCAGCTATGCAACGGCACCAACCCCATCTTGGTGCCGTAGCCCACCAGCAGGAATACGAATGCGAGCGACATGATGGCTGGTTCGAGCTGCGTCTTCACGCTATTCAAATTAGTCCACAACAAGGCGTCGGTGTCGCCGCCTAGTTGACGATCGGCAGCCAGGTACAGAAGTATCGTGCCGAACAGCGCCAGTGCGATGCCGACCCCGCACAAAATGAAATATTTCCAGGCGGCCTCCAGGCTCGCCGCGGTGCGATACACGCTCACCAGCAGAACGGTCGCCAGGGTCGCGCCTTCCATCGCCACCCACAAGATGCCCATGTTATTGGTCATCAGCGCAAGCAGCATGGTGAACATGAACAGCTGGTACATGCTGTGGTACAAGCGCATGCGATTTGGCGTCATCTTGCCGTGATCGCGTTCGATGCGCATGTATGGTCGCGAAAACAAAGATGTCGTCAAACCGACGAAGGCCGTCAAGGTGACGAGGAAGACGTTGAGCGGATCGATAAAAAACAATTTCCCAAACGCGAACGCGGGGCCGCTGGCGATGATGTTTGCCGTCAGCACGACTGCCGCGGCAAAGGTCGTCAGGCTGAATCCGACATTGATTTCCGGCGCCGCATCGCGCTGACCGGCCAGGCCTAGCGTGACGCCGCCAAGCAAGGGGGTGAGCAGGACGATCAGCAATGGATACATGTCAGTCTTCTTTCAAACTTTCCAGATTATGGATGTCGAGATTGTCGAATTGCTCGCGGATCTGGAACATGAATACTCCGAGTATCAAAATGCCGACCAGAATGTCGAGTGCAATGCCGAGTTCGACGATCATCGGCATGCCGTTGGTTGCTGCTGTCGCGGCGAAAAACAGACTATTCTCCATGGCGAGAAAGCCAATCACCTGCGGTACCGCCTTGGAGCGGGTGATCATCATCATCAGGGACAGAAGGATGCAGGCCAGCGCAATGCCGAGGGTGCCGCGCGCGACGGAGGAAGATAACCTGGCGATGGGCAATGCGAGATTGAACGCGATAATCACCAGCACAATCCCAATCAGCATCGTGGTGGGAATATTGATCAGCGGTTCGACGTCCCATTTGACGTCCAGACGCAGTATCAGCCGATGCAGTATCCACGGGATGAATATCACTTTCAGCAGCAAGGTCAATGCGGCGGAAAAGTAGAGGTCGTTATCATGCGTGATGAATGCCACCACCAGAGCGGACGTGACCAGGGTCGCCCCATGCAAGGTATAGAGGCGAATCAAGGACAGAATCCTGCGCTGGCTGAGCATGGCGAAATTGAGCATCAGCAGCGTGGCGGCCAGCATGTTGATGAGTTGTACGGCGAAATGCGTCATCTTAGGCTCCCAGCAGGAAATGCACGAGCATGCCGATGACCGCCAGCAAAAACGCTGTCGTCAGGAATTCCGGCACCCGGAAAATACGCATCTTGGCGCTGCTCATTTCGATCAGCGCCAGCAAGGCGCCGCCAATGGCAAGCTTCACCGCCAGGATCGGCAGCGACAGGAGCAACGCGAATGTGTGGTTGGCGTCGGCGATTCCCCAAGGGAAAAAGATGGCGATGCCGATGCATGAATAGGCAAACAATTTGAGGCTGGCAGCCCACTCCATGAGTGCGAGATGCCGGCCCGAGTATTCGAGCAGCAAGGCCTCATGAATCATGGTCAGTTCCAGGTGCGTCGCCGGATTGTCGACCGGTATGCGGGCGTTTTCTGCCAGCGAGATCATCGTAAACGCCACACCGGCGAAGGCCATGCTGGGGTAAATCGCCAGCTCCCGATGCACCAGAGTGTCGACGATGCTCGTCAACAGGGTCGACTGCGTAATCAGGGATGCCGAAAACAACACCATCAGCAGTGCCGGTTCCGCCAGGAAACCCACCAGCATCTCGCGCCGAGCTCCCATGGTGCCGAAAGCGGTACCGATATCCATGGCCGCCAGCGAGATGAAAACGCGTGCCAAGGCGAGCAATCCAACCAATGCAATAGCGTCGGCGGCGGGAGACAGAGGCAAGTTGGTCGATAGCGTCGGGATGATGCCACAGGCCAGTGTCATGCAGCCGAACACGATGTAGGGGGCGAGACGAAACAATGCGGTGGCGTGTTCAGCCAGCACCGACTCTTTATGGAACAGTTTATGCAGCATGCGATACTGCTGCAGGAGAGGAGGAGCGGATTTATTTTGCAGCCATGCCCGACACTGGTTAACCCATCCCGTCAATAGCGGCGCTGCGGCCAGCGCCAACAGAATTTCCAGGCATTGCGAGACAAAACCGACGGCGGTGATCATAGCGTCACCACCAGCAGCAACAGCAGTAACGTCAGGAAGCTGTAGACCAGGTACACCGCGATGCGGCCGTGCTGCAGCATGCCGACGACGCGCGCAATGCGTTCGGCGCCGGCGGCGATCGGACGATATAGCCACGGCCAAAATGGATCTTCAATCGTTACCCTGTAGTGCGGCGCTTTATCAAATGCTGTCGGCAATTCGCGCGTCATTCTAAAAAACGGGCCAAAAATCTCGCGAATCGGCTGACCAAAACCTTCCGCGGTATCTTGCATGCGCGCGCTTTGAAAAGGGTATCCGCAGCCCCAGGGCGCAGCGCGCCTGAAGCGGCCATGATAGAAGCGCCGTACCAGCAAATAGGCTAGCAGGCAGCACACAATCAGCATCATCATAAACACTGCGGGCGTGTAACTCGCGCGCTGCGGGGCGACCGGCGCCAGCAGCAACCAGCCGTTCTTGGCGACGGTGGTGGCGATGCCTTCGCCGACCAGGAGGTGCGTGACCTGGCTAAGCACTGTCACCATTTGAACCGGGAACAAACCAACAAACAGGCAGACCGCGACCAGCCATCCAAAACTGAGACATTCCCAGCGGTCGGCGTCGTGCGCCTGGTTCAGTTTTTGCTCGCGAGGTTGACCGAGAAAAATAATCCCGAAGAACTTGACCATCACGTAACCGGCCAAGGCGCCCACCAAGGCAATCACCGCAGCAACGATAGGAATAAGCATGTTCAGAAATGAATTGGGCAATCCCGGGGTAAACAAGAAACTTTGCAACAGCAGCCATTCGGAGACAAAGCCGCCCAGCGGCGGCAGGCCGGCAGCGGCCAGCGCCCCGATCAGTACCGCCCATCCGGTCCAGGGCATGAAGCGCATGAGCCCCCCTAATCGTCCGAGATTGCGCTCGCCGGTCGCATGCAGCACGGTGCCGGTGCCGAGGAAAAGCAGGCATTTGAACGCGGCGTGGCTGGCTACATGATAGAGCGCTGCCGTCAGCGACAGTGCAGCCAGGCTGGTCATGCCATAGGCGCGAAATAGCAGCGCCAAGCCGATGCCGGCAAAGATCAGCCCGACATTTTCAATCGACGAATAGGCAAGCAGGCGCTTCATATCGGTTTGGACCGCGGAGAGCACGACGCCGAACAAGGCAGTGGCCAGGCCGACCGCCAACGCCACCCCGCCCCACCACCACACTTGAATATGCAGCAGATCGAACGTGACCCGCAGCACGCCGTAAATCCCGGTCTTCAACACAAAGGCACTCATCAGCGCAGAGATCGGCGATGGCGCTGCCGGGTGCGCTTCCGGCAGCCAGACATGCAATGGCAATATCCCTGCCTTGGCCCCGAATCCGAATAGCGCAAGAAAGAAAGCAATCGATGCCCAAAATAGTTCCACATGCTGAAGGCGCATGTTGGCAAAGGTGTAGTCGCCGGTATTGGCTTGCAGCAGGCCGAAGCACAGCAACAGTGCGAGCGCGCCGATATGCGATATCAGCAAGTATAGAAAGCCCGCGTAGCGTACTTCGGGCAGGCGATGATTGGCGATCACCAGTAGCGTGGCCGACAAGGTCATCGTTTCCCATGCGACCATGAACACGTACGCGTCGTCAGCAATCAACAACAACGCCATGCTGGCAAGGCAGGTATGATATTCAAGGCATAAGAGCCCTGGCGGCGTCCCCTCGCCGTGCCGGAAATAGCCGGCAGAAAAAAGAGAAACGCCCGTACTAACCATGCCGAGAACGACGAGAAAATAGGAAGATAAACTGTCGAGCCGCAGATGAAACGGCAAACCGGGTAGGCCCAACGAGAGGATGGCGATTTGTGGCGAGCCAAAACAGCTGAGCAAACCAACGATGCCCAGCATCACCCCGAGCACAGCGCCAAGCGGAAACAGCAGATGGGCCACAATCGCAGTGCGTTTCATGACGAATAGGCCACAGGCGCCAATCACAAGCCACCCGGCTACGATCAGTAGTATGTAGTCTATCGCAAGCAAGTCTGCCACTGCTGCTCCTCACCTCTGTTCGTCACTTCCGATGCGCAACGCAGCGATGAACGTATAATATTTGGCTTGGTATTGACCAGTGCATCCAGCACAATGACGCAGATTGATGCGCCCGGTGACTGAACGGCGCCACACTCGACTGAATACAACAGAAACGCGAAATGTTAATGCATCCAATTATAATCACATTATAATGTAATCACTGCAACTATCATAGAGTATAACCATGGAAAACAAAACAGCTCGACTCACCGTGCTCGTGGATCCCATTAAGAAAAAAGCCTTTGAGGAACTGTGCGCAGGACAAGATCTAACGCCGTCTCAAGTCGTGCGCCAGCTCATGCGCGAATACATGACGCGCTATGGCGTTGACTACAGCACGAAGAGCCGTATTGCCGACAAAGAGGCCAGTCTGCCAGCAGCATGAGCCAGATGTTGGCCGCGTGACCGTCGTCGCCAGGACAGTTGGCGATCAAATGGCGGCTAGGCGCGTTTTCTGATCCTGTGCAAACGCATGAATACGTCATCCAGAATCGGAACGGCAGCAAGGATCAACAGCAAAAATGCGAGCGGCACCGTCGACATGAATCCGATGTGCTTGAAACTCATCCCGCCGGCAACGCCGCCCACAAAAAACATCGACAGCAATAGCAATAGCAGCTTTAGCCGCTTTCGATTTGCCAACACCATCGGCTTGCTCGGCCGCTCTCTCTCCATGTTCCAGTAAAACAGTTTGCCCAATTCAATGCCGATGTCGGTCACCAATCCGGTCACATGGGTGGTGCGTATTTCGGCCTTGGAAATCTTGGTGATGATGGCATTTTGCAGCCCCATGATGAAGCACAGCAGCATCACGGTGACGGGAATGAATAATCCCATGTGCAAGGACAAATTGGCGCCGAGCAGCCCGAAACACAGCAGCAGAAACGCTTCCAATAGCAGGGATGATGCATATTCGCTATGCAGTCGCTTGCGACGTGCCCAGTTGATCAGGATTGCCGAACAGGCGGCCCCGGCAAGGAACGACAGCACGGCCCCCAAGCCGGCAAGTGCCAGAGACACATTGCCCAAAGCCAGGTCGTCCGACATGGCGGCAATGATGCCGGACATGTGCGACGTATATTGGCGTACCGCCAAAAATCCCCCCGCATTCGTGGCGCCCGCCACAAAGGCCAGCGTCAATCCGAGATGTTCATTGGCTTCAACGCTGCGTTTTCTACCGGTTAAACGGCGCAAGAAATAGATGGCCATAATTGATCGCTATTCCTCCGCCTGCGCTGTCAACGGATCGAAAAAAATCCGCCACAGGCATGCCCGGGCAATGGTGCGGGCACCTTCAGCATTCAGAGCGATCACCGTGACCGGGATGCACTTGATAACGCGGCTCATGCGCATTAATCCTAGTAGGGACAACATCAATGTCAGTACGAATGGGCGGCCGCGATGCTGGTGGCAGATGGGCTGACCGACGCGTTAATTAACGTGGACTACATCTGCATGCCCACCGTCAATCCAGGTCGGAACATTCGCTTAATATGTGCATTATATTATCATCCACTGTTGATTGCGTGTTATTTCCTCGGCTTGACGTCTTAATTTTTCATGCTTTTAATGCGCAATTACAACAACATTTATTATCATTACATTGTAATCATACTTACATTTAAGAGTGATAAAATGCGGTATGCATATGGGATCTGACGCTCCCCTTCAACCCGCACACATGGCAAAAGGGTAAATGGCCGGCGCTCGGCCTGGCATTTTCTGAATGCGTCAAAGCGGACAAGCGTGTCGGGATGGCCGGCACTGGTATCAGACGGGAGCGGAAATTGGAAAAAATACGGAACCTGGCTACTTTTCTACGCGCGTGGGAAACACCCCGCCTGGCTTGGAAAGCACCCGAACCTAAATTGGCATCCCATGCGAACGGCTTGATCGTCTTTGATCTCACGGTTACCCAAAAAAAATATACTTTCGGCGCCGCCATGGCGCACGGCGACGGCAACATAAATTCCCCATCCAACGCGAGCGAAATAATCAATTGCATCTACATCAACCCGATTAGCCAGGTATGTTGGGTGCTGGATCATCGAGTACTTGCCTCGGATAAAGATGGCAAGACCACACTTGATCATGTGCGGGACATGCTAAACAAGGCAATACGCAATAAGGCAACACCGTTTTCAACCGTGCTGATGAAGCGGTGGTACGCAACGGAAGCGCTCATGCTGCTCATAGACCGTTACGGTAAAGCGTACTGGTGCCCGATCAGAAATAATCGCCTGGCCGACGACGGCGACGGAGCGGATAAATACAAATCCGTGAAGAGCGTTGTCTTTGGCGCTGACGCTTTGCGGCACGGTAAAGTGGTCAAACTCAAAAGCTTTCCGGGCGACCATCCGGTGAAATTGTTTCGGATCGTCGGCGCCGACGGAGAGTTGGATCATGTGGCCACCAATCAGCTGAACGAGGACGCAGTGGAAGCAGCGCAACTGATGGGCGGTGTGTATTGGAAAACCGAGAAATCGCCAACGCTGCACCGGCCCGCCAAGCGCAGGTCGGAACGCTGGTGGTAGTGGAACGCGCCCTATTCTTGTGGACATCCATCCCGTTGAGTTGAATTACTCTTTGGGGTAAGGCACCGGCAGGTAGATTAATCCGGGCGCCAGGCAACATGCACGCCGGTCCTCCTGGATTTCCCCTTTAGGCGGGAAAATGTGATCGAACTGGTAGTCAACCCCGTGTATGGCGGCATAACGGTAAATCTGCGTCCCCATATAACTGCCTATCACTTCGGTCATGGCATCCGCATGTTCAAAGCGGAACGATGAAGATAGGGGCGCATCCGATTCGGTTTCGTTGATATCCATTGCCTCCAGACCCAGGTTTCCGGTCTGGCCGCTGCCAAGATACGTTGCCCAGAATATCACCACCAATCCGAGCGCAACGAACACCGCATACACCACTACCTCTCGGAATTCCATGACGAACCTCATAAAATGGACGACCTATTCCAGGCGGCGGATGGATGATCCAAGATCGCTGGCAGATCCATGGCCTGGCGCGAAAGTAGTGGCAAAACAACCGCCAAACAGTTCGAACGCCACGAACAAGCCTTAGATCACAAACTCTGAGAATCCCATGATGTACCGCGCACACCGCCTTCTATTTATCAATATAGTGGATTTGTGACACGTTCTTGCAATTATTTCACCATGTATTTGCAATGCCCTCCGGGCCTGCCAGCGCCGATTTTGGAAGGGCAAACCGGCACTCAGGCTTGCACTGCGAAGTGCCGGATACGCTCAAATCAGGTAGGCAGTTTACGCATAGACGATGGCGCCAGGACATCTGCCACTTTGGCTGAAAAGCCAGGCTGCAAGCCATGCAGCAAAACGTTGGACGACAATCTCAAAATATCAAATTATAATTAGATGATAATATTTCCCACTTCAACACAAGGTGGAACCATGGAAGTTAAAACAGCTCGTTTAACCGTGCTGATCGATCCCGTGAAGAAGAAGGCGTTTGAAGACCTGTGCGCTGCGCAAGACCTGACGCCATCCCAAGTCGTTCGCCAACTTATTCGCGACTACCTTGAGCGGCATGGCGTGAACTACAGTACGAAGAGCCAACTTCTCGGCGCCAATCTCAAGGCGCAGGACAAAGACTAGGGCTGCGCTCGCGTAAATTCACTCCCAGGGGGCAATGGGAACATGGGTGGCTATTTCAACAGAATGATCGGCAAAAATATGCGCCGCCATATCGCGCGTTTGCCCGGGCTCGTCAGTCTGGCTTTATTCATGCTGCTAAGTGCCTGTGTCGCATACTGGGTCATGGAGCTGGTCAGGCCGCCGCCACGTGCGCTTGCGCCACCGCCGCAAGCAGAGGCGCCACAGATCGATATTTCCCAGGCGGCAGGATTGTTTGGCGGTCATGGAAGCGTGGCGGCCAGCAATTACCGGCTGATGGGCGTGGTGGTGGCGCAAAATGCCGTGGAAAGCGTGGTTATCCTGAGCGCTGAGGGCCAGCCCGCGCAAGTGGTCCGGGTTGGCAAAGAAGTGGGGCCGGGGACTAGCATCAAGGAAGTGCATAAGACCTATGTGCTGTTGTCGGAAGGCGGCATTCTCAAGCGGTTAATCCTGCCCGAGCATGCCGAGACCAAACTGGAAATGGCGCCGGCGCTTCTGCCTGCGATTCCACCTAGGGAGCAGACGGCCCTGCCTGTGGCGTCGGCAATCCCCCCCGTGGCGCCTGCGGCTGGGGAGCAGCCAGCCATACCTGTAGCGCCGGCAACCCCGGCTGCGGCGCCTGCGACACGGCCCGGCAGGCCGCATCATGCCGGCCGCTAGTCGTTTTTTTGTTGTAGCGGATCGCCAAAGCCAAGGTGCCTTGCGGACTGCCGCAAGGCACCAAAGAGTCAAGCGCCCTGTTATCAGCTGCCCGACAACACGTTATTCAATGTCGACCACAGCGGTTGCGTGTACGGCACCAAGTCTTCTTTGCCATACCACCAGAAATAGCCGCCGATATAATTCTTTACCGGTGGCTTCAAGGTGTAGTAACGCGTCAGGTAGGCAGCCTTGTTGGTAGTAGTAGTGCCGGTTTCGCCAAACCCGACTTTTGAGTTTGGAAACATGGCCGACAGCTTCGTAAACACTGCATTCCAATCCGGAACCAAGCCGTTGCAGTCCTCTTCGTAATAGCTGACCAGCACGTAGTCCAGCCCGGTTTTCATGCGCGCCGGAATATTCGCGTTCGCCCAGGTGAACATCTCGTTCGCTGGATTGGACCAGCAGTCCTGATTGTAGTACAACGTCAGAGCGGCAACCTTGCCCTGCCCTTTGACCATATCGTAAGCACCGGTCATCTTGGCGACCACGTCGGCGTTATTGCCCAGCCATTCGCCATTGATTTCGTTGCCGATTTCCCAGATGTTCACCACGTCGCCAAGGGCTGCCGTGTACTCGCTGGTGCGGCTCAGGTATTGCTGAACGGTGTATTGATCCATCGCCGACGAGTCAAGGATCTCACCCATCACATAACTGACTTTGTTGATCGCCACGGTCGCGCTACGGTAGCCGGATGCAGGCTGCCATTCGTCGAACACAATGCGGGCGGTCGGCTTCTTCGCCAGTTTGGACAGAGCGGTGGTCGTGTCAGTCAATCCCGATATGTCGTCAATGGTCACGCCGTACATTTGCGGATAGGTGTAATTGACTGCGGTGGTAGTGGTGGTGGTAGTCGTTGTAGTCGGCGCTGGCGCCTGCTTCCAAGATCCCCATGCATTTGCTTCGCCTTGCATAGCCATACCGAGCATGGCTCCTAAAATGACAATGACAGATTTCAATTTATACATTACAATTCCATAAGATTAAGAAAGAATTTATTATTTGCAACCTTTGATCGCCGCGTCCAATGCGAGCCCCTTCCCACCGCGGGCATCATCGGATACGCCGAATTCGGGTCAGCGTGAACCATCGCTGCTTGATTCATGTCCGAACGGGCAGCATCATTCGACCAAGAAACGGCTGGTTTCTTGGCGAACAAGAAAAAACCTGAAAAAAGTCTTGCGCGGCTGCGGGCGATAAATCGGAATTTATTGCGAGGCCTGAATCGACCCTGAAGCTGGTCGACCAGATAGCATATATTCCCTGCCCGATGCGCGAACACGTACAGCTCCGGCGCGCATGCGAACCCAGGCGCGACCCAAAAGTACTCTGATCCGTGAAAACAGGAGCGCGCTAGCGCCACCGAACAACGCAGACTATGGGCGGCACGGGCATCAAGGCTACTGAGCGTAAATGTCGGGAATTATTTTATTCGTGACCTCCTTTCTTCTGTTGTGATATTTGGCTTGATCGATGGCCCTGCTGCCATCAATTCCTTCGCTGGAATTGCATCGTTTACCAATGCGGAATAGCCCGCCGATTCCCCGAAGTCCTCATGGAATGGCAGGCTGGCGCAGCTGAGATGGTCTGCGCGGAAATCTTTGGCTTGAGAGTGCGGAAATGTGGCCAGCTTAGAAGCGCCGGAAGAAAATCCAGCTTTTCGACGCCACTCGTCCACTGCCGTGGCCGGAATTTTCGCAGTGAAGCGAGCATCCCGCCGCGTCATGCCGCAAACTGCCTTGCTGTTGCACGCGTAAGCGAGTGCAAGGAAGCTGCCTCAACCGCCGGCCACTCAGCGTCCTTGCCTGTTTTCGTTGATCGAACAACAGTGACGCTTGCCGGTTGACAAGAGCTTGCATTTCCCACAATCCTCTTGACAGCTTGCGAGAATCGGCCCTGGGAACAATAGAGGACTCCATATTGTTTTTCCATCGGCGAAGTATACCTAACAATGCTGCGTCAGGAATTTATTCTAGCTATCGCTCAGAATGGATTGATCAATGTTTGAGCACGAATCTTGTCAAAATTTGCCAGTGGATGCCAGAAGATCCGAACGGTTACGTGACGTTTTTGTCAAAATTCGACAGAGAATTTGAATGCAGAATATCGGGGTTCATGCAGGTTTGCGGGGTGTTGAGCCCTGGATTGTTCCTCACATAAAGGGCTTGGCAATCGCCATAGAGTCCACCGAGCATCTTCCGCCATACCTACTGAAATCCCCGATCTTGTTTTAGCGTTACACTGTAGTCGCGATGTCAGCCAAAACATTAGCTGCCTGAGCCAACTCTTCGGCGCTGCCATGCACGATCAGCAGGTATTTGTCCGCCTTCAAGGCTGTCTCGTATTCGATCACCTGATCCTCCGCTACGCCGCTATCGGTTAACGCTGCGCCCAAGGCTGAAGCGCCGCCCACAAACAGCGCACCTTCAAATGCGCCAACCAGCGCCGATACCAAAGGCCCGGCCGTCGCCATCAGACCTAATCCCGGCAAAAAGAAAAAGACGGTCGGGGCCAGCAACAAGCCCCACGCACCGCCAAACAAAGCCCCCACCCCACCCCAGGACCTGATTCTTTCGCCTACGGTGCGAAACCCGACCGGATGCTCCTCACTGTGATAGCCCTTGCCGAGCAACGACAATTTCCTGACATCGAAGCCGGCCTGGCCCAGCGCCCGGATCGCCTGCTCGGCGGCCTCGTGCGTGCCGAATATATAGGCTGGCGAATGTTCTTTTTTCATGATCGGTCCTTGGAGAATGTCAGACGGAAGAATGTTCTGTAGATTTGACCAGCAGCACCGGCATAGGCGAAGTGCGAGCCACCAGTTCTGCATCGCTGCCCATCATCAAGCGCTCCAGACCACGGCGGCCATGTGTTCCCATCACGATTACATCGGCGCCCCAAGCCGTTGCGCGTTCAACGATTATCGTGGCTACGCGTCCACCGATGCTTTCCCGCAGCTCAGTGTCAACCGCAACTTTGGCCGCTTCCAGGGTAGTTCGCCCACGGGCGAGCAAATCTTCAGCTGCTGTCAGCGCAAGGGGGCGAATCTGGCTGATATAGACTTCGGCCTGCTCGAAACCGCTGCTGTACGCAGCCATATCAAGCACATGCAGCAGGCGCACATGCGCGGAACAGATTGCAGCAAGTTTTGCGGCTTCAGCTACCGCGCAGTCTGAAGTCGGGCTGCCGTCGACTGGAACTAAGATATTGGTGTACATAATCGATGTCCTGAATGTCAATTGAGTAAAACAAGCAAGCTTGGAAAATATGCCATCGCACTTTCTGACAAGCTCCGAGGAAAGCACATCGAATGGTATAGAAGCGGGCAGCGAGCCATTTGACCTGTATCAAAATCAGGCCGATCTGCTTGCTCCATGGGAATCGCCGTATCCACGCCAGATAGGATCTACGCAATGAATACTTGATCTGAATCAAGTTGTTTTACCGCGAGATTGTTACTCTAGGCCTTTCCTTCCCGCGCGCCGCAGACGGCAGATATGACGAAACGCCACGACTCAAGCCGGCAACGACGGCGCTACGCTGCAATCCGCTATTTGTCGATATTGCCTGCGTCGCTAGCACTTGGATTGGCCGCCTGCACTTCTTTGGCGCCGGTTTATGCGCCCCCTCCCTTTCCCGTGTCGTCGTCTTATCCAGACTTCGCGCAGGCCTCCTCGGACAATGGCGGGAATACTGCCGACTCGATCGGCTGGCGCGAATATTTTACCGACCCGGCGATGAAAACGCTGATTGCGCAGGGCCTGGAGAATAACCGTGACATGCGTATGGCAATCTTGCGAGTGGCGGAGGCGCGCGCAGCTTATGGCATCCAGCGCGCCGCGCAATTCCCGGCGGTTGGCGCCGGCATCGCCGGCGGCCGCTCGCGTGTTCCTGGCGATCTCAACCTGACTGGCCAAGCGTTAAGCGCCGGCAATTACCAGGCCGGCCTTGATTTGAATAGCTGGGAGCTGGATTTCTGGGGACTCGTGCAAAACCTGAAGAATGCCGCATTGGAGAATTTTCTTGCCACCGACGACGCGCGACGCGCACTTGCCATATTGCTGGTAGAGCACATAGCGGACAGCTACTTGACGCTGCGCGAGCTGGACGAACGCGTCTCCCTGGCCCGGCAGACCATCGCCAGCAGGAACAAATCATTTCATATTTTCAAGCGGCGCTTTGAGGTCGGCGCCATCTCGCAACTGGACCTGGCTCAGGTGGAAACCTTGCTGACCCAGGCGCAGTCGCTGGGCGCCCAACTGGAACAAGCACGTGCGACACAAATGCATCTGCTGACCCAGCTGGTTGGCGCTCCGCTTGACTTGCTATCGCAGGACCAGCCATTCGACGATGCGTCTGTCATGCGCGACCCGCGCGTGGGTTTGCCCTCGGACTTGCTGGCGGCGCGACCCGATATTGCCGTAGCCGAGCATCAATTGCGCGCAGCCCATGCCAATATAGGAGCGGCGCGTGCGGCCTTCTTCCCGCGCATTGCGCTCACCGGCACCCTGGGTTCCGCCAGCGCCGAGCTAAACGGCCTGTTCCAGGCCGGCAGCCAGGCATGGAGTTTCATGCCAAGTATTTCAGTGCCGATATTTGACGGCGGGCGCAACCGTGCCGGGCTGGATTTGGCGCAGGTGCGCCGTGAGCTTGCAGTGGTGAATTATGAAAAGACAGTGGAAACGGCGTTTCGCGAAGTTTCCGATGCCTTATCGGCCCGTCATTGGCTAAGCGAGCAAGTCCGCATTCAGCAAGCGACGCTGGCCGCGCAAATGGAACGTTCGCGGCTCGCCAAATTACGTTATGACAATGGCGCATCGCCCTATCTCGAAGTCCTTGATGCCCAGCGCGACCTGCTGGTAGCCGAACAACAACTGGTTCAGACGCGCCGTGCTCTGCTTTCCAGCAAAGTCCATCTGTATAGCGCTCTTGGCGGCGGCGCGTCTGCCAGCAATCATCCTGATCTCACTTCCTCTACACCCGGACCGACATGATTTTTCGTTTTAAGAACAAATTTATCCCGGCCGCTCTAGTGGCGCTTGCCATGGCGCTCGGATATCTTGGATGGCGCGTGATGGCGCCTGTCGGTCCCGACGCTGGATTCGCCAATGGCAACGGCCGCATCGAGGCGACCGAGATCGACGTCGCTACCAAGCTCGCGGGCCGGGTCGACGAAATTTTCGTCAATGAAGGCGATTTCGTCAAGGCGGGACAAGCGTTGGCCAGCATGCAAATCCGTTCTTTGGAGGCGCAACGAGAGGAGGCAGTCGCCAGACAGCAACAGGCGCTCAATACGGTCGCCGCCGCGCAGGCAGAAGTGGCGGTGCGCGAAAGCAATACGGTCGCCGCGCAGGCGCTGGTGGTGCAGCGGGCAAGCGAACTCGATGCCGCGCAACGACGCTTGATCCGTTCGCAGACCTTGTCTGTCGAAGGCGCGTCTTCACAGCAGGAACTGGACGACGATCGGGCCCGTGTGCGCAGCATCCAGGCGGCGCTGAATGCCGCGAATGCGCAAGTCGCTGCCGCCCGAGCCGCAATTGAGGCGGCCAAGGCCCAGGTGACCGGCGCTCGCTCGGCGGCCAGCGCCGGCAGCGCAACCACGGCCCGCATCGAAGTCGATATTGCCGACAGCCAGCTTACGGCGCCGCGCGACGGCCGCGTTCAATATCGGGTGGCTGAACCGGGCGAAGTGCTGGCCAGCGGCGGCAAGGTGCTCAACCTGGTCGACCTGAGCGACGTCTACATGACTTTCTTTCTGCCCGAAACCGCCGTCGGCAAACTGGCGCTGGGAGGCGAGGTACGGCTGGTGCTCGATGCCGCTCCGGAATATGTCATTCCGGCGACCATATCTTTCGTTGCCAGCACCGCACAGTTCACGCCAAAGACAGTGGAAACCAGCAGCGAACGGCAAAAACTGATGTTTCGCGTGAAAGCGAAAATCGACCGCGGCCTGCTGCTGAAGCACCTAAGCCTAGTGAAAACCGGAATACCCGGCGTGGCCTGGGTTAAGCTCGACCGGCAAGCCGCCTGGCCGGCACAATTGGCGCTCAAGGTTCCGCAGTGAATGCGGCAGACATTGACCTGGAGCCGGTCGTCCGCCTGAGCGGAGTCAGCCTGCGTTATGGCAAGAACGCGGCATTGGACAACATCACCGTCTCCTTGCCATCTCAGCGCATGGTGGGCTTGATCGGTCCTGACGGCGTCGGCAAGTCCAGCCTGATGTCATTGGCCGCCGGCGCACGTTCAGTACAGCAGGGGAGCGTCGAAACCTTGCATGGCGACATGGCGGACAGGCGCCATCGCGAACTGGTATGTCCGCGTATTGCCTACATGCCGCAAGGTTTGGGGAAAAATCTCTATCCGACTCTATCGGTAGAAGAAAATCTGCAGTTTTTCGGGCGCTTGTTCGGCCACAGCGGCAAGGAACGCCGGCGCCGCATTGACGAACTTAGCGCCAGCACCGGGCTGGCTATGTTTCTTGACCGCCCGGTAGGAAAACTGTCTGGCGGCATGAAGCAGAAACTCGGGCTATGCTGCGCGCTCATCCATGATCCCGATCTGTTGATTCTCGATGAACCTACCACCGGCGTCGACCCTTTGGCCCGCTCTCAATTCTGGCAGCTGATTGCCCGCATACGCGAGACTCGCCCAGGCATGAGCATCGTCGTCGCCACGGCCTATATGGAAGAAGCCCAGGGCTTCGACTGGTTGATTGCGATGGACGCCGGGCAGATATTGGCCGCCGGCACGCCGGATCAGCTGCTGGCCCAGACTGCCACCCACTCCCTGGAAGCAGCTTTCATCGCACTTCTACCAGAACAAAAGCGGCGCGGCCATCAAGCTGTCGACGTTCCGCCGCTATGTCAGTCCGAGGACGCCGAGATTGCCATCGAAGCAAAAGACCTGAGCATGCGCTTTGGTGATTTTCTTGCGGTGGACCATGTCAATTTCCGCATCCGGCGCGGGGAAATCTTTGGCTTTCTCGGCTCCAATGGCTGCGGCAAGTCGACCACGATGAAAATGCTGACCGGGCTGCTGCCGGCCAGCGAAGGGAAGGCATGGCTGTTCGGCCGCGAGCTCGACCCCAGAGATATCGATACGCGGCGCCGCGTGGGCTACATGTCGCAGGCGTTTTCACTCTACAGCGAACTGACCGTGCGCCAGAATCTCGTGCTGCATGCGCGTCTGTACGATGTGCCGGCATTGGATATCGTGCCGCGGGTGACTGAGCTGGCACAGCGCTTCAGTCTGGTGAACAATCTTGACGCCCTGCCAGACAGTCTGCCGCTCGGCATCCGGCAACGCCTGTCGCTGGCGGTAGCGATGGTGCATAAGCCTGAACTTCTGATCCTCGACGAACCGACCTCCGGCGTCGATCCTGTCGCGCGCGACGATTTCTGGCGTCTCATGATAGAACTCGCGCGGCATGACCAGGTGACGATTTTCATCTCCACTCACTTCATGAACGAGGCGGAACGATGCGACCGGATTTCACTGATGCATGCCGGCCGGGTGCTGGTGACGGATTCTCCCAAAGCGCTGGTGCAGCAATGCGGTGCGGCTACGCTGGAACTTGCTTTCATCGATTATCTTGAAAAAGCCGGCGATGCTGCCATGGCGACAGAGCGCATCGCGCCACCCGCAGCTGCAGCTTCCCGCATCACGGATGTTCAGCACCGCCATTTCAGTGCGGGCCGCATGGCCAGCTACATGTGGCGCGAATCGCTGGAATTGCGGCGCGATCCGGTGCGGGCCACGCTGGCGCTGCTCGGCACCGCGATACTGATGTTTATCATCGGCTACGGCATCAGCCTGGACGTCGAGAATTTGCCCTATGCAGTGCTGGATCGGGACCAGACCATGCTGAGCCAGAGTTATGCGCTGAGCCTGTCCGGCTCGCATTATTTCGTCGAGAAGCCGGCCCTCTCCGACTATGCAGAACTTGACCGGCGCATGCGTAGCGGAGAATTATCGCTGGCCCTGGAAATACCGCCCGGTTTCGCACGCGATCTCGCAAAAGGCCATGCGGTGCAGGTAGGCGCTTGGGTCGACGGTGCGATGCCCATCCGGGCCGAAACCATACGCGGCTATGTACAAACAATGCATCAGATGTGGCTGGCCGACATTGCCAGGCGCAGACTGGGCCAGAAGCCTGGATTAATGGGCGCATTGGAAACCCGTTACCGTTACAACCCCGATGTCAGAAGCTTGCCGGCAATGATACCGGCCATCATACCGCTGCTGCTGCTGATGATTCCCGCGATGCTGGCGGCGCTGTCGGTCGTACGCGAAAAAGAACTTGGCTCCATCATGAATCTGTATGTCACTCCCGTCACGCGCACTGAATTTCTTCTCGGTAAGCAGCTGCCGTACATTGCCCTTGCCATGTTCAATTTTCTGTTGCTGACGATATTGGCGGTTACCATATTTGGCGTACCAATCACCGGCAGTTTCCCGACACTCGCCGCGGCCGCCCTGATTTTCGCGGTTTGCTCTACCGGGTTCGGCCTGTTGGCGTCCACTTTTACCAAGAGCCAGATCGCGGCCATGTTCGTCACCATGATAGGCACTATCATCCCGTGCGTGCAATTCGCCGGCTTGCTGAATCCGGTTTCATCGCTGGAAGGCATAGGCGCATTCATAGGCCGCATATACCCGGCAACATACTTCTTGAATATCAGCCGTGGCGTATTCAGCAAGGGCCTGGATATCTCCAGGCTGGCGCCTTCTTTCTGGCCGCTATTGATAGCGGCGCCCGTCATCCTGGGATTGGCCGTGCTCTTACTGAAAAAGCAGGAATCATGAAGCTTCGGCAATGTAAAAACATTCTTCATCTGGGCATCAAGGAATTATGGAGCCTGCTGCGCGACCCCATGATGCTGCTGCTCATACTGTACACATTCACGGCATCCATCTATATCGCCGCCACAGCCATGCCGGAAACCTTGCACAACGCATCTATCGCGATTGTCGATGAAGACGGCTCGCAGCTCTCGGCACGTATCGTGAGCAGTTTCTACCCCCCTCACTTTAAGATTCCGAAATTGGTTTCAATCGCCGAGATGGACTCCGGCATGGACAACGGCGAGTATACCTTCGTGCTGGATATTCCTCCCGGATTTCAGCGCGATACGCTTGCCGGCCATACGTCCAGCATACAGCTGAATATTGATGCCACCCGCATGACCCAAGCGTTTACGGGCAATGGCTACATTCAGCAAATCGTCGGCTCCGAAATCGCCGCCTTCTTGCAGCATTACCGCAGCAATGCTCCTGCTCCCGTGGATCTGGCTTTGCGCATGCGTTTCAATCCAAACCTGGAACAGTCCTGGTTCGGTGCGTTGATGGAAATCATCAACAACGTCACCATGCTGTCTATCATCCTGACCGGCGCCGCCTTGATCCGTGAGCGCGAGCATGGCACCATCGAGCATTTGCTGGTGATGCCGGTGACGCCTTTCGAAATCATGCTGGCCAAAATATGGTCGATGGGACTGGTGGTGCTGCTGGCGGCGATGCTCGGGCTGGTACTTGTCGTGCAAGGCATGCTGCATGTTGCGATTGAGGGATCGATCGCGCTGTTCATGCTGGCCGTGGCGCTGCATTTGTTCGCCACCACATCAATGGGCATTTTCCTGGCCACGCTGGCGCGCTCCATGCCGCAGTTTGGCATGCTGCTGGTATTGGTGCTGCTGCCCTTGCAACTGCTTTCAGGAGGTAGCACGCCGCGCGAGAGCATGCCGCTATTCGTGCAAAATGCCATGCTGATTGCACCGACAACTTATTTTGTAGAACTGGGACAGGCCATCTTATATCGCGGAGCCGGCATCCAGGTAGTCTGGAAACCGATGTTGATGCTGATCGCGATAGGGGTCACATTGTTTACCGCTTCACATTTACGCTTTCGCAGGACCATCAGTCAGTTGGGCTGACTCCATGCATTCGCGCGCGCATTGCGCCGCGCCGTCTCTTTTTTCCTTAACGCTGTGTCGAGCACTTTATCGTTGCCATAGATATCGCTAAAAAAATAGACTTTGCGATCCTTTTTTACAATCACGGTAGCGTATGCAATGACAACCGGCAACGGATGCCTGAGCCGCAGAGTAGCTGATTTTCCGCTGTCCATTGCGCTGCGTATGCGTTGCGCCGTCCATTCCGGCTGATCTTGCAGGACGAATTTTGCCAGCGCCACCGGATCTTCCACCCGAATGCAGCCATGGCTGAAATCACGCCGCTCACGCCCGAACAGAGCGACTGCCGGGGTGTGATGCAGGTAAATGTCGTCATTGTTGGGAAAGATGAATTTGATATCGCCCAGCGCATTGGCCGGGCCGGGCCGCTGGCGGATCCGCATTGTTCCTCGCATCGCCGCATCAATATTCGCAGCTGATAGATCGGCAATGACCTTTCCCGCATTGTTGACGAATTCGAGGCCTTGCTGATCGAAATAGGCAGGATCGCGCCGCAAGCGCGGCGCTACTTCAGCTCTGGCGATTGAAGCCGGGATATTCCAGTAAGGACTGAATTCAATATACCGCATGTTTTCGACGATCAGCGGCGTCTGCCTGTTCAATGCCTTGCCGACAATGACATTCATGCTGATCCTGAGGTCGCCATCCTTGGTCCCGTAGGCACGCAAGACAAACTCCGGGATGTTAACCACTATCATGCGGTCGCTCATCAGAAGCGGTGTCCATCGCAAGCGCTCGAGAGTCAGTTCAATTTGATGTATGCGCTGCGTGAGCGGCGTATTCAGTTCCGCAAAGGTGTTCTTGCCGACTATGCCATCGCCGTCCAGGCCGTGCCGGAGCTGAAACGCCTTGACGCCTTCGACCACGGCTCCTTTATAGTCGGTGCCGGCCGGTGCGGCGGTAGCCATGTCGCCCAGTGCAGCCAATCGTTGCGCCAGCAGATTGACGCCGGCATACGACTGGCCGGGGGCAAGCCGGTTGGCGGGAAGCTGTGGCAAGCGCTGCTGCAAAGCCGGGATTTTAGCCAGTTCGCGATACGCGGCCAGCGTTTGCCGCAGATGGGCATAGAGCGGCAGCTGCGGCGCGGCGGCACGAACGGCGGCTGCCAGGGCATGGTGGGCCAAGGCTTGCCGCAGATATGCAGCGGGATCCAGCTGTTTCGGCTGCGTCTTGAAAGACGGATAGATAGCGCGCGGATCCAGCCGTCCGAAATGCAGGTCAACGATGAGCTGCTCCATTGCCTGCGTCATTAACGCCGAATGTTCGATATCGCCCTCACTCGAAGAGCGCGCTCCGCGCTTGGCATCGCCGACGATGCGCGCCAGGACGTTGGCGTGATAGTCGTCCGGGTCAAGTCCATCCTGGTCTGAGGACTGCAGGATCTGGACTGCCTGGATGGCATCGGTGCTCGGCTGGCCATTTTCAAACCAGGCTGGCAGCTCATCGGCAAATGCGTTCCAGCTATACCCGGATAAAAGAAAGATTACCGAAAAGATCGCATGTCCGGCAGACCATGGGCGACGATGCATTATTGCCGCTGCCTCCTTGCTGTCACACGTCATCGCAACGCTTTGATCAACGCCTCGAATTGGACTGCGAGCGATTTATCATGCGGCTTGACGGCAGGCACCGGACGATCGACACGGAGCAATTGATAGACCGCCGCTTGCGCCGCGCGCACCGAATATTCGACGGTGAAAACGACATCATCCGCAATTTCGACGAACTGGCTGATGAAGGCCAGGTTCTTGGAGTTCTGCGGGACCGGCAACGGCCGGTCGCCACGCGTGCGCGGCATGAACATGCTGGTAATGTAGGGCATGCGGCATGGGATGCAGATCGCCTGGGCGAGCGAATCTCGATCGAAGCGCAGATGCCCGCACAGCTCGCGCAGAATTTCCTCGCCGTTACATTCGGCCATCGGCTTGGCGACAAAATTTCCCACTCTGTCCGGAAACAGGGCGTAACCCCAGAATACCTGTACATCATCGGGCTGGCCGGGAAAATGCGGCTGATGCGGCAGCACCACCGACATCAGCCAGTTGGAATCCTTGAATGTTACCAGGCCGCCGGTTCCTGCCTCGTTTCCGCTGAAGTTCTTCATGCCGCTGAAGAACGCCGGATTCTTCGCGGTTACCGTGAACGATTCCCAAGACGACTGGGCAATACAGCTGTTGAAGACGGCGGGATTCCCAAATTCCGGCCTGCCCTGCGCCAGCTTTTCCCACAGCGTCCAGCCGCCGCTGTCAAGCTTGGATAAGGGAGCAGGCGCAGTCGTCATGGAACCCAGGCTGGAGGCATCGGTCATTGAGCCATTTTGAAAGAAAACCAGATCGCCAGGCCGAACTTCGATGACCTCGCTCACGCCTTGCCGCCGGCAGCGGATGGCGCTGACCACGAACATGCCATCGACTGTCTTGTGCTCAAGATCCGTCACCGCGCAATCCATGACGAAACTGACGCCCTCCGCCAGCAGCCAGCTGTGCAGCGGGCGAACCAGGGAGTCGTATTGATTGAAGATGGTGCGCTTGACGCCGCCCAGCGTTTCGATACGTGTGAATTCCAGCATGAAGCGATGTAGATAGCGCTTGAACTCTACCGCGCTGTGCCAGGGCTGGAAAGCGAAGGTGGTGGACCACATGTACCAGAATGCAGTCTCAAAGAAAGGCGGCGACAGCCAATCGGTGATACGGCTGTTGCTTAGAGTGTCTTCGTCCGTATTGCTGAGTTTTAGCAGTTCGGCGCGATCCTGCATCGAAAAACCCATCGACGTCACCGGCGCTTTGCCGCGCCAGCGGTCGACCAGGCGCGCCTTTGAATCAGACCTGTGCAGCTCGTTGAATTCAATGGTTTCTTCAAGCACAGACTGGTTCTTCGCAGTCAGCGACGGAATCGACTTGAACAGATCCCAGGTGCATTCGTAGTTGTCGAAGGTCAGCATACGGCCGCCGCGCATGGAGTAGCCCTGTTCCGGATTGCCGCATCCGTCCAGGCTTCCGCCCGCAACGGCAGCAGCCTCCAGGATGGTGATATCGCTGCCCTGCATCTTGCCGTCGCGGATCATGAATGCGGCGGCCGCCATGGAGCCGATGCCGCCTCCCACCAGATATGCTTTCTTGTTCATTGTCACTGATTCCTCTGAAAATTTATGATCCGTTTTGCTCAGTTCTTGCGGAAATCGATCACCACCCGAGACGCAACGTCGCCATGCTCAAGCCGTTCGAAAACACGATTGATGGCAGATAGCGGCTGCAATTCGATATGCGCCTTGACCTTGCCTTCGGCGGCAAAGGCAAGCGCTTCGGCCATGTCCTGGCGCGTGCCTACGAACGAGCCGCGCACCGTGATGCAATTTGCCACCACGTCGAACAGCGGGAACGGGAATTCGCCTGGCGGCAGACCCACCAGGACGCAGGTTCCGCACTTGCGGGTCATGGCAACGCCTTGCTGGAATGCGCTAAGCGAAGGCGCCGTGATCAAGACGCCGTGGGCGCCGCCGCCGGTCGCCTCTCGCATGGCGGCCACCGCGTCGCCGGCCCGGGCATTGATCGTCAGATCAGCGCCCAGGGCTTTGGCGCTGGCCAGTTTGCCGTCGTCGATATCAACCGCGCAAACGCGCAAGCCCATCACTTTCGCGTACTGGATGGCCAGATTTCCCAAGCCTCCGATACCTGAAATGACTATCCAGTCGCCAGGCTTTGTGTCGGTTTCCTTGATCCCCTTATACGAGGTGATTCCGGCGCAGATAATCGGCGCCGCATCGACGGCCGCAAGACCCGCGGGGATATGGGCGACATAGTTGGCATCGGCCAGGATGTATTCGGCAAAGCCGCCATTCTTCGTGTAGCCGCCGAATTGCGCTGCCGCGCATACCGTTTCGTGCGCCGAAAGACAATACTCGCAATGGCCGCAAGCCGAATAGAGCCACGGCACCCCTACCCGGTCGCCCTCCTTCACCGTGGTCACGCCGGTCCCTATCGCCACGACCAGACCGATGCCTTCATGCCCTGGAATGAAGGGCAACCCAGGTTTTAGCGGCCAATCGCCGTGGGCGGCGTGCAGGTCGGTGTGGCATACGCCGCAGGCTTCGGTTTTCACCAGGATCTGACCGGGGCCGGCAACGGGAATGTCCCATTCCCGTATCACTAATGGTTTGCCGAACTGTTCGACAACGGCAGCTTGCATTTTATTTGTCATGATGCGCCTTTCATTTGGATAAATAAGTGATAGGCGCCAGCGTAACCGCGGCGGCCGGCAGCGTTATTGATGTGAATCAAATTTCCCCGGCAATCTAGGTCAACGCGGCCTAGATCGCAGGCCCCGGATTGGTCGGTGCGGGGATGATATTCACAATCAGCAAAAACAGTTGTTCGAGGTCATATTGCAAATTGCTCCCGGCAAACGGGTCGAGATTGCCAGCGAATGCAGCGTCAACCACAGCCCAGTTCTCTGGCGTCAACAGACGCTGGGCGGCAGGTAAAACCACCTCCTCTTCCAAGCGCATGTGGTTGAAATAAAATTTAGCATATTTCTCCACCAGGTCACGAAACACCGGGAATACGGGGCTGCCCTCTAACTCATAGCGAGTGAGCGCGTGTTCCAGTTCCCGCACCAGCGCTTCACCCAGCGTATGTTGCAACTCCAACTCAGCGAGCGTAGCGTCAAATTCATTTGTACGGTCTCGCAGCAGCTTAAACAGGTACTGGTCTTCCTTTGGATGGTGCACTTGCTCCGGATACTCGCGAATGTAGTAGAGCATCGCGCGAAACACCATTAGTCCGGGCGTTTTTTCGCCTTTATCAATAAGGCGCACAAAATGCAGCATGCCGTGGACCACGATAGCCAATTGCTCGTGCTCGTCCAATATGGTGCGTATGGCATTACGCTGCCGCAGCGATTGCATGATCGACTCCTTCAATTTTCAAGATAACGCTAAAGGTTGCGCCATTCATTAGTGAGTATCGGCCCAGCTACAGCAAGATGTTCGTCCTTGGAAATCGCAGCAGTTGACGTATTGTTAATCGAATTTCCTAATGACAATATACTTATGATGGCGCCAGATGAAAGATGTGGGATTGCCATTTGATTTCCCCTTGATGCGCAGCTGAAACACCATGGCAGGCGAGCGAGACTTTGCGTCATGACAGGAAATAATCTATTAAACGACCTTCACCACCGGTTGTTCAAGTGCTGGCGCCTTATTTAATTCATAAATTTGAGGCATATCAAAAAACTGCCGGATACCTGCCAGAAGCCGACTTAAACTGCGTAAAGTCGTAACCTCAAATGACAGGGGATAGACTGGATGAGCCACTTTGTAGATCGCCTAAAATACTTTTCCACAAAGCGGCCGACGTTTTCCGACGGTCATGGGGCCACGACCCAGGAAGACCGTGGATGGGAAGATGCCTATCGGAAGCGATGGCAGCACGACAAAATCGTCCGCTCTACCCATGGGGTTAATTGCACCGGGTCGTGTTCGTGGAAGATTTATGTGAAAAGCGGCATCGTCACCTGGGAAACCCAGCAAACCGATTATCCGCGAACCCGTCCCGACATGCCTAACCATGAGCCCCGCGGCTGTTCGCGCGGCGCCTCTTACTCGTGGTATCTCTACAGCGCAAATCGCCTCAAATATCCGCTGATCCGCGGCGCCCTGCTCAGGCTGTGGCGCGAAAAGCGCCTGACCCTCGCGCCGGTCGAAGCATGGAGCGCCATTGTGGAAAATCAGGAGGCGCGCGCCACGTATACAAAACGGCGCGGCCTGGGCGGTTTCATCCGCTCGGACTGGGACGAAGTCAACGAAATCATCGCTGCGGCGAACATCCATACCATCAAACGACACGGACCCGACCGGATAGTCGGTTTCTCGCCGATACCTGCGATGTCGATGGTTTCCTATGCCGCAGGCAGCCGTTACCTGTCGCTGATCGGCGGCGTCAACCTCAGCTTTTACGATTGGTACTGCGATTTGCCGCCCGCCTCGCCGCAAACCTGGGGCGAACAAACCGATGTGCCCGAATCGGCGGACTGGTACAACTCGACCTTCATCATGATGTGGGGGTCGAACGTGCCGCAAACGCGCACTCCGGACGCCCATTTCATGACCGAGGTCCGATACCGCGGCGCCAAAGTCGTATCGATTTTTCCCGATTATGCCGAGGGCGCGAAATTCGGCGATATCTGGCTCCATCCGAAACAAGGCACCGATGCGGCGCTCGGACTTGCCATGGGCCATGTCGTGCTGAAAGAGTTTCATGTCGCAGGCAAGAGCGCATATTTCGCGGACTACTGCCGGCGTTTTACCGACATGCCGCTGCTGGTGCGCATCGTCAGACAGGGTGACCATTATGTGCCGGAACGCATGCTGCGTTCGGACGAGTTCGACGATGCGCTCGGCCAGGACAACAATGCCGCCTGGAAGACGGTCGCCATCGATGAACTGAGCGGCAAACTGGTCACCCCGGTCGGATCCATCGGCTTTCGCTGGGGACAAAAAGACGGCGGCGACGCCGGGAAATGGAATCTGCGAGAAGAGGATGTCGCAGGCACGCCGATTCGGCCGCTCATGTCATTTGTGGCAAACCATGATGAAGTACTCGAGGTTGCCTTCCCTTATTTCGGCAACGTCGAACATACACACTTCACGCATACCGGCCATGCCGGCATATTGCCGCGCCGAATCGGCGTACGTAAAATCGCCACCGCCAAAGGCGAAGTGCTGGTAGCGACGGTATACGATCTGTTCATCGCCAACTATGGCGTGGACCAGGGGCTGGGCGGCGCCAATGTCGCCGCCAGTTTCGACGACGACCTTCCCTATACCCCTGCCTGGCAGGAAAAAATTACCGGCGTCAAACGACAGGATGTGATCAAGGTCGCTCGCGAATTCGCCGATAACGCCCACAAGACCGAAGGCAAGTCGATGGTCATCCTGGGCGCCGGCTTGAACCATTGGTTCAACATGGACATGAGCTATCGTTCCATCATCAACCTGCTCGTCATGTGCGGCTGCGTCGGCAAATCGGGCGGCGGTTGGGCGCATTATGTCGGCCAGGAAAAATTGCGGCCGCAAACCGGCTGGTTGCCGCTCGCGTTCGCGACCGATTGGCACCGTCCGCCGCGTTTCATGAACGGCACCTCATTCTTCTACGCGCATACCGATCAATGGCGCTATGAAACGATGAAGGTCACCGAGTTGCTGTCACCGTTGGCCGACGGCAGCAGATTCGCCGACAGCCCGATCGACTATAACGTCCGGGCCGAACGCATGGGCTGGTTGCCCTCCGCCCCGCAGTTCAAGAGCAATCCGCTCGATATCGGCCGCGCGGCTGCCGGCTTGAATGCCGCCGCGCATGTCGCGCAAGGCCTCAAGGACGGCTCGCTTGAAATGTCATGCGTCGATCCGGACGCACCGGAAAATTTTCCGAGAAACCTGTTCATATGGCGTTCCAATTTGCTCGGATCGTCAGGTAAAGGGCATGAATATTTTCTGAAACACCTGCTCGGCGCCGAGCATGGCGTGCAAGGAAAAGACCTAGGTAGCAGCGCGGGACTTTTGCCCAAGGAAGTAAAATGGCATGACCGAGCCCCCGAAGGTAAGCTCGATCTGGTTGTGACGCTGGATTTCAGGATGTCCACCACTTGCCTGTATTCCGACATCGTGCTGCCGACCGCAACCTGGTATGAAAAGGACGATATGAATACGTCCGACATGCATCCTTTCATCCATCCCTTGTCGACCGCAGTTGACCCCGCATGGCAGTCCAAAAGCGATTGGGAAATCTATAAGGGCATTGCGAAAAAATTCTCTGAGTTGAGCGACGGCCATCTGGGCATGGAACATGACGTGGTGCTGTCGCCGCTGCAGCACGACAGCCCCGGTGAAATCGCGCAAACCGATGGCGTTGCCGACTGGGGCCGTCATGAATGCGACCCGATTCCCGGAAAAACGATGGGTAGCGTCACGATCGTCGAACGCGATTATCCGAATACTTATCGCAAATTCACATCGCTCGGACCGCTGCTGGACTCACTCGGCAATGGCGGCAAGGGCATCAGCTGGCAGACCGGAGAAGAGATCGAACAACTTCGGGCATTGAATTATCCGGTCACGGACCAAGGCATATCGCATGGACGGCCGCAAATCCTGTCGGCGATCGATGCGGCCGAAGTGATTCTGTCGCTCGCGCCGGAAACCAACGGCGCCGTCGCGCTCAAAGCCTGGCAAGCGTTGTCCAAGCTCACCGGCGCCGATCACACGCATCTGTCGCGGGCGCGCGAGGATGAGAAAATCCGTTTCCGGGATATCCAGGCCCAGCCGCGCAAGATCATTTCGTCTCCGACCTGGAGCGGGATTGAATCGGAGCACGTGTCATATAGCGCAGGCTATACCAATGTGCATGAACTGATTCCATGGCGCACCTTGTCCGGGCGCCAGCAGCTTTACCAGGATCACGCATGGATGCGGGATTTTGGCGAATCGCTGTGCGTCTATAAACCGCCGATCGACACCCGCAGCACAGTGGGGATGGCCGGCAGCCGTTCGAATGGCAACCCGGAGATCGCATTGAACTTCCTGACGCCCCATCAAAAATGGGGTATCCACAGCACCTACACCGACAATTTGCTGATGCTGACCTTGTCGCGCGGCGGGCCTATCGTCTGGATTTCCGAGATTGACGCCAGAAAAATCGGGGTGATCGACAATGACTGGATCGAAGCCTTCAATCTGAACGGTGCGTTGACCGCGCGCGCGGTAGTCAGCCAACGGATTCCGGTGGGCGCCGTATTCATGTATCACGCGCAAGAGAAAATCATCAACACGCCCGGTTCTGAAATCACCGGAGTGCGCGGCATCCACAATTCGGTGACGCGCGTCATGCTGAAACCGACGCACATGATCGGCGGCTACGCGCAACTCTCCTACGGCTTCAATTACTACGGTACGGTCGGTTCGAACCGCGACGAATTTGTGATTGTACGCAAGATGAACATGGTCGACTGGAAGGATGAATCGACGCCGGCCGTTGCCATCGGCGACCGCCCTATCCTCGCCAAGGATGCCCCGGCATTTGCCGCGAGCGACGAAGAATCCGGAGAAAAACGATGAAAATCCGCGCCCAGATCGGCATGGTGATGAATCTCGACAAGTGCATCGGCTGCCATACCTGTTCGGTTACCTGCAAAAACGTCTGGACCTCGCGGGAGGGGATGGAATACGCATGGTTCAACAACGTCGAAACCAAGCCCGGCATCGGCTATCCCAAGGACTGGGAAAACCAGGATCGCTGGAACGGCGGCTGGCAGCGCCGCGCGAACGGCAAGATCGAACTGCGCGCCGGCAGCAAGTGGCGCGTGCTTTCGCAGATTTTCGGCAATCCTAACCTGCCGGAGATCGACGATTACTACGAGCCGTTCACCTTCGATTACGCCAATCTGCATAATGCCCCCGACGTCAAAGTCGTGCCGGTCGCCCGCCCGCGGTCGCTGATCACAGGCAAACGGATGGAAAAAATAGAATGCGGGCCAAACTGGGAGGAAATCCTTGGCGGAGAATTTGAAAAGCGCAAGCAGGACTATAACTTCGATCAGGTGCAGACCGACATCTACGGCGAATTTGAAAACACCTTCATGATGTATTTGCCGCGCCTATGCGAACACTGTCTCAATCCCGCTTGCGTCGCCTCCTGCCCTTCCGGTGCGATTTATAAGCGTGAAGAAGATGGCATCGTGCTGATCGACCAGGACAAATGCCGGGGCTGGCGCATGTGCGTATCAGGATGTCCTTACAAGAAAATTTATTACAACTGGAAAAGCGGGAAATCGGAAAAATGCATTTTCTGCTATCCGCGTATTGAAGCAGGCCAGCCGACGGTATGCTCGGAAACCTGCGTCGGCCGGATTCGCTATCTCGGCGTCCTGCTTTACGATGCTGACCGTATCCAGGAAGCGGCATCGGCGGCGGACCCGAAGGATTTGTATGAAGCCCAGCTCTCCATTTTTCTCGACCCGAACGATCCGGCCGTGCGCGCGCAGGCGGCCCGCGATGGCGTACCGGACAACTGGCTGGAAGCAGCGCGCCGTTCCCCTGTATATAAAATGGCAATGGAATGGAAAATCGCCTTCCCGCTGCATCCGGAATACCGTACCTTGCCCATGGTCTGGTACGTCCCGCCCCTTTCGCCGATCAATTCGGCCGCCAACGACGGCCGGCTCGGCATGAAAGGCCTGTTGCCGGATGTCGATGCGCTGCGTATCCCGTTGCGCTATCTGGCCAACCTGCTCACGGCCGGCGACGAAGCGCCGGTGCGCCTGGCCCTCAAGCGGATGCTGGCCATGCGCGGCTTCATGCGCGAGCGCCATGTCGAACGTAGAGAAAGCCCCGAGGTACTCGACGAAGTCGGCCTGAGTACGGCGCAAGTCGACGAAATGTATCGTTATCTGGCCATTGCCAACTATGAAGATCGTTTCGTGATTCCCACTGCGCATCGCGAATATGCGGAAGATGCGTTTGACCTGCGCGCCTCGTGCGGCTTCTCGTTCGGTAACGGATGCTCGGATAGCACGCCCGAAACCAGCCTGTTCGGCGGCCGCAAGACTGTCATTACGGAACGCAAGATGATTCCGATACATCCGGTGGGGGAATAGAATGGAAGACAAGCGGCATATCTTCAGCATGTTGAGCGCCCTGCTCGATTATCCCGATCAATCGTTGCTTGACGCGTTAGCGGAGATCCGCGCCACGCTGCCCGTCCATCCGGCGTTCCCGCCAGCGACGCGGGTCGCCCTGATCGGCCTGGTCGACCGGCTGTCGATGCAGCCGCTCATGGATTCGCAAGAAGAATACGTCGAAACCTTCGACCGCGGCCGGGCCACCTCTCTCTATCTGTTCGAGCATGTCCATGGCGAATCGCGTGAGCGAGGACAAGCCATGGTTGATTTGCTCGCCATGTACGAAACGAAGGGACTGTTTCTTGGCAACGGCGAGCTACCGGATTACCTGCCGGTGTTTCTGGAGTTCCTGGCCCAGGAAACGCCTGCACAGGCGTACCGGCTGCTTGGCGAGATAGCCGACATCATCCGGGCGATCGCGGCCAAGCTCGCCGAGCGCGGTACGCCCTATTGCTCTGCGGTTGCCGCATTGCTGCCGCTGGCGGGTGAATTACCGATGAGCATAACGGCGCTTGCCGCGGAACCGCCCCCAGACCAGGAAATCGATGGCCAGGCGCTGGACAAGGAATGGCAAGACGAACCCGTGAGTTTCCTCGGTGCGCAAGCCCCGGCTTGCGCACCAGCCCAGCCCATCCGGTTTTATGAAAAAAGACCAACGCGCTAACCGGTGACCGAGAGTGATCCGGTTTCGGTTGCGTGCGTTTGAAAGAACGATCTTCGTTGGAGACGGCTTATGAATCAGCATTTTATTCAATCATTTATTTTTGGCGTTTATCCTTACATCTGCCTTGCCATCTGGCTCATCGGCAGCCTGATCCGCTTCGATCGCGAGCAGTACACCTGGAAGAGCGATTCGTCACAACTGCTAAGACGCCGTCAATTGCGCCTGGGTAGCAATCTGTTCCATGTTGGCGTGCTGATCGTGATTGCAGGCCATTTCGCGGGTTTCCTCGCGCCGCACTGGATGGTGTCGCCGTTTCTGAATGCATCGCAGCATCAATTCGTGGCGATGGCCGCAGGCGGCAGCGCCGGCATCGTCGCCATCATCGGCTTATCGATTTTGCTTTACCGCCGACTTTCCGATCCTCGAATCCGCATCAACAGTGCGCCTGCGGATATTCTGGTGCTGGCGATATTGTGGCTGCAGCTCGCACTTGGCCTGGCCACGGTGCCGCTGTCGATCGCCCATATGGACGGCGCAATGTTCGAAGTCCTGAGCGATTATGTAAAAGGGATAGTCACGTTTCAGCCGGACGTCGCCGCTCTCCTCGCCCAGGCGCCATTGGTCTACAAGATCCATATCGCGCTGGGATTCACCATTTTCCTGGTTTCCCCTTTTACGCGCCTGGTCCATATCTGGAGCGGCTTGGCGACCGTCACCTATCTGTTGCGCCCGCACCAGATCGTGCGCAAGCGCTAATCCGAGGAATATCCCATGTCCCTCAATACGATTGACGCTCCCGCGGCATCCGACATCGCCGAACTCAGCGTCAACGGCGTCGTGATCGATGCGCAGGCAATTGCAGCCGAAGCGGCGCACCATGCAGCCGGCGCCGATGTTGAACGCGCTGCACGCCTGGCCTTGGCGGTGCGCGAATTGCTGACGCAAAAGGCCGTCGAAAAAGGTTTGTTGACGGCCGGCGCCGGACTCGACGACGCAACCATTGACCATCTGCTTGAGGCCGATTGCCCGATCCCGTGTCCATCCGAAGAAGAATGTCAGCGTTATCATGCAGCGAACTCGCAGAAATTCCGCAGTCCGGATCTGGTTTTTGCGCGTCACATTCTCTTTGCGCTGACAGAGAATGCGCCAATGACGAAGGTCCGCGCCCGTGCCGAAGAAGCCCACCGCGAGCTGGCCCGGCATCCGGATCGATTCGAAGCGCTTGCGCAAACCTTATCGAACTGCCCTTCCGGCCAGGCCGGTGGCAATCTAGGGCAGTTGAGCCGCGGCGAAAGCGTCCCGGAATTTGAGGCAGCCATCTTCGACAGCACGCACATCGGCCTGTTGCCGGGACTGGTCAAATCACGCTACGGTTTCCATATTGTGGTAGTGGAGCGCCGCATCGCTGGTGTTGCGCTGCCTTTCGAAGCGGTACGAGAGCTCATCCAGCGCTATCTCTCGGAGCATGTGCGGCACAAATCGATTCAGCAGTACCTGACACTGTTGGCGTCCGGCGCTGAACTGACTGGCATCACGCTGGAGGTGCGGCCTGGCTTCCTGTTGCAATGACGATCACCATGGGTTGGCATCCGCATCGGATGTCTATTTTATCGGCCTTGCGCCCTGATCTGGAGCAGTCATGACTTCACAAAAAAGTCCCATGCTGGTTTTGTCCGTCACCACGCTGGCGTTTATGGTCTGTTTCGTGGTCTGGATGATGTTCGGCGTGATCGGCATTGGGCTGCGAACCGAGCTTAACCTGAACGGCACCGAGTTCGGACTGCTCACATCCACGCCCGTTCTGACCGGCGCACTTTTGCGTTTACCCTTGGGAATCTGGACCGACCGCTTCGGCGGCCGCCTGGTGATGACGCTGTTGCTGGTCCTTTGCGCCATCCCCGTTTTCCTGATTTCCTATGCGACGGTGTTCTGGCAGTTTCTGGCGATCGGACTATGCCTGGGCGCGGTTGGCGCATCGTTCGCGGTGGGTACGCCCTATGTCGCCCGCTTCTTCCCGCCCGAAAAACGGGGATTCGCCATGGGTTTTTTCGGCGCCGGTACGGCCGGCGCTGCGGTCAACTTGTTCATTACGCCTTCGCTACAGGCGGCCTATGGCTGGCGCGCAGTGCCAAAAATATATGCGCTGGCGCTAATCGCCACCGCAATCATTTTCTGGCTCGGCTCCGCCCCTGATCCAGGCGCCGGCAAAACGCCTGGATCCTTGCACAAACAGTTTCAGATATTAAAGAACCCGAAAGTCTGGAGATACTGCCAGTATTACTCTATCTGTTTCGGTGGCTTTACCGCGTTATCGCTGTGGATTCCGCAGTACCTGAAGGGTGAATTCGGATTTTCGGTGGTCACCGCAGCGGCGCTGGCTGCCGGCTTCTCATTGCCGGGATCGGTATTGCGCGCGCTCGGCGGCGGCCTGGCTGACCGTTTCGGTGCGCATAATGTGACCTGGTGGGGACTATGGGTTGCGTGGGTATGCTTGTTCCTGCTGTCCTATCCCGACACCGCTTTTGTGGTGAGCACGATCAACGGCCCACGCAGCTTCCATATCCATCTGGGAGTCCCCGTCTTCATCGGATTGCTGTTCGTGCTTGGCACGGTATTCGCGTTTGGCATGGCATCGACATTCAAGTATGTTGCCGACGATTTCCCGCAGCAGATGGGTATTGTGACGGGCATCGTCGGCTTAGCTGGCGGCCTTGGCGGTTTCTTGCTGCCGATCTTGTTCGGCGTGATACTGGATTGGCTTGGCATACGTTCAAGCTGTTTTATGTTGCTCTACGGGGTCGTTTGGGTATCATTGATTCTGCTGTATCTATCCAGCGTGCGGCAAGTCCGGATCGATGGCCGGCTAAGTACTTCCTGAGCCGCATTGGGCATGCATCAATACCTAACCATATGGATGAAACAGCATGAATATTTCAAGCTTTGAAGATTTGCTAAGCGCGGCGCGGCAGCAAGCGGAACCGCAGCGTCTGCTTTTCGTATTTACCAAGATGGAGTTGCCGGAGGATTGCAGCGCAGAACAGCGAAGCGACTTCGAGGCAGGCGTCGGCGGCGCATTAACGCCATTGATGTGCCTGGATAAAATACCGGAAGAATTGAGTACCTTTAACGAACTGCTTGAAGAGTCCCGCCAGTTCCTGCTGGATTGGACCATCGTCTTCGTCGCCGCCCTTTCGGGCCGGGACGGGCGCGCGCCAAAAACCGAAGATGCGGAGGCGCCGTTGAACCAGATGGTGGCGGCGATCAAGGCCGGTTCCGCCGGCATGTTCATTCCGTTCGACACGCGTGGCCAGCCCGTATCAATGGCCTCATAGCGACCACTGTATGGTTAATCGCATTAACCAAGCACGAGTACTTGTTTCGTTACTGCCACCGACGCGATATAAGCAAATGTGGCCAACGCCGCGATGAATGCGTAAACCCGTACCGTCTTGGTCTTGCCACGTTTTAATGCGATGCTGCCGATTGCGATGTAGGCAATTACCGCGAGGATCTTGACGGTAAGCCAGTTTTGAACGAACGGATACTGCCCGCTCCAAATTACCATGGTGAGAGCGCTGACGAGGAGCAAGGTGTCGACAGCTTGCGGCACCAGCTTGACCCAGCTCTGCTTCAACATTGCCGATTCACGTAGCATCCATATCCCGCGCAGAAAAAACAAACCGCCGCTGAGCGTGGCGCAAGCTATATGAAAATGCTTGATCGATGTATAGTTCATAGGCGGGGTGCTGCAACAATGGCGGTTTTGAGTTCGCTTGTCCGGCCGGACAAGCGATCTTATGCTGGTCTTCGCCGGCGGCTGACATAATAGTATTGTGTCACGCCAATATGATTTTTTTTGCCGACGTCGCTGATTCCCCTCCTCAAACTACTTCGCCCCTATTTTCTTCGCGATCTCGGCCACGTGCCGGCCCTGGAAGCGCGCGATGGCGAGTTCGTTGGCGCTCGGCCTGCGCGATCCGTCAGCTTTGGTGAGCGTCGAGGCGCCATAGGGTGTGCCGCCGGTGATTTCGTCCATGTTGAGCAGCCCCTGCTCTGAATAAGGCACGCCGACAATCACCATCCCTTGATGCAGCAGCGTACTGTGGAAACTGGTGAGCGTGGTCTCCTGCCCGCCGTGCTGGGTCGCGGTGCTGGTGAAGACGCTGCCGACCTTGCCGATCAGGCCCCCGTTCATCCACAGTCCGCCGGTCTGATCGAGGAAGTTGCGCATCTGGGCGCACATGTTCCCGAACCGGGTAGGCGTTCCGAAAATGACAGCGTCGGCGTCTGTCAGTTGCTCCGCAGTGATCACTGGAATATGTGCAAATGACGCGCGTGCCGCCTTGGCGCCGCTCTTTTCGAGTATGTCGTCGGGCACCAGCTCGGCAACCTGGTACAGCGCAACATCTGTATCGGCGACCTCGCGTGCTCCGGCGGCGACGGCTTCGGCCATCTCATAAACATGTCCGTACATGCTGTAGAACACCACTTGTATTTTGGTTGTCACGGAAGCTCTCCTTTAGATGGTACGTCAAATATCGGATAGCGCCTGGTTGCTGATTGGCGTTCATCCTCAAAAAACACGGAAAAACTGAGCATGCGGTGGTTTCAGGCATCGGCTTGGCCGATTTTGCCAAATTCCACAGGCAGCTTGACATAGAACATATGCACACCCTCTTGCAGCAAAAATTCGAATAGGCGATCCGACTCCTCTTCGCTCACGACCATGGTGACTTCCACCGGTTGATCTGCAAGTTCGAAGAAATGCGCCGAATGAAATCGCCGGTCATGTCCGTATCCGATGGCGCCGGTAAAAACGGTTGCCCCGCGAATGCCATGTGAATGTGCAACATCGAGCAGCCAGTTCGATAGCTGCTTGCCCTTGTGGCGCCGATCCTGCTGCGTAAAGAATTCTAGCTGAAAGCCTTTCATGCTGCCTCCGCCAAGAGGATGGTCCCGCTATCAGTATAGTTGGCGCTCGTCTAATATGAATCGGTGGCAAAGGAATTGTTGAGGATTTGCGCATATCAATATGTTGCATATTTGCATATTTGCATATTTGCATATTTGCATATTTGCATATTTGCATTATTTTCCTATCCATTTCATGGCGTTTCATCGAATAAGGAGCAAGTGCGATGTTTACCGAAATGAAACATCATCACCTTCGTGACTATTGGACTGCCCATAGCGACGGTATGGGCAATTGGCAAAAAGTTTTGAAATTTTTTGTGACGCTGATTGCTGTCTGCCTGGCTATCGTCATCTTTTTTGATGTCAATACCCTGCTGACGGATCTTTTACGATGGATAGGCAGCGATTGTGTCTGGTGCGCGGTAGTCCCATCTTGATCATGTCGAGAAATTATCAGCGTTGAGGCGTAATATCGTTCATAGCACCCAAATTTATATTCAATTTTCCTAACCCTGCTCAGTTTGGCGGAGAGTGGCGAATGATAAGCGAACGCACTGATTTTGTAGGCGCTTACGGACAAAAGCTGGCGGCGCGGCTCGATGCGCCGTCAGGCGAACCGCAAGCCTTTGCCCTGTTTGCCCATTGTTTCACTTGCGGCAAGGACATTTTCGCTGCCAGCCGCATCGCGCAGGCGCTGACCAGCCATCACATCGCCGTACTGCGTTTTGACTTCACCGGTCTCGGCGCCAGCGAAGGCGAATTCGCCAACACCAATTTTTCCTCGAATGTGGCGGATCTGATTGCCGCTGCCGACCATATGCGCCAGGTTTATCGCGCGCCGGCGCTTATCATCGGCCATAGCCTGGGTGGCGCTGCGGTGCTATCCGCTGCCGCCGACATTCCGGAAGTCCGCGCGATCGTTACCATCGCCGCTCCCAGCGATCCGAGTCATGTCATCGGGCTGTTCCGGGATAAAATCGGGGAGATCGAAGTCAATGGCGAAGCGGAGGTGCAGCTGTCCGGCCGTCGGTTCAGGATCAAGCACCAGTTCCTGCAGGATGCCAGGGAGCAGCAATTGAACCACAAGATCGCCCACCTCAGGAAAGCATTGCTGGTGATGCATGCGCCGCGCGACACCACCGTCGACATCTCGAACGCCATGCATATCTTTACCGCGGCAAAACACTCGAAGAGCTTTATATCGCTCGACGATGCCGATCATCTCCTGACGCGCAAACAGGACGCGACCTATGTGGCAAACATGATCGCAGCATGGAGCCATCGCTATGTTTCGTGATATCCCACTCAAACTCGGGCTGCCGCCGCCAAGTCCGCTCTACTTCATTGCGGCGCGTCGCCAGACATGAGCATCACCATGACGCCGCCACGCTTGCTGCGTGTGACCGATGCCGACGGCATCAACCGGATTGAAGTCAGCGGCACCTGGCTGTTGCGCGTCATCTTGCCGGATGTCGCCACCTTGCGGCCGCAATTGACGCAATACGCCAAAGACGACACTGCCAGGTGGGACCTGCGCGCGATCCAGCAACTGGACACCGCAGGCGCGTTGTTCCTGTGGCGCATGTGGGGCCGGCGGCGGCCGGATATCCTGCTCAAGCCGGAATACGAAGAGATGTTCGCCAATCTGGCCGCACAACCATTTTCACCTCCGCCGCCGGTGCCGCGCGATCGGCTCGCGCTGCTGGTGAAACTTGGCCAGGGCCTGCTGTCGTTCTGCAAGAGTCTGCGGCTCATCACGATCCTGGCCGGCAATCTGCTGCTGGACGGGCTGTATCTGCTGCGCCACCCAAGTGATATCCCTTGGCGCGAGATCTCCGCCAACATCCATCGCACCGGCAGCCAGGCGCTGGCCATCACCGCACTGGTTGGATTTCTGGTCGGCGTGGTGCTGAGCTATCTGTCGTCTATCCAACTGAAAAATTACGGCGCCGACGTCTTCATCATCAATATCCTGGGCTTAGGCATTGTGCGCGAACTAGGGCCGATACTGGCCGCCATCCTGGTCGCCGGACGTTCGGGTTCCTCGATGACGGCGCAACTCGGCGTCATGCGCGTGACCCGCGAACTCGACGCCTTGTCAGCCATGGGCATCTCCCATACCCAGCGCCTGGTGCTGCCGAAGGTCGTGGCGCTAGCCATCACCCTGCCGCTGCTGATTATCTGGAGCGACATGGCCGCGCTGCTCGGCGGCATGTTGTCGGCCTACCTGCAGCTAGACATCGGTTATCGGCAGTTTCTGCACGGCTTGCCCGCCGCAGTACCGATCGCCAACCTGTGGCTAGGCTTGTGCAAGGGTTCCGTATTCGGCATGCTGGTCGCGTTGATCGCCTGCCACTACGGATTGCAGATCCAGCCGAACACGGAAAGCTTGGGTGCCAGCACCACGGAATCGGTCGTTACTTCGATCACTATCGTGATCGTCGTGGACGCGATATTTGCCGTGATTTTTTCGAATGTGGGTTTCTAGGGCCGGTTAACAATGAACAATATCCGCCAAAAATGAACACGCAGGTTCTAACGTGAGCACAACAGACCATATCATCGACATCAGCGCCGTATGGACCCGGTACGGCAATACCGTCATCCATCGCGATCTCACCTTAAGCGTGAATTACGGCGAAGTGATGGCGATCATCGGCGGCTCTGGCAGCGGCAAGACCACTTTGCTGCGCCTCATGCTCGGACTCGAAGCTCCCAGCCGCGGCACCATCAAAGTGTTCGACGTCCCGCTGCAAGGCTGCACAGTGGCCGACCTGCGCCAGACCCGCAACCGCTGGGGCGTCCTGTTCCAGGAAGGCGCACTATTCTCGGCATTGAGCGTATTCGACAACGTCGCTCTGCCGCTGCGCGAACTCAAGGCGTTGCCCGAAGACGTGATCCGTGAGTTGGTGATGATGAAACTCGATCTGGTGGAAATCGACGCCATGAGCGCCAACAAGATGCCGTCCGAACTGTCAGGCGGCATGGTCAAGCGCGTCGCCCTGGCCCGCGCGCTGGCGCTCAACCCGGAACTGTTGTTCCTCGACGAACCCACCGCAGGCCTCGATCCTGAGCGCAGCCACGGCTTCGTGCAACTGATCGAATCCCTGCGCCGCGCGTTGAATCTCACCGTGGTCATGGTGACGCATGATGTCGACACCCTGCTGGCGCTGTCCGACCGGGTGGCCGTGCTGGCTAACCAGCAACTGCTGACGGTAGGTCCGCTGTGGGAAATCGTGCACCACCCCGATCCATTCGTACAGAATTTCTTCCTTGGCCACATCAAGCGCTGCGAACAGGAAAACGTCAAGGATTTCCGCGACAAGCTGGCCGTCGGCCTGCACGTTGCATGAAGTATAAGGAGATGGTCAATGGAAAACCGCGCCCATGCCCTGTCTGCCGGCCTGTTCCTGGTGTTGCTCTGCGTCGGACTGATACTCGTAGCGATCAGGTTGAACGGCAATACCGCCGATCAACAGGACTACCTGCTGTTATCCAGGACGCCGGTGTCAGGCCTGAACCGCAACGCGCCGGTGCGGCTGCGCGGCGTGGATGTGGGCAAGGTCAAGGATATCCGGTTTTCCCCGGCCGACCCGCATGTCATCCTGATCAAGATCGGGGTCGACCAGGGAACCCCCATCAACCAGGGTACCTATGCGCAACTGAGTTACCTGGGCATCACCGGGCTGTCTTTCGTGCAACTGGACGACGACGGCAGCAAACCGGAAAAATTCGCGCTCAATCCAGACGAAATTGGCCGCATCGAGATGCGGCCCTCGTTTTTCGACCAGATCGGCAATTCGGGACAGGATTTGCTGCGCGACACAGGCCAAGCGGCTAAACGGCTGAACAAACTGCTCAATGACGACAATCTGGAACAGTTGTCGCTGACGATCGTCAACCTCAAGACCGCTTCAGGCCGGATCGCCGACCTCGCCGCCGAACTGCAGCCGACGCTGGAAAAGCTTCCCGCCATCAGCGCCCGCACCGACAAAGCGTTGGCGCGCATGGATCCCTTGCTGTCAAATTTAAACGGTCTCACGCAAGAAGTCCGTACCCGCGTAGACACCCTGGATCGCATTCGCAGCACCGCTGACAATCTGGGCCAGACCAGCCAGGATTTAAAGGATGCGTTGCCGCAACTACATGTCATGATCAACGATTTTTCGCATAGTTCCCATGTGCTGGATCGCGTGCTGTCGGACGTCGAACAGCAACCGCAAAGCATTTTATTCGGGCGAAAACCCCCACCGCCGGGGCCGGGCGAGGTTGGATTTGCGGCGCCAACCGAGATACATTGACTTCCTGTATCAAGCACATTGTTTGGCGGAGCCAGAAAGCCATTTCATTTTAATTCCTGCCAACTATACTGGTGTGTTGAAAGCACCGATGCATCTAACCGACCATGAGGTGATCGCCATGAGCCAGCAACTAAGCGAAGACGGACTCGACCTTCTGTTTTTTAAAGCCCGTACACACAATGCCTGGCTGGAAAAGCCGGTCGGCGACGATATTCTGCGGCGTCTTTATGACGTGATGAAATGGGGGCCGACCAGCGCCAATTGTTCGCCGGCGCGTATTCTGTTCTTGCGTACGCCGGAAGCCAAGGAGCGGCTGCGGCCGGCGCTGGCCCCTGGAAATGTGGACAAGACCATGGCGGCCCCGGTCACGGCGATCATTGGCTACGACGGAAAATTCTATGAGCAGTTGCCAAAGCTGTTTCCGCATGCCGACGCCCGCGCCTGGTTCGCGGACACGCCCGAACTTGCCGAGGTCACCGCCAGGCGTAACAGCTCCCTGCAGGGAGCCTATTTCATGTTGGCCGCGCGCGCCCTCGGATTGGACTGCGGCCCGATGTCGGGATTCGACCAGGTGAAAGTCGATCACGAATTTTTTCCGGTGACGAAGCCATTGAATTTCGAATATGAATATTTCCCCGACAGTCACATCAAAACCAATTTCCTGTGCAATCTGGGCTATGGCGACCCGGACAAACTGTTCCCACGCAGTCCCCGTCTCGATTTCGACGAGGCATGCAAATTGCTGTGATTGATTTGGGTCGGGTACCGGCCCATTTACCCTTTTACTCGCCTCCGTCGACACCCCGCCGACATGTTTAGCTGCGCATCACGACGCTGAGCGGGAGGGCGGGAGCCATTTTTTATGGTCAATCATCCATTTCACTTTACGCATGACTTCTTCGCGCGCAATCTCCTCTTGCTCCATTGGCAAGTCCATACATTTGCGAATTGCGCCGTTCTCGATTTGGAAGGACCAGGTCCATCGCCCCTTTATTTCCTCATAGACTGTGACCGAGTAATGGATGCCTTTGTATTCAAATTCATGCGTCATGACCGCCTCCTTGATGGCAAGGCAATCCTAACATGTCCGCAATCACCTATTCATGAAATTGAAATGAGACGGGTTGGGAAATTTCTGGGCGGCGCTTCTCGTCATAGGCATCGATCAAGCTAATCATGCGCTCCATGCGAGCTTGCTCCAGCAGGGTTGTCTTACGGCCCCACAAAAAATCGAATTCAGTCACGAGCAAGAGATATTCGCTCTCGCAAACAATGGATTTATCTATTTTTTCCTCTGGCAAAATCGCCCCTCGATTTCGGCTCAGAGCGACTGTTCGCGCCACCAGGGTCGCCCTGTCTGCGGCGCGGCCAGGCTGAGCAATTCGCCCATTTGCGGCGTGCTGAGCGCTACTCCCTGTTGCTCTGCCAGCGCGACGATGCGCTCGAACGGGTCTTGCCACACGTGTAGCGCAAGGTCGAAGGTGCCGTTATGCACCGGCAGCAAGTGCTTGCCGTCCAGGTCGAGATGGGCTTGCAGGGTCTGTTCCGGCTGCATGTGCACGTCCGGCCAGTCATGGCCGTAAGCTCCGGTTTCTATCATGGTCAGGTCGAACGGCCCATAACGATTGCCAATCTCCTTGAAACCTTCGAAATAGCCGCTATCGCCACTGAAAAACAGCCGCAAATCATCATCCAATATCACCCAGGAAGCCCACAAAGTCCGATTGCCGTCGGCCAGGCTGCGCCCTGAAAAGTGACGCGCCGGTGTCGCCACCAGTTGCAGGCCGTCTACCCGGGTACTTTGCCACCAGTCCAGCTGCTGCACCTTCTGCGCCGGCACGCCCCATTTGATCAGCGTGTCCCCTACTCCCAGCGGCGCAAGGAAATGCTGCACCTTGCCGGCCAACTGCAGGATAGCGTCGTAATCCAAATGATCATAATGGTCATGCGACAAGACTACTCCTTTGATGGGAGGCAGCTCGGCGATGCTGATCGGCGGTTGGTGAAAGCGCTTCGGGCCTATCCACTGCAACGGCGAGGCGCGCTCGGAAAACACCGGGTCGGTCAGCCAGAATTCACCGCGCAGCTTCAGCAGCATGGTGGAATGGCCCAGGCGGAATAGCGAACGATCCGGTGCCGAGAGCAGTTGTTCGCTGCTGATTGCCTGCACCGGGATCGGTTTGGCCGGCACCGTTCCGGCTGGCTTGGCGAAAGCGAAGCGCCACAGGACTTGCAATGTCTTCCATAGGCCGTTCTTGTGCATGGAGCGACGATTCCTGAACTTGCCGTCGCGCCAATGCGAAGATTGCGGCTGAATATGCGTATTGAAAGCCTTGAGCGTTTCACTTGTCATGCTACTTACCCTGTTTAAATGCTGGTTGGTCAATGACTCCTTGTTGATCTCAGGCAGCAAGGAATTATTGCACTACACAGTGTAGTTTAAATTCAAAAAAAGTAAACTGCCTGGTGCAAATAATTTGTAAGCGGACTGAAGCCGTTGCAATCGCACCAGACGACTTCAGAAGATTGCGTCTTGATGATTGAATGCTTCATTTTGGTGCCTGGAATCAGGCATGAAATTTGCATATTGGAAACAAACATCAAATGACAACGGAGAAAAGCACCATGGATAGAAGACGGTTTCTTGGCAAGACGATTGTCATTGCGGGTAGCCTGGGAGCGTTTTCCTATACGTTGGCGCAGATCCTCAACATCAACGACGCCATCAACAAGTCGGGACGACAAAGGATGCTGTCGCAGCGCTTGGCGAAAGCCTATTTGCAACTGGGGCAAACGATTGACGCCGAGCGTTCCAGGAAAATCCTGGACGCTTCCCTTAGCCTCTTCGAGCGGCAGCTTGCCGAGCTTCGCACTTTTGCTCCAACCAATGAAAACAAGCTGGTGCTAGCCGAAATGGAGAAAACCTGGCTTAGCTACAAACAGGTATTAGCCGGGAAAACGCCTAATCAACAAGATGCCAGAAACATCATGGTCATCAATGAGGAGCTGCTGGCGATGGCTCAAACTGCCACTGTGCAACTGGAAAAATATTCCGGCAGCGCCAGTGGGCAGTTGGTAAACATCTCCGGGCGCCAGCGCATGCTGTCACAAAGAATGGCTAAATTTTATCAGGCGCTGCAATGGGATGTGGCGCCGGCCGACGCCATCGGCAAACTGGAACAGGCGCGCAAGGAGTTCACAAGCGGCATGCAAATCCTGAACAGCTCGTCCGGCAACACGACAAGAATCCGTGACGAGCTGCTGCTGGCGCAGCAGCAATGGATGTTTTTTGACGGCGCGCTGCGCCAAAGCGGAGATCAAAGAAACCATCAGCAATATGCAGTCAACGTCGCCACCACCAGCGAGCGCATATTGGAGGTAATGGACGGCGTTACCGGGCTGTATCAGCAGCTTGGCTGACAAACAACGATGGGCCGTGAATTTTCCCGGCACAGCGTCGCGACGGCAGCCGGGAACACCGGCTTACCCGGATTCAGCATCAACGCAGAATCGACCCATGCTTGCCGATCATGATCATTTCCACGAATTTCGATCCGTCGTGATTCGTCGGGGTATACGACACCCTCACCCCGCCCAGGTCAAAATCCCGTAGCGTTTCCAGTGCCGCCACCAGTTTTTCCCTGCTTGGATTGGGGCCGGCCCTGCGCAATCCTTCCGTCAACAGCTTTGCCGCTACGAAGCCTTCGAATGTCGAATAAGAAGTCGGCGGAGGTTTCGCCATTCCTTTCAAAACGGTCTGGAATTCCCTTGCCGCGCCTGCACTATAATTTTTCGGATAGGGCATCACTTGCATCACGCTCACACCGCGCCCGTCGTCGCCCAGCGATTCGAAGAAGGTATCGGAGCTGACATTGGAGAGCATCATGAAGGCAGGATGAAATCCCTGCTTGCGGACTTGTTTGACAAAATCGGCACAGACTGACGGCGTGCAAGCCATCAGCACCGCTTGCGGGTTGGCCGCCACGATGGCGTTGACGGCCTTGTCAATTTTCAGATCCTTGCGGTCATAGTTCGCAGTTACCACGGCATTCAGCTTGTGCGCCGCCAGATTGCGTTCAAAACCTGCCAGCCCATCCTTGCCAAAGCTGTCGTCCTGATACAGGATGGCCACCTTGCGGATCCCCAGGGAACCGAATAACTCAACCATTTTCGCCGTTTCGGCCTGATAGCTGGCGCGCAGATTGAACAGGTATGGATTGAATGGCTGGTGCAAGCTTTGTCCGCCCGAGAATGGCGCGATCATCGGCACCTTCTCTGTCAACAACAAGGGCAGCACGGCTTCTACCGTTGGCGTACTGCGATAGCCGAACAATGCCAGCGCCTTGTCTTCCTTTAACAGCTTCTCGGTATTGAGCCTGGCGGCTTCCGGTTTGCGTTTATCGTCATAGGACTTAAGCTCGATTTTCCGTCCATATACGCCGCCCTGGGCGTTGACCCAGGCGAAATAGGCCAGCGCCCCCTCCATGTTTTCCTTGCCGGTGGCTTCGCCCGATAACTCTACTGATTGTCCAATGACGATCTTTTCTTGTGCGTTGGCGATTGCTGCCGATGCCAAGAAAAAAAGCGCGGCGGACGCTGCGATAAGCGTTCTCATGATGGTTGTCTCCCTGGTTGTAATTATTTTCGTTCGACAATACTCTTCCAAAGCTTGCAATTAGCTTTCAATTTATTATCCAGTTGATTCTCGCAAGATCTGAGCCAGGCAGGAGCGCGCATTTTTTGCCAATCCCTTTCCTGAAATTACAATACAAAACAATAATCTCTTTTAAAATCAATTATCTATATTATATTTATAATGTATTACATTATATTTTTAGCACCATCGCAAATTGTATGAATTGTGCGCCGCGTGCAGGTAGGAGATGATGTCCTTATCGGGTTTTGAAGAAAACGCCTGATCTCAGATAGAACTGATTCTGCAAACAGAGGGGAAATGCATGGACAAGCAATTCGAAGAAGGCTTGCAAATACGCAAACAGGTAATGGGCGAGGAATTCGTGGCCAAGGCTTTCGCCAATGCCGATGACTTTACGCGGCCGCTGCAGGAATACATCACCCGCAATGCCTGGGGCACGGTCTGGTGCCGGGATGGCCTAGACCTGAAAACCCGCAGCCTGACTACGCTGGCAATGCTGACCGCGCTGGGGCGCACACAAGAACTGAAGGGACATGTGCGCGGCGCCCGCAACAACGGCGCCACGGTGGAAGAAATACGGGAAGTTCTGCTGCACGCAACCGTGTACTGCGGCGTACCGCTGGCGGTCGATGCTTTCCGTGCGGCGCAAGAGGTTTTGTCTGAAATGGCGGCGGCGGATCTCTAGGCCATATAAGATGCCGTTACCTGTATCGTCATCGCGCCATAACGGAGTCAACATGAGTATCTACCGCCGCCTGCTCGGCGCCGTACTGGTCACCACATTGGCCGCCGTCCTGCTATCCCCTTGCGCGCAGGCGGCTGAGCCGGTTCGCGTCGGTTCCAAGATCGACACCGAGGGTGCCTTGCTGGGCAATCTGATCCAACTGGTGCTGGAGGCGAATGGCATCAAGACCGTCAATCGCCTGCAGATCGGCAGCACCAAAGTGGTGCGCGGCGCCCTCATCTCCGGCGAGGTGGATGTCTATCCGGAATACACCGGCAACGGCGCTTTTTTCTTTTCCGATGAAAAGAACCCGGCCTGGAAAAATGCCGACCATGCTTATCAATTGGTCAAAAAGCTGGATTTTGAAAAAAACAAGCTGGTATGGCTAACCCCTGCCCCGGCCAACAACACCTGGTCTATCGCGGTTCGCCAGGATATCGCGCAGACCAACAAACTCAGGACGCTGACTGATCTGGGTCGCTGGATCAATCAGGGCGGCCGCTTCAAGCTGGCAGCCTCGGCCGAATTCATTGAGCGTCCGGACGCCTTGCCGGCGTTTGAAAGCAGCTATGGATTCAAGCTGAAACAGGATCAGCTGCTGACCTTGGCCGGCGGCGACACGGCGGCGACGATTAAAGCTGCCGCGGAACAGACTTCAGGCGTCAATGCCGCGATGGTGTACGGCACCGACGGCGCGATAGCCGCAATGGGACTGGTGGCGCTCGACGATGTGAAAGCGGTGCAGCCGGTCTATGCGCCAACCGCGGTGATCCGCAACGAGGTGCTGGCGAAGTACCCGAACATCCCCGATTTGCTGAAACCGGTATTCATTTCGCTGGATAGCCCGACGCTGCAGAGACTCAACGCCGGCATTGCGATCGAAGGACGCGACGCCCGCAAAATCGCCGGCGATTACCTGCGCAGCAAAGGTTTTATCAAATGACCATGACGCAGCCGGCAAAACTGCGGAATCCGGTGCACCTGCTGCTGATCATCGTCGCAATCATCGCCTGCACCAAGCTGCCCTTGCTTACCAGCGCCCCCAACCGGCTGCTCAGCGGCCAGGGCATCCTGCTTTACCAGCTGGGCGCTCGCTACTGGCTGCTGGCGCTTCCTGCTTTGCCGTTGCTGCTTGCTCCCTGGCTGCCGCCAACCCGGGCCAGCTGCATTATCTTGGTCATTGCGGCGGCGGGCCTGAGCGGCGGCCTATTGGCGTTGGCCGGACATGAAGCCCGGCTCCGCACCGGGGACATCGATTCCTTGGTGCGGGTCTCGTTCGGCGGCGCTTTTTGGTTATTGCTGCTGACTGCCTGGCTGCAACTGGCAGAGGCGCTGCGAGGCCTCGCCCTGTCGTTGGCGGCGCGGGTAACGGTGATACTGGCAGCGTTGACGCCCATCGTCGCACTGCTAGTATCGGGCCGCCTGGACAGGCTTTCACTGTTGCAGGAATACCAGAATCATCAGGATGCCTTCGACCTGGCGCTGTTACGCCATGTGCAGCTAGTGGCGTTTTCCGTAATGCCGGCAGTACTGATCGGCGCTTTGCTCGGTACGCTGTCTTTTCGCAGCCGGCTAGCACACAAGTTGCTGTTTCCGGTCCTGAACGCAATACAAACCATCCCCTCGATTGCACTGTTCGGCTTGCTCATCGCTCCGCTGGCGCTGCTGGGCAGCCTGTTTCCACAATCTGGAATTGGCGGCGTCGGCCTGGCGCCGGCATTGCTGGCGTTGACATTGTATTCGCTGTTGCCGATGACCCGCGGCACCCTGGCCGGACTGGAACAAGTGCCGCCCGCCGTGCGCGAGGCGGCGAGCGGCATCGGCATGTCGCCGTGGCAGATATTCTTTCGTGTCGAGCTGCCGCTGGCTTTGCCTATATTCCTGGCAAGCGTCCGTGTCACCGCCGTGCAAGCGATCGGCCTGGCGGTGGTGGCGGCGCTGATCGGCGCCGGCGGGTTTGGCGCCATCATGTTCCAGGGCATGGCCAGCAGCGCGCTGGATCTGGTGCTGCTGGGAGTAATCCCGGTGATTTTGCTGGCTATCGGTGTCGATACGCTGTTCAAGGTAGCGATTTCTATCTTCAGGGGCCAGAACCATGATTGAAATCAGCCAGGTAAGCAAAGCCTTCAACGGCTCGCAAGCGGTCCATGAGCTGTCTCTGACGATCGACAGTGGCGAGTTCGCCGTCTTGATCGGCACTTCCGGCTCCGGCAAGTCGACCATGCTGAAACTGCTCAATCGTTTGCTGGAACCGGATAGCGGCAGCATCCGCTTGCACGGCAAGAATATTGTCGAACACTCGCCGGAACAATTGCGGCGCCGTATCGGCTACGCGATCCAGTCGGTCGGTCTGTTTCCGCATTGGACGGTGGAACAAAACATCGGCGCCGTCCCGGCATTGCTGAAGTGGCCGAAAGCACGCATCCGCGAGCGCGTCGGCGAGCTGCTGGACCTGTTGCATCTGCCCCCAGAGGAATTCCGTCATCGCTATCCGGACCAGCTTTCCGGCGGCCAGCAGCAACGGGTGGGAGTGGCGCGCGCACTGGCGGCCGATCCTGACCTGCTGTTGATGGACGAGCCCTTCGGCGCGCTTGACCCGGTTACGCGTGCCAGCCTGCAACAGGAGCTGGCCAATATCCACAAGCTTTCCGGCAAGACGATCGTGCTGGTAACGCATGACATCGACGAAGCCCTGGCATTAGGCGAACGCATCGTCCTGATGAATCATGGACGCATCGTGCAACAGGGGGCGCCGCGCGACTTCCTGCTGTCGCCGGCGAACGATTTTGTGCGCGAATTCGTCGGCCAGAGCGATGTCGGCGTCCGGCTGCTCGGCCTGGACAAGATCGCCGGCAGGGCACGGATGCAACCCGCCATACCCGGCGAACCGATTCGCAGCAGCAGTACGCTGCGCGAGGCGCTGTCAGCCTTCATCACTCGTAAAGAAGCTCGCTTGCCGGTTATCGATGAGCATGGCCAACCCGCGGGAGTACTATATTTCGCCGACTTGCTGGAAAGTCCGCGATGAGACGGTTTTATCGCCATCGCTGGCTTGCCGTCAGCAGTCTGTTGCTGCTGGGTTTTACCTTTGGCATGCCGCTGACGGCGCCGCTATTCGCCAAGGCCTTTCCTGAGCTGGCCCGCCCTATGTATAGGCAAGATTCGTTTGCCGCGCTGGTGCTGGCGCATCTGAACATTGTGCTGCTGTCTGGCGTCGTCGCGGTGCTGGGAGGGGTGGCGGCGGGTTTATTGGTCACCAGGCCGGCGGGACGGCCGTTCCGTTCTTCGCTGGAAACGGTACTCGCCATCAGCCAGTCATTTCCTCCGGTAGCGGTGTTGGCAGTAGCCGTACCGCTCATCGGCTTCGGTGAAACCCCTGCCCTGATTGCGCTGGTCATGTATGGCGTACTGCCGGTGGCGCAAGGAACGATGGCTGGCTTGTCATCGATCCCGCCTTCGATCCTCGACATTGCGCGCGGCATCGGCATGGATCGCTGGCAAATCCTGTGCCGGGTAGAGCTGCCGCTGGCGGCGCCGGTGATACTGGCCGGCGTGCGCACCTCGGTAGTGATCAATATCGGTACGGCGGCAATTGCCTCCACCGTCGGCGCCAAAACCCTTGGACTGCCGATTATCGTCGGCCTGAGCGGATTCAACACAGCCTATGTGATCCAGGGCGCGCTGCTGGTTGCGCTGCTGGCGATTGTGGCCGATCAGTTGTTTGAGCTGTTGTCGCAACGCTGGGCGCCAGCGGTAAGCGTCGACTTGCGCCGCGACAGCAACTAGCTTATTGAAGCAGATATCATGATGGCAATAAGATAATGGGCAAGCAGGCCACTGACTCCTGATGTATTTCTGCAAAAAGCATGTTGCCATTCTGAAACACAAATAATTCAACATACTTTGACAGCGCGTTGCTGTGCAATATCCATCAATTCGCCTCCTTTGGCATCACAACAGAGTAAACTACGCGTCTCATTTAAAGATTTACGCAAAAAAGAGCTCTCGGGCTCGGTTTTGCGTAGGTCCTGTCATTGTTTCGCGTAGTGCGATTCGACCCAACAAGCACAAACCAGCGAGTGATGTCATGTCTGAACAAGCAATTCCCTTATTTACCGATTTAAACCTGAGCGAGCCCTTGATACGCGTGCTCAAGGAAGTCGGCTATGAATCACCGTCACCGATACAAGCGGCGACTATCCCGATCCTGCTCAGCAATCGCGATGTTTTGGGGCAAGCGCAAACCGGTACCGGCAAGACCGCCGCTTTTGCGCTGCCTATCCTGTCGCGCATCGATCTCAAACAAAGCACGCCGCAAGCACTGGTATTGGCGCCAACCCGCGAACTGGCAATTCAAGTCGCGGAAGCGTTCCAGCGTTACGCCACCCATATCCCGGGTTTCCATGTGTTGCCGATTTACGGCGGCCAAAGCTACGGCCCGCAATTAAGCGCATTGCGTCGCGGCGTGCATGTGGTGGTAGGAACGCCGGGGCGCGTGATCGACCACCTGGATAAAGGTTCGCTGGACCTGTCCAAATTAAAGACACTGGTATTGGATGAAGCCGACGAAATGCTGCGTATGGGTTTCATCGACGATGTCGAACGGATTTTGAAAGAAACCCCGGCAAGCCGCCAGACCACGCTGTTCTCGGCCACCATGCCAGCGGTGATCAAGCGCATCGCCAAAACCTATTTGCGCGACCCGGCAGAAATCACCGTCGCCGCCAAAACCGGCACGGCCGACAACATTCGCCAGCGCTATTGGCTAGTCAGCGGCATGCACAAACTGGATGCCTTGACGCGCATTTTGGAAGCTGAGACTTTCGACGGCATGATCATTTTTTCACGCACGAAAATGGGCACGGAAGAATTGGCGGGCAAATTGCAGGCACGCGGATTTTCCGCCGCGGCGATTAACGGCGATATCAATCAACAACAGCGCGAGCGCACCATTCAGCAACTGAAAGACGGCAAGATCGATATCCTGGTCGCCACCGACGTCGCTGCTCGCGGCCTGGATGTCGAACGCATCAGTCACGTCATCAATTACGACGTGCCGCACGATCCGGAAAGCTATACCCACCGTATCGGCCGCACCGGCCGTGCCGGCCGCAGCGGTGAAGCGATTCTGTTCATCACGCCACGTGAAAGAAATCTGCTGAAAGCAATTGAGCGTGCGACCCGCCAACCCGTCTCGCCATTGACCTTGCCGACTGTACAAGCCGTCAACGACGTCCGCATCGCCAGATTCAAAGAGCAGATCAGCGCCACCCTGGCTCTAGGCGCATTGGAAGAATACGCTTCCATCATTGAAGATTTCGAACGCGAACAAAACATACCGGCAGTAGAGATTGCTGCGGCGCTGGCCAAAATGGCGCGCGGCAATGAGCCGTTGCTGCTGGATAAAAAGCACGGCGCCCCGGAGCCATTTGAAGCACGCAAATCAGCATCCGCCAAATCCTGGTCGGATGAGAAACCTGTGCGTGGCGGCAGATTTGAGCGTGGCGAACGTTTTGAAAAAGCGTCGCCGTCAGAACGCTTTGAGCGCCCTGAACGTTCAGTACGGCCAGATCAATTTGAGCGTCCAGCACGTTCAGAGCATGGCGATCGCAGCGAACGTCCGGCTGCGCCAAAAAAAGATCGTGGCCACGGCAACGATTTTGACATGGCGCACTTCCGCATCGAAGTCGGCCATAGCCACGGCGTCAAACCCGGCAACATTGTCGGCGCCATCGCCAATGAAGCGGGATTGGAAGCCAAACATATCGGCCGCATCGAAATCTTTGATGACTACAGCACCCTGGATTTACCTGCAGGCATGCCGAAAGATTTGATGGAGCATCTGAAAAAAGTATGGGTCTCGGGGCAGCAATTGAAAATAAGCGCTGCCGATGAAGCAATGCCGCATGGCGGTCAGCCCGTCAAGAAATTCGCGGACAAGCTGACGCCGGGAAAATCCGGCGGCGACAGAAGAGTGTTTGAAAAAGATGGCGCTAAAAAACCGCCGTTCAAAGGAAAAAGCGATTTTGCCGCTCGTACCGATGCGAGTAAAGCCAGGCCGGCCAAGCCCCATCGCAAGGGGCCTAAGCCCGCGTAATTAATAAAAATTGACAACGCTGTTGCAACAGCGCCGAAGATATAAAATGGCGGTGGTCGCAAGACCTGCCGCCATTTTTGCATCTACGCAAAGACAAGGAAACGTTGCTGTACATGGGCGGCAGCAACCAGGAGAGAACCATGAAGCTCAAGGGATCCTGCCATTGCGGCGCAGTTCGCTTCAGTCTGGATAGCGACTCGCCGTATCCCTACCAGCGCTGCTATTGTTCGATTTGCCGCAAGACCCAAGGCGGCGGCGGATATGCCATCAATCTCGGCGGCGACGCCAGGACCTTGAAAGTACTGGGGCAAGACGACGTCAGCGTCTACCACGCCAAACTCAAACGAAAAGGCGAACAGCGCGTCCATACCAGCACAGCCCAAAGGCATTTTTGCCGGCGCTGCGGCAGCGCGCTCTGGCTCTACGATCCGGAATGGCCTGAGCTAGTCCACCCTTTTGCTTCCGCCATCGATACACCGCTGCCGACGCCACCCGAACATACCCATCTGCTATTAGCCTACAAAGCGCCGTGGGTGGAGGTCAAGGCAGGCCGCAAGGACAAGCAGTTCGCTGAATTTCCGCGTGAATCCCTGTTTGAATGGCATCAGCGGCTCGGTCTTCTTGCATGACACGCCCTGGGAGGCAGGTGCCGATTCCACATGCAGCATAACCAGCAATCCGGCTGCTGGTTGGCGAGCCGGATTGCCGCAACAAGCTACAACATTTAGAAAGAGTGACTGATACCGGCGTAACCGCCATTTTGTGCGTGGCCTGGCAACGGGCTATCGAACTCCGTTCCGAAATCGGCGTTACCCTTGTTGCGCACCGTGCCGACCGCCGCATACAGCAAGGTCCGTTTCGACAGATTGTAGTTGGCGCCGACCATGAACAGGCTGGCGCTTCCCGCATCGTGGTTGAGCTTGGCATGGAACGCCGCACCGATCAGTGTCAACGCCGGTGTAACCGCGTAATTGACGCCGATCCAGTAGTGGTTCAGCTTGTCCGGATCGGCAGCCGCGGCTGCGTCCGGGGCCGAGATGTTTTCGTAGCCGGCAAACAGCTTTAACTGGTCCACGGTATAGGTGCCGCCCACAATCAGATCCTTGGATGCGGTGTAGACGCTGGTATAACGGCCGTTGGCGTCGCGGATAACGTCATAGATCGCACGCAGTTCGAGTCCGCCGGTGGTGTACACCAGTGAAATGCCGTCGCTGCGGCCGTTTTTGGTGGAACCTGCCTGCTCGCCCAGACTGGTCTGCATGGTGGCGTTAAAGCCGCCCCAGGTCGGAGTCTGGTATTCGATGACGTTGTTGGCGCCCGGCCAGTTGCGGCCTTTGACCAGGCTGGCGGTGCCCATGAATTGCTGGCCGGTAGGATCCAGGTACCAGACATCGTTGACGATAAACAGGTTTTTACCGAATTTGATCGATCCGGCGCCGCCGTTCAAGCCGACATAGGAACGCCGATTGAACAAGGCGCTGCCGTTGGTAGTGCCCTTGGTGGCGTCAAAACCGGATTCCAACAGGAAGAAGGCACTAAGGCCGCTACCCAGATCTTCGTTGCCCTTGAAGCCGATCATGCTGGTACCCCACTGGTTGCCGGATGCCGCCAGCTTGCTGCCTGTCTGGCCGGTGGGATTGCCGCTGGCGTCTTTCAGCGCAACATTGGTTTGATAGTCGACGCCGGCGTCAACCCGGCCATAGACAGTGACGCTGGTCTGCGCCTGCGCCGGAATACAAGCGGCGCCGATCAGCATGGTGGCAGCCGCGGCCTGCATGCATTGCAATGTGATTTTTTTCATGCTTAGTCCCCTTTTATAGTTGAATTTTGTTCGAACGCCCTCCTCTCAGCATCGGAGATAGATTCGAACCTTCGCTAGAAGCCTTAGGTATTGCGAGCGCGCAGCAGAAAGTAGCCGATAGTGGCGCTGACCGCGTCAGCTATCGGCAGTCCTTGTTATGGGTAAAGTTGTCGCGCTTGATTGCCGAACCGATGCAGCTTGTTGGCGGCACCGGTTCGTGTCGGAGCCCGGAAGATCAGTCGTAAAGCACGGCTGCGATCTTGGGATCGTTGATGTTGCTCTTGTCGTACCAGTAGAAACCGGTGTCGATCACCTTCGGTAATTTCTCGCCCTTGAGCGCCTTGACGGCGGCTTCTACCGTCTTGTAGCCGATGCCGACCGGGTTCTGGGTGATGGCGCCGGCCATGCTGCCGTCGCGAATCGCGTCTTTCTGCTGTTTACCAGAGTCGTAGCCGATCACTACCAGCTTGCGTTTCATTTCCTTGACGCCGTTCAGCACGCCGATTGCCGAACCTTCATTCGTGCCGAAGGCGCCTTTGAGATGAGGATAGGCTTGCAGGATGGATTTGGTGATTTCAGTCGATTTCAGCTGATCGCCGGCGCCGTATTGGATGCTGACGATCTTGATCTTCGGATAGGCTTTCATGCGTTCGACGAAACCGTCACGCCGATCGATACCGGTGCGGCTGGTCTGATCGTGCGCCACTACCGCGACTTCGCCCTCTTTGCCGATCAATTCCGCCATCTTGTCCGCCGCCAATCCCGCTGCGGCCTTGTTGTCGGTGGTGGCCGTGGTCACAGGGATATCGCTGTCCACGCCCGAGTCAAAGGCGACAATCGGGATATGCGCGGCCTGGGCCTTTTTCAGCAATGGCAAGGCGGCCTTGCTGTCCAATGCGGCGAAGCCGATGGCTTTGGGTTTCTTGGCCAGCGCTGCCGACAGCATGTCGATCTGTTTGTCGACCATCGCTTCGGTTTCCGGGCCCTCGAACGACACCTTCACATTAAAATCCTTGGCCGCCTGCTCGGCGCCGGACTTTACCGCTTGCCAGAACTGATGCTGGAAGCCCTTGGAGATCAGCGGAATATAGGTTTCTTCGGCGCTTGCCGTAGCGCTCAATCCAAGTGCAAACGCGAGGCCGACGGCAATACTGACTGCTCTTCTCTTTATCATTTCAAGTCTCCTTATTTTGGTTATAAAACGGTGGGCATTGACGCCTATGCCCGGAACTTCATGTACACGTACAGAACCTCTTTCCAACTCCATCTTTCGCTCATAGAAGCCAGCTGCCTCATTGACGGCGGCGGCGCAGGATGTCCATGTAGACCGCCAGGATGATGATGACGCCGGTCACCACGGTTTGCCATTCCTGGGCGACGGACATCATGCGCAGGCCGTTGATCAGCACGCTCATGATGAAGGCGCCGATGATCGTGCCGAGTACGGTGCCGGTACCGCCCGACAGCGAGGTGCCGCCGATCACCACCGCGGCAATCGCATCCAGCTCGTAACCCTGGCCCAGCGCCGGCTGTGCCGAATTCAGGCGCGATGCAATCAGCAGGCCGGCAATGCCGCAGATGGCGCCGCCGAAGGTATACACGGCGACCTTCCAGAAATCGACATTCACGCCAGACAGGCGCAAGGCTTCTTCGTTGCTGCCCAAGGCAAAGGTATAGCGGCCGAATATGGTTTTGTTGAGCACGATGCCAGCCGCAATCGCTACCAGGAACAGGATCAGCACTGCATTGGGAATCGGCAAGGCGGGAATCAAATCGCCGATCAGCGATTCCTGCGAGATGCTCGAAAATCCCGGCGTGTCATTGAAATAGATCGGCTTGGTGCCAGAGATCACCAGCGACAAACCCTTGAGCAACATCATCATGCCCAGCGTCGCGATAAAAGGAGGAATCTTGAATTTGGCCACCAGCACGCCGGAAATCCAGCCGCACAAGGCGCCGAAGACGATCGCGGCGACAATCCCGACGTAGAGCGGCATCCCCCAGTAAGTAAGAAACACCCCGGCCATCACCGCGCAGAAAGTCATCAGGGTGCCCACCGACAAATCAATGCCGGCGGTGATGATGACGAAAGTACAGGCAATCGCCAGCACACCGTTGACGGCGGTGGATTGCAGGATGCTCACCAGGTTGTCGACCTGCAGGAAATTCGGCGATGCAAAGCTGAAAAACACCAGCAATACCAGCAGGCTGGCAAACGCCAACAGCTTTTGCCGCGTGGCCGGATGGAATATCTTGGCCTTGAGAGAGGCGAGTGCGCCCTGTCCGTCTATGGGCGGCTTTACTTGCGACAGAGGGTTCTGGATATGTGCCATGTTGGTCTTCATGAATGTGAGTTATTCGGGTATTTAGCGTCGGCCATCAAGCTATTGCAGCTTCGCGCTGGGTGGCCAGCTGCATGATCTTTTCTTGCGAAGCGTCGGCAGCGGCCAGTTCGCCGGTAATGCGGCCCTCGCACATGACCAGGATGCGATGGCTCATGCGCAGCACTTCGGGCAGCTCGGAGGAGATCATGACAATCGCTTTTCCTTGCTCCGCCAGGGTATTGAGCAGTTTGTAGATTTCGTTCTTGGCGCCGATGTCGATGCCGCGCGTAGGCTCGTCGAAGAACAAGATATCGCAATCCCGCAGCAGCCATTTGGCAATCACGATCTTCTGCTGGTTGCCGCCAGACAGCAGCCGCACCGGCTGATCGACTGAGGGCGTCTTGATGCTCAGCTGCCGGACATAAGCCCGGGCCGTATCGCGCATCGCGGCTTGATCCAGGAACAAGCCTTGTTTAAGAAAACCGTTCATGCTGGACAAGGCGACGTTGGTCTTGACGTCAAGCCCGGTGGCCAGGCCAAAATGCTTGCGGTCCTCCGATAGATAGCCGATGCCGTGCGCCACCGCATCCCGGGGCGACTTGATCGACACCCTGGCGCCGTGCACCAGGATCTCTCCGGCATCCAGGCGGTCGGCGCCGAAAATCGCACGCGCTACTTCAGTACGCCCCGCGCCCATCAAACCGGCAAAACCCAGGATTTCACCTTTGCGCAAGGTGAAACTCACATCCTTGATAGTTGCGCCCCGTTCCAGTCCTTTGACCTGCAGCACGATGTCGTTGCCGGATGTGTCGGGAATTTCCGGCCCGCTGTTGTCGAGCTGGCGTCCTACCATCATGCCGATGATGGTCTCCATGGAGGTAGTGGCGGTAGGAACGGTGGCGATGTACTGGCCGTCGCGCATGACCGTGACGCGGTTGGAGATTTGCCGCAATTCATCCATCTTGTGCGAGATGTAAATGATGCCGACGCCATGCGACTGCAGTTGCCGGATGATACGGAACAGATCCTCGATTTCAGCATTGTTCAACGCCGCCGTGGGTTCATCCATGATGAGCACGCGCGAATCGAATGACAGGGCCTTGGCGATTTCCACCATTTGCTGCTTGGCCACCGTCAATTCGCTCACCAGCGTACCTGGATCCAGATCCAGCCGCATGCGCTCGAAGATCATCCTGGTTTGCCGGTTCAGGGCATCTTCGTCGAGAAACAAGCCAAAGCGGCCGCGTGGCTCGCGGCCGATGAAGATATTCTGAGCGGCGCTCAGGTGGTTCATCAGGTTGAGTTCCTGATGAATGATGCCGATGCCCAGCATCTGGGCGGCACGCGGACTAGGAATATCAACCGGACGCCCGTCGATACGGATTTCACCGCTGTCCTTCGGGTACACGCCTGCCAATACCTTCATCAAGGTCGATTTTCCGGCGCCGTTTTCGCCCATGAGCGCATGGACTTCTCCGCGCCGCAGATCGAAGCGGCAGTTGTCGAGCGCCAGCACGCCGGGGAAGCGCTTGGTGACATTTTCCAGGGAAATAATGGTTTCCGACGCCGAAGACGACGTCGAGTCAGCTTCGCGAGCCTGCCTATCGTCTCTGGAATTTTCTGATTGCTGCATGTCCGCTCTCATGATGCACTGCCGGCTGTATCGCCAACGGCGCTAAATCAGTCTAATCAATCTATAAAAAAGCGCTAACAAGATGCGCTATCAAGATGCATTCAGGTCAAGGCACGGTCCAGATGGCTATAACCGCCGTCTACGTATACCCACTGCCCGGTCGTATGGGCGGCGCGCTGCGACAAAAGAAACACGGCAGTATCGGCAATTTCTTCTGCCGTGGTGAGGCGTTTTCCTAACGGTATCTTGCTCGTGATGGCGGCGAGTTTTTCTTCCGGATGATCGAAACTGGCGATCCAGCTCCGATACAGCGGCGTCATCACTTCAGCCGGAATCACGGCGTTGACCCGCACGCCATCGTTGGCCAGCGCTGCGGCCCATTCACGCGTCAGCGCCAGCTGACCGCCCTTGGAAGCGCAATAGCCGCTGGTGTTGCCCTGGCCGGTCACGGCGGTTTTGGAAGATATATTGACGATGGCGCCACGGCTGGCTTTCAGGTGCGGTACGCAGTAATGCGCCATCGTGTAGTAGTGAATCAGGTTCTTTTCAAGCGATTGCACAAAAGCAGCCCGGCCAGCGTCTAGCCCGACGTTGTCGTTGATGCCGGCATTGTTCACCAGGCCGTCCAGCTGTCCGAATGCTTCGATGGTTTGCGCCACGGCTTGCCGGCACTTGTCGTCATCCATCAGGTCGAGCTGGATAATGCGCGACTTGTCTTGCAACCCCAGCAACGCCGTCTTGAATTCAGGCGCCGGCTGGCTTTTGCCTAAAATGATGGGAATCGCGCCCTCAGCCGCCAGTTGCAGCGAGATCGCGCCGCCGATCCCCGCGCCGCCGCCGGTGACGATCACCACTTTTCCAGCTAAATGCAGATCCATCTTGCTGTCTCCATTTTCATTTGTTTTTATTTATTTTTTTGCACTTACTCTTTATAGGCCAACTGCCGGCAATTTCCGGCTGCCTGGCTGGATGGGCCAGGTATTGCGCCTGCTAGCCGCGAAACTGGTATTGCTGCAGCGACTCCGGTTTCATCGTAATCGAAAATCCCGGTGCGGTTGGCGGCATGTAGCTGGCGTTCCGTATGACGCAGGGATCGACAAAATGTTCATGCAGATGATCGACGTATTCGGTCACGCGCCCTGCCTTGCTGCCGGAAATGCATACGTAGTCGATCATCGACAGATGCTGCACATATTCGCACAAGCCGACGCCGCCGGCATGCGGGCATACCGGTAATTTGTATTTTGCCGCCATCAGCAGCACCGCCAGAATTTCATTGACGCCGCCGAGACGGCAGGAATCGATCTGCACCACATCGATCGCGCCACGCATGATGAATTGCTTGAAGATGATGCGGTTCTGGCACATCTCGCCGGTAGCAACCTTGACCGCGCCGATGCCCTCGCGAATTTTCCGGTGCCCTTCGATGTCGTCCGGGCTGGTAGGCTCTTCGATAAACCACGGCTTGGCAAAAGCCAGCTGTCCGACCCAGTCGATCGCCTGCTCCACTTCCCACACCTGGTTGGCGTCGATCATCAATTGCCGCTCCTGGCCGATCACCTCGCGGGCGATGGTGACCCGGCGAATGTCGTCCGCCAGGTCGCGCCCGACCTTCAGCTTGATGTGGTTGAAGCCGCTGTCAACCGCCTCCTGGCACAGCCTGCGCAATTTCTCGTCCGCGTAGCCCAGCCAGCCGGCAGAGGTGGTGTAGCAAGGGTAACCGCTTTCCTGCAGCGAACGGATCCGTTCAGCCTTGCCCGGAGCCTGCTCGCGCAGCAAAGCCAGTGCTTCTTCTGGCGTGATGCAGTCGGTCAGGTAGCGGAAATCGATGGCGCGCACCAGCTCTTCGGGAGACATGTCGGTCACCAGCTGCCACAAGGGCTTGCCTTCCGCCTTGGCCCACAGATCCCAGACCGCATTCACCACCGCGCCGGTGGCCAGGTGGATTGCCCCTTTATCGGGACCGATCCAGCGCAATTGGCTGTCGGAGGTGATGTGGCGCCAAAAGCGCCCCATGTCTGCACTGATCCATTCCAGCTTCAAGCCGATCACCAAATGTTCCATCGCCTTGATCGCAGCACAGCATATTTCATTGCCGCGGCCGATGGTGAAGGTCAGGCCGTGGCCTTCCAGGCCCGGCTGGTCGGTTTCCAGAATGACGTAGGCGGCGGAATAATCCGGATCCGGATTCATCGCGTCCGATCCATCCAGCATTTGCGAGGTCGGGAAGCGCACGTCCAGTACGCGTATCGATCGAATTGTGGTCATCGTGTTTCTCTTTTTCTAATTCAAAGTGAGATGGTGCGTTGGCGCTGCTCGCCCAGGCCGTCGATCCCGAGCCGCATCACCTGGCCGGCGCGCAGATAGACCGGCGGCTTTTGCCCGAGGCCGACACCCGGCGGCGTCCCGGTGGAAATCACATCGCCTGCCTGCAAACTCATGAAGCGGCTCAGATAACTGACCAGCGCCGGGACCTGGAATACCATGGTCGAGGTATTGCCGTTCTGATAGCGATGGCCGTCCACTTCCAGCCATAGGTTGAGTGCGTGCGGATCCGCCACCTCGTCGGCGGTCACCAGCCACGGTCCGAGCGGGCCGAAAGTGTCGCAGCCCTTGCCCTTGTCCCAGGTGCCGCCCAGTTCGAGCTGGTATTTACGCTCGGAGACGTCGTTGATCACGCAATAGCCGGCGACATGCTTGAGCGCATCGGCTTCATCGATATACCGCCCGCCGGTGCCGATCACCACGCCGAGTTCCACTTCCCAATCGGTCTTCAAGGAACCGCGCGGAATTTCGACGTCGTCGTCCGGGCCGCAGATGGCGCTGGTCCATTTATTGAACACCACCGGCTCCGCCGGCACGTCCATGCCGGATTCGGCGGCATGATCGGAGTAATTCAAACCGATGCAGATAAATTTGCCGACGGCGCCCACGCATGGCCCCAGACGCAGGTCTTGCTGCGGCGTGCCGGCAACCAGCGGCAGGCTATCCAGGTCCAAGGCGCGCAATTTGTCCAGTTCTTGCGGCAGCAGGTAGCGGCCGGCAATATCCGCGATCACACCGGACAAATCGCGTACGCGCCCCTGTGCATCCAGCACACCGGGCTTTTCCTGGCCTTTCTGGCCGTATCTCAACAATTTCATGGGTTCGCTTTCACAGTTAACGAGGTCGTATTCATTCTTGATTGGTATCAGTTCGACCAGCCGCCATCGACGAGATGAATGGTGCCGGTGGTAAACGCCGATTCATCAGAAGCCAGGTATAGCGCCAGGGCGGCGATTTCTTCGGCCTTGCCTACTCTTCCCATCGGCTGGCGGGCGACGAAAGCGGCCCGGACTGCGGCAATATCGACGCCTTGCTGGCGCGCCTGCTCCTGGATCCGCGCTTCCAATGAAGGCGACTCCACGGTGCCCGGACATATCGCATTGCATCTGATGCCCCGGGTGACGAAATCTGCGGCGACGGCCTTGGTCAAGCCGATGACCGCCGCCTTGGTGGTGCCATAGGCGAAGCGGTTGGGTACGCCTTTCACGCTGGATGCAGCCGACGCCATATTGATGATGGAAGCGCCGCCTTGCGCCAGCATTCCCGGCAGCAGCGCGCGAATCAGGCGGTACATGGAGGAAACGTTGATATCCCAGGAAAACTGCCAGTCCTGTTCCGTGCAATCCAGGATGCTGCCGTGATGGACATAACCGGCGCAATTGAACAGCACGTCGAAATGCGCACCTGTTTGCGCCAGTGCGGCCACCGCCTTGGCGTCGGTGACGTCAAGATGCTGTGTGACCAATGCGACGCCGTCAGCGCGGGCCAGCGCGGCAGTTTCGTCCAATGTGCTCTGATTGATGTCGGTAGCCAATACCTGCGCGCCCTCTTTGGCAAACATCAAGGCGCTGGCGCGCCCTATGCCTTGCCCGGCCGCAGTCACCAAAATGCGCTTTCCTTGTAATCTCATTAAAGCTGCCTCCAAATTGTTTTTCAGAAACCCGGATGATCTCTGTCGAGATCGGTCCATAGGTCCATTGGTTGGACCAATAATAAAGGTTAAATTTTGGCTTTGCAACAAAATAATTGCGCGCCATCTCCAGAATGCGCCGCAATCCAACTCAAGACCACGCCAGCACGCAACATTGCGTTTGGGCAATACTGTGCCACAATATACGGCAAATAATGAAGGCACAAGCTTCCCACCGAGGCGCTAACCGATCCCGATCCGCTATCATGACCAATACCACTGCCCTGGCGCCTGGCCGCCCGTTATTTCAAATCACCGGATTCCAGTTCCGTCTCTGGCCGGTTGTCCTGGCCGCCATCCTGATGCAAGCCATGCTATGGCCTGGCCGCGAAGGCGCACGCTGGCTGTTCAAGCACGGGGCGGACTTCTTTCATCATCAGATCTGGGCGTTTGTTGCGCTGGCAGAGCTGTTCCAGATCGCGGCAGGGCTGGCCGCCATCCTGCTGATGCGGCGCTGGTTGCCGCAGGCAGATGCCAACCTGCGCTGGCCGCCGGCCCGCAGCTATGTCGGCCTGGCCCTGCTGATCGGCGCCGGCATGGCCGCGATCATGCTGGTTGCCGATTATTGGCCTCAACTAATCACTCGCACGGCGCCCAAAAATGACTATGAAATGACAGCGGCCGGTATCCCGGGATGGCTGGCAGTGATGTTCGCCGCCGGGCCCAATGAAGAGATCATTTTCCGCGGGGTGCTGGTGGGCATGCTGACGGTGCTGGTGCCCGGGCGTGTGCGTCTGGGCCGGTTCGAAATTCCGGTTTCGGGCGTGATCGTCAGCCTGCTGTTCGGCGCGGCGCACTATGGCAGCTTCTTCAACGACCCGCTGTATCAGGCAATCGCCCAGCAACTCTACGCCTTTGCCTTTGGATTGACCTATGTTTGGCTGATGGAAAGTTCACGCAGCCTGCTCGCGCCTATGATCGCCCACGGCGTTGGCGACCTGCTGGAAGTGGCCGCGGTGATGCTGCTTTCGGTGGTTTGGACCTAAGTGCGGCACCTTCAAAGCGTTCCAGCCCATCATTGAGAGCAAAACAAAGCCTGGAAAGCAGCCAACGGCTGCCCGCTCGGTCATGCTTTAGCTTAACTGGCATTTCCCCCATATTTTACATATCCTTTAATCAGGATAAAGCCAGTCTCGCCATAGGAAACGAGATTGAAAATATGCCTGTCCAGACAGTCTTGTTGTGTCGGGAAACCAAACTCACGGAGACAAAAATGTTCAAGCATCTTCTATTACCGACAGATGGTTCGGCAGCCTCCGAAGCTGCGATTCGGCAAAGCATTCTGTTCGCCAAAGAGACCGGCGCCACGGTAACCGGCGTGCATGTGATCCCGGAATATCATGTATTCAGCCGCCACCTGCTGACGCTGACCGAGACCAAGGAACAATTCGACAAGGAAGGCATAGCGCAAGCCGACAAATTCCTTGACGCGATAAAGCGGGCCGCACAAGAAGCCGGGGTTCCATGCGACACGGAATATGTGGTCAGCGACCATCCTTATGAAGCCATCCTCAAAATGGCTGAAGACAAGGGATGCGACATGATCACCATGGCTTCGCATGGCAGGAAAGGCATGCGCGGGATCCTGGCCGGCAGCGAGACCCAGAAAGTGCTGACCCATGGCAAGAAACCGGTTCTGGTATTTCGCTAAGGACTAAGGTTGTAAGGCGCCCCCTATAAGGGATGGAAAAACGGACGAAAAATGGATAGGCCGCATATTTTTGCAAATCGGACAGAAGCAGCGGAAATCCTTGCTGTTCATTTACGTGAATACAAAGGGCGCCAGCCATTGATACTTGCCATTCCCCGTGGCGCAGTCCCTATGGGAAAAGTGATCGCCGATTTGCTGCTTGGAGAGCTGGACATTGTGCTGGTGCATAAACTTGGCGCGCCTTTGAATCGGGAACGCGCGATCGGCGCCATCGACGAAACCGGCTGGACTTATGTCCTTCCTTTTTCCGAAGAATTTGGCGAAACAGAAGCTTACCTAAAAGAAGAAAAGTCGCGCCAACTCCAGGCGCTAAGACAGCGCCGCAGGCAATACACGCCATTCAGGCAGGCGATCTCTCCGCGCGGTCGCACTGCCATTATCGTTGACGATGGGGTGGCGACCGGCGCGACCATGATTGCCGCATTACATGCAGTCCGGCAAAAACAACCTGCCGAGCTGATCTGCGCGGTGCCTGTGGCAGCGTCCGAAAGCCTCGAACAAATCAGGCCGTTGGCCGACAAGGTGTGTTGCCTCCATTCCTCCGCAAACTTCTTTGCAGTCCAGCAATTCTATCGAGATTATCGTCAAGTCGAAGATGACGAAGTGATCAGCATACTTTCGTCGAAACGCAGCGGTGAAAAATCCGAATCCGGCAATTAGCTCCAGACCAGCAACCCAGATCGCGGCCCCGCAAATTGTTACCCGATAGAAACCCTAAACGCGGCAACGGAATACCGCACCGCAAGCTTGGCAATCTAGCAAATACGGCGCTATGGTTTAGCTAAGTCTCGATATTCAGACTGTCCGCAGCGTTTCATTTAAATCCATCCGCTTGCCAGCTTGCCTGGTTGCCCTGAACACACATTGATTAGCAAAATAGGAAGCCGCATGAATTCAACTGCTGCACATCGTTTGAGCAAAGTGCCCGAAGTGACCTTGATCTTCTGGATCATCAAAATAGCCGCCACGACACTGGGTGAAAGCGGTGGCGACGCCGTGTCCATGTCGATGAACCTGGGTTACCTGGTGGCGACAGCTATTTTCGCCGCAATCTTTCTGGCCGCCGTGTTTGCCCAAATCAAGGCGAAGCAATTTCACCCTGCTCTCTATTGGGCAACCATCATTGCCACCACAACAGTCGGGACCACCCTGGCCGATTTTGCGGACCGTTCGCTTGGCATCGGCTATGCGGGAGGAAGTTCGCTGCTGCTCATCTTGCTGATGGGCTCGTTGGCCATCTGGTATCGCTCGCTCGGCTCGATCTCGGTCGACACCGTCAACTCGCCCAAGGCCGAGATGTTCTATTGGCTGACCATCATGTTTTCCCAAACCTTGGGTACGGCGCTGGGCGATTGGACCGCTGATACCGCCGGCCTCGGCTATACCGGCGCCGCGCTGGTTTTCGGCGGCCTGCTGGCGCTGCTGGTTGCCGCCTACTACCGGACCGCCATATCGCGCACCGCCTTGTTCTGGGGCGCATTCATTCTCACGCGCCCGCTCGGCGCTGTGGTCGGCGATTTCCTTGATAAACCGCTCAACGCCGGCGGCCTGGCGTTAAGCCGCTACTCCGCTTCGCTGGCGTTGTTCGCATTCATTCTGACCTGCATATTGTTTTTCCGGCAAAAACCCGCAAAACAAGGTCATTAAGGCAGGATTATTCACACAAGGCCTCGGGATGGCGGCGCGCTCTGTGCCGGCGCCCTCTTTTTTGCTGCGTCAAAATTAGCCTGGACATTTCGCACGGCAGTGCTAAACTGCGGCACATGGATACCCATACCGAAAAAAGCGAACTCACCCTGGCAGCCATTGTCGATACGGCATTGGATATGGTTGCCGCGCAGGGGCTGGAAAGCCTCTCTCTGGGTGAAGTCGCAAAACGGCTAGGCATCAGCAAAAGCGGCGTATTCTCGCGCGTCGGTTCACGCGAAGCCTTGCATGAAGCGGTGCTAAATGAATTCGACCGGCGTTTTGCCGCCGACGTGTTCGAACCCGCGATGACGCAGCCGCGCGGCCTGCCCCGCCTCAACGCGCTGGTGATGAACTGGATCTCGCGCGCCTGCAACGTCACCGGCTGCATCTATGTCGCGGGGGCTTTTGAATACGACGATGTTGACAGCCCGATGCGCGAGCGGCTGCAACATAATGTATTGCGATGGCGTGCAATATTGCGCCGCTGTGTCATCCAAGCGCTGGATGCCGGCCATCTGCGGCCCGATACCGATCCAGAGCAACTGGTATTCGAAATCTACAGCCTGATGGTCGGCCTGATGCACGACGCCCGTTTTCTGCGCGATCCCAAGGCGCAGGACAGAGTACGCAATGCCTATGAACGCCTGACCTCGACCTATCGCAGTTTCAACTATCACGCATAAACAAAGCCATGGCTGCATCGGATAGGCGATTTTATCAAACAAATTTCGCACGAGTGTGCGATAAAGGATAGCCATGTTGATTATTACCGGATGCATCGCTTTGATTGCCGTTGCCAGCCTGACTCTGTGGCGCTTGATCTGCCTGACAGGGCGATCCGTCCCCGACTGCAACGACGATTTCATCTTCTTTTGACCACACCTCAACCAGCCGCCTCATACCATATAGGGAAGTCTTCATGGACATGCATCCCGCCGCAAGCCAGCCGCTCGCCGCCAAGGCTCACGCAACTAGCAAAACTCCGGTCGGCAATCTGTTCAAATTGCTAAGGACTGGCGTACGCCTATCGCAATTCGTCGCGCCTAACCTGACTCACCGTATCGCCGCCCGCTTATTCTGCACGCCGATTCCGGGCAAGCTGGCGGCGCGCCATTTGATAGCGCCGCCCAACGTGCGTGTTGAATCCCTCTCTTTTGAGCGTGCCTCGATCACTCTCTATCACTGGCCGGCGCCGGAGAATGCTCCGCAACTGCTGATGACCCATGGCTGGGCCGGCTGGGGTTTGCAAATGACCGCCCTGGCCGACGCCTTGAGCGCCGCCGGCTGGGCCGTGGTGCTCATCGACCAGCCGGCGCACGGGCGCAGCTCGGCCTGGAGCAGCACGCTGCCGCAGTTTGTACGGGCGCTGGCTTATGCCGCCGCGCACCTTGGCAGGGTTCAGGCACTGCTCGGGCATTCCATGGGAGGCGCAGCCGCCTGTATTGCGGCGGCGAACGGCTTGGGATTGGGGCTGGCGCTAGACAAACTGGTTCTGATTGCGGCGCCGGTTTCCATGCTGCAGGCAACGCGTGACTACGCCCTCGCCTTCGGCATCCGTGAAAATGTCCGCGCAAGCATGGTTTCCTATCTCGAAGCACGCGAAGGGATGCTCTTCGAACGCATGGGCGCCGCCCAAGTCGCACCGCGGGTAGGCACGCCTACTCTGGTGATACATGATTGCGACGACAGCATCGTGCCATTTCGCGCGGCCCAGCTGCTGATGGAGAAATTACCCGATGCGCAGCTGCTCAGCACGCGCAACCTGGGACATCGCCGCTTGTTGAAAGACCCGGGCGTGATAGAAGCGACAAGGCAATTTCTCAGGCTTGAAAAAACAGCAGCCGCTTAGTCGCCGTTCGATGCTTCACGATTGCTTGCGCCAGACGCTGGCCAGCCATGGCTGCTGCTCGCGCGGCAGGCCCTCGGGCCGGTAGTAGTGTTCAAGTTCGGAGAAGCCGGCGTCGGACATGAAATGCCGCCATGCCGCGAGATCGTGATAACTGCCGTAACGCCCGCTGTTCCAGCCTTCCTGGTTGCCGCCGCGCGGGTTGGAGCTGAACAACACGCCACCAGGTTTCAGCGTTGCATGGAATTGACGCAGGACGCGCGGCAGTTCCTGGCCGGGGATATGGAACAGAGCCGCGTTGGCGAAGATGCCGTCGAAACGAGCGTCCGGCAAATCGAGCTTGAGAAAATCCTGATGCCAGACTTCGCAGCCGCTGTCCGCCCGCGCCATCTCGACGAAACGCGCAGCGCCTTCGACGCCGACCGCAACGTGGCCGAGCTTGCTGAATGTGCGCAGGTCGCGCCCCGGGCCGCAGCCGACATCCAGGATCGAGAACGGCGGCGTGCCTTCGATATGGCGCAGCAGTGCGGCAATGTTCTGGCTGACGTCGTGGTCGCGGGTGCCTGCGCGGAAATCTTCGGCACGCTGGTTGTAATGCTCCAGGGTCAGAGCGGCAATTTTTTCCAGATCTTCAGGCGGTAGTATCATGTCTGGTACTGTAGCGCATGGACGAAAATTATCCAATATGGAAAGCGCAGAACTGGCTGGTTATCTGGTTATTGCGCAGTTATTGCGCTGCAGCGTCGATATCAGATGATATCGACGTCTTCCCCGAAAGGGGCCGATCCGTAAGCGAAGGAGTCAAATGCAATGTCTACGAACCAAGCAAAGTTTGTGTGGTACGACCTCATGACCAGCGACACCAAAGCCGCCGAGTCTTTCTATAAGAGCGTGGTCGGCTGGAACATGCAGGATGCCGGCATGGGCGGTCCTCCCTACACCATACTATCGGCCGGGACCATCATGGTCGGCGGCCTGATGCAGATCCCGGAAGAAGCACGCGCCATGGGCGCGCGGCCTGGCTGGAACGGCTATATCGCCGTCAGCGATGTCGATGACTACGCCGGCCGTGTCGTGGCGGCAGGCGGCACTATCCGTCGCCCTCCGCAAGACATTCCGGGAGTCGGCCGCTTTGCCGTGGCGGCAGATCCGCACGGCGCGGGATTTTTCTTATTCAAAGGCAATGGCGAAGCCCCGCCGGCGCCGGCGGTTGCCGGCACCCCGGGGCATATCGGCTGGCATGAATTGCACGCCGGCGACATGGAAAGCGCTTTCGCCTTCTACGCCGGCCTGTTCGGCTGGACCAAGGCAGAAGCGATAGACATGGGGCCGCTGGGCGTCTACCAGACCTTCGCCACCGGCGGCGCGCCGATCGGCGGCATGATGACCAAAACGCCGGACATGCCCGTCACTTGCTGGCTGTATTACATCAATGTCGAGGCCATCGATGCCGCTGTTGCGCGCATCAACCAGGGGGGCGGCAAGGTCGTCATGGGCCCGCATCAGGTTCCCGGCGGCAGCTGGATAGTCCAGGGCCTGGATCCGCAAGGCGCCATGTTTGCCCTGGTCTCGGCGCAGCGCTAGACAGGGACGATGTGCCGGTCTACCCCTCGACCGGCATCTATGCCTATCCTTCGGTCCTTCAGCCGCGGAAATAGCGCGCCGGGGTAAACGGCATCTTGACTACTTCGACAGGCACGCCCTTGCCGCGCACCATGGCCTGCAGCAGCTTGCCGATTTGCGCATGGGCGCTATCGACATAGCCCATTGCTACCGGGCCGCCCAGCGTCGGCCCGAAACCGCCGCTGGTGATCTTGCCTACTTGCTTGCCGTCGGCGTCGACCAGTCCCGCCCCTTCCCGCGCCGGCATGCGATCCTTGAGCAGCAGGCCGACCCGTTTGCGGTCGACGCCTTGTTCAAGCTGGCGCGCGATCACTTCGGCGCCAGGATAACCGCCGGCACGGGCGCCGCCGGGGCGCCGCACCTTGGACAAGGCCCAGCCCAGGCTGGCTTCGACCGGCGTGGTGCTGCCATCCATGTCGTGGCCGTATAGGCACAATCCGGCCTCCAGCCGCAGCGAATCACGCGCGCCGAGACCGATAGGCGCCACCTCCGGCTGCGCCAGCAGCAGCCGCGCCAAGGCTTCAGCCCCGGCATTCGGCACCGAAATTTCAAAGCCGTCTTCGCCGGTATAACCGGAACGGCTGACAAAACAGTCGCTTCCTGCCAAGGTAAATTTAGCAGTCTGCATGAAGACCATTCGCGCGCTGTCAGGAGCGATGCGCGCCATCACGGCCGCCGCCGCCGGCCCTTGCAAGGCGAGCAAAGAGCGATCGCTCAATTCCTCGATTTGACAGAGGCCCGACAGATGCTCCCGCAGGTGTGCGGCATCTTGCTGCTTGCAGGCGGCATTCACCACCAGGAACAGGTGATCGCCGGCATTGGCAACCATCAAGTCGTCGAGAATACCGCCTTGCTGGTTGGTAAACAGTGCATAACGTTGCTGGTTCGCGGGCAGATCGACAATATCGACCGGCACCAGCGATTCCAATGCAGCGGCGGCGCCGGCGCCGCTCAGGCGCAATTGGCCCATGTGCGAAACATCGAACAGGCCGGCCTGGCTGCGGGTGTGGTTGTGTTCCTTGAGAATGCCGTTCGGATATTGCAATGGCATTTCGTAGCCTGCGAACGGCACCATCTTGGCGCCCAGTTCCAGATGCAATTGGTACAGCGGTGTACGCGCCGCTGGGGCGGCGTTGCCGGTATCACTCATGAAAAATGTCCTTTATCAATTGGCAGGGCGAGCAGTTGTGCCCACCCTGCTTGTGTACCTGCGGCCTTATTCGTAATCCGACAGCGGCGGACAGGAACAAACCAGATTGCGGTCGCCATAGACGTTATCGATCCGCCCTACCGGCGGCCAATACTTGTTCTGGCGCAGCGACTTCAACGGAAAGACAGCCTGCTCGCGCGAATACGCACGCGTCCATTCATCGGTCAAATCCTGGGCGGTATGCGGTGCATGCCGCAGCGCCGTCTGCTCTGCCTTGATATCGCCATTTTCTACGGCCCTGATCTCTGCGCGAATCGCGATCATGGCGTCGCAGAAACGATCCAGCTCTTCCTTGGATTCGCTTTCGGTCGGCTCTATCATCAGGGTGCCGGCTACCGGGAACGACATGGTAGGCGCATGGAAACCATAATCGATCAGGCGCTTGGCGACGTCGTCCACCGTAATCCCGGTCTTGTCCTTGAGCGGCCGCAGGTCGATGATGCCCTCGTGCGCCACCAGGCCGTCGCTGCCGCTGTACAAGATCGGATAATGCGGCGCCAGCCGATGCATGATGTAATTGGCGTTCAGGATCGCCAGCTCACTCGCCTGCCGCAAGCCCTGCGCACCCATCAGCGTGATATATGCCCAGGTGATTGGCAGGATGCTGGCGCTGCCCCAGGGCGCTGCGCAGACCGGTGCAATACCTTTTTCCAGCATGCGGTGCCCCGGCAGGAAAGGCGCCAGATGCGCCTTGACGCCGATCGGACCGACGCCAGGCCCGCCGCCGCCGTGCGGAATGCAGAAGGTCTTGTGCAAATTCAGATGCGACACGTCGCCGCCGAATTTTCCTGGCGCGCACAAACCGACCATGGCGTTCATGTTGGCGCCGTCGATATACACCTGGCCGCCATGGGCATGGACGATTTCGCAGATCTCGCCGATGGCTTCTTCGAACACGCCGTGGGTCGACGGATAAGTAATCATCAGAGCGGCCAGATCGTTGGCGTGCTGGTCTGCCTTGGCGCGCAGGTCGGCGACATTGACGTTGCCTTGCTCGTCGCATTGCACCACCACCACTTGCATGCCGGCCATGTGCGCAGTAGCCGGATTGGTGCCATGCGCGGAACTCGGGATCAGGCAGATATTGCGTTCGCCCTGGCCGCGGCTCTGGTGATAGGCGCGAATCGCCAGCAAGCCGGCATATTCGCCTTGCGAACCGGCGTTAGGCTGCAGCGATACCGCATCGTAGCCGGTGCAGATGCATAGCATTTGCTCCAGGTCGGCCACCAGTTGTTGATAGCCCTGGGCCTGGTGGAGCGGCGCGAACGGATGCAGCGCGCCGAATTCCGGCCAGGTGACCGGGATCATCTCGGTAGTGGCGTTGAGTTTCATGGTGCAGGAGCCGAGCGGTATCATGCTGCGGTCGAGCGCCAGGTCCTTGTCTGCCAGCGCGCGCAGGTAGCGCAGCATCTGGGTTTCCGAATGATGGCTGTTGAACACCGGGTGCGTCAGGAAAGCGCTGCTGCGCATCAGCGGCGCCGGGATCCGTTCTTCAGCGCCGGCTTCCAATGCGTCGAACGAAGGCAGCGGCTTACCGACCGCGAAGATACTCCACAACGCCTCCACATCCGCGCGCGTGCTGGTTTCATCCAGCGCAATGCCGACGCTGCCATCGTCGATCAGCCGCAGGTTGACCGACTGGCTGCGCGCAGCCGCGTGGATATCCTGGGTGTGGCCGCCGGTATGCACGGTGATGGTGTCGAAGAAGCTGGCGGTTGGCACCGGATGGTGCAGCAGACGCAAACCCTCGGCCAGAATCGCGGTCAGCCGGTGCACTCGTTGCGCGATCGTCTTCAAGCCGTGCGGGCCGTGGTAGACCGCGTACATGCTGGCGATATTGGCCAGCAATACCTGTGCGGTGCAGACGTTGCTGGTGGCTTTTTCACGGCGGATATGCTGCTCGCGGGTTTGCATCGCCAAGCGATAGGCGGGTTGGCCGCGGCTGTCGATGGAGACGCCGACCAGTCGCCCCGGCATCACGCGCTTGTGCGCATCCAGCGTAGCGAAATACGCGGCGTGCGGACCGCCATAACCGAGCGGCACGCCGAAGCGCTGGGCGCTGCCGACCACCACGTCGGCGCCAAACTCGCCCGGCGGCGTCAGCAGAGTCAATGCCAGCAGATCGGCGGCCACCACCACCAGCGCTTGCTTGCCATGCGCCAGACGCGCGGCGGCGGCATAGTCGTTGATCTCGCCGTTCAGGGTCGGGTATTGCAGCAGCACGCCAAAACAGTCGAGCCGCTCCAGGTCCTTGAGATGATCGCCGACCACCACCTCGACCCCGATCGGCGCGGCGCGGGTGCGCAGCACGTCGATGGTTTGCGGATAGCAGTCCTGCGAAACGAAGAAGATGTTGCTCTTGCTTTTAGACAGGCGCTGGCAAAAGGTCATCGCTTCGGCTGCCGCGGTGGCTTCGTCCAGCAAGGAAGCGTTGGCGATTTCCATGCCGGTCAGGTCGCTCACCATGGTCTGAAAATTCAGCAGCGCTTCCAGCCGCCCCTGCGATATTTCAGGCTGATACGGCGTGTAGGCGGTATACCAGGCCGGGTTTTCCAGCAGATTGCGCAAGATCACGGTCGGCGTATGGCAGTTGTAATAGCCCATGCCTATATGCGATTTGAACAGCTGGTTCTTGCCGGCGATCTGGCGCAATGCCGCCAGCGTTTCCGCTTCGCTGCGCGGAGAGCCGAGCTTCAGCGGCTGCCGCTCCAGGATGGCGGCCGGGACTATTTTCTGTATCAATGCTTCGATCGAAGCGAAACCGAGCATTGACAGCATGGTCTTTTGCTGGGAGTGATCCGGACCGATATGGCGTTCAATGAAATCGGCATGTTGCGCCAGATCTTCAAGAGCAGGCCGTGATTGTGTCATGGGTGCATCCTTCATGTTGTGAACGGGAAAAGGCGGCGTTAGCTTGGGTTTGCTTGTGCTTTACGCTTGGCCTTTGATCATCGCAGCGTAGGCCGCTTCATCCATCAAACTGTTCAACTCGGCGATATCGTTCACTTTCATTTTGAAAAACCAGCCCGCGCCCAAGGGATCTTCATTGACCTTGCCAGGTTCGTCGGCCAACGTGGTATTGATTTCGACTACTTTGCCGGCAACCGGCATCATGATTTCACTTGCGGCCTTGACCGATTCGATCACAGCCGCTTCGTCGCCCTGGGCCATTTCGCTATCGACTTCCGGCAGTTGCACAAAAACCAGGTCGCCCAGATGCCCTTGTGCGAAATCGGTAATGCCGACTGTCACCAGACCGTCGTCCTCAACGCGCAACCATTCATGCTCGACGGTATATTTCACCTGACCCATGCCAATCTCCTTTATAAAAACCATGATATTCAAATTACCCATTCGAATTTTACGACCGAAACGCCTTGCATGATACTGCGATACGCTGCGATCCGACATGGCGGCTATCCGCGACACTTAAGCGTAACGAGCTAAGCTATTGATTCTTTGAGAATTATCCGCAAATGGGACAAAGACGAGGTGAAGATGCCAGAAAAAGACTGCAGAAAAGGCCGGAGGGATTTAACGATAGAAAGTGCTAGGTATATGCTGCCGAAATGTTTTCTATTTTGAGCAGGTATCTTCTCCATTTCTCGCCCTCCCAGAGTGACGTCAATTTCACGTCTGCTCTGGAAGACGAAATTTCAGGAGAAACCCGGTTTAATTAAGCGTCGATCTGCCATCCCACAATGTCTTCCAGGAATTCTCTTTTGCCAGCAAGCCGATCACGGAACATAAAGGCTTGAAGAATATTTCACGCAAGACCCAGCCTTTCCAGTTACCTGTTGGGCGGACACGCATTTGGTAGGCAATATCCTCGATAAACCAGGTAACAGGAATTTGTGCGATTTTTGCGAAGATAGGATACTTCTGCATCAGGCGTACATAAGGAACGCCCCAGAAATGATAGCCACGCAGAGTACGTTCCGAGAAATTCTGCTTGCTGTAAAGTACGTCCGCGCGCCAAAGATCCATGTCGACGCTGCCGATCCGGCACAGTTCCGTGCAAATAACCTTATCGCTAGGCGCCCATATCTGGGCTTCTTGTGTTTTCAAGAATTTCATATGATTTCCTATGTTAACTATCTATAGTTTCTTGCAATCAGAACTGCATTGCTGCCGCCAAAAGCAAATGAATTCGATGCTGCATATTCAAGATCCTTCACCGGCATTCCCCGCTGTGGTACGTAATTCAAATCGCAAGCGCTGTCCGCCTGCGACCAATGCGTAGTGGGCGGCACAATCTGCGTCTTTAACGCAAGAATAGTGGCAATCATTTCTACGGCGCCGGTCGCGCCCAATAAATGTCCATGCGCCGATTTGGTACTGCTGACAGGAATGCGGTAAGCATGCTGGCCGAGCATCTCTTTGATCAGATCCGTTTCAATCGCGTCGCCTACTTTAGTTGCCGTACCGTGCGCATTGATATAGCCGATTTTTTTTGGAGCAATATCCGCATCCGCCAAGGCGCGACGAAAAGCCAGTTTCTGTCCTTGCAAATCCGGTTTGGACAAAGACTTGGCATCATTGCTTACGCCATAACCGACGATTTCGGCGATTGGCTGGGCGCCGCGCTGCAAGGCATGCTCCAACGACTCCAGCACCAGCACCCCTGCCCCCTCCGCCAACGCAAAACCGTCGCGATCAGCGCTAAAAGGGCGGCAGCCAGTGCCAGGAGAATCGCTTGATTCCTTGCACAGCACTTTCATGTCTATCCACGACTGGATGATAGCCGGAAGCAATAACGCTTCAGCGCCGCCAGCCAGCGCAACATCAAGATAGCCATCGCGGATGCGGCGAAAAGCTTCGCCGATGGCGACGCTTGATGAGGAACAAGCGCTTGAATAGGTTTGGGATTCGCCTTGTATGCCATACCGTAAGCCTATATGGGAGGCCGGCGCATGCGTCATCGCCGCCAGCACGATCAGCATCTTTTTCTGGGGCGTGATCTTATAAAAATCGAAATAGCCTTCTTGCAAGGATTCGGCTCCGCCCATCCCGGTACCAAAGAAAACGCCGGCTGATTCACCAAGCGGCAACGAGAGCGTACTGCCTGCCGAGTCTATGGCTTGCTTGGCGGCGATGATCGCCATTTGGCTGACACGGTCGAGTTGCCGGTTTTCCGATACGGAAAAATGCGCCGCCATATCCACATCGACGACGCCGAAACCTCGTGTCGCGCTTAATTCGTCGACCATGCGTATGCCAGTTGCGCCGGAGATCAGGTTCGAGAAGAAATCTTCTACGTTATTGCCCAGCGGAGTGACCGCGCCCATGCCGGTAACAACCACCCTGCGCGCAGCATGTCCGTTCATTGCGCGAGTCCCGGTTTTTGCAGCTCCGCTTCCTGTGCTTCCGTGTTTTGCAATTCTGTTTCTTGCGCTTCCGTTTTCTGCAACTCCGCTGCCTGCGATTTCGCTTTTTTTAATTCTATTTTTTGTCGATGCTTCTGATATTGCAGTAAAAACGCCTCCGCCAGTTCGTCGATATCCGCCGGAAACGCGTCCATGCTGGTATCTTCAAAATCCAGGTCAAAACCATAATGTTTCTCCACGAGCAACTGGACTTCGACCATAGCCAGCGAGTCAAAATTCTCGATTAAAGTATCGAATTTCTTGCCCGACAATATTAATGCCTGATCGACGCCCATGTACTCGCTGACCAATGCCGCTATCTGGCTTTTTACTTCATCAAGCGTTAAGTCTGGCTTCATTTTTCAGTTCCGGTAAATATCAATAACGTATTAGATGACCTGCCCTAGCCTGACCAGTTGACAGCCATGTCCGTGAGCGGAGCAGCTTCTCGTGTAGCAGTTTTACTTAATCTTGCATAGACTGCAAGCTATCTTAATTGCAACTAAACCGCAACCGCTGCCTGCTAATTGAATTGCAAGGTAAAGGTGGCCGTGGCATTTGCGCTACCTGGCTTCAAGGATGGCTGCGTCTGAATGTACTGCCCGGAAAAGCCCATGCTAAAGCGCGTGCCGGGCGAGACTACTGTTACGACCGGCAATTCAAATTGCCCCAGATTTACCGGCGTGCCGTTCTGATGCAGCATCTGTATGCCGATGCCGGCCGCCGTCGAACCGCTGGCCAGGGCCAGAGTGCCAGGGTAAGCTGAACTGTCGGCAATTCCATTGAATTGAATCAGCAGCTTTGGCGGAGCGGTGGTGCAGCTTAAATTAAGGTTAAATGCCTTATTTCCCTGAACTGAACCTACGCCAGCAAACTTGTTTATCGCGACACTGCTCAATGTGACGACCTTGTTTACGGAGTCGGCATCTACCGTGCAGCCCCCGCTTTGAATGTTGCCGCCATTAGTGACATATATCTGCATTGCCTGGTAGCCCGGCACATTATCGCTGCCATACTCCCCCGTGGAAAGCGGGCCATAGCCGACAGTGGTTGCGGTCTTGATCAGTTCGAATTTAAATTGTCCCGGCGGAAAATATATTATTCCGCCGCTAGTCGTACTTCCCGATTGCCCATAGGGATTGGTCCATTGGGCCGGCGCAAAAGTCACGCCGTCAGAGTAAGTGAGGCGATAACCGATGCCAGCCAGGTTGGTACGGTAGACGTTAGGAAAACCGCTTACCGCAGCGCCGCTATTCATCGAAGGCTTGAAAGTTTCCAGATCGCCGAGCTGGCAAGCCAGATAATTATTCGCGTTTTGCAGTGACAAAGACGGGGCGGTTAGCGTGTACGAAGCGAGGACTGAGCCCACGGTGGCCGTGGTAGCGCCAAACACGGTGCCAATATTGATATTGAACTGCACCTTAGTTGCGCCATACGGATTACCGAGCAGCCGGCAAGCTGCCTGAGCCTGTCCGCAGATCAAGAACAATCCGGCCATTCCCAAAAAAATACTCCTGATATTCATGCTTAATCCCTTATTCTGTCCATATTACTTCCACTATTTCCTCAAATGAAGCAGGCGTGCCGCATTTTCTATTTGCTTGAAGCCTTGAGCGTTTTAGATGCGCTTGCTGCAGAAGGTGGCGCTGCCTCAGGCAATGATTCAGCCGCTTGACAGCTACTCTCGATAAAGCCGGCAACTGGCTGCCCTTTAACCCGCTCGGGCAGCGCATATGCCATCTGACACTGCTGGTCAGCGCCGTCACCCCATTTCACGGTCAGCACGCCGGTATCGGCGACTCCCCTCACAAACGCTTTGCTACCCTGGCCAACCACACCGACCGCTTGTTGCTCTTCATTTAATATTTCTGCGGCAAACGGCAATGGCTTGCCATCGGTGCGCAACGCCTTGATGGTGACAGCGCGGCTGTTGTCGGTTTCAAATTTATACATGACCACCGAACCCAGGCGCGGCGCGATCGTCTTGCTGGTTTCCTTGAACTGGATGTCCTCGGACGAACCTTTAGGGTCAATCTCGATCGTATTGTTTTCATAAGGGCGTAAATACGGCGCTACGGCATGACCGCTGTTATCGACCGTAACCCCGATCGCGCTGCTGATACTGGCGCCCGCGGCGTTCGGCGCCACGATGACGCCGACAGCATCTCCCAGCGCTTGCGACAGCGATATGCCGCCGGGATAAGCGACGATGCCGCCGTTGGCATTCACCGAGACCTGGCCGTTGCTGCCCGATTGGCTAAAGCCTGCGCTCAAATTCGCGCTGCTCGCCTGATAGCCCACATTGGCATTGAAATAGTTGCTGTTGCCGCTATCGCCGCTTGTATGGCTGCCCGATACGCCGTAGGTGAGGTTGCGCTCCTCGCCCATGGCGCCGTTGACGCCAACCTGCAGGTTGCTGCCGCTGCTGGAGCCCGTGTTGCGCGCCAGGTAACTGTTCATGGTAGGCGCACGCGCATCGCGGCCGAGTGGAATCGACAACGACAGCATGATGCGATTGTCGCTGCGGCCACTGTTATAGCCGGCGCCGTAGAACACGTTGGCCAGCTGCTGCGCCTGTAATTGCTCCGGCGTCAGCGGCGCTGCTTGCGACAAGGTGCGCTGCACCGAGAGATTCCAGCTCACTCGTCCCCAGTTTGCGCCGTAACCGGCGGAAAAAGATGTCTGGCGGCCAAGGTTGCCGCCCCAGTACTGTACCGAACTGCCGGACAGGAACAGGGAACCTGCGCCAACCGCCTGGCTGACGTTCAGATCAAGACGGCTGCGCTGGCGGTTGACGCGGCCGGTGTCTTCACCGCGCGCAGCCAGGCTGCGCATACTGACGGCATCGTTCAGTCCCAGATAACCGCTGCTGGAAAAACGATAAGCCCCAAGTGCGAAATTGGTGCCCGTCTCAGGAATATTTTTATTATAGGCAATCTGAACACTTTGCCCTTGCAAAGTGTTGCTGCCTTGTATTTTCGTGTTGGAAGCCGCGCCGTCGACGGCGAACGCCCCGATCGGGGTGCTCACTGCGGCGCCGACCTTGGCTTGCCAATAGCCGTCCGAAGCGGCCAAGCCGCCATAGCCGGTAAGGAAATTATTGATGCCGAGCTGCAAGCTGCCTTGCATCACCCATGGCGTGGCGCTGCTGACGCCGCTATATTGGCTAAGCTGGCCTACCGCCACGCTGTACCTGATGGCGCCGGGGCGCAGCAATTGCGGTATCGCAGCGTACGGCACGGTAAACGTGCTTTGATGGCCATTGGTTTCCGTCACGGTCACGCGCAGGTCGCCACCGTAGCCGGTCGGGTAGAGGTCATCGATGACGAAGGGCCCCGGCGCCACGGTGGTTTCGTAAATCGTGTAGCCTCTTTGGCTGACGGTGACACGGGCGTTGCTTTCCGCAATGCCGCGCACCACTGGCGCGTAGCCTTGCTGCGATTGCGGCGTTTGACGGTCGTCGGTGGCGAGCTTGAACCCGCGCAGACGCACGCTATCCATGATCTGCCCGTCAGTAAAACTGTCGCCCAGCACCAGCTGCGATCTGAGTGCGCTGATATCGCGCTGAACATAGGTGGCTGTATTCTGGTACGCCGAGCGGCCTGTGATTGAATTCCATGCCTGCGCACCTTGATGGCGAAAACGCCAGTCGCCCAAATTGACGCCGCTGTTCAAGCCAAGATACGATTGCGAGCCGGCGTTGCCGCTGGTGGCAACCGAGGAACTGAAGTTATAGCCAAGCAGAGCGGCGGTGACGCCGTTATCGAGTAGCGCCGGATCGACATAGCCGCGCGCCGACCGATTCATGTATATCTGCGGCACGGTGAGGGTAAGCGTCTGTTCGCCCGCGTCGAAAGACACAGTCGCATCCGCGATCCAGGTATTCAGGCTGCCGCACAGCGGGCCATCCGGGATTTGATGGGCAGCCGCTTCGGCTACGCTGCGCGTGCCGTCGCCGCGCGCAACTTTATCCAGATCGACCCCAAACCTGGTGAGCATGGCGCGATCAAAACATGGTACGGCGCTTTCCTGATTTGGCACGTTACTAAAAACGACATCGCCCAAGCCCTGCCAGTGTTGATTGACGGAGATGCCGACGCGATAAATACCGGGCAACACGATGTTGGCCTTATCGAAGCGCGACAAATCGGCCTGTTCGCCCATGCCGGATGCGAAGGAGCCGCTGTCGAATCTCATCGCAGCCAGTGACGATGTCATGGCAGGTACAGCCGCAACGGCACTCGACTGTAAGAGCATGCCGGAAAACATGGCGGAAATCAGCACGCTGAGCAGGCGTGGCCGCGCAGCAAAAGAAGCGCGTCCCTTAACGTTGCGGCGGGCATGATTGGCTTGCGAAAAATGTAGCGATCGATTCATCATTGGGTCGAAATTGAATGTGCAAGTCCACACGTCTGGCAACAGACATGGACAGAATGTCAGCATGGAAAGCAAGGCGGCGCGGGATCTTGCAATCCCGGCACTGAATGCTTCTCGATAATCCGCTCGCTACTCAGGCGGAAAAACAGGGGAATACGTTTTATGATTTCAATGGCGCAGTCAACGGAACAAACGCGCCATAGTCATCCACGATGGAAAACTCGACGTGCGTGCCGGCGCCTGGCGTGGCGGGAACGTTTTTCAGGGAAAAATGCTGTACGCCGCCTGGCGCGACCATGGTGTAGTCGTCGCTCTTGATCTGCTTATCGCCTATGGCCAAAGCCACGCTTTGGAACGAGATGTAGTACGGCGTAGGATTGCGCACCTGCAGCGCTTGCCCCCCCGCCACCTTTACCAGGCTCCATTCCAGCTTGCCACGCGCATTTTCCGGCTTCATCGCCAAATTGGCCGGACGGAAAAACAGCTTGGTGCGCAGGCGGAATGCAAAACGCAGCTGGTTGTCTTCTTCGCTTCCCACCTTGGGAGGGACTTCCAGCACATTGAGCCAGAATAAGGTTTCCTTGTCAGTTGCCAGCGGCTCTTTGGTATACACCATGCGCATCACTTGGCTCTTGCCTGGCTCCACACGAAACACCGGCGGCGTCAGGATGAACGGCACATTGCTTTTTTCAGCGCTGAGTTTTTCATCCCCGGTATCGATCCACGCCTGAACCAGACGGGGAAATTTGCCATCGTCATTCGTCAGCTTGACGCTGACTTCGCGCTGCTGCGCGGGGTACACTACGCGCGTGCCGGACATCACAATACCGGCCTGAGCAGGCAGAGACGACAAGCCCGCGAGACTCAAGGCCAGCAAGGTAAAGCACCATTTCAAGTAGCGCATTTTCTCTCCTTGTAAAACCAAATTCGAAGCAACGACTGCATCCGATCCCTGCAAATTCCGTCCATGCCTTGCGGCAGGACGGAGGGCCGCAATCGCTCTATTTCATTTCAATTGATGCCGGATCCGCTGTAACGGATCAGTTGAACGCGATCGAGTACTGAACGTTGCTGCTGACAGTACCTGCAGTAGCAGCACCGGTGGCGAAGTACTGGGCCGCAAATGGCAATGTCGCTGTGTTGTTGGCAATAACGACTGGCGTCGATGTTGTATTGGTGAACAGATTGATTGGCGCATTGGCCGCGCCCGCATCGGTAATTTGCACTTGAACATTGGTTGCGGTGCTGCCGGCAGCCAGGTTAAGGTTGCCGCTTGCCGGGTCGATCAATGGGCTGGATGCTTCGTAGTGTACGGAAGCCTTGGTGCCATCGGTGCAGCCGGTATCGCCGGCGCCGCCAACAACGATATTGAAACCGGTAGAACCGGCGACAGCGCCTTGGGCCGCCAGTGCCGTAGTCGACAATGTAGGCAAAGCAACGGTGAAATCGCCGCTTGCCGCACCGGCCGCGCCACCGTGCACAGTGCAAGTGACAGAGGTCAGCTGGCCGTTAAAAGTGACTGTGCCGTCGGCTGCCTGCGCGGCGCCTGCGAAACCGAATGTTGCCAATAACGCAATAATGAGTGCTTGCTTTTTCATAATAAGATTCCTAGAGATTGACTTTGCCTTCTACGCAGATACAGCGGAAGGAGAAGAGCCCAGCAACTTGTTGAGCAGACGACATCATATGACCTGCGGACACCCTGGAAAATAGGACCAGTCCGATAATAGGTAATCGCCTATATTTGAACCTGATCGACCCGGATTGGTAAGGCATGCCGTAGCGCTTACGTTACAGTCCGCTAGAGACCTACTACCCCTCCATCCACCCCCTACGGCGTCGACGGCATCTGCGACGAGGTGATGAATCCATTTTCGATCGCGTATCGGAGGAGATCGACGTCCTGCCGGATTCCCAGCTTCTCCATGGCCTTTGTCTTTTGCGTGCTGATGGTTTTTTTGCTCCTATGCAACTGCTCGGCAATCGCATTCACTGTCAGGCCGGAAGCATACAGCCGCACCACTTCCGCTTCGCGCTGGGTCAGCGCCTTGGGAGCAGCACGCGCATGCGGAGCCAATTCCATAGCCTCAGCTATATTAATTACGGTCGGCGAATAATAGGTTTTGCCGGTATGCGCGGCATAGATCGCAGGAACAAGATGTGAGACCGCATCGGATTTGCTCACGACGCATGAAATTTTCTGCGCTAGAAGAGTGCTTAGCACAGCCGGATTATCCAGCATGGTCAACACGACCAGCTTCGTCATGGGGTAATGCCGCTGGATATATGAAAAAAGGGCGATTCCATCGCCATATGCGCCACCGGGCATCGCATAGTCGGACACCAGAACATCGCATGGCGTTTTGTCGAGAATCGCAATTAATTCTGTCGAGTTACGTGCCGAACCTACGATCGTCACGGCGCCCACTGTCGACAATTCCTGCTCGACGCCGATGATCATGACTGGATGATCATCGGCGATGACCACGCGTATCGTAAAATTGTCCATTACAAGCATTCCCCCTGCATTTCCGGGACGGATCCCGTTTTCACCAATTCATGCAAAATGCAAATCCCGCTTCCCTTTGATTTCGACGCTTGCGCGCTGAGCTTCGCCGCTACAAAACGAAAACATATTGCGACGCATCACGAAAACCGGGACGGACTTGCATTGCCAGAAAACACATAAAACCAGTCCAGATGAACAAGTCCGGCATGTCATATAAGGACGGATCAGGCAGTCTCTCAATGAGAAACTGCGGACCGCTCCAGGGCGGTCAGCGCATCGTCCAGCATTGCCTCGAAGTCCGGAAGGGTAGCGCGCAAGGCAGGCGCATCGACCGCCCGGGCCAGATGTTCCAGGCGCGCGCAGACAGCAACCACAGCCGGCTCACGAATCATCGCAAACACGCCTTTGATCGAATGTAACTGCTCCTCCACAGTCCGCATATTGCCCGCAGCCAATGCATGATGAATTAAAGCTATCGAATCGGAATTGCTTGAGCGCAATGTTCGCAACAAGTTTACGCTCAGCGCCGGCTTTTGCAAGTCGGACGCATGCGGCGATACCGGCCTGACGCCACAATTGACGTGCTTGCAGACCATGTTATCGATCTCGTCCAGCGACATCGGCTTGATCATCACATCGGCGATGCCAACTTGCTGGCATCGCCTGCGCTCTTCGAGGGAAGCGTGGGCGGTGATGGCGATGATCGGCAACTGCGCTCCCCCGCGACGCAACAGAACAGCAAACATAAAGCCGTCCATCCTTGGCATGTGCAGATCGGTAAACACAATGTCATATCGATTTTTTTCAAGCAATTCCAACGCAGCGCTGCCGCTGTCGGTGAGGTCGGCCTGATAACCCAGCGTATCGAGTTGATCCCGGATCAGCGCCAAATTCACCTTGTTATCCTCTACCACCAGAATGCGCACGCTCTGCCCTGCAAGCCCTTCCTTCACTGCCGGCCCGCTTTCTTCAATGCTATCCATGATCGTCTCCGGCGCCAGCGCCTGCGCGATGGCCTGGTACAAGCCAGCGAGAGAGTAACAAGATACAACGCTGCGTTTGCCGTTGGCGATAGCTCTTCTGGGGCCATCTTCCACGGCCTCGATCACCCACGATGCTTGCTCGCAAGCCCGATCTTCCTCTGCGAAGCTCCAGTCGCGCGATTCGCCGAAAATCAGTAGCGGCAACGCTGCCGCAGGCATCTCTGCCGGATCATCAATGATATGCGCCTGGATGCCCCAATGCGTCAGCTGCTCGCCCACAAAGGCGCGCCACTCCGTTACAGAACACAGCACGACCATGTGCGGCGCATCCGTGAATGGCATGGTCAATGCCGGGGCATCGGCCTGCAATGGCAGACTGACGGTGAAGGTGCTGCCTGCAGCGCTGCCGCGCTCAAGAACAATGGCGCCGCCCATTAATTCGGCCAGCCGTTTGCACAGCGCCAGACCCAGGCCGCTGCCGCCGAAGCGGCGGCTGATCGATGCATCGCCTTGCGTAAACGGTTGAAACAGTCCGGATCGCCTGGCTGCGGCAATCCCAATGCCGGTATCGGCGACACTGACCGTCAGCAACGGCGCCTGGCCGGCAACAACATGACGGCTAACGGCGATACTCACCTTGCCGCTATCGGTAAACTTGATCGCATTGCTCATCAAGTTCAGCAGAACCTGACGCAAGCGCGCAGGATCGCCGAAATAGAAACGCGGCATGTCCGGCGCCACAGTGTGGAACAGACCCAGACCTTTGGCGTCGGCCAGCGGCGCAAACATGGCTGCGACCTGCTCAATCAAGTCGATCGCGTCAAAGCGGATATTCTCGAGGGTCATCTGGCCTGATTCCACTTTGGAAAAATCCAGGATGTCATTGATGATGGTCAGCAGGGCCTTCGACGAGGAACTCACGGTGTTCAGGCGATCAGCCTGCATTTCAGTCAACGCCGAACGTTCAAGCAACTCCAGATTTCCGAGAATCGCATTCAGCGGCGTCCTTATCTCGTGGCTCATGGTCGCAAGGAAAGAGGATTTTGCGCGATTCATGTCGTCGGCTGCGACACGCGCCTCCTCCAGTTTTTGCTCCAGCAGCTTGCGCGTAGTGATATCGGAAAAATTGCACAGCAGGACATCGGCGCCTTGATATTTTGTTTCGATCAAATTGACCAGCAGATGCGATACTTTTCCGTCTATCGCCGTGACCGCAAGATCCTGGTCCATCAGCTGCTTGCTGCGACCAGTTCCTGGCGCCTTTAACCGCCCCCAATACAGATCAAGGAATTGCCTGTAAAGCGGCTTGACATTGCTGTCATACGAACGCATTACCTCGTTTCTCAATAATGTCTCGCCGCTGCCGATCGACAACAGGCTTAAGCCGACTGGCGCCGTCTCTATGATGGTACGGCTCAGACCTTCGCTTTCGAACACGCGTTGCGAATGCCGGTAAATCGGCATGAACACCTTGCGTTCGAATAACAGCAGGAAAATCCAAAGCGTACTGAGCACGATGAATGTTCCCGTCACATAGCCCAGCAGCACCGGCCAGCGTGCGGCCAAGATGGTGCGCCAAGAATAGGCATAAGCCAGCACCCAGCCGGTATCCGCCAAAGGCTCGCTAAAGGTGAAATCACCGGCTTCGAAGTAGTGATCGGGGGACGGTAGATCTTTTTGCCAGCTTTTAGAGTCGATGACGCGCTGGGTCAGGCCGGGATCCGTTGCCTGGTCGCGCCATGCGCTCATGATCAGCTTGCCGCTGTTGTCGAGAATAATGAAATTGCCGTCGTAAGCATCTTGATGCAAGGACTTCGACAGCACACTCGACGCCAAACCGCTGACGAACACGAGAAACGGGTGATCGCCATCGAATGCCGGAAGCACCAGCCGAAACATTTCTTCACCGGTAAATAGATCGCGCGCGGCGGGTAGCCAGGTAATACTTCTCGATTCACGCAAGCGCTTGGCGGCAACAGGATCATCCCAGTTATAAATACCAGGATCGATCCGCTTGATCAGATCGGCAACATCGTTGGCGCCGCTCATCTTGATAGAGCCGCCCGGCGGAGGTGCGGGAAAGATGCCGATAAAAGTCTGTTCCGGATCGTAATAATAAACGGACAGCGGTACTTTCCGCGCCTGGAAACTTGCGCTGCCGATATAGGCAAGCTCGTCGCTGAGCGACAGATATTCGATGTATGCAGTGCATTTTTGTGCGGCAGACCCCAACACCAGTAAAGGAGTTACCTTGCTGTTGCGTTGGATGACGGCGCGACAACCGTGCGAGACGAAGTCCTGCAACAGTTCCTGGCGCGGTTTGCGGTGATCTGACCACAATAATTCCGCGTTGATCACGGTGCGGCGCAGCGCCGATTGCTTGGTCTCGATATCAAGCAACAGCTGCGCCTTGTGCCTCAGATAGACGTAGCGTTCGTCTGCGATATCGTCCCTGAAGCTGGACCTGACTGCTACCGTGCTGGCAGCCAGAATCATGATGGTCAGCGCAATGCCTCCGCTCCATAACAGTCCACGCTGATAGCGGCCAAGCAAATCAAGTGTGTCCATTTATTGCCGACTCCGTAACTTTGCCATCTTGGACGAGACTTACGCGATGCCCGGAAGAACACGCGGTGGTGATCATGCGCTCTTGAAATTCCTCCGAAGGCGGCATCCTAACACCATCATTGTCGTTATGACAATGATGCAACGAGTGTTTCAAGGAAATATTGATCAAATTGCGTAAGCTGGGATGAGATGGAGCAAAATTGACAAGGATGCAAGCCAAGGAAGTGCATCCGGTCATGCTACTTGCCTTACTTGAGAGCAACACCGGGCCGATCTTCAGTCAGTCTTGAAAGCGGCCGTGACGGCCAACTCCCAAGGTAAATCTGGCGGCGCCGGTTTCACCCTCGGCCAGCACAATCGGCGCCCCCTGCGCGCCTTCGCGGCGCAGCGCCTCGGCCAGCGGCAAATCCCATTGTTCATACGCCGAGCGGCGATCTGCCAGCATGCACTGTTGCGGGAAGGCGGCTACCTGGCGCGCCAGCTCGAGCGCCGCCGCCAGCGCGCCGCCAGGCGGCGCGATGCGATTGATCAGCCCCATGCTCAAGGCTTCGGCCGCCGCCACCGGACGTCCGGTCAAGATCAGGTCCAACGCCCGGCCCATGCCGATCAGCCGCGGCAGCCGTACCGTGCCGCCGTCAATCAAGGGCACGCCCCAGCGCCGGCAAAACACACCGAATACGGCATCTTCGTCAGCAACGCGCAAATCCGCCAGCAATGCCAGCTCAAGCCCGCCGGCGACCGCATAGCCGTTGACCGCAGCAATCAACGGTTTCGACAGCGCCATGCGGGTCGGCCCCAGCGGGCCGCTGCCGGCGCCCTCCGGATCAAGTTCATTGCGCAAGGCCGGATCGCCGACAGTGCTGAGATCGGCGCCGGCGCAAAACTGGCCGCCGGCGCCGGTTAACACCGCGACCTTCAGCGCCGCATCAGCTTCAAAGCGTTCAAACGCCAGGCGCAATTCCTCTGCCATGGGACGGTCGACCGCATTGCGCTTGAGCGGCCGGTTCATCGTCATGGTGCAGATGGCGCCGTCCGTGTCGAATAGGATAGTCTGCATCGCTTCGCCTTTCTGCCAGCGCCTGTCCAGCCCACGCTCAGCCGGTGACGGAATCAATCGAACGCATCTCGCGCGCCGCCACCGACAACATGGCCAGATCAACATTGCCGCCCATCTGGAAATCGGTGAGCAGGCGGTGGTAACGTTCCAGCGGCGTACGGCTGGCGGCTTGCCAGACATCGATCATTTCCTGCGACTGTTCAAGCGTAGGAGACAGCTGGATTACCTTGGCCGTCAAAGCGCGCTGCAAACCGGTCAGATCGCTCTGCAGCGCGGTGCGCGCCAGGATTTGCCAGTGCGAATCGATCGGCAAGGCGCTGACCCGTTCACGCATCCAGCCGAAGTTCAGGTTGACGTCCAGCGCAAAATAGACTGCTGCGACCAGCTCCAGGCTGCGCCCGGTCGATGCCGCGACTTCGGCAATATCCAGCACCGCACCGATCAGCTCGGCACTGGCAACCCGGCGCGCCAGTTGCTCCGAGACGCCTGCCTGCATCAGCGCATCGCGCTTTGCCTTGAGTGCCTCGGCATCGCTGGCCGCCAGCAGCGAGACCAGTTGCGGCCCCAGCTGATCGGCGGCTAGGCGGAAGCGCGCCACCGTGGCTTCAATCGAAGCTTCCTGCGCGTGGCGGTGCAAGAACCAGAAACTGGCATGTTCGATCAGTCCGCCGACATCGACAAACATTTGCGCCTGCAAGGCATCCGGCACCCGGTTGTCGAGGGCATCGATGTCGCGCCAGATTTCCTCGAAGCCGAATACCTCGCGTGCAATGACGCTGGCGCGCAGCACCTCGGTCGGGCTGGCGCCGCTCTCGTCGGCCAGCTGATGGACAAAGGTAGCGCCGACCCGATTGGTCAGCGTATTCACCAGATAGGTGGAGATAATCTCGCGCGCCAGGGGATGACGCCGCATGGCGTCAGGGAAACGTTCGCGCAGCGGCTTTGGAAAATAGGCGGCCAAGGAACTGGCGATAAACGGATCTGCCGGCAAATCCGATGCCAGCAGCTGTTCATACAGCCACATCTTGTTATACGCCATCAGCACCGCCCGTTCCGGCGCGCTAAGTCCTTGTTTTGCCGTCTTGCGTTCAGCGCACTCCTCTTCAGACGGCAGGAACTCGACGGCCCGGTCAAGACGGCCGGCGCGTTCCAGGAAACGGATCAGGCGCGCTTCCGGTTCCAGCAGGCTGGCGGCGTGCCGCCCCGCCACCGACAGCGCCTGGGTCTGGTAATAGTTGTCGGTCAGTACCTGCAGGCCGACTTCCTCCGTCATTTCCGCCAGCAATTTGTTACGCTGTTTCTCGGTCATTTCGCCTTCACTGACGATCAGGCCGAGCATGATCTTGATATTGACTTCATGATCGGAGCAATCGACGCCTGCCGAATTGTCGATGGCATCGGTACAGATGCGGCCGCCTTTCTGCGCAAACTCGATACGGCCGAACTGGGTGCAGCCGAGGTTGCCGCCTTCGGCCACCACCTTGCAGTTGAGTTCGGCGCCGTTGACGCGAATCGCATCGTTGCTGCGATCGCCGACCTGGGCGTGGCTTTCGCGCGTGGCCTTGATGTAGGTGCCGATGCCGCCGTTGTAGAGCAGATCCACCGGCGCCAGCAGGATGGCGCGTATCAACTCGGTCGGCGCCAGTTCGCTGGCGGTTATACCCAGCGCCGCCTGCACTTGCGGCGTCAGCGGAATCGTCTTCAGGGTGCGCGCATACACCCCGCCGCCGCTGGAAATCAGGCTGGCGTTGTAATCGGCCCAGCTTGAGCGCGGCAATGCGAACAGGCGTTCGCGCTCAACGAAGCTGGTCTCCGGATCGGGATCCGGGTCCAGGAAAATGTGGCGATGATCGAAACCCGCCAGCAGTTTGATGTGGCGCGATAACAGCATGCCGTTGCCGAACACATCCCCCGACATGTCGCCGATGCCTACCACCGTGAAATCCTGCTCCTGGGTATTGACGCCGGTTTCGCGAAAATGGCGCTTGACGGCTTCCCATGCGCCGCGCGCGGTAATTCCCATTTTCTTATGGTCATAGCCGACCGAGCCGCCGGAAGCGAAAGCGTCGCCCAGCCAGAAGCCGTATTCGGCAGAAATCGCATTGGCGTAATCGGAGAAACTGGCGGTGCCTTTGTCGGCCGCCACCACCAGGTAAGGATCATCCGGATCGTAACGCACCACGTCTTGCGGCGGCACTACTTTGCCGTCGACCAGGTTATCGGTCAGATCCAGCAAGCCGCGCAGGAAAGTCTGATAGCAGGCTACGCCTTCGCGCAGGTAGGCGTCGCGGTCGCTGGCCGGCGGCGCGTTCTTGAGGACGAAACCGCCCTTCGAACCGACCGGGACGATCACCGCATTCTTGACCATCTGCGCCTTCACCAGGCCCAGCACTTCAGTGCGGAAATCTTCACGCCGGTCAGACCAGCGCAAGCCGCCGCGCGCCACTTTGCCGCCGCGCAGATGGACGCCTTCAAACCTTGGCGAATACACCCAGATCTCGAACATCGGCTTGGGCGCCGGCAGCCCCGGCACCTTGGCCGGATCGAACTTGAATGACAGGTAGGATTTTGGCTGGCCGTCGGCGCCGCGCTGGAAATAGTTGGTGCGCAAGGTGGCGCCTATCACGCCCAGGAACTGGCGCAGGATCCGGTCTTCATCGAGATTCGGCACCTGGTCCATCGCCTCTTCGGTCTGTTGCAGCAAGGCCTCGGCTTTCGCTGCGGCGCCGGCATCTTTTGCCAGGGCCGGATCAAATCGGATCAGGAACAATTCCACCAGCTTGCGCGCAATCGCCGGATTGGCGGTCAGCGCCTGTTCGATATAGGCATTGCTGAAGGTGGATCCGACTTGCCGCAGATAGCGTGCGTAAGCGCGCAGGATGCTCACTTCGCGCCAGTTGAGCCGGGCCCGCAGCACCAGCCGGTTGAGATCGTCATTGTCCGCTTCACCGCTCCAGACGCGGCCAAAGGCATCTTCGAATACGCCCTTGATGCGATCGATCTCGACTTCGCTGTCGTCCGCGGTCTGCATGCCGAAATCGTGGATCCACGCCGGTTCGCCGTCTTGCAGCTCGATCCGGTAAGGACGTTCCTCGTTCACCTTGACGCCCATGTGCTCCAGCATCGGCAGGCTTTGCGACAACGCCATCGGTTTGCCGGCACGATAAATTTTCAGGCGCAATGAAGCCGGCGCCGCTTCGATCGGGCGGTACAAGCTCATGGCCAGGCCGGCATTCTGCTGCGCGGCTTCCAGCAATGCGATGTCATGCACCGCCGTGCGGGCGGAATAATCTTCGCGAAAACCGGCAGGGAACGATGCCGCATAACGACGCAGCAATCGCGTACCCTGCTCTTCTCCGCGCTGCTCCAGCAAAGCTTCCGTCAGATCATCCTGCCAGCGCCGGGTAGCTTGCACGATGCGCGCTTCCAGCTCTTCGACATTGACATCGCTTACGCTGCCCGGCTCGGTGCGCACAATAAACTGGATACGCGCCAGCACCGATTCCGACAGCAAGGGCGTGAATTCGATGCCGGTGCCGTTGAAGGCTGCCAGCAGCAAATCCTGGATGCGTTCGCGCAGTTCGGTATTGAAGCGGTCGCGCGGCACGAAAACCAGGCAGGAAACATAGCGGCCGAAGGCGTCGCGCCGCACAAACAGGCGGGTGCGCTGACGCTCTTCCAGGCGCAGGATGCCGCTGGCGGTATCGAACAATTCATCTTCATCGACCTGGAACAATTCGTCGCGCGGGTACTGTTCCAGGATGGTGGCCAAGGTCTTTGCCAGATGCCCCTTGGGCACGAAACCGACGCGCTCCAGCACCTTCGCCACTTTACGCCGCACCAGCGGAATCTCGCTGGTCGGCACCATGTAGGCGGTCGAGGTATATAAACCGACTATGCGGCGCTCGCCGACCACCTTGCCGCCGGCGTCATAGCGCTTGACGCCGACATAGTCGAGATAACCGGCCCGATGCACGGTAGCGCGCGAATTCGCCTTGGTAATGAAAATCGGCGAACGCGCATCTATGATGCCTTGCGCACCGACCGGCAATTTGGCGGTGCTGTCGGCGGCCCGCAGAGAATCGCGCAGTATGCCCAGGCCCGAGCCGGGCACGCCTTGCAGATAGTTTTCGCCGTCGCTGACCACCAGTTCGTAATCGCGATAACCGAGGAAGGTAAAATGATCGTCGACCATCCACTCCAGGAAAGCGCGCGCCTCGGCAATTTCACCTTGCAATCCGGCATCGCCGGCATCCTGTTTTTTCAGATCGTCGATCGCGGCGCCGGCGGCGCTCATCATCTGATGCCAGTCTTCGACCGCGGCACGGACATCGCCCAGCACCTTGAGCACGCCGGCCAGGATTTCCTCCATCCTGGCGGCTTCGGTGCAACGGTCGACTTCTATGTGTATGGTCGATTCCAGCCTGGCCCGGTCGTTATCCTTGCCGGCATTTTCGCTGGCGCTCTGGATTTTTTCCACCTGTCCGCCGGCATCGCGCCAGACGCGGAATACCGGGTGAATCACCGCGTGCAAGGTCAGGCCCAGGCGGTTGATTTCGGTGGTCACCGAATCGACCAGGAACGGCATGTCGTCGTTGACGATTTCGATCACGCTATGGCCGGATTGCCAGCCATGCTCTTCAACCATTGGATTGTAGATGCGCACCCGCGGCGCGCCGCTCACAAAGTGCCGTGCAAACTGCCAGTGGGCGACCGCAGCGCCATACAAATCGGCGGTATCCCAGCTCAGTATCTGTTCGTCCCCTACCTGCGAGTAATACTCGACCAGGAAAGGTTGCATCGGCGCAAACACTTCCGGCGGCAAGCGATCGCGAGCGAATTCGACCATCTCTGCCAGCTTTTGCTGTTTTCTTTCCACTGCGGCTGTATGCATGATTTTCTCTCGAACGGTTAATGTCCAATTTCGGTCAATCAAGCTAGATTCTACCCATGACATGCCAACACCACACGCTTTTTAAAAATGCAACTCCGATTCCATGATTTCATCGGCAATGATAAACCGCGGCGGCAACTCAAAAATCTGTCGCTGGCCGACATTTGATAAAATGCCCAACTTAACTGTTTAAGCACCCGGACGGACGGGGGCAAAGTTGCGCCACCTTCGCGCGCGACAAACGCATTCCGCTGACTCCCGATAAATTTATGTTCGAATGGACGACAATCACCAAGATCGGCGGCAGCACCATCATGCTTCCCGCCGCTGCTGCAATCGCAGCATGGCTGCTGGCGGCGCGTGCCTGGCGCGCATTTTGGGTATGGTGCTTGTTGTTTGGCGGCGCCTTGCTGTTGGTGGCGGCGTCAAAGATCGCATTTGCGGGCTGGGGCATCGGTATAGAAGCCCTCGATTTCAGAGGCTTCAGCGGCCATGCGATGCGCGCTGCGGCGATTATTCCCCTGCTCTTCTATCTCGTTTTACAGCAACAGACGACACTGATCCGGCGCACGGCGGCAGTTTTTGGCATGTGTTTTGCGGTACTGGTCAGTTTCTCGCGCGTATGGTTGGATTTCCATTCGGTCAGCGAGGCGCTTAGCGGATGGCTGATGGGAAGCACAGTCTGCCTGGCTTTCATCTGGCAAGCCGAACGCTTGCCAAAACCGTCGCTGAATCGCGCTTTGATCACCGCCAGCTTTGTACTGCTGCTGGCGGCATCTTTCGCCAGGCCGATACCGACACAACGGCTGATCGAAGAAACCGCGCAATTATTAACCGGCCATGCCGCACTGGCCGCCGAAAGCCGCCGCCACGCCGTGGAGAAATCCAGCGAACGACCCGGAACTCAACCGGCCTCTTGATGGGCGGTCCGCCATCGCGACGGCGGCTCTTGCTATTTGAATACGAAGAGGCTACCTTCTCACTCAGCAGGGTCGAAATAATTATTTGAATTGCTGGCTTATCTGGAGGAGTAGCTGATGAAAACCGTCGCGCAGATTCTTAAGACCAAGCAAAATCAAGCCGTCTATACGATTTCTCCCGGAGCCAAAGTGCTGGACGCCGTAAGAATGATGGCAGACAAGAGCGTCGGTGCGTTGCTGGTCGTAGAGCACGAAACTGAGCAGGAAAAGATCGTCGGCATTGTCACTGAGCGTGACTATGCCCGGAAGATGATACTCATGGGCCGCTCGTCGACCGACACTTTCGTACGCGACATCATGACTTCCTCCGTCATGTATGTGCGCCCGGACGACACCAATGAGCAATGCATGGCGCTGATGACGGAAAACCGCTTGCGGCATTTGCCCATTCTGGACGATGGGAAGTTGATAGGAATCATTTCCATCGGTGATCTGGTGAAAGATATTATTTCCGAGCAGCAGTTCATCATCCAGCAGCTCGAGCATTACATCATGGGACGCCCAGCCTTGTAAATTTAGGTATATAGTAGGAGCCACAAGCAATTTCCACGCGGTGGCCTCAGATGAAAAACTGGGTAGTCCTGCCTTTCTGTTTTGCTTTCTGTCTCTTGCTCGCCGCCTGCGCAACCACGCCGCAGGCACCGCGGGCCGATCATCTTTTCAACGATCAATTTTTCGCTGCACCTTCGCAACCTGTCAGGGCCGAGGATGTATTTGCCGTCAGCCAAGCAATGAAGCAGTATTTGCATAGTGCGGAGATGGCTCGCCAAATGCACGGAAAAGGCATGCAGCAGGGTCTGTTCGATGCGCTATATAGCGAGAAGCAGCTGAAACTGGAATATAACGCCGAACACACCCGCAATGCCGCCCAGACTTTCACCGCCCGCACCGGAAATTGCCTGTCGCTGGTGATCATGACAGCCGCCTTCGCCAAGGAGCTTGGACTGCCGGTGCACTACCAGACGATAGTGATGGATAGGGCCTGGAGCCGCAATGACGACCTCTACTTCGCCAGCGGCCACGTCAACATCACTCTCGCCAAAAGGCTGAGCGAAGCCCGCGTCTCGTTCGACCAAAGCAGTTTGCTGACGATTGATTTCCTGCCGCCGGAAGATACTGCCGGCCAGCGGCGGCAAGACATCGACGAGAACACGATTGTGGCAATGTACATGAACAATCGCGCCGCCGAAGCATTGGCCGCCCACCAGCTGGACGACGCCTACTGGTGGGTGCGCGAAGCGATCAGGCAAGACGCCAGTTTCCTGCCTTCCTACAATACCCTGGCGGTGATCTATAGGCGCCATGACAATTTGCCGGAAGCCGAACACGCGTTGCGGCTGGTGTTTGAGCGCGAACCGGATAGCACGGTAGTCATGTTCAATCTGATCGGTGTGCTTAACGATCTTGGCAAATTTTCCGAATCGAAAGCATTGACCGCGCAGCTGACCAAATTACAGCCTGATGCTCCTTTCCAGGCATTCAATCTGGGCATGGCAGCGATGCGCGCGGGAGATTTCAAAACCGCAAAACAGCAATTCACCAAGGAAATTGCACGCGACCCTTATTATCATGAATTTCAGTATTGGCTGGGAATCGCCTGCCTGCGCCTTGGTGAAACGGACCAGGCGCTCAAGCACTTGAGCATCGCAATGGAAAACAGCACCAGCCGTAGCGCTCACGATTTGTACGCCGCCAAATTTGATCTGATCAAGTCTCATACTTCGCCGCTGCTGGTTCATTAAGCGGCGCCGCCAACTTGCGTTGGCAGCCATCATTGATGCCTCCTCCGAGCGCATCTGGTCTTTTGTCATCTTGCATTTTCCGATGATCGATGCATTGTTGTTCTGCGCAAATAATCAAGTGGAAATTGCGCAACAATAGTGTTAATTGATGTCAATTGCCAGCTCTTTTGTTCGCTTTTTTTGCCAAGAAAGATTTAAGATCAAATCGTCTCCACACAACAAGAGGTGACAACATGGGATGGATGAACAGATTGGCGACAAAATATATCCTGACGCCGGAAAAGCTGGCGGAAAACGAACTACGCGATACGCGCCTGGCGTTGTATCAATCAGAAAGGCAATTGCTGGAAGCGGAAATGCGGGTCGATTATTATCGCAATGTCCTGAGCTTCCTGGAAGCGATTAGCGCCGATGGCGTAGAAAGCGTCGCCGAGTCGCAGAGATCCAAACTATCCCCACAGCCACAAGGGCCGCAACGGCTTACACCAGATCTGAACACGTACCGCGGAGCGGCCTGACACCCGGGATTGCATGGATACCGCGCGGCGCAGATGAGCATGCTTGGCTGCTTGTTTATGCTTGTCCGTTTTCGCCGCATTGCATATTGCAGTCAGCAATCCGACTCTCCGTCCGAGCCAAGCGGCCCGACGGAGCTTCGCTGCACTTGGCGGACCTGGGCATCGCCGAAAAAGCAGCTCAGGCAAAGCCGTTGCCGGCGTTGCTGCGTTATCATTGCCCCATGCAATCAACCTCATCGCGCTATCTGAAACCAGAGCAATGGGCCGCGACTGTCTTGCGCACCGCGAGCAGCTGGTGGCACATGCTTCACCTGGCCGGCATTACGCTGGTCATGGCACTCTCGCCGTCCACCTATCACCGGGCCAACCGCAACGCGACTTATCGCTATATCTACACCAGCACCTGGCAAATCCTGCCTTGGTTCACCTTATTGTCTACCTTGCTCAGCCTGGTGTTGATCCGGATCGTGCTGGTCACCGCGCTAAGCTACGGCCTGTCGCGCTACGCGCTGGAAATGATGGTGCGCGTACTGGTGCTGGAATTGATACCGCTGTCGGCAGCCTTGTTCGTGGCGTTGCGCGCAGGCCTGGCTTTTAACAGCACGCTTGCCACGCAAAACGCCGCCGCGCCGGACCTCGCTCAATTGCAGCGGGACCTGGTGCCGCGTGCAATCTCCAGCGTCTTTTCCGTACTGAGCCTGGCCACCGTGAGCGGCGTGATCGTCTTGCTGCTGGCTTATGTCAATGTCTACGGCATCAGTCCTTGGGGCCTGCCTGACTACACCCGCACCGTGGGCCGCGTGTTTGATCCGGCAGTGACGCTGGGCTTCGGACTGAAAACCTTCATGTTCGGACTTGCTGTGGCGGTTATCCCCACGGCAGCGGCGCTTGAAGCCGCGCGACGCAAGACCGGACTGTCGTCGCCGTTGCAACCGGGCGCCACGCGGCTGCTGTTGGTGCTGGTTCTGATCGAAGCCGGAGCGCTGGCAGTGAAATATATCTAACCCGGAAGACAACTATGGCAACTGCCCCCGATTCTCCTCTTGTCCCGTCCTCTCCCGTTCCGCCGCCGCCCGCCCACGTTGAATTCAAGGCGCTGCTGCTGCTGATCCTGATGGCTGCGCTGATCTGCGGTTTTGTATTGTATGTGATGTATGCGCGCGGCGTGTTCGAAAGCACTCAGAGCCTGGTGCTGATAGCGGACGATTCCGAAGGTGTGCTGGTGGGCATGGACCTGACCTTTTCCGGCTTTCCCATCGGCCGTGTGCAGCGTATAGATCTGGGCTCTGACGGCAAGGCGCGCATCTTGATCGATGTCCCGCGCAAAGATGCCAACTGGCTGCGCACCACCAGTGTCTTCACCCTCGAGCGCGGATTGGTGGGCGACACCCGCATCCGCGCCTTTAGCGGTGTGCTCGACGATCCGCTGCTGCCGCCTGACTCGGAACGCGCGGTGCTGCGCGGCGATACGGCGGCCGAAATTCCGCGCCTGGTGGCGACCGCCAGGGAACTGCTGGAAAACCTGCAAACCATCACCGCCGCTGACTCCAGCCTCAACACCAGCCTGGCCAACATGCAAACCATGACGGGCCGCCTGACCGGGCAATACGGGGTTTTGGGCGGCGCCTTGGGCAGCGATGAAAACGCCAAGAAAATCATCGCCACGCTGGATCGCGTCAATGCGCTGCTGGTCAAGGCCGACCAACGCGTATTCGGCCAACCCGGCCAGCGCGGCGTGATGGACGATGCGCAAGCCGCCATCGTCCAGCTCAACGGCGTACTGAGCGACGCCCGCAACAGTCTCAAGAAGGTCGATGCCGTGCTGGCCGAGGCGCAAGCGGTGGGCAGCAATGTCCGTATCGCCAGCAACGATCTGGGCGCACTGCGCGCCGAGGTGGATGCCAGTTTGCGTAAAGTGACGCAGCTGGTCGACGAGATCAACCGCAAATGGCCTTTCGCCCGCAATACGGAGCTCAAACTGCCATGAAGACATCGACCGCCTTATTATTCACCTTGCCGGCCGCACTGTTAATTGCCTGCAGCAGCAAACCGCCGGCGCCCGAATGGCAAGGCAACGCCTATGGTTCCCTGCAAAGTTTTTCCTCAGCCTATCTCAGCGGTAACACGCGCGTCGCCGACCTGGAATTTGCGCGCGCCCGCGATGCAGTCGCCAGTACCGGGCGTGCCGATCTGGTGGCGCGGGTTGAACTGACGCGCTGCGCCACGCGTGCGGCCAGCCTGGAGTTTGACAACTGCGCCGGGTTTCAGCCGCTGGCGCAAGATGCCGATGCCGGCGAGCGCAATTATGCCGCTTACCTGAACGGCCGCTGGCAAGGCCTGGATGCCGGCTTGCTGCCGCCTCAGCATAGAGCCGTGGTCGGCGGCGGCCGCATCGGCGATATCGAAGACCCGCTGGCGCGCCTGGTAGCGGCGGCGGCACTGTTGCAAAGCGGGCGCCTGACGCCGGCCGATATCGGCAACGCTACCGAGACCGCCTCTGCCCAAGGCTGGCGCCGTCCGCTGCTGGCATGGCTGGGAGTGCAACTGCAACGCGCGCGAGCCGCCGCTGACAGCGAAGCGCAGACCCGGATTCAACGTCGCATGGATCTGGTAGCAAAACCGCAGTCCTGACCTTGTCCTGCATCGCTCAAACTACGGCGGCGGCGTCAACGCTGCACAATTCGAGGTGATCGGCTGGCCTGCAAACAGTTTCTGCACGAACGGCGTTGAATCCACCAGCGATGCCAGCACCGTGCCGTCGTGATTCTGGCCGACATAATAATGCTGCTCGATGGTGCTGCCGGCGGCGCAAGCATCTTTGGCGAACTGATACTGGACCACAGTCGGAATATCGGTATCCAGGGTCCCGGTGCCGACAAACATCGGCGCCGCGAATTTCACCGTCGGATAATTGGACGACTGCAAGGTTTGCGTGGCCCAGATGGTGACATCGCCGTTGAACACATCGGAAGTGACCAGCTTGTTCTGCGTGATGTAATCCTCAATCGGCCCCAGGCATTGAGTCGCCACCACCGAGTAAAACGCCTTGCCCTTGGCTGTCAGGTGATCGGACAGCAGGAAATTCGGCACGACTCTCTCTGCCGTGGCGTAACCCAGCCAGGCATACGATTCCAGCGTCGCCAACACCGACGTAAAACCGCTGGCCGGCATTTGCGCCGTCAACGCGTTCAGGTAGGCCAGCACACTTTGCAACTGATAAGGAACGCCGGTCGCCACGGTTCCCAACAACTTGATTTCCGGCGCATAGGCAGGCGCGTAGGCCGCGGTTGCAATCGCTCCCTGTGCGCCTTGGGACTGGCCGACTATCACCACGGAACTGGAGAGTTGCGGGAACGCTTTCGACACGGCCCGGATGCTATCGAGCACACTATAGGCTTCCGGGCGCGCATGCAGATATGGATGCAGGCCGGGTGTCCCTAGCCCTTGATAATCGGTAGACACCACCGCATAGCCTTGCGCCAGCCAGGCGTCGAGATAATCGACATCGCGCGGATCGCGCACGGTCCACGAAGGTGCGCAGACATCCGCCACGCCGACGGTGCCATGGGCCCAGGCAATCAGCGGCCAGCCGCCGGCCGGAGGCGTGCCCTTGGGCAGTTGCAAATCGCCGGAAACATAGATCGCGGTCTTACCGTCATCGCCGTCGGTCGAGCTATACAGGATGCGGATGCCCTGCGCGGCATTGGGCAGCACCAGGTTGGCTGGCAGCGCTTCCTGCTGCAGCAAGATACCTGGTGTGTTGGGAATCGTTCCGTTCCATTGGTAAAACGACGATACGCCGCCGTCGGCGGTAAACATTTTCGGTTGGGACGTCAGGCTGGCGTCGTTACCGCCACCGCAGGCGCTAAGCGCCAGAGCAGATAATGTGACGGCAAGAAATGTCGAAAAACGACTGAACCGGGTAAGGCGCATGACTTTTGTCTCCTCATTTATTTTTTATGTAAATTGATCTGAGTTCAAAGGTACAGTTGCCATTATGCATCACTAATGCAGCAATATTTACCGGAATCGCTTCGCCCTTTCCCGAATCCGGATCAGCGCAGCGACTCTTGTTGCAGCCAGTCGCAAAAATGTTTGATCAAGGGCACATCGGCTTGATGGCGCGCCACGATCCACCAATAACTCCTGGCGCGAATCACCGGTGCGGCTAGCGGGGTTACCAGACGGCCGCTGGCCAGTTCATCGGTAATCAGCGGCAACGGTCCCAGTACAACGCCAAGCCCGTCAATGGCTGCCTGCAAGGCCAGGTAGAAATGGTCGAACGATTGTTTTTTCTTGCACAAGGCCGGCGCCACATCGGCTGCCGCCAGCCATTTCGGCCAGGCGTCCGGACGCGTATCCGAGTGCAGCAAGGTGTGCGCAGCGAGATCGCTGGCAACCCGGATAGGCGCACGTGCCAGCAGTGCCGGGCTGCAAACCGGCAACTCGCTTTCTTCCAGGAATTCACCGCTCACGCAATTCGGCCAATGCCCCGGACCGCGTCGAATCGCGACGTCGAACAGTTCCCCGGCTTCGCCCAAAGGCTGGAGCGAGGTCGAGGTCGACAATTTCAATTCGACCCCCGGATACAGACGCTGGAAGCCGCTCAGACGCGGCAACAGCCAGCGCATGGCGAAGGTCGACAAAGCGTTGATGTGCAACACCCGCACCGTGCCGGATTCGCGCAGTAGCTTGGTGGCTGCCGCGATATTGTCGAAAGCCGCTTGCACCGTGAGCAGATAGCGCCGGCCATCGTCGGTCAATTGCACGCGCTTGCCGAGACGGTGGAACACTTGCATGCCGAGCCAGGCTTCCAGCGCTGCCACCTGGCGGCTGACTGCACCGTGCGTCACATGCAATTCTTCGGCAGCGGCCGAAAAATTTTCAAAACGCGCCGCGACTTCAAATGCGCGCAACGCTTGCAAAGGAGGGAGTTTACGAGACATGCTTGTGATTATAAATCACAACATTGGAGTAAAAAAGTCGATTTGTATGGTCTCCGGATTTCTGTAACATGCGTCTATCGAATCAATATTCATCGACTTTTCCGAAGCAATGCCAGATTCATCGGAAACAGCCAAGAAATTGCCCAAACGCGCGACCTTGTGACAAATCCTGGGAGATAGCATGGATACAACTACAGATTTTTGGGATGCCAAGCAATATATGCATTTTAGCAAGGAACGTTTGCGCCCGGCCCTCGATTTGCTGGCTTACGTCCCCGAACAGGAACCGCAACGGGTGGTCGATCTCGGTTGCGGCACCGGCAACGTGTCGGCCTTGTTGAAGGCGCGCTGGCCAGCCGCCGACGTGCTTGGCGTCGACAGCTCGGAAAACATGTTGGCGACCGCAGCCGTAGCCGTGCCGGAATGCCGCTTTGAGCTTGCCGACCTTGCGCATTGGCAGCCCGACGGCTTGCTGGATGTGATTTATTCCAATGCGGCGCTGCAATGGCTGCCCGACCACCCCACCCTGCTACCGCGGCTGCTTTCCTTCTTGCGCCGCGGCGCCTGGCTGGCGCTGCAGATGCCGGCCATGCACGATGCTCCCTTGCGGCAGATGCAGGCCGAATTAGCCAGGTCGCCATCGTTTGCGCCCTACCTGCGGGGCGTGCCGCAACATCCGTCGATCCTGAGCGCTGAAAACTATTACGACCTGCTGTGTTCGCGCAGCAGCAAGCTGGATATCTGGGAAACCACCTATCTGCATACCTTGTGCGGCGCGGACGCCGTCGTTGAATGGGCTGCCGGCACCAGCTTGCGGCCTTATCTGGATGCGTTGCCAGAGGATAAACGGCCAGCCTTCCGCACTGCCTACGCAGAAGCAATGCGTGAGGCATATCCGCAACGCGAGAATGGCGTCACACTATTGCCGTTCAAAAGATTGTTTATCGTTGCCAATGTTTAAGCTATGACTACAGAATCCACCGCCGCCGAAAATAGTGCGAGCGAAGCGCCGTCCACCCGTGAATTGTTCATCGGCTTCCTGACCTTGGGAATGATCGGCTTCGGCGGCGTGCTGCCGCTGGCGCGCCGCATGATCGTTGAGCAGCGCCGCTGGCTGAACTCCGCGCAATTCACCGACATGCTTGGCCTGTGCCAGTGCCTGCCGGGCGGCAACATCATTAATCTATCGGTGGCGATAGGCTTGCATTTCCGCGGCATAGCCGGCGCCCTGGCCTCGCTGCTGGGGTTGATTGCAGCGCCATCGGCCGTTGTGATCGCACTCGGCGTGATCTACCAGCGCTTCCAGGACAATCTCTCGGTGCAACACATGTTTGCAGGCCTCGCCGCGGCAGCTTCCGGCCTGCTGATCGCGATGGCCTTGAAAATCCTGCTGCCGATCTTGAAAAAACCACTGCCGCTGCTGATCGCATGCCTGTTCTTTGTCTCGATCGGCTTGCTGCGCCTGCCTTTGCTGCCAACCATGCTGGTGCTGGCGCCGCTCAGCGTGATCGCTATCTGGAAGTTGCCGTCATGACGGATACCCTGCTTGCTCTTGCCGCGATTTTCAGCCAATTGTCCTTGCTGGCGTTTGGCGGCGGCAATACCATCTTGCCGGAAATGCAACGCCAGGTAGTCGATATCCAGCACTGGATGTCGCCGCAAGAGTTCAGCGCCATGTTCGCCCTGGCACAGGCCGCGCCGGGGCCGAACATGATGGTGGTGACGCTGGTCGGCTGGCATGTTGCGGGCTGGCCCGGCGTCCTGGTCACCAGCCTGGCGAAATTCGGCCCCTCATCGATACTTACCGGCGTAGTCCTGCATCTGTGGCAACGCTTCAAGGACAAACCCTGGCGCGCCACGGTACAAGTTGGGATGGTGCCGATGACGGTGGGCCTGGTGGGCGCCAGCGCCGCCTTGATCACAGAAGCGTCGACCCATACCTGGGGCCTGGCGCTCATCGCCGCGGCTTGCGCACTGATGGCCTACAAAAGCAAAGCGCATCCGCTATGGATACTGGCAGCCGGCGCATTGCTGGGCTTGAGCGGGATAGGTCAGGTATAGTCATGCTTACACTATTTTCCCGGCCGCCGTTTCTGAAGTCCGTACTCCAGCCCATACTCAAACCCCTATGCATATTTCCGGCATCCACCATGTAGCCATTATTGCCTCGGACTACCAGCGTTCCAGGCGTTTTTACACTGAATTGCTGGGCCTGACCATTGTTGCGGAAACCTATAGGGAACAGCGCGACTCCTACAAACTCGACCTGCGCACCCCGGATGGCGTGCAGATAGAGCTGTTCTCCTTCCCGTCGCCGCCGCCGCGCGTGAGCCGGCCGGAAGCCTGCGGCTTGCGCCACCTGGCGTTTTGCGTGCCCGACCTGGCTGCTGCCGTACAGGAATTGCGCGATCAAGGCATCGCCGTGGAAGACATCCGGATCGACGAGTTCACCGGCAAGCGCTTCACCTTTTTCGCCGATCCCGATGCCTTGCCGCTGGAACTGTATGAGCAATAAGCGCCACAGCAGCCATTTTGACAAGCACGCCGTTCTGGCCCTAAGCCCGCCCACCTGTTAGACTTCCCTCCCTTTTAAGCTGGCGACGACATCATCGTGAAAACATCCTCATTCTCCAATCTCCCGCTGGCGCCGGCACTACTGAGCAACCTGGATAGCCTTGGTTATCACGAGATGACCCCGATCCAGGCGCAGAGCCTGCCGGTCATCCTCGAACGGCGCGACCTGATTGCCCAAGCCAAGACCGGCAGCGGCAAGACTGCCGCCTTCGGCATCGGCATCCTGCATAAACTCAACCCGAGCTATTTCGCGATTCAGGCGCTGGTGCTGTGCCCTACGCGCGAACTGGCGGACCAGGTCGCCAAAGAACTGCGGCGGCTGGCGCGCTTTGCCGACAACGTCAAGATCCTGACCCTGTGCGGCGGCACGCCTATGGGGCCGCAAATCGGCTCGCTGGAGCATGGCGCCCATATCATCGTCGGCACGCCGGGGCGTATCCGCGACCACATCGGCCGCGGCAGCATCAACCTCGGCACGGTCCAGACGCTGGTGCTGGACGAAGCCGACCGCATGGTCGACATGGGCTTTTACGAAGAAATCTCAGGCATCGTCAGCGCCTGCCCGGCGCGGCGTCAGACCTTGCTGTTTTCCGCCACCTATCCGGATGACATTCGCAAGGCCAGCGCTGAATTCCTGCGCGATGCTGTCGAGGTCAAAGTCGAGGCGCAGCACGATACCGGCCGCATCGAACAACGCTTTTACGAAGTCTCTTACGAAGGCCGCAACGCCGCTGTCGCGCAGCTGTTGAACCACTACAAACCGGTGTCGACCATCGCCTTTTGCAATACCAAGATACATTGCCGTGAACTGGCCGACGAACTGCGTGCACAGGGTTTCAGCGCGCTGGCGCTGTATGGCGAACTGGAACAACGCGAACGTGACGAGATTCTGGTACTTTTCGCCAACCAAAGCTGCTCGGTGCTGGTAGCCACCGACGTTGCCGCACGCGGCCTCGACATCCAGACCCTGGGTGCGGTCATCAATGTCGACGTTTCCAAGGATACCGAAGTCCACATCCATCGCATCGGCCGCACCGGCCGCGGCCAGGAACGCGGGCTGGCGCTGAGTTTGTGCGCACCGAATGAAAAGAAATGGGTCAAGCTGATCGAGGACTACCAGCAAGGGCCGGTCAGCTGGTTCGACCTGGCTGAGCTGGAACCGGCCGCCGGCGAACCGTTGACAGCCCCCATGGTGACGCTATGCATCATGGGCGGCAAAAAAGACAAGCTGCGCCCGGGCGATTTGCTGGGCGCATTGACCGGCGATGTCGGCTTGCTCAAGGAACAGGTCGGCAAGATCAGCGTCTTTGAATTCGTCACCTACGTGGCATTGGATAAGCGCATCGCCAAGCAGGCATTTGGCCGGCTTAGCAGCAGCAATATCAAGGGCAAGACTTTCAAGATGCGGTTTATTTAAAGCCTGCGCTTCACGGGTCTGCGGATATGCTTAGCTGGCAAGAACAAGCGATGCAGTCCGTGTTGAGCGCGCAATCCGCGCCCGGCCTTTTTGATACCTTGTCCGAAGCCGCCAGGCAGCCGGGCTTAAGCCGGACTGCCAGCGGCGCCGGTAACGCCAGCCGCACGCAAGCGCGCAACATCGCGCGCCGGCGGCGAGCCGAACATGCGGTTGTACTCGCGGCTGAATTGCGAAGGGCTTTCGTACCCGACCAGATGCCCTGCCGTGGCGGCGTCGCCGACCTGCGCAAACAACAGCCGGCGCGCCTCCTGCAGTCTGAGTTGTTTCTGGTATTGCAAGGGCGTCATCGCCGTCACCGCCTTGAAATGATGATGCAGCGAGGATGAACTCATGTTCGCTTCGCGCGCCAGATTTTCTATCCGCAGCGGCAGCCGGTAATCGCGCTTGATCAAGTCGATCGCTTTGACCACGTGCTGCGCCTGGCTGTCGGACATGGCGATCTGCTGCAACATGCCGCCCTGTTCGTCCTGCAGCAGCCGATACAGGATTTCCCGTATCGCTAGCGGCGCCAGCACCGCTATATCTTGCGGAGTCGCCAGCAACTGCATCAGGCGCAGCACCGCATCCAGCAGACTGGAATTGGCCTTGCTGACAAACATGCCGCGCGCCGGCAGATCAGATTTTTTTACGTGTCCCTCGCCCGCCATGATCAGGTCGCCGATCTCCTTCGGATCAAGATCCAGCCGCAGGCTCAGGTAAGGCTGCTCCGGCGTCGCTTGCGTCACATGCCCCGTCACCGGCAAGTCAACCGAGACCACCAGATATTGGGCGGGATTATAAACATAGACTTCATCGGCCAGCATCGCTTGCTTCTGCCCCTGGGCAATGATGCACAAGGCCGGCTTGTGCAAGGCATGGGTAGGCGCCGACGGTTGCGACAACCGTGCCAGGTAGAGTGAAGCAATCGCCGTCTGGTGTACGCCTTCGGTGGCGTATTGCGCAATCAGGCGCGCCAGCTCAATTTGCTGCAGCGATACCGCTTTCTCGGCGGCTGCCTCTTGTATTGATCCTGAATTATTCATTTTCAGCCTTTCACAGCGTTTGATCGAGTCTACTATTTTTCGATCCGACGCGGCGCGGCCCGGCTGCAAATTTGGAGGATTGTGCAAGAAGTCGGGACTAAACGACTATCTCCGGCCAGCCAGCTAGCAGTGCTCCTGGCCTGTTCCCGCGTCAGGGCGTCAAGTGCGCCCAACGGTTCATCCAGCAGCAGGAAGCGCGGATCTGCCGCCAATGCACGCGCCAGGCTGACGCGCTGGCGCATACCGACGGACAATTCCCAAATGGCGCCATCGGTATAATCCTGAAGTACAAAGAGATGGTAAAATATCCTTATTTAACTAAAAGATATTTAACTATCTTTTCAAAAAAAGATACTATACTATTCTTAAATTCATAAAAGATAGTTTATTAATTTCATGAAAACCTTAAGCGAACTCTCCGCCATCCTCCGCCAAGCCAAAGACCGATTGGCGCTGCCGGTCATTACCATGACCCGCAACAGCGGATTGACGGCGGTAACGATACGCGGCGTTCTTGCCGGAAAAAACGATCCTCGTCTCAGCACCTTGATGACGATTGCCGATCAATTGGGATTGGAAGTGATGCTGTTGCCTAAAGCCATGGCTTCCTCGATTGCGGCACAGCCGCCTGCTGAAGAAGAAGTACAAAGCCTGGTGGCGGCAGCGCTGGCACAGAAAAGGAAAGATCGATGAACCTGAGTGCGCTGGATATTTTTGTGGCGGAGCGCCAGGCCGGCATTCTGTTCCAGTATGGCGACATGGTGCGTTTCCAGGTCGACCCCGCCTATGCCCAGGATCCGCAGCGGCCGACCTTGTCGCTATCGATGCGCGCCGCCACACCGCAACAGGATATGGCTTTGCTGCTGAATCCGCTGGCGCCGATTTTCAATTCGCCCGGCCAGATGCGGCTGCCCGCCTTCTTCCAGAACCTGCTGCCGGAAGGCGTGTTGCGCAAGCAAATTGCGCTCGAGCGTCAATGCGCGGAAGACAATCATTTCGAACTGCTTGCTGCCTGCGGCCGCGACTTGCCGGGCGCAGTCAAAGCTATTCCGACCAAATTGACGCGATCCATGATGACGCGCCTGGTGACGCAAGACCAGGAAGCCATTGAAGAAAGCGTGATGGCGGCGCCGCTGGTGGACGGCGTCTCGATTTCCGGCATGCAGCCGAAGCTGGCCCTGATCCAGGAAGGCGGCAGATATGTCAGCCGCACCCGTCATAAAGACGCCCATATCATCGGCAAGCTGCCAACCGCGCAATACGACCATCTGCCGGAAGTCGAGCATCTGTCGTTGCAACTGGCCCAGGCTGCCGGCGTTACCGTCTGCAACGCCAGCTTGCAGCCGCTGGCGGCGATCATGGCCGAGCATCCATATGCAGCAGGAGAAAACCTGCAGTTCCTGGCCGTGCAAAGATTCGACCGGGACCAGCCGGGCCGGCTGCACGTGGAAGATTTTTGCCAGATACTAGGTCTCGATCCCGACAAGAAATATACCGGCGCCACCTACGCCGACATGGCGCTGGTGATGCAGGCTGTGCCGGGACTGGGTGTAGCGGCATGCCATGAGCTGTTACGCCGCATCACCGTCAACGAGCTGATAGGCAATTACGACGCCCATTTGAAAAATTTCGGCATCCGCTATCTGGCCGACGGCCGGATTGAATTCTCGCCGGCCTACGATGTGGTGGCATATAGCGTGTACCTGAACGGCAGCGGCCACGCTCTCAAATTTGCCGATGGGCAGGTCAAAAGGTCTTTCCTTTCGCCGCAAACCCTGCGCGCTTTCGCCAATCGCAGCGGCATGCTGGAACCGCCGCTGCGTCAGGTGATTGCCGAAGTCTGCAAGAAAGCCTTGTCGGCATGGCCGGCGCTGATTGCCGCGAGCCAGTTGCTGCCGCATCAGAAAACCAGGCTGACCGAATACTTCATGGGACGCGACGTCATCGCCGGCTTGCGCAAGCGACAGGCCAGACATGCAACAAAAACTTGAAACCTGGCTTAGACTCCGACAAATTTGCTGGCTTCGGAAAAAGTTGCCGAAATCCGCTAATATCAACCCTCCCCTCGCCCCAGGATCAAAGGATAAGTAATGCCCGCAACCGCAGCTCAAGCACAACCAGGAATTCTCGACACACTCGCGCCGCTCGGCCGTTCACTCACATTTAGCCTTGGCAGCCGCAGTAACGCTCACAATCTGCAAGCAGCCCTGACCCGGCTGCGCGACATGTTCGCGGCGGACTGGGGCGTCGTCGGTTTTGGTGCACCCTTGGTCCACGCTTTGGACCAGCATGTCGCTGGCCTGCGTCCGTTCCCGGCGCTTGAGGGACAGGGCTGCGCCGCACCGTCGACCCAGCAAGCCATGTGGATTTTATTGCGCGGCAGCGAGCGCAGCAGCTTGTTCGAGCGTACCGCGCAGCTGGTCGAACTATTGGGCGATGCGCTGGTGCTGGAAGACGCGCTGGACACCTTCCGTTATCGCGACTACCGCGACCTGACCGGTTATGAAGATGGCACCGAAAACCCCAAGGATGCGGCCGCTATCGCCGCTGCGCTGGTGGCAGAAGGCATAGGACGTCAAGGTTCAAGCTTTGTCGCGGTACAACGCTGGATCCACGATCTGACACGTTTCCGCGGATTCCCGGCAGCGCAGCGCGACGCCAGCATCGGCCGCCGGATTGCCGACAACGAGGAAATCGAGGACGCTCCCGAATCGGCCCACGTCAAACGCGCGGCTCAGGAAAGTTTTACGCCCGAAGCTTACATGGTGCGTCACTCCATGCCGTGGGATAACGGCCTGCAACAAGGCACGGAATTCATCGCTTACGGCGAATCCAGCGACCGCTTCGAAAACGTCCTGCGCCGCATGCTGGGCCACGAAGACAATATCGTCGACGCCCTGTTCAGCTTTTCACGGCCGGTCACCGGCGGTTATTACTGGTGCCCGCCGCTGCGGGACGGCCACCTTGATCTAAGCAACATCGGCGTCTGAGCCGTCCTCCTCCAGGTGCCATTCCACGTGACCACCATCGAGCTTTCGGTAGCCGCCGCGCGCGCCCTGCAGCTGGCGGCGCAAGGCTTGCTCAATCCGGTGCGCAAGAAAGCCGTCAAGCAAGACGTGCTGGCCGCCATCCGGCAAATGGCGGTGCTGCAAATCGACACCATCCATGTGGTGGCGCGCAGCCCCTACCTGGTGTTGTGGAGCCGGCTCGGCAGCTATCCGCAGCACTGGCTGGATGAATTGCTGGAGGAACGCCAGCTGTTCGAGTACTGGGCTCACGAAGCCAGTTTCCTGCCGATCGAAGATTACGGCTTGTACCGGCACCGCATGATCGATCCCGGCTCGATGGGCTGGAAATATTCCGCCAAATGGATGGATGAGCATCGCGCCACCATAGAGCTGCTGCTGCAGCATATCCGCCAGCACGGCCCGGTGCGCTCGGCGGATTTCAAGCGTACCGACGGTAAAAGCGGCGGCTGGTGGGAATGGAAACCGGAAAAACGTTCGCTGGAAGTATTGTTTACCGCCGGCCGCCTGATGATCGCCAAGCGTCATCATTTTCATCGCATCTACGATCTCGCCGAGCGCATCTTGCCGGACTGGGACGATGCCCGTATGCCGTCCACCGCGGATACTCAGCGCACCTTGCTGCTCAAGGCGGTGCAAGCACTGGGAGTGGCGAAATCCAGCTGGATCGGCGATTACTTCCGCACCGCCAAGAGCCGCCCCAAACCCGATCCCGAAACCCTGGTGGACGACGGCAGCCTGCTCAAGGCAACGGTCGAAGGTTGGCAACAGCCTGTATATATTCATCCGGCCCACCGCGGACTGGCGCTGGCAGCCGCCGCCGGCTTGTTGAAACCGACCGCCACCAGCCTGCTCTCCCCCTTCGATCCGCTGGTATGGGACCGCAAGCGCGCACTGGAGTTATTCGATTTCGATTACCGGCTCGAGTGCTATACGCCGCAAGCCAAGCGCAGCTACGGCTATTTCACGCTGCCTATCCTGCATCGGGGCGCACTGGTAGGAAGATTGGATGCCAAAGCACACCGCAGCGCAGGCGTGTTTCAAGTGAAGGCGCTGTATCTGGAACCGGGGACACGCACCAGCCAAAGACTCCTGACTGAACTGGCAGCAACTTTGCAGCGCTTTGCTGCATGGCATGAGACACCGCGCGTAGTGATAGATCAATGCACGCCGCGCGCTTTTCGAAGCATGTTGAAAGCGGCGCTGGCTTGAATTGTCTAACTTAAATGCCTAACTGGCTTTGAGCAGGATTTTTCTGGCGCCGGCGCCAAAGGCGCGCGGACGCCCGATACCGTATCCCTGGGCAAAATCCACGCCAATCTCGGTCAGCGTAGCGATAATCCGTTCGTTGACGGCAAATTCGGCAATAGTCTGTTTCCCCATCACGTGCCCAATTTTGTTGATCGCCTCGACCATCGCATAGTCAGTCGGGCTATCCAACATGTCTTTCACAAAACCGCCGTCAATCTTGATGAAATCGACCGGCAAATTCTTCAGGTAGGCAAACGAAGACATGCCGACGCCGAAATCGTCAAGCGCAAAACGGTAACCGGCGCTCCTTAACTCCTGGATAAAGTGTGCTGCCTTGGCAAAATTCGCGATAGCGCTGGTCTCGGTAATTTCAAAACAGATGATTTGCGGTGCAATGTCGTACTTTACGTGCTGTTCCTGCACAAATTTGAGAAAATTGTTATCGCCGATGCTGGCGCCGGACAAATTGATGGCGCAACTCTGGATTTCCTGGCCCTGGCCGTGCTGATGCATTTCCGCCAGCGAGGCAAATACCGTAGAGACGACCCAGCGATCGATAGCCGGCATCAGGTTGTAGCGTTCTGCAGCAGGAATGAACACCATCGGCAGCACCAGATTGTCGTCCTTGTCCAGCATGCGCAGCAGGATTTCAAAATGCGAGCCGTGCTTGGAAGGCTTGCCCAAGGCGGCAATTTCTTGTGAGAACAGGCAAAATCTATCTGTGACAAGCGCTTCATTGATACGGGTTATCCATTCCATCTCGCCATGCCGTATCGACAGCTCGCTGTCATCCAGGCGGTACTCATGCACCCGGTTGCGGCCCTTTTCCTTAGCCAGGTAACAGGCGGCGTCGACCGCGCTCATGATCTGGCCCAGCGTATGCATTTCTCCCGCCAGATTAATCAGGCCGATACTGACCCCGATGGTGAACGGCCTGCTGCTCCAGACGAACTGAAAATCGGCGACCGTCTGCCGCAGACCTTCCGCAATCCGCAGCGCATATTCGGCCGGGCAGTTTTCCAGCAATACGCCGAATTCATCGCCGCCCAGGCGCGCGATGGTGTCGGTATCTCGCAAACGCTGTTTCAGCAATACGCTTATTTGCCGGATCAGTTCATCGCCGGCGGCATGACCGCAGGTGTCGTTGACTACCTTGAACTGGTCCAGATCGAGATACAGCACTGCGTGATGGCGTTGCTGATCGCGCGAAGTAATCATCGCCACCGTCAGGCGGCGCTCGAATTCGCGGCGATTGATGAGCCCGGTCAATTCGTCGTGACTAGCCTGATACGACAGCCGGGCTGCGTATTCGCGCTCCTTGCTGACGTCATGCAAAACCAGCACTGTGCCGATGGTTTCGCCACTCAGATTGCGTATAGGTTCGGCCGACAGATTGACCGCCACCTCGCTGCCGTCGCTACAGACCAGCAGCAGATTGGTTTCACGGTCGATCGGATCGCCGCTGTCGAGTATCCGATGGAGCAGATCGGGAATCCGGCTGCCAGAGGCCTCGCCCACTACGTTCAGGATTTTTGCCAAGGGTAGCCCGCGCGCCGACGCCAGCGTCCATCGGGTCAAGATTTCCGCAGTCGGGTTCAGATATTCGACCAGGCCGTCGGTGCCGAGGGTAATGACGGCCTCGCCTATCGACTCCAGAGTGACCTGGGCGCGCTCCTTGGCCGCATACAGCTGCTCTTCGGATCGTTTGCGGGCGGTGATATCGGTAAACGAACCTGCCATGCGCACCGGCTGGCCAGAGGCATCGCTGGTGGATTGCGCACATGATCGCACCCAGCGCAAATCGCCCGACTTGGTGACGATCCGGAACTCGATGTCACACGGTGAATTGTCGTACAGATGGGCATTCAGTTTTTCCCGTACCGAAGCCAGATCCGATGGATAAATACAGCTAAGGAATTGTACCGGAGTCGGTTCGCCATCCTCCAGCGTGTACCCCAGCAATTCCGTCAGGCGTGGCGAATAGTAGATGTTGTCGGCCTTGATATCCCAGTCCCACAAACCATCGTTACTGCCGAGCATCGCCAGATGCAGGCGCTCCTGGCTGATCCTCAGCGCCTCTTCGAAAGCGTCGCTCTTGGTCAGAATGTAGCGTGCAATCCAGCTACCGAAAATCGTCAGTCCGATGGCAATCGTCAATACCGCAAACAGCAGCAAGCGCTGGACCTGCCGCGAAGACTCTCCCAGGCTGGCCGAAAAACGCAGCTCCAAAGGCGTGAGGCGGGCGTCTATGGTGCTGATACGGGCAATACTGTCCGTCAGCGTCGACGGCTCCGGCTTGCCGGCAGCGATCACGGCATGCAAACGGCCAGCTTCCACGTTCAGCTCTTCAATCAGATCGTTGCCTATTTGCCAAATTTTTAGCGGCTCTTCCAGCAGACTGAAATTCTTGAAGTTGCGATACAGGCTAATGACGCCGTCGATATCACCGGAATGATTGCCGCCGTCCAGAAAACCCTGGCGCACCACATGCAGATCCGGCACGGGTTTGTCCAGCTCATCTCTGGCGCGGCGATCGCCCATGGGCACCGCCAGCGCCTGCAGCGCCTTCCGGTAGTCAGCCTCGGCTTGCGTAAGCGCATATTGATTCAGATGGAATACGGCCTCTTTTTGCGCCTTCGACCACAAGCTCTCGCCGCCGACCAGTGCCCGCACCGAAGACAGGATACTCATGCTGAATCCCAGCACCCCTACCATCAAGAGCACAATCGCCAGGAAAGGCAAAGTCACCTTGATCCAGCGCACGCCGCCATCCATGGTCCAAAATCTCTTCAATCGCTGCCTCACATAATCTCGCTGATGAACTTGCACAATCAGAAAGCCATAGCGACATTGCAGAAAATTGCGAAAAAACGACACTACTTGAATCCAGGCTAGTGCCCATCATACGACTAACATTTTCTAAATAGCAAGTTCGCTGACGAGGATTAATATAATCCCTTGTTTAAGTCTCTGGGAACACCTGGAAACGACAGCGGGCAATGCCCGCCTTGAGGCGAAAGCCGCCATCCATATCGATATCGTGTATCGGTAAAAATCGGTAAAAATTGTCTGAACGTTACCTAACTTACCTGCATCTGCCGTGCTACCATCGCTGGTTCGCCATCTTCCCGTTGATCCTTTTTCACTTGCCTCATCCATGACCCAGTCTTTGCACCTCGATAGCGCGGCCGCCAGCAGTTTTCCTACTCACCCCGACATTTTGCACGGGACGGCCCAGCCTGAGTTGATACGCGATGAGGTGCTGGCAGATCTGCTCGAGGCTAGCGCCGCGCGCGTACCGGATCAGATCGCCTTGATTTTTGGCGAGCGCCAGCTGAGTTATCAAGAACTCAGCCAGCGTGCCGACCAAGTGGCTTCACGCCTGATCGCCGCCGGCGTGGGGCCAGGCCAGATCGTCGGCTTGTGGCTGCCGCGCGGCATCGACCTGCTGATCATGCAAGCCGGCATCGCCAAGACCGGCGCCGCCTGGCTGCCGCTGGATGCGGATACGCCGGTGGAACGCATCGCCGTCTGCCTGGAAGATGCGCAAGCGCCTGGGATTGTCAGTTGCCAGCAATTCGCCGCACGCCTGGAACCGGGTCAGCTCGGATGCCAGATCTGGACCGCCGAGCAGTTGCTGGCGCCAGCCGAGGCACCGCTGCTACGCCGCCAAAACGCGCAGCGCAGCGATCCGGCGTATGTCATCTATACCTCGGGCTCGACCGGCAAGCCGAAAGGCATCGCCATCACCCAAGGCGCAATCTGCCATTTCCTGCGCAGCGAAAACGCCGTGTTGGGAATCACAGGCAGCGATCGCGTCTATCAAGGTTTTTCGGTAGCGTTCGACATGTCGTTCGAAGAAATCTGGATCAGTTACCTGGCCGGCGCCACGCTCTGGATCGCCCCCAAGGAACTGGCCTCCGATCCCGAAGCCTTGCCGCTGGCGCTTGCCGCAAACGGCGTCACCGTATTGCATGCGGTGCCGACCCTGCTGGCGCTGTTCAATCAGGATGTGCCGAGCTTGCGCATCATCAATCTCGGCGGCGAAATGTGTCCGGAAGCACTGGTCGCGCGCTGGGCAAAACCTGCATCCGGCCGCCGTATATTCAATACCTACGGCCCCACCGAAGCAACGGTATCGGCCAGCCTGGCCGAATTGCGCGCCAATGAAGCGGTAACCATCGGCCGGCCGTTGCCCAATTACGGCTTGCTGGTGATTCATCCCGCCGTAGAACATGGCCTGGTCCTGCTGCCGCGCGGTGAAGTGGGCGAATTGTGCATCACCGGCCCCGGCGTTGCCGAAGGTTATCTGGGACGCCCCGAGTTGAGCGCCGAGAAATTCCTGGCAAATCCGTGGTCGAGCGGCGGCCATGACCGCCGCCTGTACCGTACCGGCGACCTGGCGCGGATCGAGGCCGACGGCCGGGTCCAATGCCTGGGCCGCACCGACGACCAAGTGAAGATACGCGGCTTTCGCGTGGAGCTGGGTGAAATCGAAGAGGTGCTGGCGCGGCAGCCGGGCGTTGGCACGGTGGCGGTAGTGTTGCGCCAGGAAGACGGCATTGACCAGCTGATTGCATTCATCGTAGCGGAAAGTGGATCTGAAGTTGCACCGGCGGTGCTGCGCACCGCCTTGTCCGAACGCCTGCCGCCCTATATGGTGCCGGGTTTCTTTGAAACTATGCAGGAGATGCCGCGCCTGACTTCCGGCAAAATCGACCGTAAGGCGCTGAAAGCGAGGCCTTTGGCCGCGATTAGCGCCGGCAACGCCGGCCTTGATTCGGACACGCCGGAAACGCCGGCCGAAATAGCGCTATTTGGGGCGCTGAATAAACTGTTCCCGGGTCAGCCTATCCTGCGCAGCGCCGATTTTTTCAACGATCTCGGCGGTCATTCGCTGTTCGCGGCCAAACTCGCCTCCGCACTGCGCGCCAATCCCGATTTCGCCCATGTGACAGTGCGCGACATTTACATGAATCGCACCGTCGGCCGCATCGCTCAGGTGCTGGCAATCGCGCCGGTCGCCGGTATCGCGGTCGACACCAGCTGGACCGCACCGTCGGATCTGAAACGTTGGGTGTGCGGCGCCGCGCAAGCAGCCGCCGTGCCGTGGCTGGTGGCGATGCGCATGATGCAATGGCTGGCGCCGTTTTTTACTTACCACTTCTTCACCGGCGATCCGGGCGACTCCATCGCCCTGGCGATCGTAGTGTCGGTGGGCGTGTTCTTGCTGGCCACCTTGTTTGAATTCGCGATTGCGATCGCCGCAAAATGGCTGATTGCAGGACGCCTGAAAGCTGGCCGCTACCCGCTCTGGGGCCTCACCTATTACCGCTGGTGGCTGGCCGACCGCCTGATCGAGGCAGCGCCGGCCTACCTGCTGAGCGGTTCGACCCTGTATAGCTGGTGGTTAAGAGCGCTCGGTGCGCGTATCGGCTCGGAAGTCGTGATCGGCTCCATGACTTTGCGCGCGCACGATCTGCTCACCATAGAGGATGGCGTGAGCATCGGCAATGCCGTCAATTTTGAAAATGCCCGCGTCGAACATGGCGAACTGTGGCTAGGGCCGATCACCTTGCAGCGTGAAAGCTGCATCGGTTCCTATGTCGTCATGGAAGGCAACACGGATGTCGGCGCCTTCGGCCATGTAGAGGGCCAGAGCGCCATCAGCGACGGCCAGACGGTGCCGGCCGGCCGCATCTGGACCGGCTCGCCGGCGCGCGACGCGGGTGCTTTCGACCATGCCGCCAAGCCGCCGAGGCCGCCGGTTACGCACAGGCGCCAGCTGGGCGAGTCGATATTTTTCCTGTTCGGCGCCTTCCTGATCACCACCCTGTTCTTCATGCCGGTGTTCCCCAGCTTCATGCTGATCGACTGGCTCGACGATACCGATCGCTTTCCTTGGCTGCAAAGCAACGGTAATGTGGCGTTCCAGCTGTCCAAATATTTCGTCATGGCTTTCCCGGCGACAGCCGTGCTGATCGTATGCACAGCTTTGCTCTCGGCCGGGATCCGCTGGAGCCTGCTGCCGCGCATGCGGGCCGGCAGCTGGCCGGTGCGCAGCAATATCTATTGCAGCAAATGGCTGGTCAACCAGATCCAGGAATCCAGCCTGAGCGTGCTGCACGGCGTGTACGCAACCGTCTACGCGCCGATCTGGTACCGCCTGCTGGGCGCGAAAGTGGGCCGCCATGCAGAGATCTCGACCGCGCTCGGCGTAGTGCCTGACATGCTGACCCTGGGTGACGATACCTTCATCGCCGACGCCGTCCTGCTGGGCGACGAACAAATCGACGGCGGCTGGATGACCATGCAGCCGACCGTCATCTCGCGCCGCAGTTTTGTCGGCAACGGCGCCTACGTGCCTGACGGCAGCATCCTGCCGGAAAACGTGCTGATCGGCGTCCATTCCCGCACCCCGGACAACCACCGCATGCAGCCAGGCGACACCTGGCTCGGCTCGCCGCCGATCAACCTGCCGGCACGCGAACAAACCAGCGGCTTCCCCGAACATTTGACGTTCCGGCCATCGCGCCGGCGCCGCCTGGGCCGTTCATTAGTGGAAGGTTTCCGTATCGTGTCGCCGCATGCGATCGTGATCGCGGTCGGCTACACCGTGGTGCTGAACCTGATGCCGCTGGCTGGCGCCGGCCAGTGGGGTGAAGTGATCTCCCTGCTCACCTCCGCCGGACTGCTGTACGGCATCGGCACCTTCATCTTTATCGCCGCCCTGAAATGGCTGCTGATCGGACGCTACAAGAAGTGCAGCGTCCCGATGTGGACGCCTTTCGTCTGGCTCTCGGAAGGCGTTACCAATCTGTATGAAGGGATTGCGATACCGAATTTCATGAACTACCTGCGCGGCACGCCGTGGCTGCCGCTGGCCCTGAATCTGCTGGGCTGCCATATCGGCCGCGGCGTTTACCTGAACACCACCGACATCACCGAGTTCGATTGCGTCACCATCGGCGATTACAGCGAACTGAACGCCCAGGCTTGCCCGCAGACCCATCTGTTCGAAGACCGGGTCATGAAGATCGACCACGTCAACATCGGCAGCCGGGTCTATATGGGCCCGCGCAGCTTTGTACTGTACGGCGCGGTGGTCAACGACAACGCCAAGCTGGGCGCGCTGACGCTGGTCATGAAAGGCGAATCGATTCCGCCGGCGACCAACTGGCGCGGCTGCCCGGCTGCGCCGGCAAAGAACTGTTAATCCGCAGGTTCCTGGTTCGAGTCAAGGTCGGGGAGCCAAAATATATAAGGGGCTGTAAGCAATTGCAGTCCCTTTTCTTTTGTCCGAAAACATCGTTATATTTGCCAAGGCAAATATCCTTCGCGATTATCAGCACTACTATCCCGCATTCCCGACTCAAAACATCCGTGCATCGACACTTCGATTTGCGGACCGATATGCGCGCGGCGCATTTCCATGTCGCAAATTTTTCTGATTGTCTGCCTCTGAATACATGCCAACTCTCACCGAGCCCACTGATCTGCACCCGCATTGGTCGCAATTAGACTCGAACCAATTTATCGCGTCGGACATATGTGCCTTTGCATCGGTATCGTAGGGAGCAATACCCCTCCACTACCCTCGAAAAACCAACAGGCGGGAAAGATATGGCGGTGCAATATGGAAGAGAGTGCGAACTTCCGCTTCCGACCCAAACCCGACCGTCGACCAAAAAAGTGTGTAGGTCAGGTTTGTACGGGCAAGCGGACATAGCCGTTTCAGACGCCACCGACAGTTCAACCCTCGAAGCCTCAACTCTGAATCGCCCGCAAAAAAATTGGACGCATCGAAATCGGATGTCCGCACCGCCCGTACCGACTATCTCTCGGCCACCCGCTACGGCCAATCAACGTGCTCCAAACCGGCCATTCAAAGTAAGCAACGACCTTTAGTTGAGGTCCATTTATCATCGTCCATGCTTCGAGTCGGGTATCGAAAGGACCATAGTTGAGTGCCAATCGGGGTGATCACTAAGCGAAAATTCAACCGAATAGCCATTACACCGCCACGGAATATCACAACTTTACACCGTTAATTTCGTTTCACCTCGTATTGCAGGCATACGACGCCCGACGGAAAAATTTTACTATTCACCAGCATGAGTGCGGTTTTGTCTTTGATATTTTTGAACAAGGGAATACCTTGCCCCAGCAGTATTGGATTGACGAATAGCCAGTACTCGTCGATGAGGTTTTCCGCCATCAGCGCGTGAGTGGCGGAGGGGCTGCCAAACATCAAGATCTCGCTGCCCGAGCTGTGTTTGAGCTTGTTGATTTCATCGCTCAAATTGCTACTGATGATTTGCGTATTAACGTGACTTTTTTCCGACAAAGTTTTCGACAACACCACTTTGCGTGCGGATTTATACCAGCGTGAATGTTCATGGTCATGCGGGCTGGCGTCAGGCTTATCGGCAGCGGTTGGCCAGTACGACTCCATCATCTCGAAGGTGGTACGCCCGTATAAAGCTGTGTCGGTCTGCTGAATCCGCTGCTCCACGTATTCAAACAAATCGGTGCTTATACTTATCCAGCCGAGGCCCGCCGGGCCCTTCGCAGTGGAAGCAACAAAACCATCCAGTGACACATGTACAAACGAAACGATTTTTCTCATGATTTTCTCCGTGTTCAAGTTTTGATTACATAGCCGGCAAGCCGCGCCAGAGTTTGGTTGCCGCCTTCAATCGCACCAATTCTTTCTACCGCCATATTGCGTGCCTGCGCAGTAGGAAAAAACAGACGGATCGTCACTTTGGTTTGTCCGCCCACTGCCTCGAACGTCCACATCGCCTCAAACATGGCCTTCGGGTCGCCCTTGTATGTGCCGCCGGTGCAAAACTCGATGTGGTGAGGTTTGTCGATCGCGGTATAGACGCTGCGGCTGGGATAATCTCGTCCATCCGGCCCGTGCATGACATGGTGCCACTCGCCTCCCACGCGAAAATCCAGTTTCTCCAGCGTGTTAGTAAACCCATTCGGGCCCCACCAATGCACGACATGTTCAGGTTTGGTCATCGCCTCCCATACCAATTCGCGCGGCGCGTCTATCAAACGCGACATGATGATTTCGCGGTCGCTGGTATCAGCATTGTTCGCCGCGTTATTTTTTCTTTCCTGCACTTTTCGTCTCCACAGATTGAAGGTTTTTAAGATACACATCCAGACGATCGAGACTCTGCTCCCAGTGCTGGCGATATTGGCCGATAAAATCGGCAGCCTCGTGCAACGGTGCGGCATTGAGCTGGCAGGGGCGCCATTGCGCCTGGCGACCTTGTGTGATCAGTCTGGCCTGCTGCAACACCTTGAGGTGCTTCGTTACGGCTGACGGGCTTATCGAAAACGGCTTGGCAAGCTCGGTAACCGATGTCTCGCCCAGTGCTAGTCGCGCAAGAATGGCGCGACGCGTTGGATCAGCGAGCGCGGCGAAGGTGATGCTGAGCGAATCAGTATTCATATTTATTACACCAATTAGTTAATTAACCTATTGGTGTAATATTGGCGATTTTAAAATCGGTGTCAATGAAAATTCGCCGATTGGCTGCTTCACATGCGTTGGACCAACCATGGGGAAATCACCGATGGCCACATAGAGGGTTGAACCGCCGATGGCGGAAGTAGCGGCTACGTCGGCTTATCTAGCAAAGCGGCCGTTGGCGAGGGGATTTATTTTAAGTGTGAAGGACTGCTCATGGCCGAACTACGCCATTAGCGAAGAACAGAGTTGTAGTGGTCTAATTTGCCCGGACACCTCGATAGGTGGACAATCCACCATCCGAGGAGATTTGCATGACAAGGCAACGCCGCACTTTCGATCACAGCTTCAAGCTTGAGGTCGTCAAAATGATCAAAGAACAGGGACTCAGTGTTCAGCACGTATGCGAGAGCATGAGCATTGGCCCGACCGCCGTGCGTCGCTGGGTAGAGCAGTACGATGCCGAGCAATCCGGCCAGCCAGGCATTGGCAAACCGCTGACGCCCGAGCAACAACGAATCAGGCAGTTGGAGCAGGAGAACCGCCAACTGCGAGGAGATGTAGAAATCTTAAAAAAGGCCTCGGCC